>NZ_JAUFQQ010000003.1:1285386-2570772 GCF_030409845.1 Flavobacterium branchiarum | reverse complement strand
AACTACTGGTTTTGGGCTTTTGGGGATAGGGACAACATGGCAAAATTTGCAATGGCCAACCAACATAACAAAAGGAACTCCAGTAACGCTGAAATTAGGCTTGGAAAATAGTTTGGTTGCAGTAGGGCAAAGTATTACAGTAGTGGGAACCAAACGTAATGGAGCTAATAATCCAATTGATATTGGAGTTTTAAAATCTATATCAGGATCATTATTAAATTTATTATCAGGACAGAATTCATTTGAATACACATTTGTCCCTTCTGATGTTTCTGGCCCTAAAGATTACGATGGTATTCGAGTTCAGTTAGGATCTATTTTAAGTGTTGGACAAAGTATAAATGTTTACGATGCTTACTATGAAAAACAAGTTACACAAATAGCTTGTGAGCAAGGAGATATTCAAGACGTTTTTACAGGAGTAAAAGATTTAGGAATTGGAGCATTAACAACTACTGTTGGCGTTTCGAATCCATGGAATATAGCTGATGGAGATATCTCAACTTATGCTACAATGTTTAGTGGAGCGGGAGTACTTGCTGCAGCTGAACTTAAAGCAGTTTTTAGAACACCTTCTATGGTTGGTGATAGTTTAAGAATCACGATTTCAAAACCAGGAACAGTTTTAAACCTCAATCTACTTACAGGATTTACAGTGCAGCTTTATTCAGGTAATATTGCTGTGGGTGGGCCAATTAAAAATACAAGTAGTTTGTTGTCTTTAAGATTACTTTCTGGGGGTACAATGGCAATGACAATTGTTGCGCCTCAAACGCAACCATATGATAGAGTTACAATCACTTTTGGAGGGGTTGCAAGTGTCTTAGATCAGCTTAGAGTTCATACAATCGATCGTGTTACAAATACTAAAGTCGTTGGAGGAGATATCAACAATAAAATCACAGTTTGTCCAGGATCAAATATTTCTTTAGAAGTTCCCGAAAAACCTTGTGCCGATTATGCTTGGTATGATTCACCAATAGGAGGAAATTTTCTAGTTAACGGTCAGACATATACACTTCCTACTACATTAGCACCTGGAATTTATAAATATTACATTCAACCAATTCGTTACGGCTGTGCAGCTTTAACAAGAGGAGAGATAACTGTAGAAGTTAGAGCGACTACACCTGCAAATGCAATAGCTAGTGTAACAATAAATGGAGAAACTAATACAACAATTTGTGCTGAAATTGGCACAGTAACATTAAATGCAGTTCTAGATACTAGTCCAGTGCTTGCAAATCCAATATATCGTTGGTATAGTTTTGATGGAACAACAAGTCAATTAATAGCAGGGCAGTCTGCATCAGAATTAGTTATTACAGGATTAGTTCCTGGAACATATACATATTTTGTTGGAGTTATTTCTGATGAATTTTGTGAAACGCTACCTGTAGATAGAAAACAAGTAACATTTACAATTTTACCGACAGCACTTCCAGCAGATATTACTGTTTCGAACGCTTCTATTTGTCATAATACAAATGCAATATTAATACCTACAAGTACATTAATAAATCCCGTATTTTTTTGGTATTTAGATGCTAATAAAACACAACCTATTACTGATGGGGCTATTATTGGTGGGGTAACCTATACAATTAGCTCAGCAGGAGTTTTAACGGTTTCAGGTTTAACTACAGTGATGAGTCCCATTTCTTACTATGTAGCAGCATCTAATCCTAACACTTGTCAGAATAAAAATGGAGAACTTAAAATTGTAACGGTAACAGTAACCGATCCAGCGACTCCAACGACAACCGATACAACACAAGACTTCTGTTTGGTAAATGCACCAAAAGTTTCTGATATTCAGGTAAATGAATCAGGCGTAGTTTGGTACACAACCTTAACAGGTGGCGTAGCTTTAGCGCCAACAACAGGTTTAAATAGCGGACCCTATTATGGTGCTATCCTTGATGGAGTAACTGGCTGTGAGAGTTCAGAGCGATTATTAGTAACGGTAGACGTAACAGATCCATTAACTCCAACGACAACTGATACAACACAAGACTTCTGTTTGGTAAATGCACCAAAAGTTTCTGATATTCAGGTAAATGAATCAGGCGTAGTTTGGTACACAACCTTAACAGGTGGCGTAGTTTTAGCGCCAACAACAGGTTTAAATAGCGGACCCTATTATGGTGCTATCCTTGATGGAGTAACTGGCTGTGAGAGTTCAGAGCGATTATTAGTAACGGTAGACGTAACAGATCCATTAACTCCAACGACAACTGATACAACACAAGACTTCTGTTTGGTAAATGCACCAAAAGTTTCTGATATTCAGGTAAATGAATCAGGCGTAGTTTGGTACACAACCTTAACAGGTGGCGTAGTTTTAGCGCCAACAACAGGTTTAAATAGCGGACCCTATTATGGTGCTATCCTTGATGGAGTAACTGGCTGTGAGAGTTCAGAGCGATTATTAGTAACGGTAGACGTAACAGATCTATTAATTCCAACGACAACTGATACAACACAAGACTTCTGTTTGGTAAATGCACCAAAAGTTTCTGATATTCAGGTAAATGAATCAGGCGTAGTTTGGTACACAACCTTAACAGGTGGCGTAGTTTTAGCGCCAACAACAGGTTTAAATAGCGGACCCTATTATGGTGCTATCCTTGATGGAGTAACTGGCTGTGAGAGTTCAGAGCGATTATTAGTAACGGTAGACGTAACAGATCCATTAACTCCAACGACAACTGATACAACACAAGACTTCTGTTTGGTAAATGCACCAAAAGTTTCTGATATTCAGGTAAATGAATCAGGCGTAGTTTGGTACACAACCTTAACAGGTGGCGTAGTTTTAGCGCCAACAACAGGTTTAAATAGCGGACCCTATTATGGTGCTATCCTTGATGGAGTAACTGGCTGTGAGAGTTCAGAGCGATTATTAGTAACGGTAGACGTAAGAGATCTATTAATTCCAACGACAACTGATACAACACAAGACTTCTGTTTGGTAAATGCACCAAAAGTTTCTGATATTCAGGTAAATGAGACAGGCGTAGTTTGGTACACAACCTTAACAGGTGGCGTAGCTTTAGCGCCAACAACAGGTTTAAATAGCGGACCCTATTATGGTGCTATCCTTGATGGAGTAACTGGCTGTGAGAGTTCAGAGCGATTATTAGTAACGGTAGACGTAACAGATCCATTAACTCCAACGACAACTGATACAACACAAGACTTCTGTTTGGTAAATGCACCAAAAGTTTCTGATATTCAGGTAAATGAATCAGGCGTAGTTTGGTACACAACCTTAACAGGTGGCGTAGCTTTAGCGCCAACAACAGGTTTAAATAGCGGACCATATTATGGTGCTATCCTTGATGGAGTAACTGGCTGTGAGAGTTCAGAGCGATTATTAGTAACGGTAGACGTAACAGATCCATTAATTCCAACGACAACTGATACAACACAAGACTTCTGTTTGGTAAATGCACCAAAAGTTTCTGATATTCAGGTAAATGAATCAGGCGTAGTTTGGTACACAACCTTAACAGGTGGCGTAGTTTTAGCGCCAACAACAGGTTTAAATAGCGGACCCTATTATGGTGCTATCCTTGATGGAGTAACTGGCTGTGAGAGTTCAGAGCGATTATTAGTAACGGTAGACGTAACAGATCCATTAACTCCAACGACAACCGATACAACACAAGACTTCTGTTTGGTAAATGCACCAAAAGTTTCTGATATTCAGGTAAATGAATCAGGCGTAGTTTGGTACACAACCTTAACAGGTGGCGTAGCTTTAGCGCCAACAACAGGTTTAAATAGCGGACCATATTATGGTGCTATCCTTGATGGAGTAACTGGCTGTGAGAGTTCAGAGCGATTATTAGTAACGGTAGACGTAACAGATCCATTAATTCCAACGACAACTGATACAACACAAGACTTCTGTTTGGTAAATGCACCAAAAGTTTCTGATATTCAGGTAAATGAATCAGGCGTAGTTTGGTACACAACCTTAACAGGTGGCGTAGCTTTAGCGCCAACAACAGGTTTAAATAGCGGACCCTATTATGGTGTTATCCTTGATGGAGTAACTGGCTGTGAGAGTTCAGAGCGATTATTAGTAACGGTAGACGTAACAGATCCATTAACTCCAACGACAACTGATACAACACAAGACTTCTGTTTGGTAAATGCACCAAAAGTTTCTGATATTCAGGTAAATGAATCAGGCGTAGTTTGGTACACAACCTTAACAGGTGGCGTAGCTTTAGCGCCAACAACAGGTTTAAATAGCGGACCCTATTATGGTGCTATCCTTGATGGAGTAACTGGCTGTGAGAGTTCAGAGCGATTATTAGTAACGGTAGACGTAACAGATCCATTAACTCCAACGACAACTGATACAACACAAGACTTCTGTTTGGTAAATGCACCAAAAGTTTCTGATATTCAGGTAAATGAATCAGGCGTAGTTTGGTACACAACCTTAACAGGTGGCGTAGTTTTAGCGCCAACAACAGGTTTAAATAGCGGACCCTATTATGGTGCTATCCTTGATGGAGTAACTGGCTGTGAGAGTTCAGAGCGATTATTAGTAACGGTAGACGTAACAGATCCATTAACTCCAACGACAACTGATACAACACAAGACTTCTGTTTGGTAAATGCACCAAAAGTTTCTGATATTCAGGTAAATGAATCAGGCGTAGTTTGGTACACAACCTTAACAGGTGGCGTAGTTTTAGCGCCAACAACAGGTTTAAATAGCGGACCCTATTATGGTGCTATCCTTGATGGAGTAACTGGCTGTGAGAGTTCAGAGCGATTATTAGTAACGGTAGACGTAACAGATCTATTAATTCCAACGACAACTGATACAACACAAGACTTCTGTTTGGTAAATGCACCAAAAGTTTCTGATATTCAGGTAAATGAATCAGGCGTAGTTTGGTACACAACCTTAACAGGTGGCGTAGTTTTAGCGCCAACAACAGGTTTAAATAGCGGACCATATTATGGTGCTATCCTTGATGGAGTAACTGGCTGTGAGAGTTCAGAGCGATTATTAGTAACGGTAGACGTAACAGATCCATTAACTCCAACGACAACTGATACAACACAAGACTTCTGTTTGGTAAATGCACCAAAAGTTTCTGATATTCAGGTAAATGAATCAGGCGTAGTTTGGTACACAACCTTAACAGGTGGCGTAGTTTTAGCGCCAACAACAGGTTTAAATAGCGGACCCTATTATGGTGCTATCCTTGATGGAGTAACTGGCTGTGAGAGTTCAGAGCGATTATTAGTAACGGTAGACGTAAGAGATCTATTAATTCCAACGACAACTGATACAACACAAGACTTCTGTTTGGTAAATGCACCAAAAGTTTCTGATATTCAGGTAAATGAGACAGGCGTAGTTTGGTACACAACCTTAACAGGTGGCGTAGCTTTAGCGCCAACAACAGGTTTAAATAGCGGACCCTATTATGGTGCTATCCTTGATGGAGTAACTGGCTGTGAGAGTTCAGAGCGATTATTAGTAACGGTAGACGTAACAGATCTATTAATTCCAACGACAACTGATACAACACAAGACTTCTGTTTGGTAAATGCACCAAAAGTTTCTGATATTCAGGTAAATGAATCAGGTGTAGTTTGGTACACAACCTTAACAGGTGGCGTAGTTTTAGCGCCAACAACAGGTTTAAATAGCGGACCATATTATGGTGCTATCCTTGATGGAGTAACTGGCTGTGAGAGTTCAGAGCGATTATTAGTAACGGTAGACGTAACAGATCCATTAACTCCAACGACAACTGATACAACACAAGACTTCTGTTTGGTAAATGCACCAAAAGTTTCTGATATTCAGGTAAATGAGACAGGCGTAGTTTGGTACACAACCTTAACAGGTGGCGTAGCTTTAGCGCCAACAACAGGTTTAAATAGCGGACCATATTATGGTGCTATCCTTGATGGAGTAACTGGCTGTGAGAGTTCAGAGCGATTATTAGTAACGGTAGACGTAACAGATCCATTAACTCCAACGACAACTGATACAACACAAGACTTCTGTTTGGCAAATGCGCCAACAGTTGCTAGTCTTCAGGTAAATGAATCAGATGTTGTTTGGTTTGCATCAGAGACAGGAGGAACCGCTTTAGCGCCAACAACAGCATTAACAGATGGAGGATTGTATTATGGAGCAATCTTAGATCCACTGACAGATTGTACAAGTTCCGTTAGATTATTAGTAACGGTAAGAGTAACTAATCCAGCGACTCCAACGACAACCGATACAACACAAGACTTTTGTTTGGCAAATGCGCCAACGGTTGCTAGTCTTCAGGTAAATGAATCAGATGTTGTTTGGTTTGCATCGGAGACAGGAGGAACCGCTTTAGCGCCAACAACCGCCTTGGCAAGTGGTTCGTATTATGGAGCTATCCGTGATGGAGTAACTGGCTGTGAGAGTTCAGAACGATTATTAGTAACAGTAACCGTTACCGATCCAGCAACACTAATTATAAACGATAAGGATCAAAAATTCTGTTTAGTTACTACACCAACTGTTGCAAGTATAAATGTAAGTCCTTCTAATGTTGCTAATATAATTTGGTATGATGCTTTAAGTGGTGGAAACTTAATTTCATCTGGAACAGCATTAACTAGTGGTAATTATTATGCAGCTATTAAAGATCCAATGACAGATTGTGAAAGAGGTGTTCGATTATTAGTAAAAGTAACTGTTAATGATGGGGTTTTACCAACTACGACAAGAGCTATACAAGATTTTTGTTTAACTGCTTTACCAAAAATATCAGATTTGTTAGTAAATGAAGCTGGTGTCGTTTGGTACACAACCCAAACAGGTGGTGTGGCATTAGCGCCAAGTACATTACTTGTTGCTGGAACATATTATGGATCTTTGAATAATCTAATAACAGGTTGCGAAAGTAAATCTAGATTGGCTATTCCTGTTAGTTTTAGAGGAAGTGAGCCAGCAACAATAACTGCAAGTAAGGCTAATGCATGTGTTTTTGATGTTGTTACATATACAACTTTAAATGGAATGTCTAATTATAATTGGACTATCACTGGTGACGGAACAGTTACAGCAGGTGGAGCCACTACTGATAATTTTGTAACAGTTTTATGGCCAGAAATAGGGCCAGCAAGTGTAAATGTTTCCTATTCGAATTTATGTAATGAAACGCAAAGTAAATTACTTGCTTTAGCCGTTCAGACTTGTTCGGATATAACAATGACAAATACTGTAGACAATCCTAATCCTAAAGTTAATGAAAATGTGATTTTTACTATAACAGTTAATAACATTGGAGCAGGGAATTTTATAGATGTATTAGTTCGTGAACTTTTACCAACAGGATATGATTTTGTTAGTGCACAGACTAGTAATGGAATATATAATAGCACTACTGGAGAATGGAATATTCTAATGCTAAACGCCAATACAAGCGAAACATTAACTATAGTAGCACAGGTATTACCAACAGGCAATTATTTAAATGTAGCATCAGTTATTATCTCAAATCCAATAGATTCAGATACTTCAAATAATTTTGCTGAAGCATCTGTGAGTCCTATGATTTTGGTAGTTTATAATGAATTTACTCCTAATAATGATGGTGCAAATGATTTTTTCAAAATCGAAGGTATCGAAAATTATCCAAATAATAATTTAAGCGTTTACAATAGATATGGAGCATTAGTTTATAAACAAAATCGTTATAACAATGATTGGGATGGAACAACAAATGTTTCGGGAGCTATAAATAAAGGAGATAGATTACCAGCGGGCACATATTATTATGTTCTAGATACTGGTGCAGATGGAGCAGCTAAAACAGGTTGGTTAGCTATTATTAGATAACCTTCAGGAACCATTAAAGCATCAAATTAAATTAACTGACTAAATAGTTATAATATGAAACTAAGTGTAAAATTTATAGAGACCTATCTTTTGATATTTTGCGGTTTTGCTTCCTTCCTAGCAAATGCACAGCAAGATCCGCAATATACGCAGTATATGTATAACACAATGGTAATCAATCCTGCTTATGCTGGTTCTACAGGTAATCTAGAAGCGGTATTGTTGCATCGATCGCAATGGGTAGGAATAGATGGTGCACCACAAACACAATCCCTATCTGTACAATCGCCCTTGAGAAATGAAAAAATAGGATTAGGCTTTAGTGTAGTAAATGATAAGCTAGGGCCATCAAACGAGTTATATTTAGATGGTAATTTTTCTTATTCATTGGCTTTAGGCTATGAAAAAAGGTTAGCATTTGGATTAAGAGCAGGAATGCGAATGCTGAATATAGATTGGACTAAAGGGCGATACTATGATGCTAATGATGCTTTATTAAATAGCAATATTAATAATGTTGTAAAACCATCTATAGGAGCAGGGGTATATTATTACACAGACAGATGGTATGTAGGAGCATCGGTTCCTAGTTTCATAAGAAGTGATTATTACAATGACATACAAGAAGCCGTTAATTATGACCAGATGCATTATTTTTTTATGGGAGGTTACGTATTTGACTTGAATAGAAGTTTGAAGTTCAAACCTGCTGTATTAGCTAAAGTAGTCAGTGGAATGCCAATTTCGGTAGATCTTTCAGCCAATTTTATGCTTCAAGAAAAAGTGGTATTAGGAGCTTCTTATCGTTTTGATGATTCAGTTAGTGCGTTAGCTGGATTCCAAATATCAACAAGCCTTTATATTGGGTATTCGTATGATTATACAGTAACCAAATTGAATAAATACAATGATGGTTCACATGAATTCATATTGCGTTATCAATTTCATAAAGACCCAAGAAAAATTAAATCTCCAAGATTCTTTTAAAAATCTCACTTATGAAAAAATATTATATACTTAGCTTGCTATTCAGCTTTGTATCTGTTTTAGCACAAACAAATTTAAAAAAGGCCGATGCCTTATTTAGAAATTATTCTTATGTAGATGCTGCAAAAGCATACGAAGAGTGTTTGGAAAATATCAAAAAACCATCAGTTCAAACTTTAAAAAATGCCGCTGATTCCTATTATTTTACTTCAGATAATCGGAATGCTTTAAAGTGGTATCAAAAAGTATATGAATTACAAGGAGATAATTTACCAGATATCTATTATCTAAGGTATATTCAGTCAATGAAAGGAGTTATGGATTATGATAACGCTGATAAAATAACCAAAGAATATTTAAACAAAAAAGGAGACCAAAAGGAAATTGATAAATATGTTTATCAAAAGAAATTATTAGACAGTTTGTCCAAAAACAAATCCCTTTATACTGTGCAAAATATTGCTATTAATACCAATAAGTCTGATTTTGGAACTGCTTTTTATAAAGATAAGGTGGTATTTACATCAGCTAGAGACACAACTAATTTTGATAAAAAGTTATATAATTGGAATAAACAACCCTTCTTGAGCTTATTTGTTGCAGAAAGGAGTGCTGTTGATGGTAATTTGTTTAACGAAACAATTTTCATTCCTAATGTAATGACTAAATATCATGAGGCTACAGTAACATTTAGTCCCGATTGGAAAACAATGTATTATACAACAAACATTCTCAAGAATAATAAATTAGTTGTTGATGAATCTAGAATAAACAATTTTCAAATTATAAAAGGAACTGTAGAAGATAATAAATTAGTTAAAAGTGAAAAGGTATTCTTTGATAGTGATAAATATTCAGTAGGGCACCCAAATCTAAGTGATGATGGTAGATTGTTGTTTTTTGCATCAGATATGCCAGGTGGATATGGAGAGACCGATTTGTATGTAGTACGAATTGCTGTTGATGGCACCATGAGTTCGCCACAAAATTTAGGACCAACAATTAATACAATTGGAAATGATGTTTTTCCTTTTTATAGAAATGGAATACTTTATTTTTCTTCAGATGGACACTATGGGTTAGGTGATTTAGATATATATGAAAGTAAACTCTTGGATGGATTGAATTTCTCCGTTCCTAGAAATTTAGGAGCCCCAATAAACAGTAATAAGGATGATTTTTCATTTATAATCGATTCAAAAGATAATTATGGTTACATATCATCAAATCGTGCACAAGGTAAAGGAGATGATGATATTTATTATTTTACCAAAGGAAAGCCAATTTGTAATCAACTTATTTCAGGAAAAGCAATAAATCTAAAAACTAAAACGGGGATAAGTGATACATTTATTTTAGTGTATGATGTTTATGATACAGTTATAACCGAAACTAAAACGGATGTTGATGGAAATTATACATTAGAAGTACCATGTAGCAAGAGGGTCAAAATAACAGCTAATAAGCCAAATTACAGTGGAGATGAAAAATATGTAGAAACAACAAAAGAAAATAATGCCACTATAAAAGAGGTTAATTTCTATCTAAATAATTATGACGATTTAGTAGTTAAAAAAGAGGGAATAGAAAAAGTAGATATTAATCCTATCTTCTTTGAATACAACAAGTTTGATATTAATCCGCAAGCAGCTACAGAACTAGATAAAGTTGTGTTTGTGATGCAAAAATTCCCTAAGATTAAAATTAAAATTGAGTCACATACGGATTCAAGAGGTAAAGATGCATACAACTTGAAACTCTCAGATGAACGAGCCAAGGCAACAGAAGATTATATCCTTTCAAAAGGAATCGATGTCTCAAGAATTGTTAGTGCAATTGGTTATGGAGAAACAAGATTGGTAAATAAATGTAGCAATGGAGTTAAATGTACTGAAGAAGAGCATTTTGCCAACAGGCGTTCCGATTTTATTATAACAGAGAAATAAAACTTAAAATATTTTGTGAAAACCACTTTTAAAAGAGTGGTTTTTTTGTTTTTAATTATACTTTTGATTGCTTATTTTAGACAAAATTTTCTAGGTTAATAAAAGACAATCGAATTACAAAAAAAACATGAATATTAAGGATTCCATACAAGCTTTAAGGGACGAATTAAATGCACATAATTACAATTATTATGTGCTTGATAATGCTACAATATCAGATTATGATTTTGATATAAAATTAAAGCAACTTCAGGAATTAGAGAAACAACATCCAGAGTTTTTTGATGAAAATTCACCAACACAACGTGTAGGAGGTATGATCACAAAAAACTTTCAGACAGTTGCTCATGAATATCGTATGTATTCCCTAGATAATTCCTATTCAAAAGAAGACTTAATAGACTGGGAAACTAGAATTCAAAAAGTATTAGGTAATGTAGATTTACAATATACTTGCGAATTAAAATATGATGGAGCTTCGATAAGTATTACCTATGAAAACGGAAAATTAAAACGAGCAGTTACTCGTGGAGATGGATTTCAAGGTGATGATGTAACAAACAATATCAAAACAATAAAATCGATTCCGTTGCAATTAAAAGGAGATTATCCACCCGTTTTTGCAATTCGAGGAGAAATAATATTACCATTCGCAGGATTCGAAAAAATGAATCAGGATTTAATAGAAATAGGAGAAACCCCTTATTCAAATCCAAGAAATACAGCTTCAGGAAGTTTAAAGCTACAAGATAGTGCCGAGGTAGCAAAAAGACCTTTAGAGTGTTTACTCTATTTTGTAACAGGAAATAATTTGCCATTCAAAACCCAGTTTGAAGGATTAGAATTGGCAAGAAAATGGGGTTTCAAAGTGCCCCTTGAAGCAAAATTGGCAAACAATCTACAAGAAGTATTCGATTTCATAGATTATTGGGACATTCATCGTCATGAGTTACCTTATGAAACAGATGGAGTAGTTGTAAAAGTAAATAGTATACAGCATCAAGAAGAGCTAGGTTATACAGCAAAATCACCTCGTTGGGCAATTGCATATAAATTTAAATCAGAGCGCGTTTCAACTAAATTAAACTCAATCTCTTATCAAGTAGGAAGAACAGGAGCAATTACTCCAGTAGCCAACTTAGAGCCAGTACAATTAGCTGGAACAATTGTAAAACGAGCCTCTTTGCATAATGCAGATCAAATAGAAAAATTAGACATTAGAGTAAACGATACCGTATTTGTAGAAAAAGGAGGAGAAATAATTCCTAAAATAATTGCAGTCGATTTAACACAAAGAGAAGCAGACGCAATACCCACAAAATACATCACGCATTGTCCAGAATGTGATACCGAATTGGTAAGGTCAGAAGGAGAAGCAAATCATTACTGCCCTAATTTTTATGGATGTCCACCACAGATTATTGGTAGAATCCAGCACTATATTTCAAGAAAAGCAATGGATATTGAAGGACTTGGAGGAGAAACAGTCGCTTTACTTTTTAATAATGGTTTAGTACATAATTATGCAGACTTATATGAGCTAACAGTAGAGCAAATTCTACCACTAGAAAGAATGGCGCAAAAGTCAGCAGAAAACCTAGTAAAAGGAGTAGAGAATTCTAAAAAAATCCCATTTGAGAACGTCTTGTTTGCACTTGGAATTCGATTTGTAGGAGAAACTGTTGCTAAAAAATTAGCGAAACATTATAAAAATATAGATGCTTTGAGCCAAGCTACATTAATGGATTTGGTTCTAGTAGATGAAATAGGCGAACGTATTGCGAAAAGCGTTATAGAGTTTTTTGAGAATGACGAGAATAAAGAAATTATTAAACGCTTAAAAGGCTACGGAGTTCAATTTGAGATAGTAGAAAAAATAAACCCTAATGCGACTACTAAATTTGAAGGAAAGACATTTGTTGTCTCAGGAGTGTTTTCTAAATTCTCAAGAGACGACATCAAAAAAACTATTGAAGATAATGGAGGTAAGGTAGGAAGTTCTATTTCTGCTAAAACCGATTTTGTTGTTGCCGGTGAAAACATGGGACCAGCTAAATTAGAAAAAGCAAATAAATTAAATATACCTATAATTTCAGAAGATGATTTTATAACAAAATTAAATGAAAGCTAATACCCCCTCATTAATCCTTTACTTTTTATCGTTAACATTTGCAATTATCTTTGATTTCTTGGAAGAAGATTTTATAGGTATGTATGCAAAGGCAATTGTTGTGCCTTCAATATTTATATATTATCTTATAACGACCAATTATAAGATAAATTTAATTCAGGGACTTATTTTTGCCTTATGTTTTACAGGAGAGGTATTTAGTTTAATGGAGGTTGATGCCACAGAGTTTGGCTCTCTTTTTTGTTTTTTATCAGTCTATTTATTGTTTTTGAAACTAATTTTTGATGATAATCGAAAAATAAAACTAAGAAAAAACGACATATTGCCAGTAGCAATAGTCGTTCTTTTCATTTTATATTTATTGATTTCTGTCTTGGGTTTACAATATGAGAAAATCAAAGAATATCATTTTATTTATACTGTGTATGGGATTGTGTTAAGTATGTTAGGATGTATTTCATTTATTAGTTATATATCCAAAGGTACCTATTTAACACTTTTGCTGACGATAATGACAGCTTGTTTTATCTTTTCGGATGTCTTTTTTATATTTAATCAATCTTTTGATCATTCAATAGTATTAGTGCTAATTCGAGATGTAACTCAAATGTTAGCTTACTATTTTATGGTAAGATATTTTATCCAAAAAAGAATAGAAAACATTCGAGTAAGAAATTAAACAGTAATTGATTTTCCTTGTGATGATTTTGTCTTATTGTTGTCTAGATAAAAGTCAATTCTACCTACGTTAATTCCATAACAACCAACTTGATTAACTAAAACATCCTCACCAGCTTTGTTTTTTACAATAGTTGGTTTGTCAAGAAAAGTATGAGTGTGTCCGCCAATGATTAAATCAATATCTTGAGTTTGTTCAGCCAATTTTAAATCACACATTCTAGTAGCATCATCACGATATTTGTATCCCAAATGCGATAGACAAATAACTAAATCACATTTCTGTTCCTTTTTAAGAATTCTAACCATGTCGTGTGCAGTTTCAACAGGATCATTGTAAACAGTTTCTTTGTACATAAGCTTATCTACTAAACCTTCTAGTTCAATACCAAGACCAAAAACACCTATTTTGATACCATCTTTGTTGAAAATTTTATACGGTTTTACAAGACCGTCCATCACGGTATTTTTAAAATCGTAGTTAGAAGAGATAAATTCAAATTTTGCATGAGGCATTTGAGCATATAAGCCATCTACACCGTTATCAAAATCATGATTACCAATTGTAGAAGCATCATATTTCATCATGCTCATTAATTTAAATTCCAATTCTCCTCCATAATAGTTAAAGTAAGGAGTTCCTTGAAAAATATCACCAGCATCTAATAAAAGAACATTTGGATTTTCTTTACGGATTGAATCAATTAAAGCAGCACGTCTTGATACTCCACCCATATTTGCATTGCGAGGATCATCGGCAGGAAAAGGGTCAATATGGCTATGTACATCATTGGTGTGTAATATAGTTATGTGTTTAACATCAGGAGATGTAAAGCTACTCATAGATAAACCCAAACTCAATAATGCTGTACTAGCAGCAGTTTTTTCAATAAAATCTCTTCTTTTCATTTTAATTTATTTTGCGGTAAAACGCTTGAACTCAAAGTTCTTAAATATTTTTTAATTGTTTATTTTATTCTTGTCTAACTCGGATATCTTTTGGTACCGGAATTGGATTAACAGATTTAAAATAATCAATAAGAATGTCTCGTAATTTGTAATTTAAATCATATTTCTGAACAGCTTTCTTAAAGAAGTTCATGCTATCTCCACCATTTGCTAAATAATCATTCGTAGCAACATAATAGATTTTATCTTTTTCGATAGGTTTTCCTTGGATCAAGATGTTTGTTGGAGTATTGTTTTTAGTAATTGTAAAAGTCATTCCAGAAATTGGATGAGGCTTTTTCTCAGCAATAAAATAATTAGCTAATTCTAAAATTTGTTCTCCTTTTAATGCCATAACAACAAGACTATTTTCAAAAGGCATAATTTCAAAAGCAGTTCTAGCAGTAACATTTCCTTTAGGAAGAATTGCACGTATACCACCATGATTAAGGAAGCAAATGTCAATATCTTTGTTCTCCCTAGTTTTAAAGATTAAGTTACCTCTTTGTAAACAGGCATCTGCCATGAAATTACCAATTGATGTCTGTAATTTACCAGTACTTTTGTCTAATGTTTCAGGACAAAAAGAAAGAACACTATCTAGATCTTTGTTAATGTGTTCTCTGTAAGGTTTAATGAAATTCTCTATTTCAGGAGTTTGATTCTCAGTAGTTGTAATAGGGATTAGTTTACCCTCTATTTTAGAAACTTGATACGTTTGCTTGCTACAAGAAACTCCTAGAAAAAATGTTAAGAATATAACAAAAAGTTTTAAAAATCCGTTATACTTTTTTAGTTTTACCATCTTAAATGCGACTTAAATAATTAATTTTGTAATCAAGTAAAAGTACTATGTTTTTAAATTATATAAAGGTTTTTTTTGTAAAAAAATCATTAAATAAAAATCTTGATAATGTAAAAAACTGTGCATTTACCACCGATATACAAACTGTTGGTTTGCTTATAGATGAGAGTAGTTTTTCAGAAAAAAAAGCGTTGCTAGCTGATTTGGTGTCTAAAGGAATTGTTGAAGAGAATATTAAGATTGTTGTTTATAAAGACAAAATCGATAAAAAAGAAGCGTATACTTGTCCAACTTTTGGGATAAAAAATCTTAATTTGAAGGGAGAAATTACCGAAAATTTGTTAAAAGACTTTATAAAAGAAGAATTCGATTTATTAATAAGTTATTATGATATCGAAAAAGCAATGTTGATGCTCGTGACACAAAATTCTAAAGCCAAGTTTAAAGTTGGTTTTACATCAATCGATAAAAGATTAAATCGAGTGATGATTGATACCAATGTTCGGGAACATAAAGTTTTCGTGAATGAATTATTTAAATATTTAAAAAACATTAAACCAAATATAATCTGATATGCAATCATTAATAGGGACGGGCGTTGCACTAGTAACTCCTTTTAAAGAAGATTTTTCAATTGATATAGAAGCGTTACAAAGGATAGTTAATTTTTCTGTAGATGGAGGAGTTGAATATCTTGTAGTTATGGGGACCACTGCTGAGAATGCAACATTAACAGAGGATGAAAAGGAACTTGTTATTTCGACAGTTATTAATACAAATAAAGGAAGGTTGCCTTTGGTATTGGGAGTTGGAGGAAATAATACAATGCAAGTCGTACAAGAGTTAAAGACTAGAGATTTGTCGGCCTTTGAGGCTATATTATCAGTGTCACCTTATTATAATAGACCAACGCAAGAAGGAATCTATCAGCATTTTAAAGCTGTTGCCGAAGCGTCTCCTGTACCAGTTATTTTGTATAATGTACCAGGGAGAACAGCAAGCAATATGTTGCCAGCAACAGTAATACGTTTGGCAAATGATTTTAAAAATGTAGTTGCAATAAAAGAAGCTGCAGGTGATTTGGTACAAGCAATGCAGTTGCTTAAAAATAAACCAAGTGATTTTCTCGTTATATCAGGAGATGATATGATTGCTTTGCCTATGATTTTAGCAGGAGGCTCAGGTGTGATTTCGGTTATTGGACAAGGTTTTCCTAAAGAATTTTCTGAAATGATCCGTTTAGGATTGAATAGAAAAGTAAATGAAGCATTTAAAACGCAGTACTTTTTATCAGATTGTATTGATATGATTTTTGAGCAAGGCAACCCAGCAGGAATAAAACAAGTGTTCAAATCACTTGGTATTGCTGATAATTTTGTTAGATTGCCACTTGTTTCAGTCGACGAGTCGCTTGCAAATCGCATTGATGATTTTGTTAAAAAAAGCATTAAATAAAAATAAAAAAATAGGTATTTTATTATACTAAAAAATATTTTGTAGAAGCTAAATTAATAACTAAATTTGCCACCGAAACTTCGGTGTGGTTTTACTTGGACATAAGCATCCTGGTAATCATAATAAAAGTAAAAAAATGAAAAAAATAATATCTGTATTGTTTGTCGTTGTTCTTCTTTGTTCATGTAGTGATTATCAAAAAGCACTAAAAAATGAAGATGTAGCGGCAAAATTCGAAGTGGCAACAAAAATGTATGAAGCAGGGAAGTATGCTAAAGCAATTCGTTTGTTTGAGCAACTAGCATCATCGTATAGAGGGAAGCCTCAGGCAGAGAAATTGTTTTATATGTTTTCGCAGTCGTATTATAAAACGAAACAATATTATTTAGCGGGGTATCAATTTGAAAGTTTTGCTTCAGGATATCCAAGAAGTGAAAAAGTAGAAGAGGCAGCTTTTTTGGGAGCTAAAAGTTATTCGATGTTGTCACCTGTTTATAGTTTAGATCAAACAGATACGAATAAGGCTATTGATAAATTACAAGCTTTTATAGATAATTATCCAAATTCAGAATATTTAGCAGAGGCAAATTCTAGTCTTAAATTGCTAACTAACAAATTGGAGAAAAAAGCATTTGAAAATGCAAAAGGATATAACACTATTTCGGATTTTAAATCGGCAATAGTAGCATTTGATATTTTTATTGGAGATTATCCAGGAACAGAATTCAAAGAAGATGCATTGTATTATAAATTTGATTCAGCATATCAGTTAGCAGTAAACAGTATTTCTTCAAAAATGGAAGACCGTTTAAAAGTAGCTAAAACTGCTTATGGGAATTTAATTAAATACAAAAGTGATACTCATTACAAGGTGAAAGCTGACGAGATGAATGAGAGAGTTGAAAAAGAGTTACAAAATTTTACTAAATAAAATAAAGTCATGGATTTAAAAAAGACGAATGCTCCAGTAAATACAATTACCTACAATAAAACTACTATTGAAGAGCCTACAGGTAATGTGTATGAAGCGATAACTATTATGGCAAAAAGAGCTAATCAAATTAATTCTGAAATTAAAAAGGAATTGACTGAAAAGTTAGAAGAATTTGCTACGTATAATGATAGTCTTGAAGAGGTTTTTGAAAACAAAGAACAAATTGAGGTTTCTAAGTTTTACGAAAAATTGCCTAAGCCACATGCTTTAGCGGTTCAAGAATGGTTAGATGGTAAAACATACCACAGAAATTCAAACAAATAATATAGTACCATGTCAGTTTTAAACGGTAAGAAAATTTTACTAGGAGTTTCTGGTGGAATTGCAGCCTATAAAACAGCATCATTAGTACGACTTTTTATAAAAGCAGGTGCCGAGATTCAAGTAATCATGACACCTGCTTCTAAGGATTTTGTAACGCCACTTACGTTATCTACCTTATCAAAAAATCCTGTGCATTCTACTTTTTTTAATCAAGAAGAGGAGAATGAAAAATGGAACAATCACGTCGAATTAGGGCTTTGGGCCGATTTGATGCTAATTGCTCCTGCTACCGCAAATACAATGTCAAAAATGGCAAATGGTACTTGTGATAATCTATTAATAGCAACTTATTTATCGGCAAAATGTCCAGTTTACTTTGCACCAGCAATGGATTTGGATATGTATATACATCCTTCTACTTTATCAAGTTTTTCGTTGTTAAAGCAGTTTGGTAATACTATGATTCCTGCTGAGAGTGGGGAGTTAGCTAGCGGATTAACAGGAGAAGGTCGTATGGCTGAGCCAGAAAATATCATAGCTTTTTTAGAGGCTGATTTAGAAAGTAAATTACCGCTTAAGGGAAAAAAGTTTTTAATTACAGCTGGACCAACTTACGAAGCAATAGATCCAGTTCGATTTATAGGAAATCATTCTTCGGGTAAAATGGGATTTGATATTGCCTCAGAAGCAGCAAACTTAGGTGCTTCGGTAATTCTTGTTGCTGGGCCTACAAATTGTAAAGTAACAAACGCAACTGTAAAAGTAGTTTCGGTGACATCTGCGCAAGAAATGTACGATGCGTGCCATCAGTATTACTCAGATGTGGATGTAGCAATTGCAGCAGCAGCGGTTGCAGATTATAGACCAAAAACGGTTGCATCTCAAAAAATAAAAAAAGCTTCAGAAGATTTTACAATTGAGTTAGAGAAGACAAAAGATATCTTGTTTTCATTAGGAGAAATTAAAAAAAATCAGTTTTTAATTGGGTTTGCTTTAGAAACTGAAAATGAAATTGAAAATGCAAAGCTGAAAATTCAGAAAAAAAACTTAGATTTGATAGTTATAAATTCTTTACAGGATGTAGGAGCTGGTTTTGGTGGAAAGACTAATAAAGTAACCTTTATTGATAGGTTTTTTACTATTGAACCAATGGAGTTAAAATCTAAAGAAGCAGTTGCTACTGATATTTTAAATAAAGTGATAAAGCATTTTTATGAATAAAATACTTTCTTTTTTGTTGTTTTTATCTTTTGGTCTTACACAGGCACAACAGTTAAATTGTACTGTAACAGTAAATTCACAAATGCTTCCAAATGCAAATCAACAAGTTTTTAAAACGCTACAAACTGCGTTGAGTGAATTTGTTAATAATACAGATTGGACAGGGAGTGCGCTAAAGCAAAATGAGAAAATAAACTGTTCTATGTATTTAACTATTACATCTAATAGTTCAGATCAGTTTTCAGGTACCATACAAATACAATCTTCACGATTAATTTATAATTCGACATACTCATCTCCAGTTTTTAATTTTAACGATAAAGATTTGAGTTTTAGATATACCGAATTTGAAAATTTATTGTACAATCCAAACGTTTTCGAGTCGAACCTTGTATCTATAATGACATTTTATAGTTATATGATCTTAGGAATGGATGCTGATACTTTTATGCCAGCTCTAGGGACTCCATTTTTTGAAACTGCTCAAAATATAGCAAATGTTGCTCAACAAGGAGGTTTTAAAGGATGGAGTCAGTCAGATGGAGTTCAAAATCGTTATTTCTTAATTAATGATATGCTTGCGCCAACATACAATGATTTAAGACAATGTGTTTATGGATATCATGCGGGGTTGGATGTGATGAATCAGGATTTAAAAACTGCAAAAGAAAAAATCAAAGCTTCGTTAATGCTTCTAGGGAAATTAAATGCTACAAAACCAAATGCTTTTTTAACAAGAGTATTTTTTGATGCAAAATCAGATGAAATTGTATCTATATTTTCAGGAGGTCCGAGTGTTTCTATAACAGATTTAGTAGAGAATTTAAACAGGGTTTCGCCTATGAACTCTACTAAATGGGGACAGATTAAATATTAAGCATTCAAATTAGGTTTGCTTATTTCCAAAACTTAATATTACAAAAAGAGATATGATTACTTCATTGTCAATAAAAAATTATGCACTGATTGAAAAATTAACTATTGATTTTTCAAAAGGATTTTCTATAATTACTGGTGAAACAGGAGCAGGAAAATCTATAATATTAGGCGCATTAGGCTTGGTTTTAGGTAAAAGAGCCGATTTGACTTCATTGAAAAATAAAGAGGAAAAATGTATTATTGAAGCGCATTTTAAGATTTCAAAATACAATCTTCAAGCCTTTTTTGAGGCTAATGATTTAGATTATGAAGATGATACTATAATAAGACGCGAAATTTTGCCGTCAGGTAAATCACGTGCTTTTATAAATGACAGTCCAGTAAATCTTCAGGAGTTGCAGGAGTTGAGTTTGTATTTAATAGATATTCACTCGCAACAACAAACTCAGGAATTATCCGAAGAAAGCGTACAGTTTCAGATTATTGATGCAATTGCAGATAATCTAGGTGTTATTGTTGAATATCAGAATATTTTAAAGAAGTATAAATCGGATAAAACAAAACTGAATTCACTGCTTAAAAAACAAAGCGAATCAGCAAAAGAACAAGAGTATAATACTTTTCTTTTGAATGAATTGGTTGCTGCTCAATTAAAATCAGGTCAACAAGAAGAATTAGAAGAAGAATTTGAAAAACTTAACAATGTTGAGATTATCAAAGAATCGATAGATAGGTCATTGGCTATAGCTAATGAAGAACAATTTGGAGTAATTCAAAATCTAAATGAAATTAAAGCATCTTTACATAAAATTGCTACTTTTTCAACAGAATATCAAACTTTATCCGAAAGAGTAACAAGTTTAGCAATTGAATTCGATGATGTATCTATTGAATTGCAAAAGGCATCTGAAAAATTATTAAATGATCCAGCAAGGCTTGATTTTATTAGTCAAAAATTACAGGTTATTTATAATTTACAAAAAAAGCATCAAGTTGCATCGGTTGATGATTTAATTGAAATCCAGACTAAATTAGAAAATTCAGTTCTTGAATTAGGAAATATTGAAGAAGAAATTGCAAAATTGACTACTTCAATTGATCAAAAAGCAGCTGAATTAGATGTTTTCGCTAACAAAATTCATGAAAATAGAATTACTGCAATTCCATTATTGTCCGAAAAGTTAATTACAATTTTAGAAACATTAGGGATGCCAAATGTTCGTTTTAAAATTGATATTAATTACGGAGAGACTTATTTCCAAAATGGAAAGGATGAGCTTCAGTTTTTATTCTCAGCAAATAAAGGAACAGACTTCGGTATACTTAAAAAAGTAGCTTCGGGAGGAGAAATGTCTCGTATTATGTTAGCTGTAAAAGCAATTTTAGCGCAGTATTCAAAACTACCAACCTTAATTTTCGATGAAATCGATACAGGGGTTTCAGGAGAAATAGCTATTAGAATGGGAGAGATTATGAAAGAGATGAGTAAGCAAATGCAAATCTTTGCAATAACCCATTTACCTCAAATTGCGGCCAAAGGAGATTCTCATTTTAAGGTGTTTAAGTCAACAATTGATGATGATACGCAGTCAGAATTGAAGCTTTTATCTCAAGAAGAACGCATTGTAGAAATTGCTCAAATGTTATCAGGGTCAGTTGTTTCTGATTCGGCTTTAAATCATGCTAAAGCCTTGCTCAACTAAAAAAATGAGTTATATTTGTCAATTAAATTATTCAGTCTTACGAAGTAAAAAAAGGTAGTTAAATGCTATCGTTTATATAAAATAGAAATAAAAACAGTTCCAAAATTATGATTATAGAACCAAGAATGAGAGGATTCATTTGTTTGACATCTCACCCAAAAGGATGCGAGCAAAATGTAAAAAATCAAATAGAATACATAAAATCTAAAGGGCCAATTGAAGGAGCTAAAAAAGTATTAGTAATTGGAGCTTCAACAGGTTTTGGATTGGCATCTAGAATTACAAGCGCATTTGGATCTAATGCAGCTACAATTGGAGTGTTTTTTGAAAAACCACCAGTTGAAGGAAAAACAGCTTCTCCAGGGTGGTATAACTCAGCAGCTTTTGAAAGTGAAGCGCACAAAGCAGGTTTATATGCAAAAAGTATCAACGGTGATGCTTTTTCTAATGAAATTAAACAACAAACAATAGACTTGATTAAAGCTGATTTAGGTCAGATTGATTTAATTATTTATAGTTTAGCTTCTCCAGTACGTTTGCACCCTGTAACAGGAGTATTGCATCGTTCAGTTTTAAAACCAATTGGAAGTACATTTACTAATAAAACAGTTGATTTTCATACAGGAAATGTAACAGAAGTTTCTATTGAGCCATGTACAGAAGAAGAGATTGCTAATACTATAGCAGTTATGGGTGGTGAAGATTGGTCAATGTGGATGGACGCATTGAAAAAAGAAAATTTATTAGCTCCAGGAGCTACAACAGTTGCTTATTCGTATATAGGGCCATCTTTAACAGAGGCAGTTTATCGTAAAGGAACAATTGGTCGTGCTAAAGATGATTTAGAAGCTACAGCATTTGCTATTACAGATAGTTTAAAAGATCTAGGTGGTAAAGCTTATGTTTCGGTTAATAAAGCGTTAGTTACACAAGCGAGTTCAGCAATTCCAGTTATTCCGTTATATATTTCATTATTGTATAAAATCATGAAAGCCGAAGGTATTCATGAAGGATGTATTGAGCAAATTCAACGTTTATTCCAAGATAGATTATATACAGGACAACCAATTCCTACAGATGAAAAAGGAAGAATCCGTATAGATGATTGGGAAATGCGTGAGGATGTTCAAGAAAAAGTAGCTAAATTATGGTTGGAAGCAACTACAGAAACTTTGCCAGCAATTGGTGATTTGGCTGGATATAGAAACGATTTCTTAAACTTATTCGGATTCGAATTTGAAGGAGTAGATTACAAAGCAGACACAAATGAAGTAGTTGGAATAGAAAGTATAGCTTAAACCAACAAATTTTATATAATTATTTAAAACCATCAACCCAAAGTTGATGGTTTTTTTATGGATATAACTTATCTTTGTTAAAATTTTACAGTTAAAACAAATACTACCTTAATACCGCATACCTAATTATGGTGTTTTCTTTAATTATACCTGTGTATAATCGTCCTGACGAAGTTGATGAGCTTTTAGAGAGCTTAGTGTTATCTGAATATAAAGAGCCTTTTGAAGTCGTACTTGTAGAAGACGGTTCAACATTACCATGTGATGATATTGTTCGAAAATATCAAGAAAAATTAAATATATCTTACTACTTTAAAGAGAATTCTGGTCCTGGTGATTCTAGGAATTTTGGAATGCGAAAAGCATTAGGTGATTATTTTATCATTTTTGACTCAGATTGTATCATCCCACCAAATTACTTAGTTGAAGTAGATAAAGCATTGAAAGAAGATTATGTAGATTGTTTTGGAGGTCCTGATAAAGCCTTAGACAGTTTTTCGGATATTCAAAAAGCAATTAATTTTGCTATGACATCATTTCTTACTACAGGAGGAATAAGAGGAGGTTCTGAGAAAATAGGAAAGTTTCAGCCAAGAAGTTTTAATATGGGATTATCTCGTAAAGGATTTGAAGCGTCAAAAGGATTTGGAAATATTCATCCTGGTGAAGATCCAGATTTATCTATACGTTTATGGAATTTAGGTTTCGAAACAAGACTTTTTTCAAAAGCTTACGTATATCATAAGCGAAGAATCGATTGGGAAAAGTTTTCAATTCAGGTTAATAAATTTGGAAAAGCAAGACCAATACTTAACAGTTGGTACCCACAATATAATAAACTTACATTTTTCTTCCCAACATTTTTCATTTTAGGGCTTATTTTTGCAATTATATTGTTGATTTTTAATGTTGACATCTTTTTGCAATTGTATTTTCTTTACTTTTTTATGATTTTTATTGTAGCATCTATTCAAAATAAGAATTTGAAAATTGGCTTTTTATCAGTTATTGCAGTGTGGAAACAGTTTTATGGATACGGAACAGGCTTTTTAGAATCGTTTATTAAGATAATTATTTTGAAGAAAAAACCGCAAGAAGCTTTTCCTGGATTATTTTTTAAAATTTAATATGACAAAAATTATAGGCTTAACAGGAGGTATTGGAAGTGGTAAAACTACCATAGCGGGCTTTTTTGCAGCAATGGGAATTCCTGTCTATATCGCCGATGATGAGGCTAAAAAAGTAATGCAGTCTAATGAGATAATTGAAGCTGTAAAAGCTACGTTTGGGACTGAGGTTTTTGAGGATAATACATTAAATAGAGCCAAATTAGCAGATATTGTTTTTAATGATGCAGATAAATTAGCATTGCTTAATGCAATTGTTCACCCTGCAGTTAAAAAAGATTTTGAAAATTGGTTGCTAAAACATAAAAATGAACCTTATATAATATACGAAGCAGCAATTTTATTTGAGAGCGGTCGTTATAAAGAATGTGATATTATAATTACGGTTACTGCCCCTCAGGAAACCAGAATTGAGAGAGTAATGAATCGCGATAAAACTACTCGCGAACATGTTTTAAAACGAATGAATATGCAATGGAGCGACGAGCAACGTTTTGCCAATAGTAATTACGTTATTCATAATTTGAGTCTTAAAAGTGCAAAGCAGGAAGTTGTTAAAATTCTTAAAATTTTAGATATTAAACAAAATCACTCTTAAATGTTAATATTTGGTTAATGTATTATTTAGTATATTGTTAAAATATTAATTTTGTTTCGATGAATAAAATGTTTTTTAGAATTCTTGTTTTGTTAATGAGTTTGTCCCTAATTGGGATAATTCTTGTTCAAGTGTATTGGTTTACTTCTTCATTTAAAAATAATGATGAACAGTTTAAATTTCATGTTAAGCAAGTTATTGGGAATGTAGCCGATAAATTACAACAACAGGAAGCGTATAGTTTTTATGATAAATACAATCATTATAAAGATAGTACGGGTAAAGTTCCCCAGAAAAATGATTTATTAGAATTTTATTACGTTCAGAAAAATCCTAGAACTAATAAAACAATTGTATATTCTAATAGTATTATATCAGAAGATTATAATATCAATGGATCGTTCTTTGATAAGAAATTTAATAACGAAAGATTTAAAAATTTTAATTCTAAGCGTACAACAGAAATCTATAATAACAATAATATAGATAATTCGTCTTTACAACAAAGTTTAATTCCAGATGTAAAGATTGAAAAATCTGGTAATCTAGATGTTTTAGATAATGCGCAATTTGAAATATTCTTTAAGGACATAGCTTCGGCAATGCCTATTAATGAAAGAATTTCTAAAGAGAAGTTGCAAAAACTCTTAAAAAAGGAATTAGAAGAATATGGAGTAAAGACTAAATTCGAGTTTGGAATTTACAGCAGCGGTATTGCAACAAAAATTAAATCGGATGGATTTAAATATGATAAGGAATCAACTTATTCAATACCAATTTTTGCTGATAATGAAGGGAATAACAAATATGAATTATCAGTAACATTTCCTCATAAAAAGAAGTTCTTACTGTCAGAATTGGTTAGTATAACAATACTGTCAATAATATTTACGCTTATTATTATAATTGCATATACAAGCGCATTAAATCAGTTGATTCGTCAGAAACATATTTCTGAAATCAAAACAGATTTTATAAACAATATGACGCATGAGTTTAAGACTCCAATTGCAACAATAAATCTGGCTTTGGATGCCATAAAAAATCCTAAGATAATCGAAGATAAAGAGAAGGTGTTTAGGTACCTCCAGATGATACGAGACGAGAATAAAAGAATGCATGCTCAAGTCGAGAATGTATTGCGAATCTCTAAATTAGAGAAAAGAGAATTAGACATTAATAAAGAACCAACCGAAATCCATGGGATTATCGATGATGCAATAGAGCACGTAAGTTTGATTCTTGAAGATAGAGGCGGAACAGTTACGAATCATTTTAATGCTACTAGAACAACGGCATTAATTAATGAAGTACATTTTACTAATGTCTTGGTTAATATATTGGAGAATGCAATTAAGTATTCACCAGGTATTCCTAAAATTGAAATTTTTACAGAGAACATAAAAGATATGATTCTTATAAAAGTAAAAGATAACGGTTTAGGAATGAGTAAAGTGGCTCAAAAAAGAGTTTTTGAGAAATTTTACCGAGAACATACAGGGGATTTACATAATGTTAAAGGACATGGATTAGGCTTATCTTATGTAAAGAGAATCGTAGAAGATCATAATGGTCAAGTCTACGTTGAAAGTGAAAAAGGGAAAGGTAGTACCTTCATAATTAAAATACCACTAATAAATTAAAATATGGAAAATATCAATAAAAGAATTCTTTTAGTAGAAGATGACCTTAATTTTGGTGCAGTTCTTAAAGACTATTTAATGCTAAATGACTTTGAAGTAACATTAGCAAAAAACGGAATGGAAGGCTTCGAGAAATTCAAGAAAGACGTATACGATTTATGTATTCTTGATGTCATGATGCCATATAAGGACGGATATACATTAGCAAAAGAAATCAGAGAGAAAAATAGCGAAGTGCCTATTATCTTTTTAACTGCAAAATCAATGAAAGAGGATGTGTTAAAAGGGTATAAAGCAGGTGCAGATGATTATTTGAACAAACCGTTTGATTCAGAAGTATTACTTATGAAAATCAAAGCGATTATTCAAAGAAAATCATCTGATACAAAATCAGAACAAGTTCAATTTGAGTTTAACATTGGTAAATTTCATTTAAATTCAAAACTTAGATTTTTAACTTTTGAAAATGAAGAGCCAATAAAGTTATCTCCAAAAGAAAACGAATTATTGAAAATGTTAATCCTTCATGAAAATGACTTAATGCCAAGAGAATTGGCTTTAACAAAAATCTGGAGAGATGATAATTACTTTACTTCAAGAAGTATGGATGTATATATCGCCAAACTTAGAAAGTATCTTAAACCAGACGAAAATGTTGAGATTCTTAACATTCACGGTGAAGGTTTTAGACTAGTTGTTAAAAACAAAGAAAACGCATAAATAGAAAGCTTCGAGAAATCGGAGCTTTTTTTTTTGTAACTAATCCTGCTTTACGTTACAAGAGTTTTCATAAAAAAAGCATTTTTAATGATCAAAAACGAGCTTCCGTTGGTCGCTGTTTTTAGTCAAGAAATACTTTTTTTTATTTCAAACTGCTTTCCACTACAATCAGGGTTACGATTATGTAGAATCAATAAGAAAACCTGTGGAGTAGTAAGCATTACTTTTGTTCGAAATTTTTTTAACCACAATCTTGTACTTCTGACGATGGAAGAATCTCCGCAAGAAACTAACGCAAAGTATTTCAAGATTGTCGAGCTACTAAATGGGATTCTTCCTTCGTCAGAAGAATGACAAGTTTGGGTAATGCAAGCTTCTGAGAAAAAAACTGTTTTATGTTAGCTTTTTCTAGAATCTTCATAATTTTAGTTTTTAAATGTTAGTTGTGCGAAAAATTGTATTTTTGTTTAGCACATCGCAATTAAACAATAGATTATATTGTACCGAAACATTCAAAATTGTATCTCACAAATACAAGCTTGTGTTTTACAACACACGTAATTTCTCAAAAATTTTAAATATCTTTGAACTATGAGCACAGCAACAAAACCAAAACATATTGGAAGAAATATAAGCCGAATCAGAGAGCTTAGAGGGATGAAACAAGAAGCACTTGCAATAGCAATTGGTACAACACAGCAATCTGTTTCTAATATTGAAGGAAGCGAGTTTGTAGATGATGAAAAACTACAAGCAATTGCTGAAGTATTAGGTGTATCAACAGAAGCAATTAAAAATTATAGCGACGAAGTGGTTTTAAATAATATTCAAAATAACTATGAAGGTTCTCTTATACATAGCGGACCAACAGTAAATCATAATTGCACATTCAATCCCCTCGATAAAGTAGTCGAACTTTACGAACGTTTGGTTTTGGCTGAAAAAGAAAAAGTTGAATACTTAGAACAATTATTAAAAGGTAAATAATCCATTGTAAACATACATTGATAAAACAGAAAAAACGCTACAAGCAATAGACTGCACCTAAAAGTTTGGACGAATTTATAATTAAATTTGATAATGATGAGCTCGATATTGTATCGGGCTCATTCCTTTTAAATTAATTGTTTGTAATTCTCTTTTCTTGACACAAATAGTAGTTACGTTATAAACACCTGAAAGTTGTGGATACTGATAAACATTTTAAAAATAAAACAGGTTTTTTCTTGTTTATATTTTTTTTTACTTAGATTTATATTTGGTTCACTAAAACTAAGATTTATGAAAAATATTTTTTTGCTTTTATTCTTTATCGCTACACAAAACTATAGCCAAAGTATAGAGGCAATTTACACAAGCGCTGCAATTAAAGCGTTTGGATCGGCAAGTGAAGGCATTTCTGAGGTTATTAAACCAAAAACATTTGCTTACTCTTATGCTAATGAAAAATCTACTTACAAATTAATTCCTTCACAAAAATCAGCTATAGATACTTCTTACATTGGACAGGGTGGGTTAAAATTTGTAACCTACAAAGAAATTAGATTACCAACTACTGATATAACATTTAAAGATTTAAAAAGTAAAGTATTACAGATGGAATATACTATCGCTAAGAAAGATTTTAGCGCTAAAGAACAGCTTATTGATTATGAGTGGATCATTGAAGATGAGACTATTGTTATAAATGGATTTACTTGCAAAAAAGCAACGACGACAAAAAACTTATTCCCTGTTACTGCTTGGTATTGTGAAGAAATACCGGTTAATGACGGGCCAAGTGTATACTGGGGATTACCTGGTTTAATATTAAAAGTAGAACTTGGAGGATATACTACCATTACACTTGACAAAATTAAAATCAGCAAAGAAAATCTTGAAATCGAAGAGCCTAAAATTAATGATACTCAGTTTTCCGTACGAGGGCTTTACAAAAATGTTAAAGGCTATCTAGATTCAATAAGTCCTACTACTAAATATAAATAATTATATCCCTTTGATTAAAATACATTTTATTTTTTGTGTATTTCTATTATGTTCTCTCAGCTAAAAGTTTCCTTGTTCCGAAAATAATTGGCTAAACTTGCGTTAGATACTGAGTTGGTATATTTGAGACAAAAATAGGTTTTTTTTAAAGCGCTATTATTCTTTCCAATTAAGTTGTAATGCAAAACATGTTTTATCCTCTTTAGTGATGCTAAAAGTGCTATCAGATTCAGTCTCACTTTCATGAATCACAACATTGTCGCTTAAGGATAGTTCTTTCATAAAATTCATTTCAAAACTATCTATTTCTTGATTCAGTATCTTTTTTGGATCTACGTGATCTAAGCACCATTCTAGGTATTTAACATTATTCACATGATTTACAATGTCTAAATCTGATAAATAAACAGTTTTTTCAAAAACAGATTCTTTGTCTGGATTGACACTTATTTTAGAGAAGCCATTAACTGTTGCTCTTTTGTCTGGGAATAATTCAAAATGGTTATAGGGTAAAGCCAGACCTTCAGGACGTCGTGCTTTGGTATTGAAAACAGCCCAGAATGTTTCACTTCCAATTATCTTTTTTCCATTTACATGCATTTCTAATGCACGAACGGAGCGAGAATTTTCTAAACTGTTGATCCAAGTTTTTACAGTTACGATATCTTGGCATTTAGGTAAAGCTGTAATTTCTACACGCATTCGGCTTAAAACCCATGCTTGATCGAATTCCTGCATATCTGTAAAGCTAATTCCTCCAACTTCTGAATGGGCCGCGGCAGTTAGTTGTAAAAGATTGCACATATCGGTATATTTCAAATAACCACTTGGTGTGCATTGTGTAAAATTGATCTCCCAGTCTTTGCTTAAAACAGAAGTGAAATTTGGTGATATGGGCATTGTAATTTATTTTATATTTTTCTCAATAAAGCTTATTATCTCACTTTTTGGTGTTAGATAATCAAACCATTTTGTGTTTTCGTTTCGTTTAAACCAAGTCAGTTGACGTTTTGAAAAACGGCGTGTGTTTTTCTTTATTTCTTCGATTGCAAATGGTAAAGTGAATTCACCATCAAAATAACTAAATAATTCTCGATATCCGACAGTTTGCAAGGCATTTAACGCTTTATTGGGATGAAGACGCTGTGCTTCTTCAAGCAAACCGTTGTTTAGCATTATGTCAACACGTTGGTTTATTCTGTCGTAAATAACTGGTCTGTCAGCTTCTAAACCGATAAGAATAGGGATGAAGTCTCGATTGTTTTTTTTCTGGTTTAAAAACGAAGAATATGCTTTTCCTGTGCCTAAACAAACTTCTACAAAACGCATCATTCGTTGCGGGTTTTGCAATGTCTGCGGGTTTTCGGCAGTAAGCTTATCGTAATAACTGCTGTCTAGTTTTTTTAATTGCTCTTGCAGGTAAGTAATTCCGTGTTGTTCGTATTCCTGAGCTACGTTTTCTCGTATTGTAGGATCTATTTCGGGAAATTCATCGAATCCTTTTAATACGGCATCAACATATAATCCTGAGCCCCCTATAAGAATCGCATAATCGTTGTGTTTGAATAATTCTTCAAGCTTGTTTAGTGCTTCTTTTTCGTAATCACCTACAGTATAATTATCAAAAATGGAGATATTTTGTATAAAATGATGTTTAGCAGCTTGTAGTTCATCAGAATCTGGTACAGCTGTACCAATAGTCATTTCTTTAAAAAACTGACGGCTATCACAGGATATTATTTCGCATTTGAAATGTTGTGCCAATGCGATACTCAAGGCAGTTTTGCCTATTGCTGTTGGTCCGACGATTGTGATTAAGTATTTCATATTTTTTTAGCCCAGATGGGAATGTAAACCCCGGACTTATATTTGTTTATTTTTCTTGGTACATAAGAGCGACTTTATGAAGCTCCTTATTGTGCCTTAGAAAAATTACGAATATAAGGAGGAGTTGTAATGTACAGCTGGAATTGCTTCTTAAATTATTTTATCTTCTAATGTTTTACCACATTCATAGCAGTATTTTGCGTTGTCAAAATGAACTTGTGAGTTGCAACTTGTACATGTTTTGTTACCACTAACAGTATTATTTTTAAGGCTACTTTTTGCAAACTCGGCTGTTACGATTCCGGTAGGGACAGCAATGATTCCGTATCCCATTATCATTACTAATGAGGCTAAAAACTGCCCTAATGGTGATGCGGGTGAAATATCACCATATCCTACAGTAGTCAGTGTTACGATAGCCCAATAAATTCCTGCCGGGATGCTTGTAAAGCCACTTTCTTTTCCTTCGACGACGTACATTAATGCTCCAATGATTATAGAACTAATAAGGACGAAGTAAATAAATACTAGAATTTTTTCCTTGCTAGCTTTCATCGCTTCGCGTAGCTGCATTGATTGTTGTGATATTTGTGGAATATGTAAAATTTTGAACAATCGGAAGAAACGTAGGACTCTTACAATGGTTAAAATATGGGTGGCTGGGAAAAATATTGATAAATACATGGGTAATAATGCCATTAAATCAATGATTCCGTAAAAGCTAAAGATATAACGTATAGGTTTCTGTATTGAAATGATACGTAAAATAAATTCGATAGTAAAAAATGAGGTAATTATCCATTCACAGACTAGAAGTTGCATGTGGTATTTATGATTGATACCTTCTACAGTGTCTAGCATTACTAAAAGAACGCTCAATAAAATAAGTCCCAAAAGTACCAAATCAAAAAGGCGTCCTAAAAAGGTATTTGTACCATAAAGGATGATCTGGGTTTTTTGTATGAAAAGCTCGTATTTTGATTTAATTTTTCTCATGTATACGAAGATATTGAAAGTTGCTAGTATTAAAAATGAATTACTTTTAATGATTTGTTTTTTCTCATATAATTTTGAATTATACTCTTAGCATCGCGATTGTTTTGCATTGGTATAAGAATGTTTTTGAGAATTTCGATGTTGGTTATTTGGTAGTCTAAATCGTAAAAAGCATAGCCTTTATAAACACCATCTTCGATTAATATAGCGCTACGTTCGTTTATCGTTCGCCCGCGGTCTATTAAAATCATGTTTTTGTTTTCGAAACTATAATCTGTAACAAAGTTTTGAACTCTTGCATTGTATTCGTCAGGAGTGATTACTCCAATACAAGCTCCGTCACATTCCTTTATTTTATATTGAAAGCATTCTTTTTTGGTAGCATATAAACCAGTGAGTTTTTGACACAGTTTGTATTTATCTGTGAAAAAAAATAAAGCATTTTTTCCTTCTTGTAAGCTTCCGTAAGATGTGATTTCTTTTTTTCGTCCGTCCGTTTTCTGAAGTTTTAAGTTTAGGTACCCTTTTTTGTCTTTTTCAACGTATATGGATAGTGGGAAAACTGTTTTTTTCTTAGAGCGATTGTATTTTGGTCTGTTGACTTTTATTTCCTCGCTTTCTTTTAAAAGTGCAATCAGTTCACTTCCTGTTTCATCATAAGTAACAGTGAATACCTCGGCTTGGATTTTTTTACTCTTGATATTTGTTCCTGTGAAATGCTGATTGATGCGTTTTTTTATATTTCGACTTTTACCAATATAAATAATGGTTCCACTTTCGTTATGGATATAATATACACCTGTTGATGTTGGTGCTTGCGCTACAATGTCAAGCAATTTTGGTGCAATACCTTTTTCGATTTCGAGTTTTATGAAATCTTTTACGATAGTTTTTTCGGTATCTTTTTCTAAAAGCATTTTGAACAACTTAACTGTTGCCATCGCATCACCGTTGGCACGATGTCTGTCGGCCATTGGGATTCCAAGTGCTCGAACAAGTTTACCTAAACTATAAGAGGGTTGATCAGGAATTAATTTTTTTGCAAGTTCTACAGTACAAAGGGTTTTTGCTTCAAAATCATAACCTAAGCGACGAAATTCAGTGCGTAGAATTCGGTAGTCAAAAGAAGCATTATGGGCTACTATAACACAATCTGAAGTGATTTCGATAATTCGTTTGGCAACTTCAAAAAACTTTGGAGCAGAACGTAACATTGCATTATTAATACCTGTTAGTTTAACTACAAAGGGCTGAATTGGAATTTCAGGATTAACCAAGCTGATGAACTGGTCAACTACTTCATGACCATCAAATCTGTAGATGGCAATTTCAGTAATTCCTTCTTCGTTAAACTGTCCTCCAGTTGTTTCTATGTCGAGTATTGCGTACATTATCAATGTCAATGTCAATTTCAAAAATCAATTTCAAAGTCAATAACAATTCTTAAAATTACTATTGACTTTGTGATTGTTATTGACTGTTTTTATTTATTATCATTTTTGATGAAATTGCAATAAGTTGTTCTACTTCAATTAGAAGTTTATTTCTTTTATCGTTATCACCTTCTTTAATATAATTCAGAATTTTTAATGAGTTTCTGGATTCTTTTAGCTCTTTTGCTACTAATGAAACTTTAAAAATAAAATCTTTATTGGTAATTGTAGCTTGGGCTTCTCCAAAATTTAAGGAAGCACTTCCAGATGATCTAATTAATTGATTTTTATAATATTCATTTTCAAATAATCTCTCCAATTGCCTTGTAAAGAAAATACATTCTCCTGCAAAACGAACTAACCTATCTTCAAAATTAAATATTTTTTCCATTAAGTATTAATTTTCGCAATTGATATTGATTTTTGAAATTGAAATTGATTTTTGGAATTTATCTTCCTCCAAATATACTACTTCCAATTCGAACCATGGTGCTACCACATTCTATTGCAAGTTGATAATCTCCAGACATTCCCATTGAAACTGTAGAGAGGCGTTGCAGTGCTTCTGTACGTTGTAAAGAGTCAAATATTGACTTTAAATGTGTAAACTCTTTTTTTATTTGATTTTGATCTTCTGTAAAAGTAGCCATTCCCATTAAGCCAATAACTTGAATGTTTTTCATATTATGAAATTCATCTGAGGCTAGGAGTGAGGTTAGTTCTTTTTCGTCAAGACCAAATTTAGTTTCTTCTTCGGCAATATGCATTTGTAGCAGGCAATCAATAACACGATTATTTTTTAAGGCTTGTTTATTGATTTCCTGTAATAGTTTTAAACTGTCAACACCATGAATTAAGTTAACATACGATGCCATAAATTTTACTTTATTCGTTTGTACGTGCCCAATCATGTGCCATTGGATGTCTTTTGGCATTTCTTCCCATTTGTCTGTCATTTCTTGGATTTTGTTTTCTCCAAAAATTCGTTGACCAGCTTCATAGGCTTCCATTAAATCAGAAACGGGTTTGGTTTTAGAAACCGCAACTAATGTTACATGTTGTGGTAAAGAAGCTTTTATGCTATTTAAGTTTGATGCTATTGACATTATTTTTTATTTATGAAATGATAAACTGCTTGGAAATTTTCTCTGCTTTTTTACTTTCACTATAATCATAGAATCCTTCGCCAGATTTTACACCTAATTTTCCAGCACGTACCATATTTACTAATAGTGGGCATGGTGCATATTTAGGATTTTTGAAACCATCGTACATTACATTTAAAATAGCTAAACATACGTCAAGACCAATAAAATCGGCTAGTTGTAACGGTCCCATTGGGTGTCCCATTCCTAATTTCATCACTGTATCTATTTCGTAAACACCAGCTACTTTGTTGTATAACGTTTCGATAGCTTCGTTTAGCATAGGCATTAAAATTCTGTTGGCAACAAACCCTGGATAATCGTTAACTTCAACAGGAGATTTCCCTAGTTTTAGAGATAATTCCATGATGATTTTAGTAACTTCATCGCTGGTGTTGTATCCACGAATGATTTCTACTAATTTCATGATTGGCACCGGATTCATAAAATGCATTCCGATAACACGCTCAGGATGTGCTACAACAGCTCCGATTTGCGTTATAGAAATCGATGAAGTATTTGTTGCTAAAATGGTATTATGCGAACAAGCTTCGTTTAATTGTTTAAAAATATTTAGTTTTAAATCAATGTTTTCAGTAGCTGCTTCGACAACTAGATCTACACCTACAACACCATCTTTAATGTCTGTGTAAGTGATAATATTTGTAATGGTTTTGGCTTTTTCTTCTGCAGTTATACTTCCTTTTGCAAGCATTCTGTCTAAGTTAGCGGCAATGGTTGCCATTCCTTTGTCTAATGATTTCTCAGAAACATCAATTAGTTTTACAACAAAACCACTTTGAGCAAATGTATGAGCAATTCCGTTACCCATTGTTCCAGCACCGATTACAGCTATTGTTTTCATATTATTTAAGTACTATATTTTATAATTGTAGCCATAAATTCATAAAATAATTCATGAATTTATGGCTAGCTTTTTTTGTGATTATTTTTATTTATCGAAACAGTCAATAATTTGGTAAGCTACTCTTAAAGCATCAGTTGCTTGGTCTAAAGTGACCACTGGATCAGTATCTGTGTTTATAGCATTTGCAAAAGATTCCAATTCATCTAGAATTGCGTTGTTTTGCTCTACATCAGGATTTGTAAAATAGATTTGTTTTTTTACTCCTTCAGCATTTTGTAAAATCATATCAAAATCACCTGGAATTTCAGGAGCATCTTTCATACGAACTACTTCACATTTTTTTTCTAGAAAGTCAACAGAAATATAAGCATCTCTTTGGAAAAAACGTGTTTTACGCATGTTTTTCATAGAAATTCTACTTGCTGTTAAGTTTGCAACACAGCCGTTTTCAAATTCAATTCTAGCATTGGCAATATCTGGAGTGTCACTAATTACTGAAACTCCACTGGCATTTATACTTTTCACTTTTGATTTTACAACGCTTAAAATAGCATCGATGTCATGAATCATCAAATCTAATACTACAGGAACGTCTGTACCACGAGGATTAAATTCGGCTAAACGATGCGTTTCTATAAACATCGGATTTTCTATCATATTTTTTGTTGCTATGAAAGCTGGATTAAATCGCTCCACATGACCAACTTGTCCTTTTACGTTGTATTCTTTAGCTAAAGCAATTATTTCTTCGGCTTCTTCAACAGTATTCGAAATTGGTTTTTCGATAAAAATATGTTTACCTGATTTTATAGCAACCTTAGCACATTTGTAATGAGATAAAGTTGGGGTTACAATATCAATTACATCAACAGCATGAATTAGCTTTGCAATTGTATTGAAATTTTTATAACCGAATTCTTTAGAAATTTTCTCGGCGTTTTCTTGATTTTGGTCATAAAAACCAACTAATTCATATTTATCAGATTGTTGTAATAAACGTAAATGTATTTTACCTAAGTGACCAGCACCTAAAACTCCTACTTTTAACATGAGAATGTATTTTTAACAAAAATATAATTTATTTGTTGAAAGTGAAAGTGAATGCTTTAAAGTTTTAGTAATTTAATATTTAAGAATCAATTTTTGAAATCTTATTTACTTTCTTATTTTTGCTAAAATAAAAAGAACAAACATTGAAAGACACTGCCAAACATCAAGGACTTCGGAATCAATTAGTAAGCACTTTACAACAAAAGGGAATTACCGATAAAGCTGTTTTGGAAGCGATTAAGAAAATTCCAAGACACCTTTTTTTGAACTCTAGCTTTGAAGATTATGCTTATCAGGACAAAGCTTTCCCGATTGGTGCTGGGCAAACTATTTCTCAACCTTACACTGTTGCATTTCAATCGCAGCTGTTAGAGATTAAAAAAGACCATAAAATATTAGAAATTGGTACAGGGTCTGGGTATCAAACTGCAGTATTATATATGCTTGGAGCGAAGGTATTTAGTATTGAAAGACAAAATGAGTTATTTAAAACAACCTCTATCTTGTTTCCTAAATTAGGAATTCGTCCTAAGCACCTTTCTTTTGGGGATGGTTATAAAGGATTACCTGGTTATGCACCATTTGATAGTATTATTGTGACTGCTGGAGCACCTTTTATTCCGCAACCATTAATGGCACAATTAAAGATAGGAGGAAGATTGGTCATCCCGCTAGGAGAAGATGTTCAGATTATGACGTTATTAATTCGTAAAAACGAAACACAATTTGAAAAACATGAGTTTGGAGAATTTAGATTCGTCCCTTTATTGGAAGATAAAAATTAGTAAAAGCCCATTTCGATGGGCTTTTTTATTGCGTAACCAATTCAATTGCACGTTGTAGATTTTCCTTTTCTACTTGAGCGATATAATTTATAAAAATTGATTTGTCGTTTTGATTCTGACTTTCTGCTAGAATCGAAAGATATTTATTCTTATGCTCCTCATCACCTTGAATGGTTGCAAAAACATAGCCGTTTTGAATTAAAATCCAATTCATTAACAAAAGTGCTATTTGTGTATTTCCGCTCTCAAAAGGGCTAATTGTTGCGATTCTTAAATGTGTTTCAGAAGCTAATAAGATAGGGTGAAGTGAGGTTCTATTAGTTTCAAACCAACTAAAAAAGGAGGTCATTTCGCGAATAATCAATGCGTCATTTTTGTATTTTCCAGCATGAGCAGGTTTTATTCCTCTTAAAATTTGATTGTGAATAGTCAGTAATTCTTTTTCATTGACAGCACTGTTTTTTTGAGTTAAATCTTTGATATAAGAAATAGTTTCATGGTGGTTTACTGCTTCTAAATGCTCCTGCATAGTCTTACCACCAATTGTTAATCCTTCATTAATTACTGCTTTAGTCTCTTGTAATGTCAATGAGTTGTTATTAATACGATTACTTTCGTATGTATATTCAAGCTCTAAAATTTTAGAAATTCGATGCAAATCAAATTGCTGGAACGATTGTATTTTTGTTTTTAGGACTTCAATTTCATCTAAAACGGTTTGCAATGTTGACAAAATGATTGAAGTGTCCTTCTTTTTGATGTTTTGGATTTCGATTTCGGCAAGATGTAATGCTTTAAGTGCTAGTTCTTCATGTCCGATTTCATGTATTATTTTTTCTTTTAACCAAACAATTAATAGATTCTCAAAATCAATTTCGAGTAATGACGCAAGTTTTACAATTTGTTCTCTTGTAGGTTTTCGTGTACCACTTTCAAATTTACTGATTAGGGCTTGGTCAATTTCTAGTAATTGTGCTACTTCTCGAGTTTTAAATCCTTTTTGCTCTCGAGCATTTTTAAGTATAGTTTTCATTACAGAAGTAAGGTTATAATTGTCAAGACAAAATTAGTCATTGTTTTAGCTATAAAAAAATAGCATTAAAAATGAATTCAATGCTATTGTATGTTTTTTATGAGAAGTGTTATTTCTTTGATAATGTGCCGTCTTTCTTCATTTCGTACACTATAGTTCTCATGATGTCATCTACAGTTGCGCCAATATCAGAAACATCGGATGATTTTGTTGTGGCAGTCCAGATTAATTTCTTTTCTTTTAAAGAAAAAACATTGGTTTCGACTATATAATAGGTGTTTTCTACATAATAACCTGGAGTGTAAAAATCATTTGCATACATTCCGTACCAGCCACCAAACGGACCTCCATATAATAAGCCATTATAACCTCCATAATAAAAGCTATTATCTATTCCGGGAACATATTCGGTTTGTTTTTCTTTACTTACCAAGCGCATAGTTACAACACCATCAAAATTCTCATCATTAAGTATTTTTAGTTTTTGATCATCTGTAAGCTCATTGCTAATTTGATTTAAAAACGGGTACGAAGCATGAAAAATAGGATTACTTGATGCAATTCTGTTTTCAATAACTCTTCGTGTCGCTTCATTTTTTATTAAAGCTACAACGAGTACTTTTTTGAAATTTTCTGAACTAATTGTTATTTGCGGATCTCTCCAACTACTAACAATCGAAGAATTAGTACCGCATCCAGATAACAGGATTACAGTTAATACGACAAACATTCTTTTCATAACTTGAAATTTAGAATTGATTGTAGTAAAAATAAGTATAAATATCGAGATATTACTTCTGAAACTTTATTTTAAAAAGAGGTTAATTAGAATGCTTTTTTAATTCGATCTAGATCACGCTTAGTATCTTGCTCTTTTAAAGATTCGCGTTTATCATAGTTTTTCTTCCCTTTACAAAGTCCGATTTGTAGCTTCGCTAGTCCTTTTTCATTGGTAAAAAGCTTTAAAGGAATAATTGTTAGTCCTTTTGCTTGTACACTTTTTTGAAGACTTTTTAATTCTTTTTTATTTAAAAGCAATTTTCGCTCACTTCTAGATTTATGATTGAATTGATTTCCAAAGGCATATTCTTCAATATAGGTGTTTATGGCAAAAAGTTCGTCACCACTAAATTCGCAAAAGCTTTCAGTAATGTTTGCTTTACCTAGACGTATTGATTTGATTTCAGTTCCTGCTAAAACAATTCCAGCAGTATAGGTATCTATTATTTCGTAATCGAAGCGGGCTCTTTTGTTGAGTATATTGACAGTTTTTAACATAGTGTACAAATGTAAAATAAAAAAGAAAAACTTTAGTAAAATCAAAGATAATTAAAGAAAAAAATTAAACTATGATTTTAATCATTTTTCAGGAAAAAGCTTACAGCTAATTTTGTTAAATAATTTAAAACAAAAACTTAACGACATGAAAAAAATTTTAACATTAGCTGGGATTGTATTAATGGGACTAGCTGTAAACGCTCAAGAAGCTAATCAAGGTTTAAAAGGAGCATGGTTTGTAACATCACAATTTGGTTACCAACAAACTAAAACAGATGATGTAAAGCATACTAACTTATCAATAGTTCCAATCGTTGGAACATTTATCACGCCATCTGTCGCAGTTGGAGCAGGACTTGGATATATTAATATGAAATCTGAGTCTGACGCTGGTACAGCAGGCAAAACTGATTTAATTGTTATTCAACCATTAGCTAGAAAATATTGGAATATAGCTGGTTCATTGTATTTCTTTGGACAATTAGCAGCACCAATTATTACTGGAAAAGAAAAAGAGAGCGACTTAAAGATAAATCAATTTGGATTGACTTTATCAGGAGGATTTGATTACTTTGTTACAAAATATTTCTCAGTAGAGTTTTCGTATAACCTAGCTAACTTTACATCTACAACTTTAGACCCTAAAGATGGTTCTAAAACTACAGTAACTAATTTTGGATTAGCTCATATGGCTAATGTTGACTCAGCATATACTGTTGGAGGTGCAAATTTAACAACGCCACTTGCTGTTGGATTTAAATTCATATTCTAAATTATAGAAGGATTATTTTAATTTCAATTTAGTAATTTTGTAAAAAAGAAAGACCGTACTTTTTGGAGTGCGGTCTTTTTGTTATTATTTAAAAAATAGAATATGCAAAATCAAGATAAAAACCCTTTACACGGAGTAACACTTCAAGCAATACTCGAAAAACTAGTGGGCTACTACGGATTCGATACTTTAGGTGAATTAATCCCTATTAAATGTTTTACTTCAAACCCTAGTATAAAATCTAGTTTGACTTTCTTAAGAAAAACAGATTGGGCTAGAAAAAAAGTAGAAGATTTATATATAAAAACGATTCCTAAATTTTCTGTATAAATTAATTCAATTTATACGAGATCATTACACCTCCACCATAAGGCAACCATTCTCCACTTTTGTTATAATGTGGTGCTGTTTCGTAACGGCCAGGAGTACCATCGTTGTAATAACCTTTGTAGAAACCTTGATGCCATCCTCCGCTAACGAAAAAATCTAGCATGAATTTGTCGTTTAATTTCTTTTGATATCCAAGAGTAGCACCTAGTCTGTAACCATGTCCATCTTCGTATTTGTTGCTGTCCCAGTAATTCCATTTTTGGATCTTATAGATATCAGCTCCAATGTGGCCACCAAAATATAAACCATTGAATTTTTCATTAAAATGGTAACGAACTTCTGGAGTGAAGGTAACGAACTTCATTGGACTTTTTCCATCAAAGGATTCCCAAAAAGACGCCATTAAATCAATGTTAAGAGTTAGTTTTTCTCCAATACTTGTTTCTAAAGCAACATCTGGAATTGCTATTAAAGCCGAAAGAGCATTTGCTTTGATATAAGTTTGGCTATAAGACTGAATTGAGAGTAAAAGAACGGTTAAGGCAAATATTTTTTTCATAAAATCTAGTAATTACTAGCAATATGTTAGTTTTGATTGCTAGTTTAGGCTGCAAATATAACGCAATGCATTTTGTTGTATTGTTGTAAAATTTAAATTTAACAAGAATAAATTCAGATCGTGTAAGTTGTTCAAAGAAATGTAAAATTTAAATACTTCATCTGTAGTAAACTAGTGGCTCTCTTTAATGTTTAATTATTGAGTTGGAAGAGTAGTTAATATTTTTATTTTTTTGAAGTTTATTGCTTTTAATGCTTTAAATGTTTTTTTTGTTCAATAAGGAGTATATTACATTGTCTAAGAAACGGCCTTCATAATATTCAGATTCTTTAAAGTGGCCTTCCTTTACAAAGTTCATTTTTTGTAAAACTCTTTCTGAGGCCAAATTAGCAGGATCAATGACTGCTTCAATAGAGTGTAGCTTCATTTCATTAAAACCATAATCAATTACTTTTTTCGCAGCTTCAGGAATAATTCCTTTTCCGTGAAATTCAGGTAATAACATATAGCCAATTTCTGCTCGAAAGTTTTCGGGCTGTAGTCTAAAATAACCAATAAATCCAATTATTTTAGGATTGTCTTTTAAAGTAATTCCCCAATTGATTCCTTCATTGGTCTCAATAATGCTATTAATTTGAGCAATGTGTTCCAGTGCTTGTTCTCTGGTTGTTATGAGTGGTCTTGGTATGTATTTCATCGTTTCTGGATTAGAACGTAAAGCTATGATTTCGTTAGCGTCCTCATCTTTGATTCTTTTAAAGACTAAGCGTTCCGTTTCTAAAATAGGGAATGGAGAAAAATTAAAATTTAACATAGGATGTTTAATGTGGTTGAGTTATAGAATTTCGATACTAAATTTTGAATTAAATGCTTGATTTGCTTCTAAGGTTAAGATTCCTTCTTTTTCAAAAAGATTACCTGAGTTTTCTTTGATGTCTGAATAGCCAAACCAAGGCTCAATGCAGATAAAAGGAGCTTTTTCTTTTGTCCAAATGCCTAAACTTGGAAAGTCTGCAAAATCAACTTTAATATAAGGAGTGTTGTTTTCTAAAATAGTTAGAGAGTTTGATTCTAATGATTTAAAAATTAAAGCATCATTTTCAAATAAAGGATAATTTAGTTGAATTTGACCTTCAATTGTTTCTAATTGCTTTGTTGTATTAGAAATTAAATCGTTTTCAAGTAAAGAATATTTTAGGGTTTCTTTTTTTTCAAATTCTAAAGCATAATTTTCAAATTTGCCAGGTAGTGCTATTGCAGGATGCGCTCCAATAGAAAAAGGCATTTTAGAAACCGATTTATTGGTTACCTTATATTGGATATCTAATTGTGAATCGACTAAAGTGTAAATTATTTGTAATTCAAATTCAAAAGGATATATTTTTAGTGTTTCATTATCTGATTGTATTGAAAACACAGCACTTTCATTAGTTTTCGAAACGAGATTAAATTCCATATCTCTAGCAAAACCATGTCGTGGTAAATGATATGATGTGTTGTTAATAGTATAGGTGTTGTTTTTTAATGTACCTACAATTGGAAATAAGATAGGAGAGTGCTTGCCCCAAAAAGCAGGATTTCCTTCCCATATATATTCTTTGTTAAGTGTGTTTTTTAAAGAAAATAATTCGGCACCAGCATGTTTAATTGAAGCTGTAAGTTTTGAATTTGAAATTATTGTAATCAAAATTTAGGTTTTGAGAGGTTAAAAAATAGGTAGTGTAAATATATTTATAAAATTAATTTGTGGAAGAAAAAGCGGATGAAATATTTTTTTATAAATTCTTTGGTAAAAAATGGAACAATGTAATTTAAAAATGATGCAATTTGACGTTTATTAGATGGATTTGTTATTGCGAAGACACGGTTTATAGTTTTTTTTAGATTCTAATGTATATATACTTTTTAGTAGCGTTCTAATTTATAGCAGCAACATTTAAAATATAATTATATCCAACTGCTGTGAAAAAGTATTAATCTATTTAGTTTTAATTCATAGATACCTTTTTTTTTCATTAATTTGCTAGATAAACAGCAACAAAAATGAAAAAACTCTCTTTGAGAGCCATATTATCTATGGCTTTATTGTTTGGAATTTCGGCCACATGGGCACAACAAGTTCCTACTTCAAATACTAATCCTATTTCTAAGTACGATTATTATGAAGCATTCTCTCCATTATTCTATTCTAAAAACGGAACTGCAACCCGTTCAGCAAGTGGTCAGCCTGGTGCTGAATATTGGCAAAATAGAGCAGATTATAAGATTACTGCAAGGTTAAATGGAGTTACGAATGAGATTATTGGTACAGATGAAATCACTTATACGAACAATAGTCCAGATAAAATGTCATTTGTTTGGCTTAATTTAGATCAAAATTTATTTAAAGAAGATTCACGAGGAAACGCTGTAGTACCTTTAACAGGGAGTCGTAACGGGGCTCAAGGACAGGTTTTTGATGGTGGAAATAAAATAAAATCAGTAAAAGTAACTGTACAAAATAAGAAAAAATCAGTTGAAACCGATGCCAAATTTATTGTTACAGATACAAGAATGCAGATTTTTCTTCCTGAAGAATTAGCTGCAAAAGGAAGCAGTGTTAAAATTAAAATAGAGTTTTCTTATATAGTTCCAAATGAAGGATCAGATAGAACAGGAGTACTTGAAACTAAAAACGGAAAAATTTTCACAATAGCACAATGGTATCCACGTATGTGTGTGTATGATGATGTAAGAGGTTGGAATACACATCCCTATTTAGGTGCTTCAGAGTTTTATTTGGAATATGGTGATTTTGATTTGAAATTAACTGTTCCTGCTAATCATTTTGTAGTTTCTTCGGGTGAATTATTAAATTCTTCTGAGGTTTATACTGCCGAACAACAAAAACGTTTAAAAGAAGCTGCTCAAAGTGATAAGACTGTTATGATTCGCTCTGCGGAAGAGGTTGCATCTGCTGTAGCGGCTCCAGTAAATGGAGAGAAAACTTGGCATTATCAAATGAAAAATGCTCGTGATGTTTCGTGGGCATCATCAGCTGCATTTATTTTAGATGGTGCAAAGATTAATTTACCTAGTGGTAAAAAGTCATTAGCTCTTTCGGCTTATCCAGTAGAAAGTGCAGGTGATGCTGCTTGGGGGCGTTCTACGGAATATACTAAAGGGGCAATCGAAAATTATTCTAATAAATGGTTTGAGTATCCTTATCCAGTTGCAACAAACGTAGCAGGTAATGAAGGAGGAATGGAATATCCTGGTATTGTATTTTGTAGTTGGGAGTCTAAAGGAGAAGAATTATGGGGAGTTACAGATCACGAATTTGGACATATTTGGTTTCCAATGATTGTAGGTTCAAATGAAAGATTATTTGCATGGATGGATGAAGGATTCAATACTTTTATCAATTCATTAAGTACTGCTGAGTTTAATAAAGGGGAGTACAAAGAAGCACCAAGAGATATGCATAAAATGGCTGAGATGTTTACTAGTCCAAAGCTAGAAACAGTTATGAGCTCTCCAGATAATATGAAGGAAGCAAACATTGGATTGTTATGCTATTATAAACCAAGTTCTGCTTTGGTAATTTTAAGAGAACAAGTATTAGGAAAAGAGCGTTTCGATATTGCATTCCGTACTTATATTGAGCGTTGGGCTTATAAACACCCAACACCAGATGATTTCTTTAGAACAATGGAAAATGTTGCTGGAGAAGATTTAAGTTGGTTCTGGAGAAGTTGGATTATAAATAACTGGCGTTTTGATCAAGGTATCAACGCTATCAAATATGTGAAAAATGATCCTAAAAATGGAATCATTATCTCTATTGAGAACTTTGAAAAAATGGCCATGCCTGTTATTATAGATGTGAAAACTAAAAGTGGTAAAGTTTCTAGAGTAAAATTGCCTGTTGAAATCTGGCAGAGAAATGTAGAATGGTCTTTTAAATTTGATTCTACAGAAGAAATTGAAAGTGTTATAATTGACCCGGATCATGTTTTTCCAGATAGTAATGCAAGTAATAATGTATGGACAGCAGGAAGTGGTAAAATAGAAAAAGATATTGTTTTAGATTCTTATCTAGGAACGTATTCTAGTAAAATATCGCCTCTGAAAATTGTATTCACAGAAAAGAATGGAGCTTTAACAGTAGAATTGCCAAACTATCCTAAATTCTCACTTCAGCCTGTTACTGATGTAGCTGATACTTTTGAATCAAAACGAGCTGGATTAAGATTTGCGTTTACTAAAACTGGATTAAAAATGACAATTTTAGAAAATTCTCAAGTAATGGATTTTACAAAAGAGTAATTTAAAATTTTAGTTTAGAAATAGCGTTTATACGCTTTTTATAGCCCTTTATAAGGTTAGAATTATTGAAATCGGCTATTTGAGTTATGCTCAAATAGCCGATTTTTTTATTTAAAATTTAATTTTCGATTAGAATTTAGTTATTATGATGCGATAAATCTACAGAAACAACAATATATTAAAAAAATGTTACAATTTTTGATTAACGTATTGTAATCAAAAAAAAGATGTAAATTTGCATCGATGAATAAAATAAGTTTACATATAACTTCTTTGTCACGGACAAACTCAACTGCTACTTCTCCCGAAGTACGGATGCTATCTCTATAGTATTCAAAAGAGTTTTTCGCTGTATTTATTTATATTCATTTTTTTGTCTTGAAATTACCTAAGTTGTCCTTTGGACAAACACATCCTAGAAGTATATTTTATTTAAAGATTTCTCAGCATCATGTTGTTGATACTAAGGGTTTTATGTATATTTTATTTAGCTTTGCTGAAGCAACTCTTGGGTTTCAGAAAAAAAATCATTTTTTATTTTTTAACCCTAACTTCAACTATTGAAATGAAGATCTCTATTGTTGTAACACAAGAAGAACATTATAAATATGCGCAAGAAATATGCGATACTATAGAGTCGTCTGCCTTATTGAGAGGTACCGGAATTGCTAAAAGAACTCCAGAATATATCCAGAAAAAAATGGAGAATAGAGATGCTTTGATTGCTTTAGCAGATGGTAAATTTGCAGGTTTTTGTTATATCGAAAGCTGGCAACATGGCAAGTTTGTGGCTCATTCAGGATTGATAGTTCATCCTGATTATAGAAACTTAGGTCTAGCAAAAAAAATCAAGTCAAAAGTATTTGATTACTCATTAGAAAAATATCCAGATGCTAAAATATTTGGTATTACAACAGGTCTGGCTGTCATGAAAATCAATTCAGATTTAGGATATAAGCCAGTTCCCTTTTCAGAACTTACAAGTGATCCAAGCTTTTGGGCAGGTTGCAAAACTTGTACGAATTATGAAATATTAAAAAGTAAAGAAAATAAAATGTGCCTATGCACAGGAATGTTATACGATCCAAAAGAAAAACAAAAAGATCCACCAAAACATCCATTTAACGTAAAAGTACTCAATAGATTAAAATCAATTAAACAAGCCCTTTTCTTAAAAAAATAAAATTATGAAAAAAGTTGTATTAGCTTATAGCGGAGGATTAGATACTTCGTACTGCCTTAAATATTTAAAAAATGAAAAAGGATATGAAGTCCACACTGTACTTATTAATACAGGTGGTTTCGATGAAGAAGAATTAAATGCTATTGAAGAAAGAGCTTACGAATTGGGAAGTGCTCAACATGCAAATCTTACAATCGTAGATAAATACTATGATAAAGCTATAAAATATTTGATTTATGGAAATGTATTAAAAAACAATACATATCCATTATCTGTAAGTGCCGAACGTGTTTTTCAAGCTATTGAAGCAATAAAATATGCTAAGAAAGTAGGAGCTGAGGCAATTGCACACGGAAGTACAGGAGCAGGAAACGATCAGATTAGATTTGACTTGATTTTCCAGACAATCGCTCCCGAAATTGAAATTATTACTCCGATTAGAGATTTAAAATTGTCTAGACAAGAAGAGGTTGAGTATTTGCAAAAGAATGGAGTTCACTATTCATGGGAAAAAGCACAATACTCAATTAATAAAGGACTTTGGGGAACAAGTGTAGGAGGGAAAGAAACTTTAACTTCTAACCAAGCCTTACCAAGTGAAGCTTATCCTTCGCAATTGCAAAAAGAAGGAGAAGAGAAAGTAACGTTGCAATTTGAAAAAGGAGAATTAGTTGGGGTAAATAATGTAAAAAACACACCGACAAAAAATATAGTTATTCTAGAGAAATTAGCAAATGCTTATGCAATTGGTAGAGATATCCACGTAGGAGACACTATTATAGGTATTAAAGGAAGAGTAGGTTTTGAAGCCGCTGCACCATTGATAATCATAAAAGCACACCATTTATTAGAGAAACATACACTTGGTAAATGGCAACAATATTGGAAAGAGCAATTAGGAAACTGGTACGGAATGTTGTTTCATGAAGGGCAATTTTTGGATCCTGTAATGCGTAACATTGAGGCTTTCCTTGAGGATACTCAGAAAACGGTAAATGGAACTGTAATTGTTTCGTTAAAACCATATCATTTTTCGCTTGACGGAATTGAATCAGAAAATGATTTAATGAATACTGGATTTGGTCAATACGGAGAAATGAACAACGCTTGGACGTCTGATGATGCCAAAGGATTTATTAAGATTTTAGGAAATGCTCAAAACATATTTTCATCTGTAAATCACTTAGATTATGATTAATGTTGGAATAATAGGCGGTTCAGGCTATACAGCTGGAGAATTAATAAGAATATTGATGTATCACCCTAACGTGAATATCGATTTTGTATACAGTACTACAAATGCTGGTAAGCCACTTTCTGTAGCACATCACGATTTATTAGGAGATATCGAAATGGATTTTACCGATGTAATAAATCCAGATGTAAATGTTTTGTTTTTGTGTTTAGGTCATGGAAGATCAATTTCATTTCTAGAAGAAAATAAATTTGCAGGTCATACTAAAATTATTGATTTAGGAAATGATTTTAGATTGACGAATGATTCCAATTTTGATGGAAAACAATTCGTTTATGGTCTACCAGAATTAAATAAAACGGCTATTAAGAAAGCTAATTATATTGCAAATCCAGGTTGTTTTGCTACGGCAATTCAATTGGCATTATTACCATTAGCTAAGAATCAACTTTTAGAAAATGACATACATATTAATGCTACAACAGGGAGTACTGGAGCAGGTGTAAGCCCTTCGGAAACGACACATTTTAGTTGGAGATCAAATAATATGTCGCATTACAAAGCATTTGATCATCAGCATTTAGGAGAAATAAATCAAAGTATAAATCAATTGCAAGCAACTTATTCAAATGAGTTGTTGTTTATTCCGAATAGAGGAGATTTTGCAAGAGGAATTTTTGCAACATTATATACTACTATAGAAGAAAGTTTAGATGAAATCGTAGCTAAATACGAAGATTTCTATAAAAATGAACCATTTGTAACAGTTACTACAACCAATATCAATATGAAACAGGTGGTACAAACAAACAAGTGTATTATTAGTTTAACTAAAAAAGGAAATCGGATATTGATTACTTCAATAATCGATAACCTAACCAAAGGAGCTTCAGGACAAGCAATCCAAAATATGAATTTAATGTTTGGATTACCAGAAACGACAGGTTTACATTTGAAACCAAGCGGATTTTAGAAAATAGTTTAAAGGTTTCAAGTTTCACGTTCTGTGTGCAACTTGAAACCTGAAACAGAAAAAACTTAAAAAAATGAACTTATTTAACGTTTACCCATTATATGATATTACGCCTGTAAAAGCACTAGATTGTACAATTACAGACAAAAACGGGATAGAATACTTAGATTTATACGGTGGTCATGGAGTAATTTCTATTGGACACACCCAACCTGATTATGTAGCAAAGCTGAAAAATCAATTGGATAGTTTAGGATTTTATTCAAATGCAATTCAGAATCCTTTACAAGTAGAATTAGCTGATAAACTAGGGAAACTTTCAGGATTAGAAGATTATGAACTGTTTTTATGTAGCTCAGGAGCTGAGGCAAATGAAAATGCATTGAAACTAGCTTCTTTTCATAATGGAAAATCAAGAGTTATAGCTTTTGATAATTCTTTTCACGGAAGAACTTCGGCGGCAGTTGCAGTTACAGATAATAAAAAAATTGTAGCTCCAATAAATGCACAACAAGTAGTTACTTTTTTACCTTTAAATAATATCGAACTAGTAGAAGCAGAACTTCAAAAAGGAGATGTTTCTAGTGTTATTATCGAAGGAATTCAAGGAGTAGGTGGTTTGGATGAAGGAACAACAGAATTTTTTCAGGCTTTAGAAAAGGCTTGTAAAAAATATGGTGCTGTTTTAATCTTAGACGAAGTACAATCAGGTTATGGAAGAAGTGGAAAGTTTTTTGCATACCAACATCACAATATTAAAGCTGATATCATTTCGGTTGCAAAAGGAATGGGGAATGGTTTTCCGGTTGGAGCTATTTTGATTTCGCCTGAATTTGAAGCTAGTTTCGGATTATTAGGAACTACTTTTGGAGGAAGCCATTTATCTTGTGCAGCAGGAATTGCAGTTTTAGATGTAATGGAAAAATTGAAATTACAGGATAATGTAAATGAAGTTTCGGCTTACTTTTTTGAGCAAATTAAACAAGTGCCTCAAATTATAAAGGTAAAAGGAAAAGGATTGATGCTTGGCGTTGAATTTGAATTTGATGTTGCAGCCTTAAGAAAGAAACTGATTATCGAGAAACATATTTTTACAGGAAGTGCTAACAACAAAAATCTATTAAGAATTTTGCCATCATTAACCGTGAAAAAATCTGATATAGATACATTTATAGTTGCATTAAAAGAAAGTTTAGCCGAATTAGGGCATTAGTTTTTCATTGCTAACTACACAATAACTACCAAACAACCAACTAAAAAAATTATGAACCACCAATTATCAATTGAAAAGAGAAATTTGGTTTTACTCTCGATGGCAAGGCTTGTCGAAGAGGAGAGGAACCAAATTATTCTGACGAATCAAGCTGATTTAGCCGCTTACAATGGTTCCGATTTAGCCATGGAAGAACGTTTAAAAGTGGATAATAGCAAGATCAATGAAATGATTTTGTCATTGAATCAATTGGCTTCACAGGAAGACCCAGTTGGAGTGGAAAGGTTTCATTTTGTTCATGAAAACGGAATTAAAGTCAGTAATAAAACAGCAGCTTTTGGTACGATATTGATTATTTACGAATCAAGACCCGATGTAACTATCGAAGCTGGCGGAATTGCCTTTAAATCAGGAAATAAAATTTTGCTTAAAGGAGGAAAAGAAGCTTTAAAATCCAATTTAAAAATTGTGAGTTTATGGCATCAAGCTTTAGAAGAAAATAATGTTTCGACAGCTTGGGTTGAGTATTTAAACTATAATCGCCAAGAAACACAGACTTTTTTAGAAAAACCAACGCAAAAAGTAGATTTAATAGTTCCTCGTGGTGGTGAAAAACTAATTGAGTTTGTAAAAGCACATGCAACTTGTCCAGTAATCGTTAGCGGACGCGGAAATAATTTCGTTTACGTTCATAAAGAAGCAGATACCGATATTGCCTTGAAAGTAATTTTGAATGCAAAAACATCTAAAATATCAGCTTGCAATGCAATAGATAAGGTTTTGATAGATTCTCGATTGCCTAATTTTGAAGGTTTTGTTGCTTTATTAAATGAAGAACTGGTAGAGTCAAATGTTGAAATTATTGTAGATGATAGTTTGGCATCTTTTAAAAATACAACTGTTCTTACGGATGAAAACATCTGGTACGAAGAGTTTTTAGATTACAAAATTGTAATCGGAACAATCGATTCAGAGGAGCATGTTATTGAAAAAATCAATAAATATTGTGGTGGACATTCCGCTTCAATCATTACAAGAAATAATGCTGTTGCACAAGAATTTATGGAGTCTATAGATGCAGCGGCAGTTTATCATAATGCTTCAACTCGATTTACCGATGGAGGGCAACTGGGTTTAGGTGGAGAATTAGCTATAAGTACAGATAAATTACATCAAAGAGGACCAATCGGGTTACAACACCTGGTTACCAATAAATGGTATATTTACGGAGAAGGGCAGATTAGATAATTTGACAGTTAGACTTCTTAGATTGTTAGACTATCTTAGAATAAAGATTAAAGAATAAAGAATAAAGATTTTAGATCAAGCTTTGCGAACGTTGCGTTTATGAAAGATTTACAATATAAGACATTGCGTTCTTTGCGGTAGATTAGACTTCTTAGATTTTTAGATTGTTTGATATCTTAGATTATTAGAATTTAGATTTTGGATTAGAGAATAAAGAATAAAGATTTCAGATATAGCTTTGCGAACGTTGCGTTTATAAAGATTTACAATATAAAGCCTTGCGATCTTTGCGGTAGATTAGACTTCTTAGATTGTTAGATTGTTAGATTGTTAGATTTTTAGATTTTTAGATTTTTAGATTTTTAGATTTTTAGATTTTTAGATTGTTTGATATCTTAGATTATTAGAATTTAGATTATCGCGTAGTAATTTCAGACACAGCTTTGCGAACATTGCGTTTATAAAGGATTTACAATATAAGACCTTGCGTCCTTTGCGGTAGATTAAATAATTAGACTTCTTAGATTGTTAGACTATCTTAGAATAAAGATTAAAGAATAAAGAATAAAGATTTCAGATCAAGCTTTGCGAACGTTGCGTTTATGAAAGATTTACAATATAAGACATTGCGTTCTTTGCGGTAGATTAGACTTCTTAGATTGTTAGATTGTTTGATATCTTAGATTATTAGAATTTAGATTATCGCGTAGTAATTTCAGACACAGCTTTGCGAACATTGCGTTTATAAAGATTTACAATATAAAACCTTGCGACCTTTGCGGTAGATTAGACTTCTTAGATTTTTAGATTGTTAGATTTTTAGATTGTTTGATATCTTAGATTATTAGAATTTAGATTATCGCGTAGTAATTTCAGACACAGCTTTGCGAACATTGCGTTTATAAAGGATTTACAATATAAGACCTTGCGTCCTTTGCGGTAAATTAAATAATTAGACTTCTTAGATTTTTAGAATTTAGATTTGAGATATAGCTTTGCGAATATAGCATTTATAAAAGATTTACAATATAAAGAACCTTACGCCTTAGCGATAAAAAACCAGTTAGATGAAAAAAAGGATTTTATTAAAAATAGGAAGTAATACCTTAACCAAAGAAACCAATCATATCTCGAGAGGTAAAATTGAAGACATTGGAATTCAGATAGCTTCTTTAAATGACAAATATGAATTTGTAATAGTAAGTTCAGGAGCGATTGCTGCGGCCAAGCAATTTGTGAAACTAGAAAGTAAAGGCAAGGAGATAATTGTAAAACAGGCTTTAGCTTCGATTGGGCAGCCCCATTTAATGCGGATTTTTCATGAGAATTTTAGCGATTTAGGACTATTGACATCGCAATGTTTATTGTCTTATTCCGATTTTGAAAAAGAACAATCCAAGATTAATATTGTAAATACAATTAATGTTTTGGTAGAGAACAATTACATTCCGATTATCAATGAGAATGATACCGTTGCAACAGATGAAATTCAGTTTGGTGACAATGATAAGTTAGCGGCTTTAACAGCAGTTTTATTAAATGTAGATATTTTGATAATTGCCACAAATACAAGTGGAATTTATACAAAAGCATCTATTGGTAATGACGTTCCAGAAACAATAACTTTAGTAAATGATTTACAGCTTTTAGAAAAAGAAATAGGAGAGTCAAAATCGTCACACGGAACAGGTGGGATGCAGTCAAAAATTGAAGCAGCGGCTATAGCTAAAGCAGCAAACATTGAAACCTGGATCGTGAACGGATTAGACGACAATTTTATTTTAAAAGCATTAAAAAACGAAATTCCTTTTACAAAGATTGTGTAATAAGGTAAGGGACGAGACAGATTTGCTATTGCAAAAACGCTGCTAAAAAAAGAATTTTAGAAATTTTAATACAAGAAACATACACTATATTTTTAATTTAAATTATGATGATTATCAAAAGAAGAACGCGGATGATGCGGATTTGCTAAAGCGAAGACACAGATAAAAACAGATACTATTCTTAAAAATGTTTGATTTGGTTAATCAGTTAATCGGTTAAACAATTAGACAAAAACGATTAAACAATATATTATGAACTATATTTCAATTCAAGACATTAACTCATTATCAAAATGGGTAAAAAGCGCATTAAAAATCAAAAAAAATCCGCTAAAAAATCAAAGCTTAGGGAAAAACAAAACCTTAGGAATGTTATTCTTTAATCCAAGTTTAAGAACTCGTTTGAGTACTCAAAAGGCGGCAATAAACTTAGGAATGAATGTCATGGTAATGAATTTTACTAATGAAGGCTGGACATTAGAGTTTGAAGACGGTGCGATAATGAATTCAGGCGCTTCAGAGCATATAAAAGAAGCAGCAGAAGTCGTTTCGCAATATTGTGATATTATTGCAATTCGTGCTTTTGCAGTTTTAGAGAGTAAAGAGAAAGATTATGCTGAAACAGTTATTTCAGGATTTTTAAAACACGCAACTGTACCGATCGTGAATATGGAAAGTGCAGTTCGTCATCCGATGCAGTCTTTAGCAGATGCTATTACGATGGAAGAATATAAAACGAAACACAAACCAAAGGTAGTGCTTTCGTGGGCGCCACATCCAAAAGCTCTACCACAGGCAGTTGCTAATTCATTTGTAGAAATGATGCAGATGCAAAAGGATATGGATTTTGTAATCACACATCCAGAAGGGTATGAGTTGAGTCCAGAAATTACAAAAGACTGTAAAATTGAATACGATCAAGATAAAGCTTTTGAAAATGCTGACTTTGTATATGTGAAAAACTGGAGTAATTTTAACGATTACGGAAAAGTAACCAACATCGATCCTACGTGGACTGTTACAGCCGAAAAAATGGCATTAACAAACAACGGGAAATTTATGCACTGTCTTCCTGTTCGTCGTAATGTAATCGTGAGTGATGAGGTTTTAGATGGTGAAAATTCAATCGTAATTCAACAAGCAAATAACAGAACATATGCAGCACAATTAGTGTTACAGAAGATATTGAAGAAATTGTAATTTGAGGCACAAAGTAACAAAGTTGCAGAGGTAGAAAGGTAGAAAAAACCTTTAGTTAAACCTTTGAACCTTTGTCTCTCTGAACCTTTGAATCTAAAAAATATAATGAAAGTTACAGTAATAAAAATAGGCGGAAATATAATCGATAATCCAACTGAATTAGAGCAATTTTTAATCGATTTTTCTAAAATAGAAGGGTATAAAGTATTAGTTCATGGAGGCGGGAAATCGGCAACTAAAATGGCTGAAAGTATTGGTTTAGTTCCTCAAATGATAGATGGGCGACGTATAACAGATGCTGCAATGCTAGATGTTGTGGTAATGATTTACGCAGGTCAGATTAATAAAAATATTGTAGCTCAATTACAGTCTAAAAACAATAATGCAATTGGATTTTCGGGTGCTGATGGGAATTTAATTCAATCAACAAAAAGGAATCATCCAACAATTGATTATGGTTTTGTGGGCGATGTAAAACAGGTTAATACAAGCCTGTTATCAATATTATTAGAAAACGGAATTGTTCCTGTTTTTTGCGCTATTACACACGATAAAAACGGACAATTATTAAATACAAATGCTGATACAATTGCAAGCGAATTAGCGATTGCTTTATCAGAAGTTTTTGATGTGACTCTTACCTATTGTTTCGAAAAGCAAGGTGTTTTGTTGGATTCAGAAGATGATTCATCGGTGATTGCAGAAATAAATGAAGCTTTGTATAATAAATTAAAAGCAGAAAAAGTTATCCATTCTGGAATGATTCCAAAACTGGATAACTGTTTTAATAGTTTATCAAGAGGGGTGCAGCAAATTAAAATCGGACATCACAGCATGCTTCAAAATTCAGATGTACAGCATACGACAATAACATTATAAAATTTAATGCTGTAGATTAAAATAATCAATGAAAAAATCTTTTAATCCGTGGCAAAAAAAAAGAATAGCGCGAGCATTTTAAATATAAATTTAAGAAATTTGCGCAAGTAAAAATGGCTACAAAAAACGATTCAAAAACTTTGTGCCTTTGAACCTAATAAAAATGAAAAATATAGAAACGCTCCAGCAAGAAGCAATAGCATTATTAAAAAGTTTAATCGAAACTCCTTCATTTTCAAGCGAAGAAGATCAAACAGCTCTTTTAATAGAAAACTGGTTCAATCAAAACGAAATCCCTTTTAAGAGAGAAAACAATAATGTATGGGCTTTCAATAAATATTTTGATGAAAAGAAACCAACACTTTTACTTAATTCACACCATGATACAGTAAAACCAAACCAAGCATATAAAAACGATCCATTTCAAGCAATTGTAAAAGATGGCAAATTATTTGGATTAGGAAGTAATGATGCAGGAGGCTGTCTGGTTTCGTTATTGGCAACATTTGTTCATTTTTATAACAACGAAAAATTACCGTATAATTTGGTAATTGTAGCTTCTGCAGAAGAAGAAAGTAGCGGAAAGAATGGATTAAATAGCGTTTTACAGCATTTACCAGAATTGGATTGTGCCATTGTAGGAGAGCCAACCTTGATGCAATTGGCAGTAGCCGAAAAAGGATTGTTGGTGCTAGATGTGAAGGTAAAAGGAACTGCAAGTCATGCGGCGCATCAAAATGATGATAACTCCTTATACAATGCTATTCCTGTAATGGAATGGTTTAGAAACTATAAATACGATAAGATATCAGATGTTTTAGGACCAGTTAAAATGACTGTAACCCAAATAAACGCTGGTAAACAACATAATGTAGTGCCTTCAGAATGTGATTTGGTGGTAGATATTCGTGTGACGGATTGTTACTCAAATACAGAAATTCTAGAAGTAGTAAAAGCCAATGTAAAAGCCGAAGTTACACCGCGATCGATGCATCTTAATGCATCTTCAATTCCAATTGCGCATGCTTTGGTACAAGCCGGAATCGCTTTAGGAAGAACAACGTACGGTTCACCAACGCTTTCTGATCAATCAGTTTTAAGCTGTCAGTCATTAAAATTAGGACCAGGAGAAACATTACGATCACATTCGGCAGATGAATTTATCTTTATCAACGAAATTGAAGAAGGAATCGAATTGTATATCAAAATACTAACAGATTTTTTTAAACTATAAAATGCTTTTATCCTGAGGAGAGACGAAGGATTAGGAGCTATCCCGATAGTTATCGGGACCCGCTATTCGTTGCAATCTTTTATTTTTTAAAGAAAAAAACAAAAGGATTTCCACTTCTATCGGGGCTAGAAACATCAACAGTATAAACTATGGCATTAGTTCTAAATTAGATATCAAATCTAAGAAGTCTAAAAATCTAATAGTCTTAAAAACTAAGTTATGAAACTTTGGGAAAAAGGAATACCAACAGATAAGCAAATTGAGCAATTTACAGTTGGAAATGATAGAGAACTTGATTTGGTCTTGGCAAAATACGATGCATTAGGATCAATTGCACATGCAAAAATGTTAGGTCAAATTGGGCTTTTAACTGCAGATGAAACCAATTCATTAGTTGATGCTTTAAACGAAATTATAGCCGATGTTGAAAAAGGAAATTTCGTAATCGAAGATAGTTTTGAAGATGTACATTCCAAAATCGAATATTTACTAACAGTGAAATTAGGCGATGCAGGAAAGAAAATCCATACGGCACGTTCTCGTAACGACCAAGTTTTGGTTGATGTACATTTGTATCTAAAAGATGAGGTGAAGGCATTAAAAGAACAAGTAAAAAGTCTTTTTGACTTGTTAATGGAATCTGCAGAGAAACATCAGAATGTATTATTGCCAGGATACACACACTTACAAATTGCAATGCCATCGTCATTCGGAATGTGGTTTTCGGCTTATGCAGAAAGTCTTATCGATGATATTACAATGCTAAATGCAGCTGGTAAAATTGTAGATCAAAATCCATTAGGATCAGCAGCAGGTTACGGAAGTTCGTTTCCAATAAATAGAACATTTACAACAAAAGAACTAGGTTTCGAAACTTTAAAATACAATGCAGTTGCGGCGCAAATGAGTCGTGGTAAAGCAGAGAAAACATTAGCATTTGCTATGAGTAGCGTTGCAGCAACATTGTCTAAATTTGCCATGGATGTTTGTTTGTATATGAGTCAGAATTTTGATTTTATCAGCTTACCATCACATCTTACAACGGGTTCGAGCATTATGCCACATAAAAAGAACCCAGATGTGTTTGAGTTAATTCGTGGTAAATGCAATAAGATTCAAGCATTACCATATGAAATCACTTTAATTACAAATAATTTACCAAGTGGTTATCATAGAGATTTACAACTTTTAAAGGAAGGATTGTTTCCAGCAATTCAAAATCTAAAGGCTTGTTTAGATATTGCAATTTTCTCTATAAAAGACATAGCAGTAAAAGATCGCATCTTAGAAGATAAAAAATATGATTATTTATTTACAGTAGATACATTAAATGAAATGGTTGTTGCAGGAATGCCTTTTAGAGATGCTTATAAAGAAGTTGCAGAACAACTTGAAAAAGGTACTTTTAAGTCACCAAAAGAAACAAAACATACACACGAAGGAAGTATTAATAATTTGTGTTTAGAAGCTATAAAAGATAAGATGAAGAGCTCTTATTAATTCAGGAAAATGCGCTATGAAATCATAGCGCATTTTTTTTGATTGAATCCCTTTTCAGTAAGGCAGAAAATTCATGCCAAATATCTATATTTGATAATTAGTTATCTTAAATTAACAGTATGGCACAATTTGAAGAAGAGGCAACTCAAAAGCTTTTTGATAAAAAGTTAATTAGCGAAGAACAATTCGTACAGGTAAAAGCCTATCGTAGTTTAGGGATTTTCTCTTTACATAACGAACTAAAGCTGTTTTTATATCTCTCAGTATTATTATTTACTACAGGAATTGGAATTTTAATTTACCAGAACATTGATACAATAGGCCATATAGCCATTTTGTCTTTGTTATTAATTGTTACAGTAGTTTGTTTTTATTTTTGTTTTAAAAACTCAAAAGGATTCCAAAGAGGAGAGTCGAGTTTTGAAAATCCAGTATTACAATATTTAGTTCTCGCAGCAACAATTTTGAGTTGTATTTTTGTGGGATATATTCAGTTTCAATATGAACTATTCGGAGCACATTATGGTTTGGCTACATTAGTACCTACAATCATCAGTTTCTTTTGTGCCTATTATTTTGATAATAAAAGTGTGTTAACAATCGCTGTAACAGGTTTAGCCGCTTACATTGGCCTTTCGGTAAGTCCGCAAACTTTGCTGAATAATAATTTCTATACCACAGACACCTTAAGTTACTCGGCAATCATATTAGGTGGTTTATTAATTGTTTGGACTATTTATAGTACAAGGATTAATTTAAAAACGCATTTCAATTTTATATATCTTACCTATGCTTTACATTTAATTAGTATTGCTGTTATCAATAATTTATATCAAGATTATTGGTTGATTTTTATGATTGTCTTAGGGGCTTCAACTTATTATTTCTATAAGATAAGCTATCAAATCCCAGCAATTTCATTATTTGTATTTACTATTATATACGCCTATATCGGGATTAATATTGTCGTCTTTAAATTTTTAGAGTTTATAGATGCTTCTGATTTTTATGAGGTGGTAGTGTTTTTAGCTCCTTTTTATGTAATAGGATCTATTATTTTATTTATCAAATTAATTAAAAACTTCAATAAACAAAAAGCAAATGATAGTATACGATAAGAATTTATTGAAGAATGGTTTTTTGCTTGATGAAGCTGAGAATTTACAAAAGGCAAATTTTATCACCAAAGAGCAATTAGAGAGTATTTCTAAAGGATTACCTGTACTTAAAAGTCAAGATAATATACTAATCCGTATTGGTTTCTTTCTATTAGGAGTCTTTTTATATTCATCTATTTGTGGTACTATTTCTTTATTAGGAATTAGTGCTTCTTCGGATGATTTTATAACTGTTTTAGTTTATCTTTTTGCAATAATAGGTTTTTTAGGAACGGAGTTTTTAGCACAACAAAAATACTTCGGACATGGTTTAGATGATGCTTTTGTATTAGGAGCACAATTGACTTTAGCAATAGCAGTAGCAATGACTTTTGCAACAAATATATTGCGGACCACTAATACAGATGTGTTGGCAACGATGATTACTGTGACGATAGTTTCTTTTTTATTGTACAGGCGTTATTTGCATTTGTCCTCCGCATTGATTTTTTGTTTAGCATCGACTACAACATTGGGATACTCCTTCTTTAATTACATAGAGCTAGGCAGTGTTATTTTACCATTTGTATTAATGCTTTATGCAATTGTAATATATTATAGTAGCAAAAGATTCCTTAATGACTTAGAGGAGCCTTTTTATTATAACGGAATCTTATTAATGAAAAGCTTTAGTCAGATATTATTTTATCTTTCAGGAAATTATTTTGTTGTGAGAGAGCTTTCTGCAAGTTTAACAGGAGGATATTATGAAATAAGTCCAGAGATATCATTTGCATTGTTTTTTTGGATTTTTACATTTATTGTCCCAGTAGTTTATTTGTTTTTAGGGATACGTAATAAAGATAGAATCTTACTTTGGATTGGGGTTTTATCCTTTGGTTTTTCAATTTTTACTTTCAGGTACTATAATTCTATTTTGCCAACAGAAGTAGCATTGACTTTTGGAGGATTGTTACTTTTTGGGTTTACCTATTTTTTGATTAAAAAATTACGAGACAATGAAAAAGGAGTAACATTTAAACCCGATCGATTAGATAATTCAAATTCACTACTCAATGCCGAGGCTTTAATAATAGCTTCTACTTTTGGAATGAAACCAGAAATAAAACCAGAACAATCACCAATGGAGTTTGGTGGTGGTGATTTTAGTGGTGGTGGTTCGGGAGGAAGTTTTTAATGAATCTAAAATGATGTTTGTAATCCGTGAGACAGGAAAACATCAAAATTAAATAAAAGCAAAAAAGCAAAACATTGAATTAGTAGTTCAACGTTTTGCTTTTTTTTATTTTTATAAAAGATGATTTACAGAAAATATCTTAGACTTTACTTTTTAATGCTTCAGCATCAATGTCGCTATGAGAAACATGATATACACATTTTCCGTCTTTAATAAGTAATAATTGCGGTGATTGATGAATAACATCAAAACGCGAAGCTATTTCATTAGATATATCACGATAAGCTATTAAGTCAAGGAAATAAGCCTTAACTTTAGTGTCCAAATCAAATTCCCTTTCAAATTGTTTTAACGCCATTTTACTAATACTGCATCGAGTACTGTGTTTAAATATAAGAATTTGCTTATCTTTAGATTCTGTTACAATTTGGTCTAATTGATCTAAACCTGTTAAAGGAATCCAGTTTATTTTTGTTTCTGCTGGTTTATTTTGGTCAGAATCTCCAAATAATGATGATAGAAAACTCATAGCTTGTCTGTTTTGTGACATTTTGGCATTTAAAAACAATTAAAATTGAATTTTTAACGCCATTTTGTCTGATTTTTTGTTGTGGAATGTAATTTGAGAAATAATAAACAAAGTTACTTATTAAAATAGAATCATAAATCATAAAATCAATATAAAGATGAACATAAATAAATTTACAATCAAATCGCAAGAAGCTATTCAGCTCTCTCAGCAGTTGGCTCAACAAAATGGTCAACAGCAAATAGAGAATGAACACATCTTCAAAGCTATTTTTGAAGTTGATGAAAATGTAGCGCCATTTATTTTGAAAAAACTCAATGTAAATGTGCCTTTATTTCTTCAAATTCTTGATAGCACAATACAGAGCTTTCCGAAAGTTTCGGGAGGAGATATATTGCTTTCCAGAGATGCGAATAAAGCATTAAATGAAGCAGAGATTATAGCACAAAAAATGAACGATGAATATGTTTCAATCGAACATTTAATACTTGCTATTTTTGAATCAAAAAGTAAGGTTGCTCAGATTTTAAAAGATCAAGGAGTAACAGGTAAAGGCTTAAAAGCCGCTATAGAAGAATTACGTAAAGGAGAACGTGTAACTTCAGCATCAGCCGAAGAGACTTATAACTCCTTAAATAAATACGCTAAAAACTTAAATGAATTAGCACGTACAGGTAAGTTAGATCCTGTTATTGGTCGTGATGAAGAAATCCGACGCGTATTACAGATTCTAACTCGTAGAACCAAGAACAATCCAATGTTAATTGGTGAGCCTGGAGTTGGTAAAACAGCTATTGCCGAAGGTTTAGCACACCGAATTGTTGATGGTGACGTACCTGAGAACTTAAAAGATAAAATTGTTTTCTCATTAGATATGGGAGCTTTAATTGCCGGTGCAAAATACAAAGGTGAATTTGAGGAACGATTGAAATCGGTAGTTAAAGAGGTTACTGCAGCCGAAGGTGATATTGTTTTATTTATTGACGAGATTCATACACTTGTAGGAGCAGGTGGAGGTGAAGGAGCTATGGACGCTGCTAACATCTTAAAACCAGCCTTGGCACGTGGAGAATTAAGAGCTATTGGTGCTACGACTTTAGATGAGTATCAAAAATATTTTGAGAAAGATAAAGCGCTGGAACGTCGTTTCCAAAAAATTCTAATCGACGAGCCAGATACAGAAAGTGCTATTTCGATTTTACGTGGAATTAAAGAAAAATATGAAACGCATCATAAAGTTCAGATAAAAGACGAAGCAATTATTGCAGCTGTTGAACTTTCACAACGTTATATTACCAATCGTTTCTTGCCAGACAAGGCGATTGACTTAATGGATGAGGCAGCTTCAAAATTGCGTATGGAGATCAATTCAAAACCTGAGGAATTAGATGTTTTGGATCGAAAAATAATGCAATTAGAAATTGAGATAGAAGCCATAAAACGTGAAAATGATGAAAGCAAGCTGAAAGTGCTTCATATGGATTTGGCTAATCTGAAAGAAGAGCGAAATGAAATCTACGCCAAATGGAAATCTGAAAAAGATGTAGTAGATGGAGTTCAAGCTGTAAAATTAGAAATAGAAGATTTTAAACATGAAGCAGAACGAGCAGAACGTAATGGAGATTACGGTAAAGTAGCCGAAATTCGTTACGGAAAAATAAAAGAAGCTCAAGAAAGACTGGATGTTTTATTGAAACAATTACAAGAGTATCAATCTGGTAATTCTTTGATTAAAGAAGAAGTTACAAGAGAAGATATTGCCGAAGTAGTTGCAAAATGGACAGGAGTTCCAGTTACAAAAATGCTTAAAACAGAAAGAGAAAAACTCTTACATCTGGAAGATGAATTGCATAAACGTGTAGTTGGTCAAGAAGAAGCTATTGAAGCAGTAAGTGATGCTGTAAGACGAAGCAGAGCTGGTTTACAAGATATGAAAAAACCGGTAGGTACATTCCTTTTCTTAGGAACTACGGGAGTTGGTAAAACAGAGCTTGCTAAAGCATTAGCAGAATATCTTTTTGATGACGAAAATGCTATGACCAGAATTGATATGAGTGAATATCAAGAAAGACATAGTGTAAGTAGATTAGTTGGTGCACCTCCAGGATATGTAGGATACGATGAGGGTGGACAATTAACAGAAGCAGTACGTAGAAAACCGTATTCAGTAGTGCTGTTAGATGAGATTGAAAAAGCGCACCCAGATACGTTTAATATTTTATTACAAGTATTAGATGAAGGTCGATTAACAGACAATAAAGGACGTTTGGCCGACTTTAAAAATACAATTATTATCATGACTTCAAATATGGGAAGTCAGATTATACAAGAAAAATTTGAAAACTTGAAAGGTGGTATTGAAGAGGTAACAGAAGCGGCAAAAGTAGAAGTACTTGGGTTGTTGAAACAAACGGTTCGTCCGGAGTTCATTAACCGTATTGACGAAATTGTGTTGTTCCCACCTTTAACAGTAGATAATATTACGCAAATTGTTGGTTTGCAATTAAAAAGTGTTACAAAAATGTTGGCTTTGCAAGGAATTACAATGGATGCAACTCCAGAAGCAATTGCTTATTTATCGGATAAAGGATTTGATCCACAATTCGGTGCAAGACCTGTAAAACGTGTAATACAAAGAGATGTTTTAAATCAATTGTCAAAAGAAATTTTGGCCGGTAAAATAACTACAGATAGTATTATTTTGCTAGATGCATTTGATGGTAAATTGGTTTTTAGAAACCAAACACAAGAAGTGACCCAATAATTTTGATTTTTATTAATTTGAAAACACCAGTCGAAAGGCTGGTGTTTTTTTTTGCTTAAAATAAAATGCAAATTTGCTTAAATTGGAAGAAAAAGATTCAAACAAAAGTATTAGATTCGCATGGAATAATAATAACGCATTGCTTCAATTTGGTGCATCTTATCAAATGGCAATGCAGTATCTAAAACAAGTATATGGCATCAGGTTTTTTCGTTATATTAGATGATATTGCAGCAATTATGGATGATGTTGCAGTAATGAGTAAAGTTGCAGTTAAAAAGACAGCAGGTATCTTAGGAGATGATTTGGCTGTTAATGCCGAAAAAGCTTCTGGGTTTGCTTCCTCAAGAGAACTTCCAGTATTATGGGCAATTGGTAAAGGCTCGTTTATTAATAAGTTAATTATTTTACCAATAGCATTTTTACTTAGTGCTTTTTTTCCGGTAGCAATTATAGTAATCTTAGTTTTAGGAGGATTATTTTTAGCTTATGAAGGAGCAGAGAAAATATTTGAATTTTTCTTTCCACACAAGCATGAAAAAGTTGAGGTTGCAGATAGAGTTTTCTCTGAAGAAGATGCTTTAGCAGTTGAAAAAGAAAAAGTAAAATCAGCAATTGTAACCGATTTTATTTTATCAGTAGAAATAGTAATTATTGCACTAGGAACGGTAATAGGAAAACCTATTTTATCGCAAATTATTGTTGTGTCGATTATTGCAATAGTTGCAACAATTGGAGTTTACGGGCTAGTCGCACTTATTGTTAGAATGGATGAGTTTGGTTTAAAACTGATTCAACATAGTAAAAAAGAACGTAGTTTGTCAAGAACTATAGGGAATCTATTAGTGAAAGCACTTCCAAAAGTTATTCAGAGTTTATCAGTAATTGGTACGATAGCTTTACTATTAGTTGCTGGTGGAATATTTGTGCATAATATTGAATTTTTCCATCACTTAACACCTTGGTTGCCTTCTGTAGTAAAAGATTTTATTATCGGACTTGTTATGGGGTTTCTGGTATTAGGAATAGTAACCGTAATCAAAAAAATGATTCCAAAAAAAGAAGTGGCAGAATAATTTTTTTGCCCATTATATAGGACACCAATCGAAAGATTGGTGTTTTTTTTATGTCAAAAGTGAATTTTTTTAAATATTTAAGTTATTGGTTTTGAATAGTTTATTTGTTTGTTTGGTTTTTTTAACAATTTTATGAAGCAACCATCTCAATTCATTTGTATCTATATTGTAATTAATAACAAAAAAGATATAATTATGAAAAATTTCAATTTAAAATCAGTTTTAACTGTGTTATTCTTAGCAACGGCATTAATTTCATGTAGTAATGATAATGATGAGGAGCTGCCGACTACTCCTGAATTTACTGTGAAAACTGCTTTAGTGACTGAAGTTAAAGGGCCAGAAAAAGGAAAAGTAAATGAAGAGCTTAGTTATGAAGTAACTTATTTAGTTGATAATGCTTGTGCGCAATTTGGAAAAATTAGTGAGGTAACAATTGGAACAGAAAAAGGATTGAAAGTTGAAGCTAATTATCCATCAGGAGTTTGTACGTTACAAGTTCCAGGTCCACAAAAAACGGTTTACAAATTCAAATCAGCTACAAAAGGAACCTTTGATATAAAATTCAAAAAATCAGACACTGAATTTGTAACTGCAAAAGTAATTATTGAATAATTAACCTGATTCAATATAGAGAGTGCTTACTATGTAGAAATAAACAGTCAGTAAAAAGCTGTTTATTTTTATGACATTCAATTAAACGCCAGTTAGAACGCTGGCGTTTTTTTATTTTGGAGCAAGAGGTTTTTTTTTTCACAAGAACACATGTCCCGCTATTCGTTTTAATATTTTGTTTTTTAAAGGAAAAAACAAAATGATTACCACTGCTATCGGGGCTAGAATAGAAATTTTAGTTTTTTATTAGAACCAATACCTCACTTTGCTATTCCTTTAAAAATTACTATTTTTGCACTCTAAATTTTAAGACATGCCGAATAAAAAATATAAAATAGCCGTTATCCAGTTAAATCTGAATGATGTTGCCGAAAATAATCTTAAAAAATGTATCAGTTGGGTAAAAGATGCAGCTAATAAAGGGGCTGAAGTAATCTTATTACCAGAGCTATATAGTAGTCATTATTTTTGCCAAAGTGAAGATGTAGACAATTTTGCATTAGCAGAACCATTATACAGTACTTCGTTTATTGCTTTTAGTGCTTTGGCTAAAGAATTAGGAGTGGTTATTATTGTTCCTTTCTTCGAAAAAAGAATGGCTGGAATATATCATAATAGCGCTTATATTATAGACACAGACGGAACTGAAGCAGGATTATACCGTAAGATGCACATTCCAGATGATCCACATTTTTATGAAAAATTCTATTTTACTCCAGGAGATTTAGGTTTTCAAGCAATTGAAACAAAAAAAGGAAAAATAGGAACACTAATCTGTTGGGATCAATGGTATCCAGAAGCAGCACGTATTACGGCTTTAAAAGGAGCAGAAGTATTGTTTTATCCAACAGCGATTGGATGGCATCCAAAAGAAAAAGAGCAATACGGAGAAAATCAGTATGGAGCTTGGATGAATGTAATGAAAGGGCATGCTGTTGCTAATGGTGTATTTGTGGCTGCAGCTAATAGAATTGGTTTAGAGCAATATATCGATGGTACAGATGGAATTCAATTTTGGGGAGCTTCATTTATAGCTGGGCCCCAAGGAGAGATTTTAGCGCAAGCTTCTCACGATAAAGAAGAAATTTTAATTGCAGAGGTTGATTTGGATTTACAAGAAAATGTACGTCAGAACTGGCCATTTTTTAGAGACAGAAGAATCGACGCTTTTGGAGATATTACCAAAAGAGCAATCGACTAATTTAATCGATTTATATAAAAGCAAAAAGGACAAAATTTACATTTTGTCCTTTTTTTATTTCTTAGAGTAAAGTTTACTAATTATTTAACTTTAAAAGTTACTCTTCTTACGATTTGACGTGCTTCTTTAGAATTTTTGTTCACAGAAGTATCTTCACCGTTAGCAATTACATTTAATCTAGAAGCATCAATTCCAGCATTTGTAGCTACTTTTTTCACAGCTTCAGCTCTTTTTCTTGATAATTCAGTATTGTAACTTGAACTTCCGATTTCGTCAGAATATCCAATGATATCTGCAGATTTACCAGGATTATTTTTCAAGTATTTAACTAAAAAGTCAACACCAGATAAAGAAGCATTTGTTGGTTTAGATGAATTAAAATCGAAATATACATTTACGTATCCTCCGTTAATCAATTCTTCAACAGTATTGTTTGTTGCAGTTTCACTTCCTTTTTTAGCATATGTTTTATCTAAATAGCTTTCTAACTCATCTGGAACACCATTTTGATTAGTATCAATAGATTGTCCTTTAGTGTTTACAGCAACACCAGAAACAGTATTAGGCTCTAAATCATAAAAATCAGCAACACCATCTTTATCAGTATCGATAAGACCAGTTTCTAATGTATTAACTCTGTCTTCTAATTTTCTTAATCTATCATTATCTTCTGAATGCCAGTCAGCATGTTTTTGATTTTTACCTAAGTAGAAAGTTAAACCAACAGAAGCATTTAATAATATTCCATCAAATGAACTAGTTGTTGTTTGTCCCATTCCGTCAAAGTTATAGTTTTGTCTACCATTAACAATTCCAGTAAGGTCACCAGTTAAAGCAAAACTGTTGCTTAATCTAATTTGTCCAGTAAGACCAACAATTCCGTGAGCCATATAGTCTTTTCCAGCAAAACCATTATCAGCGCTTAATTGAGATACTCCAAAACCACCATGTCCTAATAAACCAATAGTATTAGTCCAAGTCTCGAAGTTTAAAGCTCTACCAATGTTCACAACCCCTTGCAAGCTTGTTCTTAATAATTTGGTGTCAAAAGGAGCAGTGTTATCACGTTCTTGAAATTGATCGTAACCAAAATCTAATTTTAAACCAAATTTAGGACTAAACATATAACGCACACCTAAATCTGCGTGAAAAGGGTTAAGTGTAGATGTAGAATATCCATCGCTCATTGTTCTGGTTGGTTTGTTTAAACCACCATTTAATTCGATAGACCATTTGTTGTACGAATTTTTTTCAATTGTAGGTTGTGTAGCACTTGGTGCTGTGCTTTGCGCACCTGCCATCATAGACAGTAATAAAAGTGATACGGATGCTAATTTCTTTTTCATGATATCCTATTTTGTTAAATTTAATTTTTTGAGTCTTTTCGTTATTAACTCAGGATAAAAATAGGGTTATCGAGTTATATATACGTTCTATTGCAGTTACATAATTCCCATGTTTCACTGGGTTCTTTGTCAATTTTTAGTTTTTTACTTACTAATATTTTTAATTATTTAATGAAAAATTTAATTCTATCTAACTGGAAAAAAACAACTTTACATAATGATAAAGGGTATGAATGCTTATCTTTGTTTTTTTTTAATTTAGAACCTTTTTATGACGACGAATAATAGGATATTTCCCGCAGAATGGGAAAAACAGCAAGGAGTTGTATTGTGTTTTCCTCATAATGGTAAAGATTGGCCAGGTAAATACGAAGCAGTTCAATGGGCTTTTGTAGAATTTATAAAAAAAGTAGCTGCACATGAAATTGTTTTTTTGGTAGTTGCCGATGAAGATTTGAAAGCAAAAGTTAATGACATGCTTGAAAGAGCACATGTAGCTTTAAAGAATGTTACTTATATCATTCATAAAACCAACAGAAGCTGGATGCGTGATTCAGGACCAATTGTTGTTAAAAATGGAGATAAAAGAGAAGCTTTAAACTTTAATTTTAATGGTTGGGCAAAATACAAGAACTTTCAGTTAGATAAGTTTGTACCTGCAAAAGTAGCTGCGGTTTTGGATATTCCAGTAACTCAGGTTATGTATAAAGGAAAGCCAGTTATTGTTGAGGGTGGTGCTATTGATGTAAACGGAAGAGGAACATTGTTAACTTCAGAAGAATGTTTGATGCATCCAACGATTCAAGTTCGTAATCCAGGTTTTACCAAAGAAGATTATGAAGCTGTTTTTAAAGAATATCTTGGAGTTACCAATGTAATATGGCTAGGAGACGGAATAGAAGGGGATGATACGCATGGACATATCGATGATTTATGTCGTTTTGTTAATGAAGATACTATTGTAACCATCGTAGAAACGGATTCTAATGATTCTAACTACAAGCCTTTACAGGATAATTTAAAGAGATTACAAAACGCGAAGCTTGAAAACGGGAAATCTCCTGTAATTGTTGCTTTGCCAATGCCAAAAAGAGTCGATTTTGAAGATTTAAGATTGCCAGCAAGTTATGCTAATTTCTTAATTTTGAATAACTGTGTTTTGGTTCCTACATTTAACGATAGTAATGATCGCGTAGCGCTTAATATTCTTTCAGAATGTTTTCCAGATCGTGAAGTAATCGGAATTAGTTGTGTGGACTTTATTTGGGGGTTTGGAACATTACATTGCTTAAGTCAACAAATTCCAGCTTAAAAAGCCTTTAAAAGCTAGTATGTCGTAAGACAGCATTAAAAAAATATCTGTACATATTATGTATGGATATTTTTTTTTGCACTATTTCTTTATCTTAATAGTTATGATACAGTAATTAAATATGAAAGTTTAAATAATACTCATGATAAAGACTTTGTTCTTAATTTTGTATTTTTTAATGCTTCATTATGAATTGATTAAGAGTTTTTAGGAATCTAAATTAATTTATTTAAAAAAAGTAGATTTATAACGAGTAATAAAATTGATGAAAATAGAGAATATACAGAAGATTCTAATGTTTTTAGAAGATAATTATCATCGACAAATTGATCCCAAAGAGTTAGAAGATATTTCAAATTATTCTTATAGAAATATTCAGCGTATTTTTAATTCAATACTCAAGGAGACAATTGGAGATTTTTGTATCCGATTAAAACTAGAAAATGCATACAAGCAATTGGTTTATACAGATCATTCGATTGTAGGTATTGCTTATGATGTAGGGTATAGCAACAATCAATCTTTTGCTAAGGCATTTAAAAATAAATTTCTAGTAACTCCATTGCAAGCTAGGCAAAACAAGAAGATACTTTTTGATGAATATGTCAATGTAAAAAAAGAGATGCTTTCGTTTATTGATTTTGAATATGTGTATAGGGAAGAAATAAGTGTTTATTATAAAATATTGATGAGTAATAATTATGATAACAGCGCAATAAATGAGCTGTGGGATGCTGTTATTGAAAAGAATAGAACAATCGCACCTTATGATTGTTTTGGAGTAATTGTAGATCAACCAATAATTTCAGATAAAGAAAAATCAAGATATGAAGTTTGTATAGGTAGTTGTGTTAATCCTAAATTATATCTTTCGAAAACTATATTTGGAGGGTGGTATGCTAAATATATTCATCTTGGTAGTTATGATGAAATTGAAGAAACGTATCGTGAAATTTATTACCGATGGATTTATGAAAGCGATTATGAATTAGGTACTTTATCAATTATTGAGCAATATATTGAGAATGAGAAGTCTGCAAATTTTATAACAGAAATTTATGTTCCAGTAAAACGTAAGTTGTCAAAATAAGACAATCCTTGTATGTGAGCTTGTTATAGTTTTGCATATCTAAAATTCATATAAAATGATAAAATTTCAAATTTTAATTTTGTTTACATCGATTGTAACACCAGCTTTTCATTCATGTGCTAGCGACGAAAGCATCAGTGAAGTGATACAAACGCCAGATCCTTCGCAAGTACAATATAAAATGCCCGACGAATCTGAGCCACATGAAGGAACGTGGTTACAATGGCCTCATCAATACCAGCATGGTGTTTCATACAGAAATGATTTGGATGATACATGGATAGCAATGACCAATGCATTACAATCTACAGAAAAAGTGCACATTATTGCTTATGATTTAGTAGAGCAAGCTAGAATTATTAATTTATTGAAAAAAGCAGGAGTTTCTCTAGTAAATATAGATTTTAAAATACATCGTACAGATGATGTTTGGGTTAGAGACAATGGACCTATTTATGTGCGAGATGCACAAGGAAAGTTAGTAATAGAAGATTGGGGATTTAATGGCTGGGGAGGAAAATATGATTCAGCTAATTGCGATGCAATACCAACTGCTATCGGAGTCGATACAGGAATGGCTGTATTGAATTTAAATAATATTATGGTAAACGAAGGTGGATCTGTAGAATTAGATGGTCATGGCGTATTAATGGCCACAAAAAGCTCGATAATTAGTCAAAAGCCTAAAAATTCAATCAGAAATAAAGGAATGAGCCAAGCTCAAGCAGAGTCAAATTTTACAAAATACCTTGGTGCAACAAAGTTTATTTGGTTAGAGGGAGGTTTTAGCGAAGAGGATGTTACAGATATGCATATTGATGGAATAGTAAAATTTGCTTCGGGTAATAAAATGATTACCATGAGTGATTCAGATTTATCAAACTGGGGACTTATAGATTCGGATATTGCTATTTTAAAATCAGCTTCAAATGCTAAAAATGAAGTGTATACAAAAGTGATTTTACCACTTACGCAAGGTAATGTAACTACAAAAACAGGAATCGCTTTAGGGTACAAAGGAAGTTATATTAATTTTTATGTAGCAAACGGAAAAGTTTTGGTGCCTAATTATAATGATCCTAATGATGCTGTTGCTAATAAAATTATTGAAGAATTGTATCCTGGTAGAAAAGTTATAGGGATAGATGTGAGAAACTTATATGCGAATGGAGGAATGGTACATTGTGTTACACAACAACAGCCCTTACAGTAAAAAAAAATATAAAATTAATTAATAAAAAAAATAGCGTATTGAGTTTTCAATACGCTATTTTTTTATTCGGCTTTAGGATCTCTTCATTGTCTCACGAACGGAGGAAGTAATTGGCTGGAAACTTCTCCAAAACCGATACGTACTTCATTGCTTTCGCAATATCCTCTCATAATTACAGTGTCGTTATCTTCTATGAACTTACGTTCACTACCATCGTTTAATTTTATTGGATTTTTTCCTCCCCAAGTTAGTTCAAGCATAGAACCATAACTATCAGGAGTTGGGCCAGATATTGTTCCAGAACCCATCATGTCACCAGAATTAACGCGACAACCGTTAGAGGTGTGATGTGCTAATTGTTGGCTCATTGACCAGTACATGTATTTAAAGTTTGATCTAGATATTACTGTTTCCTCTTTGTCTAAAGGTTTAAGAGAAACTTCTAAATTGATATCAAATCCTTTTTTACCTTTAGTTTGCAAATAAGGTAGAGGCGAAGGATCTTGTTTAGGTCCTTTTGTTCTAAATGGTTCTAAGGCATCCATAGTTACGATCCATGGAGAAATAGAAGAAGCAAAGTTTTTTGCCAAGAATGGACCTAAAGGCACATACTCCCATTTCTGAATGTCACGAGCGCTCCAGTCATTTAATAAAACCATTCCGAAAATATAATCTTCGGCTTCATAAGCAGGAATAGGCTCGCCCATTATGTTAGCATCGGTTGTAATAAATGCTGTTTCCAATTCAAAATCAATTAATCTTGATGGACCAAAAACAGGAGAATTTTCTCCATTAGGAAGCGTTTGTCCCATTGGTCTGTGTACAGGAATTCCAGAAGGAATAATAGTTGAGCTTCTTCCGTGGTAACCTACAGGGATATGTAGCCAGTTTGGAAGTAAGGCATTTTCTGGATCACGAAACATTTTCCCTACATTAGTTGCATGTTCTCTGCTTGAATAGAAATCGGTATAATCACCAATTAAAACAGGTAGTTGCATTTCGACATCATCGATTTTAAAAATCACAATATCTTTATCTTTTGTAGAGTCTCTTAGTTGAGGATTGTTAATATCAAAAATATCGGCAATACGGTTTCTAACCAATCTCCAAGTTTTTTTACCATCTGAAATGAAATCATTTAGCGTGTCTTGCATAAACATATCATCAGTTAAGTCAATTCCTGAGAAATAGCTTAATTGTTGTAAAGCACCTAGATCTATGGCGTAGTCACCAATTCTTGTTCCAACCGTTACTATATTTTCTTTGGTAAGAAAAACACCGAAGGGAATGTTTTGAATAGGGAAATCACTATTCTCTGGTACATCTAACCATGATTTTCGTTTAGTATCGTTGGCAGTTATCGGCATGTGAATGTTAATTATTTGTTGAAAAAATTACTTGTCAAATATATCATAATCTAACAGTTTGACAAGCGTTTTTTTGTATTTTTGCATCAAATTAACGAAAAACTAAAAAATGCAACGCGACGAACAAATTTTTGATCTTATTCTTGAAGAACAAGACAGACAAATTCACGGATTGGAACTAATCGCTTCAGAAAATTTTGTAAGTGATGAGGTAATGGAAGCAGCTGGTTCTGTTTTAACAAATAAATATGCAGAAGGTTATCCAGGTAAAAGATACTACGGAGGTTGTGAAGTAGTTGACGTTATTGAACAAATTGCAATAGATAGAGCTAAAGAATTATTTGGAGCTACTTACGCAAACGTTCAACCACACTCAGGATCACAAGCAAATACTGCAGTTTATCATGCATGTTTAAAGCCAGGAGATAAAATCTTAGGATTTGATTTATCTCACGGTGGACACTTAACTCACGGGTCTCCAGTAAACTTTTCTGGACGTTTATATACGCCAGTTTTTTATGGTGTAGATAAAGAAACAGGACGATTGGATTATGATAAAATTCAAGAAATTGCTACTAAAGAGCAACCAAAATTAATTATTGCAGGAGCTTCGGCTTATTCTCGCGATATGGATTTTGAGCGTTTTAGAGTAATTGCAGATAGCGTTGGAGCAATTTTATTTGCTGATATTTCGCACCCTGCTGGACTTATCGCTAAAGGGTTAATGAATGATCCAATTCCTCATTGTCATATTGTTTCTACAACGACACACAAAACATTACGTGGACCACGTGGAGGATTAATCTTAATGGGTAAAGATTTTGAAAACCCACAAGGATTAACAAATCCAAAAGGTGAAATCAGAATGATGTCTGCATTATTAGACTTAGCTGTGTTTCCAGGTAATCAAGGTGGGCCTTTGATGCACATTATTGCAGCTAAAGCGGTTGCTTTTGGAGAAGCATTACAAGATGAATTCTTTACTTATGCAATGCAATTAAGAAGCAATGCAAAAGCAATGGCAGAAGCTTTTGTAAAAAGAGGATACGATATCATTTCTGGAGGAACAGACAATCATATGATGTTAATTGACCTTAGAAATAAAGGGATTTCAGGTAAAGATGCTGAAAATGCATTGGTAAAAGCTGAAATTACTGTAAATAAAAATATGGTTCCATTTGATGATAAATCACCATTTGTGACTTCAGGAATCCGTGTAGGAACAGCTGCAATCACAACTCGTGGTTTAGTTGAAAGCGATATGGAAACTATTGTTGCTTTAATCGATAGAGTATTAACAAATCACACTAGTGAGGAAGTTATCGAAGAAGTTGCTAATGAAGTAAATGAAATGATGAGCGAAAGAGCTATCTTCGTTTACTAAAAAGAAGTTTCAAAGTTTAAAATATTTCAAGTTTAAAGTTTTGCGATTGCGGGAAAACCGTGTAGCAAAACTTTAAACTTTTTTTAGTTTCGGATTAAACTTGAAATAAAACAAACAAAAGAAACTTGAAACCAAAAGGAGTCTGAAATAAAATAAGAACATGGGAGTACTTAGATTACAATTACCAACTGACCCAAGATGGGTAAATATTGTTGAGAAGAACATTGAAGAGATATTAACTGATCATGCTTGGTGTGAGCAAAAAGCAGCTACAAACGCTATTACCATAATCACTAATAACTCAGAACATCAAGATTTAGTTAAAGATTTACTGGCTTTGGCCAAAGAAGAAATTGATCATTTTGAACAAGTGCATAATATCATCATTAAAAGAGGATTAAAACTTGGACGTGAACGCAAAGACGATTATGTAAATGAATTGTATTTGTATATGAAGAGAAGCAGTGACGGAAGCCGTGTTTCTAGCTTAGTTGAGCGATTATTATTCTCAGCAATGATTGAAGCTAGAAGTTGTGAGCGATTTAAAGTGCTTTCGGAAAATATCAAAGATGAAGAGTTATCCGTTTTTTATAGAGACTTAATGGAAAGTGAAGCGGGACACTATACTACTTTTATTACCTATGCTAGAAAATACGGTGTCGGAATTGATGTAGAGAAACGTTGGAGAGAATGGCTTGCTTATGAAGAGTCTATTATTTCTAATTACGGAAAAGGAGAAACGATTCACGGGTAGATTTTAGTTTTCAGTCACAGTCACAGTCACAGTATTCAGTTTCTGTTTAGGATGATGCTGTAAACGTTTGTATGAGAATTATCTAAGTAAGTCTAATTAATTTATCGCAAAGGACGCAAGGTTTTTATATTGTAAATCTTTTATAAACGCTAAGTTCGCAAAGCTGTATGTAAAGATAAAGATCATCAATCTAAGTAGTCTAATAATCTAACAGTCTAATAATCTAAGTAAGTCTAATTGATTTATCGCAAAGGACGCAAGGTTTTTATATTGTAAATCTTTTATAAACGCTAAGTTCGCAAAGCTGTATGTAAAGATAAAGCTGATTATTGATGAATCTAAAATTCTGACAATCTGAGAAGTCTAACTAATCTAATAATCTAAGTAAGTCTAATTGATTTATCGCAAAGGGCGCAATGTTTTATATTGTAAATCTTTATAAACGCTATGTTCGCAAAGCTGTATGTAAAGATAAAGCTGATTATTGATGAATCTAAAATTCTGACAATCTAAGAAGTCTAACTAATCTAATAATCTAAGTAAGTCTAATTAATTTATCGCAAAGTGCGCAAGGTTTTTATATTGCAAATCTTTATAAACGCTAAGTTCGCAAAGCTGTATGTTAAAACAAAGATCATCAATCTAAGTAGTCTAATAATCTAAGTAAGTCTAATAATCTAACAGTCTAATAATTTAAGTAAGTCTAATTGATTTATCGCAAAGGGCGCAAGGTTTTTTATATTGCTAATCTTTATAAACGCTAAGTTCGCAAAGCTGTATGTTAAAACAAAGATCATCAATCTAAGTAGTCTAATAATCTAAGTAAGTCTAATAATCTAACTGTCTAATAATTTAAGTAAGTCTAATAATCTAACAGTCTAATAATTTAAGTAAGTCTAATTGATTTATCGCAAAGGGCGCAAGGTTTTTTATATTGCTAATCTTTATAAACGCTATGTTCGCAAAGCTATGTCTGAAATTAAAACTTGGAATTCTAATAATCTAACAATCTAATAATCTAAGAAGTCTAACTAATCCAACAATCTAAGTCAGTCTAATTAATCTAACAATCTAAGCAGTCTAAAAAATGATTACATTCAAAACAGCAACAATAGCAGATGTACCTACAATAAGAGAAATTGCATTTAAAACTTGGCCTAATACATATGGCGAAATTTTGTCTAAAGAGCAACTTGATTATATGCTCGGTAAATTTTATGAACCAGCTCTTTTAGAAGACAGTATTCTTAACGGTCATATTTTTACAATGGCGTACGAAGATGATTTATGTCTTGGTTATGCTGGGTACCAACATAATTATTTAGATAAGAATGTTACTCGATTAAATAAATTGTACTTACTTCCAGAGTCTCAAGGAAAAGGAATGGGGAAAATGTTAATAGATACAGTAGAGGCGTCAGCTAAAGAAAATGGATCGGATATTGTTACTCTGAATGTAAATCGATTTAATAAAGCGTCTTCTTTTTATAAGAAAATGGGATTCGAAATTGTAGACGAAGCAGATATCGAGCTTGATTTTGGATACTTAATGGAAGATTATATAATGGAAAAAAAGGTAAAGTAAGAACCTGTTTATTAAATTCCTAAAATCACCTTTTTTCTATTTAAGTAATGCTAAAATTAGGAATGTAGCGGTGTTTTAGGAATCTTTTTTGTAATATTACTATATAAATTATTTTTTTTGATGAGAAAGATAAAGTACAAGAAAGGCCGAAAATTACAACCCTATTATTTAGAATATACAGGTCAGCATAAAGACACGCAGTCGGAAATGCAACTCTTTGTTTATGACGATTTAGAAGTAACAGAATATGATAATTTTAATATAGCGGCTTTAAATACTTGTATTGATTACACCAAAAATAACTGGCTTAATATTCATGGTTTAAACAATATTGATTTGATTAAATCTATTGGTGAATATTTTGGAGTAGATGGATTTACACTTGCTGATATACTCAACACTACTAAAAGAACAAAGTTACAGGAACAACAAGAGATTCTGTTCTTTAATATAAAATCACTTTTACCTTCGGAGCATTCTGATAATATTAGCGTCGAACAGATTAGTTTTATAATCAAAGATGGCATTTTAATTTCTTTTCAGGAAAAACGAAGTGATTTTTTTACTCACATCCGCGAACGCATAAGGCAGCATGCAGGTATTGTAAGAAATAAAAAAGTCGATTACCTACTTTATCTACTATTAGATGCAGTGATGGAAAATTTTTATATCACACTCGAAGATGAAGAAAATAAGGTTGAGGAACTAATTAATATAACCAAAGGAGATACGAGTCCTATTATTCTTGAGAAAATTGAAAAACACAGGGATAATTTTAATTTTTTAAAGCGTTCAATCATACCACTTCGAGACTCTTTATATGATATTAAAAGTATAAAAGACGACAATACATTTAATGGAATAGAGAAAGAAAATTTTAGTTTTTTTGCTCGTTTACATCAAAAAAGCCTAGAACTTTTAGAACAAATAGAATCGGATATGAGCTCGTTAGAAAGTGCTTCTAATTTTTATTTTTCGGCGCAAAGCCATAAAATGAATGAAATTATGAAAACACTAACGATTATTTCAGCAATATTTATTCCGCTTACTTTTATAGTTGGTGTATACGGAATGAATTTTGAAAACATACCTGAACTTAAGTATCAGTATGGTTATTATTCTGTTATGATTGGAATGTTTTTATTGGTGATAGCTTTGATTATTTATTTTAAAAAAAGAAGATGGTTTTAGTGTCAATAGCCTATAATGCTAGTACTGATACTTTAATAAAGTGTATTAAGTTAGAATGAAATTATAAGGGATAATGATGTCTTTTATATGACAAAAATCAGTTGTAATAAAAGTGGATTTCTTTAGTTTTGTTTATTTAAATGAAGGAACTTATGATAGGGGTAGCAATCATTTTTTTAAGATCATTTTTTTGATTTCTTAATTGTGATTTTAGCCTTTTTTAATATTTTAATATAAGATTTTAATTACTTTTTGTAATAGTATAAAGAATTAATTTATGAGTAAAGCGGTATATATAGCGACAAGTGAACAAAATAGTGGAAAATCCATTATTACCTTGGGGTTGATGAGTATGTTAATGGGGAAAACTGCCAAGGTTGGGTATTTTAGGCCTATTATTGAAGATTTTGTCGATGGTGATCGAGACAATCATATTGATACAGTACTAACGCATTTTAATCTTGATATAGCTTTTGAAGATGCATTTGCAATTACCAAAAGCAAATTAATTAAGAAAAAAAATAAAGGCAAGATAGGTGAGGTTTTAGATTTAATTATCGAAAAATACAAGCGTCTTGAAGAACGTTTTGATTTTGTATTGGTTGAAGGAACTAGTTTTACAGGAGAAGGAACTGCAATTGAGTTAGATACAAATGTATTAATAGCGAAGAATCTTGGGATTCCGACTATTATTTTGGGAACTGGAGTTGATAAGACATTAGATGAATTAATTGATAATCTTTCGCTTGTTTATAATTCATTTAAGGTGAAAGATGTTGAGGTATTGGCGGTTATAGCTAATAAAGTACAACTTGAAAACGTAGAATTAGTAACTTCTGGGTTGCAAAAAAGTTTGCCAGAAGGTGTGTTAGTAAATGCAATTCCTATTGTTTCGGGGTTGAATCACCCAACGATGCAGGAAATTGTTAACCATCTTGGAGCGAAAGTTTTGTTTGGAGAAGCTTATTTAAATAATCAAACAGGACATTTTAGTGTTGGGGCAATGCAATTGCATAATTATTTAATGCATTTAGGGAACAACTCACTGGTGATTACTCCTGGTGATCGCGCTGATATTATTTTGGGCGTATTACAAGCTAATGAATCTGCAAATTATCCAGCAATTTCAGGAATTGTACTTACTGGGAATATTTTGCCAGAAGAGAGTATTTTGAAACTAATAGAAGGACTTTCGCCGATTGTTCCGATTATTGCTGTAGAAGAGGGAACGTATCATATTACGAATAGAATAGGAGCAATTAAATCACAGATCTATGCCAATAACGCACATAAGATCGAGACTTCAATTAGTACTTTTGAAAAGTATATTGATTTAGATCGTTTATCCGAAAAACTGATTACTTTTCAAGCTGAAGGAATGACACCAAGAATGTTTCAATACAATATGGTTAAGAGAGCTAAACAGCACCGAAAACATATTGTTTTGCCAGAAGGGAATGATGATCGAATTATTATGGCAGCTTCACGATTATTAGATATGGATGTTGTTGATATTTCTATTATTGGAGATAAAAAACAAATAGAAAATAAAGTCATAGAATTAGGAATTACTTTTGATTTTTCTAAAGTCAATATTATTAATCCGACTGAATCTGATCTTTATGAGGATTACGCAAATACGTATTATGAGCTTAGAAAAGCGAAGAATGTAAGTATTACCATGGCTAGAGATTTAATGGAAGATGTCTCTTATTTTGGTACTATGATGGTGTATAAAGGGCATGCTGATGGAATGGTTTCGGGAGCGGCTCATACAACACAACATACAATATTACCTGCTTTACAGTTTATTAAAACTAAACCAAATTCATCTGTAGTTTCCTCTGTGTTCTTTATGTGTTTAGAAGATCGCGTTTCGGTATTTGGGGATTGCGCCATTAATCCAAATCCTACTGCTGAACAATTGGCAGAAATTGCTATTTCTTCTGCAGAATCAAGCCTTGCTTTTGGAATAGAACCAAAAATTGCAATGCTTTCTTATTCTTCTGGTTCATCAGGAAAAGGAGATGAAGTTGAAAAGGTAAGAACTGCAACCGAAATCGTTAAACAAAAACGTCCAGACTTAAAAATAGAAGGCCCAATTCAGTATGATGCCGCGGTAGATAGAAGTGTTGGAAAAAGCAAAATGCCAGATTCAGAAGTTGCAGGACAAGCAAGTGTGCTTATTTTTCCTGATTTAAACACTGGAAATAATACTTATAAAGCCGTACAAAGAGAAACGGGGGCATTAGCAATTGGACCAATGTTACAAGGATTAAAAAAACCAGTAAATGATTTAAGCCGAGGCTGTACCGTAGATGATATTATAAACACAGTTGTTATTACAGCCATTCAAGCACAAGGATTATAAAAACATACACATGAAAATATTAATATTAAATTCAGGGAGTTCTTCTATTAAATACCAATTAATGAAAATGCCAGAGAACGAAGTAATTTGTTCTGGAATGATAGACAGAATTGGACTAGAGAGTTCGAATGTAACATACAAAACGAAAGCAGTTTCTTTTGAAGAAACAGTGTCAATACAGACACATAAAATAGGATTAGAGAAAGTTGCCAATTTACTTTTAAATGATGAAACAGGAGTAATAAAAGCGACTTCAGAAATTGGAGCTGTTGGGCATCGTATCGTTCATGGCGGTAGTCTTTTTTCGGATACAACAATTATTACAGATGAGGTTAAAAACAAAGTAAAAGAGCTTTCAGAATTAGCTCCATTGCATAATCCAGCACATTATGTAGGGATAAATGTAGCCGAAGAAATTTTTACAACTGCAAAACAAGTAGCAGTTTTTGATACTGCTTTTCATCAAACTATTCCTGTTGAAGCATATAAATACGCTATACCAAATTATCTTTTAACAGAAAATAAAATACGTGTTTATGGTTTTCATGGAACAAGCCATAAATATGTTTCTGAACAAGCAAAAGAATTATTAGAAAATAGCTCTAAGATTATCACAATACATCTTGGAAACGGATGTAGTATGACAGCTATTAAAGATGGAAAAAGTATAGATCATACTATGGGATTTTCTCCATCAAACGGTTTGATTATGGGAACACGAGCAGGAGATATAGACCAATCGGTTATCTTTTATATGATGAAAAATCTAAATTACACTGCTGATGAGGTAAATTCGATTTTATTGAAACAAAGCGGTATGCTTGGGCTTACGGGGTATAGTGATTTACGTGACATTGAATCAGAAGCAGAAAAAGGAAACAAAGAATGTCAATTGGCTTTGGTTATGAATGCCTACAGAATTAAGAAATTCATAGGTTCTTACGCTGCAGCTTTAAATGGTTTAGACGCTATTGTTTTTACCGCAGGAATAGGAGAGAACTCGTCGTATATTAGAAAATTAGTATGTACAGATATGGATTACTTTGGAATAGAGCTTGATGATGAAAAAAATCAAATTCGTTCTAAATCAAATCGTGAAATTAATACGGAGACATCTAAAACTAAAATTTTAGTAATCCCTACAGATGAAGAACTTGAAATTGCAAATCAGGTTTATAAGTTGCTTAAAAACTAAAAAAGACTCCTTATTTTATAATAGAAAAGCTTCTCATTAGAGAGGCTTTTTTTATATGAAAAATTGAATAAATGTGATTATATTTGAACATAAATTCCAATATTTTGAAATCAAATCTCCCTAAGTTATTACTCCTCCTTTTTATAACGTTTCAAATCCAAGCTCAAGAGCTACTTCCATTTGTAGAAAATTATAATAAATCTAGTTACGAAGGCGATAACCAAACATGGAGTGTTGCACAAGGAAATGATAATGCAATGTATTTTGCAAACAATCATTACTTGGTGCGTTACAATGGAGTTGTTTGGGAAAAGTATACATTACCAAACAAAACAATTATTCGCTCAATTATGGTTGATGGGGATAAAGTATATTCAGGTACCTACAAAGAATTTGGTTACTGGTATCGACAAGATGGAAAAATGAAGTACGTTTCTGTTTCTAAAAAAAGAAAGGTATTTGATGAAAATGAGAATGAGGAAGTATGGAAAATTTTTAAACATAATGGTTTAATTTATTTCCAATCATTCAATCAGATTTTTACTTATGATGGAAAATCAATCAAGAAAACCAAATTACCATTTTTGATTTCCTATTGTTTTGTTGTAGATAATCAATTGCTTGTAGCATCTGTTGAACATGGTGTTTTTGTTCTTAATGGAAACAAATTAAATCCAGTAAAAGGTTGGGATGCATTAAAGAATAATGTTATTCATGCCATTGAAAAATATCAGAATAAAATATACATCTTTACCCATAAGAAAGGAATTTTTGTGGCTGATAAAAGTACTTTAACAGCTTGGAATAACCCATTAAATGATGTTTTAAAGAATGCAAATATAAATGTTGCTCGATTTTTAAAAAACAACAAACTTATAATTGGTACCGCTGGGGAAGGGATTTATATGTTTGATTTTAATGATAATTCTTTTAAAAACATCAATAGAAAAAATGTATTGATGAATAATTCTATTCTGAGTATAGGATTAGATAAAGAAGATGATTTATGGTTAGGATTGGATAACGGAATAGCTCATATTGAAGTTACGTCACCGGTTTCTATTTTTTATGATAATTCGGGAGTTTTAGGATCAGTATACTCGGTAGTTAATATTGATAAGGAGTATTTAATGGCGTCTAATCATGGTGTTTTTAAGTATGCAGATAAAAAACTTTCTATGATTCCTAATAGTCAGGGGCAAGCATGGAATATAAGTAAAGTAGATAATAGGTATTTTATTGGTCATAATGAAGGAACATTTTTGTACAAAAATGGACAGTTCTCCAAGTTAAACACAATTAATGGAGGATGGAATTTCACCAAAAGTAGTATTGGAAGTTGTTATTTTCAAGCTACTTATAGTGGTGTTGTTGTATATAAAGACATTAATAATTTAGAGCAAAAAGTTGTTTTAAAAGGATTAATGAAACCTATAAAATATGTAGCTCAAAACAAAAAAAATGAGGTGTGGGCAGCTGATAATTATAGGGGATTATATAGAATTTTATTTAATGATAATTACGAAACAGAGAAGGTTGAAAATGTTACGCAACACAGTAAAATTAGTAATGATTTTGGTGTAAAAATATTTGAGTTCAGAAATGAAATTTTATTTTTAATAAATAAAGCCTGGTACACTTATAACTCGATTACCAATCAATTAGAAAATAACGAGCTTTTTAATTCTAATTTTGTAAATATTTCTGATGTAGCAGCTATGGATGAAAATCATTTCATATTGTTGCAAGATGGACTTTTATACCATATTTATGCAAATGGGAATAAATTTATATGGAATAGTATTCAGGAGAAATACTATAAAGGTAAAATCATTAATGACAATCTGAATGTATTTAAAAATAAGAACAATTACTTATTGAATCTAGACGATGGTTTTATATCCTTTAAATTAAAAGAAATAAATAAACAAAAATTAGATTTAAAAGTTGAAGTATTCAATGATGAAAAGTTAATAGAAAATAATTCTAAGATAAATTACAATTCAGAATTACGAATAAATGTAATTTCTGGCTTATTTGGAGCATCTAAACCAAACTTATTTTATAAAATTAACGATGAGAATAATTTTAGACCTATAAAAGACGGTTTGATTGTTTTAAATAACTTAAATAGTGGGTCACATAATATAGAGATATATAATCATGATGGCCTAAGTTATAGTAAAATTTCAAATTTTAATTTTCTAATTGCAAAACCTTGGTATTTTTCTTCTTGGATGCTTTTATTGTATTTGTCTATTATAGCAGGTGTTTTATATGTTTACTACAGATGGAACAAGATGCGTTATTTGCAAAAAATAGAACTTAAAGAGGAGGAGCTAAGACATCAGAAAGAAATTCTAGAAGTGGAATTGAAGGCAGAGCATGACTTGAACAGCCAAGAGTACCAAAAACATATTCTAGAACTTGAATTACAAACCAAATCATCTGAAGTTGCAGGAAAATCACTTTCTATTGCTAAACAAGGTGAAATGATTGAGAAGATTCAAAGCATTCTTGATTCAGAGACAGACTTTAATAAACTTAAAAGCGAAATTAAAAAAGCGATAAAAATTAATGCTGTCAATAAACATGAATGGGAAATTTTTGAGAATAATCTAAATCAAATTCACAATGAATTTGTGACCAACCTATCTCAAAAATATCCAATTTTAACTTCTAAGGACATTAAGCTTTGCATTTACTTAAAAATGAATCTTTCTTCAAAAGAGATTGCGCCTTTAATGAATATTTCTTTTAGAGGGGTAGAACTACATCGTTATCGACTAAGAAAGAAATTGAACCTAGTTCAGGACGAAAACCTCTCTAGTTTTTTATTAAATCTATAATAAGATGTTAGTTTTTTATAGATAATTCAATATTTAACTTTAATTTATATCAAATTCTAATACATCATTACTACATCATCATGATGTAGGGTGATGTTTTTTATTTGGTATAATTATCTGTTTTACATTGTTTTAAATAGATTTTTGTGTGGTATGATGTATTTATGTAGTATACCTGTTTAACTTACTATAACGTTGTAATTATCTAAGTTTGACGAACTAACTTTAACAATTTATTAATATATGAGAAATCTTATTTTTAGCTTATTAGCGCTCATTCTACTTCCAGCATACATGTCTGGTCAAGTAATTAAAGGTAAGGTCTTAGATCCTCAAGGTATGGCAATTCCAGGAACATTGGTTTATGCCACCGAATCTAGAACTTCCGCAGACACCGATTTTGATGGTAATTTTGAGATCAAAGCCAAAGTAGGCGAGCCTTTAAAAATTAGCATGGTTGGATTTGAAGCTGTAGTAATCAACGCAACTTCAACTCCTATGAGTATTGTTTTAAAAGAATCTGAAGACACTGCTTTAAAAGAAGTTGTAGTTATTGGATATGGAACTCAAAAGAAATCAGATATTACTGGTTCAATTGCTGTAGTTTCTCAAAAAGATTTAGCAAATAGACCTAATGCTAGCGCAGTGAGTTCACTTCAAGGAAAAGTTGCTGGGGTTTCAATCGTTAACTCAGGAAGTCCAGGTGGACAACCAAAAGTAACCGTAAGAGGAATTGGAAGTATTTCTGGTGGAGATGTGCTTTATGTTGTTGATGGAGTAATAACAAATGATATCTCTTACCTTAATCCAAATGATATCGATAAGATGAGTATCCTTAAAGATGCTTCAAGTTCTGCTATCTATGGTATTAGAGCAGCAAATGGTGTTATTGTAATCACAACTAAACTTGGAAAAAAAGGCGTTGCTGAAAACATAAAATTCAGTTATGATTCTAATGTTGGATTTCAAACTCCGACTAATGTACCAAAGTTTGCAAATTCTGCAGATTATGTTCAACTGTATAACGAAAAATTACAATTTGAAGGAAATACAGACCCATCAAAAGTATTGACATTAGGTCAATTTAATGGAGTTGATACTAACTGGATGGATCAAATTTTAAGAAAAACTTCTTTGATTAATTCTCACAATCTAGGTATTAGTGGAGCTTCAGAAAAAGCAAGATATTCTATGGGTATCGGTTATTTTACTCAAGATGGTATCACCGATGCAGGTAAAGGAGTAAGTTCTGGTGAAGATTACAAAAGAATTACTGCACGTTTTAATACTTCTTATGACATATCTGACAGATTTAGAGTTGGAGGTAGTTTAGCTTATTCAAAATCAGATTCAAATGATATAAATGCACCATTTCAAACGGCAAGAATTACACCTCCTGTAGTTCCTGTATATAATGCAGATGGTTCTTATGGTAAAGTTCCTGCTGGTTCTGGTTTAGGTACAGCTGGAGATAATAATGCAAGAATGATGTTGGATTTATATAGAGGTAAAACCGATATAACAAGAACATTGTTAGGTGGATATGCTGAATATGATATCTTAAAAGACTTAACTTACAAAGTTAATATTTCTAGAGATTTTGAAACTTCTGCTGCATATATCTATACTCCAGAGTTCATGCCTCTTACATCAGCTATACTTAGAAACAGTAAGCTTACAAAAAATGATGCTACAAGAGATAATCTTTTGACTGAGAATACACTTACATGGACTAAATCTTTTGATAAACACAGAATTGTAGCTTTAGCAGGTGCGAGCCGTGAAAGTAGAAAAACTAGAAACACTTCATTTTCAGTAATTGATGTTCCTTTTTTCGGTTCTGATGAAACGTTATATTTGAATTTAGGAAATTCTTTAACTGACTTATTAGCTGATAAACCAGGTGATCAAGGTAGTGAAACTCGTTTCCAATCTTATTTTGGACGTGTACAATATGCTTTTGATGACAAGTATCTTTTTAACGCAACTGTTCGTCGTGATGGAGCTTCTGTTTACAATTTTGATGGAAATCAAAAATCTGCTACTTTCCCTTCTGTAGGACTTGGATGGGTTATTAGTAAAGAAAAATTCATGCAGAATTTAGGTGTAGATTTCTTGAAAATTAAAGGAAGCTGGGGTAAATTAGGAAATGCAACTATTACAAGACAGTTTGATAATACTGCATCTACAATGTCAGGTGCATTTTTCGGAAATCCTTCTCAAGTAAATTCAGCTATATCTATTACTAAATTAGTAGATCCATCAATTGAGTGGGAAGTTGTTACTGGTACAGATATAGGAATTGAATTAAGAATGTTGAAAGACCGTTTATCTATAGAAGCAGGTTACTATAAAAAAGAAACTAAAGATGCTATTTTTAATATAACTAACTTAAGTACTTCTGGTTTAGGAGGAAATTATTATACTAATGCTGGTTCATTTGAAAACAAAGGAGTTGAATTTTCTGCAACTTGGAATGATAAAATTGGAGAAAAATTTAGTTATTCTGTTTACGGAAACTTTACAACAATAAAAAACCAAATTACAGATGTAATCGGTGGATCATTCTTTAATACAGGACCTAGTTTGTTTGGTAACCCTGTAAAAAGATATGAAAAAGGACAAGAAGTTGGAGCTTATTATGGTTTCCAAACAGATGGAGTTATTCAAACTCAAGCCGAAGCAACTGCTTTAGGATCAAAAGTTGGAGCATTGAAATTTAAAGATTTAGATGGAAATGGTGTAATTGATAATGAAGATAAAACATTCCTAGGAAGTCCAATTCCAGATGTAACTTATGGTTTTGGTGTAAACTTAGCTTATTCAAATGTTGATTTAGCAGTAGAATTCCAAGGTGTTGCAGGAAATGAAATATATAATTTTAATAGAAACTCTCGTTTTGGTAATGAAAATTGGGACCAAGATTTTGTAAACAATCGTTGGACAGTTTCTAATCCTTCTAATACTTACCCAGCAGCAAACTCAGATCAAAACTCTTCTCGTCCAAGTTCATTTTACGTAGAAAAAGGAGATTACTTTAGAGTAAGAACAATACAATTAGGGTACTCACTACCTGAAAGTTTATTAAGTAGAATTAGAGTCGAAAAATTACGCTTTTATTTAAGCGCACAAAATCCATTTACTGCATTTAAATACAATGGTTTTTCTCCTGAATTAGGAAATCAAACTATTGAAAACTTAGGAGTTGATAATAATGCTTACCCATTATCAGCTACATACAGTTTTGGAATTAACTTAAACTTTTAATATAATGAGAAAAATAATATTTACACTTTTTGGAGCAGCACTTTTAAGTGCTTGTAGCGATAGTTATCTTGATATAAAGCCAGAGGATCAAATCAAAAGTGAAAACTTCTTCAAAACAAAAGAAGATGCTTTAGCTTCTGTAAGTGCAATTTATACAAATTTAAGAACTTGGGATTTAGCAGCTTTTGCTCCAATTATTTTATCTGTATCTTCTGATGATGCTGATAAAGGAAGTTCACCTGGTGATGCTCCTTTCTTTGACGATATCAAAAACTTCACGTTTACTGCATCAGCAGGGATAATTGAAGGATATTGGAGTGGTCAATTTAGAGGAATCAACTTAGCGAATCAAACAATCACTAATATTCCAAGCATTCCAATGGATGATGCCTTGAAATCAAGGTTACTTGCCGAAGCACGTTTTTTTAGAGCATACCATTATTTCAATTTAGTTAAGCTTTATGGTGGAGTGCCTATATATGATGGGATTCCTGCTGATGGGAATTATAACCTTCCAAGAAACTCAAAAGAGGAAGTTTATAACTTTATTTTGGCTGATCTTAAATTTGCAGAAGAAAATTTACCAGCTAATTATGGAGCTACCGATATTGGTAGAGCTACAAAAGGAGCAGCTAGAGCATTTGAAGCAAAAGCGAATATGTATTTAGGAAATTGGGATAAAGTACTTTCTCTTACGAATCAAGTAATGGGAATGGGGTATGGCTTGTTACCAAGTTATAACAGTGTATTCCGTATTGAATTTGAAAATAGTATAGAATCTATTTTTGAAGTACAATGTACTTATGTATCTGGAAATTGTGATTTATCAAATTCTCAATTTTCTCAAGTACAAGGTGTAAGAAATCAATTTGGATGGGGATTCAATGTACCTTCTCAAAATTTATCTGATTCTTATGAAACTGGTGATGTACGTAGAGATGCGACTATTATTTACAGAGGCGAAACTACTCCTGAAAAAGATTATATTAATCCTATTGGAGATAACCCGATGTACAACCAAAAAGCATACGTTCCATCAGGGCAAATAGGAAACTGTTCTGAAGGTTCTGAGCAAAATATTAGAATAATGCGTTTTGCAGAAGTTCTTTTGATGAATGCTGAAGCAGCAAATGAAACTGGAGATACTGGATTAGCTTTATCTTCTGTTAATAAAATTAGACAAAGAGCATCGTTACCAGCTCTAAGTTCAATGTCTAAAGAGCAACTTCGTCTAGCTATTTGGAAAGAAAGAAGATCTGAAATGGGTATGGAGAGTGATAGATTTTTGGATCTAGTACGTCAAGGTAGAGCCGCTACTGTATTAGGACCTCAAGGATTTACAACTGGAAAAAATGAACTTTTCCCTATTCCAGCAGAAGCAATTTCTTTAAGTAATGGTATTTTAAAACAAAACCCTGGTTACTAAAAAATAGAATACCAATATCACTTCCTTCAGACTCTGGAGGAAGTGATTATTTATTAATTGCATAAATTTTTATAATGATTAGAATTTCAGTTTTATTAGTCGCTCTTGTTTTCTTAGGTTGTGGTTCACATACAACCATATCAGAAGATGGTACAGTAGTAACTCCAGAAGTTGTAAAGTTAACAGATGAAGAGCTTATTGAGGTAGTGCAGAAACAAACCTTTAAGTATTTTTGGGATTATGCTGAACCAAACTCAGGCTTGGCGAGAGAGCGTTATCATCCTGATGGGGTTTATCCCGAAAATGATGCTAATGTTGTTACGACCGGAGGTTCTGGTTTTGGGTTAATGGCAATCGTGTCCGGAATGTCTAGAGGTTACATTACAAAAAAAGAAGGAGTTGATAGACTTAATAAAATAGCTGATTTCTTAGACAAAGCCGACCGTTTTCACGGAGCTTGGTCACATTGGATTGACGGAAATACTGGAAAAGTAAAACCATTTGGAACTAAAGATAATGGAGGAGATTTAGTAGAAACTTCATTTTTAGTTAGCGGTATGATTACGGTTCGAGAGTATTTAAAAAATGGTTCTGATACAGAAAAAGCAGTTGCTAAAAAATATGATGCACTTTGGAAAGGTGTTGATTGGAAATGGTACACTAATAACAAGAATTTTTTATACTGGCATTGGTCACCAACATACGATTGGCAGATGAATTTTCCGCTTGAAGGATATAATGAATGTCTAATTACTTATGTATTGGCCGCCGCTTCGCCAACACACCCAATTACACCGAAAGAATACCACGAAGGTTGGGCAAGAAATGGAGAGATGATTTCGACAAAATCGAAATATAATATCCCTCTAGTACTAAAACATAACGGAGCCGAAGAGTTTGGAGGGCCTTTATTTTGGGCGCATTATTCTTATGTTGGACTTGATCCAAATCAATTGACTGATAAATACGCAAACTACTGGGATTTAAATGTAAATCACGTAAAAATTGATTATGAGTACTGTGTAGAGAATCCTAAGAAATTTAAAGGATATGGACCTAATTATTGGGGATTAACAGCATCATATTCTAGAAATACTGATGGAACTATCGGTTATAATGCGCATATGCCAAGTAATGATGTAGGAGTTATTTCTCCAACAGCAGCAATTAGTTCAATTGTGTATACACCAAAAGAGTCAATTGCGGTTATGCGTAACTTATATGAAAATCATAAGAAAGAGACTTGGGGAGTAGCAGGATTTTATGACGCAAGTAGTTTACAGTATGGTTGGACAGCACAACGCTATTTAGCGATAGATCAAGGTCCAGAAGTAGTAATGTTAGAAAACTACCGTACAGGTTTATTATGGAACTTATTTATGAATGCTCCAGAAGTTAAACAAGGGTTAATAGGTTTAGGTTTTCACTCAGGTAAATACGGATTCTAAAAATATATATACAATGAAGTATAAATTAGCAGTGATCGCTTTATTATATTCAATCATTTCTGTTGCTCAAACAACTGTAAATGGGAAAATCAAAACCGAAATCATACAAAAGCATGAATTAGGGTACGCATTGCATATTCCAGAGAATATAAAAGAGAAAAAACCATTGCTAATTTTTCTTCATGGTTCAGGTGAAAAAGGAACTGATATTGAAAAAGCAAAAATTCATGGGCCATTTAAGTATTTAAAAGACCATAAACTAGATGCATATGTTCTTGCTCCACAATGTCCGGAGAACGAAGAATGGGACGCAGAAGTTTTATATCGATTGATTTTAAAAATCCAGAAAGAAAACAATATCGATTCTGATAGAATTTATGTTACTGGATTAAGCTTAGGAGGTTGGGGAACATGGAATCTTGCCTTTGCACATCCAGATATGTTTGCTGCAATTGTGCCTATTTCGGGATTTGTAGATTTAATTCAATTAGAACAAGCCTGTAAAATAGCAAAGATTCCAACACGAATTTTTCATGGATTAATGGATGATGTTGTGAATATAGATTATGCAATTACAATTTATAAGGAATTAAAAAAATGTAATAGCAATGTAGAGTTGACCATTTTTGATGACGCAGGTCATGATAGTTGGTCGAGAGTATATGACAACCAGGAAATTTATGACTGGATGTTTAAACAAGTAAGAAATAAATAAAAACAATAGAATGAAAAACAAATTAGTAATACTCTTTTTAGGATGTACTTTTTTGAGTTACGCTCAAAAGAAAGAAGTCAAAAAAACGGTGAAAATTAAGCCAAGATCAGAGTTCGTTTCAGAATTAATGTCAAAAATGACAGTAGATGAAAAAATCGGACAGTTAAATTTACCTACTTCAGGAGATATAACAACTGGTCAAGCTAATAGTTCTAATGTTGCTAAAAATATTGAAGAAGGTAAAGTAGGTGGATTATTCAATATTAAATCCGTTAAGAAGATTAGAGAAGTACAAAAAATAGCAGTTGAAAAAAGCCGATTGAAAATTCCATTGCTTTTTGGTATGGACGTTATTCATGGTTACGAAACTACTTTCCCTATTCCTTTAGGATTATCTTGTATATGGGATATGAAGGCAATAGAAAGAAGTGCTCAAATTGCTGCGAAAGAAGCTAGTGCTGATGGTATTAACTGGACTTTTTCTCCTATGGTAGATATTTCACGTGATCCACGTTGGGGTAGAGTATCTGAGGGTTCAGGAGAAGATCCGTTTTTAGGAAGTGAAATTGCAAAAGCAATGGTTCACGGTTACCAACAAAACGACCTTTCTAAGAATAATACGCTATTAGCATGTGTAAAACATTTTGCTTTGTATGGTGCGCCAGAAGCAGGTCGTGATTACAACACAGTTGATATGAGTAAAATAAGAATGTACAATGAGTACTTTCCTCCTTACAAGGCAGCTATAGATGCAGGTGTAGGTTCGGTTATGGCTTCTTTTAATGAAGTTGATGGAATTCCAGCAACAGGAAGTAAATGGCTTATGACGGATGTTTTAAGAAAAGAATGGGGTTTTAAAGGATTTGTTGTTACAGATTATACAGGAATTCCTGAAATGATTGACCACGGAATGGGTGATTTGCAAACGGTATCTGCATTGGCATTAAATGCTGGTGTCGAAATGGATATGGTTGGAGAAGGATTCCTTACTACATTAAAAAAATCATTGGCAGAGAACAAAGTAAGTATGGAGCAATTAGATAATGCTGTACGTCTTATTCTTGAATCAAAATACGATTTAGGATTGTTTGAAGATCCTTATAGATATTGTGATGATAAAAGAGCTAAAACTGAAATTTTCACTACAAGCCATAGAGCCGAAGCTAGAAAAATCGCTTCACAATCATTGGTTTTATTAAAAAATGAAAAGCAGTTATTGCCTTTAAAAAAGTCTGGTACTATTGCTGTGATCGGACCATTGGCAGATGCTAAAGAAAACATGCCAGGAACTTGGAGTGTTGCTACAAACATGGATACAGCGATTTCATTATTAGCTGGAATCAAAGATGTTGCAGGTAAATCGACAAAAGTGCTTTATGCAAAAGGAAGTAATTTAGATTACGATGCAACTTTTGAAGCAAATGCAACAATGTTTGGTAAAACATTACACCGTGATAATAGAACTAAAGAAGAATTACTTGCAGAAGCTTTAAAAGTTGCTAATGAATCGGATGTAATTGTTGCTGCATTAGGAGAATCTGCGGAGATGAGTGGAGAAAGTAGTAGTAGAACTAATTTAGAAATTCCTCAAGCGCAAAAAGATTTATTACAAGCATTATTAAAAACAGGAAAACCAGTTGTTTTAGTTTTATTTGATGGTCGTCCATTAGTAATAAAAGAAGAAAACGATACTGTTCCAGCTATTCTTAATGTTTGGTTTGCAGGAAGTGAAGCAGGACATGCAATTGCAGATGTTTTATTTGGAGATGAGAATCCTTCAGGGAAATTAACGTCAACATTCCCAAGAAATGTAGGACAAGTACCAATTTATTATAACCAAAAAAATACAGGAAGACCACTTTCAAACAAAGAAGGTAAATTTGAAAAATTCAGATCTAACTTTATTGATGAAAGAAACGAGCCTTTATTCGCTTTTGGTTACGGATTAAGTTACACAACTTTTGACTATTCAAACTTGAAAATTTCATCTGATAAAATGAATTTCAACGGAAAATTAAATGTTACCGTTGATGTTACAAATACAGGAAATTTTGATGGAAAAGAAGTAGTTCAATTATACATAAGAGATTTAGTAGGTTCAGTTACAAGACCAGTAAGAGAACTAAAAGGTTTCCAGAAAATTGACATTAAAAAAGGACAAAAACAAACAGTAAATTTTGAAATTTCTGTAGAAGATTTGAAGTTTTATAATTCAGATTTAAAATTTATTGCAGAGCCAGGCCAATTCGATATATTCGTAGGTGGAGACTCTAATGCAGACAAGAAAGTTAGTTTTGAGTTAATCAATTAATTGGTTGGTTATATTGATTAGTGTAAGGCCCTTCGTATTGGTTTCGAAGGGCCTTTTTTTTAACTAAAATACAGAGTTCCTTAAGAAACTCGATAGCTATTAATTTTTTCAAATAATTATAAATCCTAATTTCGATACAATGAATACTATTAAAATATTTCGAGTATTTTTTATATTAATACTATTTATTTTCACTTCTTGTAATGTTGCTAAAAATGGAATTGTTGCACATCGTGGAGCATGGAAAAAAAACAGTTTACCAGAAAACTCAATCGCAGCACTTAGGCATGCCATAGATTCAAAATGGGCAGGTTCAGAATTTGATGTTGTTATGACAGCAGATGATTCGCTTGTTGTAAATCATGACCCACATTATAATACATTAATTGTTGAAGAAACAAACTATGCAGACCTTATCAAATTTAAACTTTCAAATGGGGAAAAATTACCTACTCTGAGAGAATATATAATTGAGGGTAAAAAGAATAACAAGAATACTACTTTGGTATGCGAAATAAAACCCTCGGGAGTGAGTAAAGAGAGAGGAAGAAAAATTGGTTTAAAAGCTGTTGAAATAGTTAAGAGCCTCAAAGCAGAAAAAATTACTTCCTATATCAGTTTTGATTATGAAATACTAAAACAAATTAGAGAAGTAGACTCTAAAACTACATTACAGTATTTAGAAGGAAATAAATCTCCAAAAGAAGTAAAATTAGATTTTATAACTGGTGTTGATTATCATTATTCTGTATTTAAAAAGCACCCAGATTGGATAAAAGAAGCAAAGGATAATAAGATAACTTTAAATGTTTGGACAGTCAATAATGTTGCAGACATGGATTGGATAATTGAAAATAAATTTGATTATATCACAACCAATGAGCCAGAATTATTGGAAGAAAGAATAAAGGTTAAAAAATAGATTTTTAAACAATCTCATTTCTAAAATATTAAAAGATGAAAAATAGCTATAAACTATATTCAGTAGCAGTCTTATTACTTTTGGTAGGATGTAAAATTCACACATCAGAACCGAAAACAACTTTTTTAGGAAAAACAGAATGGTTTGATCCCAATAAGACCGCTTCAACTTATTGTAATCCAGTAAATATTGGATACAACTATACCACCGAAAATCATAACAGGATTCCAGAATCACGTCGTTCAAGTGCCGATCCAGTAATTATTACTTATAAAGGCGAATACTATTTATTTGCTACCAATCAAGCCGGTTTCTTTTGGAGTAAGGATATGTCTAATTGGGAATTTGTTTACGGAAGTTTTCAGAGACGTCCAGGAGATGACGATCAGTGTGCTCCAGCAGCTTGGGTTGTAAACGATACAATGTTTTATGTTGGATCAACTTGGAAACAAGACCATCCTGTTTGGAAATCAGCTGATCCAAAATCAGGTAGATGGTTAAGACATGTCGATAATGCAAAACTGCCAACTTGGGATCCTGCAATTTTTCAGGATGATGATAAAAAAGTTTATATGTATTATGGCTCAAGCGGAAAATTACCACTTGTGGGGACCGAAGTTGATTATAAAACATGGTTGCCAGTAGGAGATCAAGCAGCTTATGCAAAATTGTACGCAGCAACCGAAGTAGAAGATATTCAGCGTCCGTATGGAGAGATAAAAGAAGTTGTAGGCTTAGATCCTGCAAAACACGGATGGGAACGTTTTGGCCCCAATAATGATATGGAACCAGCACCTTGGGGAGATTTCATAGAAGGAGCTTGGATGACCAAACACAACGGAAAGTATTATATGCAATACGGAGCGCCAGCTACGGAGTTCAAAGGTTATGCTAATGGAGTTCATGTAGGTAATCATCCATTAGGACCATTTGTTTACCAAAAGCACAATCCGATGTCATATAAACCTGGGGGATTTGTAATAGGAGCAGGACACGGAAATACGTTTGCTGATAATTATGGGAATTACTGGAATACTGGAACTTGCAAAATTTCAATAAAAGATCGTTTTGAGCGTCGCATCGATATGTTTCCGGCAGGATTTGATAAAGATGATGTAATGTATTCGATCACTGCATATGGTGATTTTCCAATAATTTTACCAACAAAACAAAGAGACCAAACCAAAGGAGCTTCATCAGGATGGATGTTACTTTCATATAAAAAGCCAGTAACTGTTTCTTCATCAGAAGAATGTATGGAAGTTCAAACACATCGAGTTGACAACGGCGGGAAAAAAGTTTTTGAAAAAATATGCTACGATGCAGATAATCTAACAGATGAAAATATTCAAACCTATTGGTCAGCAAAAACGAGTAATCCAGGCGAATGGTTGCAACTAGATTTAGGTAGAAAAATGCAGATAAACGCTTTGCAAATAAACTATGCAGACCATAAAGCAACGCAATACAACAAGGCAATGGATATTTATTATCAGTACAAGATATTTATGTCTGATGATGCCGTAAATTGGACTTTGGTTGTAGATAAATCTCAGAATGATAAAGATGCGCCACATGATTATGTAGAATTAACAAAGCCAATAAAGGCACGTTACATAAAAATGGAAAACATACACAATGCTTCAGGATTATTTGCTGTATCAGACTTTAGAGTTTTTGGAAATGGATTATTAGAAAAACCAAAACCAGTTGCAGCGTTTAAAGTGGATAGAAGCTCTAAAGATTCGCGTAACGCAATGATACGTTGGAAAAAGCAACCAGATGCAATAGGATATAATATCTATTACGGGATTACACCTGATAAATTATACAATAGCATTATGGTTTACGATGAAAGCATTTATGATTTTAGAGGTTTAGATAAAGGGACGAACTATTATTTTACTATTGAGGCTTTTAATGAGAATGGAATTAGTGCAAAAAATGAAATTATAGAAGTGAAATAATTATAGCTTCTGTTTTTAGAAAACGTATAAAAAAACGTACGATGGATATAGAGAAATTTGTTTATTTTTGGAAGTAAAATAACTTCTAAAAGTTAACTAAAATCAAAAAACCAATTACCAATGAAAAAAACGTCTTTATTAACTATTCTATTTTTAAGTGGATTAACCGCATTTGCGCAAACTCCTGATGAAAAGAATATTAAATCCATTTACAAATCAGCTTTAACTAACGCTAAATGTTATACATGGTTAGAATACCTATCTAATGATATTGGAGGACGCTTATCGGGTTCAACAAATGCAGCTAAGGCAGTAGAATACACAAAAAATCAATTAGAGAGTATCGGTCTTGATAGAGTGTACCTTCAAGAAGTAATGGTGCCACATTGGGTTCGTGGAGAAAAAGAAACAGCTTATATTTTAGATGATAAAATTAAAACGGAAGTACCAATTACTGCATTGGGAGGGTCAATAGCTACACCAAAAACAGGAGTTACTGCTGCAGTAATAGAAGTAAAAGGAATTAAAGAATTAAATGAGCTAGGTGACAAAGTAAAAGGTAAAATCGTATTCTTTAACCGACCAATGGATCCTGAAAACGTAGAAACCTTTAAATCATATGGTGGTTGTGTAGATCAAAGATATGCAGGAGCAAAAGAAGCAGCTAAATTTGGAGCAGTAGGAACAATTGTGCGTTCGATGAATTTAAGATTAGATGATTTTCCGCATACAGGTACACAAAGTTATGGTGATTTACAAAAATCAGAATACATACCAACAGCTGCAATAAGTACTAATGGTGCTGAGCTATTGAGCAAATCTTTAAAAAGAAATCCAAATTTAAAATTTTATTTCAAGCAATCTTGTGAGCAATTACCAGATGCATTGTCACATAATGTAATTGGAGAAATAAAAGGGACGGAAAACCCAGACAATATTATGATTGTTGGAGGACATCTTGATTCTTGGGATTTAGCAGATGGTTCACATGATGATGGGGCAGGAGTAGTACAAAGCATGGAAGTAGTTCGTATCCTTAAAAATTTAGGGTATAAACCCAAAAATACAATTCGCGTTGTTTTGTTTATGAATGAAGAAAATGGCGGAAGAGGTGGAGCTATGTACGAAGAAATGGCACAGAAAAATAAAGAGAATCATATTTTTGCTTTAGAAAGTGACTCAGGAGGATTCAGTCCAAGAGGATTTTCTTTTGAAACAGACGATGATAACTTTAAGAAAATAGAAAGCTACAAAGGTTTATTTGAGCCCTATTTGGTTCATAGTTTCGTAAAAGGGCATAGTGGATCAGATATCGGACATTTAACGTCTTCTAAGCCACTTGTAAAAGCAGGTTTAAAACCAGATTCACAACGTTACTTTGATTATCACCATGCTGCAAATGATACATTCGATGCTATAAACAAAAGAGAATTAGAACTAGGAGCAGCAACAATGGCTTCATTAGTCTATTTGATTGATCAAAACGGAATCTTAACAAAATAGGTTTCTTTCACTATTTATAAAAAAGCAAAAGCTACTTAATTCAAGTAGCTTTTGCTTTTTTTATTAGTTATTTCCCCAGTCTATTTTTCTCGAGAAATACATTACAGCGGCAAGAATTATAAATAGTCCTACGCTACCAACTAATAATGCATAATTTTCTAATTGGATAATTACATATATAAAAGTGTATAATCCGGTAAGTGAAGCTCCTATGAATAATGGAAACTTCTTGCTTTTTAAAATAGAATATGAATAGGCAGTAATAAGTGATATAACAGCAATTCCGGATAATATATAGGCTTTGGTAAAATTACTATGTTCAGTTATCGAAATTAATAAAGTATAAAACATAATAAGAGCCAAACCTATCATTGAGTACTGGAAAATGTGGATACTAATTTTACTCATACTTTGAATCAAAAAGAAAATCAAAAAGGTAAGTCCAATTACAAGAAAACCATATTTAGAAGCACGCTCATTTTGCTGGTACTGATCTACAGGAATTACAAAGTCAACACCAAAACTATACGAGCTTAAATCAGGTAATATATCAAAAGCTTGTTGCGAGAATGCTCTATTGATATGCAACGTTTTCCAATTTGCTGTAAATCCAGTATCACTAATCTTTTTAGTTTTATCATCAGGCAAGAAATTACCAGTAAAACTCGGAGATGCCCAATTTGATTTCATCTCAACATTAGTAGTTTTACCAATCGGAACAAGCTTAATTTGTTTACTACCATTGTAAGTAATAGCAAAACTATAATTGGTTTTGGGAGCCGAAAGGACAGTTGTTAAATTGATATAGCCGGTCTCTAAAGCTTCGGTACCATCAAGTTTGGTTGAGTTATAAACAGGTTCAAAAACATAATTTGTATTCCCGAGTTTTATTTTTACTTCCTCTTTTATGCTCTTTAAATTTGTGGTTTTGATTAAAATGGTCGCCTTATCCCATTGAATAGATTCATTAGCAATATTTTTACTACTAAAATTAGGTTGCACATAATTACCTTTGAACATCATATTAGCGGTAAAAACAGCCGATTCATAATTGTTTCTATTTAGTATTTTAGTATCAACATTAGAGTTAATATTTAATTCTTCGGCAAAAAAGTAAGCATATTTAGTAGATGCTATTTTCTGTTTCACCGTTTCTTTCGTTTTTTCATTTATAGTTACAGTTTCATTGTAAGAGGTATATGGGATTTTTAATATTGGCCCATAGATATACACTTTTTCTCCCCATTTTTCATTGATTTCAGAAATCACATCATTCTGTCTAAAAGAGCGTTCCGTAATTAAATTTTTTACATACTCAAGTGGGATTAACAAAAATAGAGTAAGTAAGCCAATCATAACCATTTTGGCAGTGTTCGACTGAAAAATTGAAGTCGATTTTGGAGTTTCATTTGTTTCCATTGTAAAGTAGTTTTAAGATTAATAGATTAAATATTTGGTACCATTGAATAATATAAAAGAGCAATAGGAATATTTGATAATAGAATTAAGATTTTTCGACCTATATATTCTCTTTGATTAGGTAGCATAAAATAGCTGTAGGCAAGATGTAAAAAGACTAATGCGTTTAAGAATATTGCAAAAACAACAAATAAGAAGCCAAAAAGTAAAATGATATAATTGGTCTTTAATATTAAAAAAAGCAGAAATAGAATGGTGCCAATTATAAAGCATCCAATAGCGAGCTCAGTTGAGGATCTTCCTTCAAATTTTTCTTCATTAATTGAGTCTTTCATAATTTTAAATTTTAAAAGTTTTTTGAATTGAGTGAATAGGTGTAAATAACATTTTAGAAAAATCTAAATAATAAAAAGGCATAGCGCTTTTCCCTTTTTTATACCGTTTGATAAAATAACTGAGTTGAGTAGGGTAGAAGGGAGTTCCCGATATAATAACCATAAATAAGTACAGGCTCCTTTTGCCATTGCCCAAAAGATAATATTGCATTCCAATTTCATCTATAACCGTAGTACCAGTATTGGTTAAAACATGAATGATATCGTGATCTTCTAATTTAGCTTGAATGTCAAAATTGTTCCTATGAAGAAAATCCCCCAAACCATATCCTAAGCTATCTTCAGGAAATGCAAGTAATTCGGATTTGTTTATTTGCCAAGGAGCATTTTTCTTTATGTATTTCTGGTAAGGAATTCGAGACCATTCGTACAATTTTTCAATTAATAGATCTTTCATGTTTATTGTTTAAAAGCACTTTGCATTTCAAAGTAAATAGTTAAAAAAAGGGTGTTGTTTTTCCTGTATCAATTTTTCAATTAATATTTTTATGTAATATTTGTTAAAAGTACTTTGTTTTTCAAAGTAAGTGATTAAAAAAAGGTTTTACTTTTTTTGTATCAATTTTTCAAGAGCGTCAATATGTGCTACAAATGCAAGTCTACCTTCTTTGGTTGCCCTGTAACTAGTATTAGGTTTTTTACCAATAAACTGTTTTTGTATCTCAATATAGTTTTCCAATTCCAATGCCTTAGCATGACTGGCTAAATTACCGTCAGTAACACCTAGGAGCTCTTTTAGAGTACTAAAATCAGCCGATTCATTGACCATCAATACAGACATGATGCCAAGTCGAATGCGATGGTCAAAAGCTTTATTTATATTTTGAATTATACTCTTCAATTTTTAATAGGTATCAATTACAGTTTTTAATAATTTAGAATCAACGATGTTTGATGGAGCAACTACATCTTCCTCAAGTGGAATATGGTTACCATATCGTTCTTTTAATATTTTTTGAACACGTTTGTCATCTAGATTAAAATCTTTTAGTTTCTGCAACGGACATAATTCAATACCAGCTCCATTTTTATAAATTTTCCAAATTAACTCGGAACAATAAAGTTTATCGTCAGACCAACCAAAATAAGGATCATAATCAGTATTAAGGAAGTTCCGACTGTAAATTTCCATTTTCTCAATAACAGTTGGTGTTAGAACAGTAGTATCTTTCAATCTTTTTACAACAATTTTTTGATCTTTTCCATGCTTAATCCATTCATCTAAAGGAGTTAGTCTTACAGGCTGAACAGCTTCAAAAACAAACTGCTTGCCATCTAAAAAATAAACGATACCACAGTGCGAGAATTTTGAGTTTGTTGCAATTCTTACTGCTTCACATTGAGAAGATTCAGAAGTTTGAAAAATTAAATCACCTGGCTGAATTTTATCTAAAATAGTATTCTTTGACTTCAGATTTTCAACTGTAGCTTTGGAAAAAGGATCGTTCGGAAAAAATTGCTTTGTAATATATAAAGCAAAGCAAAAGCTAATAATTAAGGTAACTCCAGCAAATATATATTTAAATTTTTTCATCTTTTGTTTTTAAATTATACCAATCAAAAATTATTTTCTATCGTATTTAAAATACATGATGCTTCCGTATAGAATATGGCAAACACCAAAACCTAATGCCCAAAACTCTAAAGCATAACCGGAGAATTCAGTTGCGATTAAACCAAGAATAATTATTGTAATACCTAAATAACGTACATCTCTCAAAGTGTATTTACTAGCATTAACGCAAGCCAATCCGTAAAATAGGAGTGTGATAGGAGCGATTAAACCATAATAACCAATTCGTAGCAAAAGTAAGCCGAAAATCCCCCCCGTTACAAGCGGAATCATGAAATTAATTAATAATCTTTTTGAGGCTGTATTCCATATTTTTTCACCTTCCTTTTTTGCCTTACTTACTGTTAGTATTGCAGAAGTAATAATTGAAAATAATAGCACTAAAAACGCAGTAAGTACAATTAACTTAAAAGTTTTACTCTCAAGAGTTATATAGTATCCTGCATGGTTATCAATAAGACCATTGGCGATATAAGCACCAATAAGAGCATATATTCCTGCCATAATTCCTGATAAACCACTTAATGAAATAAACTGTGAAGATTTATTCATCATGTTTTTTATTTCACTAATATCCTGTAAATATTTATCTTCCATATAAAGTACTTTGAAATACAAAGTAAGTAATTAAAAAAATAGTCACCAAATAAAATGGCAACTATTTTTATGAATTTATAAATTACAATCTGAAGATACCTCCGAAAGCAATAATTCTCTGGAAAAAGAAGAAATCTTGAGAGGCACTATCAGCACTACTTTGAGTAGTTCTAATGTCTTGCATATTGATATAACCACCTTTTAATTCTCCTTGTATGTAAAAATGTTTGAAGAAAGTAATATTTATACCTGCTTTAGCAGATAAACCATATCCTGAAACGTGAAAATCATCATGACGCTCTTTACCTAAAAGAGTAGTATTGGTTTTTGGATATAAAATTCCAAAACCTAAACCTTCAGTTAAGTTAATTTGAACCTTATCTGTATTAGGAAGATTAAACAATTTTGAAATGTCATCAAATCTCGAAACTTCAGTATTGATATAGTTTAAACCATCTGTATGTTCGTACATTAAGAATTTTTCAGTTAAAAGAACTTTATTAGGATCTCCAGCAACTAGTTCATCGTATGATCCAGCATTTGGATAATATCCGTTAATTCCAACTTCACGATCTTGGTACATTACATATTTCATGTGATCAAGACCAATTGTTACACTGTAGTGATCACTAATAAAATAACCCAAACGTAAATTAGTTTGTGGAATTGTCATATTAGCTGGATTAATATAATCTACATGCCATCCTTTTGGTTTGTCATGCGCAGATACATTGTTTAATGTGAAATTATAATCTTTACCTCTAAATGTAACGTCCGATTTACTATAACTTTCTCTGTTACCACCCCAAGAAACGAAGAATTTCCCTTTATTGTGTGCTGTGTATTTATCTTGTACTGCTATTTGTTCTTGTGCAAAAGTGTTTATTGAAAAACAGAACAAGAAAAATAAAATAAAATTAGTTTTCAATGTAAAAAATTTAAAATTAAAATTGATTAATGGTTTTTCTGATAGCAACCAGTTTAGTCATTAAATCTTCAAAATAGTCTAAATGTAACATGTTTGCACCATCACTTTTAGCATTAGCTGGGTCAAAATGCGTTTCGATAAAAATACCATCAACGCCTACAGCAATACCTGCTTTTGCAACCGTTTCGATCATATCAGGTCTTCCGCCAGTTACACCTACAGTTTGGTTAGGTTGTTGTAGCGAATGTGTTACATCAAGAACAGTTGTAGCATATTGTTGCATTGTTGGAATACCTCTATAGTCAACAATCATATCTTGGTAGCCAAACATAGTACCACGGTCAGTAACCATAACATTTTGATTGTTACAATCTAATACTTTTTGTACAGCGTGTTTCATGCTTTCAGGACTCATAAATTGTCCTTTTTTCAAGTTAACTACCTTTCCAGTATTGGCTGCAGCCACAACTAGATCAGTTTGACGTACTAAAAATGCAGGTATTTGTAAAACATCTACATATTGAGCAGCCATTTCAGCATCTTCATTAGTGTGAATATCAGTTACAGTAGGAACATGAAATGTTTCAGAAACTTTTCTTAAGATTTTTAATGCTTTTTCATCACCAATTCCAGAGAAGCTATCAATTCTAGAACGGTTTGCTTTTTTAAATGATCCCTTAAAAACATAAGGAATTTGAAGTTTATCGGTAATACCAATTAATTTTTCAGCAATACGCATTGCCATCTCTTCACCTTCAATGGCACAAGGCCCTGCTAATAAAAAGAAATTACCGCTATCTGTATGCTTAATTTGTGGAATATGTTGTATGTTCATAGTATGTAATTTTTGAATGTGCAAAGGTAGTTATGATTTGCGATTTACAGATTAAGAATTAAGTTTTTTTTAAGAAGCATTCCATCTTATCTACTGTACTAATTTTCTTTAAAACCCTTTTTAATATACTAAACGTAAGTTTCAACTGATTGCTATATAGTTATTAAGAGAGGAGTTATAAAAAACTGAGTTTCATTTTAAACTCAGTTTACTAGATACCTATGACAAAGCCAAGCCAAACATTTTAAGCAAAGGCAATATTAAGTCATTGCTATAAACTAATAAATGATATTTATCATGTATAACTAATCAAGAAAAAAATGAATTTATGTAGATAATATAAATAGGGGAATACCATTACAGGTAAAACTGTGGAAATTATAAAAGCTGATATTCCGGACATTCTTTGTGATATTTTTTTTCACTACTTTTATTATTAAAGTAAAGAACTGAATCCTGTACTTCGACTCCGCTCAGGATGATATCGCAAACTGAGACTGCAAACTGAGACTGTCCTTCGACTCCGCTCAGGATGACATCGTAAACCGAGACTGCAAACCGAGACTGCAAACCGAGGCTGTAAACTGAGACTGTCCTTCGACTCCGCTCAGGATGACATCGTAAACTGAGACTGCAAACCGAGAATGTAAACTGAGACTGCCCTTCGACTCCGCTCAGGATGACATCGCAAACTGAGACTGTAAACCGAGACTGTAAACTGAGACTGTAAACTGAGACTGCCCTTCGACTCCGCTCAGGATGACATCGCAAACTGCGACTGAACACTGAGTATTATTTCTTCAAAGTCAATCCAAGAGGCACCATCAAAATTCCTTTTTCGTAGATGTTCAGATATAAATGAATTGGTTTTTTCTGACCTTCCCATTTTAGTTCGTATACGTCAAGAAATCCAGCTCCCATATCACTTCTTTTAGAAGGAAACGGACAACAGCTCTCAAGCTTAGTATAAGTTATCTTTTCTCCATTTGGGCCAGCTAAAGCATTTAAAAAACGTTGTTGGTTAATCGTTTCATCTTTAGATGTTCTGTAGAAAATATTTACTGGGTAATCCTTATCATAGCCATATTTTTTGTCTTTACTGTATGCTGTAATAACAAAAGTATTGTCTTTAGTTAGGGTTAAGTTTGGTGCATTATCATCTACATTTTTTAAAGTAGACTTTGTACTTACACAAGATGTGGCAGTGATTAGTAAAACTATAAAAAAGGCTAATTTTTTCATGATTTTTGGCAGTTTGATGATACAAATGTAAAAGGTTTTATAGAAATAAACCACAGATAAAAAGAATTAAAATTAATCGCAGCAAAGACCTAATAAATTGGGGCAAATGATTGCCGGAGCACTCTTAAATTATTTTTAGATTTCTTTAATTAGCTAATTAGTAAAATCAGATTAACTGCAAGCTTGTTTCTATTTCGTTTTAATTGAATTCAGTTTCAAGATACCAATTACAATCAGATATTGTGCCATAAGATAAGTTAGCATTATAAAAAACGAATTTTTATCAATAGGTTCGTAAAATTTATCCATTGCCAAGATACTATCAGAGAGTACAAAAATAATAGCTCCAACAAATATATAAGTGTTAGCAGGTTTATTCCAAACTAAGTAACCTCTAAATGCATGTAAAAGCATTGTAGAAATTGTTAGTGCATAAACAATTACAGGAACTTGTAAATCACCTAGTTTTGGTAGTAATACGGTAAGCATTGATGTTAAATAAATCAAAATAGCTAATAAACCCATGTAAAAAGCACCTTTGTTTTTTACCACATCTGATCTATTTTGTTTGTTAAACAGAATGATATAAATAACGTGAGATATTAAAAATGCTACTAAACCTAGTATAAAATAGATTTCGGCAATAGGCGCAAATAATAAAATAACATCGCCTATCCATGAAAATAAGAGAGCACCAAGCAGTATTTTTTTAGATGGGAAATCACCAGAAAAATAAACCGCTAGCCATAAAATGGGAAGAAGTAATCCTTTTAGATACCAGGCAATATGTTCAAGATTAAAAAGAAGAATTAAAAGATAAAATAAACTAAAACCAAGGTAGATTTTTAAGAATAAAGGGCTTTTCATAGGTTGTATTTAAGAGTTTACCAGAACAGGTTTTGTGTTTTTGAAATCGATTTTCACGAAATAAATCGTGATTAATAAGGAAATAATAAGGTATCCGATAATAACAATATTTCCAAAAGGAAAGACTGCGTTCAGACCAAACCAATCTCCGAAATAATAAATAATTGCAAGAACAGTTACTAATCGTAAGCTTTCCCATAAAACAGCAAAACGATTTTTGTCCATTAGTTCCGTATAACTGTAGATAGTGATAAAAATAAAAAAGCCATAATAAAAGATATTTGGAAAACCGATCTTGGCAATGTTACTAAATAAATAGCTTACAAATAAAAGGGTTATCATAACTTGAGTAATCGACCAATAGATAAGTTTTGTAGAATTATCAGTACCGTATTTAGCATAATTATATACGTCGGTAATTTTATTTACGGGATATTTTTCTTCAAAATTTTCAGGTCGCCAGCCGGTTGGTTTAAACCAAATAGTAAATTTATCTTTCCAATTCTCAGCACGCCATGCATCACTAATCATTAATGCGAGATGCTGAAAATTAATTCGAATAGGATTCCATGTATTTGCAGGTCTCGTAATACCAAAAACAGGCGGTACAGTTTCTAATTCTTCCTGAAAAGTACCAAAAATTTTATCCCAGAATATAAAAATCTGTGAATGGTTTTTATCTAAATATTCAGGATTTATGGCATGATGAACCCTGTGATGAGAGGGAGTAACTAAGATATGTTCTAAAACACCCATTTTTTTGATATACTTGGTGTGATACCAAAATTGTAAAAATAAATGCAGTGGTAGTGTAATAGCAATTACAGTTGCTGGAACGCCAAGTAGGGCAGCTGGTATTAGTAAAAAAGTAAATAAATTAACAAAACTAGCAATGGGTTGGCGCAAGGCACAAGCAAGATTAAATTCTTCGCTACTATGATGAATAGCATGTTTGTTCCAAAGAAAGTTGATTTGATGGGATAGGCGGTGGCTCCAATAACCATAAAAATCAATAACAATAAATCCAACGATATAGGTAATAATAGTGTTTTCTATATGGTAAACAGCAATTTTAGAAACTAGCCATTCATACGAAATGAAAGTAATGGTAAGACCTAGAATGTCTTTTACTGAATTTGTAATTCCAGAGCTTATACTAGATACGCTATCTATAAGTGGTACATGGTCTTGTTTTATGTATAAACCATAAGATTTTTCGATTATAATTAGTAATAAAAAAATCGGCATTGCAATAATTAATATTTTCCCGTACTCTTCCATAAAAAAAATAGTGTATTTTATTCAAATATAGAATAAATTACACTATTTCTTAAATTATTGATAATTTTTTTACACTATCTCTGCACTTAATCCAGCTTCTAAAAGTTGAGTGCATTGTGGTTTTAATTTATCTATTGATCCCGTTTTTACGGTACATTTTCCGTTGTAATGAACAATCAAAGAGCATTGTTCAGCTTGTTCAGGTGTATGATTGCACACGCGAATTAAAGTTTCTATTACATGATCAAAAGTATTTACATCATCGTTATATACAATGATTTCGTTGTTAAAAGATATTGATTCTTTTTCCCGAACTCTTTCTTTTACTTTTTCTTTAGTACTCATTTTTATTCAGCTTTTGTAATTTCGTAACTAATTAACTACAAATTTACGTATTTTAAAGAAACCCAATTATTTCTTTGAAATTTTTTAACATATTTTAAGCCCTTTTCTGTGCAAGTTGCATCAATATAAGGAATGTCTTCTTCATAGAAACCACTTAATAATAAAGTTCCTTTTGGATTTAAGCAATCAACATAGCTTTGCATGTCGTTTAATAAAATATTACGGTTGATATTAGCAATAATCAAGTCGTATTTTTTTCCTGCTAACAAAGCTGCATCACCTTCATAAACGGTAATGTGATTGCAATTATTGCGTTCTGCGTTTTCTATTGAGTTTAAATAACACCAATTATCAATGTCAATAGCATCAATAGGTTGAGCACCTTTCATTTCGGCTAGAATAGCTAAAATAGCAGTTCCGCAACCCATATCTAAGGTTTTCATTCCATTAACATCCATTTCTAATAAATGTTGAATCATCATATGAGTTGTTTCGTGATGACCTGTACCAAAACTCATTTTTGGTTCGATTACAATATCAAATTCAGCATTTGTTTTTGGGTGAAAAGGAGCACGAACATGACAGTTTCCATCAACATCAATAGGTTCGAAGTTTTTTTCCCATTCTTCATTCCAGTTAACTTGCTCTATTTCTTCAAATGTATACTCAATTTTAAATTCATCCGATTGTAAAATATGAATACCTTCTAGAATTGCTTCATCCCATAAATCTTTTTGTACAAATGCAGAAATCCCAGTTTCAGTTTCGGTAAAACTCTCAAATGCTTTCTCGCCTAATTCAGCAATTAGTATTTCTGATCCTAATTCTTTAGGTTCAATCGTAAAGTGATACCCAATATAAATGTTTGACATGTTTTTTTTTTTGCAAAGGTAATAATCGAAATTTGAAATTGTTTAAAAAAATGAATAACCTTGTCATATTATGCTGTATTTTAGCTTAAAAATTGTAAGGATTATAAAAAAATGAGAAGCTTAATTATAGTATTACTATTCGTAGTAGTAAATAGCTCTGGATGTATTAATAAACAAGAAGTGATTCGCTCTTTTTGTTATTGGAAAACAAACGCTTACTTTGGTCAAGAAGAAGATTCTGTTTGTAAGAATTTAAATGTAAAACATATGTATGTTCGGTTTTTTGATGTGGATTGGAATCCGTATACACAAGAACCACTTCCAGTTGCAACTATAAATCAATTGGATTTAAATGAAAGTAATTTAGAAATTACGCCAAGTGTTTTTATTACTAATAATGTGATATTAAAGGCAAGTAAGCAACAGTTGGATAGTTTAGCCAAAAGAATTCAGAAAAGAATATATGAAATTGGGCTAAGGTATAATGATGATAAAGCATATAAACGTGCGAGTAATATAGTATATTCTCCAAAAAGAGATTCAAAAAAATCGTTGAATTTTGATTCTATAAAAGCAATAGAATTAGCTAAGTTAAAACCTGATTTTAGCGAAATTTTAATTGATTGTGATTGGACAGAAAAATCAAAAGAGAATTATTTTTATTTGTTAGAGCAGTTGAAAAAAGATTTGAAAAATTGCCAATTGTCAGCGACCATAAGATTGTGGCAGTACAAATATTCTGAAAAAGCGGGCGTTCCTCCAGTTGATAGTGGATTATTGATGTGCTACAATTTATCAAGTCCTAACGATTATGAGACTAAAAACTCTATCGGAACAAGCGATGAATTAGAAAGATACATTACACATAGTGATTATGAACTCGATTTGGATATAGCGTTACCATTATATAGTTGGTCAGTCGTTTTTCGAGGAAATCAGTTTAAGGGGATTGTATCAGATTACCAGGAATTTATTAAAGACAGTACAAGATTCAAAAAGATAGCAGCTAATAAATATGTTCTCCAAGATGACGTTTTAGTTGGGCAAACGTATTTGCGTAATGGTGATGAAATAAGGATCGAAAAAATTTCGGATGAAGAAATTAACAAAATGATTTCGATTATAAAGAATAGAGTGCCATTTAATAATAAAACAAAGGTTACTTTCTTCTCGTTTGATAAAAAATACATCCATGATTATGGAACTAAGAACATATCCGAATATTATGCGCGTTTTCAGTAGTATTGTTTTATTATTTGCGTTTCAGATTTCGTTTGCTTGTGGATGGGAAGAATCAGCAGAAGCGAGTCGATTAGCCTTGTTTAAATCAGAAAGAAATGGTTTTTTAAAACTACACTATTTTTGTTATTCGGCTAATAACTATCACGAAGTTAGTGAAGTGTCCAATAAAGATCAGGAATTAAACTGTTTAGAATGGCAGAGAAAAATAGGGACTAATGTTACCACAGCAGATATTTATAAAATACTGTATGAAACAGACTCTGATAAATTTCAAGAAGCATATCAAAACAAAACATTAAAACATACTTTTGCTAAAAATACTTTTATTGCAACTTTGTTGCTTTCTAAGAATAAACCTTTTTTAGATTATCTATTATTTGCTAAAAAGTTAGAGTATAATAATGTACCAAGTTCTAAATGGGAATCCTGGAGTAGTATTAACAGCTATCAGGAAAATGTAAATAATGTTGCGTTAGGCGATTATAATAAAAAAATTTCATCAGCTAAAGATCCTTTTTTAAAACAGCGTTATGCATTTCTTATTCTGAGAGATCGTTTTTATAGCACAGATAAAACTGAAGTAATTCGTTTATACGATACTTTTTTTGCAAATAATAAAAATACAATTTTAGAACCTTGGGCTTTGTATTATAAAGCATTATGTCTCGATGATTTTCCTCTTCAAAATTATTTATTGAGTAAAGTTTTTGCTTCTTGTGATGATAAATCATTTGCAGTGATGCAGCATTATAATTTTAAGCAAACAGCTGCCACGTTGAGTTTGGCAAAAAATGATGAAGAACGTAACATGATTTTGATTATCGAAAGCTTGCGAAATCCTGCTCCAGATTTAAGCACTATAAAACAAGTTTATAAGGTAGACCCCAATAGTATTTATTTTAGTTTTTTGGTTCAAAGAGAGATTAATAAACTAGAAGATTGGATTTTTACTCCCAAGTATTCTGCTAGTAAGATTCCGGCAATAAGTACTGATTTAACGAGCTGGTATGATAATTATGAAAAGGCTAAAACAGATAATTTTAATAAAGACAGCTTCTACTTAAAAGAATTAAGGCAATTTTTGATAACTGTTCAGCCTAAGGTTTCAGGAGAACAAAAAGATTTTATTTCATCGGCAATTGCACAATTGTGTTTTATAGATGACAAAATTGAGCTCGGAAAAAAATATGTAGCTATGATTTCTGATAAAGCAAATGCTTCAATCCAGTTGCAAAAAAATATCCAATTGGCTCTTGTTGCTTTAAAACAAGATAATTTACAGGATAAAAACACCCAAAATAATCTTTTTAATCATTTTAATGCGATAGAAAACTTGGTCGAAAAAGACAATAGTTTGCTTAAGAATTTATATAGTCTATATAAAATTGCAAGTAATGAGTTTTCTAAGCAAGGAGATAAGGCAACTGCAGGTTTATTATTTTTAAAATCTAACCTTAAGAAAGAAGCTCCAGATTCTTGGTATTATTATACTCCATCTTTTTATCAGTATACAGGTTATTTTGAAAGATATGCAACTCTGGAAGATATGGACAATTTGATTGCATTATATCAAAAAGAGGATAAAACACCGTTTGAAAAATATATTTGTGCTGGAACAATTGCACCAGATGTAAATTATTATAAAGATGTAAAGGGAACTATTGCTTTTAGGAAAAATAATTTAGCAGTAGCCTATCAAATATATGCTAGTATGCCAGCTAATTTTTGGCAGAATAACTATGAATATAAGTATTATCTAAATGAGGACCCGTTTGTTCCAAAAGTGTTACAAAAACAGAGGGAGAGAAAATTTAATTATCGTTTTAATAAAGCTGAATTTATAGCTAGATTGATTGAATTAAAAAAAGAAAACACAGCTAAAAGCAACTTACTATTAGGACATGCTTATTTTAATGTCTCTTATTGGGGGAATTCTTGGATGATGCTCGCTTACGATTGGTCATCTTATGGCAATAGACAAACGTATTCAGATTATGTTTATGGAGAGAATAATTATGATGCTGAGATGATGTATCAAAATTCAAATTATTATAGATGTACGCTGGCTAAAATGTATTATGAAAAGGCATTGAAGATGTCAAAAAATAGAGAAGACAAAGCATTGGCAAGTTTGATGATTTTTGAATGTAATTATTATGATTATTATAGAGATTTTGCTATTTCGGCTGAAGAACGTGCTGCTTTTAAGACAGGAAAAGAAATAACGGATTTTTATAGTGTTTACAGTACAACAAATACATTTAAACAATATAATTGCCCGCTTTTAAAAGCATTTATAAATTAGAATAATTATTGAAATGATCATGTTACAAATCAAGTAGATTGGTTTTAATGTAGTGGGAGGTAAGTATCTCGAGTTAATATGTAATCGTGATGAACTACTGGAGTTATTTTGTGACAATATAAAACGAAAAAGAGCGATAAAATGAATTATCGCTCTTTCTATTTGAAATGGTGTAGAGTTTAGTTGTTTGCGTCTAAATTCCTTAATTGGTGTAATTTTTCTTTCCAAACATCAAGACTTTCTTTGTGTAGCGCAATGTTTTTGCGAACTTCAAGAACTATTGAGTTTTCTTTCTTAGCATTTTTTGTATTGGTAAAGAACTGAATGTTATTCTCTAATTGGAAAATTTCATTTTGAACTTCTTCAATTTTGCGCATTAAGAAAATTTTCTCGTTGTCTAATTTTCTAGTATCGTTACTTTCTGATAAAGTATCAATTCTGTTTGAAAAACGAATCATTTCAGTTTCTTTTTTGCTTAAGCTTAATTTTTCAAAAAGCGCATCTAGAATTTTATTGAATTTACCTTCAATGTGACGTCTAGGGAATGGTACTTTTCCGAAACCTTTCCATGTCTCGATGTGTAATTTTATAGCGTCAAGATCGGTTTTGTGGTCACCAGTAAGCTGAAATTCACGGATGGTTTCTAAGTATGCCTTTTTGTTATCAAATGCAGCAACCTCGTCTCCATTCTCTTCGTTTTTATGCTCTTTTAATTTATCGAAATAGCTATTACAAGCATCTTTGAAGTCTTTCCAGATTTTATCTGAATATTTTCTAGGAACATGACCAATTTGTTTCCACTCTTCCTGTATTTTTTTCATTACAGGAGTAGTCGATTCGTAATCGGTGCTTTCTTGTAACTCTTTGGCTTTGGCAACAAGAGCCATTTTTTTGTTTAAATTGTCGTTTTGATCTTTTTTAATGTCTTTGTAAAACGAGTTTTTAAAAGTATTAAAGTTTCTAACGGCAGTTTTAAATGCACCCCAAGTAGCTTCATTTACATCTGAAGGAACTTTTCCTGCTGCAAAAAATGCAGAACGTAAAGCTTCTACTTTTTCTATTTGTTGCAACCATAAAGAATGTGTGTTTACTTTTTCGGTGGCAAGAGCTTCAATTTGTGAAATGATATTTTTCTTAACTTCTAGGTTTTGAAGTTCAGAACCTCTAATACTTTCGAATAAAACTTCGCGCTTGTCATGAATTTTTTTAGTTAACTCACTAAATTTATTCCATATTTCATCACGGTGTTCTTTAGAAACAGGCCCGATATCTTCTTTCCAGATTCTATGTAAATCTTGTAATTCTCTAAATGCTTTGCTTACATCAGCTTCGTTTACTAATTCTTCTACACGAGCAACAATTTTTTGTTTTTGCTCTAGATTGTGTTTAAAATCTAAATCTCTTGCTTCGCGATCCAAATGTAAATAATCATAAAAATTCTCTACATGAAAATGGTAGTTATTCCAAACGTGATTGTATTTGTCTTTTGGAATAGAACCTGCATTTTTCCATCTTTCTCTCAATTCATTAAAATGCTTAAGAGTGTCTTTGATGTTTTCTTGTGGGTTAATAAGCTCTTTTAATTCCTCAACAATTGCTAATCTGTTTTCTAAATTCGTTTTTAGATTAGTTTGTAGGCTTTTAAAGTGTGCATTTTTATGATCTCTGAATATGTTATAATATTCATCAAATTTTGTTTTTAATGGAGAATGGTATTGAAATTCCTCGTTTGGATCTTGATTCTCAGCATTGAATTCTTCTCTTTTTTCTTCGATAAGATGATTGTACTGTAGTAAAAACGATTTTTTGATTTCTTCAATATGCTCTTTTACAGACATAACTTTATCTGACGAAACTAATTTTTTTAGTTCCGCTACTAGTTCGTCTAGCGAAAAAGTATTATAATCATGCATCGGAAGGTCATGACGCTCTTTTAGCGTTTCATCTTCACTCTCTTCGGCATTAGAATTGGTAATTGCATCTAGTGCTGTCTGATTTTGAGTTTCAACTACATTTTCTTTATCTGATAATTCTTCTTCAGAAGAAGCTATTGTGTTTTCAGATATAGCAGTTTCTGTTTCATTAATTTCAACTGAAACAGTTTGATTGTTTTCAGTAGAATTTGCAGATTCAATTTCTAATTTTCCATCTGCCTGTTGCAGGTTATCGTTCTTTTCTTCTAACATTTTGTCAATGTTTAAGGTTTTTACTTTAAATCTAGACCGAAAGATACTAAAGGTGTTCCGAACTACAAAATAAATCCTTTATTTATAGTGTGTTTAAGTTTACTATTCTTGTTAAATGATTGTTTATGAGGTTTTAAAAGCAATTAAAGATTATATAGAATATTAAAAATATGTTGGCTTATTTGAATAAACTTGGTTTTAATGTAGTTTTTTTAATTGAAAAGCGTTTTACAATTGCCTGATGATGTTTAGATCTATTTTTTTTTGTTTTTCTTTCTTGCGTTTTAAGATTTGGATTAAACAATTTGTTTTTTTGCTTTATAGTATAGTATAGTAAATAATTTTATTCAATTCTTTTATTAGCTATAATAGGTGTTCGATGAATTGAAATGACGTAGCTCAAGGAGAATTAAGTTGTGTTTCACTAAACTATTATTCTCTCTTTAAAAACTTAGAACTATTAACTATAAATAAAAAAGACTACAATTGGAGTAATTGTAGTCTTTAAATATTTTTTTGTTTTTTTTTATTTATTCCAGATCTTCCAAGCTTTTTCGGCTTGAAAAATAAGCATATCGTATCCATTTTTTATCGTGGCTCCATTTTCTTTTGCTTTTCTAAGAAATGTAGTTTCTTCGGGATTGTATATTAAATCGTATGCAATATGTTTTTTTGTGAAATACTCATATGGAATTGCTGGGCAAGCTTCTATGTTCGGACTTGTACCGACTGGAGTGCTGTTGATTATAATTTGATAATTATCAAAAGTCGTAGCATTAATTTGATTATAGTCAATGCAATTTTCCTTGGCTTCGCGAGAAACAAATGTGTACGGTATATCTAATTCATTTAAAGCAAAAGCAACAGCTTTTGATGCGCCACCTGTGCCTAAAATTAATGCTTTTTTGTGGTGTGACTTTAATAAAGGTTTTAATGATTTTTTGAAACCATAATAATCGGTGTTGTATCCTTTTAGTTTTCCTTTTTTGGTAAACTTGATAGTATTTACAGCACCGATTAATGTAGCTTTTTTTGATAATTTATCTAAAAAGGGTAGTACTTGTTGTTTGTAAGGAATTGTTACGTTTAATCCTTTCAAATCAGGATTACTTTTTGTTAACGTCGTAAACTGATTGATCTCAGGAATATCAAAATTTTCATAACTACATCCTTTAAAATGTTCGTCGTTGAATTTTTCGGTAAAATAACCTTTTGAAAAAGAGTAACTAATGTTTTTCCCTAACAAGCCAAAACGTCTTTTAAAATTATGAATCATTATTGTTTTTTATGTTTTTCAATATAATTTTGTACCATTTTTTTTGTCCAAACTACAGGAAATAAGTCTTCGATTAAGATGTAATTATCAAATTTTAATCGTAATCCATTGCTTAAGTGGAATTTTGCTTTTGTGTTATCCTGTGTCATAAAATATAGTCCAGCCAAACGGTATTCGATTTCGTTTTCTTCAGGGAAATATTCAGACGCTTGTAATAAGGTTTGTATAGCGCTTTCAAACTCGCCTAAAAATTGAAGTATATCTACCCAAAACAACCAAGTGTCAAGTGAATGATCACCAAATTCTACTGCTTTTCGGTAGCCAAATTCTGCTTCTTCAAAAAAGTTCATTTGCTTGTTTATCGTTGCATAACGTTTCCAATACAAACGATTTTGATTGTCGATAGCCAATGCTTTATTGACGAAAAACAACGCTTTTTGAAAGTTTTTCTGGCGTACATAAAAATCAGTTATAGCAATCCACCCTTTGTCTAAAAGAGGATCCTCGTGAACTGTTTTGTTGTAATATTTTAATGCTAATGCTTTATTGCCTAGTCTTTCGTAACATTTTCCTATTCTTAACAATGCATACGAAGTTGCATCATCTAGTTCGATGGTACGGTTATAGCTTTCTATCGCTTCTGCATATTTTTTCAAACGCTCGAATGCTTTGGCTCTTTCCATGAAAGCGCCTAGAAACTCATCGTCGATTAAGGTTGCATAATCAAATGCACGAATTGCATCTTCATATTCTTTTACGCCATAATGCAAACGTCCTAGCTGATGCCAAGCGATTTCGCTATAGGGGTTTTTGTTTATGTATTTGTTTAAATAAGCGATAGCTTCTTGGTTTTGGTCTAAAAACTCAAAACAATAAACTACGTTGTATAATGCCGATTGGTCTTCTAGATCTTCTTCTAGACATTTGATAAAGCTTTCTTTTGCCATTTCAAGATTGTCCATAAAAAGATATTCCATACCGATTAAATTGTACACATCGGCAAAATCATCTGTGTATTCCAAAGCGATTTTAAGCAGTTCAACCGCTTTTTCGTGTTGGTCTCTTTTAGAATATATATTTGCTTTTTGGATGTAAATTTCTTCGTTGTTGGGTTCGATTGCGTACAACTCATTTAAAAGCTTTTCAGCTATTTCGAGTTTGTCGTCATACACTAGCATCTCTACTTGAACTAATTTTAAGCCTGTAGATTTTGGATGTTGGTCTAATGCAAGTTTTAAGGCTTTCTTTGCTAAATTAGCCTTGCCTATGTCCAGATAATGAAGGATAATCTCTTCAAATTCCTCTGAATCAAAAAAGAGTACTTTGTTAGTTTTTAACATTGACTCAAATTTGGATAGGGATAGGTTATAATCTTCTTCTTCGTTGCTTAATTGCATACTGTATTTTTTTGATATTAGCCTTTTATAAAATTAGGCAACATGTTTTTGTTATGTGGGGAAAGAAGGAATTGTTGTGAACAATTTAATTAACAATATTCGTAGTGTATGCGAGCAGTTTTTAGACACAGCTCTTTTTAAAAAAACGCATTATGTTTTTATTTATAACTATTTTATTGTCAACGATATGCTTTAGCCCAGATAGTAGCGGTATCCTTTTTGTTTTTTTTCTTTAAAAAATAAAAAGATATAGCGAATAGCTGGAAAAAGCTTCTAATTATTCTTTTTGCTTAAAATTTCATCCATTACATTTAGGATTATGGCGCAACCTTCTCTTATTTCTTCTTCAGAAATTGTTAATGGAGGTGTAATGCGTATCGCACATCCTTCAAACAGCAACCAGAATAAAATGAGGCCTTTGTCCTGACAGGTTAAAATAACTTCGTTTGTTATTTCGGCGCTTTCTGTCATGGCCGCAAGCATTAATCCTCTTCCTCTAACGTCTTTAATCAAAGGGTGTACCAAAAGTGATCTGATTAGCTTTTCTTTCTCTAATGTTTCAGCCATTAGGTTAGTTTCAGTAATTTCTTTCAAAGTTGCTAAACAGGCTGACGCAATGACAGGATGTCCTCCAAATGTGGTTATATGACCCAATTTAGGATTTTCTGTTAACAAGTCCATTTTTTCAGCCGAAGCCGTAAATGCACCTACAGGCATACCGCCTCCCATTCCTTTTCCCATAACGACGATATCAGGAACGACATCGTAATTCTGGAAACCAAAAAGTTTTCCGGTTCTACCAAATCCTGGCTGTATTTCATCGACTATCATCATAGCTCCAACTTCGTCACAGCGTTTACGTACTTTTTGTAAAAAGTTGTCGTATGGTTCTATAAATCCGGCACCTCCCTGAATTGTTTCTAATATGATTCCGGCAGTTTTGGTAGTTATTTTTTGTAAATCTTCTTCGTTATTGAAGGTGATAAAATCTACATCTGGAATTAAAGGTCTAAAGGCTTGTTTGCGCTCTTCGAATCCCATAACACTCATGGATCCCATTGTGTTACCGTGATAAGCGTTATAACACGATATTAATTGACTGCGTCCTGTTGTTCTTCGAGCTAGTTTTAAAGCTCCTTCGATTGCCTCGGTTCCTGAATTTACCAAATACGTTTTATTTAGTGACTCAGGTAGGAGTGAAGCCATTAGCTTACAATATTCTACGGCTGGACTTTGAGAGTATTCTCCGTAAACCATTACGTGCGAGTATTTGTCTAACTGATCTTTAATCGCTTGGTTTACTCTTGGATGTTGATGTCCTAACGTGCAAGCAGAAACTCCTGCTACAAAGTCTAGGTATTTTTTATTATTGGTATCGTATATGTAAGAACCTATGGCGTGTGAAACTTCCATTCCTAATGGATATGGTGAAGTTTGTGCTTGGTATTTTATAAAATCGGGATTCATTCTTTTTCTTTTAAGGTGCAAAGATTTTGAGGGGCAAAGGCTCAAAGGTTTGCTGATTTTACTGATAACTGAAACTGCAGTTGTTTATTTTGGCTTCAAGTTTAATATTTCAATTGAAACTGCAAACTGCGACTGAAAATGCCCTTCGACTTCGCTTAGGATGACATTGGGACTGAAAACTGAAAACTGCGACTATTTCTTCGCCTTAGTTTTAGTAGTTGTCTTAGCTGGTTTCTTTTTGCCGTAATCTAAGGTTTCTTGCCTTATTTTCATCGGTACATTTTCTTTTGCATTTTCAATTTTGCCTTCTTCGACTAATTTGTCATTGAGTTCGTTTTCTTCTGCAGTGAAAATGTCGTCTTTTGATTTGATTTTTTCATCTCCACGCCAATTCATTCCTCGCAGTTTTCGCGCATTTTCGGGTAATTCTTCCTCAGGAAATATATCTCCATCGACTTGATTAAAGAATGTAATGGTTTCGATACCATTATTTTCTAAAATAAGATTGATTTTACTGCTTACGTTTTTATTGATCCCGATGAGCTCATTGGCATCATTACGCATATAATAAACGACTTCTGTGTTTTTTATAACATCGACATCGTGAAGTTTTCCATCTTTGAATTTTCCGTATAAATTTAATCCCTTGACTTGATTGTAGCCAGTTCCTATGGTGTCCTTGGAAATGATAAAGGTATTATTGAGGACTTTGAGCGAGTCAAGTTTCTTGGTGGTGTTGTCTCCAATAAGATGCATAATGTCTCCTGTAATCTGACTTTCGCCGTTCCAGAGTATTGGGTTTCCTATAAGTTTTGTTAAAGCAGTTCGGCTACTCGAGTGTATCGAATCGCATTTTCCGCTCATATCCGTTTTAAAAAATCTAACGTTATTAAAAGCGCGTATAATACGATCGCCTTCTTTTCCGGTTACCATTAGCCTTTTTCCGTGTATGTAAACCGAGTCATTCTCTACGAAGTTTATCGCAACGGCTCTCTTGGTTACAAACATGGAATCTTTTTGCTTGTATATTTCAGCATAATGACCTTTTACAATTCCTCGATTTATGGAGTCAGTAATCTTTACATTTCGTGTTGCCGAAGCAAAATCTTTATTTCGATCATAATACAAACTATCACCTTCTATTAATCGGTCGTCATAACGTATGTATGATTTCCTTAGAAAATGGGCTAGATTTCTTTTGGTGTCGTAAAAACCTTTTTCGGTATAGATGTAATCTGTCTTACTGGTTATTGTCGATGGACCAAATAAATAAGAGTGCCCTGAATTACTGTAATAATCTAAATGGTTTGATTTTATGACACATTTAGGATTAGTAACTGTAACAGCTGTTAGGAATTTAAACTTTTTTTCGGCCACATAATACCTACCAGATTTACTTACTAAAGTATTTTCTTTGTTTACGATTGTTCCTTTAGAGTTATAGTATACTTCTTGAATATTTCTGTCAAAATTAATAGTATCTGTTTGTAAAGTAGCATCTGGTGAGCTCATGACAGGGTTTCCTGTTGCAAATGCTTTTTTTAGATTACCATTGTATTCGGCATACTTACTATTCAGGAATAAAGTATCACCTTGTACTATTTGTACATTTCCAAATGCTTTTAGATAGTTTTCTCCTTCAAACAAATAGGCTTTGTTACATGTTAAAACAACACCATCGTGGTTTACTTTTACATTTCCAGTAAGTAAAACAGCACCAGGCATTTCGATTTCGTTTCTGTCTACAAAATCAGAGTGTTCGATATTGATAATTTTTGGAGCTTGAGCTATTCCTAAATTTACACTTAAAATAAGCAAGCAACTATATATGAAAAAGAGTGATTTCTTCAATTGATTAAATTTTTGTCAAATTTATGAAAAAGGAGGCAACCTTTACGGATATTAGGATTTATTTATAATTCTAAATACTACATGAATTTGGAAGGGTTGTGTTTAAGATTTATTAAGTTGCTTTTTATCGTGAACTGCATTAATAGTTGCTGATTTATTTTTTGTGTCTGAGATATTTTTTAATGCCACTGATATAGGATTCAATAGAATTTTTTAAATCTGTGAAAATATTTTAATTTATGATGAAAATAAGATCGGTAGTTATGTGTTATGAATTATGTCACGCAGATAGAGCAGACAAAAGCAGATTTTAATCTTTTCAATCCTATAATCAGTGGCAAAAAAAATGATTGGTAGTTATGTGTTATGAATTATGTCATGCAGATTGAGCAGACAAAAGCAGATTTTAATCCTTTCAATCCTTTTAATCTGTGGCTAAAAAAAAGATCGGTAGTTGTGTGTTATGAATTATTTCAGGCAGATTGAATAGATAAAAGCAGATTTTAATTCTTTGAATCTTTTAATCTGTGGCTAAAAAAAAGATTGGTAGTTATGTGTTATGAATTATGTCACGCAGATTGAGTAGGTAAAAGAAGATTTTAATCCTTTGAATCTTTTTAGTCTATGGTAAAAAGATTAGTAAAGATTTTATCCTTTGATCCTTTGTAACTATTAAGCTCAATATCTTGCCAGAAATATCTACAATGTTTAGAATTTCAATCCTTTTAAGTTATCAACAAATAAAAGAACTAACACGTTGTAGTGTTTGTAATGAAAGTGTTTTTTAGATTAATTTTTTATCTGTGATTTTAAGTTTTAAAAAATAGATTAAATTTAAAAATTCGTTGATGCTTTTTTGCATCAATATTAATATAATGAAGTTATAAAAGTTATGGTAAAAGCAAGAGTTCTTGTAGCAGGAATCACCGCAATGGTTTTGGTTACTGCATGTAAAACAAGCGACATAAGATTGAGTGCAGACAAAAAAGAAGTAACTTCTGAAAATAAAGTTGTAGTGTATCAGGTTTTTACTCGTTTGTTTGGAAATACAAACACAACTAATAAACCGTGGGGTACTATTGAAGAGAATGGAGTAGGGAAGTTTAATGACTTTACAGATAAAGCATTAAATGAAATTAAAGATCTGGGTGTTACCTATATTTGGTACACGGGAGTGCCTCATCATGCTTTGGTTCGTGATTATACTGCATTTGGAATTTCAAATGATGATCCCGAAGTGATTAAAGGAAGAGCTGGATCGCCTTACGCTGTAAAGGATTATTATAATGTAAATCCTGATTTGGCAGTTAATCCCGCAAATCGATTACAGGAATTTGAGGCATTGATTGCTCGCACGCATAAAGCAGATTTAAAAGTTATTATTGATATCGTACCGAATCATATTGCTCGTAAGTATGAGGGGAAAAATAATCCAGTAGGAGTAAAAGATTTTGGAGCTAATGATGATGTGACAGTTGTTTATAAACGTGATAATAATTTTTATTATATTCCAAATACTCCATTTGAAATTCCTGATAATGTTGTTCCGTTAAACGGAGAAAAAAATCCGCTTGTAGATGGGAAATTTGATGAGTACCCCGCAAAATGGACAGGTAACGGTTCTAGTAAGGCTAAACCGGATCAAAATGACTGGTATGAAACGGTTAAAGTGAATTATGGAGTTCGTCCAGATGGATCTAAAGATTTCCCGGAACTTCCAGCAGGTTTTGATAAAAAAACATACCAAGAGCATTTTGCTTTTTGGAAAGATAAAGATGTTCCTGATTCTTGGAAAAAATTCAAATCAATTGCATTGTTTTGGATTTCAAAAGGAGTTGATGGTTTTCGTTATGACATGGCCGAAATGGTTCCTTATGAATTTTGGAGTTATATGAACTCAGCAATAAAAACTCAGAATCCAAATGCTTTTTTACTTGCCGAGGTGTACAATCCAAAAGAATACCGCAATTATATCCATTTAGGAAAAATGGATTATTTATACGATAAGGTTGAGACATATGATAAGCTGAAGGATGTTATTAAAGGTAAATCATCTCCTGATGAACTTTCAGGGATTCAACATAACATGTCCGACATAGAACATAATATGTTGCATTTCTTGGATAACCACGATGAGCAACGTTTGGCAAATACTGAATTTGCTGGAACTCCAGAAAAAGGGAAGCCATTGATGGTTGTTTCTACAACATTAAGCACTTCGCCTACGATGGTTTATTTTGGACAAGAAGTAGGGGAGGCTGGTAATGAAGATGCTGGATTTGGTAAGCCTTCTAGAACTTCTATTTTTGATTATATTGGAGTGCCTAATCATCAACGTTGGATGAATAACGGTAAATTTGATGGCGGACAGCTTTCTCAATCTGAAAAGGACTTACGTGATTTTTATAAGCGATTATTGAATTTTTCTATAAAGAGCTCAGCATTAATGGGGCAATTTCAAGAAATTCAGGATGTAAATCGAAAGAATACTGTTGGTTTTGATACGGGTATTTATTCTTATGTTCGTTGGTCGGATAATCAAAAATTAATTGTTGTAGCTAATTTTTCTGCAGATAAAGAAAGTACATTTGAATTGAAGGTTCCTGCTGTTGTTATTTCAAAATGGAACTTGAAGGATGGAACTTATTTATTAACAGACCAATTGTATTTGAAAGATAAAATAAAGCTAAATGTAATAAATGGTGAAGGGATTGCTAAGGTTAAGATAGCGCCGTCTGAATCTTTTATTTACGAAGTGAAGTAATATACTGATTGAGTAAATTTCAATGCTTATTTGAGTTGTTCAATAGAACCTTGTTTTGGGAGTTTATCTTCATGAAACAAGGTTTTTTTATTAATGTGTCATGGAGGAGGTTTTAAAATTAGATTAATTGGGATATGTATGTATTTAAGATTTTTAACTACTAATAAAATTAAACTATCTATACATCGAAGAAAAAGAGTCTGTTTTTAGTATCAAAAATAGCTTCTTTTGATAAATAGCTTGTTTTTTAGTGCTCTTCATTTGACGGATAGTTTTTGGATATATAAATCAATAGTCAATTATTGATGTTATCTTTTTTATAAAAGGACTGCTTTATTGAAACTTTTGGAAAGATCAATTTTCATTCCCAGAGTAAAAACACTTTTTTCTTTCTCTCCAATACTATTTTTTCCAAATGAGACGCGTTGTTCGCTGTAAAACTGAATATACTTTATTGGCATATAAGATAATCCTGTAATAAAATCGTTTCTTTTAAATCTATGGTCAATAATAGATTGATCAAAAACTTTTGAAATTCTGCCTTCAGCAGGAACATATAAATTATATCCTATAAGTATTGAAAGTTTATTAAATTTATATTTTCCGAAGACTTCAATTCCCTTTGCATCAAAAACTACAGTAGGCTTCATAATGTTCAATTCAGAATCTAGATATAGTCCTTGTGTAAAATCTCCATTTTCCTGCATAGCATAAATTACACTGAAGTCTATTTTATTTCCGATGTACTTAGTACCAAAAGTTATATAAGTCGGATTGCCAGAAAGTCCTAATATTTGCCCATTATTAATTGTTTTTTCATTGAGAAAAGCTCTGTTGAAGGCCATGCCTACAAAAAAATCTTGTGCAATTTTTAACTGTGTAGAAAATCCTAAACCATCAATAAATTGGTCGTTGTTGCTTCCTCTCGCCTGAATTTGAGCTCCAAAATACAAAGGACCGATTTTGTTTCGATAAATTACGGATTGATCTGCGCGTCCTGTACCGCTTGCCCCACCATCTGTACCGCCAACAAAAGTTGCCGACGCCCTCGCCCCAAAAACATTAAACCTATCAGTATATGAGCTGATGTCCCGATAAACGCTCCATTGTTTTCCGATAGTAATTACACCATATTTTTCAATACTAAATCCTAGATATCCTAAACGATTACCAAAAACTTGCTGTGTTTGTGTTGTCTGAATATTTATGAAACCTTCTGATAAGCTGGCATCTGCACTAAATGAAGTACTTCCCCTAAAAAGGTTTACCTGCAGTTCAAGTCCGGCAATGAATTCAATCTTTCCTTTTTTGATATTTAGTTCAGTTCCTATTCTCGATGCATTTTCCTGAAGTTCCATCTGCTTATCAAAAACAGCAACTTGTCCACGAAGACTAGTATAAGGCTTAAAAGATATTCCAACTGTATCAATACTTTCCTGACTGTATAAAGAACTTAAAGAAAGATATAAAAAACATATAACACAGATAATTCCACGCATATTTTACTACTTATTAAGTATTACATGAGCCAAAAAAAATGGCTCGTTGTGTTAGTTTTATTAATGATGCTTTTTGATATTAATAAAACTAAATACCTTTAAATACAAAAGGCTTTGTATCTAAAAATTGTTTAGAAGTTTCGCCAGCATAAATCTGGTTATTATCTAATGCAAGTTTTTTTACCTTTCCAGTCTTACTAAAATCAAGTTTTTTCATATCGACCCAAATTGCATTTGGACTAAGGGCATCTTCGAAATAATAAACTAAATTTTTCTGGTCAGAAACAGTTCTCCATCTCGTTGTGGATAAATTTGGAAAGCCTTCTGTAGAAATGCCATACGGAACAGAACATTGTCTAATTACACTAAATGCACCGGCTAAAGCAATTCTAATGTCATCTGTTTGCGGAATAGCTTTTATATAGTAAGAGGCGCGTACATATCTGTCTGCAGCTCTATTAGTACCAGGGAGAAATATATTACCAGGAATACCTTTCCAATATTCATTTATGGCTAGTTGCTGTTCATACACCGGATCGTTTGTCATTACAGTATAAGAAGGATCGTGATGAATAACTAATTTCCCATTTATATATTCTAAAATAGCATTATCTCCAGTTGCATCTGATAGAGACAAGTGAACGGTTGTAAATTTATCAGTTCCAGGAATAAAATCAGTAACCACAATAAAGTCCTCTTTTTTAAGCTGTTCAACTGCTTCCGAAACTGTCGCAAAATTATCCAAGGCATATTGTGCCCACAAGGATACTGATAATCCTTTTTTACTATTTCCCTCTTTCGAAAATTTAGGATAACTTGAACTTACAAGCCAAAGCATATTTGCGACAAGGCCTTTTTCATTCATACCATCCGATACAGCGATGTCCCAAGAACTCGTTGTTATACTACCGTATTTAGAACTCCATTTCACTGTGTTTTTACCTGTACTACCATCATGTTCAATTCCTCTTGGAAAAAGCCATAAGTTTGAAGGGATAGGTATGCTAAAGTCCATACTTCTAGCTGTAAGCACAGTATTGTTAGGGCCTTTATAAACTACTCTTGTACAGGCATATATTTTGTTTGCAGTTGTTAATAAAATAAATAAAATTAAAACAATTGCTGTTAGTGAAGTTTTAGATTTTTTCATAGAGAAGTAAGATGTATTGCAGTTAATCATCAAAGTATGTAATAGTAAATGTATGAAAAGTAATCTAAAGAACAAATAATTAAAACTGGAGAATTGGTCACTAGATCTTCCAATATTTTTATATAAAACAAATAACACAATGATTAATTTATGCGCAGCTTGGAATGAATTTAATCAATTATAATATATAGCAAAATTTTCAAATTAAGATGTGTTTTATTTTCGAGAATGTAGTACGAAACATTAAAATGAGGTACAATTTATTAAATAGAGCGATCTAGGTGTCGGCTCATATAAAAATGTCTCTGCAACTGGAGAGTGTACTGAAAAATAACCTAGCTTTTTTTGAACATGTTGAAAAGTTTTTTAAGCTGAAAAGATAGTTTTGTGAGTAAAATGGAGGTTCTGAGAATAATCTATACGAAAGTGTTTTACATCGCTTATCCAACTGCATAAAAGAAAAAGAGGCTGTTTTCTATATTGAAAACAGCCTCTTTTGATAAATTGCTACTTTTTAGTGCTCTCGATTTTTTGTGTCAGCTTTTATTTTAGACTTTACCAACCTTAGCTAACGCAGTTTTGTAATTTTCGTTTATCTTTTCCCAATTTATAATATTGAAGAAAGCATCGACATAACTATTTTTTCTATTTTGATAATCTAGGTAGTAGGCATGTTCCCATAAATCCAAAGCTAAAATTGGAGTTCCAGGAATTAATGCATTTTTCATTAATGGGTTATCTTGATTTTCAGTTGTTGTAATCTGGAGTTTTCCAGCTTTATCCACAACTAACCAAACCCATCCTGAACCAAATTGTTTCGTTGCTTCTGCTTTAAATAATGATTTAAAGTTATTATAGGAACCAAATTCTTTATTCATTGCATTTGCTAATGTATCTGTAGCTTGCTCTGATTCAGGTTTTGGAGTCATGCATTTCCAATAAAGGGAATGGTTATAATAACCACCAGCATTATTACGAAGCTTAGGATCATTTAAATCTAGTTTGCCTAAAATTTGCTCAATCGTCATATTTTCATAATCTGTATTGGCTATTGCCTTATTCAGATTATTTGTATAGGTTAAATAATGCTTTGAGTAATGTGTTTCGAGAGTTAAAGATCGAATATTAGGAGCTAGTGCATTGTAAGCATACGGAAGTTTTTCAAGTTGAAAAGCTCCGGGGTTTGCTTTTACTTCGTCTGGACTACCAATTATTATTTTTTCATCTTTCGAAGGTAACGGAACTTCAACTACTTCAGTTAGTTTGTTATTATCGTTACAAGAAAGAATTGTGAATGCAATCAAGATAAAAAACGAAAATTGAGTACTATATTTTTTCATAAAACAGCTATTTAGTTGTTAGTGAATTAATGATTTCTATATAATTTTCTTTAGCCTCATTTATGCTTAAGTGGCTAATTTGAATCCATGCATTTGTTTTAAAAGCATTTCTTAGGTCAAAATTTTCAGATTGATTGTACTTTGCAGTCCCAAAAGTAGCTTGCTTATAAAAAGCATACAGCCTCAATTGCACATCTTGTGGCAGTGAGGCTTGCGTCATTTTGGAAGCAATTTCGACAGCCTCTAAAAATCGTATGTCTAGGTTTTTTTCTGTCATTAAGCTTTTGTAGCAATAATTGTTTTACCTCCAATTGCTTTTTGGTTTAATACAACATTGATTGGTGTACCCAAAGGTAAGAAAATATCGACTCTTGAGCCAAATTTAATAAAACCAGCATCTGTACCTTGTTCTACTTGCATTCCTTCTTGTGCGTAATTTACAATACGGCGAGCCAAAGCTCCAGCAATTTGTCTGTATAAAACCTCTCCGAAAGATTTATTTTCGATTACAACTGTTGTTCTTTCGTTTTCTTCACTTGCTTTTGGATGCCATGCAACTAAGAATTTACCTGGGTGGTATTTGCTAAATTTTACAATTCCACCTAATCCATAACGAGTTACGTGTACATTGATTGGTGACATGAAAATAGAAATTTGAAGACGTTTGTCTTTAAAATATTCTCCTTCGTAAACTTCTTCAATTACAACAACTTTTCCGTCAACTGGAGCAAGAATTTGATTGATGTCTTTTATTACAGTTCTTTTTGGGTTTCTAAAAAACTGCAAGATGATGATTAGTAGCAATAATGCACTAAACTGAATAATCATTTTGATCCAATTGGTGTCAATAAAATGATCAGTTAATAAAAGTACAACACTAACGAATATAGTGCCTAATAAAATGGATTGGGTTCCTTCTTTATGAAACATAATTTAAAATTTGGTAAAATAAAAATACAATTGGTGCTACAAATATAACACTATCTAATCGATCTAAAACGCCTCCGTGTCCTGGCATTATTGCTCCGCTATCTTTTACTCCGGCTACTCTTTTGAATTTTGATTCAATTAAATCGCCAATAGTACCAAAAACTCCAACGATTAATGCGATAATTGTCCATATTAAAATAGATTTATCGCTAAAATTTGGGTTTGGTTTGATGTATAATTTTGAAATTAAAAAGCCTGCAAAACAAGCAAATACAAGTCCACCTAAAAAACCTTCTATGGTTTTTTTTGGAGAAATGCGCTCAAATAATTTATGTTTTCCTATGGACTTTCCTACCAAATAGGCAAAAGTATCATTTGTCCATATAAGAATGAATAATCCAATGATGATTTTTGGATTATAATCTTTAACTCCAAATGAAATTTTGGTTATAAAAATAAAGGGGAGTGTAATGTATCCTAATAAGTAGATATATTTAGATGTTCTGCTTATGGTTTGTGTATCGTCAAATAAAAAGACAATGCATTTTACTGATACCAGTAATGTTATCACTAATAAAACAGTGTTTAGTTGATCTATGTTTACAGTAAATTTAATTTCTTCTTTTAGAAATTTATTAATGTAATTTTCAGTTTCATTTTTGTAGAAGCTAATTAGTGCAACTGAAGAATATAGAAGGGAAACAAATAAAAGTGAAAATATTTTATTGATGTTGGCTAGATTGCAAAACTCGTAAGTTGCAATTACTAGGAAAACACCGAAAAGTATAATGAAACTTTCCGTTGAAAACAGGATAGATGTTAATAGTAGTACTATATAAACAGCACCTGATAGCGCTCTCTTGAGGGTTTCATTCATGTTATAGATCTTCTAAGAGCAATAAATATAAGTTCTTAGCAACACTTCCGTATTGAGTAAAATCTTCTTCTTTTGCTTTTTCGAAATATTTTATGGTAGTAATATTGGTTGGGTAGTCTCTTTCGTATTTACGTTTTATGGCACTTAGTCCATCGCTTTTAGCAGTCAGGATTTGACTTGTAGTTGCAATAATAACAATGTTTACTGGTAATTCGTTTGGTTTGTTTTGTTTGATTTGTTTTGATGAAAATAATATCGCTCCTTCATCTGCAATTAAGTTTTCGCAAGTAGCTAATAAAAATTTTGGATTAGCTGGGCTTTGATAGATTAATTTATTTTCGTCAAGTAGATGAAATAATGCAGGCTCAAAACACATAACTTCACTTTCAAACCAATCGTTCTCTTCTAAGATGTTTTCGAATTGTTCCGTTACTTCTTTGGTGTTTTCACAATATAAAAACTTACCTCCATTTTTCTTAAAATTAAAAATGAATTGCTCATCTATAGAAAGAGAATTGTCAGCTTGTGAATTGCTATATTCACTCTGATTCTTCTCATCAGATTCATCATGGCTAGAGCCAAATAATTTTTTAAAAAAACTCATTATTGTTGGAATGTTTTACGTGTTAATTGAAAACGTTCAAAGATAAAAAAATCTTAATTCAAAAGTAGCTTTTGAATTAAGATTTTAAAAATAATTATATTATTTGTGTAGTATTACGATACTACCTCTTCTAGATTTTTGTCAAATGTACGTTTTCCGAAAATTGCTTCAAGGTCATCTTTAAAAATAACCTCTTTTTCAATCAGGATTTCAGCAAGTTGATTTAGCTTGTCTTTATTTTCTTCTAAGATATCGATTGCTCTTTGGTATTGACCTTCAATTAGTTCTGATATTTCTTGATCAATAATTTTTGCAGTCTCATCAGAATACGGTTTAGAGAAGTTGTATTCACTTTGTCCTGTTGAATCGTAATAAGTAACGTTTCCGATTTTTTCATTCAATCCGTAAATCGTTACCATCGCACGAGCTTGGCGTGTAACTTTTTCTAAATCGCTTAATGCACCAGTCGAAATTCGATCAAAAGTTACTTTTTCAGCAGCTCTTCCGCCCATAGTAGCACACATTTCGTCTAACATTTGGTCTGTTCTCACGATTTGTCTTTCTTCTGGAAGGTACCAAGCAGCTCCTAAACTTTGTCCACGAGGTACGATTGTTACCTTAATAAGTGGTGCTGCGTGTTCCAACATCCAGCTTACAGTAGCGTGACCTGCTTCGTGAATTGCAATTGCTTTTTTCTCTTCTGGAGTAATGATTTTGTTTTTCTTTTCTAATCCACCAACAATTCTATCTACAGCATCAAGGAAATCTTGTCTGTCAACAGCAGTTTTATTGTTTCTAGCGGCGATTAATGCTGCTTCGTTACAAACGTTAGCAATGTCTGCTCCAGAGAATCCTGGAGTTTGTTTTGCTAAGAAATCTAAATCAAGACCTTCTACTTTTTTCAAAGGAGCTAAGTGTACTTGGAAGATTTCTGCTCTTTCACGAATGTCTGGTAAGTCTACAAAGATTTGTCTGTCAAAACGTCCTGCACGCATCAAAGCTTTGTCTAAAACATCAGCTCTGTTTGTTGCAGCTAGTACGATTACGTTAGAGTTTGTTCCAAAACCATCCATTTCTGTTAGTAATTGGTTCAATGTATTTTCTCTTTCGTCATTACCACCTGACATATTGCTTTTTCCACGAGCTCTACCTACAGCATCGATTTCATCAATAAAAATGATCGCTGGAGATTTTTCTTTGGCTTGTTTAAACAAATCACGTACACGTGAAGCTCCAACACCTACAAACATTTCAACAAAATCAGAACCTGATAATGAGAAAAATGGTACTTGTGCTTCGCCGGCAACTGCTTTTGCTAATAATGTTTTTCCTGTTCCAGGAGGTCCTACTAGTAATGCTCCTTTAGGTATTTTACCTCCTAAGTTAGTGTACTTTTCTGGATTTTTTAAGAATTCTACAATTTCTTGTATTTCTTCTTTTGCACCTTCTAAACCAGCTACATCTTTAAATGTAGTTTTGATATCTGTTTTTTCGTCAAAAAGTTTTGCTTTAGATTTTCCAATGTTGAAAATTTGACCGCCACCACCGCTTCCGCCGCCTGACATTTTTCTCATTATGAATATCCAAACTCCAACAAGAATGATTATTGGAAGTAGACCAACTAAAATGTCAGTCCAGTTATTTTTTTGAACAAAATCATAATCTTTCAATTTCTTTTCAGTAACTGCTTTTTCTAATTTTGTTTGAAAGATTTGGTCATTACCAATTTCTAAAGTATAGTGAGGACCTTTGTTTGGTCTGTCAAATATATCTTTAGATACTTTTTTTTGCGCTGGATCCTTAAGTGCAGCAGCAGTAAGATACACTTCAGCTTCAGCTTTATTGTATACAATAACTTTTTCAATTTCTCCTTTATCTAATAAGTCATTAAACTTAGAAGAAGTTAATTGAGCAGGCTCTTGTAAACTTGATCCTCCGGTTGCAAAACTGATAAATAAAAATATTAAAAGTATTGCGGTATAAATTAACCAAGGACTTATTTTAAATTTACTCGGGGTTGGATTATTATCTTTAGCCATTTGAAGAATGTTTCTTTAGTATTTGTTTTCGATTGTAGTTATTTTGGCATCTCCCCAAAGACTCTCGATATTATAGTATTCTCGAATGTGTTTTTGAAATACGTGAACAACAATATGCACGTAATCGATAAGAACCCACTCTGCGTTATCGGTTCCTTCTACATGCCAAGGTTTGTCTTTTAGTTCTTTTGATACAGTTTTTTGAATTGAGCCTACGATGGCGTTAACTTGGGTATTTGAATTTCCGTTGCATACGATGAAATAATCGCAAACCGCTGCGTCTATTTCCCTTAAGTCCAAGATACTAATATCATTTCCTTTTACTTCTTCGATTCCTTTAATTATGTTCGCTAACAGAACATCATTATTAACAGTCTTTTTCGCCATGAATTATTTTATATGAGTTTGTAAAGTTACCAATTTTTGTGATTATTTTTGAACCTTAACAAAATATTAAATTAAGTTATATAAATTATTTACATGAAACTAATCAAACTCGATGCCATAGATTCAACAAATGAGTTCTTAAAATCATTAAGTAGCCAACAAGAACTTGAGAATTATACTGTTGTTACTGCCGAAAATCAAACAAAAGGCAAAGGGCAAATGGGCGCAGTTTGGCGTTCTGAAATTGGTAAGAATTTAATAATGAGTGTGTTGGTTAGAGATTTCTTGCTGGGTAATGAAGAAGTTTTTAATTTGAATATTATTATTTCGTTATCAGTAATAAAAACTTTAGAAGAATTAAATATTCCTGATTTAAGTATAAAATGGCCAAACGACATTATGTCATATAATAAAAAACTCGGTGGCATTTTGATAGAAAACACTCTCAAAAGTGATGGATCTATCGTGTCAGTAGTTGGTTTAGGATTAAATGTTAATCAAATAAATTTTCAAAATTTACCAAATGCGACTTCTTTAGCAGTGATTTCTGATGCCGAATTTAACAAAGAAGAGCTTGTTATTTTGATTGTAAAGAAGATTAAAGAGAAAATTTTACTCTGGAATGAGCATTCAGATTTATTTTGGGACGAATATTTCAATAAATTATTCAGAAAAGGAATTCCGATGCCATTTAAAAACTTAGATAATCAAAATTTCATGGGAATTATTCAAGGTATTTCTCCAATAGGTAAGCTACAAGTTTTATTAGAAGATGATTCTGTGTCTGAATTTGAAATAAAAGAAATACAGATGCTTTACTAGGAGGTTCAGAGGTTCAGAGGTTCAAAGGTTCAAAGTAGGAAAGGTTCAGAGATATGTTGGCGAACAAACTTTGCGATTCTGCGTCTTTGCGAGAAATAGTACCAATAAATGTAAGTTCAGAGTTGAAAGCGACAAAGGTTCAAAGTAGGAAAGGTTCAGAGATATGTTGGCGAACAAACTTTGCGATTCTGCGTCTTATCGTGAAATAGAATCAATAAAGGAAGGTTCAGAGTTGAAAGTGGCAGAGGTTCAAGGTAGGAACAGTTCCGAGATATGTCGGCGAACAAACTTTGCGATTCTGTGTCTTTGCGAGAAAAAGTATCGATAAATGAAGGTTCAGGTCTGAAAGGGACAAACGTTCAAAGAAGGAAAGTAGCAGAGGTTCAAAGGTTCAGAGTAGGAAAGGTTCAAAGATATGTTTGCGAAAAAACTTTGCGATTCTGCGTCTTTGCGAGAAAAAGTATCGATAAATGAAGGTTCAGGTCTGAAAGAGACAAACGTTCAAAGTAGGAAAGTAGCAGAGGTTCAAAGGTTCAAAGTGGGAAAGGTTCAAAGATATGTTTGCGAAAAAACTTTGCGATTCTGCGTCTTAGCGAGAAATAGTACCAATAAATGAAGGTTCAAAGGTTTTGAGGCTGTGTTAAAAAGTTCAGAGTCAATTAAATTTTAAAGCCATAAAGAGAATACATATCGTACTTCTTTATGGCTTTGAGAACAGAAAATTAGGCTTTTATTTTAAAAAGTATGCAGTCTGTAATTTTGTATTGAAGGATCTTTGTTTTAAATATTTACAGGCTTAAGTTTTTTAGGATTCAGTTTTCTATTCCAGTATATAATATAAATTGTTCCTAGAATAGACGGTGTTATCCATGTAATGATATTGCCAATACCTAATCCAGCAACAATAAACGCAGTTACAGAGGCGATAAGTGCTCCAATCATTTTTCCTATATGTTTAGATAACCAGCTTTTATTTTTATCTGAAAGATTTCTGAAATATATAAAATCTTTAACGGTCATATAAAACCCAAATCCACCAAAGAATGTGAATAATATTCCATTCTCAATGTTATTCAACTGACAGTATATTCCTAATGTTATCATTATGACAGAGAAAAAAAGCATCGTTCCTGATGTAAGTTTGTCAATCAAATCAGCTTCAACTTTAGTTTTAAAAGCTAATGCTCTGTTTCCTGAAATTACAAGATATATGGTAAATAGCCCAATCAAGAATAAAAAAACATTATGATGTCCAGGGAATAAACAAACAATAAGCGACAGAATTGAACTGGTAAACATTCCGATAGAGAATAGTTTTCCCATTTTTTTATGCAATGTGTTTCCTTTTTTTACCATTACACTTCCAATTCCTGTGATAAGTCCGATTCCTCCGAAGAAGGCATGAATGTAAATTAAAATCTTGATAGTTAGTTCCATTTTTAGGTTTTTTAGTTAATGGTTCAAACTTCGGATAATTTTATATTTCTGCATAAATTTTATTACTGAATTGCGGTTTTTTAAGGATGGGTTGTTTTTTTAAGGTGCAAAGAAGTAAAGGAGCAAAGGTGCAAGAGTTTTGTGGTTATTAGGTTTAAAATTGCAAAGTCTCAGTGGTTTTATGTAGATTGTGGTTGGGATTTTTTAATACGTTTAATGAATTAGAGATAATTAGAAGTTTGTTTTTTAGAAAAATTAAGGGGCGTGAAAAAAAATGGGCACAAAAAAAGTCCGATTTCTCAATCGGACTTAAATTTTATAGGTAGACAATTAACAATTATAGTTTTGTCATGTTATTGGCAAGAGTTTCAATAAACTTTCCGATAGGTCCTTTTATCATCATTGCCATCATCGGATTAAATTCTCCTTCAAAATCAAGTTTCACAGCACTAGAAGTCTCAGAAACTGTTTCAATGTTAGACACCAATGTAAATGGAAGTTTATCGCTAGCAGCACCCAAAACAATTTTGCTTGGAGCTGTTTTTTCTTTCATTTTTAATTTTATTTCCGGCATACCTTTTAGACCAAAAATAAATGCATCTTCGCCAATTACTTCAAATTTAGCAATATTGTCGGGCATTAATTTTTCAAAATTTCTTACATCACTCAATAAATCAAATAATTCTTGAGCCGATTTCTGAACAGTAACTTTAGGACTTTCTAAGTTCATATTTATTGGTGTTTATATTCTGAAGAATCAGAAATTGTATTTTTAAAAAATTAATCTTGTTTCCAAGAAGCTGGGTTTACATTCCATTCCTGTAACGTAACTAAATCATTCTCGGGAATGTATTTTTTAGCCACAGCAAGGTTTAATAAATTCGAATAGTTACTCAATGTGTATAAGTCGATATTAGCATCCTTAAAGTTTTTCTCAGCAACATCAAAGCCATAAGTAAATATTGCAGCCATCCCTTTAATATTGGCTCCAGCATTACGTAAAGCTTCAACAGCAAGCAAACTACTATTTCCAGTGCTTATTAAATCTTCAACAACAACAACATTTTGTCCCTTTTGTAAAAAACCTTCAACTTGATTTTGTCTTCCGTGTTTTTTAGGTTCTGGTCTAACATATACAAACGGTAATCCTAAGCTTTCTGCAACAAGAATACCAATACCAATGGCACCTGTAGCGACTCCAGCGATTACATCTGGCTTACCAAATTGTTTTTCAATGTTCTTAGCAAACTCATCTCTAACATAATTTCTGATGCTTGGAAATGAGAGAATTAGCCTGTTATCACAATAAATAGGTGATTTCCATCCCGAAGCCCATGTAAAAGGATTTCCTGGATTCAATTTAATTGCATTTATTTGCAAAAGCAATTCGGCTGTTTTTTCGGCAGTATCTTTATTAAAAATCATAGTACAAATGTATAAAGTTTTTGTGAACGACAAACCACTTTTTTTGACAAATGAAATCTCCAAAGAGACTAATTTTCAATTGTTCTTGTTAGAAAGTATTGACATAGAGCAAATTATCGTTAAAATGTTCCAAAATAAAATTCAGGCAGCATATTTATATCACCCTGACGAGAAGGAAATTATGAAAACGTTAAAGTCAAAAATTCCTGTGAATAAAGCAGGAGGAGGGCTTGTTTATAATAAAAAAGGCGAGGTATTATTCATCTTCAGAAATGGAAAATGGGACTTACCAAAGGGAGGAATCGAGAAGGGAGAATCCATCGAAGAGACCGCCATGCGTGAGGTAGAAGAGGAAACTGGAGTTGGAAAATTAACAATTACCAACAAATTACAGAAAACCTACCACGTTTTTAAGCGTAACGGAAAATATAAATTAAAAATCACGCATTGGTTCGAAATGCAATCCGATTTTAAAGGAACTCCACAAGGACAATTAGAAGAAGGAATCGAAAAAGTAGCTTGGTTAAATCCAGTTCAAATAAAAGAAGCGTTAAAAAATTCCTACGAAAACATCAAATTATTGTTTCAGGAAGAAGATAAAATACAATTGAAATAACAATGTAAATAGGAATATGAAATTCAACGTTTTACATTAAATATTAAAATTGATTTCGCACTTTCCGTTAATTTATTAAACAGAATTTGGGCGTGCCACCATACAAAGAAAGACCCAATGAGCATTGCGTTCATTGGGTCTTTCTTTATACGCTGTCGGGCTATACGGGCTACTTCGGTAGCTTCCTTCTATCCCTCACGCGAGCTACACTTTGAGATGCAATTTTGTTTCATAAAATTTTAATTTTTGACTAATTCATGTCTCAAAAATCGTACTTTTGTTCAATAAGTAATATCTTTAAATTATGAGCACACTAACAAAATCAAACCATATAGGGCGAAAAATTAGCCGAATTCGTGAACTTAGAGACATGAAACAAGAAGCTTTGGCACAAGCTATGGGAACAAACCAACAGGCCGTTTCTATTTTAGAAAACAGCGAAACTATAGAAGATGAAAAACTTATCGATGTAGCAAAAGCATTAGGAGTTAGTGTTGAAGCTCTTAAAAATTTTTCAGATGAAAGCGTGATTAATTATTTTAATAATTTTTATGATAATAGTGGAAGTCAAGGTTCTTTTTCGCATGGATCAGCGTTCACTTTTAATCCATTAGATAAATTAATGGAATCAGTAGATGAAATTAAAAAACTCTACGAACGTTTACTTCAAGCAGAAAAAGAAAAAGTTGAGTTCTTAGAAAAAATATTGAAGGATAAATAATTTTATTACTTCATTCAGAATAAAAAAAGCCTAATAAATTGCTGTTTATTAGGCTTTTTTTATACTAGAGAATTCGAAGAGCAATGAACTTAGCGTGTTCTCTTTGTGAATCTTTGCGAAATAAATCCAATCGTTAGTGCAGATTTGCAATCCGTACCCACAAATGTTTTCTCCAATACAGCTCGCTTATCTTTATTTCCCGAATCGTTAGTGCAGATTTACAATCCGTACCCACAAATGTTTTCTCCAATACAACTCGCCAATCTTTATTCCCCCAATCGTGAGTGCGGATTTGCAATCCATACCCACAAATATTTTCTCCAATACAGCTCGCTTATCTTTATTTCCCGAATCGTTAGTGCGGATTTGCAATCCGTACCACAAATATTTTCTCAAACTTGTCTTTCCAACTCAGGAAGAAAACTCCATATAAAAGGCTTTGACCAAATAAGTTAGTTATAAGTAGTTCCGAAATCAATATTTTTATTGGCAGTTTTACCTTCTTTAATTTCAACAGAAGAGAAGTTTAAAGACTTATCATAACCAGTGTAAAATGCTAAATTTGATTTAAATTCTTTCGGAAACCCCTTGATTAAATTTATTGATTTAGATTCAATTTCATTTTGAATTTTTCTAGATCTATAAACCTGATTTGATAAGCTTTTATAGTCATTTGAATTTACTTCCATTAAAATAGCTTCATATATTTTTTGGAGTTTATTTATTTCTTGAATTTCCTTTTTGAATTTATTGATATCAAAACCTAGTGCGATATTGATTTCGTTTGCATTTTTTAGCAAATTATTTAAATGATCTATTGGATGAGTGGTTGTATTTTCTGACTGAACGATTAAAAAATAATTTCCAGTTGGTATATCTTTAATCGTAAATTTTCCAGCGATATCTGCTGTAGTTTCAAATTCACAATCTTTATTTAAAGTAGAATATAACTTAACTTTTGAACTAGCATCTGGTTTATTATCAATATTATCATTGTGTTTCCAATATATGTTTCCTGTTAGATGTCCTGACGGTTTTTTACATGATGATAATATTGTAATTAGCACAATTATAAAAAGCAATTTTACTTTCATTTTATTTTTTTTGAAACACATTAATGCATTGGGGTTAATGTTATCAAATTTAATAGTCTAAGATTAAGTAATATTACGGAAATACGTAATCTCGGTAATTTTATCATTTTTAAAAGCGAGGAAACCCGCTAAGTAGAGCGGTTATTTCTTCAAACTTGTTTTTCTGTCACAGCTTTTAGTCGCAGTAATCAGTCACAGTAATCAGTCACAGTAAATCAGTCACAGTAAATCAGTCACAGTAAATCAGTCACAGTTTTCAGTCGCAGTGTCATCCTGAGCGGAGTAGAAGAGTAGTCTCAGTAATCAGTCTCAGTAAATCAGTCTCAGTAAATCAGTCTCAGTAAATCAGTCTCAGTTTTCAGTCTCAGTTTTCAGTCTCAGTTTTTAGTCTCAGTTTTCAGTCGCAATGTCATCCTGAGCGGAGTCGAAGGATAGTTTACAGTTTAAAGAAATTTAGCGTGTATCTTTATGAATATTAGTGAAATAATTCCAATACAGTTCACTAGTTTTTTCTTTCTGAGGAACGAGGAAACTTATCAAAAAGACTGATTTATTAATGAGATTCTTCGTTTTTCAAAATGGACAAGATTGTGGAGAAATACGCCTATTGTTTTTTTGTCATAATTACGACAGCGCCTCTGTCACCTCGAGGGCCAAAAAGCATAACGGCAGTTTGTTGATTTAAAAATGAAATTTGATGTAAGTCTTTTTTCTCTAGCGGAATAAAAATGGTGTCTTTTTCAGTATCATATTCAAATGGTTTAGCATCGATTATAATAATTGGAGTTGAGCTTATTTGGTCTGTCTTTATTATTTTATGAATAGAATCTGATAAATAATATTTTTGATTATCTGTATTAGTAAGCAAGAATATTTTGTCTTTCGAGCAACCAAAAAAGGCAAATAGAGTAAGAAGTAATATGATTTTTTTCATAAATATTTATTTTCCGATAGTGCGGATTTGCAATCTATAGCGGCAATGTATTAACTTTTATAGTTTCCAATCTTTATGGGCACGGATTGCAAATCCGCGCTAAATGGGGTTTTTAACTTTAAGTTCCAGCTTAGCGAACTTTGCGTTTTTCTACATAATCAAAATATAAACATTGCGCACTTTGCGATAAAGCCTTTTCATAAATAAGCAGATTATTTGTAAACCCAATCTTCAAATTTCAAGTTCCAGCTTAGCGAACTTAGCGTTTTTCCACACAATCAAAATTAAAAAATTGCGGACTTTGCGATAGAACCTTTCTAACTTTAAGTTCCCGCTTAACGAAATTTGTTTATTTCTACACAATCAAAATCAAGAAATTGCGCACTTTGCAATAGAACCTTTCTAACTTTAAGTTCCAGCTTAGCGAACTTAGCGTTTTTCTGCATAATCAAAAATCAAGAAATTGCGCACTTTGCGATAGAACCTTTCTAATTTTTAAATTCCAGCTTAGCGAACTTAGCGTTTTTCTACATAATCAAAAATCAAGAAATTGCGCACTTTGCGATAGAACCTTTCTAATTTTTAAGTTCCAGCTTTGCAAACTTTGCGTTTTTTTACATAATCAAAATCAAAAATTTGCGTACTTTGCGATAGAACCTTTCTAATTTTTAAGTTCCAGCTTAGCGAACTTAGCGTTTTTCTACACAATCAAAATCAAGAAATTGCGCACTTTGCAATAGAACCTTTCTAACTTTAAGTTCCAGCTTAGCGAACTTAGCGTTTTCTACACAATCAAAAATCAAAAATTTGCGCACTTTGTAATTAACGAGCAACTATAAAACACGATAAACAGGATATTGCATATGTGCTTTTTCATAATAAGCAGAATGTTTGTAAACCCAATCCAATTGAGCTTCCGGGCTTTTAGCAAGTTTAGGATCGTTGATTTTAGTTTGTTCTAATTCGGCTCTTAATTTCGGGTTATTTTTTAAAAGTTCAGCGGCAGTATCTTCAAAAACATATTCAGAATACCCTTCTTTTTGTTGCAATATTGGATCAAAGAAATTCCAGTTAAAGAAAGAATCAACTCCTTCAGGTTCTAAAGTTTCTAATAGGTATTTAATAGCTTTTTGTTCAGTCGAGAAAACATAATCACCTTTGTGAAAAGTAACTTTTGTTATTTTAGAAGTAACTTTAGTATTTCGGTGTAAATAATGTCCTTCGTAAGCAGAATTTGTCGTTTTGAAATCAGCAATTCTATAACTTTCAACTTCAATTAGAGTATCTTTTTTTAGTTGAGTATAGGTAACGCTATTGCTTTTAAGTAAATCGATAACATTCCAAAAACCTCTTGGGATGATATATGCCGATGGAATAGTAATGTCCTTTACCGATTTAAATTCTTTTATGTACGGAATGTCTTTTTTGAATGGTTTTGTTCTATCGTAAAATAGACGGTTACCTGTTGTGACTTCGCTTTTTTTGTGAGTCGCTTCGTAACCTAAAAAGTTAAAGGTTGTCATTTTTGTGCTATCAATTTCCCATTTAATAGTATATGGTTTTTTAGGAGCATATTGCGCTTCGTTTTTCAAACGCATTTCTTTAATTTTCTTATAATTAGCATCTGTAAAATCAATTGTAGATGTCATGTATTCATAGGTTGCTTTTACACGATCGGCATAACTTTTAAGCATATGAGTTTCGACTACAAATCCAATTGTGTTAAAAAGAGAAGTATATCCGGTTGTGTAACGCGGACTGTCTGAAAATTGTATAAAACCATTATCGGGTGTTTCTTCAAATGCATTTACGTAAGGCGTGGTTTCAAAGTTCTTTTCTTGTAAGTTTTTGACCAATTCAGGCATCATTTCCTGATTGAGATAATCGCCTAAAACGGTACCTAATTTATTATGTTGCGTCATAATGTAGGTTAGTTTGTATTGGTAATCAGAGCCATTACTGACATGATTGTCAATGAAAACATCAGGATTTATTTTATGGAATATCTCAACAAAACTTTTGGTATTGCGTGTGTCCGATTTGATTAAATCTCGGTTTAGGTCGTAATTTCTAGCGTTGCCACGAAAGCCATACTCTTCTGGACCATCTTGATTTGCTCTCGTTGTAGAGTTTCTATTTAATGCACCTCCAATGTTATAAACTGGAATAGTTACAATAACGGTATTTTTTGGGACTTTAATTTTTCCAAGGGCTAAATCTCTAAATAATTGCATTGTTGCGTCAATTCCATCAGGTTCACCAGCATGAATACCATTGTTGAGAAGAATTACAGCTTTGTTTTTTTTGATAGTATTAAAATCAAATTGTTTCTCTGGATTAAATGTAATCATGTGCAATGGATAACCACTATCTGTAAGTCCCATTTCTTGCATTTTGATTGTTGGAAAATCATGCGCAAGAAGCGTAAAATATTTTATAGTTTCTTGGTAATTGGCAGATTGATTTCCGTTTCCTTTCTCGAAATAGGTCTCGTATTTATTGCCTTTCTGCGCAAATGTTGTGATACTTAGGAGTAAAATGCAAAATGTAAAAATTCTCATAATTTGGTTTTTAATAGCATTCAAATATAATTATTTTCTTTTAGGATTGGGGAGAGAGGCAAGATGATAGAAGAAAGAAGAAAGAATATAGATTATAGAATAAAGATTTGGGGTGTGAGAAGTAAGATGATAGATGTGAGAGAATAAAGAATAAAGAATAAAGATGAAAGAATGTAGATTATAGAAGCAAGATAATAGAAGCAAGATAATAGAAGCAAGATAATAGAAACAAGATGATAGACAGGAGAGATAAGGATTGTAATAATTGTTTTAAGTGGTTTTTGTTAGGGTATGTTGATGATTTTATTGTATGGATTAAGTTGAAGTTTTTTGATGAAAAATCGGAAACTTGAAATTTTAAACTCGAAACAATTATTTTGACTACTTTTGCAAAATGAATAAGAAACACCATTCGAATAATATACTTTTGAATTTAGGTATCGAGAGCCTAAATGAAATGCAAGAAGTGGCTCAGGATGCTATCCTGAATGATAATAATGTTTTACTACTTTCTCCAACGGGTTCTGGTAAAACACTAGCTTTTTTACTTCCGGTTTTAGAATTACTACAGCCTGAAATCCTTTCTGTACAATGTTTAATTCTAGTTCCATCGCGTGAATTAGGATTGCAAATTGAGCAGGTTTGGAAAAAAATGGGAACCGATTACAAAGTTAATATTTGTTACGGTGGCCATTCAATCGATACAGAGATTAAGAACTTAAGCAATCCTCCAGCAGTTTTAATAGGAACTCCAGGAAGAATTGCAGATCATATTGATAGAGGCACTTTTCGTTTAGATAAAATCCAGACTTTAATCTTGGATGAATTTGATAAATCATTGCAATTGGGTTTCCATGAGCAAATGTCTTTTATCATAGGTAAATTGCCAAAATTGAATAAACGTGTGTTGGTTTCGGCTACATCAGATATTGAAATTCCTAAATACACAAGAGTAATTAATCCAACAATTTTGGATTTTATTCCTGAGGAAGAAGAGAAATCGAATCTTTCGATGAAAATGGTTATTTCTCCAAACAAAGACAAAATAGGAAGTCTGTTTAACCTAATATGCTCTTTAAAATCACAATCGGCTATTATTTTCTGTAACCACCGTGATGCTGCTGAACGTATTAGTGATACATTAAACGAAAAAGGAATTTACGCTACTTATTATCATGGCGGAATGGATCAAGAGGAGCGTGAGCGCGCTTTGATTCAGTTTAGAAACGGAAGTGTGAGTTATTTAATCACAACCGATTTGGCTGCTCGTGGTCTTGATATTCCGGAGATGAATCATGTTATTCATTATCATTTACCTTTAAAAGAAGACGAGTTCACACACCGTAACGGACGTACAGCTCGTATGCTTGCTTCGGGAACGGCTTATCTTATTGTTCACGAAAGTGAGAAAAAACTAGATTATGTTAATTATGACATGGAAGTTTTAAATGTCGATAACGCTACGACTTTACCTAAGCCTCCAGAGTTTCAAACCATATATATTAGTGGTGGAAAGAAGACAAAATTGAACAAAATTGATATTGTTGGTTTCTTTTCTCAAAAAGGAAAACTTGAAAAAGGTGATCTAGGGTTAATAGAGGTAAAAGATTTTATTTCGTTTGCCGCTGTAAAATTTAATAAGGTAAAAGATTTGCTAAATAACATCAAAGACGAGAAGATGAAAGGCAAAAAATTTAAAATTGAAGTGGCAAGAAAAGTAATTAAGAAGGAGGAGGAGTAATTTATTTATAGACAAATAGTTACTTGTTTATTATTTGTGATAGAGGGAATAATCCTAAATGTTAATTTAAAATTTAATGTCAATAAATTAACTATGTAGGAAAGGAATTATTTTTTTATTATTATGTTTGCGCATAAAATAAATTAAACCCCAAAGAATATCATGAAAAAAATTATTACTATTACTATTTTGTTTTTAAGTTTTGCATCCTTTGCTCAAATTAAAGTTATTGCAACTGTACCTGTTGAAAAATTAGGTAAAGTGAATAATAATTATATCCAAAAGATTGGAGATGAGTACACTATATTTTATAACTGTATTCAAAGTGATGACGAAAACAATACTTTAAGAAAGTTTACTTTTAAAAATATTGATAACGATTATCTTAATCTTTACAATATTATCATAAACGGATTTACTGCAACTCCTTTGTATGATATTAAATTAGAGTTACCTAACAATTATGTTTGGTTGCATTATACTGCGAGTGCTGATAAACCTACAGTTCAGTTTATGGTTTCTAATAAAGAAGCTAGCTCAAACAGTGTTTCCGAAGCTTTAACAAAAGATCAAGTAAGCAAGTTGTTTCAAAAATAAACAGATTTTATCTGATACAAAAAGAGGCTATTCATAATGAATAGCCTCTTTTTTTAGTTTTCAGTTTACAGTCGCAGTCTTAATATTGAGTATTTAGTCTCAGTCACAGTTTACAGTCGCAGTACTGAAACTGTAAACTGTAACTTTAAGTTTTAAGCTGTTAACCGTAAACTGTGACTGAATACTGTGACTGAATACTGTGACTGAATACTGTGACTGCAAACTGTGACTGCAAACTGAAAACTATATCTTTTTCACGTATTGAGTGATAATTACAATTTGTTGCCCATCAACTTTTCCTTCGATGTATTCGGCGTTTTCATGGTCTAAACGGATGTTACGTACTGCAGTTCCTTGTTTGGCTACCATACTAGATCCTTTTACTTTTAAGTCTTTAATTAAAACTACTGAATCTCCGTGTTCTAAAATCACACCATTACTATCACGGTGAATGATTTTGTTTTCATCATCTTCACCTTCTCCAGTTGCTTGTGCCCATGCTAGTGTATCTTCGTCTAGATACATCATATCTAGTAATTCCTGTGGCCATCCTGCTGCACGCATTCTGCTTAACATTCTCCAAGCTACGACTTGTACGGCAACATTCTCGTTCCACATACTGTCATTTAAACATCTCCAATGATTTAAATCTACGTTATCTGGATTTTCTATTTGATCAATACAAGTACTACAAGCCATTACACTTTCATCAATTCCTCCTTTTTGAGTAGGTAAAACTTGATACACTTTTAAGTTTTCGGTTGCACCACAAAGTTCACATTTTGACCCGCTACGTTTGTTTAATTCTCTTTCTAAGCTCATTTTTTTTGTTATTAGTATTGTAAAATGCGAAAATACAGTTTAATACTACGTTCCGCAAGTTTATGCTTAGGAATTAAAATTATTAATTTCTTTTTACTTCGTATATATTCTCTTCATTATAAAGCTTTAGTATGTCTTTTTTAGAAAAGCTATAGGCGTCTTTATAATTTTGATCTTTATCTATTTCATCCATGTTTGTTTTTTTATCAATTTCCATTTCATTAATCAGAGCACTAATGCTGTCTTTAGAAACAGTATTTACCTTCATTGTAGAAAAGAACCCTTCTGATGATTTTACATAATAGATATCGCCTATTTTAGGGTTTTTAATGTATTTTTCACTGTTTGCATCGGTTTCATAAGATGAATAAAAGCCATATGAAGCTATTATTGCAATAATGAATAATCCCGAAAACATCCATATAGGATTGCTTACTCTGTCTTTTTCGTTTTCTCTTTCTAGTTTTGTTTGGATATTTGAGGGTAATTCAAATTTTTCAAATGTTTTTTTACAAGAATTACATTCTGTATAAGTCATTTTTTTAATTGGAAAAAAGGGAATTAAGTATAGATGGGCATATTTTCCAAATACGCTGTACATCATTGAGACATTTGATTCACAAATTGGACAATCTACATTTATGATTTGTCCTTTTTTTAAAGTACTAGCTTTAGTTCCGTAATAAAAGAGCATCTTCTGATTTTTTTGGTTTTGGTTTATAAAAAAAAAAGCACTATTTAATTTAAATAGTGCTTTTGTAAAAATATAGTTAAATCCTACGTTTTGCAAATATATGTTTTAAAACAGTATTACTTCTGTACCCTAACTGCATCTGGAACTAGCATTTCGTATTCACCACCGTTTCGTAATACATCGCGAACGATGCTTGAACTGATATATGATGTACTTGCTGCGGTTAATAAAAACACGGTTTCTATTTTAGAAAGTTTTCTGTTGGTATGTGCAATTGCTTTTTCGAATTCGAAATCGGCAGGATTGCGCAGACCTCTTAAAATAAAATGCGCTTTTTGTTTTTTGGCTAAATCTATAGTAAGTCCTTCATAAGTAATAACAGTTACTTTGGGCTCGTCTTTAAATGTTTCTTCTATAAAACGCTTTCTTTCTTCGAGTGAAAACATGTATTTTTTTTCTGCATTTACACCTATTGCAACTATGACTTCATCAAATAAAGAAATCCCTCGTTTGATAATATCTTCGTGTCCAAGTGTAATTGGATCGAATGATCCCGGGAATATGGCTTTTCTCATTTCTTTTTTTTAAGGTTCAGAGGTTCAGAGTGACTAAGTTGCTAAGTTATGACTTATCTTAAATGGTTCTGAGGTTTTGTAAAATATCTCTTTAATTTAGATAGAAATTGTTTAATCACGATTTATTTGATATATGACATTTTTATCAAACAGCTCTTTTAGATTTTGTTTTGTAAAGGACTGTATTTGATTATAATTTTCATCAACATTAATTTTATCAATTCCCGAATAATTACTCACTTCCATATCATTAATGTATATGGTAACATTGTCGTTTAAAACTGATTTAACTTTTAAGGTAGTATAATGCCCATCGTTATTTAGAAGATAAACATCACCAATTAGAGGGTTTTGTATATATTCCTTTTCTAATTTTTTAGCTTGAATGCCTGTGTAAATGGCAAATGACAGTATAGCGATTAATATAAAAGAACCTGAGTATTGCCATATTGGGGTTTTTACTGGATTCTTTTTATATTGTTCCTTAAAGTTGTCTTTAATTTTAGCAGGTAATTCACCTAGTTTATATGTCTTTTTACAATTGTTACATTCTACAATTATTGTACGTCTTATAGGGAATGTTGGTACAATAATAATATTTACATAGCCACCATAAATTGAAAAATTCAAACCGTTTTTGTGACTGCAATTTGGGCATGATGAATTTTTAATTATTCCTGTCTGTAGTGTTTTTATCTTACGACCTAAGTTAATTAACATAAATGGAAGTTTATTTTTTGATGCCGTGTTTATTGTGTGATTCCTTGTTCTTCTGAATGGCAATATTATCTGAAAAAGATTCTGAGTGCTAAGTTTTTTATCTTAGTATCTCAGAACCTTAGTTATTTAGAATCTTTTTTGGCTACGCTAAAGCCAACTCAATTGAATTTGTAAACAAATCTTCTAATGTGATTCCAGCTGCTTTTGCTTGTTGCGGAATCAAACTTTCTGTTGTTAAACCAGGAATAGTATTCATTTCTAGCATATACGGTTCGTTGTCTACGATGATGAATTCGCTTCTTGAGAATCCTTTCATTTTTAAGACTTCGTAAGCACGTTTTGCAACTTCACTCACTTTTTGCGTTAACTCATCTGAGATTCTTGCCGGTGTAATTTCTTGTGATTTTCCTTCGTATTTAGCTTCGTAATCAAAGAAATCATTGTCTGAAACTATTTCTGTGATTGGTAATACGATAACTTTTCCTTGGTAGTTAATTACTCCAACAGAAACCTCTGTTCCGTCAAGGAAGCTTTCGATGATGATTTCGTTATCTTCTTTATAAGCAACTTCGATTGCAATAGGAAGTTCGGCTGCAGTTTTTACTTTTGAAATTCCGAAGCTTGATCCTGCTTTATTTGGTTTTACAAAACATGGTAAACCTACTTTCTTCACTATTTCGTCTGTATTGATAATATCACCTTTGTTTAGATAGTAAGAAATAGCAGTTTTTATTCCGTATGGTTTTAAAACAGATAGTAAATCACGCTTGTTGAATGTAAGCGCTGCTTGGTAATAATCGCATGATGTTTGTGGTAAGCTTAATAACTCAAAGTAAGCTTGCATTAATCCGTCTTCGCCTGGTGTTCCGTGAATAGCATTGAATACGCAATCGAATGTGATTTTGTTTCCGTTTACTGTTACCGAAAAATCATTTTTATCGATTGGGAATTCGGCATCTTTTTCATCTACGTAAACCCATTTTTCTTTGAAAATATGAATTCGGAAACCGTTGTATTTGGTTTTATCTAGGTATTGGTATACTACGTTTCCGCTGATTAGTGATATTTGATATTCGCTAGAATATCCTCCCATGATAATGGCAATGTTTTTCATGTTTTTCTTTTTTATGCTGTTGCAAGCTAGGTAGCTTTCTTTTATTTCTTGATTTGTATGTTGTTATGAAAACAGTTTGTTTTTTAGCCCCGATAGTAGCGACATCCTTTTTTATGTTTTTTTTACATAAAAAAGATATAGCGAATAGCGGGAAATAGCTCCTAAAATCATTCTTTGACCCTACTAGGAGTGATATAAGGATGACTATCAGGTTGCTTTCTTGTATTAAACAAAATTATCATTTTTTTTGAAACGAAATCTTTATCTTTGCCACAAATAAAAATAAATTTATGAGTTTACGTAAGTATCTAACTAGTCGAGTTTTTTTTACGCAAATACTAATTGCTATTGCAATTATTGCAGTTTTGGGGTATTTGTTTATGCATTGGTTAACATTTACAACTGATCATGGACATGAAATTGAAGTACCTGATTTGAAAAAATTGACGGAAGAGCAAGTTGAGGCAAAATTGGATGGTCTTGATTTAGATTACGTACTTTTGGATAGTGTAGATTATAAAAGTGATTTCCCTAAATACAGTGTTGTTGAGCAAGATCCTTTGCCGGGAACGAAAGTAAAAGTGGGAAGAAAGATTTATATTAAAATAAATTCTTCTGGTTTTTCATCAGTTCGTATTCCTGATTTGATTGAGAAAACGTACCGTGAAGCTGTGCCAACCTTAAAGGCATTAGGACTTCAAGAGGGAACAATTACGTATATTCCGAACCTTGGAAAAGACATGGTTTTGGAGATGCGTTACAAAGGAAGAAATTTAAAAGTGGGAGATCGCGTACTGAAATCATCAAAAATTGATTTGGTTTTAGGCGATGGAAAAGCAAGTTATTTAGATGAAAGTCAACCAGCAGATTCTTTAGCAGTACCTGGAGACGAAAATACACCAAATGAACAATAATAATACCGATAGTTTAGATTTAGAAGAAGAGTTGTATGAGCATTTTAGATTTGAAGTTCCTAAGGGGCAATCCCCTTTGCGAATCGACAAATATTTAATGGGCTTAATACAAAATGCAACAAGAAATAAAATTCAGAATGCTGCAACAGAGGGTAACATCTTTGTAAATGACGTTATTGTAAAGTCAAATTACAAAGTAAAAGCATTTGATGTTGTAACGGTGATGTTAACTCATCCTCCGTATGAAAATCATATTATTCCAGAAGATATTCCGTTAAACATTGTATACGAAGATGATGCTTTGTTGTTAATCAATAAAGAGCCTGGAATGGTTGTACATCCTGGTCACGGTAATTATACTGGGACTTTGGTTCATGCTTTGGCGCATCATTTTGATAACCTGCCAATGAATAGTAGCGAGCGTCCGGGATTGGTTCATAGAATTGATAAGGATACTTCGGGACTTTTGGTTATTGCCAAAACGGAAGCTGCTATGACGCATCTTGCTAAACAATTTGAAGCTAAAACTTCTGAAAGAGAATATATTGCTTTGGTTTGGGGTAATGTTGTTGAGGAGAAAGGAACTATTGAAGGAAATCTTGCCAGACATTTGAAAGACAGGATGCAAATGGCTGTTTTTGCTGATCCTGAGATTGGTAAACCTGCTGTAACGCATTATAAAGTTTTAGAGCGTTTTGGTTATGTTACTTTAATTTCTTGTCAGCTTGAAACGGGTAGAACACACCAGATTCGTGCGCATATGAAACATATTGGGCATCCGCTTTTTAATGATGAGCGTTATGGTGGTCACTTGATTTTAAAAGGAACTACGTTTACAAAATACAAACAGTTTATTGATAATTGTTTTAAAGCTTTACCTAGACAGGCATTGCATGCTAAAACTTTAGGTTTTGTTCATCCTACTACTGGTGAAATGATGCGTTTTGATACTGATTTACCTGATGATTTTAAGGATTGTATCGAAAAATGGAGGAATTACTCTAAATCGCACAATACTGATGAAGACGTGAGTTAAAAATATAAAGTCCCAATATTTGGGACTTTTTTTATGTTTAAAAATTGATTTTTCTTTGTTTTGGGAATAATAATAAATGTGCTAACTAGTAACATAGATTATTATATTTAAGATGTTTGGTTTAATTACTGCTCGGGTTGTAAAAAAAGCATTTAACACATAGAGACATAGTTCTGATAGTAATCTTTTGGAATAAAGTTAATAATCAAAGGTTGCTTTTAGAAAAAATATTTTTTTTCGCATAGCTTATGTGGTTTATCCTAAGTGAAACGTCTTTTTTGAGTTTTGTTAAACTATGTTTCTATGTGTGAAAATAATTATATCTAACTGGTTTGTCTCGTTAATGATTCATTGATTTTATAGGAGCTGTAATGTTGATTATGTATTGATGTGCATTTCAAATTAGTTACTTTTGTAGCACTAATAATTATGGGTGAACATTTATTACAGATGAGGAAATGACTTTTTATTAGTTTTTAATTTCACCCACTTACATTTAAATAATGAAGCAGTATTTTAACTTATTTGACTTTAGACAAAAAGTAGATTATAAAACAGAAATCTTAGCTGGTTTGACTGTGGCTATGACTATGATTCCCGAATCGCTATCGTTTGCTATTTTAGCTGGTTTTCCTCCATTGGTTGGTTTGTATGCTGCATTTATCATGGGATTGATTACGGCTGTTTTTGGTGGTCGTCCCGGAATGGTTTCGGGTGGAGCAGGAGCAACAGTAATTGTATTAATTGCTTTGATGAAATCGCACGGCTTGGAATATGTTTTTGCTGCTGTGGCTTTGGCCGGTGTTTTACAAATTTTGGTAGGATTATTTAAGTGGGGAAAATTTATTCGGTTGGTTCCGCAGCCTGTAATGTATGGTTTTGTAAATGGTTTGGCTGTTGTGATTTTTATGTCGCAATTGAAACAATTTAAAACAGAGGTTAATGGGGAGTCTGTTTGGCTATCGGGAAGTCCAATGTTTATTATGTTGGGATTAGTTGCTTTGACTATTGCAATTGTAATCTTGTTTCCTAGAATCACTAAGGCTGTTCCTGCTTCGTTAGTAGCAATTATTGTTGTTTTTGGATTGGTTCTTGGTTTTGGAATTGAAACGAAAACAGTGGCTGATATTGCTTCTATAAGCGGTGGTTTTCCTTCTTTTCATCTGCCTAATATTAATTTTAATCTTGAAACATTACAATTGATTTTTCCCTACTCTTTAATCATGGCATCGGTTGGTTTGACCGAAGGTTTGCTAACGTTAAATCTAGTTGATGAATTGACTGGAACTAAAGGAAATGGAAATCGGGAGTGCATTGCTCAAGGAAGTGCTAATATTGTAAATGGTTTTTTCTCTGGGATGGGTGGTTGTCCTATGATTGCACAAACATTGGTTAATATTTCGGCTGGTTCTAGAGCGCGTTTGTCTGGAATTATTGCTTCGCTAACGATACTTGCTATTATCTTATTTGGTGCTCCTGTAATTGAGAAATTACCTATGGCAGCCTTGGTAGGAGTTATGTTTATGGTTGCAATTGGCACATTTGAATGGGCGAGTTTCCGAATCATTAATAAAATGCCTAAGCATGATATTTTTGTTGGAATTGTGGTTGCTGTAATTACTATTTTTTTACATAATTTGGCTTTGGCAGTTTTAATAGGAGTTATTATTTCGGCTTTAGTTTTTGCTTGGGAAAGTGCCAAACGTATTCGTGCTCGTAAATATATTGATGATAATGGAGTAAAACATTATGAGATATTCGGCCCTCTCTTTTTTGGATCTACAATGGCTTTTATGGAGAAATTTGATGTTAACGAAGATCCTAATGAAGTAATTATAGATTTTAAAGAAAGTAAAATCGTTGATATGAGCGCTATTGATGCAGTAAATAAAATTACTGAGCGCTATGCTAAAGTAAATAAAAAGGTTCGTTTGTATCATTTAAGCGAAGACTGCAGGTTACTGCTTAAAAACGCTGCTATTATTGTTGACATCGTTGATGATCCTACTTATAAAATTGCTACTGATTAAAGATTAGAAATGATTTTTTTGCAGTACTTAAAAAATAAAAATAGGAATCTCATTGTTTCGAGATTTCCTATTTTGGTTTAAATACTTTTTATAATTAAGTCTGTTATTTTTACTTCTCCATTGGTTATAAATCCTAGTTTACCGTGTTGGCTTAAGTTACTTTTTTCGATTGAACATTCTAATGTCGTATCATCATCTACAGAAAAGGACAATTGATTGTTTAATACTCTAATTTTTATCGAATACCAATGGTTGTTTTCTAGTTTCATTGGCTTAGAAAATAAAGTTGGCCCACCTCGGTCACCGTATTTGTTGCTGTTTTCGACGTATTTACCTCTGCCAATAATTATATTCTGATTTATTTGATACAGATAGGTTCGGATGTATTTTTCATGATCTAAATTTAGCATTATTTCAAACAGGGACTCTTTTGTCATATTTGCTTTAAAAGTTATTTCATAATTTTTAGGAAGCTGTTTTTTAGATACTATTGTAGCCCAAATCATAGGGCCTCCATTGCCAATTAATGTGTCATTTTGCATCAACCATTTTTCTGAATCTGGTTTCCAATGCGATTTGAGTTTGTGTTTGGCTAATTGATATTCTTTTTTTGGTGTTGAAATCGTGGTAGCACAAGAGCTTATTAATAATGGTAATAGTAGTAATAGGGTGTATTTGAATTTCATCTGTGATTTGTTTTCTGTTGAGGCATGTATTATTCTTAATCCGTTGTGTGTGATTTTTTTAACAGATAGAGACATAGTTTACAAAGCCTAAAAAAGACGTTTCACTTAAGATAAACCGCATAAGCTATGTAAAAAAAAGCTCTTTTTCTTAAATCGCCTTTTGATTATGAATTCTATTCCGATAGCAATCGGAACTATGTCTCTATGTGTTAAATGCAATTTTTACTACCCAAGGGAAGCGAATTGTCGAAGTAATTGCACCTAATGGATTCTTATTTAACGAACGTTTGCTTGTAATTATGATTTCTAACTTATGATTTTTCCGACTGATCCTGTTTGTGACGGAATTAGTTCAATTATAGAAGTAGGAGTAAGGCCTGATTCAATGCGATGAGAAACATATAAAATGGACATATTAGTTTCTTTAACCAAAAGATTAACTAGTTCTATAACCAAGGCGACATTTTCATCATCAAGACCTTCTACGGGTTCATCTAAAATAACCAAAGGAGGATGTTTTAAAACAGCTCTAACTATTAATGCAACTCTTTGTTGACCGATAGAGAGTTGTGTAAATGTTTTATTCTTTAAATGGCTCATTTTAATTACCTCTAACCATTGTGATACAATTTGTTTTTGCAATGAAGTTGGTTCAGTATATAAGCCTATAGAATCAAAAAAACCGGAGAGAATCATATGTTCCAAACTGTGTTTTTTCTGAAATAAATCGGTCATTGAAGTCGAAAAATATCCGATTCTCTTTTTGATATCCCAAATACTTTCACCGCTTCCTTTTTTCTTTCCGAAGAGATACAAATCTTGTCCGTATCCTTTCGGATTATCTCCTGAGATTAATGACAGAATTGTACTTTTTCCGGAGCCATTTGGCCCCATAAGTTGCCAAAATTCATTTTTCTTGATTGTCCACGTTATTGCATCAACGATTTTTCTTTCGTCATAACTTACCGAAACTTCATTCATATGAATTAATACTTCTTCATTGTAATCTGTTGGCTCAGATGGTTTGGGAATAGTAACTTTTATTGAATTCGTATTTGTTTGGGTTTGTTTTATTTCGTTTAAAACAAATGTGTTGTCTGTAATTTGTGCTTTGTTATGAATGAAAGGAAATAAATCGGAAGCTCTATTTACCAATTGTATGATTCGAACTGATTTAGCTAATTGTTCCAGCGAATTTGCCAATGTAATACGAGAGGCATGATCCAAATGATCCAGCGGATTATCGAAAATAATATAATCAGGGTTTTGATTTACACAATAATTCAAAAACTCTTTTTTTCTTTCGCCCGAAGAGAAGGTTCTTAGTTTTCGTTCTGAAGTTGTTGTGGCTTCTATTACATCATATTGGTATTCTTTTTCAATGAATTTGTCTATGGCAATATCCGAAAATAGAATCCCATTTAAGGAATTAAAAGTAGCTAATTCTCCTGTTGCATTTCCGTCAAGTACGGTATCAATAAAAGCTTTTTTATTAACGGTATTGGATAAAAGTATGTCCCAATGTTGTATCGTATTCATTTGTGCAATTTAAGAAATCTATTTTGTTTCGGCTGTAATCATTTCTCGGTTATTTCTCGACCATTCGCTCCAAGAACCAACATAGAGTTTCGGAATTGGTAATCCTGCATAATCCATAGCTAATAAAGTATGACAAGCTGTTACGCCTGAACCGCAATGCACAATTACATTTTCAGGTTTTGTGTTGCTAATTATAGCTTGGTATTTCGCTTTTAAAACTTCTGGAGATAAATAGGTTCCATCTTCATTTAAATTGTTCGTAAAAGGGATATTTGTAGCTCCCGGAATGTGTCCTGCAATTAAATCGATTGGTTCTGTTAAGCCATCAAAGCGATCTTTATCTCTCACATCGATAATTATTGTATTTTGATTGTTGATTGCTTTGTCAATTTCAGAAATAGTTGCTTGATGTAATTGCCAATTTGCGATTGGATATGATTCTGCTGTTACTAGAACCTCAATTCCTGATTTTGTTGGGAAACCTGCTTTTATAGCTGTTTGTAGTCCACCATTGAGAACTTGTACTTTTTCATGGCCCATCGCTCTTAACATCCACCAGAAACGGGCCGCAGCATTTGAACCATTTTTATCATCATAAATAACCACATGGCTAGTTGGTATTATTCCAAGTTTTGATAGCACTTCTGAAAATTTTTTTAATGAAGGCAAAGGATGTCTTCCTCCATTGGCTGAATCTGAAGGGATAGTTGCTAAATCAAGATTTAAATCAACATAATGTGCCCCTTGTAAATGTGATGCAGTGTAATTTTCTTTGGCATTAATTCCTGCTCTAGCATCAATAATTACTATTTCTGATCTTTGTAGTGCTATTAATTCATCTGGATTTATGATTGGTGATAATCGATTTGCCATTGTATTTATAGATGAAGTAAAAATTAAATTTCCCTCTGTTATCAAAATAGTAGTTGTTGAACTTAATGATTTTTCTTAGAGGGAATATGATAATAACAGTTAACGCAACAAGTGTTTAGTTGAGAAAGTTTTATTGATCTGAAATCTTTTCGATTACGATTTCATTTCCAGATTTGTCATAGTATGTACAAGTCATTTCAACAATATCGACTCTCCATTTGGCTATGCCGCATTGTCCAGCTTGGTTGCAAAATGTCATATAATCGGTTTGTCCATCTTGATGTTGCAAAAGGTACTCTAAGAAAAGTTCTTTATTAACAGTTGAAGCTACTTTAATTTCATCGTATTTATCAGTTGTAGCAACTCTAAAATTGTTAACACCATAATATTCTACTGTACCATCTTTTACATTGGTGTCATATCCTTTTACACCTAGAATGATTAAATCTTGAATGTAATTTGGAAAATCGGCTCCGGTTTTTACTTTTGAGTGTGCTTCTTTAATTTGCTCTATTGTAAACATATTGATTTGTGCTAGGGTTAAAAATATTTATTGTTTCAAAAATACGATTTATGCCTGTATATTTTCTTTTTATGAATGCAAAAAATGGAATTAACAAAAATGGCTTAGGATTCTTTCTAGGAGAGTGAAACTATAAAAACAGTGTAGTTTAACTGATAATGAGTTATTTGGAAGGAATTGTTTTTATTAATAAGAAAAATGTACTTAAATTTACTATAGAATGTTGTAAGCCAAAATCAGTATTATGAAAAACACATTACTATTACTCTTGTTTACCGTCTCTACATTTGCTCAAGAAGCTAATTCATTTGATTTCGCAGTTATAAACTCTACTTTAATCTCTCCAAATATTGATCTCGATAAGGGCAGGAGTGTTGTTGCTGGAAATGAGAATCAATATTCCGCTTATTTTCAGTATGCTTTTAAAATAGCCGCTGATGATATTATTCTTGGAGCTGGAGTTAATAAATCAGAAATTGACCGAACATATATTGGCTATATTGGTAAAATTTGTGAAAATTTCAGAGCAACCATTTCTGTTGGTTATGTAGAATCACAAAATGGTTATTATGGGACGTATACTGGATTAAGCGCTTCTTGGCACCTAAGTGAAAATAATTTTATTGGAGGAAGTTTGCAAAATTTGCATTCTGTTGCAGATGCTTACCATACAGATGAAAGTTTTGATTATTATAATAAATTAGCTCCGAAATTATTTGCTAGCTATGAAGTTTTACCTAGAATAATTGTTTTTGGACAATTGAGTAGCAGGGTTAATGATATTGCATTAAAATATCAGTTAAACAATTTCTCTCTAGGAGGATTTTATTCGGGACACGGAGTTGAGGGTATTTTTGGCTCCTATACTATCGCAAGGTTTGCTGTTTCTTGTAGCACTACTTTTGATAGGGTAAATTTTGGACTGAAGTTTCAGTAATTTTTAATCTTATTTCTTTATTGTAATGACTTGTTGTGGAAAAGGAATTTCTATTTTTTCAGCATCAAATCTATTTTTGATGCTGTGTAATAAATCACAATATAAAACAAATCCATCGGTTGCATCTTTGGCCCAAGCCCAAACTTTTAAGTTTACACTTGAATCTTTTAAGGCTACAACTCTTGCTATAACAAGTGGAGTATTATTCTTTTTGTTTGTAGCTGTTCGTGTATCAATAAATAACGGATGCTTAGCAACTTCTTCTTTCATTATTTCTAATGCTTTATCGATATCTGAATTATAACCAATACCAATTTCAATTATTTTACAGCATTTGGAATCATTCATGTTTGTGTTTAGAATAATTTGATTGCTTATAACTGAATTTGGAATAATAATACGGTTATTCTCCATGTCTTTTAAAACAACTTGCCTTAAATTAATATCTTCGACTACACCACTAAAATTATTAATGGTGATTTTATCATTTATTCTGAATGGTTTAAAAACGACTAGAAATATCCCACTCATTATATTGCTCAGCGCTTGTTGTGAAGCAAGTCCTGCAATGACCGAAATTACTCCTGCACCGGCAAGTAATGAATGTCCGATAACTTTAAATTCTGGAATTTGAATTAAAGCAAAGGCAATCCCAAGAATATAAATTAGGGTAATGACCAAATGTTTCAGAAATTTATATCCTGTGCTGTCAAAATCATTGATTCCTAAGCGACGGTGAATAAAGCGCATAAAAAGCTTGTCGACAATAGTACTTATCACAATTGTAATGATTAGTATTATTACAATGGCAACAAGTAGTCTGAAGTCTTTTATGAAATCTATCATTGAAATTTTTGTTTCTGTTTTTTAATGGAAACAAAACTGATTATTACATTCTGGTAAATTAGTTTTGTTATTCTTGTTCTTCGAAATTGTCATAGTATGTAAAATCTTTTGTTATCAATCCGTTTTCGATAGTGAAAATTGTACAAATTGGTAATTCGAAAGTTGAGCCGTCTTCAGCTGTTCCGCTAGAAACAAACTCTACAATTACATGTTTTTCTCCAGATGGGTATATTTGAATTACTTTATCGGTTAAATCAGGGAAGATGTGATTTAACTCACTGTATTTTTTTTCTATTTCGGCACGAGTTTGCTTTACGATTCCATTTCCTAAAGAAGGATCTTTAAATTCGGCTGTTGGGATATACATCTCTGCCATTTTTTTCCAATCATGATTATTGAAATGTGTAAAATACTGTTTTACTAATTCGGTGTTTTTAGAATCCATATTTTGTGTTTTTTGGTTATTACATGATATTAATGATACAATTGTTATTAGAACTACGATTACTTTTTTCATAATTATGTTTTTTAATTGTTTTCTATTTTATAATAAGCCCACACAAAATATGGAGCTACCTATGCGTATTGATGAGGTGTTTTTTATTGAGATTTATAATCCCTCAAAATCATCACTCTTTGGAAAGATACTCAAAGCCTCTATTGCAATTGCAGGAGTAGGAGAAGCTAATTTTCTTAGTTTTGTATCCATCCAAGCCCCTTCAACAGTAATAGTTGCACAAAGTTTACCTTCTTCATTGGTGAATTCATGTATGATTGACCAACGTGATCCATCGGCTTTCATTTTTGAAGTTTTGGTATTAATAAATATTTTATCTGAAAGTTTTATTTCTTTTCTAAAAACACATTCTTCTCTAAAAAGAACAGGACCAAAGCTTTGTTGTTGCATTACTCTTAACGTTAAGCCTAGTTGCTCTAGAATTTCGATACGATGTTGTGCACCAAAATCATAATAGGCACTATGGCGTAAGTGAAAATTTGGGTCTAGATCTGACCAACGGAAAGATAATTCTTTACTAAATGAAACCATTTTAATTCTAATTTTATATTTGTTTTTAGATGTGTTGTTGATAATCAGTTGATTATTTTAATACACATCAATTTTTTTGTGATTCGAAAATACGAATAAAAAATGAAATGTTATTATTGTGATAGCTAAAGTATAGTTAATGAAAATGGATTTTGTTGTATTGTTTTTTAGTAGAATTAGGTTTTAAAAGGTTTGAATTCTTGTAATTTGGGTAAAGGTCTGATTAAGATTTTCGCAAGGTTCGCTAGATTTAATTTTAAGTGGGAAAAATGACCGTAATGTACGCAAAGGTTTCGCAAGGTCCGCTAGGTTTAATTTTAAGTGGAAAAATGACCGCAAAGTCCGCAAAGATTTTCGCAAGGTTCGCAAGGCTTAATTTTAAACTGAAATTGATATTGAGAACTGCGTAATAAAATCTTTTAATCCTTTAAATCTGTGGCAGAAATGACCGCAATGTACGCAAAGGTTTTCGCAAGGTTCGCAAGGTTTAATTTTAAGAGGTAGAAATGACCGCAATGTACGCAAAGGTTTCGCAAGGCTTAATTTTAAGTGGGAAAAATGACCGCAATGTACGCAAAGATTTTCGCAAGGTTCGCAAGGTTTAATTTTAAGTGGGAAAAATGACTGCATGTACGCAAAGGTTTTGCAAGGTTCGCAAGGTTTAATTTTAAGAGGTAGAAATGACCGCAATGTATGCAAAGATTTTCGCAAGGTCCGCTAGGTTTAATTTTAAGAGGTAGAAATGACCGCAATGTACGCAAAAGTTTTCGCAAGGTTCGCAAGGCTTAATTTTAAACTGAAACTGATATTGAGAACTGCGTAATAAAATCTTTTAATCCTTTAAATCTGTGGCAGAAATGACCGCAATGTACGCAAAGGTTTTCGCAAGGTTCGCAAGGTTTAATTTTAAGTGGTAAAAATGACCGCAAAGTCCGCAAAGATTTCGCAAGGTTCGCAAGGTTTAATTTTAAGAGGTAGAAATGACCGCAATGTAAGCAAAGGTTTCGCAAGGTTCGCAAGGCTTAATTTTAAACTGAAACTGATATTGAGAACTGCGTAATAAAATCTTTTAATCCTTTAAATCTGTGGCAGAAATGACCGCAATGTACGCAAAGGTTTTCGCAAGGTTCGCAAGGTTTAATTTTAAGAGGTAGAAATGACCGCAATGTACGCAAAGGTTTCGCAAGGTTCGCAAGGCTTAATTTTAAACTGAAACTGATATTGAGAACTGCGTAATAAAATCTTTTAATCCTTTAAATCTGTGGCAGAAATGACCGCAATGTACGCAAAGGTTTTCGCAAGGTTCGCAAGGTTTAATTTTAAGAGGTAGAAATGACCGCAATGTACGCAAAGGTTTCGCAAGGTTCGCAAGGTTCGCAAGGTTTAATTTTAAGTGGGAAAAATGACTGCATGTACGCAAAGGTTTCGCAAGGTTCGCAAGGTTTAATTTTAAGTGGGAAAAATGACTGCATGTACGCAAAGGTTTTGCAAGGTTCGCAAGGCTTAATTTTAAACTGAGGCTGAGGACTGCGACTGAAAACTACGTAATAAAATCATTCTAATCCTTTTAATCTGTGGCAGAAAAATAAGCGCAAAGCTATAAAAATTCAAAAAAATCACATAAATACAGATGCTATTTCTGAATTATATAGGATGAATTAAGATAGTTATTTATGGTTCGTCACACTCAAAGGTTACGTTTGTGAATAATTTATTGAACTCTTTTTCCATTGTACCATCATCATCTACTCTGTAAACTTCTGCATTGGCACAATTCCACCAGCCATATGTCATTATCTCTTGTCTAGCATTTTGTATTCTGTTCTTAGAATTGTATTTTTCTAAATGACGTTCCATGAATTTTTCTGGGCTACCATTATTTTTCTTTTGCTTTTCGGCCAAATTATTCCAGGTTTTTAATAGTAAGATCGTGTCATTCGAAATTAATGCTTTTGCATATTCAGCACAATTTTTAGAGAATCGGTTGTTTAGTAAAACGGAAGGATTAGAATAAGATTCGAGAGCTATTTTTTTTAGTTCATACGTGTCTTCTAATTCGTGTATTTTGTCTTTTCTTACTTTTTCCCAGTAAGGACTAGAAATAATTTTATTGTTGTAAAAAGCTTTTCTTTCATTGTATTCCGCAGTTAATTCACGAGTTAATTTAGCGGCATCTATTTCAGAAGTTGGTGTAGTATTTGTGCTTAAATAGGCGCTTGAACGCATACCCCATAAGTTACATGTGTTTTTAAGTTCTTCTTCAGTATATTTCTGAGGGTCGTATTCGCCCGTGTTAGAGCATAATTCAGTATCCCATTTAAAAACAGCCGTTTTATTGTTATTACTAATATTGACATTACTATTACTTGTATTCGTATTGCTATCGGATATTATAGTTTCTTTTTCTTCTACTTGTTTTTTAGGTTTATCAGAGCAGGAAATTAATAGTATTGAACTTAGTAATAAGAGTAGGGGGAGTTTCATGGGGTAATAATTAATTGAACGCAATAGATTTAGATTAGATGCAAATTAATTGATTTTTTTGATATTATTAATATCCCTTATCATTGTAGATGTTGAATTTTTCGAAAGAAATTTCTCCAAAGTCTTTTACCGTTTTTAGTTTTTCATAGTCAACGACAAGAGCCTCGGCATTATCACTGGTATCACTATTAAACATATAATTTATGTAGTTGTCTTTGTAAAGAAACCAGTTCTTTTTGGATTTATTGTATTTAAAAGTTGTAACATTTTCCCAGTGATGTCCTCCAGAAATACCATGTTCTATAGAGAAGTATCCATCTTTTATTGTTATACCTGTAAATGGATCTCCAAAAAGCCCACCACAATCAATACAATACACAGCATTGTTATTTTCATAGGCCAATGTGTAAGTACCGTCTTTTTGCCCTATTAAAATGAGCATAGGTCTTTTGTCAGGTTTGTTTTTGGCATAGTTAGATGTTGATTCTTCACTGGTTTTTCGTAAAACTAAAATAGCATCTGTGTATTCATCAAGATTAAGATCACCTGATTCGATACTTATTACGCTATAACCTTTTGGTACAAATGCTTTTAAATCTTGATCCAGACTATCGATTGAGTCGTTAAAAGTCTGGTGTTTTTCTATAGAATCTGTTTTGTTTCTTTCTATTTCAACAGAATCAATATTCTTTTCTGAGTGATCAGTTACTTTTTGTTTCGCAGTCTGATTGCAAGAAATAAAGAGTAATGATAATAGTAATAGATAGGCAGTATTTTTCATTGGACTTATCACTGTTGTTTGTGAAATAAACTATTGTATATGCTTTATTTTTTCTTTATTTCTTGGGCTATTTTAAGGATATCCCACCATTTTTTCTCAGAGCTTGGTTTTGGGTTGTCTAAGATAGTTTGTCCGTTAAAATCTAAAATATATTCATTAGATTCAAAGTCAAACAAATGAATTTGATCATTCTCGATATTAAATTCTGGTTTACCTTCTAGGTTTACCCAAATATCTCTACCTCCAAAACTCCATATTGCTTCTCCATTTTTGGTTATTCTCTTAATTTCGAGTTCTCCATGAATAATAAAATCATCTTGGACTTTATGTATTGTAAAATTGGTTATGAAATCTATTTCTTTGCGCCATATTAATTCTAGACTAGGTATCTCGAGACAATATACTTTATTACAAACACAAATCCAGATTTTATCATCTTCGATTATAAAAGATTTCTCAGTTATTGCTGTTGCGCCACCACTTTCGCAAATTATAACGCTTGCTATTTTTGTATCTGACTTCTTAATAATAATGCCACATTTACTGGTCGGAGAAAACTCAGCCTTGCCTTTTTTTCCTTGAAAGAAAACAGTATCATAAACGTTTGTATTATCAACCGAATTTATCGTGTAAGTACTGTCATTAATGACTTCGATTTGATAATTTTTATAGTTAAGTTTTACCATTTATTATTTTCTTGCTAAGGTAGTTGATTGCAAATTTAAACTCTTTATCTTAAATTAATTGAATTACTAATGCTGAATTTTATAGTTTAATTTCTCTTATGCAAAATCCTTTTTTAATCTAATAAATCTTCATTGATGAAATTAAATCCATTATCCATTAGTTTTTTCAAGTATTCTTCAAAGTTGTCTGCAATTACAGAAAATTCGTCTGGGTCGTGCAAGAATCTGACCACTTGCCCTTTTTTTCCTTTTTCGGAAGGACTGAAATCTATAAATAGTTGTGATGTTCCACCATTATTTGTGCAGTCAGAAAAATGAAGCCATTTCAATTCGTTGGATTTACTTGTAATTTTTTCATCAATATTTACGTCATCATATTTTCTGTCAATAGAATCCAAGTAGTATTCGATAACGAAATTTTTATTTTCTACAATTTCTTTTGATGATAATAGATAATAGGGATATTCTTCAACATCTGAACCAAGAAAATAAAAATTAATTTCTTCTCCAGCGTATTTCCTCCAATAGGTCCCATCAACATATTCAAGTAGCACAATCAATGCATCAGGAATATCAGGAAATACTTGTTTCAGTTTTTCAACATCTTCCTTACTTGCACCATGTTTAATTTTTTCAAAATGTTCCCAAATTTCTTTTGCATTGTTTTTAAAATATGCATTCTTTAGTCCTGCGATATATTTTTCAGCTGTTGTGTTCATTTCTTTGTTTTGTAAAAGTCCTAGTTCCTTGTTTAATCTGACAGTTTGTATCTGTTTAGATTAAATGTCATGGCTACTTGAAAGAGGTTTGGGAGTTTTGAAACTCAATGTTTTTTGATTGAATACTATTTGACTATAAAACGATTTGAAATAAGTCAAATGTAAAACTTAGGCTAAATGTAAACGTGATAAGAAAATGGAATTCAATTAAATTTCGCAATAGACACTAACGATTGTTAGTAGTGGAACCTTATTTTAACTCATTATATTTTTCAAAAAACAAACGTAGTTTCTTTTTATCAATTTTAAAATTCTTTGTTATAACATTATTATTACAAAGAGCAAAGATTATTTCTTGTCGACCAATAATTTTTGCGTTAGAGAATTCTTTTCCAATAGTTACAAAAGTTAAAATACTTGAAAAATTTCCATCTCCCAGTGATGTAATGCTTCCTTTGATTAATTCTTTTCCATCCAAATCAGAAATTATAAAATCATTATTATTTCTACTATAATTATAGGCTAGTTTGTCGTTCAATATTATTTTATCAGTTTCTAATTTTATTGCTGTTATAATCTGTTCTTCTTTTGAAGTTTGAGCATTTAAATTGATAAATGACAATAGTAATATTGTAATTATAAGTGTTTTTTTCATAAAGTTTGTTTTACTGATAACATTCTGGAGTTAGGACAGGTTGAATAATTTTTAAACCGAGTATTTTGATTAAACGAAAATGGGATAAAAAAGGTTAATAATTTTAAGTTTATAGCTCGCTATGTATAGTTTTTTTATAGTAAGTCTCCGAAAACTTTTTGGTCGTAATTATAATTAGGTTCATTTGGGAAGTTTCCGTTTAAGTCAGGAAATATTAATTGTAAATATTCATACTCATCATTGTCATAATATTTTATTGTACTTAAAGTATGTTCTGAAAGTACCTTGTTTTCAACTTTTATAAAGTATACTAGAAATCGATTAGTCAAATCTTCAATTCTTTCATTGATTGATATCGTACCAAATTTATATTTTTCAACATAATTTTGTATTAGTTCTCCAGTTAGGTTATATGGTAATCCAGAAATAAATAATTCAGGAATTTTAAAGTTCTCATAAATTCCTGTTGAGTATCCAAAAGGAGTGAGTCCAATTTCTTCCATTATATATGTTGTATGGAATCCATATTTTTCAATGTTTTTGTACAACTCTTCAAAATAGTTCTTCTTTTGTTCTAAACTCATTTTACGTCTTTTAAAATCTACTGCATTTAATAGAACTAGATTCCCTTAACCTGTATTCAAGGTGATACGTTTTTATTAAGACTAACCTAGTTAAATGCTAATATATTAATATTTTTTTCCAAAATAGTTAAAAGGACTTTTGATTTATTGAATGTTTTTTGCTCTTAGATTATTGTGTGTTTTATGGAGTATAGATGTTAATTGTTTTTAAAATAACGTTTTAGAGTATAGAGACTTGTTTAAAAAGCTTAACTTTAGTCTTTTATGATAAATCAAGTTGTAGGTATATAAAAAAGAAGCAATAGAGTTGTAGTCTGATAAACAATGGTTTGCTTTTTTGGTTTGTTAGCTAAGGAAAAGCATTGCAAATATGGGGCGTTAGGCATAAATAATGACATAATAAACGTTGCGGTGACGTAGTTGTCAGGGTGTGAAAATGTCATAATGTCATATTGTTTAGGGCGTATCAATACTGAAAACTGACAATTTCCTTGGGTTTTTTATATTGGCACAAAGATTGACTTATGCACCATGAGTTGTTAAAATAAGTATACATCAAAATTAAATATATATAAAAATGGGTAAAATAATCGGAATTGATTTAGGGACTACGAACTCTTGTGTTTCTGTAATGGAAGGTAACGAAGCAGTTGTTATTCCTAATGCAGAAGGAAAAAGAACTACACCATCTATCATCGCTTTTGTTGAAGGTGGAGAAATTAAAGTGGGAGATCCTGCAAAAAGACAAGCAGTAACGAATCCTACAAAAACGATTGCTTCTATTAAACGTTTTATGGGACACACTTTTGCTGAAACTACAAATGAAGCAAAAAGAGTATCATACAAAGTAGTAAAAGGGGACAACAATACTCCACGTGTGGATATTGACGGTCGTTTATATACTGCTCAAGAATTGTCAGCAATGACTCTTCAAAAAATGAAAAAAACTGCTGAAGACTATTTAGGTCAAACAGTAACTGAAGCAGTTATTACTGTTCCTGCTTACTTTAATGATGCACAACGTCAAGCTACGAAAGAAGCTGGAGAAATTGCAGGTCTTAAAGTTATGCGTATAATCAATGAGCCAACTGCTGCTGCACTTGCTTACGGATTAGACAAAAAAGGAACTGATCAAAAAATTGCTGTTTACGATTTAGGTGGAGGTACATTTGATATTTCTGTTCTTGAATTAGGAGATGGAGTTTTCGAAGTATTATCTACAAACGGAGATACTCACTTAGGTGGAGATGACTTTGACCACGAAATTATTGACTGGTTAGCAGACGAATTCAAAGCTGAAGAAGGTATCGACTTACGTCTTGACCCAATGTCATTACAACGTTTGAAAGAAGCTGCTGAGAAAGCTAAGATTGAATTATCTTCTGCTTCAGAAACTGAAATCAACTTGCCATACGTTACAGCTACGGCTTCTGGACCAAAACACTTAGTGAAAAAATTGTCTAGAGCTCAATTCGAGAAATTAACTGATTCTTTAGTAAAACGTTCTATGGAGCCTGTTGCTAAAGCATTAAAAGATGCTGGTTTAACTACATCTGATATTGACGAAGTTATTCTTGTTGGAGGTTCAACTCGTATGCCAAGAATTGCTGAAGAAGTTGAAAAATTCTTCGGTAAAAAAGCATCTAAAGGAGTTAACCCTGATGAGGTTGTTGCAATTGGAGCAGCTATCCAAGGTGGTGTATTATCTGGAGATGTAAAAGATGTATTGTTACTTGACGTTACACCTTTATCTTTAGGTATCGAAACTATGGGTGGTGTATTAACTAAATTAATTGAAGCTAATACAACAATTCCAACTAAAAAATCACAAGTTTTCTCAACTGCTGCTGATTCTCAACCATCTGTTGAAATTCACGTATTGCAAGGTGAAAGAGCTATGGCTGCTGATAACAAAACTATCGGTCGTTTCCATTTAGATGGTATTCCACCAGCACCAAGAGGAGTTCCTCAAATCGAGGTTACTTTTGATATTGATGCAAATGGTATCATCAAAGTTTCTGCAACTGATAAAGGAACAGGAAAATCTCACGATATCCGTATCGAAGCTTCTTCTGGATTAACAGCTGAAGAAATCGAAAAAATGAAAAAAGATGCAGAAGCTAATGCTGATGCTGATAAAATTGCAAAAGAAAGAGCTGAGAAATTAAACGAAGCTGACAGCATGATTTTCCAAACTGAAACTCAATTAAAAGAGTTAGGAAGCAAATTAGCTGACGATCATAAAGTTGCTATTGAGTACGCTTTAACTGAATTGAGAATGGCTCACCAATCTCAAGACATTCCAGCTATTCAAACTGCTCTTGACAACATTAATGCAGCTTGGAAAACAGCTACAGAAGCTATGTATGCTCAAGGAGAACAAGGTCAACAAGCAGCTCAACCACAAGGTGGAGAGCCTCAAGGAGACAATGTTGAAGACGTTGAATTCGAAGAAGTAAAATAATTCTTCTTTAATAATAATAAGAAACCGAGTCAGAAATGACTCGGTTTTTTTTTTTGCTATCAAATGATTAAACCCAATTAGTTTTTTAAAATTAGTTGGGTTTTGTTTTTTAGTTAAAAGGAAAAAACTAATGAATTCTATTTTCTTAATGAAGGTTTATAGTCATAATAATCTTTTTATTTCAGATAATTAAGGAAATTGTAAAAAATTAAATAGATGTTTATTCTTTGTTTATTAGGGGGTTATAAAGTTTTTTGTTTTTTTATTTCATTTATTTTCGAATGTTAAAAACCAAATAGAAAGTAATAGCGTAAATGACATTATAAAACTTATAAATTAAATTATAACAATTTTAAAAACGTAATCATGAAAACTAAAAACATTTTAACAGCAGCAATTTTTGCATTAGTATTTGGAGCAACTTCTTTCGCTCAAAAATCAGTTATGGTTGGTGGGGCAGCAATGTATCCTAACAAAAACATTATTGAAAATGCAGTCAACTCAAAAGACCATACTACATTGGTAGCAGCGGTAAAAGCGGCAGGCTTAGTGGAAACTTTAGAAGGTAAAGGACCGTTTACTGTTTTTGCTCCAACAAATGAGGCATTTAATAAATTGCCAAAAGGTACAGTTGAAACATTGTTGAAACCAGAAAATATTAAAAAATTGCAAACCATTTTAACTTACCATGTTGTAGCTGGTAAAATGAACGCATCTGATATCGCAAAAGCTATAAAAATGGGTGGAGGTAAAGCTTCTCTTAAAACAGTAAGTGGTGGAACTCTAACAGCTTGGATGAAAGGAAAAGATTTATATATAAGTGACGAAAGTGGAAACAAAGCAAAAGTTACTATAGCAGATGTAAATCAATCTAATGGTGTAATTCACGTAATTAATACAGTGTTATTGCCAAAAAGTTAATATTTAGACCCGATTGCTCCAATAATCAAAAAAAGTCCTGTATGTTGTACAGGACTTTTTTGTGCTTTATAGATAGCATATGTTATCCCAACGCGCGAGTTGTAATAAAATAACGGTAACCGATAATTGCCATTTGCCATTTCTTCGCTTTTGTTATATCAAGTCCTCGTTTGGTAAAACTGGGTAGAATAAGTTTATTTATCTGTGCTAGGATTTTATACATGTCAGTAGGATTTTTTTTCAAAGATATAAAAAAAGACTTTGTATGGTTACAAAGTCTTTTTGTTGGGTTTTAAAGTATGCTGTTAAATGTTATTTAAGCAGTAATTTATCTATTTCTTTTAGTCTTTCTTTTGCATTAGTATTTTCGGGAGAATGAGCTAAAGATTTTTTGTAATGTTGCTTTGCTATTTCAAATTGCTTATTGTTAAAATAAGCATCTGCTAAACTATCAAAAGCGTTTCCTGATTTTGGATATTCTTTAGTGTTTAATTCAAAAACTTTTATGGCATCATCAATAGAAATTTCATCATAATACTTCTCATAAATAACTTTAACATTTTTAATAACGGCTAATGTAACTCTAGGGATTTAATTTACTTAGATTACCTCTTTTATATAGTTATCGATTTTTTGATTAATTTCTTTTTCTTTAACTTTAGTTTGTTGACCAAAACAAAAATGAAAAATCAATAAAAGTAATGGAACTAAAAATGTTTCTTTCATGTAATGCGATGTTAAATTTTGTTACAAACGAAAATTAATTATTTTGATTTATTAAAGTTTTGCATTTCTTTATCAAGTTGTTTCATTTCTTTGTCATGTTGTTGCATTTCCTTGTTGAATTTCTCCATGTCGACATTGAATTTTTTCATTTCTCGATCAAAATCCTTCATTTCTAAATCAAATTCTTTCATAGCAATGTCGTATTTGGCCATTTCTTTTTCGAAAATAGCTTCACGTTTAGCCATTACTGCTTCGACTTCTTTTTCATAACCAGACATATCTGGTTGAAAATCTTCCATCTTTTTGTTGAATTCTTCCATTTGTTTGTTGAACTTTTTCATCGCTTTTGTATCATTTATATCAAATGGATGTACTGGTGGTTTTGGCATTTTTGATACGTCAACATTAGCAACTGGCATTGGTCCACTAGGGAAATCTGGAGCATTAGGAGGAGTTGGAGGTGTAGGAGGTACTAGGTAATTATCATCCGTATCATAATTTTTGTTTCCCTTTTGATTTCCACCCATGGCAACTGGTTGATAGTTTTTTTCACCAGTATGCAAATTTACAGTTTCGGTACCATCATTGTTTTTTGTTACAACAACACCAAAAGGTTTTATTACTTCATTACCATTAATTTGCATTATTTGTGACTTTCCATTTTTCTTTTTTATGTCAACTTTAATTCCAGTTAACTCCTGGTTAGAATTTCTTTGTACTTTAGAAAATGCAATTATTACATCATGTTGCTCTTTAAGTTTTTTCGCAATTTCATCTAATTCTTTGTTGGTTGTGCTTTTTTTAACTTTGTAAACATATACATTTTCAGGGTCTGTGTTTAGATTTGCAATAGCATCTTCTGTTGGTTCTTTTTCTTGCGCGACAACTTTAATTTGGAATAGGAACATAAATATTCCTAATAGTGGAAGAATAAAAGCGTACTTCCAGTAATTTTTCTTTTTTGATTGATTTTTGTTTAACATGACGATTCGTTTTTTGATTAATGATTGATAAAAATGATTGGTGATTGCAACACAATTTTCATGTGTTGTTATTTTTAAAAGTGTGTATTGATAAGCCTTTTTATCAGCTATTTTTTTTAAGGCTTCGGCATCGGCGATAAATTCCAGATTTTGTAGTATAGCTTTTTTGTATAACCAAACAATTGGGTTAAACCAAAATACAATGCAGAATATCCTTGCAATCAACACATCTGTGGTGTGATTTTGTTCGCTGTGAATTTTTTCATGTTCAAGAATGTTTTCCAGTTCAGTAGAATTGTACAGTGATGAGTTGTACACGATGTAATTAAAGAATGAAAATGGAGCAATGTTTTCTGAAACATCGACAAACTTAAAATCAGATTGATTTTGAATGTTTTGACCTTGAATTACCTTTTTTAAACTATAAAAATCGAAAGCGAATTTTATTAATAGCAAAGTGATGATTGAAACGTATACTATAACTAAACACAAATTTAAATGTGTATCAATCCAATTTTGCGCTACCGGAATTGTTTGAATTACATTTATTGGTGTTGTAAAATTAGTTGGTGTTGTAGAGGCAATCCAAATTATCTTGGTATAGACTACAAAAGGTAATACGATCGAAGTAATTAGTCCCGATAATAAAAACCATCTATTACTAGTAAAGAATGTTTCTTTTCTTAGTAAAAAATAATATGCCACATAAAACAAAGTGATTAATCCGCTAGTTTTAAAAATATAGATAAAAATTGCCTCCATGGTTTATTGTTTTTTATTTTCGATCATATCCAGAATTTCGCGTAGTTCATCGGCAGATATTTTTTCTTCTTTAGCAAAAAAGGAGACCATATTTTTGTATGAACTATTGAAGTAATTATCAATTGCTGTATTCATAAAACGCTTGCTGTAATCCTTTAAAGTTACAACTGGGTAATATTGATGGGTATTTCCAAAAGGAGTATGTGTTACAAAACCTTTTTCTTCCAAGTTTCTCACAATGGTCGAGAGCGTGTTATAATGCGGTTGATCCTCCTTAATCTCGGCTTGGATTTCTTTTACAAAAGCTTTATTTAGCTTCCATAAAATGTGCATTATCTCTTCTTCTTTATTGGTTAACTTTTGCATGATTTATGTTTTATTGGTAATTGAAATTATTATTTTCTTGTTTCAATTTCAATTACACCATTTTGACCTTGACTCCCGTATTTGGCTATTGCCTGAGCACCTTTGTATACGTTCATCGATTTAATATCAAGTGCATTGAGTTCTTCTGAAGTTACTTTTTCAGATTGTATTACACCATTTACTACGATTAATTGATCTAATTTTTTTGAAGATCCCTCTTTAAAAGAAGTTGTTTTGAAACTGGTACCTGTATTAGTGTTTGTTATTTTAATTGTAGTTCCTGATTTAGTCTCAGTCTTTGACTCTGTAATTGTATTACTAGTAACTGCATTATCTTTGTCATCATTAGATTGAATGTTGATGCTTACAGTTTCATTAGTATTACTATTTGTAGTAGTAAAGTTTTTATTCTTTTTAGAATTAGTTTTTGTGTTTACAGTAAATGATTCATTTTTTAAATCATCAGATAGTTTCGCTTTATCAATATTGTCATCTGTAGTAAAAAGAACTTTTTTAGTATTATCATCATAAGTCACAACAATGATTCCACAGTTTTTAATAGCATTAGTTTGATTGATAAGAAATGTTTTCTCTAATTCGGAACCTTTTTTTAATGCTACTCTAATAGCTGTTAGTTGATCTTGAGCGTTACGGCTTACGTCCGAAAAAACAGCATCTATATTGTGTTTTTGTTTCATAGTTTCAGCCATCGCTTTTAACTCCTTATCGGTTGTGTTTTTCTTGATTTTATATACATCCATTGATGCAATTTTTTCTTTGGCAACTCCTTGAGGAACTTCTTTAACAGATTCTGGTTTAGTAGCTTCTTTTTCTTTAGCAATTACTTCTATTTGAAATAAAAGTACAAAAGCTACTAATGCTGGAATTACTAGGTAAAACTTCCATGAATTTCTCTTTTTTGATTGATTTTTGTTTAACATGACGATTCGTTTTTTGATTAATGATTGATAAAAATGATTGGTGATTGCAACACAGTTTTCATGCGTTGTTATTTTTAAAAGCGTGTATTGATAAGCTTTTTTATCTGATATTTTTTGAGAAGCTTCAGCATCAGCGATGAATTCTAGATTTTGCATGATGGCTTTCTTATAAAACCAAACAATTGGATTGAACCAAAATAGTATGCAAAAGCCCCTTGCTATTAAAACGTCTAAAGTATGATTTTGCTCACTATGTACTTTTTCATGTTCAATAATGCTTTCTAGTTCTAAAGGTGTATAAAGTGATGAGTTGTATACGATGTAATCAAAGTAGGAGAAAGGAGCAATGCTTTCTTTTGTGTCTATGAATTTAAAATCAGCCTGTTGATGTGTTTTTTTGCCTTTAATGACTGAATTTAAGCTATAGAAATCGACTGCAAATTTTATTAATAGAATTAAGAACCCGATGCAATAAATTGCAATTAAAGTAAGATTCCAATCAATGTTAAAAGCAACATCTGTATTTATTTGAGGCGTATAAGTTTGATAATTAACATTATTTGAAACAGAAGCAGGAGCAACCCAAACAGTTTTGGTATAAATTACAAGAGGCAATATTATCGAAGTGATTAATCCCGATAATAAAAACCATCTGTTGCCATTAAAAAAAGTTTCTTTTCGTAATAAAAAGTAGTATGCTAAATAAAACAAAGTGATTAATCCGCTAGTTTTAAAAATATAGATGAAAATTGCCTCCATAATTTATTATTTTTTGTTTTCGATCATATCCAGTATTTCACGTAATTCATCGGCAGATATTTTTTCTTCTTTAGCAAAAAAGGAGACCATATTTTTGTATGAACTATTGAAGTAGTTATCAATTGCTGTATTCATGAAACGCTTGCTGTAATCCTTTAAAGTTACAACTGGGTAATATTGATGGGTATTTCCAAAAGGAGTATGTGCCACAAAACCTTTTTCTTCCAAGTTTCGCACAATGGTCGAAAGTGTATTGTAATGCGGCTGATCCTCCGTAATCTCAGCTTGGATTTCTTTTACAAAAGCTTTGTTTAGCTTCCATAAAATGTGCATTATCTCTTCTTCTTTATTGGTTAACTTTTGCATGTTTTCTAATTTTAAATCAAACGTACAACTATTTTTATAGTTACGCAACTAAAAAAGCAGTTATTAAACTATTTTTTTAGTTGATAATAAAATAAAGAAGTCTTATTAGAAACGTATTTCAGTTTTAAAATATTGTTTTACAGATAGTTATTTTGTTTTGAGAAGCGATTTTTAGGATCTTATAAAATGCTGTTTTCTTTTTGTAATTCATTGCGAACCCAAAAACAACATATGGTTGCGGTTAACCCTATGCATCCCATAATAAACCAATTGGTTTGATATCCAAATTGAGTAATGAATTCAAAACCTACTTTAGAGCTAACAATGTGCGCCAAACTAAAGCTCATTGTGTATAGTGCCATGTATCTTCCTTCTTGGCCACGAGGTGCTCTGCTTAATGCAAATGCATTAGAGAAAGGAAAAGCTAATATTTCTCCAATAGAGATTATAATCATTGCAAATACAAGTATTCCAGCCCAAAAATTAATTAGCAATAAAAAGAAACTTGAAGCCATTAATAAAGAGCCATAAAGAATTATTTTTATTTTTTGAACCGCCTTACGCTCCAAATAACTTACAATAGGCATTTCTAATGAAAATATTAAAAGACCATTTAGAGTCATTAATAGTCCAGTTTGAAATTCCGTCAACCCAAATTGCTCATTGTGATATAATGGTAAAGTAGTAAATAATTGAAAGAAAATCATGGCAGTAGCAAAGCTCATAAATAAGAAAATCCAGAATATTTTGTCTTTAAATACGGACTTAGGTTCGCTTATACTATCGTGGCTGCTATCATGAATTGGTTTTTTCTTTTCTTTTACTAATAAAGCAAAGATTGTTATGGAAACAATACATGAAGTTCCATCAACCCAAAATAGTCCTTGGTATCCAATTCCCATAATAATCAAACCTCCTAATGCAGGACCTGCAGCAAAACCAAGATTTACAGCAAGTCGTACCAATGTTAAGGCACGAGTTCTGTTTTCGGGTTTTGCATAAGCGCCAAGCGAAACATACATTGCAGGACGAAACATATCGGCTATTGTCATGATAGCAAAAATACCAAAGCATAGTGGCCAGAAAGAGGTTAAATATTGTAGAAAGAATAAGGAAACTCCACTGGTAAAAAGGCTAAAAACCATTATTCTGTAAAAGCCTATTTTGTCAGATAGTTTACCACCAAGCCAAGAACCTAACATAGAGCCTAATCCGAAAGAAACCATAATCCATCCCACTTGGTTGTACGTAAACTGAAGATCTTCTTTTAAATATTTGGATAAAAAAGGAAGAACCATTGTTCCGGCACGATTAATAAAAGTTACAAGTGTAAGTATCCAAATTTCTCTAGAAAATCCTCTAAAATTATTTATGTATCGTTGAAAGGCAGTTATAAACATTATAAATGGGTTATATATGCAAAGTTATAAAACTTTGTAACTTACACTCTTTGTTGCTTTGTTACTTTTAAACTATTTTTGCTAAAATTTATAAGATGAAAAACCTAATTCTGTTTTTAGCACTTTTAGCATTAAATTCTGGGTTTGCCCAAGAGAAATTAAATAATACTGATGCCGAAAATTTTCAAAAGACAATTAATGGCGAATATGCAGATGCAAAAACGAGTCCGCTATTAGCCGAAGATTTAAAAACATTCAAGACATTAGATTTTTATCCGATAAACGAAAAATACTCGGTTGTAGCAAAATTTGTGAAAGCTAAAAAAGAAAAAGCTTTTGAGATGAAAACGTCTACGGATAGAAAACCAATGTATATAAAATATGGTACTGTCTATTTTACGATTGATGGGGTTGATTCGCAATTGAATGTTTACAGAAACATCGATCTTACTAAGAAGGCCGAATACAAAGACCATTTATTTCTTCCTTTTTCAGATTTAACTTCTGGTAAAGAGACATATATAGGTGGAAGATATATTGATTTAAAAACACCAAAAGGAAAGACTATAACCATCGATTTTAATCAGGCCTATAATCCATATTGTGCTTATAATCATAAATATTCTTGTCCAATTGTACCTTTGGAAAATGACTTGAATGTTGCTGTTGAGGCTGGTGTTAAAAAGTTTCATGACTAATGAAATTTTTTAATTTCCATACACACCAAGCTGCAAATCATCCCGATATTCTGGATTTGGTTAATCAATACCCAAATAATTTTGATGAGAGTATTGCTTTTTACTCCATCGGAATTCATCCATGGTATATAGTTGAGGAGCGTATTGAAGCTGATTTGGAAGTTATTGATCAAAAACTAGCAACTGAAAATTGTTTGGCTATTGGCGAATGTGGTTTGGATAAACGAACTGAGGTTTCGTTTGAATTGCAAGTAGCAGTTTTTGAAAGACAATTATTGTTAGCTGAAAAGCATCAAAAGCCGGTCGTGATTCATTGCGTAGCGGCTTTTCAAGAAGTAATTGCTTTAAAGAAAAAACTAAACATTACTGTTCCCATGGTTATTCATGGTTTTTCTAAAAATGAGCAAGTGGCCAAGCAACTTTTGGATAATGGATTTTATATTTCTTTTGGAAAATATTTAGTCAAGAATCCAAATTTAGAAGTGGTCTTTAAAAGTATACCTAACAATCGATTTTTTCTAGAAACGGATACTATTGAAGAAACGATAGAAACAGTATATGCTTTAGCTGCAAAATATAAAAACATAACAATCGATGAATTACAAGAGTTAATCTGGAGTAATTTTAAAATTGTATTTAATAAATAAAAGAACAAATAAAAACAAAATATATGGCAGAGTGGACTGAAAGAGCCGAATTATTATTTAAAAAAGAAGGATTAGATAATCTTAAAAATTCACACGTTCTTGTTGTTGGATTAGGCGGAGTGGGATCGTTTGCTGCAGAGTTTTTAGCCAGAGCTGGAGTAGGGACAATGACTATTGTAGATGGAGATGTAGTAGATATTACCAATATAAACAGACAATTACCAGCTTTACACTCAACTGTAGGGCAACCTAAAGTTACTGTCGTAGGAGATCGTTTAATGGATATTAATCCAGAATTAAAATTAATCAGAGTTCAGGAGTTTCTTTCGCCAGAGCGCGCTTTCGAAATTGTTACCGAAGAATTTGATTATGTTTTGGATTGTATTGATAGCGTTACTCCAAAATTAAATTTGATTATTGCCGCTAAACGCAAGCATGTAAAAATAATTAGTAGCATGGGAGCAGGTGGAAAAATGGAAGCTTCGAAAGTAAAAGTTACCGATATTTCTAATACTGTAAATTGTTATTTTGCTAAAACAATTCGAAAAAGATTAAAAGAGGTTAAAATTGATAAATTAAAAGTAGTTTTTTCTTCAGAAATTCAAGATGAATCAAGTTTAAAAATGACAGATGGATCTAATTTTAAAAAATCGTTTTACGGTACCAATAGCTATATGCCTGGATTATTTGGTTTATATACTGCCGAAACCGTTATTAGATATTTGCTTAAGAAGTAGTTTTTCAGTTTTCAGTCGCAGTTTGCAGTGTCATCCTGAGCGGAGCCGAAGGGCAGTCGCAGTGTAGAACCTGAAACAAAAAATAGTCGCGGTTTACAGTCACAGTTTTCGGTGTCATCCTGAGCGGAGCCGAAGGACAGTCTCAGTCCAGAACTTGAAACTTGAAACAAAAAACCGTCACAGTTTACAGTCTCAGTATGGAACTTGAAATATTAAACTTGAAACAAAAAAACAGTCACAGTTTAAAGTCGCAATGTAGAACTTGAAACATTAAACTTGAAACAAAATAAAACAGTCGCAGTTTACAAATAGAATAATCTTAGATGCTTAAAGTCTTAAAAATAAAAAAATGATTAAAACAGTAATTTTTGATATGGACGGTGTAATTGTAGATACAGAACCCGTTCATTCTTATGCTTACCATAAACAATTTTCAGAATTAAATATTGAGGTGTCCGATGAAATTTATACTTCGTTTACAGGGTTTTCGACACGAAATACTTTTCAAACGTTAAAGAATATTTTTCCAACGATAGAGCAAGACGTAGAAGATTTGATTCAGAGAAAAAGAACTATTTTTAATGATGCTTTTGATACCAAAGAAGATTTGTTCTTATTAGATGGTGTTGAGGATTTAATTAAAGATTTGTATGCTAATGGTATGCAATTAATTTTAGCTTCGTCGGCTTCAAAAGTAACTATAGAGCGTGTTTTTACACGTTTTAATTTACATCAGTATTTTACAGATATCGTAAGTGGAGAGGACTTTCCTCAATCAAAGCCAAATCCAGCTATATTTCTTCATGCAGCATCATTATCTAAAGCGCCAAAAGAAAATTGTATTATCATTGAAGATAGTACCAATGGCGTAAAAGCCGCAAAAGCTGCGGGAATATTTTGCGTGGGTTACAATAGCGAACATTCTAAAATGCAGGACTTATCAGATGCCGACATTGTTATTAATCATTTTAATGAATTGAACTTTGATAAAATAGTGAAGATTAAGTCTTCTATTAGGTAATTATTAACATTTTGAACAGATCGAATTCGTAATTTTGGGAAAACAAAAAAAACTATAAATAATGAAAAAAGTACTTATTGCCTTAGCAATTGTTATTGCTCCATTTGTTGCAGAAGCACAAATAAAAACTCCTCAATCGAGTCCTAAAGCAGTTGTAAACCAGATTGTTGGTTTAACAGATGTAGAAGTTACTTACTCAAGACCAGGCGCTAGAGGTAGAGCTGTATTTGGAAACTTGGTTCCGTTTGGTAAATTATGGAGAACGGGTGCAAACGAAAATTCAATAATATCATTTAGCGATGATGTTGTAATTGATGGAAAAACATTGAAAAAAGGAAAATATGCAATCTTTACTATTCCAAGAATTGAAAGCTGGGATGTTATTTTCTATTCAAAAACAGACAACTGGGGATTGCCAGAAAATTGGAACGATGCTGATGTAGCTTTAAAAACTACTGTAAAAGAAGAAGCTTTAAATAAAGCAGTTCAAACTTTCACAATTGGAATTAATAATTTAGATTTCAATTCTGGAACTCTTGATATTGCTTGGGAAAACTCTTCTGTATCAGTAAAATTTGATGTTCCTACAGATCAAATTGCTTCAGAAAGTATCAAAAAAGTATTAGCAGGACCATCATCAAATGATTATTTTGCTGCTGCACAATACACTTTCCAAACAAAAGGTGGAGATATCGCTAAAGCAAGAGAATATGTTGACAAAGCTATTGAGTTAAGCGAAAACAAACCGTTCTACTTCTACAGACTTAAATCATTAATCCAAGCTAAACAAGGAGACAAGAAAGGAGCTATCGAAACTGCTAAAATTTCACTTGCTGCTTCTGAAGCTGCTAAAAATCAGGATTACGTAAAAATGAATAAAGACAGTATTTCTGAATGGAGTAAATAATTAATTATTCTATTTACTAAAAAATCCCATTTTGATACTATTTCAAAATGGGATTTTTTTATGCCTTATTTAGAGTATAAAATAGGTTTACGTTTATTTTAACTGTTTAGCTAGCGATCATGAAAAAGTGGTTTAAGCATAAGATAAATGTATTCTTGCTATGTCGTTTATTTTAAGATTAAGAGCCGTTTCCAGCTTTTATTAAAGAAGATTCTAATGGCTATCAGAACTAATAGAGAAACTTAATATACTAGATAGATTAATCATTTATTGAAAAGATTATTTAGCCTCTTTTGTATGTTTAATTTAAATGATTAGAATAAAAAAACGCTGTAAAGCATATGTTTTACAGCGTTTTTTTTTAGTGTTAATCTAATACTATTGCTTTTTGTTTTCTAAAGATAGTAAATTGCATAAGCATGGATAAGAAAATGGTTAGCATGGCACCGATAAAGTTAAGCCATAAATAACCTAGTTTCTCTTGGCCACTTGGATAAATCCAAATAGCATAATAAAAAATTATAAAAATGGTAATTTGGCTAATAAGAGCGCTATAGAACACCGCTTTTGATTGTACGCGTCTGATGTAAAAACCAACCAAAAATATTCCTAAAACAGTACCGTAAAATATTGATCCAATAATGTTTACAAGTTGTATGAGGTTTTCGAATAAGGTTCCTATACAAGCAAAAAGAATCGCTATTATTCCCCAGAATAAAGTAAAAAATTTAGTTGCATAGAGATAGTGTTTGTCTGATTTTTGACTTTTAAGATTACGTTTATAAATATCAATGGCAGTTGTTGATGCCAATGCATTAAGTCCCGAAGCAGTAGATGACATTGCGGCCGAAAGGATTACAGCCAATAACAAACCTATTAAGCCCTTGGGTAAATAATTTAGAATAAAATGAAAGAATACATAATCCTTATCATTTGTTTCACTATTACTATCGGCTTTCATGATTATTTCTTTGGCTTTCTCGCGTAACTCTCTTTCTTTATTTGATAATGTTACTAATTCTTTTCGTAGAATCGGATTATCATAATCTTGATTTAATTGATCGATATATAATAAGTTGATTACTTTTTTGTCTTCGGATAGCACGTTTAGCTTTTTTTCTAAAGATTTGTATTCGTCTTTATATGCCGATTTTTCAATTATAGCTTTATTGTTCGGATTAAAGTTTAAAGGAACTGGGTTAAACTGAAAAAAAACAAAAACCATTATTCCTGTAAGTAGAATGAAAAATTGCATCGGAACTTTTAAAAGTCCGTTCATGATTAATCCCATTTGGCTTTCCTTAACCGATCTACCAGATAAATAGCGACCTACTTGTGATTGGTCAGTTCCAAAATAAGCAAGGGCAAGAAAGAATCCACCAGTTATTCCGCTCCAAAAAGTGTATTTTTCTTCAGGATTAAATGAAAAGTCTACAATATTCATTTTATCATTTGCTCCCGCTATATGCATCGCATTTGTAAAAGTCATATCATTTGGTAAGTAATGTAGTATCAAGAAAAAGGTAATAAACATTCCCGACATGATGACAAACATTTGTTGTTTTTGCGTGACATTCACCGCTTTTGTACCACCAGAGAATGTATAAATAATTACCAGTAAACCGATCATTACATTCATTACAGTCAGGTTCCATCCTAGTAGTGCCGAAAGTATAATTGCAGGGGCATAAATGGTTAATCCTGTTCCTAAACCTCTTTGAACCAAGAATAGAATCGCAGCTAATGAACGTGTTTTTAAATCGAATCGTTTTTCTAGAAATTCATAAGCAGTAAATACTTTGAATTTATGATATAATGGTATGAAGGTAACGCAAATAACGATCATGGCAATTGGCAATCCAAAATAGAACTGCACAAACCCCATTCCGTCGTGATAGGCTTGACCTGGAGTTGATAAAAATGTAATAGCACTTGCTTGTGTGGCCATTACCGATAGCCCAACAGTGTACCAAGGAGTTTCGTTATTTCCTAAAATAAATTCTTCGACATTCTTACTGCCTTTGGTTTTCCATGAGCCGTAACCAACAATAAATAAAAGTGTGACGATGAGTATAACCCAATCAAATAGTTGCATATGTTATGAGTATAATTGCATTATTAAGTAAAAAACTAGAATATAAATGGCATTGGCTACAAGCACGTAGGTGTAGCTTTTTTTCCATGTTTTTATTTTTTTCGCTGCCATATTAAAAAGCTTTAATTCTTAATTTCTTTATTTGGGATTTGTACAGGTTGTTTCAATGAGATTATATTTGAGAACAATCGATAAGCTCCAGGAACACCTTCAGGTAATTCTCTAAAAAAGCTTAAACCGGTGTAAATGTAATATCCTTTTCCGTATGGAGCGACTAATAAAGCACCCTTTTTAGCAGATTCTCCCTTGTCATGTGAAGAAAGGATAGGAGTAAAGGCTTTATCATATTCATTAGGGTAATACAATCCTTGCTCTTGTTTCCAGCCTTCAAAGTCTTTAGAAGTAATTTTATTTGGTGTGCTCAAAACGGGATGATTTGGCGCAAGAAAGGTAACTTGAGCATCTTCTTCAGTTACTCTATCTGCAGAAATTTTTAAAGGATATGGCGCAATACTATCTGTTACAACTTCGCCCGCTGTATTGTATTGTACAATCATTGTTTTTCCGTTTTTAACAAAATCAAAAAGAACATCTTGTTTATTGGCAAGTGCCTGAATAGTATTGTAGGCGCGAACTCCTGTAATCACGACATTAAAATCGTCAAGACGCGTAGGAGTAATCTCTTCAGGTTTTAAGATAGTAACTTTATAGCCCATTTGTACTAGACTATTTGGTACTTCGTCACCAGCTCCCATGATATATGCTATTGAATCACCAGTTGTTTTTAAGTCTAATCGTATTGCTTTGGCTTCAGATGTAGATAAAACTTGCTGTTTAGCAATATGGGGATAATCAATAATTGTTTGATCTTTATCATAGCGTTTATTGTTCATGATTGCAACACTTTTCAGTGTAGCATTTTCAGGATTTACAGGAGGCGTTACTTCAAAATAAACGGTTTGTTCCATTCCTTTCTTTGCTAGGCTAAAAGGAATTTGTTTTGGAGTTATCATCCAGCTTTTTGGTAATTCTAATTGTAGATTACCATTTGTAGCATCTTTTCCTGCTTTAATCTTAACAGCAACAGTTTTGGTTTGAGTGTCTTTAAATAATAATACTTTTTCAAGGATTGTAGTAGTGACTTCAGGAACAATATCCAAGAAATCATACATTTCTCCTTTTACAACGTCATTATATTTATAAACGACAGTACGTTCAAACGGAATATCAACATTGTTTACTCTAATGTTAAACACAACTTTTACATCACGAATAATATCAGGAATTCCAATGTTTTCTTGATTAGAAACCGTGTACATTCCAGTAGTTGCTTTTTCAGCCAACCAATACGGTTGAGTAAAGGGTATTGTGCTTGGTAATTGTATTTTTAAATCAATTTTTTGATCTTTATTATTGATTAAATCGATATTTTTAGGAGTATTTTGTTGATCTGGTAAAGTTGTTACATTTACTAATTGCATAGGAACAGCACTACGATTTATAGCTTCTAGTTTTAGGTTTAGTACACCCCCTTGAATAGTTTCTTGTTGTTGTGCAACGGCTTCTAAATATAAACCAGAACTAGCGGCTATAATTTTTTTAATTTCTTCAGATTTTATCGCTTTCCAATGATTCTCGTCTAAGGATTGAATCATACTATAGGCTTTTACTAAATTAGGTATACTTGCTGATGGATTATTAAAATTATAATTTGCTATAATTGTATCGATTAATTCTCCAATAGATTTTCCACCTTTAATACGATTCCAAGTAGTATCAATTCCATCAAAAAGTGAAGTTGCATCTTTTGGAGCATCACCATTAATAAGTTCTAAATATTCAGTATCCTGACCACGACTTCCTGTACTTCCAAATCCTTGTGATTGATGACGACTGCGACTTAAGGCAGCAATTTCTTGATTAGATTTACCTAATCCAGCATAATAAACGCCAGTTTCTAATGTTGTAAATTTGGATTTATTAGCAGCAACAAATTTTTCTTGACTACCGTAAAACCACCATGATGTATTAAAAAATTGACGTTTTGGTTGCCAAGTGGTTACATATTTTAATTGTTCTGGATAAATAGCAGGATTATTGCTTAAATTAAAGCTTTCAACACTCAGCATAGCCGATGCTGTATGATGTCCGTGAGTCGTACCAGGTGTGCGATGATCAAAGCGATTGATGATTACATCGGGCTGAAATTTGCGAATGTTCCATATTATATCTGCCATCACTTTTTCTTTATCCCAAATTGTTAATGTTTCATCAGGGGTTTTGGAGTAACCAAAATCATTGGCACGCGAAAAAAACTGTTCACCACCATCAATCTTTCTAGCTTCAATAAGTTCTTGGGTTCTAATTACGCCTAATAATTCTCTTAATTTTGGACCAATTAAATTTTGTCCACCATCTCCTCGAGTTAAAGATAAATATCCTGTTCTAGCATTTACTTCATTAGATAAATAAGAAATTAGTCTGGTGTTTTCATCATCAGGATGTGCTGCTAAGTAAAGTACCGAGCCTAAGAAATTTACTTTCTTTATTTGATTGTAAATCTCAACCGAATTAGGTTTTTGTGGCTTTTGTGCAAAACTAGCTTGAAAGCTAATAATAAATAATAGAATAATTTTTAAACGAAGTTTGTGCATCTGAGAATTATTTAACTTAAGGATTATTTTCAAAAATAGTAATAATAGAAAAAAGTAGTTGTTAATGAGTTGTAAAGATGTTAAAAATAAAATAAAAAAAAGAGAGAGCCTAATTAAAGGCACTCTCTCTCTAAATTATAAATTGTTGTTTAATGTCTTCTATGTCCTCTATCATGGTCATCATCGCGGTCACGTCTATCATGCTTATCATGCTTGTCGTGGCGATCATAACGGTCATGGCGATCTTTTTTGTAATGATCATGACGGTCATTTTTGTAATAGCCATATGTTCTTTGAGGTTTACCATGATATCCTTTGTGATATTTAACTCTGTGTCTGTCAAAATGAGCATATGGAGTTCTACCGTGATAATCATTTAAAACTACTTTGTATCCTCCATACAAATCATAGTTTCTATATTGTCTAGGCAAACGGCTAGATCTAATCCATTTTCCTCCACCAAAATAAATAAATTGTGTGGCACGAACATCATAATAAGCTTCAATATCTGGTAAGTAGTAATATTCCATTTCAGTATATCCTACAGGTCCCCATTGTGGTGGTGAGCCAATATTAACGTTTATTGAAACTTGTGAATGCATGGTACTTGAAATAAAAAGAAATATTCCGAAAGTAATAATTTTTAGTGTTTTCATTTTTTCTGGGGTTTTTGGGATTCTTATTCTATTGTTGAAATGATTGACTATCTCAACATTTGATTTGTGAAATCCAAAAGTTGTGCCACAAAAAAAAAACAGGATGTTAAAAAAAGAATGTGAGTAAAGATTATTGTGGTAAGTGTATTGATACGTAACCGATTATGTTGCGCGAATTTTTTGTAAATAAAAACAAGGAATATATGGATATCCAAAGTTTTTATTAATAATCAACTAGTCTTGGTTTTGCTAATTCGAAAGTTTGTAATCCAAAATCAGTAGTTTCAAATGTATTTGATTTGAAAACACGATCTCCTTCAAAAGGAATAGATGGATAATAAGAGATAGAAAGCTGAAATGAACTAAAAACTAAATAGTCATTACTGATTAAAAGCCCTAATGTAACTTTAGAAAAAACTTTGTTTCTCATCATTGCATTACCATCCCCTCCTAATACGGCAGCGGTATAATTAAAAAATGGATTTACACGAAATCCCCATAATGCATGCGGAGCATAGGTTTGTGTTTGCAATGATAATACCGCCTTACTAGTACCATATATTGGACTTCTGAAACCCTGTAGACCGTTATCACCATTTATATCGAGTTGATCTCCAATAGAGTTTTCTCTATTAGCTCCTATGATAAGTGCGGGTTTTATAAACTGTCTTAATTTCCAGTTTCCTATTTTTACAAGATTCGTAAAATAATTGGCTTCAAATACAAATGCACTTTGGTATGTTTTAGATTGATGAAAGAAAGTCCCATATTCAAAGTTGGCACTTAGATATCCCCATTTATGGTAGTTTCCAATAGAGGCTTGTGCTCCTATATAGGGGCGCCAGAATGTGTTTTTGTATTGGTAGCCGGCTGTTATTCCAAAGATTCTACCAGTAGCCACATCTTCAGTAGCTCCATTTCTAAATATATAATTGTCCTTAACAAATTCTCGAGTATTAATTCCGATTCCTGTAAGTAACAACTTTTCATCCGAAAAAAAGTTAACAGGATCGTATTCAAGAGTAGGGGTTTCAATATAGTTTATGTTTAGCATTCGACCGGATAGGATCAAATTGGTTTTTCTTTCTTTTTCCTTAAAAATAGGAAATGCTTTTGCTAACCATATATCCTGTGAATTGAATTTGAAATTCTGAAATTCATATTTTAAATCAGGACCTTGTAAGCTATCTTTTCTAAATTGTTGACCAAAATAAACACCTCCTGCCCATTTAGTTAAAGGAGAGTAGAAGGGACGCTCAAAAGCAATGCTTTTATTATAATTGTTGTCTAAGTCAATATTGTACTTTGCAGTTGCATTAATAAAGGTGTTTTTAATATTCGGAACTGTATATGCGAAATTATTGGCATTTTTTCCATCACTAATTCGGTTAATAAACTTATATTCTAATTGTTGACCTGTTCCAAAAAAGTTTTTGTCTTTTAGTCCTATACCAAACTGGCTACTTGAAATAGAAAATTTAGGTATAGAGCTCCAAGAGTCTAGGACACGAATAGTCACATCTACTGAGTCAGATGCTACACTTGTTAGTTGTCCTTTAATGCTAACTGTATTTACATATCTTTGAGATCGAATTATACGCTCAGATTCTTGTATTTTGTAGGCATCATATTGGGAATTTTTTTTGAATAATAATAAATTACGGATTGCGAAATTTTTTGTTTTCAGATGAAGCTTGTTTCCTGTTCTTTCTCCCCAATTTCTTGGTGTAATAGTGGAATCACTTTCGGAGTAGCCAAAAGGATCTAGTACTATAATATTAATTTTGCGTATAATTTTTCCATCGTAATTTGTCGTATCTACTATTTTAATTTGCTCATCTTTTTTTCTTGGGCGGGTAGATTTAAATACAAAGCGATGAAAGAAATTGGTGAATTTATGTTTTTTAGAATATGATTTAATTTTGGAATACATTTCTGTACTATCTTTTTTAGTTTGTTTTACCTGCGAGAATGAACTAGTATAGCAAAAGCATACCATGATAAGTAACAGAAATATTTTATATTGAAATAGTTTTATTATCAAGGTATAATATTTATAAATTCATTTTTAGATAAAACATATAACGGTATTCTATTCTTTTAATTTTGTTTTTTTAATTTTCCAGTTAAATTTTTTCGGCAAATCATTCCCTATTAAATACCCCCAAGGCTCAAGATAATCAATTCTGTCAAAAATTATCTTAAGAATTGCCATTAACGGAATTGCTAAAAACATTCCTGATATGCCTGCAACTCCGCCACCTATAATAATGCCAACTATTGAGAAGAGCGCATTAATTTCGACCTTGGTGTTTATGATTAAAGGTACGAGAATATTGTTATCGATAAGCTGAACAATTACATTAACTATAAGAATTCCTAAAATAATTGATATTTCGGGAGTTCCAGTTAATGATGCCAAAACAGTTAACACACCCGCAATGAAAATTCCTATGTAAGGAATCATATTTAATATACCAGTGATAAGCCCTAATAAAATAAAATATTTTACGCCAATAATGTAAAGACCTAAACTGGTTAATATAGTAACGACAAGCATTTCTATAATAAGGCCAACAATGTAATTATTTATAGATCCTTTTATTTGAGTTAGAATTTCCTTTAATTTATTATGATGCTCTTTCTTGAATACTTTTGCAAGAAACAGAATGAAATGCTTCTTATATAACAAAAACAGGAAAATGAAAATAGGTATTATAGTACAATCTAAAAGAACATCTGAAAGAGAGCCCAATGCAGAAGTTATTTTTTCTCCACCATTTTTCACAGAATCAGAAGTAACATTTTCAACGTATTTTTTTTGTTCCCCAGCACTAATATTAAAGTTGGCCTTAATAAAGTCTTGAAAATTATTTAAAACAGTAATTGAATTTTTCTTTATTATAGAATAATCATTGGCAATATCACTAATTTGAAAAGATATAAAAGTAAGTATTCCGATTATAATTAATACAAAAATAAGAACTGTAACTATAGAGGCTAGAAAATGTGGGAATCGTAATTTTGTGTGCAATAACGTAAATAATGGTAATAGTAGGACCGAAAATAAAAAGGCTAGTAATATGGTCGTTATAATATCTTTACCGATAAAGAATATAAAGCCAATACAAATTAGACTTATTAAAACACAGGTTAGTTTTACGTAAAAAGGTAGTTTAATTGATTCCATAACTAATTTATTGAGATTAAAAAGCTTTTATTACGACTAATAAAAATCAAGTTAAACAAATGTTATGTTTTATTCCCTTTTTTACGTTCTACATTTTTAAAAATAGCTTATAAAATTCCCATAAAAGAGTTTAGTCAAAAAACTCTTTGTCTTCAAAATTAGCTGGTATAATTGAGATTCCTTTTTGCAGAAGCAGATTATTAGGGTATATTATTTTTTCACCTTCTTTCGTTTTTAAGCTTACGTGGAAAGCGTTTATATCTTCAATTTCAGCCTCGATTGGGAAATCTTTGTCATGAATTTTTATGGAATCTCCAATTTTAAATGGAAAGGAGAAAAACAAAATAACTCCAGATGTAATATTACTCAAAATAGACCATTGTGCAAACATCGCTACTCCAATAACGGTCGCGATAGAAGATACAGTTAGGAAAATATCATCCGTTTTTACCCCCCAAACAATAAACAATCCTATTATGAATAAGATATTGGTGAGCAAATGAATATACTTGATTATTAAAATGGTTCGATGTTCTTGAAAATGCTCTTTTTGGGCATATTTTTTAACTATTTGAGTAACAATGACTCTAATTGAAATCGTTGTAGCGATAAGAATTCCTGTTGCAAATATTTCTTTGGCATAATCAGTGAAAAAAGTCATCATATTTGTTTTAAAATTTTAATCTAAAGTACTTAAATATTCGTAAACTTTATGTGTAGGTAAGCCCATAACATTGGTATAAGACCCTTCAATTTTTGCAACTGCAATAAAACCAATCCATTCCTGAATTCCGTATGCACCCGCTTTATCGTATGGTTTGTAATTTTTGAGGTAATATAAAATGGCTTCATCGCTCAATGCAGTAAAGGTAACTTTTGTAGTATCATTTATAATAACCGATTTCGCGTTAGTTTTAAAACATACAGAAGTAATTACCTCATGCGTTGTATCTGATAACGATTTTAATATTCTAAAAGCGTCTTCCTCATCTTTTGGTTTACCCAAAGCTTTGTCATTATGCCAAACAATCGTATCGCTTGTAATCAGAATTTCGTTTGTTTTCAAATCTCCATCAAAGGCATCAGCTTTTAGCACTGCTAAATAATCAGTAATTTCCTTTCCTTTTAATTCAGGAGGATATATTTCTTCGACATCTTTTAATCGGATTTCAAAATCTAAATCTAAGTCTTTAAAAAACTGCTGACGTCTCGGAGAACCAGAAGCCAGTATTAAAGTATATTTTTCTAATTTTTGCTTAAGCATTGTATTTAATATTAAGATTGATTATTAAAATTGATAGAATCCCGAAGAATAGAATCCATTTTAAAATTGAGCTCAAATGGTGAAACTCTTTTTTTGTTTTAGCGGTTACTATTTTAGCAGTAAAGTAAATAAGTGGTGCGAGTACAAATACAAACGTATATATTGTAGCAAAGTAAAGATTGAAAGCTACAAAATAGTTATTGATATAAATTAATAAAAATACTATTGGAATAATTGAAAGTGCAAAAACTACTTTTGCAGTTCGATTAGTACCGATTGCAATAGGTAATGTATTTATTCCTTGGTTGTAATCGCCATTTACATCTTCAATATCCCTTATAATCTCTCGAATAAAATTAATGATAAAGGCAAAAACAGCATAATCGATTAGTATTGAGAACATACTCGCCATTTGTGTTCTATTCTCTGCATCAGTGGCAGGGAAGATGTCGAATACCCCAATTATTATAATGCTAAAAGATAATAATAAAGCAACAATGATGTTGCCTAAAATCATAATTTGTTTTAGAGTTGTAGCATAAAAATAAAGACAGGCTGCTACTAGAATAAAAATAGTTGCAAAGCCTGGTCTCATAATAACATTTGATAAATAAAAGCCAATAGCTACACCAGTGATATTAAGAGCTACGTATAGGTTGTATGCTGCATTTTCGGAAATACTTTTACCTACTACAACCTCATTAGGTTTGTTGATTAAGTCTGTTTCTTGGTCAAAAATTGAATTAATTACATATCCAGCAGCAGCAATTAAAACTGTACTTAAAACGAGTAAACCATATTGCCAATGGGCAAGTGCTAAAGGAATGTTTTGTAGCTTTAAGAAACCGTAACGAAAAAGGATTTGCATAAAAGCAAGTAACAGTAGGTTCTCGTAGCGAATGAGTTTGAGGTATTTCATTTTTTTATTAAAAGAGACTGAGGTTTTATTTTAAGAGATGCAAAGGTTTAGAGATGCAAAGGTTTAGAGTTGCAAAGGTTCAGAGTTACAAAGGTTCAAAGGTTCAAAGGTTCAAAGGTTCAAAGGATCAGAGTTACAAAGGTACTGAGATTAAAAACTGTGACTGCCTTTCGAGTCCGCTGAGGATGACACTGTAAACCGAGACTGTGACTGCAAACTGCAAACTGAGACTGCCCTTCGACTCCGCTCAGGATGACACTGTAAACCGAGACTGTGACTGCAAACTGCGACTGCCCTTCGAGTCCGCTGAGGATGACACTGTAAACCGAGACTGAGACTGTGCACTGTGACTGCAAACTGAGACTGCCCTTCGACTTCGCTCAGGATGACACTGCAAACTGAGACTGCAAACCGAGACTGAGCACTGCAAACCGAGACTGAGCACTGTAAACTGAGACTGAATACTAAACCCTAATCGTGTTTCCCGCTAAAATGCTCCATCCACTTTCCTTGTACTTTCATAACTTGTTCTATTACATCACGTGCGGCGCCTTTTCCTCCTTTTACATGCGATATATAGCGAGAAATTGTTTTAATTTCTGGACTTGCATCTTGTGGACAAGTTGGTAAACCTACTAATTTCATTACATGGTAATCAGGAATATCATCACCCATGTAGAGTATTTGCTCAGGGTTAATGTCATGTAGTTCAGTATATTCTTTAAAAGTTTTTACTTTATCAGGAGTTCCTAAATGAATGTCAGTAATTCCTAAGTTACGTAATCTAATACGAACACCTTCATTGCTTCCGCCAGAAATAATACATACGTTATACCCACTTTCAACAGCTGCTTTCATTGCATAACCATCACGAATATTCATAGTACGAAGAATATCTCCTTCATTAGTTACAAAAACAGAACTATCTGTAAGTACACCGTCAACATCAAAAATAAAAGTAGTGATGTCGTTCATTATTTCTTTATAACTTTTTGCCATTATTTTGTATAGATTTTGTTAGTAATGTGTATATGTTTTTTTGATTTTCATCTGATAAATAACTCAAATGTGATTTGATTGTTGTGATGTCATTTCGTTTAGCAGGGCCAGTTTGAGCGTCAATTGGAGAAAGCGTATTGGTTTTATTGGCAGTTTCTGCTATTAAAGGTTTTAGGATATCGAATGAAACCTGATGTTCTTCGCAAATTTCCTGTCCGATTTGGTACAAATGATTGGTAAAATTATTCACAAAAACAGCAGCAACATGTAATGCTTTGCGCTGTTCAGAACTGATAGCGTAAACGGCATCCGAAATGCTTTTGGCAACCGTTTCAAGGACTAAATAGTCAGCATTATTTTCAGCCTCTAAACAAAGGGGAATAGTCTTAAAATCGACTTCTTTATTCTTTGTAAATGTTTGTAATGGATAAAAAACACCGCTTCTGTTTTTGGTATTAATTGACTCTAAAGAAGCAGTTCCAGAAGTGTGAACAACTAGTTTGTTATTGAAAGGCAATTGCTCGGAAACCTTGTAAATTGCATCATCCGAAACGGCAATAATATACAAATCGGCGTCTTTTAACTGAGTAAAATCAGTTACAATTTTATTAGAATCGAGTAGAGGAGATATTTCTTTTTTAGTTCTAGAATACACTTCAATAAGTTCAATCGCACTGTTTTTTGCGAAAGCATTTATTAAATGTTGAGATACATTTCCTGACCCAATAAGTGATATTTTAATCATATTGCAAAATTAGCATTTTTTTTTAAAGGACTCCCGTTACTAGTTAAGTTCATTTGTAAAATGTGTTTAATAAGTAAAAAACTACTTACGGAGTCGTTAAAGTGTTTTATTTTGGATTTAATTAACAAAATCACAAATATTTGAGTCAACATTTTAAGTACTTTTGTGCCACTTTATAAAATGTAATTCCTTAGTAATGGATAAAAAAATATTCTCCTTTTTGTTTTCTACACGATTAATGGCTGTCCTTTTTATAGTATTTGCAATTGCAATGGGGGTCGGGACCTTTATAGAAAGTAAGTATAATACCGACACAGCTAGAATTTTTATATACAATGCATGGTGGTTTGAGGTCATAATGGTCTTCTTTTTGATTAATTTCTTCGGAAATATTAAAAGATACCAATTGCATAAAAAAGAAAAATGGGCAACTTTATTATTGCACTTAGCTTTCATCTTTATTCTTTTAGGCGCTTTCATAACTCGTTATATCAGTTATGAAGGAATGATGCCAATTAGAGAAGGAGCTACCGAAAATCAAGTATATTCAGATAAAGTTTTCCTTACTGTTTTTGCAGATGGGGAATATAAAGGCGAAATGAAACGTCGTGTATTTGAGAAAAACTTATTATTATCTCCAGTAACTAATAACGATTTTAGTATCTCAGGTAAATTCAATGAAACTCCATTTGAAGTTGAATACAAAGACTTTATTATGGGAGCCAAAGAAGTTGTTAAGCCAGACGCTAACGGAATTTTATATTTAAAATTGGTAGAAGCTGGTGAAGGTGGACGTGAAGAACATTTTCTTAAAGATGGCGAGGTACAAAATATTCACAATGTATTATTTGCATTGAATAAACCTACCGAAGGAGCAATCAATATCAATACAACAGGTGAGACCTATACGATTCAGACCCCTTTTGAAGGAGATTTTATGCGTATGGCCGATAAATTCAAAGGAAAAGTTACCAAAGATAATGTACAGCCTTTAATGATGCGTTCTTTATATAGCATCGGAGATATACGTATTGTATTTCCAGATCCTGCTGTAAAAGGAGTTATTGCTTACGAATCAAATAATGATTACAAGGCCAAAACACATGAAGATGCTTTGACTGTAGTATTAAAAGCCGAAGGACAAGAAAAAGAAGTAACTTTATTAGGATCTAAAGGTAGAATTGGAGATTTTAAAACTGTTAAAGTTGGAAACATCGATTATACTTTCTTCTACGGAAGTAAAGCTTATATCTTGCCTTTTAAAATTAAATTAAATGATTTTATTGCTGAAAAATATCCTGGAACAGAAAAAAGTTATTCTTCTTACGAAAGTAAAGTAACGGTTATAGATTCAACAAAAACATTTGATGCTAGAATCTATATGAATAATGTATTAGACTATAGAGGATACAGATTTTTTCAATCTTCGTTTGACCCAGATGAAAAAGGAACAGTTTTATCAGTAAATCATGATTACTGGGGAACATCTTTAACTTATTTTGGTTACTATTTATTGTATTTTGGACTAATGGCAATTATGTTTACTAAACATTCTCGTTTTGCAGACTTAAAGCGCAAGTTAGAAGTAGTGAAAAATAAGAAAGCAAAACTTATTACTATTTTAGTTTTAATGTTGAGTTTTAATGGATTTGCACAAGAGCAACATGACCACGATCACGATCATGACCATGATCATGCAGCGCATAGTACTGATCCTAATCATGACCATGCAAAAGACCATAATCACGAGCATGAAACAAAGACTAAAGATCCAAAGAATCATGCTAACCACGTTACGAGACCTCCAAGTCAAAAACAACTTGATTCATTAATAAATATCTACAAAGCACCAAAAGAACATGCAGCCAAATTTGGTCGTTTGATTATTCAGGATGCAGGTGGAAGAATGAAGCCTATTAATACTTTCTCATCAGAATTATTGAGAAAAGTAAGTCATGATGATACGTATAATGGAATGAATTCTGATCAGGTATTTTTGTCAATGACGCAATACGCTCAGGTTTGGATAGAAATTCCGATTATATATATTAAATCAGGAAATGATAGTATTCGTAAAATTATTGGAATTGATAAGGATGCAAAATTGGCTCCATTTGTTAAATTCTTTGATGAGAAAGGAAACTACAAATTATCTCCGTATTTAGATGCAGCTTATAAAGCCGCGAACCCAAATCAGTTTGAGAAAGATTTTATCGAAACGGATAAAAAGGTAAATTTAATGGAATCGGCTTTAAGCGGAAGTATATTAAAGATTTTTCCAATACCAAATGATCCAAACAACAAATGGATTTCATACTTAGAGATTAGTAATGCTGGTTTAAAAGGAATGGACGAAACTTATGTGAAGCAAATTTTACCTATGTATTTTGCATCTTTAAATAATGCTTCGATTACAAAAGATTTCAAACAAGCCGATGAATTACTAGAAAGCATCAACGGATTCCAAAAGAAATTTGGAAGTAAAGTTCGCCCAAGCGAGGAGAAAATTACTTCGGAGATATTGTATAATAAATACGATGTATTTAAGAAGCTTCTGTATTGGTATATGACGGCTTCAATTTTAATGTTTGTATTTACTATTGTAAATATATTCTTTGAGAAAAAAGCATTACGTATCACGATAAATGTATTTCACGTTATAATTGGAGTGTTATTTGGTTTACACACATTAGGATTAATAGCACGTTGGTATATTGCAGGACATGCACCATGGAGTAATGCATATGAATCTATAGTATATGTGGCTTGGGCAACAATGTTCTTTGGTTTGGCTTTTGATAGAAAATCAAAATTAACCGTTGCGTCATCTGCATTCGTAACAGCAATGATTTTAATGGCAGCTTATATGAACTGGATTGATCCAGAAATAGCTAATTTACAGCCTGTTCTTAATTCATACTGGTTAATGATACACGTAGCAGTAATTGTTGCTAGTTACGGACCATTTGCATTAGGAATGATATTAGGTTTTGTATCGTTGTTATTGATTTTCTTTACCAATAAGAACAACAAAGCCAAGATGGATTTAAACATTCAAGAAATTACATACATCAACGAGATGGCATTGACTATTGGTTTGATTATGCTTAGTATTGGAAACTTCCTTGGAGGTCAATGGGCCAACGAAAGTTGGGGACGTTACTGGGGATGGGATCCAAAAGAAACTTGGGCATTAATCAGTATTATGGTTTATGCATTTGTAATTCACGCTCGTTTTGTACCTGCCTTAAGAGGAAAATGGTTTTTTAACCTAATGAGTATGTTTGCATTTATTTCAATCTTATTTACTTATTATGGAGTAAACTTTCACTTAGTAGGATTACACTCTTACGCAAGTGGTGAAGCACATTCATTAGATTGGATTTGGTATTCTTTAGGTGCAATAACCTTAATAGGAGCTTTGTCTTACCCAAAATACCGAAAGTATTATAAAAAATAAGAGATTATTAATTCACATAAAAAAGGTTCAACTTTACGGTTGAACCTTTTTTTATTTAATGTTTTTCTCAGTTAACAGTTGTCATCCTGAGCGGAGTCGAAGGGCAGTCTCAGTATTCAGTATTCAGTTCTCAGTTTACAGTGTCATCCTGAGCGGAGTCGAAGGACAGTCGCAGTCGCAGTTTACAGTCTACAGTACTTGAAATATAAAACAATTTCCGTTTTCAGTCTCAGCGTAGAACTTGAAACTTGAAACGAAAATAAAAACAGTCTCAGTTTGCACTTTACGCAATGTATAAAACCTTTGTACCTTTGAGCCTTTGAATCTACATAGCTTAGAACCTTAGCAACTTAGCACCTCAGAACCTTCAAAAAATATTAACAACAACCACCTCCAGGAGTACAAGAGTTTGGTTTAGCAGAGATATCTGCAAGAGCTACTTTTTGCTTCTCTGATGGAATACCGCATTTATCCATTGCAAGGCAAGCAGTTTGTTTATTGAGTAAGACAAAATCTTTACCGTTGAAATCTAAATCGTATTTGCCAATAGTTATGTCTTGATATTCTACTTCAATTTCATAATCTTCAATCTCGTTTGTTATAGGAAACAATACTTTCTCAGAAAGTTCTATGATATGAACTAGTTTTTGTGGTTTTAATCGATGGTCATAATCATTTGCATCCCAAAGTTGAAAATTTACAACTGTTTCTTTGCGAACAGTTCCTCCACAATCTATAAAGTTTTTGGTGATTAAACCAACTTCAGTTACGTGGAAATATTCAGGAACATATGTTCCATCAGGTAGTTGAAAGTTTATAGCTTCAACGGTTTTTAATATGTTTTTAATTTCTGAAAGTTTCATATTTTGTGTTTTTTAATTAGTAACAACATTCATTATTTCTTTTCTCTAAATGGGTAGCGACTTCTTGAAAAAAAGCCTTTATTTTTTCGAATCCAGTTTCATCAATACAATAACAAATAGCATTTCCTTCGACACTTCCTTTTATCAGACCTGCATTTTTTAGCTCTTTAAGATGCTGTGAAACGGTAGGTTGCGAAAGAGGTAATTCGTTTACAATATCACCGCAAATACAAGCATTTACCTTAATTAAGTATTCAATAATCGCTATCCTTGCAGGATGTCCCAACGCTTTTGTGAGAATAGCAAGTTCGTTTTGTTTATCGGTAAAGAAATCAGTTTTAGTAGCTCCCATGAGTTTATATATTTATATTGCAATATTACGATATGAATTTTTAAAATAAATAAATTTAACTAATATTTGTGTAAATAATTAGTGTTTAGTTTTATGTATTTTTTTTAGATGAATGATAAGAGTTAGATTACTCTATGAAAAGAGTATATGGTTGATTTAAATGTGGGAATAAAATAAGAATTAAGTATTTTTGTGAACATGCTTAAAATAGAATAAGTATGATTAATTAGAAGAGTATGATAAAAAAAATTGCTGAAAAACTATTAGGTCGTTCATTGACCAATGCTGATGGATATGATGTTACTTCAATTAAGGAAGTCGAAACTAAATTAGGACAAGGAATACCAGCAACACTAAAAGAGTTTTATATAACGATTGGAAAATTGGATATTTTTATGACATCATTTCACAGATTTATTAAACCTGAAAATCTGTTTTATGAAGATGGTAAATTAGTTTTTTTAGAAGAAAATCAGACCGTTTGTTATTGGGGAGTTAATACGGAAAGTGACGATTCATTAGTTTACCAAGCCCAAAATATAGATAATGCAATTTGGAATTCAGAAGAAATATTACTTTCTGATTTTCTAGAAATGATGCTATATGGACAATGTGCAGAAGGAGGATATCAATTTTCTGGAGCAATCTATGATTTAGATGATGAGGAGTTACCAGAATTTATAGAACAATTAATGACAGATAATTGGCAAAAAGTTGTAGATCATAATAATTGGATTATTTATGAAAATGACAGAAAACTCATTTGGTACTTTGTAGATGATAGTGGAAATTTATTTGAGGATTATCCTTTGTTTGTTTCTACACAAACCAAAGAAGATTTTATAAAAATGGAAGAAGAATTTGGATTTATGGATCTAGATTAAAATATCCATTCGAGATAAACATAAAGGTTTAACCAGAAGTTGAACCTTTATATTTATAACAATTCCTTAAAAAAAAAGCTAAATCTGCGTGAGTCACTGTCGTGCTATTTCCTTTGTAAGAGAGACAAGTTTGTGGCTGTTTTGAGATTAAAGACTCTTAAAAGTAAGTTGTTCTATAAGAATCAAAGGAAAATATTAGGCTTTAATTCGCTTATAAATAAAACTATTTTTTGCACAAACTAAGCAACCTTTGAACCTTTGTCGCTCAGAGCCTCAGAACCTTTATTACTTAGAAACATTATTGCTAATAAAACACAAATCAGTAAAAAGTTATATTCCATTCCGTTTCGACCACCTCCAACTACAAACCAGCCTTCTTTAAAATGAACTAAAATAATTCCCATGAAAAATATTAAAATAGTTACAATTGCAGCGAAGTTGATGTATTTATTAATAAGTAAAAGAATGGCAGCGACAATATGTGAGAGCTTTATTGACCAAGCAAGGAATACACCAAAAGGAGCAAAGCCTATTTGATTTAAATATAGATTTCCAAAATCATTAATTCCATTATCAAATATTCCAAAAACACTGTGGGTAAGTAAAATAATAGCCACTGCAACTCTTAAGATAAAAGTACCATTCATAAATTAAATTGGTGTTGGTTAGTTTAGTTTTTAAAAATAATAAAAAAACGCATATCAAAATTAATTAATATGCGTTTTAAATTTTATAAGATGTTGTTTTTTAAACCTTTCCTAAAGTATATAGCTGATCCATTGTAGGACTTGGACTTCCGCCTTCAGGTTCAAGAGTGATACCAAAAGCCTCAGCATATCCAGTATCTTCAACTTTAAATAATTTCTGGCTATTAGAATCGAAATCACTTAATAAACCAATGCTTGTTGGAGTAAGTACAGGACTCAGTTTAAGCGCCCATACCTGATATACTTTCCCTTTTGGAGGTTTTGGTAGACCTGCTGCATCGATATAAGTTACTTTAGTATTTTTATTCCAATAGGCTTTAGCAAATGATTGTGGTGCAATAGCTTGTCCGCCAAGAGTTACTCCTGTGTTTTTAATATCTCTTACTATAGCTAAGTTTTGTTCAGTAACTTTATTTTCTTGATCTAGTAATGCATAATCATTTTTTAATTTGTCTTTTTCGCTACCTACAATCGCTATTGCTTGTTTAGTTTGAGTAAGTTGCACATATTGATAAGCAAAACCTAATAAGAAGAGTACAGCTGCAGCCCAGCCCATATATTGAGACCAACTAGTTGCTGGTTTCATATCGATAACTTTGCTGTGTTTAAGTTCTAGTTTGGCTTTTATTTTCTCAAAATTAGCTACCGAATGAAAAGGAGAAAAACTAGACGAAAGTGCTACTATAGCTTTTTCGATAGCTATAATTTCATCATTAATTTCGTGATGTTTCTTCGCCATTGTGGCTACTTCTATACTTTCAGATTCGCTAAGTAATCCATAAACATAAAGCTCTAAAATACCAGATTCAATATATTCTTTTGTTTCCATTATAGTTTTAAATAAATTCGTAAGTCATTAATACAGTTTCTGTTTTGCGTTTTTATAGTTCCCAAAGGTATCGCCAACTCTTCCGAAGCTTCTTGTTGGGTATATCCTTTAAAGAATAATAAATCGATTATCGCAATACATTTTGGTTTCAGTTTTTTTACAAACTCATGAATTCCAATAGTATCGATTTTGTTGACTAGCTTATTACTGTCGTCTAATAGATGTACGAAATTATCTGATGAAAGGTTTTTTTGACTATTATTAAAATTTTTTGAGCGAAGTTTGTCAATAGACGAATTTCGAGCAATATTAAGGATCCAGGTATAAAATCGACCTTTGCTTTCGTGGTAAGTATCGATGTTTTTCCAGATTTTCACAAATACTTCTTGAAGTACATCTTCGGCTTCTTCTCTGTTTTTTATAAGAACATTTATAACTGCAAATAAACTTTTAGAATACATATCATATAGATAGGTAAAAGCTTTTTCATCTTTTTTATAAATTAATACCAACAACTCGTCTTGACTCATATTATGTAGATTTAGGGTAAAAAACTTTTATATTTTGATTTTAAAATTAGGAATTTTACTAAAGTTGGTATAAATATAATTTAAAAATTTAAAGAAATTGTAATTTATTTATAGTAATAATGTTTTTATAATTGAATAATAAATAAAATATTAACTTTTTTAGTTTTTTTAAAACCAAACATAAATTAATCTCGTATATGTAAATTATGATAGTTTGAATAGAGGAAAATTTAGACTTGAGTAATTGATTAAATAAGGAAAAGGTTTCTATTCTAATGTGATTTTAGAAAAGTTAAGATAGACATGGGGGAAAATGTTCGTCTTAATTTTTATGCGAAAAGTAGCGTTATGTATTTGGGACCTCATCACTATTTTATGATTTTTAAAAACCATACACGAAGTAATTCCGTATGTGTAAATTATGAGGGTCTGAATGGGGGATAATTTGGACTTGAATAATTGATTTGAATTAGGGGAAAGGTTTCCATTCTAATGAAATTTTAGAATAACAAAGATAAATATGGGGGATAATATTTACCTGTTTCTAAAGGAAAAAGATGATGGAACGAATTTGGAAACCTGTATCCTAATTTATACATTTAAGAAAAAACACTGTAACTGAAATTTTATTTTTTAAAAGGGAATTTAATGATGATAATTTAATTTGTTTGTTGAGGAAGCCTAATGTCTAGAAGCGTTAGGCTTCCTTTATTAATTAACAATTGTTCAATCATAAAATAAAGTGAATAACGAAATCAGGTAAATCAAATTTGATTAATTTTATAAAAAAATAATTATGAAAAAAATAATGTTTTTATTCTGTGGCGCTATGATTTTATTCAGCTGTCAGAATCAAGCGCAAACAAAGAAAAATAAAAATAACAAGAGCGAAAATGTTATGGAAAAACAAACCATTTATCAGTTTAAAGTAGAAGATCTATCAGGTAATCCATTTGATTTTGCTTCTTTAAAAGGAAAAAAAATAATGATTGTAAATACAGCTTCAAAATGCGGACTAACACCGCAGTACAAAGATTTAGAAGCTATTTATAAAGAATATAAAGATAAAGGTTTTGTAATTGTTGGGTTTCCAGCAAATAACTTTGCATCACAAGAACCCGGTACAAATGAAGAAATTGGTGCTTTTTGCCAGCAAAATTATGGTGTAACTTTTCCTATGATGGATAAAATCTCTGTAAAAGGAGATGATATGAGTGAAGTGTATCAGTTTTTGACTCAAAAATCTAAGAACGGGTTGCAAGACTCAGAGGTAGAATGGAACTTTCAAAAATATTTAATTAATGAAAATGGAGAATTGGTAAAAGTTATTAAACCTAGAACTTTACCAACAGATCCTGAAGTTATCAATTGGATTAAGAGCTAATTGATTAAACAAAGATTAAAATCAAGAGCGATTTTCAAAATATTGGAAATCGCTTTTTTTATAGATCAATGTTTTTTACTTGATGTTCCTATTTAAGTATCAATTGCATGAAAACCAAATCAAGCCAATGATCAAATTTATAGCCAACTTCACGGATAGTACCAGTCGCTACAAAGCCAAATTTCTCATGAAAAACAATGCTACCAGCATTATCGGCATCTATTGCTCCAATCATAACATGATAGCCTTGTTCTTTGGCTAAACGAATTAATTCAGTCAATAATTTAGAACCAACACCTTTACCAATAATATTCTCAGTCACATAAACAGAATGCTCAATTGTATATTGATATCCGATTTTTTCTCTAAATGGACCATAACTACCAAAACCAATAACTTCACCATCAAACTCAGCTACAATAACAGGTAAGTTTTTTGTGTTTTTATCTTCAAACCATTTTTGTTGCACCTCAATTGTTTGGGTTTCATAACTATAATTAGCAGTGGTATGTAGTATGGAATAGTTAACAATATCAAGAATCGTATTTAAATCTTGAGAAGTGGCAGGTCGAATTGTAACAGACATAATTATGTTTTAGTTAATTGCAGTTTTATTTTAATTCAGCTAGTAAAGCATCGGCGTCTTTTGAATCCCAGTCCATTTCTTTACAAATAGCTTTTGCTTTTTTAGCATATACCAAAGCCGATTTTTTATCTTTTATTTTGATATAAAGTCGTGCTAATAATAAATTACCGTCGTAAGCATCATTTAAATCTAAAGAATGTTTTACCCATTCAATTGATTTTTTAAGACTTTCAACATCAGTAATGTTTTTTAGATATACTTGTCCAATTTCTTTCAAGATAGTTGGAGTGTTCCAAACATATTTTTGAGTCCCTTCTAAAGCTGTTTTATTATAATATTTCCAATTGGTACTTCTTTCAGCAATTGTTAAATCATAAGAAAAAATAAGAGAGTCTGTTTTTTGAAGACGAATTGTTTTAGCAACTTCTCTTTGTTTATAGTAGTTAATTGTATCTAGGCTCTCCGTATAAGGACGAAGTAACTCGGTTACGATATTAATTATCTTTTTCTCTACACGATCAGGAGAAGCAACCTTTCCAAATTCTTTTAGATGTTGTAATACATATTGAAATTCACGTGATTTGATATCAGTTACACCATTAGCGATAATACGCCAGTTCATTTCAGTAAGTAATTGAGCGTCTGATTGCGTAGAAAGGTAAGTATGAGTCGCTTTGGATAAATCAACTCTTTCGCGACCTTTTCTCAATGCATTTAAGTATGCCAAACATTTATTAGCATTACTTGGGTCAGCTAAGAACTGCTTCTCCAGATAAGGCAATTGCATTTTAGGGTCTAAAGCATTTTTAATTTCGTATAAAAATTCAGCAGGTTTGATTTCCCCCTTTAAATTATATAAAACCGTTTCATTTGCATCTAGAATTAAAAAACTAGGTAGAGATTTAGTATCAAACTTAGTTTTTAGGGCAAGTCCGTCGGGTTTATCGATGTCTTTCCAAACACAAATATAATTACTCTCTAAAAAGGTCATTACTGAAGTATCTTGAAAAGTACTATTCTTCATTACATTACAATGAGGACACCAAGTAGCAAAAAGCATAACAAAAATAGGCTTGTTTTCTTGTTTAGCCTTTATTAAAGCATCTTTATAGCTAATGTTGTCATGAACAAATTGATTTTGAGCATTTCCCGTATGTATAAAAAGAATAAGTAGTGAGAGGTAAATAAAACGCATAATCCTTCAGTTTTTATTAAAGATAATTTTTACAAATATATTTCCTTTTTCTATAATTAAATGGTAATATATCGTTATTTATACCCTAAATCATATTTGAACTCATTAACTTTGTATTTCATAATTTCGAAAAAATGATTTACCCCAAAATACCACTTGCACAGAGTATCATTCAAATTTGTTTAGAAAAAGGAATTACCAATATCATAATATCTCCGGGATCACGAAATGCCCCTTTAACCATAGGATTTGTTAGTAACCCAGCATTTCAATGTTACAGTATTGCAGACGAAAGATGTGCTGCATTTTTTGCATTAGGAATAGCACAGCAAACCAAGCAACCAACAGCTTTAGTTTGTACTTCGGGCTCAGCATTACTAAATTATTATCCTGCTTTTGCAGAGGCATTTTATAGTCAGATTCCACTAATTGTAATCTCAGCCGATCGTCCACAAAGTAAAATAGATATAGGTGATGGACAAACCATTCGTCAGGAAAATGTATATAGCAATCATTCTTTGTATAATGCTAATTTACACGAAGATGTTTCGCTAGAGAATGATAAGAAAATAAATGAAGCAATAGACACAGCAAGAGCGCAAAAAGGGCCAGTACACATTAATGCTCCATTTGAAGAGCCTTTGTATGAAACAGTTTCAGAACTTGCCGTAAGTCCAATAATAAATACTTACGTAAAAGAAAACCAGCCAGAAACAATCTCAGATTTAGCTAGCATGGTTGCCGATTGGAACAAATCGACTCGTAAAATGGTACTTGTGGGAGTAAACGAGCCCAATACGATTAATCATGAAATAATTGAAAGATTAGCAAATGAGGAATCAGTAGTTGTTTTAACCGAAACGACATCTAATTTACATCACCCTAATTTTGTAAACAGAATCGATACCTTAATTACACCATTTACGCCAACTGATTTTGATGATTTTCAGCCAGAAATTCTAATCACCTTTGGCGGAATGATTGTTTCAAAACGTATCAAGGCATTTTTACGAAAGTACAAACCAAAACAACATTGGCATATAGATATGCTAAGAGCGTATGATACATTTGGAGCTTCGCCAAATCATATAAAAACAAAACCAAACAATTTCTTTGAAGCTTTTCTGCCTCAAACAAAATCTATTGAAAGTGATTATTTTTCGAAAATTGAAAACACAATTAATTTAAGAAAAGGAAAAGCACAAGAATATTTAGCTAAGATTCCATTTTCAGACTTTAAAGTATTCGAAAAAGTAATCGAATCATTGCCAAAAAACTTTCAGTTGCAAATAAGTAATAGCTCAGCTATTCGTTATGCTCAATTAATAGATATAGATTCATCGATAGAAGTTTTTTGTAATCGAGGCACGAGTGGTATCGATGGAAGTACATCGACAGCAATTGGAGCGGCAGTGGGGAATTCTAAGCCTGCAGTTTTTATTACAGGCGATATTAGTTTCTTGTATGATAGCAATGCTTTATGGAATAGTTATATTCCGAATGACTTTAAAATTATAATTGTAAATAATGGAGGAGGAGGAATCTTCCGTATTTTGCCAGGGCATCAGGAACAGCCAGTATTTAATACTTTCTTTGAAACATCGCATCATTTAACAGCCGAACATATGGCAGGAATGTTCAAAATGAATTATATAAAGGCAGATGATGAAAGCTCTTTACAATTAGGATTAGAATCATTGTACAATACAGAGGGATCGCCAGCAATTTTAGAAATTTTCACACCAACAATTGAAAATGATAAAATATTGCTTCAGTTTTTTAAAGAACTAATATAGATTTATTTGTCTGAAATAAAACTTGACATATAGAATAAAAGCTTAAATTTGAGAGTGTAAACCAATTATTAATCAACTATTAAATTTTTATTTATGAGTGCAAGAGACGAATTAATTGTAAAGTATGCTGCTGATTTAAAAGACAAATGTGGTGTAATTCCAGATATGGATTTATTAACAAAAGTGACTATTGGTTGTGGACCGTCAATATACAATGCAGACGCAGCTACGGTTGCAGGAACGCAAAAATCGGAATTAGATACAGTAAAGAATAATTTTTTGATTAAGAAATTAGGCTTGCCTGATACTCCAGCTTTAGATGCTGGAATTGAAGCAGTATTAGATAAATATGGACGATCAAACAAGAATAAATACAGAGTAGTTGTTTATTATTTGTTAACGCTACACTTTAAAAAAGAAAGTGTTTACAAATAGTATTCATCATAAAAATAGTAAAAGCGCCTTTTAGGCGCTTTTTTTATAGAAAACAATAAAATCTTCCCGAATAAGATTGGTCAGATCGCCAAGCTAGTATGATCTATTGAATATTTTTTGTGTCATTAATAAAAATGCCTTCTTCCAAATTATTTATTTATTTATTTATTTTAGGATTTTATAAAGGAGAAAAAGAATTGAAAAGGAAAGAGATAGATAAAAGATTGTGGTCTCATTTGTTTGGTGTTTGTTACTACTTTTTCAAATTGAATAAAAAAGAAAGTAATTAGAAAACTTAACATAAATAATCCTTAATAAATACTTTTCGATGGTAGATTCAAACTTCGTACCTTTGCAACTTAGAAACTTGCTTAGATAGCAATACAGAACTTTAAAGAAGATGATTGAAATAGGAAAATACAATACACTAACTATATTACGTGATACCAAAGTTGGATTGTTTTTGGGTAACCCAGAAAAAGATCCTGAAGGAATACACGACATACTATTACCAAACAAATATGTTCCAAATGAATTTGAAATAGGCGAGGAGCTTATTGTTTTTGTTTATTTAGACCATGAAGAACGTCCGGTTGCTACAACGTTAGAGCCTTATATTTTATTGAATGAGTTTGCTCTTTTGCGCGTAAACTACATCAATCAAGTAGGAGCTTTTATGGACTGGGGAATGGAAAAAGATATACTTGTTCCTTATAAAGAACAAGCGCGCCCTATGGAAAAAGGAAAGCGTTATTTGGTGTATTTATACATGGATGAAAAAACCAATCGTTTGGTAGCTTCTAGTAAAACAAACCAATTTTTAAACAATGATAACCTAACGGTTGAAAAAGGAGAAGAGGTAGATTTAATTGTTTCGCATATCACCGAAATAGGAATCAACGTCATCATCAATGAAAAACATAAAGGATTGTTGTATAAAGATGAAGTTTATGATGATTCTATTCGTACAGGAGATCGTATGCGTGGTTATATTAAAAACATACGTCCAGACAATAAAATAGACGTTTCATTGCAAGTACAAGGATACGAAAGTATCGAGCCAAATGCTGATAAGATTTTGGATGAATTAAGAGCAAGTCGTGGTTTTTTAAGACTTACAGATAATTCGCATCCAGAAGACATTAAAACAGTGCTTAAAATGAGTAAGAAAACATTCAAAAAAGCTATTGGTGCACTTTATAGAGAAAAACTAATCGAGATTAAAGAAGACGGAATCTACTTAGTTAAAGAATAATACAACAAGAAAGGCTAATCATTACGATTAGCCTTTCTCTTTTTATTCTAGTTTCAAAAAAATTGTAATTAAAAAAAACAAAAATAAAAATAAATCTACTGTCATCGCGAAAAGTGAATAGAATCACACAATATAAATACTGTACTAACTCTTCTTGCGTGTGATCATTACTTTTTCAGATGGGTTTGTCTGGAAATAAGGATAACAAATACGTATATGCTAAAATTAATTTCACGGCAGAACCTTTGGTTTGTTTTTAATATCTTAAAAGATAATTAAACTATAATGTACACTCATTTTTAGAGTAGTTTAATAAATCTTTCTTGTTAACCGTAGGTGTTACTATCTCTTTTTTGCAATTTCGACAAATGCAATTCTTATTTGCTCATTGTCTAAAGTTTTTAAATTTAAAACCATAGAAAAATGAGCGACAAATTTTTTAAATTTTCTCAAAAAATCATTTTTTAGGTTAATAAATCAGTGAAAGAAAATCAATCCTTAATGTGTACTAAAAACATTGTATCACATTGATTAATAGATTGTAAAGATAAAAATAAAAACAATACGCACTATGAAATAATAGTGTTTTTTGTTTTAAAAACAAGTTTTAACATTTGAGTAAAATTGTTTTAGAAATGACTTCATTAAAAATGTATAGTCTAAAGTGTAAAAAATGATTTATTTTTACACTATAATTAATTAAAAATAGCATCTAATGGATTGGATTACTGTCAGAGAATTTGAAGATATAACCTATAAGAAATGTAATGGAGTTGCAAGAATAGCTTTTAATAGACCTAATGTACGCAACGCATTTCGCCCAAAAACAACATCAGAATTATACCAAGCATTCTACGACGCACAAGAAGATACTTCGATAGGTGTTGTTTTATTGTCTGCCGAAGGACCTTCGACTAAAGACGGAGTCTATTCTTTTTGTAGTGGAGGAGATCAAAATGCAAGAGGACATCAAGGATATGTAGGTGAAGATGGGCAACACCGTTTAAATATTCTTGAGGTACAACGTTTAATTCGTTTTATGCCAAAAGTGGTTATTGCAGTAGTACCAGGATGGGCTGTTGGTGGAGGACATAGTTTACATGTTGTCTGCGATATGACATTAGCAAGTAAAGAACATGCTATTTTTAAGCAAACAGATGCCGATGTTACTAGTTTTGACGGAGGATATGGATCTGCTTATTTAGCTAAAATGGTTGGACAGAAAAAAGCACGTGAAATTTTCTTCTTAGGACGCAATTACTCTGCTCAAGAAGCAATGGATATGGGAATGGTAAATGCAGTAATTCCTCATGACGAACTTGAAGATACTGCTTATGAATGGGCACAAGAAATATTGCAAAAATCTCCAACATCAATTAAAATGCTAAAATTCGCTATGAATCTTACAGATGACGGTATGGTTGGACAACAAGTTTTTGCAGGAGAAGCAACTCGCTTAGCTTACATGACCGAAGAAGCAAAAGAAGGTAGAAATGCTTTTCTAGAAAAAAGAAAGCCTAATTTTGGCGATAACAAATGGTTACCGTAATTAGTTTGCAGTCTCAGTTCACAGTCTCAGTTTATGAACTGTAATACTGAGACTGAAAACTTTTTATAATAATTTAAAAATAAAAAACAGAATGAAACATTGGATTGAAGCCGCTAGATTAAGAACATTACCTTTATCAGTCTCAGGGATTATTGTCGGTAGTATGTATGCTTTGGCAAATCCCACAGAAAACGTTTATACGCCTACAGAAGTTTTTAATTGGAAAATCTTTGGTTTTGCGCTATTAACAACGCTAGGATTACAGGTTTTATCCAATTTTGCCAATGATTACGGAGATGGAGTAAAAGGAACCGATAATGAAGACAGAGTAGGGCCTAAACGCGCCATACAAAGTGGTGTAATAACGCCACAAACCATGAAAAAGGCTATTGTAATCACTTCGATATTAACTTTATTGTCAGCAATAACATTGATTTATTTTGCTTTTGGCGAAACAAATTTTGTGTATTCAATCTTTTTCTTATTGTTAGGAATTGCAGCAATTGTTTCTGCAATTCGTTATACAGTAGGGAATTCTGCTTATGGCTATAAAGGATTTGGAGATCTATTTGTATTTGTATTCTTTGGATTAGTAAGTACGTTAGGAGTAAACTTTTTATATTCAAAAGAAGTAGATCCTCTTTTGATTCTGCCAGCAATCGCAATAGGACTATTGAGTGTAGGGGTTTTGAATCTAAACAATATGCGTGACGAAGCTTCAGATAAAAAATCAGGTAAGAATACACTTGTGGTAAAAATGGGAGGTCAGTCTGCTAAAAAATACCATTATTTCTTAATTATTGGAGCAATGGTATCGGTAGTGGTATTTGCTATTTTAAGCGATTATCATTTTGATCAATACTTGTTTTTATTAGCATATATACCTTTAACAAAGCATTTAATTGTTGTTTCTAATAACAAAGAGCCTAAGCTATTAGATCCAGAATTAAAAAGAGTGGCACTAAGTACATTTTTACTATCAGTATTATTGTCTTTGTGTATGATTTCATTAATCTCAGACATTTTCGTTAACCTCTTCATGGGAGGTAGATAAAATGTTAAACTAAAATTACTATCAATATGAAAATTACATTTTACGGACATGCGTCACTAGGAATTGAAGTTGGAGGAAAGCACATATTGGTGGACCCTTTTATTTCGGCAAATCCATTGGCATCACATATCGACATTACTACATTAAAAGCCGATTATATTTTACTAACGCATGCGCACGGCGATCATATTCTAGATGTCGAGGCTATAGCTAAGCGTACAGGAGCGGTAATCGTTTCTAACGCTGAAATTGCTGATTATTATGCAAAAAGAGAGTTAAACGCACACCCAATGAATCACGGTGGAAACTGGAAATTTGATTTCGGAAAAGTAAAATATGTAAATGCAATACACTCAAGTTCATTTCCAGATGGTAGTAACGGAGGAAACCCAGGAGGATTTGTAATCGAAGGCGAGCATAAAAACATTTACATAGCAGGTGATACTGCACTTACAATGGATATGAAGTTAATTCCAATGCGAACTAAGCTAGATTTAGCTATTTTGCCAATAGGAGATAACTTTACAATGGATGTTGAAGATGCAATTATAGCTTCAGATTTTATCGAGTGTGATAAAATTCTAGGTTATCATTTTGATACATTCGGATATATTAAAATCAATCATGACGAAGCAATTCGTAAGTTCTTCGATAAAGGAAAAGATTTAATGCTTCTTGAAATAGGAGATTCAATCGAGTTATAGCATTTTTATTAGGAGCTTCCCGATAGTTATCGGGACCTGCTATACGCTTTATCTTTTCCTGACTTAAAGAAAGTCAGGAAAAGGATATCGCTATTATCAGGGCTAAAAGATAATATTTAATCAAGAAAATTATGAATTTTAGAAAAGTACTTTTGTTTGTTTTGATTATTGTTTCGTATAACTCCTATGCTCAAAAATGTTCTTGTGAAGATAACTTTTACTGGCTAAAGAAAACATTTGAAGAAAATGATGCCGGTTTCCAGTATGTTATAGATAAAAAAGGTGCGGTTGAATATAAAAACCACAGCGATTTTTTCATTAAAAAAGTAAAAGATATAAAAGACTTAAGCGAATGTCGGGAAGTACTTTTTGATTGGTTGCTTTTTTTTAGACCCAGTCACTTATCTCTATCCATAAATCAGGAAAATATCAAGAAACCTGATTTCAAAACCAATTCAGTAGCCAAGCCAAATTGGGAAAAAGTAGAAATAAAAGAAGATGAATTAAAGAATTATTTAGCTAAAGTTCCACAGCCAAGTTTTGAAGGAATATGGGTTTCTGGTGCATACACTATTGGAGTTGTTAAAAAAAATAACGATTATATAGGGTATATTTTAGACTCAAAAGGAACAAATTGGAAACAATATCAGGTAAAATTCAGGATTAAAGATAATTTAGATAAAACATATAGTGCAGTGTATTATATGGGTGATTATTCGGCTCAGGAATTTAATGAAGTTAAGCTTATAGGTTATAATTTTTTAAATATCGGTTTTATCTCCTTAAAAAGAATCTTCCCAGATAATTTAAGCGATAATCAGTTGATAAGCGATTATGTAGAATCACAAACAGCTCAAAAACCATACTTCAAAAAAATTTCAGATAAAACTGTTCTATTGCGAATCCCAACATTTCATTATTCTCATAAAAAAGATATCGACAGCATACTTTTAGCAAATAAAAAATTAATTCTTTCAAAAGAGAATTTAATAATTGATTTAAGAAATAATGGTGGTGGTTCTGATGCTAGTTTTCAAGGAATAATTCCGTATTTATATACAAATCCTATTAGAACAGTTGGTGTTGAATATTTGTCAACTGAGTATAATAACAAGCGTATGACAGATTTCATACAAGATCCGGATTGGTCAGATAAAGAGAAGGAATGGGCAAAGAAAGGATTAGAAAAACTGAATGCTAACATTGGCAAGTTTGTCAATTTGGAGGATAATTCAGTTGGAGAAAGTAAATTAGATAGCATTTACAATAATCCAAAGAATGTTGCAATCATCATTAATGAAAAGAATGCAAGTACAGCGGAAGAATTTTTATTGATAGCAAAACAAAGTAAAAAAGTAAAGCTTTTTGGAACGACAACAGAAGGAGTGTTAGATATATCTAATATGTATTCTATCGATTCTCCCTGTAAAGATTTAAAGCTCGGTTACTCTCTCACTAAAAGTCTTAGAATCCCTGATATGCAAATTGATGGAAAAGGTATTCAACCGGATTATTACATCGATAAAACTATTCCAGATTATGATTGGATTAAATTTACAGAAAACATATTAAATAAGTAATATAGTATTAATAATTACAGTAAGAATGAAATCTAGAAATCTAGTTTTAGTACTTTTAATAAGCTCATTTTATTCCGCTTTTGCACAAAAAGAAGGATATTGGGATAAAGAACGATCAACCACCAAAGAAATAATCGTTCCTGCTCGCGACAGAATAATCATTTCAACCGAAGAGCTGCCATTAGGAACAACCGAAGTGGTCTATAGAATCACGCTATTGGATGAAAACCAACAATTGACAAGTAGTTTAGTATCGGTGTTAAAATCGATTCCAGATCCTACAGGAATCAGTCAAGGTTCAGCAGGAGCAGTATTTTTAATGTCAAAAATATCAGGTGATGATAAATGTAAATATGCACTTTTTACCGATCAGGCAACAGCCAAAAGCTATCTTCAAAGTGGTAAAACAGACAAAGCATGTTTTGCACAAGAAGAGCCATTAAGTAAAGACGCAAAGCGCTTGTCAGTTGATAAATCAAGCTGTTTACAACCAAATGTAAATACAATTTGGTTTGGATTTGAAAGCAAGAATTGGCTTTTAAAGCAAAAAGTTGTGCTAGAAGTTGTGCCTTGGGTTGATACAAAGTTAAGCCGTGGTTGGAATAAGGAGAATAAAAAAGAAATTATCAGCCAATGTAAAACTTCAAATTTGGCTCAGAAAATGGCAAATTCAGATGACTTCTGTGTTTGTATTCTCGAAAAAATCCAAAAACAATATCGCTATAATGAATTCGGTAAACTATTGGCAATGGAAAAAATTAAAGCCTATAAAGATTACGGAAGCACCTGTTACAGCGATACTAATATTTCAAAAAACATCTATAGTGATTTAAGAAGTCAAGCAACTAAACTCATTAAAAGCCAGAAGTATGGCGAAGCAATAGCTTTGCTTAATACAATAATTGCAGATAAAAAAGCAACTGCGCTAGATTATAGTTCGATTGGATATTGTTACATCGTTACTAAGCAATACGGGAAAGCAATAAAGTTCTTAAAAGAAGGAGAGAAACTAGATGAAACAGAGTTGCAGTTAAAACTTAATTTAGCTCATGCTTATTTGGTAAATGATAATTATAAAGAGGCAAAAGCGATTTATAAAAAATACCAAACGCAAAACGTAACAGATAGTTTAAGCTGGGTTCAAAAAGTAAAACTTGATTTTGCAGTTTTTAAGAAAGCAAATCTACCTTCAGAAAATTTCGATAGAGTTTTAGCTCTATTTAATTAATTGTCTAAGCATATAGGTTATCAGAAAATATAAATTGTTGCATTAAGCATCTTTATACAAATTTAGATAATTTAGCCTGTTGCGATAGTTATTAAAAATGGAATTCAACACATAGAGACATAGTTTCGAATAGGTTTGGTAATCAAAGGAGATTCAAGAAAAATGTATTTTTTTCGCATAGATTTATGTGATTTATTTTAAGTGGAACGTCTTTATGAATGCTTTAAAAATCTATGCATCTATGTGTTAAAATAATTGCACTCATCGCATATAACTCACACGTTTAATAAAAAAATAAATTGCATTGAAAGCTACCTATCATAAATATATACTCGATTTCAAACGCCCATCAGGAACTTCACGAGGCGTAATGAACGAAAAAGAAACTTGGTTTATTATAATCGAAGAAAATAATAAAAAAGGGATAGGTGAGTGTGGAATTCTTAGAGGATTAAGCGCAGATGATCGCGATGATTACGAAGAAAAACTACAATGGGCGTGTGATAATATAGATCTTGGAGAAACAGCCCTCTGGGAAGCTTTATTAGCGTTTCCTTCAATACAATTTGGTATAGAAATGGCTTTCCAATCTTTGCATAGTGAAAATCCATTTTTACTATTTCCTTCAAGTTTTACAACAGGAGAGAAATCTATAACAATAAATGGCTTGGTTTGGATGGGAGAACCTGCCTTTATGAAGCAACAAATAGAAGAGAAACTAGCTACTGGTTTTCGATGTATAAAACTTAAAATTGGTGCTATCGATTTTGAAAAAGAATTGGAATTATTGGGTTTCATTCGCAGTCATTTTAGCCCAGAACAAGTCGAAATAAGAGTAGATGCCAATGGGGCTTTTAGTTTAGATTCAGCTTTAGATAAGTTAAGTCAACTGAATAAATATAAATTACATAGCATAGAACAACCTATTAAGCAAAAGAATATTAAAGCTATGGCTGATTTATGTCAAACGACCCCATTTTCGATAGCATTAGACGAAGAGCTTATTGGAGTGTTCACATTAGAAGAAAAAGAAAAAATACTACAAGAGATAAAACCACAATATATCATTTTAAAACCTAGCTTTATAGGAGGTTTTAGGGGGACACAAGAGTGGATTTCATTGGCAGATAAGTATAGTATCGGTTGGTGGATTACATCAGCTTTAGAAAGCAATATTGGACTTAATGCAATTGCACAGTGGACTTTTTTACAAAATAGTACCATGCCACAAGGATTAGGAACAGGAGGATTATATACTAATAATTTTGATTGCCCACTAGAAGTTAATCAAGGGCAATTATGGTACAATCCAGATTTAAACTGGGCAATTGATTTAGATAGCTTATAACTTGTTAGTGATATTTTATAAAGCAGTTTATATTACTTCATTGCTTTTAAAAACGAAAAAAAAACAATTTATAAAAACTTTGCATCTTTGCGCCTTTGCGAGAAAAATATCTAACGCGGATGGCGCGGAAATTCTTTCCGTGTAGTTATAAAAAAAACTGGCTTTAAGCCAGTTTTTAAAGTTTAGAGAATAAAAATTATTCTTTTCCGCCATCTAAGACATCTTGCCATTCTTTTAATTCCTGCCATTTTCCTTCGTAAGCTAGTTTAGCTTGTCTAGCCCAAGTTCCAGGATTATGGATAATATAGTTTTCACCAGCTTCATCTAAGATAGCTTGCGATTTAGCCGTTGGTGTTTCTGATAGAGCCAGCCAAGTTTTGATTCCAGCTTTATGATATAGTTCTTCAATTTTAGGACCAATTCCTTCAATTATTTTCAAGTCGTCTTTCTTAATTTTTTTGCCAAATACAGTAGCAGCCAATGCGGCATCAAATGCAATTTCTGGCGAGGTTTTGCTAACAAATGATTGTGCAGATGCAGATGAATTTAATTTAGCAGCTAAATCAGCTTCTAGAGATGTTATTTTTGCATTCAAATTCTTTGTGTTAGCTCTGCAAGCGTCTAAATCAGCTTGTAAAGAAAGCAAATCAGATTCGTTTCCTTTTGAAGCCATTTTTCCTATCAAGTAACCTAAAATTCCACAGATTAACCCAACAAGTGCTGGTATTAAGATACAAGGTATATTCATAATGTTATTTTTTTGGATTAATTATTTTATTGTAACTACAGTTCTACGATTGTTTGCTTTGCCCTCTGGAGTTGAATTATCACTTACAGGTTCATCAGGGCCTTTTGATTGAGTTTCGATTTTACTGCCATCAATACCATTTTTAGATAAATAGTTCTTAGTAAAATCAGCACGTTTTTGACCTAAAACAATATTTGATTCTCGTTTTCCAACATTATCAGAATGTCCAACAACCAATAAGGTTCCGTCACCTACATTAAGAATATAATGAGTAATGTCTTTAATCTTCTGACGTTCTGCATTGTTTAGATTGTCATTGGATTTATTGGTATTAAAATGCAATACCAAAGGATCTGCATTTATTTTAGCTTTTAAAGCTGTAAAATCCTCACCAGCTGTCTTGGTTGCTGTGGTATCAGTTGTAGTGTTTATTTGGAATGAAACAGGTCCTATAAGTGTATCTGCATTTGTCTTCCATTTATCGATTATTTCTCCTTTGGTGTCGAAATTTCCAGCTGGTAAACCTTTTGATACAAAAAAGTTCTTAACGTCATTTGCTCTCGCTAATCCAAGATTAGGATAAGTTGTAGTGTTTTTTTCCTCAGTTGTCGCATAGCCGGTAATGGTTACTTTCTGTTTAGGATTGCCACTTAAGAACGTTTTTAGTTTCTCAATGCCAATTGTAACAGAATCTTTTACAGGCAGGATAACTGAAGCACTGTTCTTCAGGAATTTGATATTGTCGCTACTGCGGTAGTCAATACCATCACCATTAATTACAAAAGGAACAATCTCGATGACGGTTTCTTTTACAATAACAACTTTTTCGATATCGTCTGCAGGTTCTTTCATACAGCAATTGCAGCAGAATTTTAAATACAAAAAAGTACCTAAAATAATTGTGACTACAATGCCTAATAGATAAAGTGTTTTTTTAGACATAATATTTATGAGTTAAATTCTCTCAAATTTAACGAAAAAATAAATGCAAATCATTATTAATCAGGTAATTTAGTTTTGTTTTTCAAAAAACATGAACTTTAGTTTTTAGAAATAACCTGCTTTTTTAGAAAAAAGAAGAGAGAAAAAAAAGAGATGCTTAAAAAAATCTTGATTCGCTAATTAATTAAAATGAGTAACTTGCTAACTGAATCTAGTTATGGAAAAGATGATCGAAATAGAAAGAAAGTTTTTAGTTAAAACAACCGATTTTAAAGAGCAAGCATACGCTCAAAATCGAATTGCACAGGGTTATTTATGTTCAGAGCCAAAACGTACAGTACGTATTCGTATTAAAGGATCAAAAGGCTATATCACAATAAAAGGAATAGGCAGTGAAAGCGGCATGTCACGGTTTGAATGGGAAAATGAAATTCCGATAGAAGAAGCACAAGAATTATTGAAATTATGTGAAAAAGGTAAAATCGAGAAAACCAGATTCGAAATAAAATCAGGAAACCATGTTTTTGAAGTAGATGAGTTTTATGGAGAAAATGAAGGACTGATAATTGCCGAAATAGAGTTAGAATCAGAAACTGAAGCATTTGAGAAACCAGATTGGTTAGGAGAAGAAGTAACCAATGACCCAAGGTATTATAATGCTTATTTAAGTAAGAATCCATTTTCAGAATGGAAAAATAAATAGATTTATGGCAGTTGAACAATATGATTTGATAATTGTAGGAGGAGGGCCAATAGGTTTAGCTTGTGCAATCGAAGCACAAAAGAAAGGATTAAAGTATCTAATTATTGAAAAAGGAGCAATTGTAAATAGTATTTTCAATTATCCGTTGTATATGACTTTCTTTTCTACAGCAGAAAGACTAGAAATAGGAAATATTCCTTTTAATTGCCTTGCACCAAAGCCAGGCCGACAAGAAGCATTAGAGTATTATCGCAATATTCACCGATATTTTGAATTCAATATTCATTTATTCGAAAAAGTAACAGAAGTTATCAAGCAAGAAAATTCACTTTTTAAAATAGCTACAAATAAAGGATCGTATGAAGCTAAAAATGTAGTTATTGCGACAGGTTTTTATGATATTCCGATTCATATGAATGTAAAAGGTGAGGAGTTGCCACAGGTACGCCATTATTACAAAGAAGCGCATGAATATGCTTTTAGAAATGTTGTGGTAGTTGGTGCTAACAATTCTTCTGTAGATGCAGCGCTAGAATGCTGGCGAAAAGGAGCTAAAGTAACAATGGTTATTCGCAAAAGCGAAATAAATGATCGAGTTAAATATTGGGTTAAACCAGATATTGAAAACAGAATAGCCGAAGGAAGTATAAAAGCTTATTTTGAATCAAATATCACCGAAATTAGAGAGGATGAAGTAATAATTGATACTCCAAACGGAAAGGTGACAATTGAAAATGATTTTGTTTTGGCGCTTACGGGTTATAAACCAGACTTAACGTTTCTTGAAAAAATGGGAATTCAATTATCTGATGATGAAAGAAAAGTGCCAACATACAATCCTGAAACAATGGAAACCAATGTAGCAGGATTGTTTTTGGCAGGTGTTGTTTGTGGCGGAATGGAAACTCATAAATGGTTTATAGAGAATTCTCGTATTCATGCCAGCTTAATATTAGATTGTATTTCTTCTAAATAAATTTAAGAACTGCAAGAAAGCATAGAGCAACCTGCTTTATCTCTTGCCCAATCAGGTCGTTTAGTAAACCATTTTTCAAATTCAGGTTGCTCATCGTAAGGTTTCTTAAGTAATTGATGCAACTCATCAACTAATGAGTAATCGCCTTCATCGGCTGCATCAATGCTTAATTGTGCCATATAATTACGCAAAACGTATTTTGGATTTACTGTGTCTAAAATCGCTACTCGTTCATCGTCAGAGATTTTTTCTGTGCTTAAACGTTTTAAATAATCGGAGAACCATTGTAACCAGGTAGTTAAAATAGCGCCTTTAATTTCTTCAGGTTTGTAAAAAGCATCTTGAATACATGTAAATGCTTGTTCCGCAGACTCTTCTTTTTTTATTTTGTTTAAATTTCTAAAAAAGAGGGTCATATCTGTTTCAGATAATTGTAAATTAGTCTCTAAATCAGAGATGATTTTATTATCAGTTTCCTTAGAAGTTGAAATTCCTAGTTTGCTAAGCATCATTTCTTTGTATTCTTCGTCATACAAATCAGAGAAAGATTCTAATATGCTTTCAAGACCTTCGGCTTCATTAATCAAAGGATACAATGCATTTGCTAATTGAAATAAATTCCATTTTGCAACATTTGCTTGATTTCCGTATCGATATCTTTTGTGTTGTCTATCGGTAGTATTAGGTGTCCAATTAGGATCGTAATCTTCTAGCCATCCGTAAGGTCCAAAATCAATTGTAAGTCCATGAATCGACATGTTATCGGTATTCATCACGCCATGAACAAAACCTACGCGTTGCCAATCCAGAATCATCTTACGAGTTTTATCAGCAACAGCTTTAAAAAACTGAATGTAGGTTTTTTTATCGTCCTCTTCTTTTATTTCAGGATAATAATATTTTATCGTATAATCAGCAAAAGATTTCAGATTTGTAAGTTCATTTCGAGCAGTTAACATCTCAAAACTTCCAAAACGAATAAACGATGGGGCTACACGGCATACAATAGCTCCTTTTTCATAAGCAGGATTGCCATCGTACAACATATCACGCAATACTTCATCTCCAGATAATAATAAAGCAAGGGAGCGAGTGGTTGGAGTTCCTAAGTAAAACATGGCTTCGCTACATAAATACTCACGAATAGAAGAACGTAACACAGCCAAACCATCTGCAGTTCTAGAATAAGGTGTTTTTCCGGCCCCTTTTAACTGCAAAGTATAAAACTGGTCGTTGTGTTCGATCTCAGTTAAATTAATAGCTCTACCGTCTCCTAATTGCCCTGCCCAGTTTCCAAATTGATGTCCAGCATAACACATGGCATAAGGATGTGTATTAGGTAATACTTCTTTTCCAGAAAAAACATTCAAAAATGATTCCGATTGAGTGTCTCCAGGTAAAAGTCCAATTAGTTCAGCTACTGCTTCAGAAGCGTGGATTAATTTTGGCTCAGAAGGAATTCTAGGATTAACATAAGAAAAACAAGTGTTTAAAACCTGCCTGGTTTCATTGGTGTTTAGTGGATCTTCAGGAAGTTCGGCTGTAAACCGATTATGTATATTTAATTTTTTCATTTTATTTAATTTCAATAACAGTAATTTGTGCTTGCTTATGCGAGTTTATCGGCATACATTTTTCTTAGTTTTTGCACTTTAGGATCAATTACCATTCGGCAATAACCCGCTTCCTGATTATTGTTGTAATAATTTTGATGATCTTCTTCGGCTTCATAAAACACTTCAAAAGGTTTTAATTCGGTTACGATTGGATCAGCATAGAGAGGTTTTACAGCTTCTATTACTTGTTCTGTGATTGCTTTTTGCTCGTCATTATGATATAAAATGATAGAGCGATATTGTGTCCCTTTGTCAGCTCCTTGTTGATTTAAAGTCGTAGGATCATGACTTGTCATAAAAATAGCGATTAAATCATGGTAAGAAATGATTTCAGGGTCAAAAGTTACCTGAACGACTTCGGCATGTCCCGTTCTTCCGGTACAAACCTCACGGTAAGCAGGGTTTTTTATATGACCATCGGCATAGCCAGATTTTATTGATACAATGCCTTTTAAACGTTGAATTACTGCTTCAATACACCAGAAACAGCCTCCTCCAAAAGTTGCTATAGATAAGTTTTTCATTTATATAATTTTAAAATAATTATTGTTCTTTATCGATTATGAGTAGGAAAAATGAATATTTTCTGCTCAAATTTAATTCTATTATGTGATTTTTACTAAAAAGATGCCTGCTAAAGAGGTGATTAATTGTAAATAAAAGAAATTGTACTATAGTTTTAACTTCCCTGTTAACAAATTCGCAATTATGTAAAAATTATATACCTTTGGAACCAAATCAGTTTATAATGAATATCAAAAACAATACCACGGCTTTAGAAGCTTATTTCCAAGATTTTCGAAAAAATATTATTGGAATCGATCAGGAATTTACCTCTCCTTATGGTAAAAAACAGATAATTTATACCGACTGGACTGCTAGCGGACGCTTGTATAGACCAATTGAAGAGAAAATTATAAACCAATTTGGACCTTTTGTCGCAAATACGCACACAGAAACAACTGTGTCAGGTACTGCCATGACAAAAGCGTACCATCATGCCAGAAATATCATTAAGCGTCATGTAAATGCCAATCAAGATGATATTTTAATTACTGATGGGACTGGAATGACGGGTGTTGTGAATAAATTTCAACGTATTTTAGGACTTAAAATTCCTGAAAATCTAAAAGATTTCACGACAATTCCAGCAGATAAAAAGCCTGTAGTTTTTATATCGCATATGGAGCACCACTCAAATCAAACGAGTTGGTTGGAAACTATTGCTGATGTTGAAATTATTCCAGCTTGCGAAAAAGGACTTTTTAGTCTTGAAAAATTAGAAATCTTATTAGATAAATATAAAGACAGAGCTTATAAAATAGCTTCTATTACATCTTGTTCAAATGTTACAGGCATAAAAACACCTTATTATGAAGCTGCAAAATTAATGCACCAACATAATGGAGTTTGTTTTGTTGATTTTGCTTGCTCAGGGCCTTATGTGCAAATAAACATGCATCCAGAAGATCCAGAGGCTTATTTGGACGCTATTTTCTTCTCTCCACATAAATTTTTAGGAGGCCCAGGAACTTCGGGCGTTTTAATTTTTAATAAAAAATTATACAAGAATATGATTCCAGATTGTCCTGGAGGAGGAACCGTAAGTTGGACGAATCCTTGGGGAGAGCATAAATATATCGATAATATTGAAGATCGTGAAGATGGAGGAACCCCAGGTTTTTTACAAGTTATAAAAACGGCTTTAGCAATCGAGTTAAAAGAGCAAATGGGAGTAGAGAACATGTTGCAACGCGAACATGAAATTGTTGATTTTGTTTTTAATGAATTGAACGATATTCCGAATATTAAAATCTTAGCAGCACAACATCAGGATCGTTTAGGAGTTGTTTCGTTTTTTATCGAAGATTTACATTTTAATCTAGGTGTGAAAATATTAAACGATAGATTTGGAATTCAAACTAGAGGGGGGTGTAGTTGTGCAGGAACATACGGGCACTTTTTACTGCATGTTGACCAAGAAACATCTAGTAAATTGATTGACCAAATCACTATTGGAGATTTAATAAGCAAACCGGGATGGATAAGAATGTCAATACACCCAACAACAACTAGCGAAGAAATTGCTTTTGTGTGTAATAGTATTAAAGAGTTAGCCGAAAACCATAAAACATGGGCTCAGGATTATGAGTACAACAAAGAAACTAACGAATTTATTCATGAAAATGTAACTTCATTCGAAGATGAATTAGTCGCAGGCTGGTTTGCTTCATAAAAGTAGAAAATGGCTTCTTAAATTTTAAGAAGCCATTTTTTTTTGAGCTGTATTCTCATCTGAAATACGTTTTGTTATTTTCCAATGAGAACATTGTATTCCTTAGGTATAGTTACTCCGTTGAAATAATTAGTTAGTCCACAAAATAGTACTAGAGTTAATATAATTCCAAAAGTTAAGATTGCTATTGATTGTTTATTAGGGGAAAGTCCAAAAAATGTTTGTTTCATCTTCTTGTTATGTATGGTAGCAATATGTCCGAAAAAGGAAAGAATTGCAAGCATGTAGTAAGGGATGAAAAATAAATTATAAGGAAAAGTGTTTAATCCAGCCACACCATAATAAAAATTGGTGTCAAGTTTTAAGATGAGTCTTCCAATAAAAATTGCAGTTAAATGAATTATAAAAAAGACAGCTAGGTATAATCCTGACCAAATCTGAATCTTTTCAAAATTATTTATGGCTATTTTTTGATTTATTTTGAAAAGCTTAAGTCCTGAGGAAATTTGGATAAATACAGCGAATAGCAAAATGGATTCAATAAATATATTTCGATAAAAATGACGTAAAGTATTCATCATTTCAATGTGTTTTTCTGCTCCAAAAATGCTCCAAACATGATTGAATAAGTGTAACCCGATAAAAACTGTTATTGTAACTCCAGATGTATAGTGTAGTTTTTTAGTCATAAATATGCTTTGTTTTAACTTATGGAATAAGAACTTTCAAGTTTCAACTACGACTGATACTGTAAACTGATACTGAATACTGCGACTAAATACTAAAAAACTAAGAATCCAATAACCTTCTATGATAGTTTATTTGTCCTAGATGATAGGCAAGGTGAGTGGTGAGATGCGTTAAAATAAATCCTGTAGAATCTTTACCTTCAAAAACAACAATTGGGAATTCATGCTCCAGTTGATCTTCGGATAAATTACTTATAGCAAAATCAACAGTAAGGATAGTTTCTTCAATTTTTGTGATTAATTCGGCTTTTGGAATGTTTTTTAACGAAAATTCTAATTCTCGATATCTTATATAGCCAGAATTACCCAATGTGGCGCCTATATAGGTGTTTAAATTGCCAATTAAGTGCAAACACAGGTTTCCAGCTGAATTTAAAATTTGTTCGTCTATAGACCAAATTTTAGCTTCATTTTTATAGGATTCGATTTCGAGCTTTAATTTATTAAGATCACGATTAAAAAGCGCTCTCAATGTCTCGCAATGTGACATTATTGTTTGCTTTGATATTTCTGAAGCGATAACAAAGCCTGTTGTTGTATTTTTTTCTGAAAAAAACCTGTCCATCCTAATAGGTAGCCAGTGATGCCAAATGCTTGCTTAGACCATTTCCAAACATCAAAAGTATCGGTGTGCTTTATGATTAGTCCATCTTGAAATTGAAATTCCGCAAAAACATGATTTACAACATTTCTATTTGTTTTGCTGAAATTGTAAGTCGCAATCCAAGAGGCAGAACCTACAAAATCATCTGCTTTTATATCAGAGAATTCTATTTTTATATTCCCTTTGCTTTTTTTAAGAAGCATTTCCCACATTTTAAAAACTTGATCTTCTATAAGTAGGCCAAAAGCAGGGTCACGAAATTGTATTTTTGGATGGTAACATTCGCTCATTTTAACTGCATCTGCATTGGCGAAAGCAGTGTAAAATTTACTAATAGTGGATTCATTTGCATTCATCTTCGATGTGATTTAGAATATAAAAGTACAGAATTATTGATTTTATACTACATTAAAAATTACAAAGCGGTAATTTCTTCTGCAGTATTGAAGCTATTTTTAGATTTATCAAATTTAGTAGCGTAATACGACTTCTTATTAACGGCTGTGAAATTCCCAATCTGACTACTAAATTTATTAGTAGTTCCAGAGATATTGAATCTAATAGATTGGATATCCGTTTTCTTAAGTTTGTTCATTTCGATAGCAGAAAGATTAAAGTAATTTACTGTTTTGTTTGCAACAGTTTCAGTATTCTTTTTATCAATACAAACAATAATCGTATTATCAACTAGGTAAATATATGTAGTGCCAGTAATTTGTAATTTAGGATCCGTTGTTTCAATACTAATTTTTAAAAGCCCTCCAGTTTCTGTTTTTGCAATTTGAATATCAGCTTCGCCAGTTAAAGCATAGTTCTCACAGATAAAATTCCAAGCAGGTGTAGCAGCATAGGTTTTACCTTTAAAACTAAGCGACTCCTGAGCATTAACTAAAATAGAAAAAAGAAAAAAGGGGATAATCAGTAGTGTTTTACAATTCATTGGGTTTTATTTTTCAATTAGTTTAGACTCGAATGTTTCGTCCCAGTCTAAGGATTTTATGGCCGAAACCAAATTGTCTTCATTTACATACACGCGAAGTTCTTTGTTGGCAACCTTTTTTTCATATAAAGCTCTAAATCTGTAAATGGTTTCATGTTTGGTTTTATAAACTCCATCTAGCTTAAGATCTTTAAAGGCTCCGTACCATTGTCTGAATTTCTGGCATGTTTTTGTTAATCGTTCTTCGGTTGTATTTGCCATCACCGATGGTGTAACTTCGGTTTCGTTAAAAGGTTTAAATTTGGAAGTATTGCAAGTCATTAAAACTCGTTTTCCAAGATCGTAAGCCTTTTTTTGCTGGCTATTATTTACTTCAGCGGGTAAAACTTTTGTTATTTTTAAATCTTCTGTTTTATTTCCGCCAGTTTTTGATTTGCAACCAATCAACAGTAGCAAACTTAGAATAAATAGTACTTTCTTCATTGTTATTTATGTTATTTTTAATACTAAATTGGGATTCGGGCAATTGTTTGTATAATAATCTAAATCGATTTTGCTACAAACACCAGGATAATCGCCAAAATTGTCTCCAATATTTTTTATAATCTGAAAATGTAAGTGTGGAGCATAATCTCCATTTACACCTGGTTTTCCTAAAGTGCCCAAAATTTGTTCTTTTAAAAAAACATCTCCAACTTTAAGGTCAGCTATACTTTCTAACGACAGATGCCCATATAAAGTATAGAAATTTTGATTTTCGATAGTATGTTTTAAAATAATTGTAGGGCCATAATCGCCCAAACTGTTATTGTTTTTAAAACTATGAACCGTTCCGTTAAACGCTGCCAATACAGGAGTTCCTGTTTTAACCCATAAATCGAGACCAATATGAATGTTACGCTCAGCTGTTGTAGAATTATTGAAATTTTCACTTCGTTTGTAAATGTTTCGCTGTTCTAGGTAACCACCAAAAGCTACTTTAGCTTTGGCTTGAGCTAATAAGGTTTCGATATAAAATTCAAATTCACGAGCAGTTTGAGTTTTGTACTTCGCTAATTCCTGATTAGAGATTGATAAGTCAAAAGGTATGTATTGTGAGTAATCAATTGTTGCGTCGATTACTTTTACTGGAGGTAAGCTTTTTAAAACAGTTTCTAAAGAAGGCATATACATTGTTTTTTAAATGTAATTCAAACTAGGCTAATTTTTCGATGATAATTAATTCATTATGTTCTTCAATGCGTGGTAGCATTTTAGCAGCATGATGGTTATTTATCTCCGAAATGTATTTTTGATTTCTGATATTATGGGTTTCGTTTAAAATCATAGTATTAAAAAGGACAAAACCATTTTTTTGTAAAAGATCACAAATTCTATTACTAAAGAAGCTTTCAAATAAAAAATTAGGCATTGTGGTGTCTTCAAAAACATCGATTATTATAAGATCGTATTTTTTATTAGTTTTTAAAACAAATTCAAATGCATCATCAATGATAATTTCGAGTTGCTTAATTTTATTAAGGTTGAAATATTTATTAGCGATTTCAAGGATATCGGGATCAATTTCGACTCCAGTTATTTTTCCTTCATATTTTATCTCATCAACAAGTGTTTTGATAACACTTCCTCCAGCTACACCAAGAAGTAAGATTTCTTTCATTGAGCGGATTTTTTCGAAGCCAATATTTTTTAAACCGTATCTCAAGATGCGTTGTAAACTTCCGTAAGAGTAATTGGTATTTTCGGAATCTAAAACTAATTCGCCGTTTGCCCAGGTAACTTCAATGGCTTTGCTACGAGTGGATTTTTTTTCAAATATTTTTATAGGAACAATGTAGCTGAATATTTTCTTAATCATTGGTATGCGTTTTTACCAAATTTAAGATTTAAATTATTTATTTTGCAGATTAAAATAAAATTAATGAAGAAACAATTATATAAATTCATCTTTTTTAAACTCATGGGATGGAAAATTGTGGGGATTGAAAATGCAGAGGTAAAAAAATGCGTGTTGATGGTAATGCCTCATACAAGTAATCATGATTTTTATTTAGGAATTTTCACTCGAGGTATTTCTGGATTAGAAATGAATTGGGTAGGAAAGAAAGAATTATTTAAATTCCCTTTTGGGTATTATTTTAGAAGTGTAGGAGGAGAACCGCTAGATCGATCAGGAGGGTTGAATAAAGTAGATTCGATTGCGGCTATTTTTGAAAGAAAGGAAACTTTCCGTTTGGCAGTTGCTCCAGAGGGAACTCGTAAAAAAGTTTCAGAAATTAGAACTGGGTTTTATTACATCGCTTTAAAAGCAAATGTGCCAATTGTCCCAGTAGCTTTTGATTGGGGTAAAAAAGAAGTTAATCTAGGAAAGCCATTTTATCCAACAGGAAATTATGATGCTGACATAGAAATTTTAAAACAACACTACAAAGGGGTCGTGGGTAAAATTCCAGCTAACGGATTTCAGTTGTAGATTTTAATAATTCTCAGAATTCTGCAAACGAAAAAAAATTAAAATTTTCAAAAGTACACACACAAAATATAAAATTAAGGGGTGTAAGCCTTAAAAGTTCCGTTTTTATAAAAGAGCACAATTTTCTCTATTTCTCCAGAAGAAGTATTGGAAATTGTGTTTTTTATTTCGGGAGCATTTTCTTCAATTATTTTTTTCTCATTTTTCTCATTCGGTTTTTCTATCTCTAAAAATAAATCTTCAGGGATGAAATTGTTATTTGGAAAAATGGGAGCAACGGGTTGCTCAATTTCTTGTGGAATGGAATTTATAACAACTTCATCGTTTTCATTTTTAGGGAATGATCCTTTTCCGTTTAAAACCCAATACAAATCTATATCGGGAAAAACCTCAATAATTTTTAATACAAAATCTAAGCTAGGTTTGTTTCTGCCAGAAAGTAGGTGAGACATACTAGAGCGTTGTACTCCAATTTTATCTGCAAATGAAGACGCGCTTAAGCCATAATATTCTAATATGGTTTCCAATCTTTTTATAAAATCCTCGATGTTTACCATTGTAAATTGTGTTTTAAATTAAGATGGTTTACAAATGTAATTAAAATAGAGTAGAATACCAATGATACAATTGTAAATAGTCTAATTAGGGTGATTTAGTCGTTATTTTAGCTTTAATTGACTCAGTGTAACTAGTTAGTAATTATTGTTTTGAATGTGTTTTTGTAAGAGGATAACAAATGTCATCTAAAAACATATAAAGCGATGCTATTTGGGAGAAATAAGCGTTTACAAATGTAGATTATTAAAATAATTCACTGTTTACAATTGTAAAAATAAAGATGTTTACTTTTGTAAACCAAACAATGCAACATGAATTTAGAAGAATTATTTAGCTTACATAAAGAACAAAGTATAGAAGGAAGGTATCTTACATTAGATGCAATAACTCCTTTATTGAATAAATTAAACACGAATAATCAGGTTGAGGTTATTGGCAAATCTGTTTTGGGAGAACCTATATATAGTTATAAAATAGGTACGGGTGAAACCCGAATTTACCTTTGGTCGCAAATGCATGGAAATGAAAGTACAACTACAAAAGCTCTATTTGATTTTATTAATGTGTTGAATAGTGGTTCTGATTTTGCAATCAAGTTGTTAGAAACGTTTACATTTTATAGTATTCCGATGTTGAATCCTGATGGAGCGAAATTATATACTCGTGAAAATGCTAACAAAGTTGATCTTAATCGTGATTCTCAAGAGTTAACACAGCCAGAAAGTAAGGTGTTGAGAGCAGTTTTTGAGGAGTTTAAGCCTCATTATTGTTATAATTTACACGATCAGCGTACAATTTTCGGAGCTGGAGATACAGGGAAATCGGCGACAGTATCGTTTTTAGCGCCATCTTATAATGATGCAAGGGAGATAAATGAGTCTCGTGCAAAGGCTATAGATTTAATTGTAGCTATGAATGATGTTTTGCAACAATATATTCCAGGTCAGGTAGGTCGTTTTGATGATTCTTTTAATATTAACTGTATAGGAGATACGTTTCAATATCTCGGAGTGCCTACAGTTTTGTTTGAGGCGGGTCATTTTCCTAATGATTATGAAAGAGAAATCACAAGAAAATATATCTTTTTCGCCCTAATTTCAGGGTTTAAAGCATTAAGCGAAAACGATATAGTTGTCAATGGAATTAATAAATATTTGAATATTTCTCAAAATAAAGTCGTTTTTTATGATTTTATGTATAAAAACATCAAAATAAATTATGATGGTATTGAAATAATCACGAATTTTGCTGCACAATACAAAGAAGAATTGATTGAAAATAAAATTTGTTTCACTGCTTATGTTGTTGAAGTTGGTGAATTAGAGAATTATTATGGTCATTTTGAGTACGATGCCAAAGGAGCAGAATATACAGATGATTTTGGTAATTTTCCGAAAACAAGTCAGAAAGCAGATTTTTATTTAAATAAAAACATAAAATTTGTTAATGGACTGATAAAAACATAGTCTTTTTGTCGTTTTGTTATTTTTTATATATATTTTTATACTTTGTAATAGTAATTAGTAATATTAATTAAAGAACTATGAGTAAATTTCGTTTGGATGAAGTAGATCACCAGATATTAGACATGTTGATAGACAACACAAGAGTACCGTTTACTGACATTGCAAAAAAATTATTGATATCTGCAGGAACAGTGCATGTGAGAGTGAAAAAAATGGAAGATGCCGGAATTATAATGGGATCTTCGTTGGCATTGGATTATGATAAATTAGGGTATTCATTTATAGCTTATGTGGGTGTTTTCCTTAATAATACATCTCAAACTAAATTCGTTTTAGAGCGTATCAATCAAATTCCTTTCGTAACTGTTGCTTCTGTGACTACAGGTAAATTCAATATTTTCTGTAAAATTAGAGCAAAAGATACTAAACATGCGAAAGAAGTTATTTTTATGATTGACGATATCGAAGGAGTTTATAGAACTGAAACTATGATTTCGTTAGAAGAAAGTATTAATGATAAAAAGCGTTTGATGCATACTATTTTTAAAAATATGTAATTGATCTTGAATGCTATATTGAATATAACCTCAAGTTTTTCTTGGGGTTTTTTTATGAAAAATTAACTAACAACCAACCAACTATAACGCATTATGTATACGCTTCCAAAAATTGAACGTTTCAATCAAGACGTTCTTTCTAAATACCATATTTATAATAGTGTCTTTATTACTTTGCCTTTTGACTCTATTGATAATACTGGGGTTTTGCTTCCTTTGTTTACAGAGGTTTGTGAAACGGGTTTTAAAAAACAAGAAACTCCTAAAGAGATTGTAGATTTTTTCTCAGGAAAATACCTAAACGATGCTTCTGAGACGGATAAAATCGACTTGATGTTTCGATTTATTCAATACATCGAACGTCAGATAGTGTTATTTGATGCTATAGAAGACGCTGCTTTTCCAACGGTGAATAACATGGAGGGAAGAGGTTCGCTTCGTGATATCAAAGAGAAAACGGATGCTAAAGAGATGGAAGAGGAGTTAATTGAGTTTTTGGAAAACTTTAATGTTCGTACTGTTTTAACAGCGCATCCTACACAGTTTTACCCAGGTCCTGTATTGGGAATTATTAATGATTTGACAGAAGCTATTCGTTCTAATGATCTGCTTAAAATTAAAAAATTATTAGCTCAATTAGGGAAAACTCCATTTATACAAAACGAAAAGCCTAATCCTTATGATGAAGCAGTTAGTTTGATTTGGTATTTGGAGAATGTGTTCTATGAAACTTCGGGAGAAATAGTGCATTACCTTCAAAAAAATATTTTTCACGGTAAATCGATTCAGAATCCTTTAGTTAAGCTTGGGTTCTGGCCAGGAGGAGATCGTGATGGGAATCCATTTGTAACAACTGCTATTACATTAAAAGTAGCAGAACGTTTGAGAACTTCGATTCTTAAATGTTACTATGTTGAAATACGAAACTTAAAAAGGAAATTGACATTTGCAGGAGTTGATACTTTGGTGTCTGATCTTGAATTTAAATTATATCGTTCTGTTTTTTATTCGAAAGGAGAGATTTATATTACTCTTGAAGAGTTTAAGACGCAGTTAAATAAGATTAAAGAGATTATCATTGAGAAACATCAGTCATTGTATTTAGATGAGTTAGAAGCTTTGTTAATCAAAATAAACTTGTTTGGTTTTTACTTTGCAACATTAGATATTCGTCAGAATAGTAAAATACATGATGCTGTTTTTAAAGATGTTGTGACGTATTACCTTAAGTCAGATTCTTCTGTTTTTCCTGCTAATTACTATGATTTGTCAGAGAATGAAAAGATAGTAGTACTTTCAAAAGTAAAAGGGAATCTTGATTCAAATGTTTTTGAAAACGAAATTACGAAATCAACAATTGAGTCTATACAAGCTATTAAAGTCATTCAGGAGAATAATGGGGAGTTTGGGGCAAATCGTTACATAATCAGTAATAATGAAAGTGCACTGAATGTAATGGAGACTTTTGCTTTAATCCGATTAAATAATTGGGATAGTCCAACGGTTGATATCATTCCGCTTTTTGAATCTGTTGATGATTTACAAAAAGCACATGAAATTATGGAGCAATTGTATACAAATCCAGAGTATGCAAAGCATTTGGCCGAAAGAGGAAATAAACAAACTATAATGTTAGGTTTCTCTGATGGTACAAAAGATGGTGGGTATTTAATGGCAAACTGGAGTATTTACAGGGCTAAAGAATCGCTTACTGAGATTTCAAGAAAATACGGAATTAATGCTATTTTCTTTGACGGACGTGGTGGACCACCTGCTCGTGGAGGAGGAAAAACACATAAATTCTATGCTTCATTAGGTCCAAAAATCGAAAACAACGAAATTCAGATTACAGTTCAAGGGCAAACGATTAGTTCTAATTTTGGAACATTGGATTCTTGTCGTTATAATCTAGAGAATTTATTGAGTGCTGGAGTTACAAATCAGGTGTTTAGTAAGGCTAAAAATGAATTGACTGTAGATGAAAAAGATATTTTAGATCAATTAGCGGACTTTGGATATCAAAAATATTTAAGCTTTAAGAATCATCCTAAATTCATTCCATATTTAGAGAAGATGAGTACTTTAAAATATTACTCTAAAACAAACATAGGAAGTCGACCATCTAAAAGAAGTAAATCAGATAATTTAGATTTTGCTGATTTGCGTGCGATACCGTTTGTTGGTTCTTGGAGTCAATTAAAACAAAACGTACCAGGATTCTTTGGGGTTGGTTCTGCTTTGAGGCATTTTGAGGAAACAAATCAATGGGAGAAAGTACAAGACTTATATGATAATTCATTGTTCTTTAAAACCTTGTTAGAAAATAGTATGATGTCATTGGCAAAATCATTTTTACCATTGACGGCATACATGAGAAAAGATCCTGAATTTGGAGAGTTTTGGCAAATTATCTTTGATGAGTTTTCGGAAACAAAACGTTTGTTATTGAAAATAGCAGGACATAAAGAGTTAATGGAGAATTATCCTGATGGTAAAGCATCTATTCAAATAAGAGAGCGTATTGTGTTGCCATTGTTAACAATACAGCAATATGCTTTATTGAGAATTAATGAATTAAACAAACAAGATCAAGTCGATGAAGAATTGATTAAGGTATATGAGAAAATAGTAACACGTTCTCTTTTTGGAAATACGAATGCTAGTAGAAACTCAGCTTAAATTTAATTATTATGATGGCATCACAATTATTAGAAAATGAATATTCAGGTGGATTTAAAACTTATGTCCAAGAAGCTGGCAATGTAAATTTGATTGAAGAGTTGGAAATTTCGTTGCATGATTTTATAAGGTTTGTTCAAAATATCCCGATGGATAAATTCGATTATCGTTACGCTGAGGGAAAATGGACAATCAAAGAAATTATTCAGCATGTAATTGATACGGAACGAATTTTTGCGTATCGTGCTTTACGTTTTTCTAGAAATGATAAAACAGCATTAGCAAGTTTTGAAGAAAATGATTATGTAGACAATACGAATGCAAATGCAAGAGGTCTTCAAGACTTATTGACAGAGCTTTCTGCTGTAAGACATTCCAATTTATTATTCTATAAAAGCTTGTCTGAAGAACAGCTTAAAAGAGTTGGTACAGCTTCTAACAATCAGATATCGGTTAGGGCTTTAGGTTTTATTATCATTGGTCACCAAAAGCATCACCAAAAAGTTTTTCAAGAAAGATATTTGTAGTTTTTAATACGCTACAGTATAAAGTCAAAAGCCTGTGAAATAGAATTTCACAGGCTTTTTTATTATTTAGACTTATTTGTAATCTTCTGATTTGCTATTGTTTTTAATAGTTCTTCTCAATTATAGCAAGACCTAATCTTATTTTATCATAAGAAATCTGTTCTTCTAGAAAGTCATAATAAGGTTTTAGCGTATCTGGATATTCTAGTTTTACTTGTGCGTTTCTAATTTTGAAAATTTCAGGATCAGAAACGTAATCAGATAAATCAATGTCGTGTCCATCTACGTATAGCTTTGCTAAGTGTGATGCAATTGTTGAAATACCTAATTTTCTTTTCTTAGCAATTGCCTCAATAGATATTCCTTCTTGAAATAATTCTAGTGTTACTTTATAGGTTGTGCTTTCTTTCTTCGATTTTGCTAGAGGCTTTTTTTTGTTTTTTTGAAACTCAATTATAGCGTTTACAAAATCAGGACCGTATTTTTCAAGTTTAGCTTTTCCAACTCCGTCGATAACTATAAGTTCATCATCGCTCATTGGACGTAATGTTTCCATTTGTCTTAAAACGGCATCACTAAAAATTACATAAGCGGGAACTTCTTCCTCTTTTGCAATGTTATATCGCAATTGACGGAGTATTTCAAAAAGAGAATTCGGCTTGGTTTTGGTTGCTTTTTCCTTTATTTCGATGGTTTCAGTAGCTTTTTTAACAACAGTTGTAAGTTTTACTTTTTCACCTTCAAATAGTACTTTTTTTGCAAAAGGAGTCAGTAAAATTTTATTATGCTGATGAAAAGCAATTTCGCAATAGCCTAGATTTATTAGTTGAATTAGATATTGATTCCAATCATACCATGAAATATCGGTACCAATTCCGTAAGTTTTTAGATTCTGATAATCGTTTTCGTATATGTGCGCATTTTTAGAACCCTTAAGAAAATCTACAATTACTGGTAATGTCTCTTTTTCTTGTAAGCGTGTAATTGCCGAAAGCGCCTTTTGTGCTATGAGTGTTCCGTCAAAAAAGCGAGGTGGATTTTTACAAATGTCACAATTACCACAATTTTCATTAACTAATTCACCAAAATAAGAAAGTAATATTTTTCTACGGCAGCTCAAAGCATCCGCATATTGTTTCATTCGTTCTAGTTTTGCTAGTTGTACTTCGGCGTTTAATCCTTCCGAAGCAAATTTTTGCAATTGTATGACATCACTGTAGCTCTCGAATAGAATCGTTTCCGATGGTAAACCATCTCGACCCGCTCTTCCAATTTCTTGATAATAGCCTTCAATGTTTTTTGGTAAATTGTAATGAATTACCCAACGAACATTCGATTTATCGATTCCCATTCCAAAGGCAATTGTAGCACAAACTATTTGACAATCATCGTTAATAAAATCGTCTTGAGTTTTTGAGCGCAGTTTGCTATCCAAGCCCGCATGATAGGCTTTGGCATTGATTCCTTTCTTCTTTAATTTCTGGGCAAGTTCTTCGGTAGTTTTTCTGCTTAGGCAATACACAATTCCAGATTCATTGGGTTTAGTTTCAATAAAATCTATTATTTGTTTTACTCTGTCGAGAGCAGGTCGAACTTCTAGACTTAAATTTTTTCTATCAAAAGAAGCAACAACCGTTTTAGGGTTGTTTAAATTAAGCTGTTTTGTTATATCAGTTCTAGTTGCTTTATCTGCAGTGGCTGTTAATGCTAAAACAGGAGTAGAGGGGAAGCGATTTTTTAAATACCCTAAATTGGTATATGCTGGACGAAAATCATGACCCCAAGATGAGATACAATGTGCTTCATCTATTGCTATTAAGCTTACTGTTAGTTGATTAAAAAGTATGTCAAGATAAGATAAACTCTCTGGAGCAATATAAACTAATTTTATGGTATTGTCTTTTAGACTTTCCATGTAAAATTGTTGTTCTTTCTCGGTTTGACTGCTGTTTATAAAGCAGGCAGTAATTCCGTTTGCTCTTAAACTGTCAACTTGATCCTTCATTAAAGCAATAAGAGGAGAAATGACTATTGTGATTCCGGGTAACAATAAAGCTGGTAATTGAAAGCAGATTGATTTTCCACCACCTGTAGGCATGATAGCTAAGGTGTCCTGACCAGAAAGAATTGTGTTTATAATATCTTCTTGGTTAGGTCTGAATTTTTCGAATCCAAAATTTTCTTTTAGTTTTGTATGTAATAACGCGGTATCCATCGAACGGTATTTTTTTGTAGGTAATTTACTAAATAAAAAAGGAACTCATGTACGAGTTCCTTTTTTTATTTTGAAATATTCAGATTAATTAATCTTCATCATCTTCGTCATCATCCTCATCGGCGATGTCTTTGTCATTGTCTTCGTCGTCATCATCTCCATCAAGATCTGGTTTGTCCAGATTCTCGTCTTCATCTTCGTCGTCTGCATCATCTTCTAAATCAAGACCTTTAATTGGCTCGATTGTGTCAACGTCTGCGTCGATTTCATCATCTTCATCGTAATTTTCAATTCTATCAGCAAGTTTTGTACTGATTTTCACTAAATAAATAGTGTCCTCTGTGCGTACTTCAACAGCTTCTATCAATTCGTTTTTAGCATTTCTAAAACGGATAACATCCGAATCATCATAACCATCAGGAAATTTTTCAACTAATAAGTTTAAAATTTCATTGGTAAGTTTAGCGTAATCAACTATTACTCTTTTCATAAAGTTATTCTATAAATCTAATAAATATGCAAAAATTAATGGTGCTACAATGGTAGCGTCTGACTCAATAATGAATTTTGGAGTTTTGATATCTAATTTACCCCAAGTAATTTTTTCATTAGGAACTGCTCCAGAATAAGAACCGTAACTGGTTGTTGAATCTGAAATTTGGCAGAAATAGCTCCAAAATGGAACATCATGCATTTCCATGTCTTGGTATAGCATTGGTACCACACAAATTGGGAAATCTCCAGCAATACCACCACCGATTTGAAAAAATCCAATTCCGTTAGTACTGTTTTTTGGATACCAATCTGATAAGAAAACCATGTATTCGATTCCAGATTTCATTGTAGATGCTTTTAATTCACCTTTGATTACGTATGAAGCAAAGATATTACCCATTGTGCTATCTTCCCATCCTGGTACAATAATAGGTAAATTTTTCTCAGCTGCAGCATACATCCAGCTATCTTTTAAGTCAATTTCGTAGTATTCTTCTAACACTCCAGAAAGTAACATTTTGTACATGAATTCATGTGGGAAATAACGCTCACCTTTATCATCTGCATCTTTCCATATTTTGTAGATATGTTTTTGCAAACGACGGAATGCTTCATGCTCAGGAATACAAGTATCTGTAACTCTGTTTAATCCTCTTTCTAATAAATCCCACTCATCTTGAGGAGTTAAGTCACGGTAGTTTGGTACTCTTTCGTAGTGAGAGTGCGCTACTAGGTTCATGATATCTTCTTCAAGATTTGCTCCTGTACAAGAAATAATTTGAACTTTATCCTGACGAATGATCTCGGCGAAAATCTTTCCAATTTCGGCAGTACTCATTGCACCAGCCATACTTACCATCATTTTGGCACCATTAGCCAATTGTTGTTCGTATGCTTTTGCAGCATCTACTAGTGATGCAGAGTTAAAGTGTAAATAATGTTTCTCAATAAACTGACTAATTGGTCCTTTCATTTTTTCTCTTTTTATGTTTTTAAAGGTTAAAACCTTTAAAGGTTGTTATGCAAATTAGTAAATTTTATAATAATTTAGTGTGATTTGCGAATTTTTTTATTGTTTTTTACTGTACCCTAATATCTTTAATACTTCATCTGATGTTTGTTCTTGAGAAAACACCTCAGTAGCCAAAAATCCATTTTCGTCTCTATCAATTAAAATATGCTTTGGTTGTGGAATTAAACAGTGGTGTAATCCTCCATAACCTCCAATTGTTTCTTGATACGCTCCTGTATTGAAGAAGCCTATGTACAAAGGTTTTTCTTTGTTGTATTTAGGTAAATAAATAGCATTCATATTTTGCTCGGAGTTGTAATAATCGTCACTATCACAAGTAAGTCCGCCTAATAGAACCCGTTCGTAAGCATCATTCCAGCGGTTTACAGCTAGCATAATAAATCTTTTGTTGATTGCCCATGTGTCAGGTAAAGTGGTAATGAAAGACGAATCGATCATGTTCCATTTTTCTCTGTCATTTTGTTGTTTTTGGTACAAAATCTGATAAATAGCACCTCCACTTTCACCTACGGTAAATGAACCAAATTCAGTAAAGATATTAGGGACATCTACTTCAGCTTCATCACAAGCAATTTTAATTTGATTGATAATTTCATCAATCATATATTGGTAATCGTACTCAAAAGCCAATGAGTTTTTGATTGGGAACCCTCCACCGATATTTAAACCATCAAGAGTAGGGCATTCCTTTTTCAAAGCTACATAAACTTTAATACATTTTACTAATTCGTTCCAGTAATATGCATTGTCGTTGATACCAGTATTAATAAAGAAGTGTAGCATTTTCACTTCTAAATTTTTGTTTTCTTTGATTTCTTTTTTGTAAAAAGGAACAATATTTTTGTATCCTATTCCTAATCTTGAAGTATAGAACTCAAATTTTGGTTCTTCTTCAGCAGCAATTCGGATTCCGATTTTGAATTTTCCTTTGATTTCTGCTTGAAGTAAATCAAGTTCTTCGTAGTTATCAATTATCGGAATGGTGTTTTTATGACCATTGTTTATTAATCTTGCAATATTTGTAACGTATTGATCTCTTTTGAAACCGTTACAGATAATGTAAGTGTTTTTATTGATTTTACCGTTTTCCAATAAATTCTCTGCAATATTAATGTCAAATGCAGATGATGTCTCTATGTGAATGTTGTTCTTGAAAGCTTCATTCATTATGAATTCAAAATGAGAACTTTTAGTACAATAGCAGTAATAGTATTTTGCTTCGTATTTGTTTTTTTCCATCGATTTTCTAAACCAACTTTTTGCTTTGTTGATGTTGTTAGAAATTTGAGGTAAATAGGTGAATTTTAATGGCGTACCATATTTTTCAACCAATTTCATCAAATCGATGTTATGGAAATTAAGGTTGTCTTTGTTTAAAGTAAATTCCTCTTGAGGAAAGTAATAGGTTTGATTTATTAAATCAGAATATTTTGTATTCATTGAGATAGTGATATTTTAAATTAAATTAGTTGTAAACAATAAAATAATCTAGAATTCAAACCCTAATATTTGCGAACACGATCTGTAGTTTCTCATGCTCCGCTTTTGAACATTGAAAGATATCAAAACAAAAGGTTCCTATTAAGTTGTAAAAACGGTTCAACACCCTCAATAATGAGGTGTTGGCATGGTTCCTATAAGTACCAAATTGTTTTTGTTTTTGATTTTTTTTCACGCTGCAAATGTAAAAAATTTTTTATACGTAAAGCAAAGCTTTTTTATTAAAAAATAAGTTAAGATTTATAATCTTGAAAGGACTTAAGAATCAGTTCATTTTCAACTGATTGGTTGATCTTTATTTTTCCGATTCCTTCGATTAATGCAAACTGAATTGTGCCATATTCATTTTTCTTGTCATGAATTAATAATTCTAAGATTGGCTCTATGTCATTTTCTTTAATAACAACATCATCATAAATTGATTTTATAGCCGATTTTATCTGAGAATATTCTTCTTTAGTTAGTAGGTTTTTGTGTAATGAAATATAGCTTTCTAGAATCATACCTATGGCAATTGCTTCGCCGTGTAGTAATGTTTTCTTGTTTTCGTTTTCTAAAAAATAGCTTTCGATGGCGTGTCCTAATGTATGTCCGAAATTTAAAGCCTTACGGATGTGTTTTTCGGTAGGATCTTGCATTACAATTTCGTTCTTAATCTCTACTGAACGATATATTAATTCGTCAAGATCGGCAAAATCTATATTTTTTAAATCTAGAAACTTCTCCCAGTAAGCAACATCATATATTAGTCCGTGTTTCAGCATCTCGGCTAAACCAGAACGCATTTCGCTTTGCGATAAAGTTTCTAAGTATTGTGTGTCAATTAGTACCATTTGAGGAACATTGATAACACCAATCTGATTTTTAAGATTTCCTAAGTCAACCCCAGTTTTTCCTCCTACAGAAGCGTCTACCATAGATAATAATGTAGTTGGTATGTGTATAAAATCTACTCCACGTTTAAATGTAGAAGCGACAAATCCACCTAAATCTGTAACAACACCACCACCAAGATTAATTACTAATGTTTTTCTGTCGGCACCAAGTTCAGTTAGTACTTTCCATATTTCGATACAAGTCTCAATGTTCTTGTTTATTTCACCCGATTCAAACTCGATAATCTCTATTGTAAGGTCTGTTTCTAATAAAGGTAGAAATTTTGGTAAGCAATATTCATTTGTATCAGTATCTACAATGATAAATAAATTAGAATATTTGTTTTCTTTTAAATGATTATTTAAAGCTTCATATGCATTTTCATTAAAATGAATAGGGTAATTATTGGCTTGAATTGATTGCATGTTGTGTGTAGTTAATTGAAAGCGCAAAAATAAGATATTTTAAGCTATATTATATTCAAATTTACCCTCAAATTTGTGTAAAATATTCTATTTGTAAATGGTTTGTATTCTTTAAGTGTTTCTAAGGCATTCTTTTAGAAGTTGTTGTGTATAGTGTGTAAATAAAAATTTTTACAAAGCTTAATGGCTTGGTATTTTGATATTTATTTAAGATAACTCCGTTTAATTCTGTTTAATTTTGCTTATTATTTGTTTTAGATAAGAAATCATGTGAAATAATGATTTTTTAACAAAAAAAGTATTCAAACTCTCTCTATATTTGCATAAAAAAAATCCCTTATAATGGAAAAAATATTTAATAATACACAAGTTGCATTTTCGTTAAAAAGTGATACAGAACTTGAAAGAGCTTATTTTCTTTTTAAAATGATTGCCAATCAGCCATTAGTTCGTATCGGAACAGCAGTAACCAACTTTGCTTTAAAAGCAAATTTACCTGTAGAGAAATTAATCCGCGCCACAGTTTTTGATCATTTTTGTGGAGGTGTAAATGAAGATGACTGTATTACTGTTGTTGATAAAATGTACACTAAAGGTGTTTGTTCAGTATTGGATTATTCTGTTGAGGGTAAAGAAGAGGAAGAGCAATTTGATGCTGCTTTAAAAATGACTTTGAAAACGATTGAGTTTGCTAAAGAACGTGAAGCTATTCCGTTTGCAGTTTTTAAACCAACTGGATTAGGTCGTTTTGAATTGTATGAAAAATTAGGAGAGAAACAAACCCTGACACCTGCTGAACAAGCAGAATGGAATAGAGTTGTTGAACGTTTTGATATAGTATGTAAAGAAGCACATAACAATGATGTGGCTTTACTAGTAGATGGTGAAGAGAGTTGGATGCAGGATGCAGCTGATGATTTGGTAACCGAAATGATGCGTAAGTATAATAAAGAGAAAGCAATTGTATTTAATACGTTACAAATGTACCGTTGGGATCGTTTGGATTATTTGAAAAAATTGCATGCACAAGCTAAAACCGAAGGTTTCTTTATAGGAATGAAATTGGTTCGTGGTGCTTATATGGAGAAAGAAAACAAAAGAGCGGAAGAGAAAAATTATGTTTCTCCAATCTGTGTTTCTAAAGAAGCGACTGATGTTAATTATGATGCTGCTGTTTTGTATATGTTGGAGCATTTAGAAACGATGTCTATTTTTGCTGGAACGCATAATGAAACTAGTTCTTATACTTTAATGGAATTGATGCAAGCAAGAGGTATAAAAAATAATGACCACAGAATTTGTTTTGGTCAGTTATACGGTATGAGTGACAATATTAGTTACAATCTTGCTGAAAATGGATATAATGTTGCTAAATACTTGCCATTTGGACCTGTTAAAGATGTTATGCCTTACCTTATCCGTAGAGCTGAAGAAAATACTTCGGTTGCAGGACAAACGAATAGGGAGTTAGAGCTTTTAAAAACGGAACGTAAGAGAAGAAGAGGTTAATTAGACTAGTTAGATTTTTAGACATTCTTAGACTTCTTAGATTCTTCAGTTTGTAATGTCATGCTGAGCGAAGTCGAAGGGCGGTCTCAGTTTACAGTATTCATTCTCATTCTTAGACTAGTTAGATTTTAGACATTCTTAGACTTCTTGGACTCTTTAGTTTGTATTGTTATCCTGAGTTGAGAAGAAAAGTATTCAGTTTTTAGTCTCAGTTTGCAATGTCATCCTGAGCGAAGTCGAAGGGTGGTCTCAATTAACATAAAAAAACTCCAATCAATATTTTTTGATTGGAGTTTTTTCTTGAATTTAAGTTTTAAGATCTAAATATTACTAAATTGTAGATTACTTAAGTTTTTATAGGTTCCGTTTTCTAGAGCTATTAATTCTTGGTGGGTTCCTTGTTCAGAGATTATTCCGTTGTCAAGTACTAGGATTTGATCGGCACTACGAATAGTTGATAAACGGTGTGCGATAATAATACTTGTTCTTCCTTGCATCAAAATTTCTAATGCTTCTTGAACTAATTTTTCGCTTTCGCTATCTAATGACGATGTTGCTTCATCAAGAATCAAGATACTTGGGTTTTTAAGTAATGCACGAGCAATTGCAATACGCTGACGTTGTCCGCCAGAAAGCTTAATTCCTCTTTCTCCAACCAATGTATCGAATTTCTCTGGGAATCCTTCGATGAAATTAAATGCATTGGCTTGTTTGGCTGCTAATAATATTTCTTCTTCGGTTGCATCTGGTTTACCATAAGCGATATTTTCTCTGATTGTTCCACCAAATAAAATGACATCCTGAGGAACAATACTCATGTTTCCTCTTAGGTTTTCTAAATCATAATCGTAGATGTTTTTTCCGTCAACAATGATTTCTCCTGCATCGATATCATAAAAACGTAATAGGAGAGATGATATAGTCGATTTTCCAGCTCCACTTGGTCCTACAATGGCAATCTTCTGGCCGAATTTGGCAGTGAAATTAACGTCTTTTAGAACCATAATTTCTTTTCTCGACGGATAGCTGAATTGTACATTCTTGAAAGTGACGTTTCCTTGTATTTTTTCGATAGGAGTCGATTTTTGATGAGAGTTTATTTTCTCTGGAGATTCATCTAGCAATTCAAAAACGCGTTCGGTAGCTCCAATTGCTTTTTGTATTTGAGCGTATAATTCGGCGATTCCACCAAAAGAAGCTCCAACAAAAGTAGAGTAGAGTACAAACGAGATTAATTGTCCAACGCTCATTTCACCAGCAATACTTAAACGTACACCGTACCAAACAACTGCTACGATTGCTCCAAACAAACAGAAGATAATAAATGAAGCAAAGTAACCACGGTATTTACCGCCTTTGATTGCAAGTTTTACTACTTCTTTAATTTTTCCGTTATAACGTGCAATTTCGTACCACTCATTTGCGAAAGCTTTTACTATGCTGATTCCTTGCATTGTTTCTTCAACAATAACTTGGCTTTCGGCAACTTGATCTTGTACCTTTTTAGAATATTTACGAATGAAACGCCCGAAGATAACTGCTGCAACTGCTACAAGCGGAACAACTGAAAGCATTAATAAGGTTAGTTTTAAACTTTCGGTAGCCAATAAAATAACTCCTCCTATAATTAATATAAACTGACGTAGAAACTCAGCAATTGTCGATGTTAATGTGTCTTGTATCTGAGTAATATCGGCACTGATACGGCTATTTAATTCTCCTACTCGTTTTTGAGAGAAGAATGACATCGGAAGTTTTACCAAATTACTGTAAAGTGCTGAACGAAGATTTGCTAACGTGTTTTCGGTGAAATTTACGAATAATGATAGTCTGAAAAAAGAACAGATAGATTGCAAAAATAGGATAACAACCAGTCCAAGTGCAATCATATTAGCCTCGGAGTTGTCTTTGTTTTTAACACAATCAATTAGCATTCCCATTAGTTTAGGAAAAGCCAATGCAGTTGCTCCTGTAAAGAGTAAAAAAACCAAGCCAACATAAAATTTCCATTGGTGGTTTCCTGCGTATTTAAATATTATTGTTGCTTTATTGAGTGAAGTAGCGGTTATTTTTGATTTGGGTAAATCATTTTCTTTGAATCTTGCCATTGTATTATTTATATAAATACAAATGTATGACTATAGCGAGTTATTACAAAAGAATTATACTATTTCGTGATGTTGTTAAAGTGTTGTGAAATAGTGGAATAAAAAAAACTTTAAATTTATTTTAAAAAAAGGCTTGCAAATACGAATTCTAGCTGTATATTTGCACTCGCAATCACATATATGATAGCAACCTAGTAAAATAGGGCGATTAGCTCAGCTGGTTCAGAGCACCTCGTTTACACCGAGGGGGTCGGGGGTTCGAACCCCTCATCGCCCACCACTTTTTAACAAACCTCCAAAGTCATTGATTTTGGAGGTTTTTTTTGGTTCTAAAAAATCATACTTTTTTCTGTAATTCTGTGAACTCCTATATTTACTGAAATAAATGATTCGTAGTTCTTAAGGATCGTAATATTAATCAAACCATTAAACTATTGGATTCCCCTAAGTACTTATAGCATCAAACATTTTAAAATTTACAATCAAGATAAATTAAAAATTGTTTCTATATTCGTAAGGAAATAATATCTGACATTTCTCATACATATACATCTTAATTATGGTGGATAGGTCTGATTTTATCAGACTTATATATAAGTTATAGCCAATGCAAAAAGTAGAACAAAGAAATAGATTGCAATGAAATTTGATTTAAAGTTTACAACAGATTACGGACAGTTCTACATAAATGACAAAAATGCAAATGGAAATACTGGCTCCGAAAGTTTTTGGGCAGAACAAGCTTTTGCTGACAAACTTGCTGTAGAAGATGGAATTATAGGTGTTGCAATTGCAAACGACGAAGGAAAAGTAGAATGTGAATTTGAAATTTTGGATTCGAAAAGTTTAATTAAAGATTTTAGTTCATTTGACCACGTTGTAGAAGCAAGTATAAAAATTCATTCCAGAACTTTACAAATATTGGACTGCCCACATTCTGAAATTGAAATAGAAACTGAAATTGAAAATGGCGAATATAGAATACGTGTTTATTCTACAAATTTAAAATCTGCTTACGATGAAATCCCAAACGATTCTTATAAAATAGAAATGTGGAAAGAAGCCTATTCAGAACGAAAAGTATTAAAAAGACATTTAGCGTAATAAGCACTGGCTATAACACTTGCTACAACGGATTTGGGCATTTGGCTTAATTTGAAAATGGTTTTGTATTTGGAATGTTTAGGCAAATCCGAAAATAAGGCTTAATTTAACCCCAAACCTCTTGTAGCAAGGGAACGTTAGTGGCAACTTCCAAACCAAACCGTAGAAAAACATATGAAATTTGACCTTCCTTTTAAAGAAAGCATTACTAGAAAACAACTTAATATGAATTTTGAGTTATATTGGTTAAAAACTCTAAAGAATTATAAAAGAAATCTAATAATATCGATTATTGGAATATTATTAGGCTCACTAATTGTTTACGGAAAAGGAAATGTTGGCTATGTATTTATCGCAATGGGGGCTTATGGAATATTAGAATTTTACAAAATAAAAGTAGCATATAACAGAAGTAAAAGAAAATATTTGGAAGCCATTAATAAAGTTGTTGAAGAACAAATAAAAAGCTGTGAAAACTCAATCTGGGAATTTAACGAAGATTATTTCGGCTACAAAGACTATAAATTTGATTTGAAAATTAAATGGGAAGGATTTAGTGGTTTTAGAATTATTGAAGAAAATTTATTTCTTGATGTGATTAACAATCATCTATTATCCTATATTTTAAGTAAAGAAGAAATTGGAGAAGAAAAGTTTGAAAACTTGGAAGCATTTATTGAAACTAAATTGAAAAGAACCAGCCACTAACACTTGCTACAATAGATTTGGGCAATTGGCATAATTAAAAAGTAGTCTTGTATTTGGGAAGTTTAGGCAAATCCGAAAATAAGGCTTAATTTAACCCCAAACCTCTTGTAGTAAGGGAACGTTATAAGTAATAGTGGGAAGATGAGCAAAACCAAACAATAAGATACTAATCTTTATTTTAAATAAATTTTCTTCAGATCTTGTAAAAAAAGGTTCGTAAGGAACACACAATTTGAAAACTCCTTAAGAAATTAAGGAGTTTTTTATGGTTCGAAAAATTACATTTTTTTAATATTTTCCACAACCATATGTATTTATCCCCTAGTAGCTCGACAATCTAGGAATACTTTGCGTTAGTTTCGTGTGGAGATTACTTCGTCTATTCGCAAGGCTCGGGTCTTCGTTCCTCAGAAGGACAAGATTGTGGTTAAAAAAAAATAAAACAAAAAAAACCTTGTCACTCTACAGGTTTTCGTATTGATCCTTTAAATTGTGGTAGTTAAGTTTTAAACCTCTTAAAGTAAGGGGATTCCATTATATAATAGTGTTTCAATAGTTTGAAATGAAAAAACAGTATTGCAATATTCTTTATAAATTTCAAGTCATTTTAGTTAATCATTTCTTAATCCTTGTAAGAAAATCAACAGTATTAACATAATTTCGTTTTGTTAATTCTTGTGAAATGAGCTAAGCTTTAATAAGTGATGAATTACCATGATAGCCCAAATGAAATCTTAAAAACAACTTTTATTTTAAAAAATTGATTTATATAACACTTTTAAATATTGCGATTTTTCAAGGAATAGTCTTAGGCTTACTTATTTTAAAGTCTTCCTTATTCAATAGTAATTCGAATAAATATCTGGCATATCTACTATTTACACTTTCAATTATTTTACTGAATCATGTTTTCGAGGTACAAGATGCATTTACTCCCTATCCTTTCCTACGATTTATAGATCACATCGAGTGGGTATTTCTATTACCAGCTTTCCTGTTTTTATTTGTCATAAACCGGATTGATGATACTGTAAAAAGCAAGCAAAAAGTATATTTATGTTTTATTCCATTTGCTTATTCCGTTGCTCTTAATGTTATATGTGATCTTGATTTTGTTGCAGGAATTTATACTTTACCTGAGCCGAGCGTGGCTTTAATCGGAATACTAGGTCTAATCCATCTTATTTTGGCCGTTACATTTATTCCGTTTCTATTGTTTTACTCTTATTTTATGGTAAAATATTTAAAAAACACACAGGAAAAAGAATGGATAATTATATTATTGACCATTGTTTCTTCAATGATTTTCGCTTTTCTGATTACTGCTCTAGCTGGATTATTTCTTGAATATGATATTTCTTCTGCTATGAATATTTTGGCTTTGTCTGCAACATTTATTATTCATTGGACATCTTATATAGGTATTTACAAATACAAACTGGCTAAAAACAAAGAAGCCATTTTTAGTTTTCTAAATGATGATGCAGTAATTTCGTATGCCAATCTACAAATTGTAGATAATAGTCTACTAGAAGAAAATAGGGAATCTATCACTGTAGATAATCTTTATTTTCAGAAATTGGAACTCCTATGTAAAGAGCAGCACATTTATACTGACAGTACATTAAATAGAGAAAAGGTTGCTGAAAAACTAGGCATAAGCGCTGGATACGTTTCACAAATTGTAAATACAGTAACGGGAGACAACTTTGCTAATTACATCAGTCAATATCGAGTTGAAGCTGTTAAGGAAATGATTTCAAATTCTGAATATGAAAACTATAATTTATTGACGATGGGATTAGAATCTGGATTCACTTCGAAAACAACTTTTTATAAAGCCTTTAAAAAAGTTACTGGTCAAACACCCAATGAATATAAAAATACTAAGAAATAAGTACCATTTTATACATTTTTAAGCTTTTGAAACCTTTTCTATTTTCGCTTGTATCAAATTTGCATTCAAATAATTCAAATCATTTTTTATGAAAAAATTTTTATTACTAGCTGTTGTTGCAGTTTTAGGATTTACAAATGTTAATGCTCAAAAAATTAAATTTGGAGCAAAAGGAGGTTTAAACTTTGCATCTATCAGCGGAGATGATACCAAAGGGATTGACGGAGTAACGTCATTTAATCTTGGTGTTTTGTCAGAAATTCCTATTTCGGATAAGTTCTCTTTTCAACCCGAATTAATGTATTCTGGTCAGGGATATAGTTTCGGAGATAATACAATTGCCTTAAGTTATCTGAACATTCCTTTAATGGGAAAATACTATTTAACAAAAGGATTGAGTGTTGAAGCTGGACCTCAATTAGGTTTTTTATTTTCTGCTAAAAATGAAAGTGTAAATGTAAAAGATTCGTTCAAAACTTTTGATTTTGGTGTTAATTTTGGCTTAGGTTATAAGCTTGACAACGGACTTAATTTTGGTGCAAGATATAATCTAGGATTAACTAATATTAATAATGTAGACAATTCATCTAGTAAAAATAAAAACGGAGTATTTCAATTATCTGTAGGTTATTTCTTTTTCTAGAACTTAATAATCTTCATTAAACAGTTGCAAGAACGTTCTTGCAACTGTTTTTTGTTTTATGACTGTTTATTTAATTTTTGAACTAAATAGTAAAACGATTTGAGCTAAATAGTAAAGTCGGTTTCAAAAAGATTGAATTATCTTTACAGTTATGAAATCAATTAAAGTTCCTACCGATTTAGTTAAACCTCCTTTTAATAAAAGAGTATTAGAAGTTGGAGGTTGTTCTGTAATAGAATCTTGCGTTCATACTGTTCAAAGTAAGGGCGCTATGTTTTTGGAGGATCACTTATTGCTTTTTGTACTTCAGGGAGAAAACACGTTAACATATGGTAATTCTAAATTTACTGTTGGGAAAAACGAAATGATTTTATTTCCAAAGGCAAGTTTGATTGAGTTTGATAAAAGGGGAGATGTCCTTGACGGAAATGTCTATGACAGTTTAATGATTTTTCTAAAAGACGAATGTATTCTTAGCTTTATGAAATTGGCTGAGATAAAATCTTGCAAAACAGCCGAAAAAGTTTCAATAATGGTAAAGCCTGTTAAGGAAAGAATTCAAGGTTTTTTGTTTTCTCTAAAGCCGTATTTTAATGAAATTGAAAATATAGATGCTGGATTAATAAAATTAAAAATTCTAGAAGTTTTATACGATATTTCAAGTACCGACAAACATCTTCTACATCAATTATTACAGATGAAACAGCCTGTGAAATTTGATTTATCTAGTATAATGGAAGACAATTATGCTTCACCAATTTCTTTACCAGAGTTAGCTTATTTATCAGGCAGAAGTCTTGCAAGCTTTAAAAGAGACTTTAAAGCAATTTATAATATTCCGCCATCCGATTGGATTCGCAAAAGAAGGCTAGAAAAAGCGAAGGAGCTTTTGCAAAACACTTCACTCTCAGTTTCAGATACCTGTTATGCATTAGGATTTGAAAATACGGCCCACTTTTCTAGAATTTTTAAAGAACATTTTGGAATAACACCTTCTGATGCTAGAATTAGCTAGAATTAGCTTTTAGGTGAGCCACGTTTTAATATAATTACACCCAATGGCTTTATTTATATAATGAGCTAAAAAGAACATAATAAAGAGCTGTATAGAAAATTCGACTTGAATAATTGTTCAGATATTTGTACTGTCAAAATAATATACTGATTACGAAGATAATAACAAATAAAAAATTAAATTATTATGTCAACAAAAATGAGAGCGTTAGTATTAAAATCATATAATTCGGATTTTACAGACAGTCAAATAGATAAGCCTTTTCCAAAAGAAGGTGAAGTATTGGTTAAAATAATAGCAAGCGGAGTAAATCCGATAGATAATAAAATCAGAATAGAAAAAGCACCTTATGCTACTCCTGTGCTTCCGGCTGTTTTGGGAACTGATTTGGCAGGAATTATTGAAGCAGTGGGCGAAAACGTTTCTAAATTTAAAGTAGGAGACGAGGTATATGGATTGGCGGGAGGCGTACTTGGTTTACAAGGTACACTTGCTGAATATACTGCTGTAGATGCTGATTTATTGGCAATAAAACCTAAAAATCTAACGATGAGACAAGCCGCCGCTGTTCCTCTTACTGTTTTAACTGCTTGGGAAGGTTTGGCTGATCGATTTACTATAAAAGAAGGTGATAAAGTATTGGTGCAAGGTGGTGCAGGTGGTGTTGGTCATATGGCAGTACAATTGGCTAAGATATTTGGAGCAGAGGTATTTGCAACTGCATCTCCATCTAAAATCGCAACAGTTGAAGCTTTAGGCGCGAAGGGAATCGATTATACAACTGCCAAAGTTGAGGATTATGTTACTGAATTTACCAACGGAAAAGGGTTTGATGTTATATATGATACCGTAGGAGGAGCAATATTAGATGATTCTTTTAAAGCCATTCGTCATTATGGACATATAAGTAGTTGCGCCGCATTTGGGACTCATAATTTGGCCACTGGTTCGCTACGTTCTAATAGCTTACATGGAATATTTGTTCTTCTGCCAATGTTGACTGGGGAAGGAAGAAAACATCATGGAGAAATTCTTAAAAAAGTAACTCAGTATATCGAAGATGGTAAGCTTAAGCCTATTGTTGATCCTCGAAAATTTACTTTAGATAATGCATTAGAAGCACATATTGCAGTAAGCGATGGATCTGGAAATACTAAGATTGTAGTAGATATTGTTTAGTTAAAAGTTATAATTAGATTGTAGAAATTTAGTTAAGTTTAAAACTCCAAAGTCATTTGATTTTGGAGTTTTTTTGGTTTGTAATAATCGAATGAATTATAATCAAATTAATCTCATTAGAGGAAGATTATAGAACTGAAGTTTGTTTTTTATAACTTTGTAAAATGCAAAACAAAATCACACGCCCAATTTCAGAATTCAATACTGAACTAAAATTAAAAGGCTTTAATGTGTTTCAAATAGAAAGTGATGGTAATGCAACTCGTAATTATAGTCGTAAAGATTTTTATAAAATTTGTTTGACTACAGGACAAAGCATTATTCATTATGCGGATAAAAGTTTTACTGCAGAAGGGACTGTTTTATTTTTTGGCAACCCGCATATTCCATATTCATGGGAAACAATTTCGGCTACCTACATTGGTTATACATGCTTGTTTTCTGAGGAATTTTTAAAATCTGAACGTTCTGAAAGTTTGCAACATTCATCTTTATTTAAGATTGGAGGTACGCCGATACTAAAAATAACCGAAGAGCAAAGGGATTTTTTGAATACACTCTTTCAGAAAATGATAGCAGAGCAACAAACAGATTATACTTTTAAAGATGATTTGATTCGTAACTATATTAATTTAATAATTCACGAGGCATTAAAAATGCAACCTTCAGATAATTATCTTGATACAAATAATGCGCAATCCCGAATTGCATCAGTATTTTTCGAATTATTGGAAAGACAATTTCCCATTGAAACCAGCGAAAGACCACTTGAATTAAAAACTGCTCAAGATTATTCAAATGTATTATCGTTACATGTTAATTATCTAAATCGTGTAGTAAAGGCTGTTACGGGAAAATCAACTACAACACATATCTCTGAGCGTATTATTAGTGAAGCTAAAGCACTTTTACAGCATACCGACTGGAATATTGCCGAAATAGGTTATGCTTTGGGATTTGAATATCCATCTTATTTCAATAATTTTTTTAAGAAGAATACCGGAACAAATCCTAAAAATTACCGTTTGTCTTTGGTTTGAAATTCTTAATTATAGGTTTGATTCCTATTATTAGATAAATCTAGTTTCCTCATAATTTTGTATTCTTAATATATGCAAACAAATATGGAAACGAATTCAATTTTTACAAGAGATAAATCTGGCGAAATAATTAACCCAAATGATCCCGAATATCCTAAATTATTTAAGATCATTCAAAAAGCTATTCGTACTACTGCAAAGTTAAATACTGTTGTAACAGATGATATACAAGAAATCAATGCTATTTTTAGTGAATTAATTGGTAAGGAAGTAGACAAAACTTTTTTTGTAATTCCACCTTTCTATTCTGATTTTGGAGAAAATATTAACATAGGAAAGAATGTATTTGTAAATCACGCCTGTACTTTTATGGATAGGGGCGGTATTACTATTGAAGATGATGTTCTTATTGGTCCAAAGGTAAATCTTATAACAACCAATCATCCTATTAACCCAGCCGAAAGGAGGGCAACAATTTCTCAACCTATAGTAATTAAAAAGGGAGCTTGGATTGGAGTAGGTGCTACGGTGCTCCCTGGTGTAACAATAGGTATAAATTCGATAGTTGCTGCAGGTTCAGTTGTTTCTAAAGATGTTCCTGATAATACTATTGTAGGAGGTATTCCTGCGAAGATTATTAAATCTATTTCTGAAAATTATTAACAATATTAATAAGTAAAATGAGAAGAATTTCAATTTTAATAATTATGTCTCTTATAATGTTCGGAGAAACTTACGCGCAAAAGAGCAAAAAAGATAAAACAAAAATGGAAGAGATTACAGCAACAAAATTCACAACTTTTAAAGTAAGTGATAATGTCACAATTTACAAGGTTACTTTTAAAAACCAATATAAATTAGCGATTACGGGGCACCTTTTTATTCCAAAAAATATAAAGCAAAATGAAAAAAGTCCTGCAATTATTGTTGGACATCCAATGGGAGCTGTAAAAGAACAAAGTGCAGATGTATATGCTTCAAATATGGCACAACGAGGATTTGTAGCTTTAGCTATCGATTTATCTTTTTGGGGAGAGAGTGAAGGACAGCATCGTAATGCGGTTCTTCCTGATATGTATGCCGAAGATTTTAGCGCCGCAGTAGATTTCTTAGGAACACGTCAGTATGTTGATAGAAATAATATTGGTGTAATTGGAGTTTGTGGTAGCGGTAGTTTTGTAATAAGTGCAGCTAAGATCGATCCTAGATTAAAAGCTGTTGCGACTGTGAGTATGTATGATATGGGATCGGCTAATCGTAATGCATTGAATCATTCGCAAACACTTGCAGAGAGAAAAAAAATTATTGCCGATGCGGCCGAGCAACGTTATGTTGAGTTTGCTGGAGGGGAAACAAAATATACAAGCGGAACTGTACATAAGTTAGATGAAAACACACATCCAATTCAGCGTGAGTTTTATGATTTCTATCGTACAGCAAGAGGGGAATATACCCCTAAAAACGGATCGTCAGAAACAACAACTCATCCAACATTGAGTAGTAATGTTAAGTTTATGAACTTTTATCCATTTAACGATATAGAGATTATTTCGCCTCGTCCGTTGCTTTTTATCACTGGAGATAAAGCGCATTCTAAAGAATTTAGTGAAGATGCTTATAAACGGGCTGCTGAACCAAAAGAATTATATTATGTTCCGAATACAGGTCACGTAGATCTTTATGATAAAACAGATTTAATTCCGTTTGATAAACTACAAGACTTTTTTACAAAATATTTAAAAGGATAGTATTGTTTTTAAGTTTCTAATATTCAAAATGTTAAGATAATGAAACATTTTTTTTTAATAATTATTATAGTGTTTTCTTTTTTGAAAGTTTTCGCATCTTGCAGTAAAGAAGAAGAGAAGCATACTACAAATTCAATAAATAACGAAGTAATGAATAGTAAAATAAGAATTAAGATTGGTTTAAAAACATTCAGTGTTACACTTTCAGACAATGCTACAGGAGTTGCTTTTAAAGCAATGTTACCTATGAAAATCATTATGAAAGAGCTAAATGGTAATGAGAAATATTTTAATCTCTCGGATAATTTACCTGTTAATACTTCTAATTTATTAAATATTCAAAATGGAGACCTGATGTTGTATGGCAATAATACATTGGTTCTTTTTTATAAATCTTTCACAACATCTTACAGTTACACCAATCTTGGACGTATTGATGACACAACTGGTTTAAATGATGCGCTTGGTGCTGGAGATGTAGAAGTACTATTTGAATTAGAATAAGAAAATTTATTTCTCTAAGCTAAATGAAAGTTTTAATTATAATTAAAAACTCCAAAGTCATTTGATTTTGGAGTTTTCTTCTTTTATTCTATTGTGATTATTCTTTTGGCTTTATTATTCCAAAGTATAATTCTTTGTTCCATGCTCGAAGTAATAATTTTGTCTCCTTGTTTATTCCAAGAAACGCCCCATAAATAATCTTCAGAATTGCCTTCTGAAGCAAGGTTGCCTTTAGTGTCCCAAATTCTCAATGCATCACTCGCTGATGCTAACTGGGTTCCTTTTGAGTTCCAAGCCAAATTCCTGTATTCACCTTTACTGATATCAATAGACTTTAATAATTTTCCGTTTTCATCCCAATATTGAAGTAAAGATTTGGTTTTTTCGTCTCCATAGTCGCCCGTTACAAAGAAAGAACCCGAATTGTGCCAAGCAACACTCAATATCATTACTTCTTCTTCTCTGTTTTGTATAGAATTCAACAGATTACCGCTAATGTCAAATAAACGTATTTTGTCCGAAACGGTTATAAAAATGTTTTTTTTGGGATGCCAATTAACAGCGGTTAAAGTTTTTGTGTTTTCGTTATTGATTTGTCTAATTAAATCTCCTTTACTATTGAAAATAAATATCTTTCCGTCATTGTCTGTAACTGCCAAATATTCACCGGTATAATTCCAATCGATTCCTCTTGCTCCGTCAGGTGAAATTCCGTTTAATTCAATTTTTTTATTCGTGTCTAAATCTATAATGCTTGATTTATCACCTGACATTTGAGTAGCTACAGCAATTATATTTTTCGATGGGTGCCATTTTACACGAGTTATTGTGTTTTGAATAGGAAGAGATTTGAATACTTTTAGATTGCTTGAATCATAAATTTTCAAAATGTCTACATTTCCGCCAATTGCAATGTATTTGCCATTTGGACTCCAATCTGTTGTCCAAAGGATTTCCTTTGTTGTAGTTGTTTGAGCAAACATTTGATTACAAAAAATAATAACCAGAAAATTTAGAATAGATATTTTAATTCGGTTTTTCATTTTATACTTATTTCTAGGGTTGCGGATAACTCTTTTATACCAATCAAAAATAGCACAAAAACATTTTTTCTAGCTGAATTTATATAATAATTAGCTTTTTTTGAGCGAATATAGGAAATATTTTTACTACAATTTATTCTTCTTTTTTAAGCTGAATTGAGATGATTGTTCATGCCTTTTAATTGAAGCCTTCTTTTAAATCCTATAAAATAGTTTCCTAAGAATCACAGAATTTAAAAACTCCAAAGTCATTTGATTTTGGAGTTTTTGTTTTTTAACCATTTTAAGAGTAAAAACTGTCATGACAATTCAGCCTCACTTCTTATCTGTTTTAATTTTAGATGTGTTTCATGAAGTTCATCAAGTAATTCGAGTTCGTTTGGCATTAACTGAAGCGCCAGTTCAAGAAGTCCTGAAACATTTATTTCGCGATTAGGAATTAACCGAGAGAGATTTGGACTTTCGCTATCTAGTGCTAATACACAAGCTTTTAATATATCGCAAACCATTAAGTTTAATTCATTAAAATTAAATGTGTTTATAGAAACAGTAAAATGATCTTGTTTTCCTTTAACTTTTTTGAGTTTCTCGAAATAGCTGATTTTACCGATATGTTCAAAAAGGTTGTCTAATAATTCTTTTTCTTCTGTTCTCATAGTTTTACTTTTTAATTGTTATTTGTCAGAAAAATTGTATTTTTGCTCATTGTATGCAAAGTAAGTAATTACTTATTTTATGTAATATGAGCACAATCTGTACAGTACATATACCGTACATATAGGATACATAACTAATTATGTATCATACTTAACTTATTTTTTATTTGTAATTATTATCTTTGAACTATGAGTACACTAACAAAACCAAATCACATAGGGCGAAAAATTAGCCGTATTCGTGAATTAAAAGACATGAAACAAGAAGCATTAGCGCAGGCTATGGGAATAAATCAGCAAGCGGTTTCGATTATGGAAAATAGTGCAACTATTGATGAAGACAAACTAATCGAAGTAGCAAAAGCCTTAGGAGTAAGCGTAGAAGCAATTAAGAATTTTTCAGAAGAAGCTGTATTTAATATTATTGGTAATACAGTAAACAATCATGATAATGCATCATTGAATTCAACTTTTCAATATCAACCAACCTTCAATCCATTAGATAAAGTGGTTGAACTTTATGAGCGTTTGGTTCAAGCCGAAAAAGATAAAGTTGAATATTTAGAGACATTGTTAAAAGGGAAATAACCTTTTATAAAAGATACATTATTTTAAGAGAGACCTTTTTAAGGTCTTTTTTGTTTGTATTATGGTTATATCGGTATGTACGCGGCATGTTTGCGTTATGTACGCGGTTTGATTATGGTAATGATATCGATGATTATACCGATACCGATACCGATAGAGACGCGATTAATCGCGTCTCTGCGTTGCGTTGCGTTGCGTTGCGTTGCGTTGCGTTGCGTTGCGTTGCGTTGCGTTGCGTTGCGTTGCGTTGCGTTGCGTTGCGTTGCGTTGCGTTGCGTTGCGTTGCGTTGCGTTGCGTTGCGTTGCGTTGCGTTGCGTTGCGTTGCGTTGCGTTGCGTTGCGTTGCGTTGCGTTGCGTTGCGTTGCGTTGCGTTGCGTTGCGTTGCGTTGCGTTGCGTTGCGTTGCGTTGCGTTGCGTTGCGTTGCGTTGCGTTGCGTTGCGTTGCGTTGCGTCATGGGGCATAATATAAAATCACATTAATAAATATGAAAAAATTTAAAAATAAATACCGTATCGCATCGGCACGATTACAAAATTGGGATTACGGAACGGATGGGGCATATTTTATAACGATATGCACTGATAAAAGGCAACATTTTTTTGGTGAAATTGTCATGTCTAAAATGGAATTAAATCAATTAGGTGAAATTGCGCATAATATTTGGGCACAAATCCCGGATCAATTTCCGTATGTCGAATTGGGTAATTTTGTCATAATGCCCAATCACACGCATGGAATTCTGATAATTAATAAATTACAGACGATGCCTGATAATAGTATAGAAGCACCATTTTTGACACCTCAATCACAATCGAAGGTAACGAATAGTGAAAATGAAAATATTGGGGGAATTTGTGGAGATAAAAACCCAATGTTGCAAGAGAATATTTCGCGTATTATTCGATGGTACAAGGGAAGGTGCAGTTTTGAAATGCGTAAAATCAATCCAGATTTTAATTGGCAAACACGTTTTCACGATCATGTTATTAGAAACTCAAGGGCATTTGATACTATTCAGAATTATATAGAAGCCAATCCTTTAAAATGGAAAGAAGATAAATTTCATTTATAAAATCATGGCGTATCAATCATAAATTAGATTAATAAAATAGGGTAATCAGCCAATTAATAGTTTTAAATTATTCGTCTTTAAAAATTAAAGATGTAGCATGTTTGGTAATTTATACATGTTATATTTTGAATAGCATAGCAACGAATAAGTTCAGTTAAAAGTAAATACAGAATAGTAAGAGCATCAATAAAATTCAGGCGTCTTTTTTTTCGCAAAAGTTCCTCTAGGCGTATTGCCTTCATGAAGTACAATTTCGGAATGAAGAAACTGTGCTGCTTCAGCTGAATCTTTTACTTTGGTAGCGCTACGTTCTAGCATTTCCGATTCAAATTCAGTTAATACAGTTTTTCTTAATCCATTTTTTTTCCATTCTGATAAAGGGCCACAATTTTTTGAAATTATTCGAGCTAACATCAGTGCATCTAATAGCGCTTGATTTGCACCTTGTCCTTTAAACGGACTCATCGGATGCGCAGCGTCTCCAATTAGAGTTGCTTGTCCAGCTTCGTTAAATAATTCAGGTTTGAGTAATTCTCGGTCATAAACAGGATAACCCGAAATTTGAGTTTCTAGTGTTGCTGTTACTATCTGCGGAATCGGATCATGCCACTGTGTTCTGCGACATGCTTCTTCTTTGAGCGCTTTTGGACCTCGGGCGCTTAAATTTTTAGCTTCTTCCTCAGACATTGGAAAACTAAGTTGCCACATTACTGAGTCTGCTGTATAAGGCATTATGTAAATTCGTTCATTTCCATTGGCAGTTTGAAACACAGTAGCAGAATCTAATAAAGTACTTGTATGTTCTTCGAGCGCTTTTAAAGGGCAAATTCCTAATATGACAATACAATCGAGATAACGCAAGGGAGTATGGTCATCGCCAATGAGCAATTTTCTCACAGAACTACGAATACCATCGGCTCCAACTACAAGATTTGCTTTGGAGTTTTTTATTTCTCCATTGACTTGAAAATTTAGTTCAGCGCTTTCATTTTCGCTTTGCTTAAAATCGATTAATTGATGTCCCCATTGTACCGTATCGTGTCCGTCAAGCTGGTTGAGTAATGCCAGGCGTAGAGCTTGCCTTGCAATATGTATATTTGAACGTTTGGAAGATGTTGTTGCTTCTGGTTGCATCCATTTTCGGAGTCCCCATTCTCCAATAATTTTTCCATCTGTAGTATGAACAACATGTTTTGTTGAGATTACTCCATTCTCTAGAGATTGAATTCCTAATCCTCTAATTGCTTTACTAGCTTGTTGCAATGTAAGTCCGTAGCCTTGAGAACGTGCCTCGAAGTTGTTATCACGTTCATAAAGAGTAAACGGGATTCTGCGGTGTAAACATGCCACAGCTAACGCTACACCACCAATACCACCACCAATGATAGCAACGTGAGGATAGTTTTCTGTATCAGCAATAGGATGTATAGTAGAAGGAATTAAACCTGATCCGGAACAGTTTATGCAGGTATGAAGATGCCCTTTAGGAGGAACTGGAGCTTCTCCCTCATTTGTTTTTTCAAATAGCTCTAATGCTGTTTGGTAATTCAGTTTTGCTTTCTTGCTAATTCCACGGTTTTTTTTACCTCGTCCTTGGCATTCTTGGCAAATAGTCCAGCTTGTTTCTTCCTTTTTCACTTTTTTCTATATTTCACTTGATCTTAAATCCTCTCTATATGAAAAAAAATAGTCGATACAATTGATACTGTGTTTGATAGTAACGTTTTGCTACTTCAGATTTAATTTAACTTGAGAAATTTAAAACTTAAATATTTGCCGATTTTGACAAAGTGCAAATTTATGACAAAAGATTGCCAGTACAAAAAAAGCAATCTTTATTTGGGATTTATTTTATTTCTCCTCTTTAGTTTTTTCTGGAGATAGGATTTAGAAAACTGTTTTTGAAATTATTTAAAGGAATGATATAAAAAAGATATTACTTTTATTTAGCAGAAAATACTTAGTTAAAATTCGCATCTTTGAAAAATATAATCCTTTGCAAAATAGTATCTAAATAATAAAACGATAAAAATTGATGGAAGAAAGTTTAAAAACATATGAGAAAACGATAGATAAAAAACATGGTTTTGGTTGGTCACCAAAATTTGAAGAAGAATTTAGAACCAACTTAAACGAGAAAGTATTTACAGCAATTGCTGAAAAAACTATTGAAAAGCTGCACTGGGATTTAGTGCATAAAGGAGATAAACTAGTAGAAGCTAAAAGAAAAGAAAGCAGTTTTGGTGTTGACAAATGGACAGAGGCTATTTCGATTAGTTTTAATCATGGAAAAATTACTGTAAAAAGTGAATCTTTAGGAAATGAATTTTGGGATAACGGTAAGAACTCAAAAAGAGTAAAACTATTTATTCATGCTTTTAAAGAGATCGAAAAAAGTTTAGATAGAGAATCAATTGAAAAGCTTGAAGTTGAAATTGATAGAAAAGATAATTGGGATGATTATGTCATTCCTGAAAACCTTTCGAAACCAAATAAAATTAAAAATGCAAATTTTACAATTGTATTAATCGGTGGTTTTTTGGTTTCTATTGTATTGGCTCTTATTCTAGCTCAATTATCTGTATTTGGCTTTTATGTTATCTTTTTATTTGAATCTTTAGTTGGCTTAGCAATTGGTTTTTCATTAAAATGGCTTATAGAAGTTTCTAATTTTACGGAATTTAATAAGCTTAAAAAGCTACTTATTGGAATGGTTGTTTTAACGTATTTATTGAATCAATACTTTCAATATGAAATAATTTTAATAGAATATAATTTAGATCGAATAGGCTTTTTGGAGTTTATGAAACTACGTTTGGAGGAAGGATTAACTATCAAAAAAATCAATACAGGTTGGATTGGATTGGTAATAAGTTGGATTTTGCAATTTGTGATTACTTATTATATAGCCTTATCAAAGTTAATTTCTAATATTGCTTCGTATCAATTGCAAAGAGTTCCTGTAGATGTTATTGATTTTACTTTTTATCATTTTTTAAAAAAGAAAACAGAAGTTGAAGTTAGAAATGAATTATCTAAAAAAGGTTGGGATGTACCACAAAATCAAGATGAAGTTTTAGAAGCCATTAGTGCACTTTACGGACTTAATGAAATAAAACGAATAAAATAAAAACTAATTATTGTATTAGTTTTGCACAGGAGCGTTAGCTCAAAAAAGGTTGATCGGATTTATAATCCAAAATTAGTTAAATAGGAACAGTAGTAATTCTGTTCCTATTTAATTTTATGTTGAAGGCTATGTTTTTACTCTTTGATTAATCTAATAGTGGCTTTGTAGCCAGTTCCCACATTCCATTGGCTAGATTCTATAACAGTGCCTTTGTCATCATAAACCTGAAATTCGGCTGTATTTGGTGAAGCGAAGCCTTCGTTTAGTGCTTCAAAATCAATTTTGTTAATTCCGTCTACCAAATTTATTTTGAATTCTTGAAAATCGCCATTCAAGCTAACTTCAGGAACAATTATCTGATCATTTAAATACACTTTTATCTTATCCCCGTCTACAAAAGCCGCATCGCGATACCGAATTGTTGATGTTAATGATTTTGTTTTAAAACTTCCTAAATATTGGTTACGTCTATAAAATATTCCTTCAACATTAGCTTCTTTTTTATACAAATTTGTGTCTTTAAAAAGTTCCTCGGGGTTTATTTTTAGTGGATCTGGTTTTTCTACAATAGGAGGTGGATCAACTTTTGGTGGAACTTCTTTTGGCGGAATAGTTTTTTTTATTTTTGATTCTTTGGGAGGAATCGGTTTAAATTTAGATTTGAGTTCATCCTGTGTATATCCTTGAACGGAAACACCAATCATGAAAATTAAAAATAATATCTTTTTCATCTCTCTTAACTATTAATGCATAAATGGGGACTAATCTGAAAGTTAAATACAGTAATGCCTATTTCATAAACATTTAATAATGTTATTTATTGTATTTATAAGGGACTAATTGATAAATTAGGGAAAACAAGTTCAGTATAATATTACATTCGGTTATTACCTTAATTTGTATATTTGGCGATTGCTTTTTTTAATCCCCCTAAAATCAATAATGCACAAACTTTTTCTATTAGATCCTAAAACGGTTTTTCTGCTTTATTTTTGGGCAAACTTGTTTATCTGTATTCTTATTTTTAGTTATTCATTCTCTTATGCGACAACTGATAATAAGAAAACATTAAAAATATTCGGTCGTGGCAAGTTGTTGCTTACTATTGGCTGGACTTTAATTCTGTTAAGAGGTTTAATTTCAGATTTTGTCTCTATCAATATTGCTAACACGCTCATTTTTTTTGCATGTTATTATGAAACTATAGCCATGCTATCTATGCTCAAGACAAAATCGAATAGGTGTTATAAGTTGCAACTTAGCATTACGATTATTGTAGTTTTAGTTTTTAATATAATTGTATTAATAGGGAGTACGATTAACAGTCGTATTTTAATTGTATCACTTGGAGTATTTGCTATTTATTTGCCTGTAACGGTTTGTTATTTCACTGAAAAAGGATATAATTTTTTCCGTACTTTTTACATACTATGTTACGTTGCTTTTGAAGTTTTGATTATTTTAAGGATGATACACAATTATCTTAATCCGCAAAAAGACTTTTTTGTTTACAGTATTTTTGACAGTTTGTACAGTATAAGTTTGTTTCTACTGGCGCTAATTGGTACAGTTGGTTTTTTGCTATTGGTAAAAGAAAAGCAAGATCTTAAAATCAAGAAACTTTTGGATGATAGAAATCAATTCTTTTCTATCATAGCGCATGATTTGAGAGGGCCATTGGGATCTTCTGCAGGACTTTCGGAAATATTGACACAAAACATAGAAGACTACAGTCGCGAAGAAATTAAAGAAATCATAGAAATGCTTCATGAGTCAAATAAGAATACTTACAAGCTATTAGAGAATCTTTTAGACTGGTCGAAGGTACAAACAGGAATGATCGAGTTTAGTCCTAAAAAAATCATGCTAAATACGCTGATTATGGAAAATATCGAACTCAATAAGAATGCAGCTTTAAATAAAAACATTAGTCTTTCTTTTGAATCATCGGAACTTATTGAAGTCGAAGTAGACAAGAATATGATTGACACTATTGTACGTAACTTATTAACTAATGCAATTAAATTTACTGATAAGCATGGTGAGATTACTGTTAGGTTTGAAAAAAAGCATCAAAAAGTAGCTATATCCATTACAGATAACGGTATTGGAATTCCTGATGATATAAAAGAAAATTTATTTAAAATTAACGAAAAAGTAACTCAAAGAGGTACAGAAAATGAAAGAGGTAGCGGACTTGGTTTATTACTTTGTAGTCAGTTTATAAAAATGCATCAAGGCGAAATTTGGATCGAAAGCGAACCAGGAAAAGGCAGTACATTTAAGTTTACTTTGCCATTGGTGATTGAAAAAGAATAAACCAAAATTGTATGCTATTCACTATCTAATTGAGAAAATTATTTGTGCTAATAAAAAGGAACAAAGGTTATTGTTTTTTGAAACCATTTGAACTGAATTTTCTTGTTTCCACACGCTTTTCTTTTATGGTTAAAGTAAAATTAACTTCCTTTATAGTTTCTGGGGTTGCATTTATCAACATATTGTTGTTTTCTACTTCTACATAATCAGATATACTTCCTTTTTCAAGGCTCACAGTATATAATCCTTTTGGTACATACAATACAAAGTTTCCATTTTCATCCGTTTTGGTTGTAAAAACACTACCATTGTCATCAATTGCAATTATTGGTAGCCCTCCCTTTTTCTTGGTTATATCAAAACTTTTATCAGTAGCAATATAAGACAGAGATCCTTTTATTGAAGCAGTTTTATTCAAGCCAATCGCAATTTTTGTATCTGTATTTATAGTTGTTTTCACAGCATTAGCATACCATTCATTGGTATTGACAGGTTTTATAGTATAGGTGCCTGCGGGTAACGATCTGTACTTCAGAATACCTTTGCTGTCTGTTCTAAAAGCCTTTCCATCAATGATTACAAGCTGATTTGTTGCTGGTGAATTTTTAGAAGTTGTTTTGTCTTTGTCTCCTGTTTCATAGTAAACATAAACTTCTAGTTCGCTTTTCGTTTTATCAATTTTTATTGGATTAAAACGTTTGGTCAATCCTATTTGTATTGTGTTCAATGTATTTATACTAGTCGAAAAATCACTGTAATAATTGTAAGCAAAAATGCTAAAATCCTTTGTTATGTCATAGTCAAGACGTCCGTTAATCTGAAAAGATTCACTAATTATGCTGTTTTTAGAATATACCATTCCGAGATTAACAGTTAGTTTATCATTAAGAAATTTTTGTTGTAAAGTAGGAGAGATGGTTAAGTTGGTATATGTTTTTTCTATGCCCAATTGTGAGTTGGCAATGATTTCTCCTAGGTAAAAATTATTGTATTGATAAAAAGCTAAAAGATTAAGTATTTTCCAACTGTAAATAAAGTTCGCTTTATAATGAAATTCATTTTTTGCCATTGTATTGGCAGTAAATTGTCCTCCTTCTATAGACAAAGACACATTTTGATTGGTAGGCGTATTGTAATAGGTTAATCCCAAAGTCATTCGCGCAGCTTTCATAGAATATTCCTTTGGATTTGTGGAGCTAAAGAGTTGCTCTTTACGGTTTTCTGTGTAATAATAAGGAGATAGTGAAACAATTAGTGATGAAAATCGTCTTGATGCGCCTATATCATAACGTGCTGTCGAAAAATGTGTTGATGTAAACTGATTAGCATATGATTCTGGTTTAGCAGACAGGTAATTGTACACGCCCCATAAATTGAATTTACCCATCGGAAGATTTACTCTTTCATTAAGGTTAATAACTCCTTTTCTCATTCCTGAAAAGTAACCCGTACTGAGGTAGTTGGAACTGCTATAGAACAAATTTTTCAACTTCCCATTAAACTGAATTTCTCCAGCACCACCAATTTTATTGTCAGTTTCAAATTGAGATGCAAGATTGCTAATTGCGCCACCAGCTCTAAGATTAAAGTTTTCGGATGTATACAATGAAAAGCGCGATGATGCCAAGTAGTTTTTTGTTCCAGAGTAAGTGTCATCATCATAGATAATGGTGTTTTCATATCCATTTTTTTGCATCCACCCGTTATTGTGTGTAAACATTGCCCATGCAGCTTTGCCAAACGACAAGCTAGAATCATCAATTAAATTATACGTTTTATCAATTGCACCCGCTTCGATGGTGTTTTTTTCATTGGGTTTGTAAAATCCTTCAGCACCTCTACCAATTAGATTGAGGTCAAAAAACTTAGATATATTTCCAATTGTTGCCCCATAGCTTTTTTCTTTATAGCTAAGCCAAGTATTTCTCAAAAAAACCTGATCTGAGTTTTCCCACCAGTTAACATCTACATTGGCTTGCAGGACTCCTTGGTTAATTTCTGCTTGTGCATTAGCATATATATAATAAGCGTTTGTATTGTCGCTGTTGTGTTGTACGCTCGCTGTAACCTGATTGGTTTGGTTAAACGAAAGGTTGTAATCGGGGTTGTATGGAGAAGCATATCTTCGGTCTTGCCTAATAGAGCTGGCTCGCACAGTCCCATTATTAATAATATCTCCGTTGTTATATAGAGCGGTAATGTTAATAGTAATGTCTTCTTGATTTAATACTGTTTTGTTAACTAACTTTTTTAGTACCAATATAGTATCTGTAAAAGCTGGAACATTGATATCTGTATTTTCTATTGCATTTCGCGTTATAAAATCTGGATAACGAGCTAGAATAGTAATTTTTTGAGCAGTATTTCCTTCGTTTGAAACTCGTATTGGTATAGAAAGACTATCGCCAACTCTTTCATAAATCAAATTTGTTTCGAGTAGCATCACTTTAACTAATTTTCTTTCACTTATAAAAACAGGTAAAAACACGCTTTTGGTTTCCTGTGTTCCAACAATTGTAAAAACTGCTTCAATAGTGCTTCGATTACCTGCTTTAGCAGTTGCACTCACAATAGCTTTTATCGGAATAAAGATGCTATCATGGGCAGGGAGAGTAATGTTTTTTGGTTTTCGCAACGAAAGATAAAGATCCTCATGACTACTATGCGTATCAAATAATCCTTCTATAGAATGGGAGCTAGTGTTTACAATTTTTACGTAAGCATCAATAACTCCTTTGCTATTTGTTTCAATTTTTTGGTTTGTAAATTCTATACTAAAGCTATTGTTTTGAGCCCAAGTGTTTATGCTTGATCCCAAGACAGTAAGAAAAAAAAGTATTTTATAATATTTACAAAACATGAACAAAGAGTATTAATTTGGCATTATTACAAAGTAGACACGGGTGCTATAGGTTCCAGGACTCACATTAAGACCAGGACTATTTGCGGGTATAAAAAACTTTACATTATAGGTTATATCCTGAGGTGTATTACTGGATTTAATAGCTATTGGCTGTGTTGTTGGTGCTAGAGTTATGGGAGAGATAATCTGTAACCCATTGTAGGATTGATTAGTGCTTAACTGCAATTTTAAAATAGAAAGTGGTATTGTTTGGGATGATGCTGGTGATATAAAATCTCCTGATGCCTCTACAGCGAGTTGCGAGTTATAGGTGTTAACACGTAAAGCATTTGCTATTGTAACCGATTTTTCTGTTGCATAATCTGTTGCAGTGCTATAATTTATATTAAATTGTTGTGCACCGTTTTGGAGCATAACAGATTGACTTCCGAAATTTCCACCAAAAGACAACTGAAATCTGGCACTTCCGATCGGGGAAGTATAAATACCAATCAATTGTTCTATTCCATTTGAGATCTTATAAAGTTTGAATTCATAGGATGAGTTATACATTCCGTTTGGAGTTACCAATAAATGATTACCTCCCTGAACACTTAAATTATAACGAAAGATTCTATTTACGGCACCATTTAAATTTACATTGCTATGAATAAGTGTAACTTCATTGTATTTACTTAACTGAAATACTTGAGTAGGAACATTTACAAGCATTCCATTTTCTGAGCCGCTATTTTCTTGACTATTAAATTTCAGAGAACTGTATTGTGCTCCTACAGTATAGGCATTATTAGCATCACTAGTAAAATCTTGTGTTAGCCTTGCAGTAAGTTTCCATTCGTTTACATTTATATGGGGGCCATAATATTGCAAAGGAATAGAAATTTGATTGTTTAGTGTTTTTCCTGATACCATTTCTGCATAGGTAGAAAATACAGGTTGCCCGCCATTATAGCCACCTAGTATATATTGCGCGTGGGTAGTATAATGTGTAAAAAAGAAAAAACAGATGATTGTTATTATTTGTTTCATAGGCTAAATTCTAATTCTGCAATTTTTATAATATCTTTTTCTCCAAAAGTTAAAATTGCAGAAACGGTATAATTTCCCTTGGCAAGATCGGTTGGTAATTGTTGCTTTAATACTCTAATATCTTTAGGTAGCGTGTAGAATTCGGAATCTTTTAAAGTGCTTTTTTTACCAGTACTAGTATTAAAAAGTTCCCATTTTACTTTTCCATCTGCCCATAGATCACCTTGGTTTTCTATTTTTAGTTCAATAATTTTATTTTTATTATCGTCTGCATAGGTTGTAAAATCTACAAAATCAACAAGAACTTTATTTTCTTTGATAAAACTATGATATACTTTAACTCCCATTCTTACAGTTACCTGTATGGCAGCTCCATTTTGGTCAATGGCCGTGCCTGGGTTTAGTTGGGTAAAGAAAATCATTCCTGTATGAACGGGTATAGTTGTATCTGCATTGTTAGGAACTTTAAAAAGTACTTCTACTTGTTTGGTTTCACCAGGTTTAACAACAAAATAGGAGCTAGGTAATATTTGAATCCAGTCGGTACATGAAGTTGGAAGTGTATTTGCTTCAGCAATTTTATTATTGCCAGAGGCTTCATATTCCCAATCATTAAATGAAACACCTACTTCAAGTTCTTTATCAGTTGGGTTGGTTAAGTTGATATATTGTGAACCTGATGCTCCTGCATTTAATTTATAATACAAACGCCCTGGCGATACAGAAATACCAGCCTGAGCTTGTGCTTGGTTTACGATGAGTAATCCAATTAGAATCAATATGAAATTTCTCATTTTTTTTATGTTTAGTAATAGTAAATATACCAATTATTGAGGAATTAACGAATACATAATTGTAGTACTATATGTACCTGCTTTACGGTTGAGGTAACTTGGTGATTTTGTCTCAGGTATTGAATAGTTTACATGAAAGCCGCGACCCCATTCGCCTGCTGGAGATTTTATAATTGTTGTAGGTGATGTAGAAAGCATAACTTCTGGCGCTACCTGAAGTCCTGCTGGAGGAGTAGCATTAGAATTAGCAAGACTACCTATGCTGGTTTTTACAGCAATTGTATTTACAGGTAATGAACTATTGTTTCCGTTATGAGAAAAATATTCAGAATTTGTTTTTACAGTTATTTCATAAGGAGTACTAGAACTTACCTTAATATGGTTGGGTTGTTGTCCTGAGTCATTTCCAAAAAGAAAATGCGAAGGCTTAGCCATACTGATACTAACAGTTGGCTGGCTTATCTGTATGCTTTGTACTTGCGCAATAGTAATGTTTACTTGCGTTTGTGCAGAACCTATACTTTGAGCTATAGATGCTATAGGACTAAGCAATAACAGAATATAAAATAATATGTATTTTAAAGTTTTCAATTGTAATTATGCTTCTAATGGTTAAACAACATGCTTCTCCAGAAGAAATTTTAATTAAGAAAATAGAATATATAAAACAGCACTAACCCAAAATATCAGATTAGTGCCATTTATAAAAGTTTTTACTATTTTAGTTTGCTACAATAGTATAAGTAAGCAAAGTGCTATACATACCTTCAGGCTTATTTAAATATACAGGAGCACTCACTGGAGGAATTGTATACTGCATGTTAAATCCACGAATATCACCTGTAGTTGAGGAAATAATCTCAACTGGAGTCGTTACGCTAAGTGCTTGAGCATTTCCAGGAAAAGTTGCGTTTGATCCTGCATCAATACTACCAGATGCACCAGAGTAAGTTCCAGGAGTAGTTGATACAACTACGGTTGATACTGGAATAACATCGTTTCCAGGTGATGTTAGCTCGGTAGCAGCCTGAACTGTTACTTTATAACCATTTGTAGCACTAACTTTAACGTGGTTCGGTAAAGAACCGGTTGTATTACCTCCTGTAAAGTTTGCAGCAGTATTCATTCCGATAGTAACCGTTGGATTAGTTACCTCAAGTGAATAAACGTTTGCAACATTTACATTAAGGTTTGTAGTTTGTGCAAAAATAGAATTTGCTGACATTGCAATAATTGCAAATGATGCAGCTATTAGAAATTTTTTCATTTAATAATTGTTTTAAAGTTTACGCTCCAAACATTCAGGAAACCTAAATCATTTAGAGAGTACAAAAGTACTTCAGTGAACAACGGATGTCAAAGTCAAAAACGGAGTTTTTAGTGTCATTTTATGACAGAAAAACACAACGATTTAAAGTTTAAGTCGCTTTTTATTAATGAGTTGTGTTTCTAATAGGATGTGGTTATCTAGTGTTGAATAATTCCTGTAGTGGTTCTTTGGGAGATCTATTTTTACTCTTTAGTTGTTGTGTTTGTTGTTGTGTTTGTTGTTGATTTTGGTTTTGGAATGTACACTCTTTTTTCTTCAAATTCTGTTCTGTATTGTTTGGGAGACATTCCTGTGGCATTTGTAAAAAAACGAATAAAATTGCTAGGATCTATAAAGAGAAGTTCAAATGCAACTTCTTTAATGCTTAAGTCAGTGTATCGAAGTAAACGCTTGCTTTCGATGACAATTTCTTCGATAATTATTTTTTTAGGTGACTTACCATAAATACTATTACATACTTCATTTAAAGTTTTAATTGATATATTCAGTTTATCGGCATAATCCTTTACAAACCTCATTTCCTTGAGATTTTCTTTTACCAATTTTCGGAAATTCCTAGCAAGATTTACTTCAGATTTTTTAAATGTTTCAATAGGACTATAAGACTTATCTAATAATCCTTTTTGAGTAAAAAGGAGAAGTCGCTCTACAGTGTTGTGTGAAAAGTGATACATTAATTCATTGTAAGGCTGTCTACATAAGTGGAGTAGGGACTGATGATACTGAACAATGGCTTTTTTTAAAGAGTTGTGTAATTTATATTTTACGGCTTGATCGGAATTAAAAAATATGCATGATTCTAAAAACTGTCTGTCAATATCAGTGCGACAAAAGAAATCTTCTTCAAAGCAAACGAGTAGTACTTCAAAACTGGATGAGGTTTCTACGCTAAACACTTGGTTGATACCAACGAAACTGCATTCGAATTTATTCAGATGGATTAAATTATTATCCAAATTAAGCGTAAGCTCCCCCGATCTTACCCAAAACATTTGGTAAAAGGAACTTCTGAATGACTTATTTAAAAGCGTGTTATCTTGAGATTTAATTTGGTGAGCACTAAATCCGGTTGGATAATGTTTCTTGTCAAGGTTAAGAATTTCAATCATACTATTTTATAAAACAGAGTCAATTTCTTAAAGATAAGAAAAATTGACTTAACAATTGCGCCTGTTGTTTTCTTGGTAAATTATTAAGGCATATAAAAAGTTTTAGTTTTTATAATTGTAGAAAAATAGTATTGTAATTTTTAAGTTTTTTGTAATAAATTAACAAGGATTGTTCTGTTTTTTAATTAAAATAAGAATTAACAATATGGAAAGTACAATTAAATTATAAATTCTATAAATTAGCGATTCCATTAATTAATTTAATAAAATATGCTTTTACGATTACCTTTTTTTACTTTATTCAGTGTTATAGTTCTTTTGTTTAGTACAACTTTAAGCGCACAAACGCAAAATACTTTTAGTGGTTGGAATGCCGTTTTCTTTACTTATAAGTTGGATAATAAATTTAGTATCCATTTTGATGGACAGGTGAGAAGCACCGACAAATTAGAAGATACTCAATCTTTTATCGCCAGAGCAGGATTGAATTATAATATCAAAAGCAATATGATCGCCACGATTGGTTATGCCTATATTGGGAATAATAGAACTGTTATGGATATTGATGGATGGGTTCCAGAGCATAGAATATGGGAACAGTTTATCTTTAACCAACAATTTACAGCAGTTAATCGTCCTCTTTCTTTACAGCATCGTTTTAGGTTAGAACAGCGTTTTATGGGGCAACCTACAATTGATCAAAACGAACTTGTGACCGATAGTTACGATTTTGCACAACGATTACGTTATTTCACTCGTTCAATATTCCCACTTTCAGCCACTAATACTTTTACCAATGGTGCTTTTGTAGCCTTACAGAACGAAGTATTTGTTAATGTAGAAAATGCTCCCAACGGCAAGTTCTTTGACCAAAACAGAGCTTACTTAGCAATAGGGTGGAGATTGAGCCCTAAATTTGATATCGAAGCAGGGTATATGAATCAATTTGTGCTTGGTAAAAATAATAATACTGTTAATAATATAGTGCAATTAGCAGCTTACGTAAGGCTTTAAAACATTCCTTTCTTAGTATTTGAAAGGTATTGTTGCTTTAAATGTCTTATTTTAAGATTATATACTGTAAAAATATAACTTTTTTATTTTGTGATATTTGCCCTTTTTTTTGAAAATTTTTTCTTTCAAAAAAAGGGTGTATATTGCGAAGAATTAATAGCAGCTTATAATAATGACTACTTCAAATTTTTATTTAACAGATAATCACTTGATGTGCCTTTTGGGTACGTTGTTATACCTGCATGACGATACTTTCTTAAGAAGCTCAAAAGAGTTTATTCTTTAAGCCCTGTCAAAACTCTAGACAGGGACCCCTTTATTTAGACAGCTCATTTATTTTAACCTTCAATTTTCATTTAGGGCCATGGTATCATTGGATCCAAAGTTATAGAGCTATACGATATTTAATGATGAGTTATATATCATGCCTAATGAGAAACGAAGCAACTCAAGAAAGTTATGTCACAAATTATTTTAACAACAGGAATATACGATTTAATAAAAGATCATTTAAGAAGAAAGAAAGTAACAGTAGAAGAAGAAACATTATTATTTGCTGAGCTTAAAAAGGCATCACAGGTTTTAAGAAGAGATTTACCTGAAGATGTTGTTTCTGTAAACAGAAAAGTAACTTATAGAGACCATGTAAACAACGAAGAAAAAACAGTTGTATTTGTAGGTCCTGAAAAAACAAAAACAAGCAAAAATAAAATTTCTATTCTTTCTGACGAAGGTATTGCAATGGTAGGGTACAAGGTAGGAAAGCTTATAGAGTGGCCTTCTAAAAAAGGCAATCTAAAACTAGAAATATTAAAAGTAGAAGAAGTACAAATGGCTTAACACACTTTTTAAATTAAAACATCCCAAAAGAAAATTTTCTTTATGGGATGTTTTTTTTTATAACATGTCTTGAAACAAATATAAACAAGCTTTTACATGCTTTTTAGACGATATTAAGCTTTATCGTTATTGTGATAGCATTATTTATGCTCTCGTTATTATAAAAGCCTTGTGATGCCTTAATAGGTTATTGCGGCAAAAATGGGATTCTCTTTTATCTTATCTCTTCCGTTTAAAAAAGAAAGCTCCATTAAAAAGTTGCATTGTACAATTTCGCCTCCTAATTCATTTACCAAGTCGCACATGGCTTTGGCAGTTCCGCCAGTGGCTAGAACATCGTCGTGAATTAATACTTTGTCTCCTTTTTTAATAGCATCAATGTGCATTTCTAAAGAATCTGTACCATATTCTAAAGCATATTCAGCCGAAATAGTTTCATAAGGAAGCTTTTTTGGTTTCCTTACAGGTACAAAACCAGCATTTAGTTTCTGTGCAAGTAGCATTCCGAAGAAAAAACCACGACTTTCAGCCCCAATTACCTTGTCTATTCTTTGTCCTTCTAAAGAGTCCAATAAAATTTTAAGAGATTCTTCTCTTGCAATTGGGTCATTTAGGAGCGGAGTGATGTCTTTAAATAAAATTCCTTCTTTCGGAAAGTCTTGAATATCACGTATGTAGTTTTTTATTTGCATTTTTTTTAAATTTTCTGTTATTTTTTGCTTGTTTATCTAACATTTGTTCTTATCTTTGCACCCGCAATGAGCACACAACAAAACTACAAAAAATAGCTGAGTTGGAAAAATAAAAAAGGCCTCGTGGCGCAACTGAATAGCGCACTTGATTACGGCTCAAGAGGTTACTGGTTTGAATCCAGTCGAGGTCACAAGTTGAGAATCCCATTTCGAAAGAAATGGGATTTTTTTTGAAATAATATGAGATTTGATCCATTTTGAATCGTGCCTTTTCTGGATCAGGTTCAAAAGTGACTTGAATCCAGATTGACCTACTTTTTTATGCCATTTAGCTAATTTCGCAAAACCATTTCTACTATTTAAACTCTTTTTCGCATTAAATAATGATATACATTTAGTCCGTTAACTGTTACAATATTAGATGTCACAAATTCATATCCGTGTGATGACATAAAGTTTAATGCATCAATCATTGAATTAAAAACTACACCTGCTCCATTTTCATCTTTTAAAAGGGTAGCATCTGAATTACTTGAAAAATACTTTGTCTTTTGTCCAATGTCAATTGTTATTGTAAGTTTTGAAGACATCATTTTTGAAGTTCCTAAAATTTGCAAATACTGAACATCTAAATCTTTTAAAGGCATTCCATTTATAGTTTGTCCAAAAGTCCACATACTAAAAAACAATGCAAATGTTACTAATACATTTTTCATTCTCTAAATTTATAAATTAATAAAGGCCAAATGTATTTAATTAAAAATTATGTGTATTATGGTTTTCCATAAAGCACTATTTTGGCTTTCTTTTGCCCGCAGTCCGAGAATCAGAATTCATTGAGCTAGTGTAACACTCGTACTCACAAACTGTGAGCAAACCATAATCAAACATCAAAAGTAACCCTTAACAATGTTGCTTTTGCTGTTTTTATAAGTTAGTTAGGCTTAGTAAATAGTCTTCTAATTTTTTATTTGTAATAGCCATATCAATAATTCTTAGTATGAATTCTGCTAGTATTAATTTTATTTTATACAAAAAACAGAACTTTTTTTCAATTCATGCACAACTTTTAGGATTGATTCAATACTATACAATATTTAAATAATTTCTCACAATTATATTTATTTTTGTCTTGTTTTTAAAATTTATATGTATATTCGTAAAGTTTTAAACTTAATTAATGCTATTAAACCTGTTAATACGTAGTGTTTTTAGTAATCTAGTAATACCTCCCTCTCCTTTTTATTTAAATCGTAAATCTTTATTTGACAATTTACTAGCAACTATATAGAGTCACTTTTTGACTTTTTTAAAGTAAATAATATCAAATTAAAGGTGAATATGCCTCATAAAAGGGCAAAGAAATATAGAAGATATATTATAAACCGTTAAATTTTATCTACATGTTATACATTCCTGATTTCTCTTATGATAATCACTTTGTTTATAAAATTAAAAAAGGAGATACATTACAGAAGGTCGCTGAAGAATTAGATGTCGAAATTCAATATCTGAGGGCTTTTCATAATATGCGATGCCCTCTAGAGGATTTAATTGAAGCTGATTTCAAATCACATTTGAAATTTTTAATCATTGAATCTAAAGAAGCCAAAATAAAAAGAGAGTCGCATCGAGAGGGCGTAAATTTTGTAAATAATTACAAATTACCATTTACGCCTCAAGGACTTGATTCAGACTATTTGGCTACGTACACTATAAAAAACGGGGAGCAAGAGCACAGCTTGAAAGAAGAAATTAATGTTAGATGGCTAGCTAACGATGAAAATGGTTTTTCGCTTATTGAAATTGATAGAATATCTCAAGTATATGTAGATGGGAAAGAGACAGATAGCAAGGCTGATGAGTTATCTGAGAAAACGGCCAGTGTTTTTTACCCGTTGCAAGTAGTTATTGATCCAAACGGAGAATTAGTTGCAATCTACAATTTTGAAGACATTCGTGATCGCTGGTATAAAGTAGAATTAGCAGTGCTTAAGGATTTTCAAGGAGAAGTATTGGAAGAGATTCTACTCAAATTTGAAAATAGATTGAAAGACAATGAAATTATTTTTGAGGCATTATCAAAAGATTGGTTCTTAAAAGTATTTTTTAATAAACTAAACATCGACTATACGGAGCACCTTGTCACAAAGCGCGATATAGCGTTTCCTTTATCACAAAATACAGGAAATGTTTCTTTTAGCATTGAGCAAAGCATTTTACCAAATGTAGATGCTTATAATTTGGTTAATGTAACTCAAAATGGGATCCTTTCTGATGTAAGGAGCAAAAACGATTTTGAAAATGATTTGTTGTTTCCAGATGATAATCTGGAAAATGATACTCTTGAGAAAGCAGCTGGGAGCTACACTGCGTATTATTTTCTCGATCCCAAGACTCATGTGCCAGATAGCATTTTTTTTGAATGTGAAATCAAATTAGAGATTCCTCAAAAGGTAACTGTTGTAATCTCTAACCTGAAAAGTGAAGCCAAATTAGATTTAAGGAATAAGACTTCATTTTTAAGCAATGAGAAAGAGAAAAAAAAATCTAATTTTTTTAGAGCATTTTTAGAAGTAATAACAGGAAAATAAAGTAAATCACTATGAGTAAAAAACATATTGTCGTGCAGGGTGCTACTTGTACTTGTAAATACAGCAATGAATCACAGGATGATGTCTTGAAAGTAAAAACACAATCCAAACATTACACAAATGATAAAGAGGGGACAGAAAAGTTAACTGCTTCTACAAAAGAAATTGGACAAACTTTAGAAAAAAACACCTTTGGTACCTGCAAAATGCAACCTAATCCGAGCGGAACCTACAATCCTTGCCTAGTTAATATTACGGAGTGGAAGAACTTTTATGATAAAATAACGCTAAGTAATGATGGAAAAGTTTTAGTCGAAGACAGTAAAGCTACCTGCAAAATGGGAACTCCGGATTGTATTACAATTTTAGATCATGGACAAATTGCAGAATTATCAGCACAAAATTTTAAAAATGAAAATAGGGACGTTTTAAATAAAATTAATCCATTGTTAGGTCTAAATGATTTAACAAAACCAGAATTTGATTTCACAGGCATAGAACAGAAATAAGTATGGCAAAAGGAATAAAAAAAATAGAGTGGACTGGTGAGGGGAGTATCATTAGTAATTTATCCGAACGAAATAGAAAAGCACGAATAAAAGCAGATCAGTTTGTTTATTTCAAAATAACAGAGTGGCACGAAGGCACCACAGATGAACAAAAAAAAGGAAGTGTCTTGTGGCATTTGCAAACGCATAATCCTCGAGGAAGTATTTTAAAGTTAACTAAAAGAGCCGATGACAAGTACGGCGTAATGTTACCCAAAAAACTTTGTGGCCCTTTTACCTATTATGTGCAGGCAATTTTGCCCTATGCAAAACATTCTAAATCTGCGGGAGTATTGATAGGAGGATGGTGTGAACCAAAAATTATTTCAAGTGCTTGGGCAAAACAAAGCAAAGGCGAAGACGTAAGAAAAACAAATCAGTTTAATTATGGAGAACCGCTTTATCTTAATCTCTCTACAGAGGGATTAAATGGTGCTATTAATTTGATTATCGAAATACACCGAAGAGTTATGGGTGGAGATAGTGTAACAGATGATCAGTTGATAAAAGTTTATACCAAAACTCCTGTAAATAACGGAGAAGTAAATATCATTTTAACAGATACGCTTTCATGGCAACCAAAGCTCATGAGAAGAAAATACATAGAAGAATTTTATATTAAAGTAAAAGACCCCTTAACCAATACATATATAAAAGACGATTATAACGACGTTTATCATGCTCGCTATTTACGAATACAGGACCGAATTAATTTTGTTTTTCCTGAGAGGGACCTAGGTTTAAGCAAGTCAATGATTGGAGAGCTAAAACAATATGAGAGAAATGCAGGAACTTGTAAGTTTACAAGAATAGGAGTGAATTATAGGGGAGACGACGATTTGATTTTTGATGAAGGAAAGTTTATTCGCAAAATAAATCCTAAGGATAATTTTAGTACTGTAGAACAAATACACTACGATTATGATAAGTGGGATATCCGAAATGATGCAAAACCAATCTTGGATAAAGTTGCCGATTATTTAATATTACCGCCTTTACTTCCTGTTGAGTTAGGAGCACATACAGACAATAGAGGAACAGAAGAATATAATCTGGATTTATCTGCAAAACGAGCAGATTCGGTAGTTAAATATCTGATTTCAAAAGGGGTTCCTTCCTATTTAATCACTGGAAAAGGATACGGAAAAGCCAAGTTAATACACAAGGAAACAACTGTGTCAGAAGCACAGCACCAAGAAAACAGAAGAATAACATTACAATTTAAGATTTTTGATAATAATGCAGAAACACTTGTACATGATGTGGTAGTACCTAGTTATAAAAAACCGACGCAGTTAAGGATTAATATTGAGGGCTTTATTAGAAAAGGCTGTCATAAAAAAAAGGAACACCTCAATACGATCCAATCCCATGATAGTTATAAGCAGGCAGTGACTTATGATTTAACCGAAAACCAATCCAATTATATTGATGTTCAGCTCAATTCTCGATTGCCAACAGTACCCCATATTACTGATGTTTTTAATTTTGGAAACAATTATAGGAATATTTATAGTTACCATCTTAATTCCTGTACCTATTATTCAGGTACAAAACATCCCAGTTTTGCTATAAATGCGTATCCTGATATTGTTTGGGTAGGACATTTTCTATACAATTATAACATAAGAGAAGGAATGGATGAAAAACCAAAAACACCTTATTTTTTTCATGGAAAAACAGTAGAATTAAAAAACGGAATTACAGAGGAAGTAAAAGAACTCACCGATTCTATTATAGGGTTTCTTTTGAATTTTTTTCCTGGGGGCTGGGTGGGCGTTAATGTTATATTGCCCTATCTAGAAAGCCAAGCAGAGTATTACGATGTAGGATTACACGCTTACTACGATCGAGATATCGAGAAACGCGACGAGTTGTTAAGTTTACAAGGCTGTACCACCTTAGATTTTATTAAAGCAGATGCAACCACCAGGCGCATAGTGGCTTTAGTTATTTACCAAATCGTCGTTATAGGTCTCTTAATAGATTTAATTATGATCTTCCTAACCAGAGGAGGGAGCGCAAGTAGTAAAGTGGTTAAAATTGCATCAAAAGTAAAAAAAGGAACAGATTACCTTGATAAAATTGGAGCTGAGATTGTACCTCCTTCTATAGCTGTAAATACTGGTGTGTATTATAAGATGCAAGCCGACAGCAGAATGGCACTTATTTACGAAGCTAATATTAAAGCAGAGCCACTTGTAGCAATAAACTTTACCAAAAAGTACACCATAAAAAGCCTCCTAGACAGTAATGAAACAGACCCAAATAAGAAAAAAAGCAATGAAGCAATAGATGGTATATTGTCTAAAATAGGAAAGGATGATGTTACATTTAGTTTGACTATGGAGGGAGAAATAGCTTTACAACAAAATATACAATACAATGTACTAACAGAGCAATATACATTAAAAGACAAATTTAATAATTTACCTCAAAAAAATATAATCTGTCATAGTAAAAAAATAAGGGGTAGTATTTCATTAGAAGGAGCGATTGAAAAAAAATACTTTAAATTTTCACCACTTAAAACGGATATTTCCACTAATGTTAAATTAGAAATGTTTTGTGAAGCATTTGTAGTAACGGAATTTGGTTTTGATAAAAAGGACGGTAGAGGTTTGTTTATGACGCAAAAACTTAAATTTTCAGGATTAAAAGGAACTTTTAAAGGTGAAGCAACTGTCACAAGTAAAAAATTCGGGAGTTATAAATATTCTTCAATTGATGATAAATCGATTGATTTTAAAGTATTAGAAGGCTTCGAACAGATTCTAAAAACCATTTACTTTTTTAATACCACAACGATATAACAGTATTTTATGAAAACCAGTATTTCATTTTTTTTATTATTAATTAACCTTATCGCATCTTGCCAAAACAAACCAAAAGTAATTATGCAAAATTCAGAAATAACAGAAAAAAACGTAGTAAATAAATTAGCATCCGAAGTAAAACATTTTAACAACGAACCGATGTACCAATTATTAATAACTAGTAATTGGTGTTCTTCTGAGATATTTATTAACGATATTCCCGTTTATACAAATTTTCATGAAGCATTAGATAGTCCTACTGTTGATATCAATAATTTTATTTTTAAGAGTGGGATTCAAAAAGTAACAATTAAATTATATCCTTTAGGGAAATATCAAAATGAAAATATTGACAAATTTATAGCAGAAACCGGGGTTAAAATTGAAGTAAACGAATACGACCGAATAACTGAGAAAGATAAAAAAAATATTGAGTATAAAACAATGAAAGAAGAAGTTCATCAACATGAAGAGCCAGTTTTTGTAGGAGTAGGTAAAACTTATTTTGAAGATAGTTTTACTTTTAATGCTACTGTACCTTATAAGGTTAAGGGCTTTGAAAATGCTCAGGATTTAAGAAAATTAGACAAAGAAGTTTTGCAAAGAAGGATATTGATGGAATACAATAAAATAAAAGATATTTATCAAAATAAGGATTTTGATAATATCGCTAGAGCTTCTTATGAAAGTTTGCGAAATCAATTTATATCTGAGTATCAAGATCGAAAATACATAAATGAAGTCTGGATGATGTTGATGGATGTATATAAATTACCATCATTTGAAATGCAACCAATAGAAAATTACAGATTGATGTTTTTTGCTGATGGGAAATTAATTGCTTTGATGCAAGATTCTAAAGATTTAAGAGTGAGAGGAAATACGTCACTATGGGCGAAATTTGAAAGAGGAAATGGAGTTGAAACGCTATTTTGTAATAGTTACTTTTATATTCCAAATGAAGAGACCGAATTTAAGATATATTAAAAATATAAAACTTGGAGAAGTCTAATTTTGGATTTAAAGCGATCCTTCTATAGCTGTAAATACTGGAGTGTATTATAAGATGCAAGCCGACAGCAGAATGGCACTTATTTACGAAGCTAATATTAAAGCAGAGCCACTTGTAGCAATAAACTTTACCAAAAAGTACACCATAAAAAGCCTCCTAGACAGTAACGCAACAGACCCAAAAAAGAAAAAAAACAATGAGGGAATAGAGGATATTTTGTCTAAAATAGGAAAGGATGATGTTACATTTAGTTTGACTATGGTGGGAGAAATAGCTTTACAACAAAATATACAATACAATGTACTAACAGAGCAGTATACATTAAAAGACAAATTTTATAATTTACCTCAAAAAGGGATAATTAGCTATAGTAGCAAAATTATTGGTACTATCTTGTTACAAGGAAATTATGAAACAAGGTTATTTAAATTTTCTGCAATAGAAACTCAAGTAAGTGCTTCTTTATCTTTAAAAATCAATTGTGAAGCTTTTGTAATTACAGAGTATGGATTTGACAAAGTAAGTGGGAGAGGCTTATTTATGACCCAAAAACTAAAATTTTCAGGATTAAAAGGAACTTTTTTAGGTAGTATTTCTGCAAAACCCAAAGATAGGGAATCAATTGACTATTCTGCCAATGATGGTAAACCAATTGATTTTACAGTGTTGGAAGGTTTCACAAAAACGCTAAAAACAATATACTTTTTTAATGCTAAACCACAAGTATAAAATAATATGAAAAATGCGATTCTAATTTTAGTTACCCTTTTTATATTTCCATCATGCTTACAAAACAATAACCCTAAATCAAAAAAAATGAGCGATTTAACGAGCATAAATTACGTAGAAACGATACTTAAAACTATTAAACGTTACGATTATGAACCAATGTATTACTTGATTTTTAAACAACATTCTTGTCTTTCAGAAATATTAGTTAATGATATCCCTGTTAATAAAAACTTCAAGGAAGAATCTTTAGGTTTGACTTTAGACATAAATCAATTTATTTTTAAAAGTGGTACACAAAAAGTAACTTTTAGATTGTATCCGGCTGGTAAAATAGGAATAAGAGATTTTTCAACATTAGTATATGATACCGAAATGAAAATTGAAATATCAGAATCTGATAATAACAAACGAAAACAAGCTGGGAAGATAATTGCAACTTATGCTACACCAACAGTTGTGAATAGAAACGTTTATGAGGAGAAGGAATTTGTAGGCAATAAAAAAAAATATTATGAAGCCAGTTTTACTTTTGAAGCAAAAGTCCCTTACGAATTTAATAGTTTAGAGGACGGTCAGGATTTAAGAGAATGGGATCAGGAAAAATTAGAAAAGAAAGTCGTTGATTTCTATAAAGAACAATTGAGGTTGCTACAAGAGAAAAAGAAAGAGGAGTATTTCTCTTACTTAGATTTAAAAGAAAAAGAAACCCGTCAAAGTCTATTTTTTAATAAAAAAGAATTACAAGAGATATTAGACTCCTATTTAGAAGCATTTATTATTCCAAATTTTGAAATGCAACCATTAGAGAATTACAAACTGAAACTGTATGGAGAAGGCAGAATTGTATGCTTGGAACTAACAAGTAATGAACCAAATATGAGAGAAAAATCTGCTTTGTGGGCAAAATTTGATGAAGGAGACGGTTTGATGGCTGATTTTTTTAAATACTACCTCTACATTCCTGAAGGTGAATACGAATTAGAAATTTTAAGATAAATGTTAATGAAGAAGTATTTATTGTGTCCTTTATTATTAGTTTGTTTTGGTGCTTGTTCTCAAAAAACGGAATCAAAAAAATAGTGTCTCACTTGTACTTGCAACCTCTATAAAAGTCAAAAAGCCACTCCGTATTGAGTAACTTTTTGACTTTTATAGAGGTTTTATATTTTAGCAATTTTATTAATGATTAATTAAATTTCTCTAACAAATCAACAACAACCGATATTCGCCTTCATTTTCTACAGGTGCTCTGTGAATACAAGGTAATACTTGTTGTTTTGGATGATCTACAGCCAGTCGCCAAAGATGTCCTTGTCTTAAATTAATAGGTTCTGCATCAGTATTTAACTGATAATGCAAATCAAAATAGTTTTCTTTCAAAAAGTCTTCGAATTCTTCTGCTGGTCCATCATGTAGCTTTTTTAGCTTTTCTCGAATTTCTGGAATTAGAATTTTTTGCTCTGCTTGCGAATTAGAAATAATATCGCTTGCTGCTCCTTGATAGGTACATAAAAAAGTATCTGTTGCAATAGGAGAACGATCGACATGAAACGAATACACATCAGTCGATATGAAATCAAATTCATCATCACGTTCATAACACTTCAGTAAATTAAGAGAAGGAGAAGCTCCAAAATCAGCTAATAATTGTAAATCATTTAAGATTATTTCCCTTGCAATATTTCCTTTTTCGGATAATTGAAGTGCGATTAGGTCTTCTGGGAAAACTTCTGTTATATTTTCTTTGAGAGATAGTTTGGTTACAATCTCATTAAAATCACCATCCAAATTTCTGTACCAGCAGAGTGCATTTACATCTCCCTTGAAATTAGTATTTACAAGCTCAGAGAAAGTAGATACCGTTCCAATTTGGTTGCTGTCAGAAAATGGATTGTTCATAGTATAATATTAAGAAGCTAGATAATTTGTGCATTACAAAATTATATAATAGTAGGCAGTTGTAGCATTTTAATCGATATAAACTTTTGGAGTTACTACCTTTTCCGATAAAAAAATTAAGGTTGTGTCTTCCCAACTGTGAAAGTTCTACTCTGAGAAGACTTTTAGTTGTGAATTGCTTTCAAAATTGTATTTTTACTTATGATTCCCAACAGTTACAATTGAAGCATTGTATGATAATGCGTTGTGAGTTGCTTTCAAAATTGTATTTTTACTTATAATTCCCAACTAGGTGCTTTTTTACCTGACTCATCGACTTGTTGTGAATTGCTTTCAAAATTGTATTTTTACTTATAATTCCCAACGCTCCTGTTTCAAAGAAATTATACAAACCTGTTGTGAATTGCTTTCAAAATTGTATTTTTACTTATAATTCCCAACAATAAAAACTAAGCAGTTTTTGTTTAAAATGTTGTGAATTGCTTTCAAAATTGTATTTTTACTTATAATTCCCAACGGCCACTTGGTCTAAGAAGGTAAGCGACTAGTTGTGAATTGCTTTCAAAATTGTATTTTTACTTATAATTCCCAACTTTAAATAATAATTTATTGGAATCTAATGAGTTGTGAATTGCTTTCAAAATTGTATTTTTACTTATAATTCCCAACATTGGTTTTTTCTCTTCCTTGTCCTTATCAGTTGTGAATTGCTTTCAAAATTGTATTTTTACTTATAATTCCCAACATTATTTGCAATAAACAGTTTAGTTAACTCGTTGTGAATTGCTTTCAAAATTGTATTTTTACTTATAATTCCCAACATATATTCCACAATATATGAAGCAGCAGTTGTTGTGAATTGCTTTCAAAATTGTATTTTTACTTATAATTCCCAACATAAGTCAGTTTCCGAAATATACTGATCTAGTTGTGAATTGCTTTCAAAATTGTATTTTTACTTATAATTCCCAACTATGATAGAGAAATTACAAATGAATCTTTAGTTGTGAATTGCTTTCAAAATTGTATTTTTACTTATAATTCCCAACTTCGCATAACTATTTTCATTCCCGACTCTTGTTGTGAATTGCTTTCAAAATTGTATTTTTACTTATAATTCCCAACCAGACAAAAAAAATGGTAGTTATTCACTAGTTGTGAATTGCTTTCAAAATTGTATTTTTACTTATAATTCCCAACGAAAGCTTCAAATATTGCGAAGTCTTCGGCGTTGTGAATTGCTTTCAAAATTGTATTTTTACTTATAATTCCCAACCTAACCCAGCTTATAATGGGTTTACTTATAGTTGTGAATTGCTTTCAAAATTGTATTTTTACTTATAATTCCCAACGAAGTAGTTTCACGACCAGAAGCGGCTTTAGTTGTGAATTGCTTTCAAAATTGTATTTTTACTTATAATTCCCAACATAATCTTTTGCAAGGACTTTCTATTGAAGTTGTGAATTGCTTTCAAAATTGTATTTTTACTTATAATTCCCAACAAAAATACTTTTTTTTATTATTGTTATTTCGTTGTGAATTGCTTTCAAAATTGTATTTTTACTTATAATTCCCAACTTTCACACTCGACAGATATTCAAGTCAATTGTTGTGAATTGCTTTCAAAATTGTATTTTTACTTATAATTCCCAACCTAAAGTAACATAACCTTTAGTGTCGACGGTTGTGAATTGCTTTCAAAATTGTATTTTTACTTATAATTCCCAACTAGGCGCAATAGTAATTACATTTCTTCCTGGTTGTGAATTGCTTTCAAAATTGTATTTTTACTTATAATTCCCAACTCGCAGCGTTACCAACATCTTTACGTGATGGTTGTGAATTGCTTTCAAAATTGTATTTTTACTTATAATTCCCAACCTATCGGTTATTGGGAACGCAGGCAATGGGTTGTGAATTGCTTTCAAAATTGTATTTTTACTTATAATTCCCAACCGTTATAGAAAAAGAAAGAATGCACGTGCGTTGTGAATTGCTTTCAAAATTGTATTTTTACTTATAATTCCCAACGAAATATTAATCACAGACATCGAAACTACCGTTGTGAATTGCTTTCAAAATTGTATTTTTACTTATAATTCCCAACCTAATTTAGTTACAATGGCTGGATCGTTTGGTTGTGAATTGCTTTCAAAATTGTATTTTTACTTATAATTCCCAACAATTAAAAAACGAACCCATTAAAGAAGATAGTTGTGAATTGCTTTCAAAATTGTATTTTTACTTATAATTCCCAACAAAACGGTTTTTTATCACTCATATACTGTGGTTGTGAATTGCTTTCAAAATTGTATTTTTACTTATAATTCCCAACAAACCAAAAAGACATTGTTTAAGGTTGAAGGTTGTGAATTGCTTTCAAAATTGTATTTTTACTTATAATTCCCAACTAGTGTTTTGGTTAGAAATAACCTCTTTTGTTGTGAATTGCTTTCAAAATTGTATTTTTACTTATAATTCCCAACTGAACCGTTTTCGTACTGTCTGCAGCTATAGTTGTGAATTGCTTTCAAAATTGTATTTTTACTTATAATTCCCAACTAGTTGTATTTGAGACATCACAGCCGACATGTTGTGAATTGCTTTCAAAATTGTATTTTTACTTATAATTCCCAACATACCGCGAGTTAATCGTTTGATATGTTGTGAGTTATGGGTTAATATAGGGTTGTTAAAATTGACTTCCTTAAGTATTGAGGAAGAGATTGTTAGGTTTTTTTTTAATTCTAATTTTTAGAAAAGCTCTAATTGTTGCGATGGTTTCTCAGGTTCCACAGGTTTTTTTCCGTAAAAAAGTTCCATCATTCCAAATTGTTTATCGGTAATTTGCATGACACCAATTTTGCCATGTTCAGGGAGACTATTTTTTATTCTTTTAGAATGGACTTCGGCATTTTCGCGACTCGCACAAAAGCGCATATATATAGAAAATTGAAACATAGAAAAGCCATCGTCTAATAATTTCTTACGAAAGGTACTAGCAATTTTACGCTCTTTTCGCGTCTCAGTGGGCAGATCAAAAAAAACTAATATCCACAAACTTCTATATTGATTTAAACGTGTATAATGCTCGTCATACATAAACTGGGTATAAAATTCTTCTCGAACTTCCTTCAAAACATTCATGGAGCGAATTTGTTGTTCTGCTCATGGCAACCATCAAAGGACTATTTTTTCCGTCTATTAAAACATCCATTGAAGCAATACTTAGTAACTGCTTTTTTATTTCAACTGTTAATTCTTCATAAGAATCAACAGTTTCCATAATATGACATACAATCAAATCAACATACGGGCGGTAAGGTTCCATAATGTCGTCAGCTAGGCAATAGGCATTATATTTATTACGATGAAAAATACCTAATGTCGGGAGCATTCCCGAGCTTACTAATGCTCTTGCTGTAATAGCTCTCAAAATCGCATAACCGTAATTTAGTAAATTATTTGGAGGGATTCCATTTTGCCCTCTTGAGAAATTTTCTATTTCAATTAAACGTTCCCAATAATAAACTGCTGCTCTTGATTCGTGATTTAAAGCATCTCCGGAAGTAACCTCTTTTGCCCAAAGTTCCATTTTGCGCATTGGAATTCCTTTTTCTTTTAATAGTCCTGCTTGATTTGTTATTTTAGAACTTATAGTCTGTTGCCATAGATTTTTTTTAAGCGGAACAGAAGCGTTAATTTGATTTTTAAACCGTTCTGATTGTTCTGTATGTCCATCCAACGGCATCAGCAACCCAATCGGAAGGTGTTGCTGATTGCAATTAATTAAAGCGACATTATTATGCGTTAATTTCTCTAGTAAACCATTAGTTATTGTAATTTGTTGGTTTTCTAAAACAATCACGCCAATATCTTCAATAGCTACTGTTTTGGTTTCTTGTTCTTTGTCGGGATAAGAAATTACTATTTGCTCATTTTTGGTACTTAAATAAGCGGGATTTCCAAAGAAAAGGGTACGTTTTATCATAACTAATATTCTCCAATTTGAATAATTTGACCTAAATGATTGATTCTGACTTTTATAATGTTTTGCAATGGTGGTAAGCTTTTTATTTGTTTATAAGTTATGTTTACTAATTCTTTTTTGTCTGTTAGGGTTGTTTCAAGATGATGTCTGAATTTGAAGTCTCTAATTGTAGCATTACCATATTTAATTATTGATAAAGACTGAACTTTATACATATTTGGACTAATTAAGCTATAATTCATTGGATTTAATAAATCTATTTCATTTGGATTAAAATTTTCTGAAGGGAAAATAAAAACTTCATTTTTTTTCATTGTAAATAAAAACTTCCATCCAGAACTATGATTCTTATTAATAATCGAAAGGCTTTCATTTTTACGAATAACCGCATCAAAAAAGGTTACAATTTCTTCTTGTAGATTTCCTTTTTCATCTTCATAAATTGCTACATGATGATTGTTTCCTGTACTCACAAAATCTACTGGAATAGGATTGTTTTTTTTGTCTAAAATTTCATTTCTTAAATGATCTCTTTTGGTATGCAAAGATTGAGCATTGCTAATGCCTCTTATAGTTATTCGTTTTATAGTAATTCCTTTTTCTTTGTTCTGCCAAATAGGATTTTCATCTAAATTACTAAAAGCTTTTTTCGAATCATTAGCATATTGATTTAATCGGTTTTCAAGAATAGTTTTTAAACCTACATCAATTACTTTGTCAATACTTTTTAAATCTTTAAAATTATCAGGTGTAATGTCTTTTCGGATAGTATAATTATCTTCTAGCCAAACTGTTTTTACTTTTTCTGGAACTGTAATTTTATCTTTTAAACTGATATATATTGGTGATTTGTTCAGTGCATTTTTTCCTGTAAAAGCTTTTTCAGAGTCGTTATCGTTTTCTTTTAATCGTTTTAGGAGCGCTTCTCGAAATTCTTTCTTTGCTACCTTAGTGATATATTCTTTAGTGAAATTGGCATTTACTTTTTCTTCTTTGGTTACATATTGTTGCAGTTTACCGTAAATGGTAGCTTCATGCAATTGCCCCCTTGGTGTAAGTTGAATTTTCTGATTGGTTCCACCACTTTTTATAGTGATATTTTTATTTTTAGTAACCACTTTGTTTTTTGCTTTGTAGGAAATTAAAATACTTTCGAGTTGCTTTTTGGCTTCTTCTCTAAAGTTGGGCATTGGCTCGATAAATCTAAGTTTGTTATTCTTATCTCTTCTTAAATATTTTGCCTCAATTCCATAGATAGAATCTGCTTTTTTATCGCCTTGCGTTTTTGCATTAAGATTATTTAAATACTGAATATAGGCAGATTTAGTAAAAGCAACAGTTATAGCATCCATGGCATGATGACGATGGTCATTTCTCTTTGTCCAATCTTTAATTTTGTACAAGCGTTCTCCGTTCTTACCTTCTTCAATATGAGTCAATCCTAATTTGTCGTATTTATCCCAATTGAGTTCTTTCATCACATCAACCAATTCCCAGTCATCGCGTAGTTTATCAGTTACACTTCCAATAGTTGAAGTTACATTTCTTGAAATTTCAAGTAAAATTTCTTTGGCCTTTTTTGCAATATATTGTGTCTCTCTTAATTGACGGTCAATAAAACCTTCAGGGATTTCATTATCTGCCATTAAGAGTTTGTTCTGTTTTGTTCTGCTTATTTTGCCAAACAAACTTTTTATCCTTTTTTCGAATTGATCAAATTCTTCAGCAGATAATTTTTCTTGTAAAAAAGAGTAAGCAGTTTTATTACTTTTCTCAATATTTAATTGACGTTCACAAATTGTTTTATTAGAAAAACTATCGTCAAACAAACGTGATTTTGGAATAATATGTTCAATGTCATACTCTTTAGTAAACAATTTGGATGGTTCAATTGGCTTTCCTGTGTATAATGAAATTCCGTCACATTCTTTCCAAAGTTTATATCTTATTATGTCATTTCTAGTAACACGATGAATTCCAAATTCGGTATGTAATAATTTCCTAATTTGCTCATGCTCGGCAGTACTTTTATTAATAACCTTAGTCATTTCGCTACGTTGTTCATTATTGTTTTTTAACTCTCGAGCTAATTCTACACGAATCTCATCAGGTTTTCCTAATGCTGGGTCTTTTACAATAGCATTAATTACATTAATCATTTGATTAAGTATCTTTTCTACGACAGGATTTCTTAAGCTGTTTTTTTTAAGTAATTCTAAAGTATCTTTTAAAATTCTTTCATTATTTTGTTCTGTTGTTAAAGAAGACGAATGATTATATCCTACTAATGTGCATGCTTTATCGTAAATATGTCCATCAATCAAATGAGGTAATATTTTTTTAATTGCTTTAGCACTTAAGCTACCATAATCGGCTTGTAGACTTATATTCAGAAGAAAAGGGATATGAATTTCTTTGAAACCAAATTTACTCATTAAACTTTTTTTCAAATATTCATCATCTTCTGCTGCATATAATAAGTGCCAAAACTGGTAATAGGTCTGTTTGTCAAAATTATCCCCTTGAATAGTTGGGTCAAAATTAAGAATAGCAGTATTGATTTCTAAAGTTTCAAATATTGTAAGCACTGCTTCTTTTATTTCTGTAGGTTTCATTTTAGAAAAATCCATTTCATATCCTTCTACTTCAAGTATTTTTTCAAAAGCTTTGAAAATTGAAGTATTGGTTCTGTTGCCTTCTATTTTTTTAAAATTAACAGTATGCGTTCCTTTTTTTAGCTCACAAAAAGATAACATTTGAGAATCGGTCATACTATCTTTAAACAATAATTCTTGAGCGAAAAGTTTTTTCAGGTCTTCACCCAAAGGAATAAGTTCTTTTGTCGTTTCATTTTTAACGACCACGTTATTTAAATTTTGCCAAATCCTAAATTCTTGAAATAAAGGAGATGATTTAGGAATTGCTTTGTGCCCCTTTTCAAATTCACAAAAACTTACAAGATGCTTCTGAGACTTAAGTTTTCGTTGATAAAAAATAGTTATGTCTTTAATTTCTGTTTCTAGTTGATCATTTAATTCGGGATGAAATTGTTTTTGCGTTTTCCAAATTTTTTCAAATTCATCTAAATAATCTTGACGATAAAAGACTTGATTTTTTAGTTTGGCATGTGGGTCTTTTTCAAGCTGTTTATATTGAAATTGTCCAACAGTTTCCTGATTGAAATACAGTTCTTTGCTTCGGTCACTAATAGCACCAAGATAGCCACTAGATTGATTAATTTGATTATTGATTTCGGTACAAATAAAGGCTAAAACTTTTAAATCGAGTTCCTTTGCCAAAGCTTCATTTCTCCATTTGTAATGTTGCAATTTGGTTTCTTCACGATTCCCTTTATTCTCTGAAAGTTCAATATTTAATGTTTTTGTAAAATGATAGGAGGTAGCATTTCTTGTTTTACCTTGAATATCTTCTAATAATTTATCATTAATCTGCTCAGGATGAAACTGATTTTGAAAACGAACAATCTTTTCTAATTCCTTCTGTAAATCCGAACGATAAAAATCAGGAACAAATTTTCTATCTTTCGATAAAGAATTGTGAACCCATTGTCCAGGTGTTAAATTGTTATCGAAAATCTCTTTAGCGATTTTCATTCCATCTATTGCGTCTCCTTCTTCAGCTGTTTTTGCTTTTCGGCTACTTTTATACCCTCTTTTTTTATTAAGCATCAATAGAACTTGAACTAGCTCTTCTTTAGAGACTGCCTCAACTGCTGCTTTTGCTCTTAGTTGATAGGAAGAAAAAGTAGTTGATTTTCCTGTTTCAGCATAAACAAAATCAGTTGAAATAAAATTTATTTTATTAAAGGTTTCTAATAACGCATCTCTTCTTTGTTTAAAACGTTGTAAGCCACGTCTTGCTCCACGCTTTAATGTTCTGTCTGCATTTATGGAGATTGTATTACCTTTTTTGAAGTCGGATTCTTCATCGGTAGTAAGAGGAACTATGCGTACACCTGAATTTATTATTGATGATGTTTCATCATTATTTTCTGCTTCATGCACATATGCCCATCCAATAGAAGTTGTTCCTAAGTCTAATCCTAATATTTTTTTCATCTCTAAAAAATTAATTTCTAAAATTAAGTAAAAGATAATTAATTGATTTACGGATAGCCATAATTAAGATTAGAGATTTTGTTGTATCATTGCAATACAATTTTGAAGCAATTCACAATAAGGATTATTCCGTTGTGAAAACATTCAAAGCGGCCTCACAAGGGTCGCTTTTTTCATTTATATACACACAAAACAAATAAATCAGGCTAATAAATCACGTATTAGTAATTTATTAGCCTGATTAGTTTAGCACATTTTAGAAAACTAATAGCGCTTAGAATTCTTTTTATTTAGCGTCAAACCATAGTTTAGTAGTAAGTAAATCTTGACCTTGAGTACTTATAGTTGCTTTGTAGTTAACTCCATTTAGCGATTGTTCAGTACCTGGATAAAAAAAGCGAGAAGGTATTTTACCATCTAAAACGGTGTTTGGACCTGCTTTTAAAACAGGATAATCAAGTCTTCTCCATTCAGCAAAGGCATCAAGACCTTGTCCGAAGAAAGCAATCCATTTTTGTGTACCTATAGACTTAGCATAATTTGTAGCATCGTACTTTACAGTTGCTTGGTTTAGATAATTAGAAATTGTTGTAGCATCGGTAATTCCAAATTGGTTGAATGATGCCGTAATTGCATTTTTATACAGTTGCTCGGCATCTCCATCGATATAACCACGGGCTACAGCTTCAGACAGATTAAACAAAACTTCAGAGTAAGATACGATAACAGCAGGTGACGAAGAGGTTAAGAAATAAGTACCTGGTTTTGATGTTTTTGCAAATCCTTGACTGTTGGCATCACTATTTGATAAACCATTGGCACCTCCAACGTATTTACCTACGCTTGCATCCGATGGTAACTGTGCATAAACAGGCAAACGAGGATCGGATAGCTCATTTAACTTATCAACCAATGTTTTCGAAATACGGAAATCATCACGTGTTTCAAACCAAGCTGAAGCAGGATTTTGTTGAGGAGAACTGATATAATTGAACTTAAAAATTTCACTATTGTTGCTAATTACTCCTGCAGGATCTGTTGTAGCCTCAATTGCAGTTTGTTTGGCTAGAGCAGGTTCTTTGTCTGAGATTCTTAGCGCAATTCTTAAACGAAGCGAATTCACTAGTTTCTTCCATTTCGAAATATCACCTTTATATGCCAAATCTCCAGTAACAGCTCCGTTTGTAGAACTTAACAAAGACTGTGCTTGTTTTAAATCTTCAAGTAATCCGATATATACTTCTTTTTGAGAATTATAGGCTGGTGTTATTTTTTTACCCGCTTCTTTATAAGGAATGTTACCATAAGCATCTGTCAACAATAAAAAAGTCCATGAACGTAAGGTAAGTGCAATCCCTTTATAATTTGAATTTGCTTGTTGTTCAGGAAAATCTAGAATTGTATTCAAATCTGTAATCAAGGTTGCATATCCAGTATTCCATAAAGAAACGAAAGAAGTATTAGATACATCATATCTATCTGGTTCGGTATATTGAATTTTGGCCCAATGTTGAACAAACAACAAAGACGAATTGAAGTTATTATCTGATCCCCAATATATGTCGGCTCCTTGTTTTAACGTTCCAGTTAATAGGTAAGGGGCCAATGGAGTTTCTGTTGCATTTGGATTTCTATTAATATCATCCAAGCTATCATTGCATGAAGTCACTGATAATGCAAGTAGTGTTATATATACTATTTTTTTTAGCATGATTCTGAGTTTTTAAAATTTGACATTAAGATTAAGGCTAAAATTTCTAGTCGTTGGCAAGGACAAACTTTCTAAGCCTTGCGCATTTCCGGTGTTGAAAGCCGTTTCAGGGTCAATATTAGGAGCGTCTTTATAGATAAACAGCAGATTACGACCAACTGCGGTAAGACTGGCTGCTTGCAATCCGAGTTTCTTAACAAATGTTTTATTGAAGCTGTAAGCAAGTTTTATCTCTCTTAGTTTTACAAAAGTTGAACTGTATACATAAGCTTCGCTAATATTATAGGATGATTTGTAGTATTCCTGTGCACTTATCACTTGATTATTAGGAGCCCCATCAGCATATACCCCTTTAAAAATCATTCCGTCATCATAAACTGTTGCTCCACTTGGCGCTGCTCCACCACCAAGTAAGGTTTTTGTACCCGAATTATCATAGTAGCTTAATCCGCCATTGGCAGCATCACGGCCAGGTAGGGTTTGGGCTAGTACTCCTGTATAGTTTCCAGTTCGGTTAGTTCCCGAAAAAAGTTCTCCGCCTACACTAGCATCAATAAGGAAAGACAATTCAATATTTTTGTATGTAAATGTGTTGGTAAGACCAGCAATATAGTCAGGAGTATAATGTCCTAATACCTTCTTTTGCGGATCGGCTTTTGGTAAACCATTTGCGCCTACAACAATGTTTCCATTTGCGTCACGCTGATAAGCAGTACCATAAAGTGCACCATAGGCTTGACCTACAGAGGCCAATACATCGACACCTCCTGATGTACCAATGGTGTAGTTTTGAATTTGTTTTTCATAATCAAGAATTTCAACCTTGCTTATATTCTTAGAATAATTAGCGCCTACATTCCATTTGAAATTTTGAGTCTGGATAGGGCTTCCGTCCAATTGAATTTCGATACCGCGGTTGTTAATTTTTCCGGCATTAATTAACTGAGAATTATAACCGCTAGCAGTAGTGGTTTTAATTTCCAGAATCTGGTCAAAACTATTGGTGTTATAGTAAGCAACATCAAGATGCAATCTGTTTTTCCAGAAAGAAGATTCGATACCAATTTCGGTAGAGCGGGTTGTTTCTGGTTTTAGGTTTTCATTGAGTTTCTTTTGTGAAGAAGTTTGAATCGGATTACCATCAAATGCAGTTTGGAAATTATAAACGGTAGACAATTGATACGGATCTGCATCATTACCAACTTCAGACCATCCACCGCGAAGTTTTAGAAAATCGAGTGTATTACTTTTTAGATTCAAAGCATCAGTTAGAACTAAACTACCATTAATAGAAGGGTAGAAGTACGAGCGGTTACTACTTGGTAATGTCGATGACCAGTCATTACGAGCCGTTAGGTTTAAAAAAGCATAGTTTTTATAACCAACTTGAGCAGATGCATATACACTATAAACTCTTAATTTTGATAAATAATTTGAAGAAGTCAACGGATCACGTGAATTATTCAAAGTATATAAATCAGGTACAGCCAAGCGGGGTGCTTTTTGATAATTGTTTGCATCGCTATGGTTACGAATATTAAATCCAGTAAGCGCATCTAAGCTAAAATCGCTAGTCAGTTTTTTGGTATATTGAAAAATACCCTCTGTATTTCTTTCATTTACAGTATAAGCATCTTCAGCATAGGAACCAAAAGGAGTTCCGCTTGTGCCATGTTTAATTTCGTATTTTCTACGATCATTATAATAGTCAATTCCAGTACGGAATCTGAAATTTAATCCATCTATGATTTTTGCTTCCAAATGAATATCCCCGATTATACGGTTGCGTTGCTGGCTGGTCGTATTATAATAGGCATTCCAATACGGATTGCTATAATAGCTACTGTTCCAGTTAACATCTCTATTATTTCTAAGTTCATTAACATCTACTTGACGTCCAAACCAAAGAAACTGAAGCATTACACCTGCAGCACGATTACCCGAAGGACCACCAGGAAGGGCAGGAGCATCAGTAACAATATAGTTTCCTGTTACACCAATTTTTATGTTTTTGGATATCTGGTAATTTGTATTGATTGTAAAGTTTGTTTTGTTGATTTCGCTGTTTGGTACTGTCCCTAATTGTTTTTGATTATTTACCCCTAAACGGAAATCAGATTTTTCGTCAGATCTAGCCACAGCAATACTATTATCAAAAGTAAGACCTGTATTAAAGAAGTTTTTTACATTATTTGGATGAGCCACAAAAGGGACAGCTACGCCATTTGAATTAAATTGAGGGATAAGACGGCCATCTAATTTTGGTCCCCAACTTTCATCAACACCATCATTAATACCACCACCTTTACCATCTACATAGCTAAATTTTCCGTTTGACCCTTGACCAAACGAATTTTGAAAACTAGGCAGAGTAGCCACTTGAGAGACTGTTATACCAGTGCTGAAGCTTACTCCAAGTCCTTGCTGGCCTTTTCCTGATTTTGTAGTTATAAGAACAACACCATGCGCGGCACGTGATCCGTAAAGAGCCGCCGCGTTAGGACCTTTTAATACCGTTAATGTTTCAATGTCTTGAGGATTTAAATCGGCAACAGCATTTTTAAAGTCACGAGTTGCGCCTCCAAAACTTCCCAATTGGGAGTTGTCTACCGGAACTCCATCAACAACAAATAAAGGTTGGTTATTTCCTGCAATCGAAGTTTCGCCACGAATAACAATACGTGAAGATCCCATATCTCCTTGTGAGTTGGTAATACGCACACCTGCTAGTTTTCCAGAAAGGCTATTCAAGAAATTTGTTTCTTTTGTTTCTGCTATATCTTTGTTTTTAAGTGATTGCGTGGTATATCCTAAAGATTTTTTTTCTTTTGTGATACCAAGAGCAGTAACTACAACTTCAGACAAAGCATTGGGTTCTTCGGTAAGGCTAATTACAACTGAATTTTGATTGACTACAGTTTCGTTTTTTTTGTACCCCATATAACTTACAATCAATGTGTAAGGGAGTTTTTGACCTGTTTGAAAATGAAATTTTCCATCAAAATCTGTTATTGCTCCGTGTGTAGTGCCTTTTATGTTTATAGAAGCACCAATAATTGGCTGTTTTGTTACTGCATCAATGACAGTTCCGTCGAGTTTAGACTGAATTAACGCTTTGGTTTCTTGTGCTTTAATTCCGATGGAAATCAATAAAACACATAACCATAGCAGTCTATTTATTATTTTTTTCATTACTTTGTTTTAGTTTAATAAATAAAGGAGCTGTAAACGGATTAACTCCTTTTACGCTTTCTTTTTAGAGATGAACAATTTCTTTAAGCTTTACCATTTCTGTTGCCGCAGAAATGGTTTTTTTTTATCTGAGTTGCATTCGTTTTTTCATTTTTATATTTTTTGATTACTACTATTTGAATTGATTTTTCACAAGATTTCAATCCTATAATTTAGGATGTGCCTTATAACAGTTTTATGATTTCGTGACTGATGTTTGTTGCGTGATGAATGGATTTTCAATTGATTCTTACTTCATATAAATAGAAGTGTATTTGGAAGTATTTAATCTTTTGTTTTTTAATTTATTTAACTCTATTAATTCTACTAATTTGATAGGACAAAAGTATGTTAAAAATATTAGTTCCCAAATTTTAACTGTTTTTTTTTACAAAAAAAGTTAATTAATTTTGGTGTTGTTTATTCAATAAGTTGTAATTGAGTGTTGTAGGTGTTTTTGGGTGCTTTTGTTTTGTCAGATTTTTTTTTAAACTGATTATCGATATTATATTGCAGTTACTACTAAAAGTACTTTTATTCGTATCTTTACATGTATGAATTGCTAGTTTTATTTACTAAAAGGAGCGACGAGATCGGGCCAGTTCTAAAAGGGCTATAAGAATATTTTGATGTAGTATTATCACCAATTAAAGAATAGAAAAAATGAAAAACGATTTGCTTTTTGATTTTACAATTGACAAAACAACAAAAACGGTAAGCATAAGTAGAGAATTTGCTTCCAACCTTTCAATGGTATGGGATGCTTTTTCAAAACAAGAAATCCTAGATCAATGGTGGGCACCCAAACCTTGGTCATCGAAAACAAAATTTATGAATTTTGAAGTAGGAGGAAAAAGATTTTATGCCATGGTTAGCCCAGCAGGAGAGGAGCATTGGTCAGTTCAGAAGTATACTTCCATTAGTCCAAAAACTAATTTTAAAATGTTGAATGCTTTTACTGATAAAGATGAAAATGAAGAGCCGATTGGTTCTGAATGGGATTTGAGCTTTAGTGAGCAAAACGGAATAACAAAAGTCAGTATTAGCATTTATAACGAATCTCTTGAGCGTTTAGAACGAATGATTGAAATGGGGTTTAAAGAGGGATTTACGATGACACTTAAAAATTTAGAGGATTTACTGCTAGGTTTATCTGAAAAATAAATTTATAATTTTGACTTAATTTGTTTGAGTCAGAGAGAAATTACTATTGTGCAGAATACAAAAAACGCTATTTCTAATAGCGTTTTTTGTTTATAAGTTTTAATGATAACTATTTGTTTTATAGTTGAATAGTTTGGTTTATGATTGCATATTCATCTTATCTTCATTTTGTATTTTTAAATTTACTACAGATTAATAATGTTGAAAAAAAAGGATACCTCAGTCTTTTAATAAGTAAAAGCAACGTGTTGAAAATTTACCTGTTTGCTTACAAAGCACTAGTAATTTTATTTAGATAAAGAAGTAGGAGGTAGAAGATAGTAAATGGTATAATCACTTTATTTATTAATGATAAAAACAACAATTATGAAACGAGTAATTTTAATGCTAGTAGCTGTAATGGCAACTGTATCTATTTCGCAAGCTCAATCAGTAACTGAAGCACAAGTAAAAAGTGAAATAAAAGCGGTGAGTAAAAAAGATCCAAATGCTAAAGCTGAAAAGAAAAGTTTAAGGATGGAGCTTCGTAAATTAGAAGGACAAGATGTTAATGAAGCGACTAAAGACCAGTTTGCAATTGATTTTGGTAAAGTTTCGGATGTAAAATGGTCGAGATCAAAATATTATGATGAAGCAACTTTTATGAATAATGGTGCACCATTAACGGCTTTTTATGATTCTAAATCGCAATTGGTTGGGACAACTAGACACGAAAAATTTGCTGATTTGCCTGCTAAAATTCAAAATTCAATAAATAATAAATACAAAGAATACGCTATAGGGCAAGTACTTTATTATCAGGATAATGAGCAAAATGATACCGATATGATTCTGTTTGGAAGACAATTTGAAGATGCTGATAGTTATTTTGTAGAAGTTTCTAAAGATGCTAAGAATAGTTTGCTACAAGTTGCCAAAAATGGGGACATAAGTTATTTTTCAAAACTTTAATAGTAATGAATCTTAAATCTGAATAAGGCAAAAGTTTATTCAACTATTATAAATTCATATTTACAAGAGTTAAGAGGTTGAAATAATAACTCTTGACTCTTTTTTTTTCTCTATAACACCATGAAAAAAAACATTTCCATTTCTTATTATTTTATGGAGGACTGTATTTTTTTTTAATAAGAACACTTGCTTTTATTTGCCTTATAATGAGTGTTTAAGCCATTGCTTTGGATGTTGGTAATGAGTGTTAGTATCTTTTTTCTGTAAAAAGTTATTTTTATTCAGTCTAAATTAAGTTATATTTGCAACTTTTAACCGAATTTCTGTTATATATATTACAGTTTCCATCATAATTAAATGCAATGACTTATTACAATAGTCTCCCCATACCAACTAAAAATAGTAAATCAATTATTCTGTTGTTGTTTATTTTGTTTTCCAATCTTGGATTCACTCAAAATATAAATAAGTTAACAATTCAGATTACTGTTAAAGATTCTGAGAGTAAATTACCGATAAAAGGAGCAATGATTGCTGTTGAAGGAGTATTTCAGAAATATGAATCACAATCGGATGATTTTGGGAATATTGTTTTAAATGCTATTCCAAATGGGAATTACAAAGTAAAACTATCACATATAGGCTATGTAACTATCGAAAAGAAACTGGATTTAACGGCTAATAGACAATTGTCTTTTGAGTTAATTCCGATGAGTGTTGAGTTAAACGAAGTAGTAATCACGGCTACTGAATCTCGTGGAATGACAAGTACTTCTGTCATTGATAAAAAAGCAATGCAACATTTACAACCTTCTAGTTTTACTGATTTATTAGAATTGTTGCCCGGAGGACGATCAAAGGATCCTGTTTTTAATGCTTCTAATCACATTAAACTGAGAGAAGTTGGAATAGCCGATTCTAATTATGACATTTCGTCTCTAGGAACTGCTTTTGTAGTAGATGGTATTCCTATTAATACGGATGCAAATTTGCAGTTTACAACAGGTTCTAATATGTCTATTACTCCAGGTTCTGGCTATGCAAATACACGCCGAAATACTACATCTAAAGGAGTCGATATGCGTTCTATTTCGACAGATCAAATTGAGAAAGTAGAAATCGTTAGAGGTATTCCTTCTGTAGAATATGGTGATTTAACGAGCGGACTTATTAAAATTAAACGCAAAAGAGGGCGTACTGATTTAGAATCTCGTTTTAAAGCGGATGAATTCAGTAAGTTATATTATATCGGGAAAGGTTTTGAATCTGAAGAAAAGCAATTTGTATTGAATGTTGGACTTGATTACTTGAATGCAAAACCTGATCCTCGCAATAGTTTTGAAAACTACAAGAGAATCACAGCATCGATACGTACACAAAAAACATGGGAAAATGATTCTCACTTGCTTCAATGGGATTCGAGTTTAGATTATAGTGGTTCAGTAGATAATGAAAAAGCAGATCCTAATGTTGGGTACGCAAAAATAGACCGTTTTAGTTCGACTTATAACCGATTCTCATTGGCGAATTCATTTGATTTAAAGTTCAAAGAATCTTCTTTTTTTAAGGCGATTAATTTAGCTACATCTATTAGTCAGCAATATGATAAAATCGAACAAACCAAATGGGTTCAGGTAAGCAATGCTACTGCAATTCCTAACAATAGAGAGCAAGGGGAATCTGATGGAATCTTTTTAACGCCTCAATATACTTCTAATCTTTTGGTTGATGGAAAACCATTTGATGCTTTTCTTAAAGCAATGGGAGAATTTGAAGTTCGTACTTTTGGAATAACTCATGCTTTAAAAGGGGGTACCGAGTGGACGTATTCTAAAAATAATGGAAAAGGGCAGGTTTATGATACCACTCATCCGCCATCTCCAGAAATGTCTACGCGACCAAGATCATACAAAGATATTCCGGCAAGTACCGACATTGCTTTTTTTGCCGAAGATGCAATTTCGATTCCCTTAGGTAAACATCAATTAAACATTGCAGGAGGTATCCGAGCTATGTCGTTATTAAATATTTCATCTGCTTATGCCATTCACGGAAAATATTATTTAGATCCTCGAATTAATGCACAATGGGCACTTCCGTCTTTTAAAATTGGAAAACATGCGCTAAAAACAGAATTTACTGTTGGTACTGGGCAGTATACTAAATTTCCAACCTTGGGGCAACTTTATCCCGATTATGTGTATAATGATTTGGTACAGCTTAATTATTATCATAATACTCCAGAATACAGAAGAATCAATTTAATGACTTATAAAACGGATGCCGTTAATTACGATTTAAAGCCTGCTATCAATAAAAAATGGGAGGTTCGAACGGATTTCTCTTATGATAACAATCGTTTCTCTATTACTTATTTTAAGGAACGTTTGGATTCAGGATTTAGAAATAATTCTAGATATCATGCACTTTCTTATAAAAAATACGATAGTGCTTCTATAGATCCTTCGAGCTTAACATCGCAACCTGATCTTAGTGAAATGACTTTTGTAATGGACACGTTATTGACTGCTTATAATATTACAAACAACGGAAGTAAATTGCTTAAAAGTGGGGTTGAATTTCAATTTTCATCTAAGCGATTTAAAGCTATAAATACCCGTTTTACAGTAAATGGAGCTTGGTTTAAAACAACTTATACCAATAGCAGTCCCGTTTACAAAAGTGGTCAAAAAGACATTATTATCAACGGAAAAAGACTTCCTTACTTGGGACTTTATCAATTGGATGATGGCTCAGAAAAACAGCAATTAAATACGAATCTAATTGTTGATACCTATATTCCTTCTCTTGGTTTAGAATTCTCTAGTTCGTTTCAATTTTTGTGGTTCAGAAGCAATCAATCTACACCTATGAACGGAACTCCGATTTCTTATATTGATCCGTCTGGTAAGCAATATCCATATCTAGAAAAAGATAAATCAGATCCTATTTTGCAATGGCTGGATATAAAGTATAATGATGCTTTGTTCGAAAAAAGAACTGTTCCGATGTCGATGAATATGAATTTAAAAATCTCGAAGGATTTCTATAAAAAATTCAGGATTTCAATGTTTGTTAACCGACTTTTTAGTTACTACCAAAACTATGAAATCAATGGCCAGAAGATTGAACGCAGAGGACTTACTTCTCCTTACTTCGGTATGGAATTAAACTTGAATTTATAACTTTTAATATTAAATAAACACCTTGATTATGAAAATTAAATTACTTCCCATTTATCTAACAATAGCCGTAATGGCCCTGATACAATCATGTTCAAAAGATGATGATAATTATAGCGGTAAGCAAACTGCTTTAACTTTAAAATTGGTTAATCCTGAAGATTTAAATAATGTCAAACTTTCTAACCTTACCGTTTCTTTTAAAGAAATTAATACTGGTAAAGTAACCGAAAGTGCTGCATTTACTAACAATGATCTTTCGATTACATTAAGTGAAGGTTCTTATGAAGTTTCTGTTAATGGAAAGGTTAATTATGCAGCAGGCGAGAGCACTGTTGATGCTTCTGTGAGTGGTTATAAAGAATCGGTTGTTATTACTGGTCAAACTGCAGCTGTTTCTTTAAACTTGTTTTTAAACATGAGCCAATCTGATTTTATCATTGAGGAAGTGTTTTTTACAGGAACAAAAACAGCTGAGGGTAAACAATACCAAGGTGATAAGTACTTCAAAATTTATAATAATACTGATAAAGTATTGTATGCTGATGGATTAATGATTGCACAATCTGAATTCATGACTGTTGAAAAACAGAATTATACTCCAAATATTATGGCTAAATCTTTTGCTGCATCAGCTATCGCAATTGTTCCGGGTAATGGAACTACTTACCCAATTGCTCCAGGAGCCTATTTTATTATTGCCGATGATGCAATTAATCATAAAGAATACAACTCTGGCTCAATTGACTTGAGAACGGCTAATTTCGAATTTTATACGGAAGATGCTGATGATGTTGATAATCCTGCTGTTCCTAACATGGAGAATTTATTCTCAACGATGGTTGTTCATAACAGAGGTTTTAAGAGTTTTGTTATCGCTCGTTTGCCAATTCACAAAGATGTTTTCTTAGCGGATTATACGTATGATTATGAATATAATATGGTATTTGGTGGAGAAACTTATCCAATGGGAGAGAGTGTTTACTCTATTCCAAACGAATGGATTGTAGATGCGGTTAATTTAAGTGTTGCTTCTGAATTTCAATGGATTGTTACTGCTCCTTCATTAGACATGGGATGGACGTACTGCGGAAAAGTTGATTCTGATCAAAGTCGTTACGGAAAAAGTGTTCGTCGTAAAGTACTTTCTACAAGTTCTACTGGTAAAAAGACATTAAAGGATACGAATAACTCAACTGTAGATTTTAGCCCTGAGGTTAAACCATCTTTAATGCTATAATAAAATTTAATCATGAGCTTTCGTTCCCTTTTATTAATTATAATTTTCAGTTCTGGTATTTTGTATGCACAGGATAGTACTTCGGTGCTACTCCGTATTCATGAAGATTTATCTCCTGCAAATAATTTTTCTAATAGCATTTATACCAATCCTGCAAATCAACAATTTGCCCGCCGTTATTCTTTGTCTGAATTTAGCGCTGGTTATGATGCGAGTTCACAACAAGCCAATATACAGCAATTAGGAAATGGAATCAATCAATTTCTGGTTAAGGCAAAATCTTTTTATAAGATTGATACTGAAAACAGTGTTTGGGGAAATGCATATTATAAGAACGGTCAACGTAAAAATGTACGATGGAATGAAAGCTCTGATTATGAAGTAATATATCCGTATGTAACTGCCGATTCTATTGGTGGTGATCTTTCATTCGAAGAATATTCTTTTAAAGGAGGTTATTCTAAAGCCTTTAAAAAAATGACTCTTGGAATTGTTGCTGAATATCGTGCTTTATTAGAATACCGTGATGTTGATCCTAGGCCTAAGAATACGGTATCTGATCTTAAATTAGGGCTTGGACTCTCCCGAAATATTGGAAACCATTATGCTATTGGATCTGCTATTAATTGGCGAAAATACACCCAGTCAAATAACTTGAAATTCTTTAGTGAATTAGGCGCTCCAGCTGTTTATCATATGACCGGACTTGGCGTGTATAATAACCTACTTACGGGAAATAAAATGAGTTCTTTTTATGACGGAAAGGGATACGGCGCAAACGTGCAATTATTCCCAAAAGATCAAAATGGACTTGCTGTGTCTGTAGGATACAATCATTTTGACTATGAAAAAATAATGACGGAATTTCAAGATCTTATTGCCTCTTCTATTTTAGAAAAAGGCTATGAGGGAGAAGTTTCTTATCTAAAGAAATCTAGTGAAAAGGCTTGGGGTGCAAAAATTGGATTTTCTTATATCGATCGGGCTGGAACTGAGAATATATTTGATAATCAAACATCAACAGCTTACCTTAAAATATCCGAAGATACTAAATACACCAATCAAGTTACTTCTGTTGTGTTTTCTGGATTGTACAGTGTTCCAAACCCAGAATTATCATGGTCTATTGCGCCAAGTTTTAATTTGAAAAAAACAGAAACGAAATATATTGATCCTTTACGAATTATCGATATGCAGCAAGGTATTGGTCGATTAGACTTTTCTGTATCAAAACTATTGTCTCGATTATTAATTAATGTTTCGACTTCGGTTGAACATAGTTGGGCTTTGGATTCTAATATGAAATTGAGCGATCGCATGAAAACAAATCAAATTTTTGAAATGTTGGATCACAATTTTGCTTATTTATCGGCTGCTTATACCAAAATGAATTTGGGTACGCGATGGGATTATAAATATGATGCAGATCTTAATTTTTTCGTCAAAACAGATCTAGATTACTACAATTATTCTAAAAACAAAAACAATACTTATTTTCAAATGTCACTTGGTTTGACGTTTTAGTAGGTATTACAAAATTACTATTGCTTTATAATGAAGTCTATTTTATTTAAAACCCTTTTCTTAATTCTCTCCATTGGCGTTGTTCATTCACTATTGAGTTTTAGTGCTACATTGAGTGAAAAAATAACAAATTCTAATTGGCGTGAACTTTATAGTAAACCAGTAAATCAATGGCCACAGCCTACTATTGACAAAGGTGTAGTTTGGGAAGAATTTGAATCCTTGGCTGTTGACACGAGTTATTATGAAAGATTGGATGATCCCAAAGCGCTATTGGGTCAGATGCTTTTCTTTGATCCCAAACTTTCAGGTTCTAATCAGGTTTCTTGCAGCAGTTGTCATGATCCAGAATTGGCTTGGGGCGATGGGAGAGAAGTCTCTTTAGGAAATGATCATTTGCAAGGAAAGAGAAATACACCGTCTTTGTATAACATCCATGCACGAAAAACATTTTTTTGGGATGGTCGTGCGGCTACTTTAGAAGAGCAGGCGCAGGGACCAATTACTGCTCATCATGAAATGAATATGGATCCGAAGAGTTTGGCTAAAAAAATTAAAAAAGTAAAAGGCTATGCCGTTTTATTCCAAAACGCTTACGGAAGTACCGATGTATCTTATGAAAAAATCCTGCAATCATTGGCTACTTTCCAAAAAACGATACTTAGTAAAAGAAGCCGATTTGATGCTTTTATTGATGGAGATTATTCTAAGTTGTCCGATGAGGAATTACACGGTTTGCATCTTTTTCGTACCAAGGCACGTTGTATGAATTGCCATTCTGGGAAGTATTTTACAGACGAATCATTCCATAATATTGGTCTTACGTATTACAAAAGAGAGTACGAAGATTTGGGATTGTATCATGTTACTAAAAAGGCAGAAGATGTTGGGAAATTCAGAACTCCTTCTCTTCGAGATGTAATGTACACCGGGCCATGGATGCACAATGGTTTTTTTGATAATATGACGGGAATCGTTAATATTTATAATAGCGGGATGCATATGATTGATCCAACAGAGAGTGAGAAAGCAGCCGATCCATTATTTCCACATACAGATGTGCTATTACAGCCTTTAAATCTTGATGATGACGAAATTGTAGCTTTGGTAGCTTTTATTAAAACCCTATCAGGCAGACAGTATAAAATGGAACGTCCACAAATACCGAGATAAATTCAAAGAGTTTTTTGTGTTATTTTCAATTTGATTACACGTTTTAGAGAATATTTTTGAAGTAGTGGTAACTGATTTTATATATCTAATGTGTTGAAATAGAGTTACTATTGAAAGTGAATAAAAAAAGGAGGAGCAATGCTCCTCCTTTTTGTTTTGGATTATTTTAAAAAGAAGTAATCCGGTAACCAACCTAACTTTAATTTATTCCTCCGCCCAAAGCTTTATATAATAAAACTTGTGAATCAGCATTTTTTAATTGTATATCTACAAAGTCCAATTCGGCTTGAAGTTTATTTTTTTGAGCACTAATTATTTCAAGATAATTAGCATAGCCACTCACATACAGATCATTTGAGACATTTACAGCTATTTCAAGGTGTTCAATCTCTTTTGATTTATAGGTTAAAACATCTTGGAAAGCTTCTGTTCTGTGTAATAAAGCACTTAGCTCATTATAGGCAACAGTTATCGTATTCTGATAATTAAGGAAACTAATTTGTTGTTTTTTGTTGGCAACAAAAAAGTCTTGTTTGATTTGTCCTTTGTTAAATATTGGTGCTGAGATTCCGCCTAGTAATTGCCAAGCAAACGATTGGCTATCAAAAAATGTTGGGAAAGAAAAAGAGTTAAGACCTCCATAAGCACCCAAATTTACAGTTGGAAAAAAAGCAGCACGTGCCGATTTAGCATCTGCATTCGTAGCTAATAATTCAAAATATGCTTCGGCTACATCAGGTCTGTTATGGATTATAGAATCAACACTTATCTTTTGGTTTAGTACTTCAAGATGTCCTGATAAGAAATCGCTACTTCTGCTCACAGTTCCACCGTATTCTCCTAGTAGGTTCAATATCGCTTTTTCAGTTTGATCGATACTCAAGTTTAATTGTTCAGCCTCAGCAAGAATATTATTGTTTTGAGCATTGAACTGTTGTACTGCAAGTTCTGTAGCTTTCCCGACTGATCTTTGAGCAGAAACAATATCAAGAGCGCGTTGCTGTGTTGCTAGGTTATTTTTATAAATAGCTGCTTGTTTATCTAGTGCTACTAGGTTGTAATAAAGCGATGCAATATCACTTAGTAATCTAGTTTGTAGCAATCGCATTCCTTCTTTTGATGCAAAATACCTTTGTCGTGCAGCCTTTTTTCGGTTGCTAAGTTTCCCCCAGATATCAGCTTCCCATGAAACTTTTCCTGCAAGGAATAAGTTTGGAGTTAAATCTGTAGCAATTCTTTGTCTCTCTGAGATATTCTGAGATAGGTTAGTATCAAAGTTACCTACACCATCCATAGTATATTTACCATAATGCGTACCCGATGCATCTGCTACAATATCAAATGAAGGTAACAACGCTAGTTTTGCTACTTTTAGATGAGAGTTAGCTATTAGTATTCTCTCCTGAAGGATTAAATAATCAGGATTTTGAAGAATAGCCTTATCCAATAATTTTTCTAATTCAGGATCTTTAAAGTAGCTAGCTGTTTTAAGAGGAGTAAACTCTTCCTGATTGGCAGTTGCTTTTTTGCGTTTAGCATCAAAATTTTCAGGTAATGCTTTTGCTTTCTGCGGTTCTGCCACCCTAGGGGCAGAACAAGCAGTTAACAACATAGCAGATGCTACTATTAAAATGTATTTTGAGTTATTGAGTGATTTTTTCATTGTTTAAGTTTATTTTTTCATTGCTTTTTCCATTTTTGCAAACAGGATATAAAGTCCAGGTATGATAATAAGTCCAAAAATGGTTCCTATTAACATTCCTCCTGCAGCAGCAGTACCAATAGAACGGTTACCAATTGCACCAGCTCCAGAGGCAATACACAATGGTATAAGTCCTGATATAAAAGCAAATGATGTCATTAAGATAGGTCTAAAACGAAGTCTAGCACCTTCTATGGCAGCTTCAGTAATATCTTGCCCTAGCTTGTTTTGCGCCATGGCAAACTCGACTATCAAAATGGCATTTTTGGCCAGTAGTCCTATAAGCATGACCAAGGCTACTTGTGCATAAATATTATTGTCTAATCCTACGGCTAAAAGTGCGAGATACGAACCAAAAACACCAACTGGAAGCGATAAAAGCACAGGGAAGGGCAGTAGTAAACTCTCGTATTGAGCAGCAAGTAATAAGTAAACAAAAAGTAAGCACAGGGCAAAAATGTATATTGTTTGGTTTCCAGATAAAATCTCTTCACGAGTCATACCAGACCATTCTAATTCAAATTTACTTGGGAGTTTTTCGGCAGCAAGTTTCTCTACAGCAGCAATAGCTTCTCCAGAACTGAAACCTGCAGCAGGCTCTCCGTTAATCATAGCCGACATATACATGTTGTAACGAGTAAGCACTTCTGGTCCGTAAACGCGCTCTAATTTTATAAATGTAGAGAACGGAACCATTTCGCCAGCATCATTTTTAAGATACATATCGAGAATGCTTTCTGGGTTTTTTCTAAACTCAGGACTTGCTTGTACCATTACTTTATACATTTGTGAAAAGCGAATAAAGTTTGTAGCATAAAATGAGCCCAACATAGTCTGTAAAGTAGACATAGCATTATCTACAGAAACACCCTTTTTGGCCGCCATATCATAATCAATGTGGATTAGATATTGAGGGAAAGTAGCATCAAAACTCGAGAATGAATTTTGAATTTCTGGTGAAGCATTTAATTCCTTAATAAAGTTTTTTGTAACCTCATCTGTATTGCTAATCGATCCACCTGATTTATCAAGCAAACGCATTTCAAAACCACTGGTATTACCAAATCCAGGAACGGTAGGAGGTGCGAAAATTTCAATCTGAGCATCAGCAATTCCTTTTGTTCTCTCACTTAGTAGAGCAATAAATTCATTTACAGATATGTCTCTGTCATCCCAACCTTTAAGGTTGATCATTCCCATTCCGTATGATGCACCAGCAATTTCAGTAACAATGCTATAACCAGCTAGTGTTGTAACGTTATCAACTCCTTCAATTTCTTTTGCAATGCGAGTTACCTCATCAAGCACTTTGTCTGTACGTTCTACAGTTGCTCCTTGTGGTGTAGTAACATTTACATATACCATCCCTTGATCTTCAGCAGGGATAAATCCCGAAGGTAAAAATACAGATGTACCCCAAGTAAGAACACAGAATAGAACCAAAAGACCTATCGTTATAGAGCTGCGATCTGCAAATTTAGAAAGGACTTTGATGTATTTTGACGTAATGTTGTCAAACCATCTGTTGAATCGAACAAAGAAACGATCTAATAATGATGTTTTTTCTTTGTTAGGATCGTGCGCTCTTAGCATTATAGCACATAAAGCAGGTGTTAATGTAAGTGCATTAATACCAGATATTACAATACTAATTGCCATGGTAAGCGAAAATTGCCTGTAGAAAACTCCAACAGGTCCGCTAAGGAAAGCTACAGGAATAAATACTGCAGCCATTACAATTGTAATTGCAATAACGGCACCCGTAATTTCTTTCATCGCGCTTATGGTTGCTGGCAACGGATCCATGTGTTCCTCTGTAATTTTAACGTGTACAGCCTCGACGACGACAATGGCATTATCGACGACAATACCTATCGAAAGTACTAAAGCAAAAAGAGTAAGTAGGTTTATAGAAAAGCCCATCATCGACATAAAAGTAAATGAACCAATCAATGCTACAGGAACTGCTAAAACAGGAATAAGCGTAGAACGCCAGTCTTGCAAGAATATAAAAACGACAAAGGCTACAAGAAGGAAAGCTTCTACAAGCGTTACTAAAACTTCATCAATTGAGGCATCAAGAAAACGAGATACATCATACGCAATATTATAATTCATTCCAGGAGGGAATGAGCTTCCTTTTAGCTCAGCCATTTTTGCTTTTACGCTGGCAATTACTTCCGATGCATTAGATCCTGGACGTTGTTTTAGCATGATTGAAGCCGATGGTTTTCCATCAGTCTTAGAAACCATTCCGTAACTCATCGATCCCAATTCTATTTTAGCAACATCTTTTAATTTTAAGATGGTACCGTCTGAATTTGCTCTTAGTGGTACTTCTTCATACTGTTTAGGTTCAAAGAATTTTCCTCCGTATTTTATAACATATTGAACTTGGCTGTCCAATTGTCCTGATCCTTCACCAACCTTACCGGGAGCGGCAGAAATATTTTGTTTCTGTAATGAATTTATAACTTCATTTGCCGAAATATTATAAGAAAGCATTTTTTGTGGATCAAGCCATACTCGCATAGAATATTCTTTCTGACCCATTATTTCTGCACGTCCTACACCGTCAATACGTTTTAGTTCCTGAAGAATATTTATATCAGTAAAGTTGAAAATAAACTGTTCGTCCTGAATCTCGTCTGTACTAGTAACGTTAAGGTACATCAACATACTGTTAACCTCCTTTTCTGTAGTTACTCCAGCTCGTATAACCTCTTCGGGAAGTTCATCTAGTATCGTAGTAACTCTGTTTTGTACGTTTACCGCAGCCAAATCGGGATCGGTTCCTACCTCAAAGAATACTTGAATAAGGGTTAAACCGTCGTTTGATGTAACGGTCGACATATAAGTCATTCCGGGTACACCATTTATAGCTCGTTCTAATGGCAGCGCGACGGCATTGGCAGATACTTCGGCATTTGCACCAGTATATTTAGCAGTTACTGTTACCGATGGAGGAACAATATCAGGGAATTGTGTTATAGGTAATTGGAATAAAGCTAGTATTCCGAGAAGTACTATCATCACCGAAATGATTAATGATAATATTTTTCTTTTGATAAACATCTCTATCATTATTGTATCTTTTTAATTTTAATTAAGGAATTGATTACAAGCTAGCGCTTTGCATTTGTTTGATATTGATCTTGTCTCCATCTCTTAGTGATTGAGTACCTTCTTGTACAATAAGATCATTTTGTTTCAATCCTTTGTTTAATATGTATGCATCGTCAAGCGTATTTGCAATACTAATGTTGGTCATCTTTACGATTCCTTCCTTGTTGACAACAAATACAAATTGCTTGTCTTGAATAGAGAAAACCGCTTTTTGAGGTATTAATACCACATCGGTTCTTGGCTCTGAAATAATTAAACTACCTGAAGTTCCATGTTTTATGAAGCCTTCTGGATTATGAAATTTTGCTTTATACTGAATAGAACCAGTTTGTCTGTCGATCTCTCCATCGGCAGTTTTTAACTCTCCTTTTTGATTATATACCACTCCGTTTGGTAATACTAATTGTATATCTCCTTTAGTTTTCAGGCTATTATCGGCCATCATTTGGAAATAAGTATTTTCTGGGATTGAGAAATAAGCATACACATCATCTAACTGTGATAGTGTTGTAAGCAATGAACCATTTTCAACAAGACTTCCTTCTTTAAACGGAATACGATCGATTGTTCCATCAAAAGGTGCTCGTATTGTAGTAAAGCTAATTTGCTGATTGATTGATTTTTTTTCTGCAGCAGCATGTGCCACTTTAGCACTTGCTGCATCGTGTTTAGCCTTAGATAATTCTAATTCTTGGCTAGCAATTACCTTTTTTGTAAAAAGAGTCTGTGCTTGACTTAATTCAACATTTGCAATTCTAAGGTCTGCTAACATGCTTTTGTAAACTGCATCTGCTTTGATAAGTTGTATTTGAAGTTCGGCATCACTAATTTTAAAAAGAACTTGCCCTTTGTTTACTTTTTGTCCTTCGCTAACAAAAACCTTATCTAATATTCCAGGGATACGAACATGGATTTCTACATTGTTTTTAGCATGTACATCGGCAACAAATCGGTTTGAAACTACAGTATCTTTTAAAGTGATTTTATAAACAGGTAGCGTTTTTATATTGGCGGTATCATTTTTTGGTTTATCTGCACAAGCGGTTAGGAATAAGAACGATAAACCGTACAATAAGAAATGTTTTTTACTAATAATCATGATTAATTTTTAAAGTATTATATAAATATATTTCCTCCCAAATATTGATCTACAGGGAGTTAGTGGTGAGTGGGTATTAAAAATAGAGATGTGTCGTATACTCCAAGGATGGAATACCGTTTTTTAAGAACTAAACTTATAGATTATATCATCCAATAAATAATAATGAAAATGCATTACTATAAATGGATATTATATAAAAATAAGGTGTTCCAGAAATCTAGAAAAGTTGGTATAAATGCAGGTGATTGTGTCGCTGGTCTTTATAAATAGTAGCGATACTATAAATTATTTTTTCTTTTAATTCCTTAAAATCAAATAAGTTAGAGTAGTCATGTTTTTTTAAAAGACTAGTTTCCGAATTAGCTACGCGGCTTTTTATATTCTTTTTGAGTATAAAATGCATCTCTGCATCAGTCATATACAAAGAAGATGATTCAAGCTGAGGAACCTCTGAAGCTAAAAAGAGGTCTTGTAGTTGATAATTATTTACTTCAGAAGGAAATTTATAATATTCTACACTGCCATGAAAAACAAGCAACGATAATAAAATAGTATAAATAAACTTAATAGGTTTCATAGGTAAATTAGAGAGAAAATCTTTTTTTAGAATCCCTAAAATGAATAATCTTTTAGGGATAAGTCGCCAAATATAATAATTGAGAATTCAATGTTTATTAAATTTTCTTTAAAATAATATTATTAAAAAGTTATCAATTGTAAATACTCTTGTTTCTAGTGTTTTAGCTTTTTACTTAATGTTAATATTATAATTAATTTAGTAGTCTTATTTCACGACTCAGTTTACAGTCACAGTGTTCAGTCGCAGTATTCAGTTTACAGTTTGCAGTCACAGTTTGCAGTCACAGTTTGCAGTCACAGTTTGCAGTCGCAGTGTTCAGTCGCAGTATTCAGTTTACAGTTTACAGTTTACAGTTTACAGTTTACAGTTTACAGTTTGCAGTCACAGTAAAAACAGTTTACAGTCTCAGTTTGGCTGTCATCCTGAGCGGAGACGAAGGACAGTCGCAGTTTACAGTCACAGTTTGCGTTGTCATCCTGAGCGGAAACGAAGGACAGTCGCAGTTTACAGTCACAGTAAAAACAGTTTAAAATTGCAAACTGCGACTTTAAACTGCGACTGAACACTGAGACTACGAACTGAGCGTAGCTATAATGATTGTATTAACTCTTCAATATCAAGTCTGTTTCTATAATCAGAATCTACAAATTTATAAATTACAGATCCGTCAGAGTCTATTACAAATACTGCAGGCACAGGCAATGTGTTTTCATTATCTTGATTAAATTCGTTTAAATTAATTCCTATTGCCTGATAAGTAGGTAAGGCAAAATCTTGCAGTTTAAAATCAATTCCTAGTTGTTTTGCTAACTGATTATTTTCATCCGTGAAAACGTCAAAAGTCAATTGATGTTTTTCTGAAAGTGCATTGCTATGATCTGGACTTTGTGGTGATACAGCTAGAAGGCTAACATTATGACTTGCAATTTTTGTGATATTATTTTGTAATGCTCTAAGTTCTAAATTGCAATACGGACACCAACTACCACGGTAAAAAGCAAGTATCGTTTTGCCTTTCTTTAGAATGTCTTTGGAATGAACTAACTGGTTTTGGGCATTTAGTAATGAAAAAGGACTAATTACATCTCCAATTTTGATGCTTTTATTTTCAATATTTTGAGTCTTTAAATCGCTTATTGATTTTTCGAATACTTCTAATACTTCCAACGGTATTTGTTGCGATAATTCGTTATTTAGATTTTCAATTTGCTTTGCTAAATTATTCATGTGTTTTTTATTTGATTATTTAGTAAAGGTTTGAAATATCGATTACATGGGCAATAACGCATATTATTAGCTCATAGAGACAAAAAAGTCACTATTGTGTAATCAAAGGGGAGAACGGGTAAAATTAATTATAAATTAGTTTTCAGTTTTCAGTCGCGGTTTGCTGTGTCATCCTGAGCGGAGTCGAAGGACAGTCGCAGTAAAAACAGTTTTCAGTCGCAGTATTCAGTTTACAGTCACAGTATAGAACTTGAAACAAAAAACAGTCTCAGTATTCAGTCGTAGTAAAAAGAGTTTACAGTCGAGACTGCAAACTAAACACCGAGATTGAATTCTGTAAACTGTAACTGATTTTTAAATCATTCAAATCCTTTTAATCTGTGGCAAAAAAACTAACTGTAAACTAAATCTAGGTTTCTTCCTTCCTCAGAAAGACAAGATTGGAGAGTTGGTTGGTTCGCAAAGTTGTCTTTAAAACCGTGACTGGAAACTGCGACTTTTTTTTGCACGCAGATTTAAGGAGATTAAGGCAGATTTTATTTGATTCTCAATCATTTTACTCTGAAAACTGTAACTGAATACCGAGACTGGAAACTGCGACTTTTTTTCGCACGTAGATTAAGCAGATTAAGGTAGATTTTATTTGATTTTCAATTGTGTATTCTGATAACTGCGACTGATCACTGGATTTGGGTTTCTTTGTTCCTCAGAAAAACAAGATTGGAGAGTTGGTTAGTTCGCAAAGTTGTCCTGAAAACTGCGACTGTAAACTGTTTTTACTGCGACTGAATACTGCGACTGAATTATAAATCCTTTTAATCTGTGGCAAAAAAACTAACTACAAACTGAGACTGTAAACTAACTACTAAATCAGGTATTTTTTGGTAATTTTGCAAAGCAGAAAAATATGACATAGAAGTCAATAAAGTATGTGAAAAAACATTCCAATTAATAAGTTTATAGAATAGAATACATGAAAATTAAAGGATATTTATTTGCCATTATTTCGGCAGTTTCCTATGGATTAATTCCATTGTTTATATTACCAATCAAAGCGATTAATTTCCCGATGGACACGGTGCTTTTTTACAGGTTTTTTGTCTCAGGTTTATTTTTGTTAGCCTATTTGATTTATAAAAAAGAATCTTTAAAAGTAAATAGAACAGAACTTTTTATATTAATATTACTCGGTATTTTCTATGCGCTTTCTGCCGAATTCCTCTTTCTTGGATACGATTATCTTTCTCCTGGAATTGCTTCGACTATACTTTTTGTTTATCCTGTAATCGTTGCTTTAACAATGTTTTTTTTCTTTAAAGAGCGTATCAATAAACTAACAATTGTTTCCTTGTTCATAACAATATGTGGTGTTTTTGCGTTGAGCACAAAAGGTTCCACTTTCAATATCAATTTTTTAGGACTTGTAGTTACCTTAACAAGTGCTTTATTTTATGCTTTATATATTATAGTAGTTAATAAAGCAAAAATTAATGCTTCGGGTATAAAAATCACATTTTATTCTTTACTATTTTCTTCTCTTTATTATTTGAGTAAAGTGATTTTATTCAACGAATCAATGGCATTGCCTGATATAAAATTTTTCTTTGATATTGTTGTATTTGCACTTGTAACGACAGTACTTTCTATGTCGACTTTGGTTTATGCTATAAAAACAATTGGCTCAACAGCTACGTCAATTATGGGAGCGTTAGAGCCTGTAGTAGCAGTTGCAGTGAGTGTGATTTTATTCAATGAAAATTTAACAATGAGTTTGATTCTTGGAGTATGTCTTATTATTTCGGGAGTAGTTATCAATATTGTTTCAGAAGCAGTAGAAAAAGTTAGATCTACTGAAAAATAGGTACAATAAACCTTTTTTAGTTTTAAAGTATATATAGCAAAAAGCCCTTTACTGTTTGGTAAAGGGCTTTTGGTATTTTTACTCTGTTGGGATTAATTATGTTAACACATAGTTCCGATAGCTATCGGAACTATGTGTTAAAAAACATTTTTACGAACCTAGCGAAAGGAGTTGAGGATGTAATTACATCCAATGCTATTTTTTAATGAATTTCTGCTGATAGCTAGCGCTATCTGTTACCACATTAATGATGTAAAACCCTTTTGTTAAAGCACTCACATCAACTTGGTTATTATTAATTATAGTATTGATTTGTCTTCCAGTAATATCATAAATAATTACATTCAGTACTTCGTCTTGCGTTTTAATATTTAGAATATCAGAAACAGGGTTAGGGTAGATAGTAAATTCTATTTTGTCAAATTTATCTGTTCCTAGCGAATTTGTTACATTGATCGTAATTGATTTTTCTACTAATTTCCCATTAGAATTAAAACTAACAATTATCGTAGCTTCTCCTGAAGTTTTTGGAGTTAAAACCAACGCTTCCTCAGGGTTGATAGTAGCAGTTACAACCGCAGGATTAGTATTTGATTTTATTGATTTTACAATAGCTACAGATAAATTATCAGTATCAGAAACTACTGTTTTTAAGTCGATTAGTATGTTACTATTGATTGAAACCTGAGAAGGTAAAGTAGAACTCACAACTGGAGCATTATTATCAGGGAATACGGTTAAAGCAGGAAACCAATAATAATCATTTAACGTTTTAGTATCTGTTAAAGCTCCTGTGTTATCAAAGGTATGAACCCAGTTTTTTTGATAATGTGCACCGTATCCACTTTCTGTAGTATTTAAAATTAATCGATCAGAAGCGGGGTCAACACGCAAAGATGCACCCTGAGGAATTTGTTTAAAGGGTGTTGTTTGCCCCGGAATTGATGCGAAATTTTCATTAAATGTTTTATTGGTAACATCAAATTTTACAATTTTTGCTCCAGAACCAAGCCAGTATAGTGCATTTTGTTGGTTGCTATAGGTAAAACTCCCCGCATTCCATGCTCCACCAGACCCAGTGTATTTAGTAGTAGGAAAAGGGTATTCTGTAGTTTCAAAAGTGGTTGTATTAATGTTGATTATTTTTTGATTTTGAATTGCCCAAACGCTTCCGTCTTTGGCTTGAACAACCGAATGAAACGCACCAGCAATAGACTTAATAATAGTATTTGTGGTTGGATCAATTATAAAAATACCTTTACCCTGAGTAACCGCAAATACAAGTTGCGAAGTACGAATCGTGTTTCCTATTTGTCCAGCACCTGATGTTCCTGTAATAAGATTTCCTACTCGCATATTAGCAATATCAAATAAATAAAGTCCATTTGATGTTCCTATATAGCCTGTATTTTCATTAACTCCTAAAAAGGAGCGTCCATCTCCGCCAATTGTTTTAAACGAAGCAATTTTTTTCATTGTTTTTGCATTAGCAACAATCAATCTTCCAACATCAGCATCTTGTTTTGAAACAAAATAAAAATTATCACCATATATTGTTCCATATTGAGTAGTTACACCAAAAGTTTCATTGTTGTTTGCAGTACTATAAATACGATAATTAATCTTTCCACTATCATCAATAAAGTTCAGCGTTCCATTAGTATGTCCGAACCAATCTTCATTTACCATAAAAAAACCTTTAGTAAAATCTGTTGACAGAACAAAAGGAGATACTGGAGTAAATGTTGAAGCAATAGGTAATTCTACCATTCCAGTGTTATAGTTCCAAACATTCCAAGAATTATTTTCTAGAATACCATTGGCAGCAGTTAAATCATAGGGGTTAAAATCCGTATCAGTCGTTTTTTTTATAGAATACGACCAATATCCCTTACTGTTTGATTGTGTTTGCCAGTGATCTGTAGCATCTATAACTGTAAAATTGTCAAAATTAGCCCCTGTTGTATTTACGATACCGTTTACAGGATATAGCGGATAGGTTTGGTTTCCATCTTTGTAAAGCCCAATAGTATTAACACCGTTTAAGTCAAAACCCAATCCTGCAATTGTAGTTCCAAGAGCTGTTCCTGAATCATATTGTAGTGCATAAAAACGATGATCTGCTTTTGCAATCGCTCGTACCATATCAATACCTGTTGCTTCGCCATCCCATCTAAAGCCCCATACTAAGGCATCTGAGTTTTTGCCATCATTCCATTGTACAACAAATGCAGCTTTATTAGCACCTGTACCTACCCAATATTCAATCGCATCAAAATCCGTAGCAGTAGCAGTGCTTTTATTCTGTTGAATTTTAGCAGATAAGTTTTGTTTAAGATTATATCGTATTTCATCCTGCACTTTTACTTGCGCATTGGTAAGAAATACAAAAAGTAGCAGAATTTGTAAAAAGTAATTTTGTTTCATTTATTTAAGTTGAATTTTTAGAGTTTATTTTTATTTTATATATAGGTCATAGGCGCCAGAAACTTCAGTAGAAACTTCTCCCAACCAACCAGCTTCTTGATTTATCCCTGTATATACTTTAACAAAATCTATCCCAGGAAGTTTTACATATTTTCCATCTTTATCGACAGCCCAAGAAATATCAATATTAGAACCTTCATCATTATTTGGCGCATTATCAGCATATCCAAAATCAAATGATTTACCTACCCAATAGTTTCCAGTTCCACTTTGGTCATAAAAATTGTTTTCGATTTTTGTCCCAGTTAAGCTATAGGAAGCCTCAGTAATCCAAAGCGGATAATAGCTTTGTGAATGAAAGGTACTTTGTGTTTTATACCCAGAACCACCAAGGTTATCATTCCATTTTATATATTCTATGTCAGTTTGCCAAAATTCATCTCCTGCAACTTGAGGTTTGTTAGCATCAGGTTTGAAATAGGTAATGGTATAATTCTTAATTGTCGTCTTTTTAAAATATTCACTTCCTGCAATCTCGTACCATTCGTCTGCATCAGGCTTTCCGTTTTTATTTTTATCATAAGCAACAAGAATAATCCCTGGTTCACAAGATCCTGAGCGTGATTCATTGGCTTCACCTCCCCAAAATGCATTCCCTAAAATTTTAAAGTCTCTTCCATTCATATTGGGGATTGTATGATCAAAGCCAAATACAACGTAACCTCCAAAACCTCCTAGCGAGATCATGCTCGCTTGTGATCCTACAAGTGCTTTTTTTGCTCTATTGATGAGATTTGCTTCTGTATTTCCGGGTGCGTATATTGGGATTTCATTGGTAAACTGACCTACAGCAGGACGGAAATCAGATACATCAGAGATGTATTTACTATAACTTACTGGTTCTTTAGTTACATTAATTACAGCCGTATATGTTTTTACAATTCCATTAGTTTCTGCTTTCAAAGTCAGAGGATAGTTTTTTAAATACGGGCTAATGAAATCTAGTTGTGAACTTTGTGAAATAATAGAGTCATTGATACTCCAAGTAAGTTTTGAATCGCTAGGTAGATTCGGATCAATATTCAGAACATTAAAGCGGTTAACTGTGTAGGATTCAGTGAGTACTTCGGTAGGATTTACATTTTCCTGATTTTCATCTTTATCGCAAGCCATAAAACCAAGCAAGAGAATTGATAGAAACGAGAGTTTTAAAATTTTAGAAGGATTTCTTTCCATATTTAATTGTGATTTATTTGAATAAAAAGCAAATAATTACAACGCTTACGGAAATATAGAGGAATGATGATTGCGCACGCATTTAAGCACACAAAACCAGCATTGTCCTTAGCTTTATTCCACGAAAGCGTCAAACATTATATTATCTGGCAGGTCTTCTGACTTACTCCATTTTTGAAATCCTTCCCATTTAAAAACAGTGGATATATTTTTCAAAAACTTTAATGCGGAGCTTACAGCAGCGGGTCTGTCTCGGATTCTCACCGAATTCCCTATTAAGTGCTTTTTATGGCGCACCAGATTTCGGCAAATGTATAGAAAATATAGATAGAAATAATTTAAAGCAAATTCACTAAAGTAGTATTACCAAAGCTTTTCAATGGATTAGATAGGATTAGATTAGGATTGTTTTTTTAAAACAGTGTTTAAGTTGTAATAATTTAGTTTTTTATGAATTTAATTGTGAAAAACTAAAGTAAAATTGGTTTGTATTTGTGTAATCATAAAAATTGAGCGGTTATTGTTATTGGCATAAATTATTTAGGTATAAAAGTTAAATTTGTCAAAGTGAAAAAGAGTATTATCTACATATTTATTTTTTTAATAACCTCTAATATTGGGGTTTTTCAGCAGTTTTATAAACTGCCAGTGCTGTTTCAGCATTTTAATGAACATATAGAAATAAAGAAAGTAAGTTTTATTGATTTTTTAGAAATGCATTATTGGGGCGAAGATCAAGATGATGATGACGGTGATCGCGATATGCAACTTCCTTTTAAAAATATAAGTGGTTATTCGTTGCAACTTGTATTTATACCTACAGACAAACATGCCATTTACATTCCTTTTAATACTAGTCTAACACAGACTAAAGGTATTCCGTATACATGTAATTTGTATGCTAACCCCGCTTTATTTTCGGTATTTAGACCTCCAGTAGTATAATTTGATTTTCAAAAATTTTATTGTGGTTAAGGCATTTAATATGTTTTAGCCATAGCGTTATTATTTCTAAAATTAAATCAAATTATGCTTAATAAGATAATACAATTTTCAGTTAAGAATAAACTGGTAATTGGCGTCTTTACATTGCTATGGATTATCTATGGTGTGTATGAAGTGAGTCGTTTACCTATTGATGCCGTTCCAGACATCACAAACAATCAAGTACAAATTATTACAACAGCTCCATCACTTGGAGCAGAAGATGTAGAGCGTCTTATTACTTTTCCGATAGAACAGGCAATAAGTAATATTCCGCAATTAAAAGAAAGTCGTAGTATTTCACGCTTCGGACTTTCGCTAGTTACTATCGTCTTCGATGATGATACAGATGTGTATTGGGCACGTCAGCAAGTTGCAGAGCGTTTACAAAAAGTAGAGATTGATGAAAATGCCAGTACTCCCGAAATGGCTCCTGCAACAACAGGACTTGGTGAAATATATCAATATGTTGTAAAACCGCAGCCAGGTTATGAAGCCAAGTATTCGCTCGAAGATTTAAGAACAATTCAGGATTGGACTATCAGAAGACAATTGCTAGGAACTCCTGGAATTGCCGATGTAGCCACTTTTGGAGGAAAACTTAAACAATATGAAATTGCAGTAAATCCAGCACGACTAAAGGCGCAAAGTCTTACCATTAAAGAAGTGTTTACAGCATTAAGTAGCAATAACGAAAACACTGGAGGTGCATATATTGAGAAAGGTCCAACGGTACTTTATATTCGAAGTGTTGGACTTACTAAGAATATAAGTGATATTCAGAATATTATTGTAAAAAACACCCAAGCAGGAACTCCAATTCTTATTAAGGATATAGCCGATGTAAAAATGTCTTCGGCAATACGATATGGAGCATTAACGACAGACGATCTAGGAGAATCTGTGGGTGGAATAGTGATGATGCTTAAAGGCGAAAATGCCAATAATGTTATTGTAAATGTAAAGAAACGAGTTGCCGAAATTGAGAAGATTTTACCAGAAGGTTTAAAGATAGAACCTTTTCTAGATCGTACTAAAATGGTTGATAATGCCATTGGTACCGTTCAAAAAAATCTTATCGAAGGTGCCTTGATTGTTGTCTTGGTACTGGTATTATTTTTAGGGAATTTAAGAGCCGGACTTATTGTAGCATCAGTGATTCCGTTGGCAATGTTATTTGCCATTATCATGATGAATACCTTTGGCGTAAGCGGGAATCTTATGAGTCTTGGTGCGCTTGACTTCGGATTGATTGTAGATGGGGCAGTAATTATAGTCGAAGCCATATTACATCACTTACACAGTACCAAAAAGTATAAAGACATAGATACTCTTTCGCAAGAAGGTATGAACAAAGAAGTTACAGGATCAGCAGGACGAATGATGAACGCTGCTGTTTTTGGACAAATAATAATCCTTATCGTTTACCTACCTATATTATCATTAGAAGGAATAGAAGGCAAAATGTTTAAACCAATGGCACAAACAGTTGCTTTTGCAATTCTAGGGGCTTTTATACTTTCACTTACTTATGTACCAATGGTTAGTTCGTTATTTATAAGTAAGAACATGAACCACAAACCAAATCTTTCTGACCGAATTATGGCAAGGCTTGAGTTTTATTACGAAAAGTGGTTGTCTAAGGCTCTACAAGTGAGAAAAGGGATAGTGATTTCGGCATTTGTTTTATTTGGAGTTGCATTGCTTGTATTTTCAAGAATGGGAGGAGAGTTTATTCCGCAGTTAGAAGAAGGAGATTTTGCAGTCGAAACTCGATTATTGTTAGGTACAAATCTATCAACAACAACAGAAACAATCCAGAAAATTTCGACAGCTCTTAAAAGTAAATACCCAGAAGTAGAAAAGGTAGTTTCAAGAATTGGAAGTGCTGAGATTCCAACAGATCCTATGCCTATAGAAGGAGGGGATATGATTATTGTTTTAAAAGACAAATCAGAATGGACAAGCGCGTCTTCATTTCCAGAGCTGGCAGATAAAATGACCGAAACAGTAAAGCAAGTTGCTCCAGGAGTTACTACAGGTTTTCAATTTCCAGTTCAAATGCGCTTTAATGAATTGATGACAGGAGCAAAGCAAGATGTTGTTTGTAAAATTTATGGTGAGGATCTTGATAAACTTGCCGAATATGCTGAAAAACTTGGAGCTATTGCCAAAACAGTAGATGGAGCTACAGATCTCTATGTTGAGAAAGTTACAGGAATGCCACAGATTGTAATTGATTATGATTGGGCAGAAATGGCTAAATATGGCATCTATGTTTCAGATATAAATAAAACAGTGAATGCTGCTTTTGCTGGAGCAGTTGCAGGTAGTATTTATGAAGGCGAAAAGCGTTTTGACATGGTTGTTAGGGTAGAGGATAGCGGTCGAAAAGACATTTCGGATGTACGTAATTTATTGATTGCAACCCCAAGCGGCATGCAGATTCCGTTATATCAGGTAGCATCTGTAAAAGAAATAGAAGGTCCAAACCAGATACAACGAGAAGATGCAAAAAGACGAATCATTGTAGGTTTTAATGTTAGAGGTCGCGATGTAGAATCGATTGTAGAAGAGTTACAGAAAAAGGTAACTACCCAAATCAAGTTTGATCCAGGTTATTATGTTACTTACGGAGGTACATTCGAAAACTTACAGGAAGCAAAATCGCGTCTAGGCGTTGCTGTTCCTGCTGCATTATTAATGATTTTAGCATTGTTATATTTTGCATTTAGATCTTTAAAAGAAGGAATTATAATCTTTACAGCAATCCCTTTATCGGCTATTGGTGGAGTATTCGGACTTGCTTTACGCGACATGCCGTTTAGTATATCTGCAGGAGTTGGATTTATTGCGCTTTTTGGAGTTGCGGTTCTTAACGGAATTGTTTTGATATCTGAGTTTAATCGAATACAGAAGCTTGGCGAAATTACCGATGCTGTACAAATTATCATTACAGGTACAAAAAATAGATTGCGTCCCGTATTAATGACAGCCACAGTAGCTTCATTAGGATTTTTGCCAATGGCGCTGAGTAATGGCGCTGGGGCCGAGGTGCAACGTCCGCTGGCAACTGTTGTTATTGGTGGACTTATCACAGCAACATTGCTTACGCTGTTTGTACTTCCATCAATCTATTTAATGACGTATCACACCAAAGTATTTAAGAAAAAAATGAAAAAAAATAAAATTGATAAATTGGCATTGTTACTTGTTGGTTTATTTATTACTGCTTCAGTTGGAGCACAACAATTACCAACGTCATTAGAACAGTCTTTGTCTATCGCAATTCAGAATAACAAGAGAGTTAAATCGGCTTTGCTAAATGAAAAATCTAAAGAGCAACTTCAAAAATCTGCCTTTGATATTCCTAAAACGTCGTTAGATGCGGATTATGGTCAGTTTAATAGCCGACTGAATGATAGCCGTTTTGGAATTAGTCAAACATTTGCTTTTCCGACAGTGTATAGTAATCAAAAGAAAAACCTAACAGAAAACTTTAATGTTGCTAAAGCTGAATCACAGTTAACGACACAGCAAATTAAATCGAATGTAAGGAATCTATTTTACTCCTATATCTGGCTAAACAGTAAAAAAGAATTATTAAAATATGCCGATTCTATTTATAGATTAATGGAGCAAAAGTCGGATTTGCGTTATAGAGTTGGGGAAACAAATGTACTAGAGAAAAGTGCTTCACAATCTGCTAGACAATTCTATACCAATCAGCTTACAATGGTAAACAGAGATATCGATATCACAATTCGATCTTTTAATGCAGTTCTTCAGGATAGTATTACTCATATTCCAGTTGCACAAAACATTAAGAATGATTTTACTATTTCACTAAATGATAAATCTAGTGTATCAGAATTGCCACAAATAGCACTTTCGAATCATACCGCAACCGCAGCAAAGTGGAAATGGAAAACGGAACAAGCTAAAATGCTACCCGATATTACAGTGGGGTATAATAATTTAAGCATAATAGGTACGCAAACCAATAACGCAGGGCAGGATATTAATTACGATAGCACTAATAGGTTTAGCTATGTGAATTTAGGATTGTCAATTCCGTTGTTTTATTCGAGCCAATCAGCACGAAATAAAGCGGCCAAAATAGAATATGAGAATTATCAAACAATTGCAGAAGCGACAAAAATTGAAATAAAAACAGAGATTACAAATGCTTTAAGTGAGGTTGAAAAATTCAAAGAGAGTTTACATTATTATGAAGGTGATGGACTTAAAAATGCATCTATAATAATTGATGCAGCCAACAGCCAATTACAAAATGGAGATATTGATTATCTACAATGGGTTATGGTAGTAAACCAAGCAATAACAATAAAGAATGAATATCTCGATGCGGTTAATAATTATAATAAAGCAATAGTTAACCTTCAAACTCTAAATAATTTATAATATAATGAGAACATATGTAGCCACAATTTTAGGAATGTTATTTATAGTTTCCTGTAAAAGCGATAAAAAAGAACCACAAAAGGATATTGAAGCCAATAAGCAAGAAAACAGTATTCTTTTAACAAATGAACAGGTAAAGAATGCAGGTTTAGTTGTAGGTAATCCTCAAGAAAAAAATGTAAAAGGAATATTAAATCTTCAAGGAACTGTTACAGTGCCACCCAAAAGTGTAGTGAGCATAAGTATTCCGTTAGGAGGATATATCAAGAAAACCGATTTAATAGCAGGTATGCGTGTTAAAAAAGGGCAATTGCTTGCTGTAGTAGAAGATATGCAATACATACAGTTGCAACAAGATTACCTAACAGCTAAAGAAAAGTTTCAATTGTCTCAAAGCGAATTCAACAGACAAAAAGAGCTTAATGCAAAGAAGGCAAGTAGTGATAAATTGTATGAACAAACAGCTACCGAAATGCAAACCCAACGTATAAATATGGCTTCATTAGCACAAAAATTAGCGTTGTTAGGAATTGCTCCAAAAACGCTAACATCTTCTAATATTAGTAAAACAATAGCAATACTTTCGCCAATAAACGGTTTGGTTTCAAAGGTAAATGTAAACGTAGGAAAATACATTTCGCCAACAGATATGCTTTTTGAACTAATGGAAACGAGCGACGTTGTACTTGTTATGAACGCTTTTGAGAAAGACGTACATTTACTTTCAGTAGGACAAACAGTAACTGCTTTTACGAATAGTAATCCATCAAAGAAATATATTGCAAAAATTGCTTACATAAACCAAAGCCTTAATGGAGACAGGGCAGCCGAGGTTGTTTGTAAAATTAATCAATATGATGCATCATTACTTCCAGGACTTTTTATAAATGCCGAAGCCGAATTTGAAAATGAAAAGGCATTGACAGTACCAGAAGATGCAGTAGTAAGATGGCAAGGAAAGTTTTTTGTTTTTACTCATACAGGTAATAACAATTATAAGATGATTAATGTAGTTCCTGGAACGATCAATGAAGGATATCGTCAAATTAAGTCTGATCTAATAAATTCATCATCAAAAATCGTTACTAAGAATGCATATACACTCTTAATGACATTTATGAATAGTGGCGAATAAAAACAGTATAATTAGGTTTTGTTACAAAGGGTAGTCTATTATGGACTGCCCTTTTTTTATTTAGAGTGGTGTTTTGTAATTAGCTTTAATTCAGGTAATTGTGTTTTATTTTGCTCGGATTTAAGATCTAGACCACAGTTGTTTTACCTTTTATTATGTAAAACAATAAAAAAGCAACCCTATTTATTGTTTTAAAACTCGTTTTATATAGTTTTTCTATATTTTTTTTTATATTTACTTTAAATAAGTACGATTTCAATCCTATTTTGCATAGTTTGTATTCGTATTATTTCATTTAAGCTTTCGGTGTTTTAAGGACAGAAAATACAGCAACTTGGTTTAAAAATCTCCCCCTTTGATTTTTGATAGTAGCTATTCCTTAAAACTTTATATAATTGAACTACAATATTAATTATTAAAAGGTTTTTTGAAATTTATTAAAGCAAAACGAGCTTTGTTTTGTAAAAAGATTAAAAATAATACCATGAAAAAAATTACGCATCATTATGGAGTTGAGCTCGATTGGGTTGAACTGCTTGCAAAAGAGTTAGAAGGAAAAATTGATGGTAATTTTATTATTGTTCCTGATTATATTCACTCAGGGAATAGATATTTTTTAAATTGTGATCCTGATATTTCAGTACTTTATTTAGATGTTGAATATAATTCAGAAATTCATTTAAGACAAGAAAACAAAACAGATGATTTTGTTGGTATCTATTACGATCTTACCGATGGGCGAGCGGCTTTATTATCTGATGATATTGTAAATCGTATCGGAAGATGGAGCTACAATATGGCTATTATCGATAGTACGTTACGTTCAGATTATATTGTAAAAGCAGGTAGCAAAACCTTTGGTCTTTATATTTTTATAAAAAAAGAAGCCATTAAAGGATATTTTAAAAATAATCCTTCATTTGAAAATCATATAGATAATATTCTCAACTCTAAGACAAATTCGATAATTCGATTCACTCGAATGAGTAATAATAGCTACAATCTTTTAACGAGCTTGAGAGCCAAAGACATAAAAGAAGTATCGTTCGAATTTCATTTAAGAGGAACAGTATTAAATCTTATTGCTGAGTTTGTAGAACAAATGCTCTTTGATGAGGTTGTAATCGATACTGTCGATGATAATGATTTGGCTAATATAATAAGATCTAAAAGTTATTTAATAACAAATATAAGAGGCACTTTTCCTAGTATTCCTTTTTTAGCACTCGAAGTAAACATGTCGGTGTCTAAATATAAAAAAATCTTCAAAAAGATTACAGGAATGACTCCAAACCATTTTTTTATGCACACTAAGTTGCTTGAATCCAAAAGACTTTTAGAAGAAAAACAGTTCTCAATCAGTCAAGTTTCTCAAGAGTTAAACTTTGCTAGTAGTTCCTATTTTATTACAAAATTTAAAGAATCGTTTGGAATGTCTCCAAAGAACTTTATTAAACAATTATAGTAATGATAGAACTTAATCATACCTATAGTCTAAAAGCGCATTGGCAAAAACAATTAACCCAACAGCTTGTGGAGCAGTTTGGAGCAGAATTAATTGATGATAAACTGCTACTTATGCCTGAGTGTATTGCAGATGGAAGCTTTTATTACACAGATGTTGTTTCAGGGCTATCAATTGTAGTTTGGGATTTAACATTTAAAAAACCAATTAAAATAAGAAGACATAAATCCGATGAAGATCTGTATATAATTCACTATAATTTTAATGATGGAATTAATTCGGTTGGTGATAAAATTGAATATAAAGCAGATTATAGATTAGGAGTGTTTAATAATGTTATAGATAAAACTTTTCAACCAACTGTAGGGGAGCATATTTTTGCAATGCGATTGCTGGTTAGCAAAGAAATATTTAATTTTTCGGTTATTAACGGGGCAAAAAAAGAGTTTGATAAACGAAAAGCAAAAAATAGTAATGAAAGTATTTTCTTTTATGATTCTATTGATAGCGAGAGTATGCTTATTATGCATGCCATTAAAAATAAATCTTTTCAAGATCCTGCCTTCGATGTTTATTTAAGAGGCGTTGCACTTCGATTATTGGGGATATTTATTGATCGTTATTCTAGTCAAAGTCCAAGATTAAATTATGTACCCGAAAAAGAAATAGAATTTTTAAATATTACTAAAGAATATCTGTTAGATAATTTATCAGGAAATTTTCCAGGGATATTATTTTTGGCTCACATGGCAAACATGTCTGTTTCAAAATACACCACTCTATTCAAAAAAATGTTTAGTAATACTCCTAATAAATTCTTTATGAGTGAGAAATTGATTGTCGCTAATAAATTGCTTAAAAGTGGCGATTATGATTCACTCGCGCGTGTCGCAAAAGAATTAAATTTTTGCACCTTGAGTTATTTTTCTTCAAAGTATTTCCAGCAATTCGGAAGAAAACCTTCCATGGATTTTGTTAAATTTTATTTTTAAGGCTACTGTTTGTCTACTATTTTAGTTTTATCTATTTGGTTTTTAGTTCTTTGTTTGTGTTTTTAAAGGGGCTAAAAAAAGGCTTATAATGATGTTTTTTAACCGTATTATATTGTTTGAAAAGTGTTACTTGCACAGCAAATAAATAGCCAAATGAAAAACTCAAGATTAAGGTTAACACTGTTGATTTTATTAATATACAATGTTACATCTGCACAACGAGAAGCCCAATTTACCCAATACATGTACAATACCACAACCATTAATCCAGCTTATGCAGGTTCACGTGAAGCAATGAGTATTTTTGCTACACACAGAAACCAGTGGGTTGGGTTAGATGGTGCTCCGGTTACAAATGCAGTATCGATTCATTCACCAATAGAGCTTAGCAATGTTGGGTGGGGAGCATCGATTATAAATGATAAAATAGGGCCAATGTCAGAGAATTCTATTTCAGCCGATTTCTCTTACACTATCAACACTTCAGATACTTATAAATTAGCGTTTGGATTAAAAGGAACTGCAAATTTGCTGAATGTAGATTTTACAAAACTTGATATTTATAATCCTTCGGATGCTAGATTTCAAGATAATATCGATAATAAATTTACTCCAAATATTGGAGCAGGATTGTATTGGTATTCAGATGTATCATATATAGGACTTTCGATTCCTAAAATGCTAGATACTAGCTATTACGATAAAAGTGCCGATAATACAGCAGCGAGTTTTGTAGTCAAAGAACGCATGAGTTATTACTTAATGGCAGGTTATGTTTATGATTTAGATTATAACCTAAAATTTAAGCCTTCCATACTGGCAAAGATTTCTAGAGGTGCACCTTTACAAATGGATTTATCTGCAAATTTTTTCTACGATGAAATATTTACTTTCGGAGTAGCCTACAGATGGAGTGCTGCTGTAAGTGCAATGGTAGGGTTTCAGCTAACAGAAACGTTAATGGCAGGGTATTCTTATGATGCAGAAACGACCAAACTGGCTAATTATAATTCAGGATCACACGAAATTTTCTTTCGTTATGAAATTTTCAATAGAATTAAAAGATCAAATTGTAGATGTTTTTAATTTGAGAGCAATAGTTTAAGTTAGTTTAGTTTATAAAAAAGCTTCTTTTTAATTCTAAGAATTAAAAAGAAGCTTTTTGCTTGAATTAAGTTCGTTGCAGAAAATTTATCCTCAACTAATTACCTTATATTCCTATAAATGTAAATGCTTTTGTGGTAACAAACTTCTGAGAAGTTTCGCCAGAATAAGTTTCGTTTTTACTTATACTCAATCTTTTTACTGGGGCATTTTTGCTAAAGTTAATTTTCTTTAAATCAACCCAGAAAGTATTAGGAGTAAGTGCCGTTTCAAAATAATATACTAGATTTCTATGATCAGAAACAGATCTCCATCTTGTAGAAGAAATATTAGGCTCTGCCTCAGACGAAATACCAAAAGGCACAGAACAGTTTCTAATTACACTAAAAACACTAGCAATAGAAGTTTGCATATCCGAAGTTTGTGGAATTGCATTTATGTAAAAAGAAGCTCTTGCAAATCTATCGGCTGCTCGATTAGTTCCTGGTAGCATAACAGTTCCCGGTATGCTTTGCCAGTATTTATTGATGGCCAATTGGTCTTCAAATAAAGGCGAATTTGTCATTACAGTGTAAGATGCATCATGATGTATTACTAATTTACCTCCAACATATTCAAAAATGGCATTATCACCCGAAGCATCAGAAATAGAAAGATGCAAGGTGGTAAATTTTGTAGTTCCAGGGATATAATCAGATACGATAACAAAATCTTCTTTTCTTAGCTCATCAACAGTTTCTTTTACGTTAGCAAAGTTATCCAACACATATTGAGCCCAAGCAGATATAGTAATCCCTTTAGAAGAGCTCTGTGGATTAAATTTTGGATATTGGCTTTCAGCTAGCCATAAAACATTTGCAACCAATCCTTTTTCATTAATTCCATCGGTTGTAGCAATGTCCCAAGCACTTGTTATTACGCTTCCGTATTTAGAAGACCATTTAACGGAGTTTTTACCCACGTTACCGTCTCTTTGCATTCCTCTTGGGAAAATCCAAATATTAGCATCAATTTCATCTTTCCAATCCATTGAGCGCGCTGTAATAACATTGTTGTTAGGACCTTTGTAAACAACTCTCGTACAAGGATAAACTTCTGGTGATAGAATAGTTAAAAATAGTAAGGTAAGTACAATACTATTTTTTAGGCTTTTGTGTTTTCTCATAGAAGGGGGATTAAGTATTTTATTTATAATTATACACTTTCGCTAATTTAAGAAAAAAATGACAAAGTTTTCTTAAATAATAATGTTTGATTAGGATTATCAGAATTACCCAAACTTTAGGGTTAGATTTTAATGAAAGTCTAACCCGAGTTAGTTTGTGTTTTAGTAAAAATGAAGAAAGTTTGTGAAACGAGTAACGTAGATGTGTTGTAATTAACAAATGAGTTTCAATCGTATTAAACGGCTTTTTATAGTAAGTTTTAGTTTCGTGAATTATTAATGATTTCAATTAAGTACCTGTTTCTTAATTCTCTTTCATTTTTATTATTTACACCTTCTTTTGCAGACAGTTTATAATCTCCAGGAGTATTTTTTTCAAAATAATCTAAATTTACCTTGAATAAGTCGATGTCAATAGTATTGATGTCTTGTATCTCTTTTGCAATAGCAACAATCAGGGAAAAGATATTTGATTTATTAAACCAATATGATTTTGGTTTAAGTTTTAATCGATTAATGACATCAGCAGTTTTTTCTAACGTATCCACTATTTCATCTTTTCTGTCAAAATTTATGGCGTAATCATTTAAAAAATCATTAGTTTTTTCATTTCTGTTAAAAAAATCTGTCAATACTGTTGACATTATATTCAGAATATGCATCAAATGAGCTTTCTTAGCAATATCATTTATTGTAAAAATATTTTTTGCAGTAATTAACTGATTGAATTTGTTGACTTTTTGTTTTTTTCCCCAAATAAAAAAATCTTTAGGTATATTTGGGTCTTCTTTAAAATCTTCATTTTCTTTTTCATTTTCTAAATCAATTTGATTAGCTAGTAATTTTGCTACAAGCATATATTCTGCGGTAGAATATTCAGAAGCCATTTTTTCAATAGTTGTTAATGAATTCGACGTTCTGTTAATTCTTTGAAAAATTTCTTGCACTTTTGGGTCATCATTTTCTAAATCTAATTCAATTACTGCAACTTCATATTTTAGAAAATTAGATTGTTCTTCTTCAGTTAAGTCTTTGTAAAATTTCCCATCAACTTCAAATTGGTTTTCAATAAATTTTATTAATGCATTTGTTCTTTGTTGTCCATCAACAATACAAGAAATTGTGGACATTTTGGCCACATCAACTTTTCCTTTTGAGATAAATATTTGAGGAAAAGGATATCCCAAAAGAATAGTTTTGATAAAATCTTTATTATGAATTTCTCGCCATACAAGATTTCTTTGAAAATAAGCATCTGGAATTAAAATTCCTTTTCTTACGTCATTTACTAAATTTAGTAATGAAACTGAGCGTACCCTATAGTCTACCATTATACTGCTTTATTTGATATGTAATCGTTAATAATTGAACATTGTTTATGTTCAAAAAAAATTTGAGAAATATAAATACCAGCATTTATACTTTTAAATAAATCTTTATGTTTTGTTGATAATTTTCCAAAGAACTCAAACCAATTCGCTCTTTTTTTACAACTAGGCATTAAATCTGGTCTGAAAATACCTCGGGAAAGATATGATGTGTATTCTGCAAATGTGGAACGATTATTTCTAATAGGAAATGATGTTCTATCATTATAACCTTTTGTTGTTTTAAAAATATATTCAGTATAAAACCTAAATAAATCTGTGTCAATTATTGCAATATCTAAATCTGATATTGTTGGTGTAAATGTTTTATTTTTATGAAAACTCATTCCAGTTTTTGCAGAACCTGCAACTTGAATGTTATTTATTGGAATATTAAAATATTCACTTATCTCGTTAAGTATTTCAAACTGTCTTTCTTCATCGCCAACTAACGCCATCGTTGGATATGTTAAATATATCTTCCTGATAATTTCATTATGAGGTTTGTTTCTGTCTATTCCTCTTTGTATTGACTCTAAATGCATATTGTTGCTTTATAATTAAATAATACTTTATCTTTTGTTTTTATTTTTTTGCAAAAAAAATATCATGAACTTATTTTTTGAACGAAGCTTTTCATGTTTTAATTGAGTGGAAAAATGCAATAGATTTATTTTGTAAATTGGCATTGCAAACATAATTAAATAAGTATAAGTTGTAGCTTTTTTAAAATTAAATTATTCCGAATAGTGAAGTAAAATAGTTGAAAATACGTAATATTATTAAGAATGGAATAGTTGTATTAACTCTAATGACCATTTTAGTTTACATCGGCAAAAGGATAACGTTCAAGTGCTTAATGTAATTACAAGCTTTAAAATTATTTGTTTTTTTTACTAAGGTAAAATTTCTTACTAAAAACAAATGTTAATTTATTAAATATTTTATAATTTCGTAAAACTGATACTATAAGCAGTTTTAATATCTAATAGAGTATATTATAGTTATTGTTACAATAGTTGTCCCCGTAGAACTCATTGATTGAGATTGTACAATTTCTTTTATTTCTCCATTTCTGTTATTTATATTTTCTATTGTTTGTTCAAGTGAGAATGAGACTTTACTACTTTCCCCTGATATATATGCTACTTTATATTTATTCATGTTACTTATTTTTATTAATCGTTTCTACTTTTTTTAATTGTATTTCAATTTTATCAATTCTTTTGGAAATAGCTTTATTGCTTATAAAGTTCATTATCGACAAAATCAAAGCTCCTAATGGAATTATAATTCTTACCCAATTAAATATTCCATCCCAAAATTCTTTTGCACTATCTTTGAGATATTTTTTATCAATGTAAGAACTCATGCCTTGTTGCTGAATAGACATCATTGATTGCCCGTCATTGTCTATAACAACAATATCACCTTTGTTTACTAATATATGTTGGACTTCGTGAATTTTTAGTATCGGGATATTTGTACTTTCAGCAATTTTAATAGAACCTATCAATTTTTCTTGCTGATTATTTGTTCTCCTGTCGTCATATAGAAATTTAAGTATTCTATGACAATATTTGTATTTATTATTCATCTATCATAAATATTGTTTTTATTTAATGTTGTCTGAAGATTTCTTATAACTTCTTTTTTACAAAACTTTAATTGTCTATGACATAAAAAAAACTACTCTTTAATCAGTTTCACAAACATATTAAATAGTTTATTAATATGAATACGGGATTCCGTAAGTAAACTAAAAATATTTGATAATAGTTGTAATTTGTTAACATAAAAGAAGCTTATTGTAAATAAACTTTAACTCATTAATAACAGAATTCAATTTTACCCCACAAAAAAAGCCTAACCAAAGGTTAAGCTTTTATATATAATTGTGGTGATGTTTATTTATTCTGAATCAACTTTTCTAATCTCGACATCATTTCTTCTTTTTCTTCAAGCATACGCTCGTATAAGACGATTTTTTCGTCATAGAGCTGAACTATTTTATCAATTGGATTGAATGCGCAATCAACATAATTTGCATTATTGTTTAAAGTTCCACTACCAGTATTTGCGCCTTCATAATTATTTTGAATATTTACAATAGCTTGCTCTTCATCAAAGTTTTCAATGGCTTCTACAGGGATTTTTAGTATTTGAGCTACTTGTTTTAAAATATTGGTTTCAATAGCTTCTTTTTGTTCAAGTAGAGATATTTTTTGTTGATTCCAATCTTCACCAAGTTCAAAAGCAAGTGCATCTTGTTTTATGCCTAGCATTTCACGGAAACGTTTTATATTTCGACCTTGGTGTGTTTTTGTGTGTGTCATAGCGGTATGTGTTATGATATCAAAATTAATAAATCTATAGGAGTTAAAGGTAGCAAAATACTTGTAAAAAACGGTATCTACGCTGTAAATTACCATTCTTCTGTATTTTATACATGATTATAAATGCCTCATTTTACAATTGAATCAAAAATAATATGAAAATGAAAAATGAGGGTAAAAAATCTGTAAAAACCAGACAGCTAACAATATGTAATAAGCAGGGTGGGCGAAAGAATGGCAAAATTGTTAAGCTTCCAATTGTTGTTTTGAGTGGTAAATGGCTTGAAGAAAGTGGTTTTAAACCCGGTCACTTAATAGATGTTGTTTGCGTAGATGATTGTAAATTGACTATCACTTTGGCAAAAGAACAACGTTTTGATATTGGATAGTGTTTATGCTAATAAGGGATCAATACGAAAACCTGTGGAGTGACAAGAATTTTTTTAACCGCAGTCTTGTCTTTCTGAGGAACGAAGACCCGAGCGATAGCGAACAGACGAAGTAATCTTCGCAAGAAACTAACACAAAGTATTTCTTGATTGCCTCCTGCTTTAGCTGGAGGTTTATGAAGTAGAAGTAAAAGGCTTTAGCCAAAATAGTACCTAATATGATTTTTTACCAGTTCCCTTAAAATATACGCGCAAAAAAAAACTTGGGTCAGACTTTAATTAAAAAATCTGACCCAAGTTTATATTTTATTTTTAATAGAAGTTACTCTAAGAATTTATTTTTTAAACCAACTCGCAGTCCATTTCTACTGAAGTTATTTTTTGTAAATGCTTTTCTATTTGGAATTTATTAAAGTTACCCCATCTTGGTGGAGAAGTAGTTTTTTGTCCGTACATCGCATCTAGGCAAACATTATTGTCTTTGTATAGTTCGTGTAAAACTTCTAAAATTTTAAAGAAAAACGCATCTAGCATTACGATTGCGTCAAATTCAGATTTCAGCGTGTTGTAATTACTATCAGAAGGATTTAATAATTGTAGCAAATCTAAAATCTCATTCTTTTCAGCTTCATTGATTTCGGCTAAATAACCCATTTTTAGCGTTTTTACCACTAGATTATTCCAAGCAATGCTATCATGTCCCCATTGTATATCAGGCAGGTTTAAAGAGTGCTCACAAATTAAAAGAATTGATTGAAGTACATCATTTAAATATTCCGTTGGAAACTCATCAAGGCTTCTGAATTCGAAACCGCTTTGGTACATTTTTTCCTGATTAAAATCAAGACCCAATTCCGAAAGCATTTCGTATTGCATTTCGTCTTCAATCTGATCACGCCACCAAACATTTTCTTCTTTTGTGAATTTTAGCAGTTCTCTAAAATCATCTACATTATAAGTCAATATTTTGCCCTTTGGCATTGCTTTATTATAAGTTCCAACACCTATGTATCGCGACATGGCATTTCTCATAGAACCCATAGTAAATTGTTTGTCTAAGTTGTGTTTTTTACTTATAACTCCCATTATATCGGGGCTTCCAAGTGTTGCTATATACAAAGGTTCGAACCATTGTATCATATAAATAGCATTGGCATGTATTTTTTCAAAATGTTTGTAATCAACAATTCTGCTATCTTCGGTTAATGTTGGTAAAGTAATATGAAAATGGTAGGTTCCATTGTTAAACATAACAAGGTTTTCCTGATTGGTCATAAACATATTAAGACCATTGTTGTAATCTGGAAAGTTTAGTTTTTCTTTTAGAACTCCCGATTCATTGATTTTGTCAATGAATAGTTTCTTGGTAGCTTTTAACTCTTTGCAAGAATCAACCACCGTTCTGTTTTCAAAATATTTAGTTACAAACTCAATAGAATCTCCATCAAAATGCACAGATCCCATTGTTTTATTTCTTTGGGTAATCATGCTCTGAATATTGTATGGTTGATCTTGGAGGAAAGTTTCCATGATAGATTTACCAAGGTATTCAGGATTTTCAATAGGTTTTGGAGCCGTTTCTGATTCTTCAGTTGTTTTAACTTCGGCTAATGTTTTGTGCTGAAAGTTAATATCTAGTTTTTCAAGCGAATGACTATTCATCATTCGGCTTACTTTATAGTTTTCGTTTTCGTCAAAAGCTTTATCCAAAACAGTAGTCAAACTGTCTGGTTTGTAGCATTTTGTATAATCTAGACTATATCTCTCAAAGCCAATTTTTTCTTGAATAAATTTACCAGAGACTATCAAGGGGTCTTCAAACTGCAAATAGGTTTCATTCTCTAATCCTATGCCCCAATAATATTTTTTTGTCTCAGTGTTTTTCATTTATACTAATTGTCTTTTTTGTGATTAATTTAAATTTTTAAGTCTTTATTTTTTGTTTGGATACAACAAGTTTAATCTGCCGAAACTAGAGTGTAACATTCTGCACGGATTAGCATCATGGATGCATCCATAAAAAGTTTAATCCCAACCCAGTGTAATTGTTTTAACACACAGAAGGATCGTTTAACATAGTATAAAAAAGATATTTTACTTAGAATAGCTTACAGAAGGTAATGCAAAATGTATACAATTTGAATCAACTTTTATTATCTATTCTATCTCGATAACTATCGGAACTATGTATTGAATGCATTTTTGTGAATTGCATCCTAACGGATTAATCTTAATTTTTTAAAATTGTAGAAATTATATTGTTACCCTAGAAATTTGCATTTGTATCGACTGAAAGATTGATAAAAAAGTAAAATTTTATAATGAAGTTATAAAATTACGATTGTCATTAATTGCTTTTATATCAATAATTTAAGCAGATGAATAGCCTAAATTGTGTTTAGACTATTTATGTTGTTTTCCAAAGCGCAAATATAGTTATTCTTTATGTGATTTCCAAATATGTAACACATTGATAATCAGTAAGTATTTTTGTTTTAAAACAATATAGGTAATTGTTTTTATTTATTCGTGGTAATAAAAGACATAAGAAGAGTATAGTTCGTCATTCCACCAATCTTCTCTAACATCAGAAAAGTAGTTGTAATTTAGTTTACCAGCCTGTGATTGAAGTGGATACACTACGATTCCATTCTCACGATAGGCTTTATGTGAGTCTGTTTCGGGAACAATAGGAACAATATGTCCTGAAAGTCCTTTTTCTCTTCTTTTGGCGCAAATTATTCCAATTCCGCCATTAGTATTTACTTTATTTTGAATTTCATCAACAGTATGCATTCTTTCCCAACCAAAAGAAGCTCCCCATTCTAAAAACCAATCAACCAAAGCACTTGAGTAGATGCGCTCTACAGTTTGCTCAAAAATGGCTTCAACTTCTTGTCCTTGTAGTACTTTCTCCAAAGATTCATCTGTCCACCAAACCGTTGGAAGATAGACTTTGCTGAAGTAGCAATAATCGTAGGAGTACACATTACAATAAGTGTCTTCAGGAGTTCTTAGGTACCTAATGTTTGTTTCAACATCTAATTTATCGATGAGGCGACCAAGGCTTTCTTTTTTAGTAGTAGAATCTGTTAAATCTCTATAGGGAATACTAGAATCTTGTATAGGAGTTTCCTTTTTATTTGTAGAATCTAACTGTGATTCTAAATCAGGTAATAAATCGGCTTTTTTTATTAAACTATTTGGGGTTGGATTGTTATCCAATGTTATTGTTTCTTCTGCTATGGTATGTTTTCCCATCTTGTATGCTTAAAATTAATAGGCTTTACGTTTTAGAAATATATTATCTGTACAATGTGATTTTGTAAGCCAAAAAAGTAAATATAATAATTTTAACTTTCTTAAGAGGTTTAAGAAAACACAAATTATGATTATTTTAATACTTCTGTTGATTTTCAAGACTAGGCTACTTAATTACTACACAATTAGTTTTGTTCTTGTATTATAAGTATTTATTAGAATTGCGAACAAGAATAAAAGGCTTATTGTTGTATTTTTTAACCGTATAATTCCGTATAAAATACTTTACTTGCTTAGTCATATTCGGTTTAGCTCTTAAAAAAAACAAAAAACACGAATAATATTACTTAATCTAAAATACTGTTTATATGTCAAGAATGCCAATTTAACAATACCACAGCTATATAATTAAGTATCTATAGGTTCAGATCAAGTAATGAGTATTTCTAACACATTTGTAAAATTTTAAATACATTTTTTATGAAGTTTTTTTTATGCCATTGTAATAGTAGAATGTTAGTTTTTTTAGTAATGCTGTTTCCTATAAGTAGTATTGGACAGGAGGAACAGTATTCATTTCGATCAAAACCTAACGTTCCTTATACTTTTAGTAGTGAGAGGAGGATCTTTAGTCTTCTTATTGGAGGTACAGTTGTTTCTGATCTTAGTACTGATGATGCTATAAGTGATAAGCTACCATTAGGGTTTTCTTTTAAGTTGGGATGCGAAAGTTACTCTAATTTTTATGCTAGTTCTAATGGAACATTGTCCTTTAATGTGCCGTTTGGTGATAGGATTAATTCCGTTTCTTCATTAGTTCCTGATAATTTAACTTTATTAGCACCTTTATGGAAAGATCTAAGCGGAATGGGAGGTGTTTTTTCATACAAAACTACAGGTATAGCGCCTAATAGAGTTTTTACTGCAGAGTGGAAAAATTGGAGGTTATTTTATAGTAATGGTTCGAATTTAGTCACCTTTCAGATTAAATTGTATGAAGGAACTAATATTATTGAATATATTTATGGTGATAATTCAAATTCCCGTAACATCAATGCCTCAATAGGTATGTTTAATGGGACTAGTAATACACCTGAATCTAAAGATTTATGGCTTGATAATAGTAGTGCTAACCCAATAGTGTCTAAAAAATTTATCGATAATATAATACAACCTCCAGCAAATGGACAGTTGTACCGTTTTACCTGTAACGATTCTGAAAGTACTTGTGGTGAAATTAGTTTTTATGGTCAGACGATGATAAATAAAACGGGGGGCACAAATTCAAATGATGGCCTTAGGATTACCTTAACTGGTGCTGGAAATATGCAAATTAGAAATAATAACCAGAATCAATTATATGCACCCGATGATGATTTACTTTACGGTACTTCAAATCCATACACAGCTCCAGGATCTAGTTTACAAGGTTTGGTTCTTTCTGTAGGCAATACGTATTTTGTAGGAGGTAGATTGACCCCCGATACTAATGCAGAAAAATTAATAGTGATTACTAGCACAGAGCAAAGACTTATAGAATCCCCAACAGGACATTTTGTAAATGAAATAAAACTTGGTGCTGTCAAAAATAATTTAACCTACTATTTAATTATAAAATATATTTATAATTTTCCAGATGGATATTTCCAGATGGATTATAACGTAACAATACCATCGGGTAATACCGAAGTAGTTAAATTGGCTCATGGTTGGGATACTTACTTAGAAGGTAAAGATACTGGTCCAGGGTTTGTGGTAGGAACGGCTCCAGATTTGATTGTTGGAGTAAAAAGAGCACCTTCTTTTGAAGCTTTTGAGTATTTGGGAGGAGTGCCGTGGAGCGGCTATTATTCTGCTTATTATTACGATTTGGGTAGAAATTTAGGAAGCGATATGAAATTTAATAATACTATTGACTCAAATAACTATATTGATAATGGTATAGGAATTTCAATGGATTTTGGTAAAGTACCAGGTAGTTTTACTAGTAGTAATAAATTAGTTATTGCTTGTGAAGCTGGAAATAAAGGACCGGTCATAATTGATAAAGAAGTAATTTGCTTAGGAAGTTCTTTAGACTTAAATAACCTAATTACTTCCTCAGCACCAACAGGTACGGTTGTGGTTTGGGAAGATGCAAATGCGGATGAGCTAATTGACCCAACAGCAATTACTACACCAGGAATTTATACAGTATATTATCATTCTTTAAAATATACGTGTAATTCACCTTCTAGTACTATTGATGTAAAATTTGGTACTACTTGTGGAATTTGTTATAAGCCAGGGGCAGTTACTGGTACTTCTGCAGGTTATTCGACAGTTATCTCTACGTTAGACAGAGAGAATAATCCAGCGATAAACCCAAGAAATGGAGCTTTAATATTAGAATCTAAAGAAAAAGGTTTTGCGATTAGTAAAGTCGCCTCGCCAGAAAATGACATCGCAGTTCCAGTAGAGGGAATGCTTGTTTATGATACAACGAGTAATTGCTTGAAATTATATAATGGCATCCTATGGAATTGTATCAAGCAAACGTGCATCGATGATTAATTGTAATAGGTGTTTTTAAAACTAGTACTAAATAAACTCATAAAAATGAAAAAGATATTATATATAATTTTGGTTATAGGATTAACAGCTAATGCGCAGATGGCAATAGGAAAGTTTAGTATCGAAGGCTCGGGAATAATAGATTTTGGTGCAGATGGAGTTTCTGGTATTGTTTTGCCTTGGATAACTACAATACCTACAGGAAATGGTTTAACATCAGGAATGCTTATTTATGATGCCAATCAAAAAAAAGTAATGTATTACAATGGTACCGCTTGGAGCGATTTATCTATAAATACTGGTACGGTAAATTTAACCGAACAGACTGCAATTCCTGAAAATGGCACAGGAACTATTATTGGAGCTTTAAACAGTACCGTAAAAGGGATACTTGTATTAGAAACAACAGATAAAGCTTTAATACTACCTAAGGTTAGTTCTCCACATTTAAATATTATTAAACCTATGGCAGGTACTATTTGTTATGACACAATCAAAAAAATAATGTGTGTTTATAATGGTAGCGAATGGACATTTTGGAAATAAAAGTGGAGTTACGTTTTTATTCATTTTAATCCTCGGTATTTTAATCTCGAGGGATTTTGGTGTAAACATACTTAATCTTTTAAAGAGTTTAAAAAACGAAATGCGAAGTTATTATATTCTAAAACTCCAATTTAGCTTAATGCCAAAAGAGAATAAGTTGTACTTACTTAAATAAGGCGCTCCTTTACTATCAGAAGCATTCAATAAAGAATTGAGTATTGGTTCCTCAGGATTGTTTGTATTGTAAACTATAGGATTTTGATTGCCATTACTTTGTTTCAGGTCATTTAAACCGTAATTCATATAAAGTCCAACATAAAGATTGCTTTTAGCAGTCATTTGTAATTTAATTCCTGATTCGGCGGTAAGCATAAACTGAGTCTTTACATCTAAATCTTGCTTTCGGGAATTAAAATCAGACCAAGTTCCAAAACCAATAAAAGTTGGGTCATATAGCTCCACATTCCATTGCGGATAATAACCACTAGTGGTAAGTTTATCAATAGAAGTTTCATAATTGGCAGAAAGATTAAAACCAACTTTCATACCTACATTAGCATACCAACTCGCAGGTCCAGCAGTTTCAAATTGAATATTTAATGGAATGGCTAGATAATGCATATTTTGATTTTCAGAAAAAGCAGTTGCAGTATATCTATATTCAAAAGAATCTCCTTCTAAATCCACAGTATTGTATCTGTCAGATAAAGAAGCTAGGTACATATTGGTTTTGTAATATTGATATTCTAGCCCAGAGCCCAAACTCCATTTAGGATTGAGGTAATATCTGTAACCAACTCCCACTTGGTAACCATTTTCAGTATTTGCTTTTCCTATTGCAGGTTCATCAAGCTGTTTACTGAGGACGCCAACGGCAGAAATTGATAATTGATGTGGGCTTTCTTTTGAGTTTTCTTGTGCACTAGCCACAAAAGCAATTACTAAGAATAAGCAACTATATATCTGTTTCATAATTTCATTTTTATTTCTTTAAAACTGTCGATTGACTACCAATAATTAGTGTACTAAAAACTTTAAGGCTTTAACCGTTCTACCAGTATCAAATCGGAGTACATAAACAGCAGGTGTTAATCCTGAAGGTATGATTATTTCAGTACTATTTTGATTAGATGGTTTTTCTAATATCAATCTTCCAGTTAAATCATAGATACTAATTTTAAGATCTTTTAATTCCTCAGTAGGGAAATCACTTATTACTTTTAGTACAGTGCCACTATAAACTGGATTTGGAACTAATTTAAGCGAATAACTTCTTTTTTGAGAAATTTCAATTTCACAAGTTGTTAGCCATATACCCATTTTTGTTTTGACACGAACCGTGTAAACCGATTTTGAGCCCAAATGATCCGATGAATTATCTCCTGCTGAATAGTATTGCTCCGTTGAAATTAAGGTGCCGTTTTTATACCATTCGTAAGCTACAAACTCAAACCCACCATTAGTTTGTGGATTGTTATTTACTAAAAGGACATTATCAAATTTAGAAACTACAATGTCTTCAAAGTCAAATCTTTTCTCGATGATAATTTCATAGTCCCTAGTAGATCCATCGGGAGCTGTTACAATTATTTTTTGGCGGTATATTCCCGGGCGAGGGGTTTGAATAGTAAAGGTTAGTCCTGGAGAAACCTGATTACCTATTTCTGTTTTAACTTGAATATTTACTATGTCTGTATTGTCATTACAATCAATTAAATAATGCAGTTCGCTGTCAGGATTTTTATAAACACGGTTATTGATGATAATCTCACGAATGGAATTGTCTGAACTGGTAATGATTAATTCTTGTTCTACTGTTTCGGCAGGGTTATAATTTTGATTTCCATCCTGATGAGCAGTAATCAATATAGAGCCAGGAGCCAATAATTGAACCAATCCTGCAGGAGTAACAGTAGCAGCCGGGTTTGGAGTACTGTAACTATAGGTATAATACACGTTTTCACCAGATGATGCAGTCGCATTTAATTGGAAAGTAGAACCGTTGGAAAAGTTTTTTACAGGAATAGGATCAAATGTAATGAACTGATTTGCTTTGTCAATAATTAAAGTTGCAGTCAATTCTAAATCATTATAATTGGCTAATGTTACTAAAGCAGTTACTTGATAAGTTCCAGCTTGTGTTTGGTTATTATTGGTATAAACGACGGTAGCACCAGTTGGAAGACCACTTACAGCAAGCGAATGTGACATGCCATCGTAAGTAAAGTTAGCTCCGTTAAATACGATTCCCGTTAAATCAGCTTTTTGGATAACCAAACTAATCGTTTTAGAAACGGCTAAGTAATTGGTTGTTTCGGCTGCAGAAATCTCAATAGGATAGGTACCCGAATCGATATAACCTTGTTGAGGCATATAAACTAAAACCCCTTCAGGATTATTCAGACTAGCAGCCGCATTTTTTACAGTGCCATCGTAAACATAGGTCTGTAAGTCATCGGCAGTGATAATAGCAACAGCTTTATCAATAATTAAAGTTGCCGTCAATTCTAAATCATTATAGTTTGCTAATGAAATTAAAGCAGTTACTTGATAAGTTCCTGTTTGAGTTTGGTTATTATTGGTATAAACCACGGTCGCACCAGTTGGAAGATCACTTACAGCAAGCGAATGTGACGTACCATCATAGGTAAAGTTAGCTCCGTTAAATACGATTCCCGTTAAATCAGCTTTTTCGATGACCAGACTAATCGTTTTAGAAACGGCTAAGTAATTAGCTGTTTCAGCTGTAGAAGCCTCAACAGGATAAGTACCTGCATTGATATAACCTTGTTGAGGTGTATAAACTAAAATCCCTTCAGGATTATTCAGACTAGCAACCGCATTTTTTACTGTGCCATCGTAAACATACGTCTGTATGTCATCGGCAGTGATAATAGCCACCGCTTTATCAATAATCAAAGTTGCCGTCAATTCTAAATCATTATAGTTTGCTAATGAAATTAAAGCAGTCACTTCGTAAGTACCTGCTTGGGTTTGGTTGTTATTAGTGTAAACTACTGTAGCACCAGTTGGGAGACCACTTACAGCAAGCGAATGTGGCGTACCATCATAAGTAAAATTAGCTCCGTTAAATATAATTCCCATTAAATCGGCTTTTTCGATAACCAAACTAATCGTTTTAGAAACAGCTAAGTAATCTGTTGTTTCTGCGGCTGAAATCTCAATAGGATAGGTTCCAGCATCAATATAGCCTTGTTGAGGTGTATAAACTAAAAGGCCTTCAGGATTATTCAGACTAGCAACAGCATTTTTTACAGTGCCATCGTAAACATACGTCTGTATGTCATCGGCAGTGATAATAGCCACCGCTTTATCAATAATTAAAGTTGCAGTTAACTCTAAATCATTATAATTGGGCAATGAAATTAAAACAGTTACTTCGTAAGTACCTGCTTCAATTTTGGAATTGTTGGTGTAAATTACTGTTGCGCCTGTTGGTATGTCTGTTGCTAAAAGCGAATGTGACATTCCATCATAAATAAAATGAGCTCCCTCAAAGTCAACCCCAGTCAAATCAGCTTTAAGAATGGTTAATGTTGCCTGTAATTCAATTGGATCACAATTTATTTCAGTAGGAGGTGGGGTTATCGTTGCCGTAACAGGGTAGGTTCCTGCATTTATGGCACTATTTCCACTTACAGTTTCTGTTGGTAGGATAATGGTATAACTTACAGTTGCTCCTGTTGGAAGATTAGCTACTGCAATAGATTGTTCAGTACCATTATAAGTAACAGTAACATCATCAAAAGTAACTTGCCCAAGAGCAGATGGTTTTACAATAACAGTTTGTGTTTGCGAACTTGTATTATTGTTATTGTCTACATAATTCCATGTTATAGTATATGTCCCTGTAGTAGTGTATTCAAGCGGATCGTTTGTTGTGGCATTAACAGTTCCTGTACAAGGATCTGTGGCAACAGGGACAGGAATATCTGAAATTTTTACAGCACATTCCATTTCTATATTTGGTAAGTTAGCTATACTTGGCACAGGAGCTACATCGTCTATTACTGTAACAATAAAAGTTTTTTCGTAGCTACCATTATAACCATCTGTTGTGCGTATACGAATGTTGTAAGTACTGTTACACATCGTCGATGTATTGTTGGCTCTTAGTATTGTGCCAGAAATGTTAAAGCTGGCATTGTCATTGTCATCAATTCCGGTCACTAAACTATAAGTATGCGTATCGCCAACATCGGCATCGGTTGAGCTAAGCGTACCTACTGTTGCATTAAGACCTGCGCTTTGGTTTATAGAATTGTTGCTAAGACTAATATCTGAAGGATTATTGTTTGTACAATCTTTACTATCTCTAGTAATAGACCAGCCGTAGTTGTTAATAATTGATTGACGGGCAGTTTCGCTATTACAATAATGAAGCCCTAAAGCTCCTAAACTAACATTTGTCTTAAGAGTTTGTGTTGCCCAACCTGCTAAAGTTTTGTCATAGTTAGCAGTAGATAGTGCCGCGTCATCTAGCATAACATTCATAAAAGATACAGCGCTTACATTCCAATTACCTAGGTTTTGATTGAAACTTATAGCCTCATTAAACATCAGCCCCATATTGGTAACTTGCGAAACATTCCAATTGCTAATGTTTTGATTAAATGCACCAGCTCCAAAGAACATTCCGTACATACTTGTTACTTTAGAAACGTCCCAACTGCTAATATCTTGATTAAATGCCAGAGCATAAGAAAATAAGGCATGCATATCAGTTACTTTAGAGACATTCCAGTTATTAAGACTTTGATTAAAGGCAAAAGCGGCATTAAATAAACTAGCTATATTGGTTACATTAGAAACATCCCAATTATTAACAGGACTATTAAATGAACTTGCAGCAAACATTGAGCTCATATCTGTAACTTGGCTTAGATTAGGTCTGTCAGTAGCGGTGACATTTAAGTTCGAAGCACCATAAAAAGCGCTTTGCATACTTCTCCAGACTATAGTTCCCCATTGTTCAACGCTTAGGATTTTATCTCTATCGGCGTAATTGTTTATGTAAAACTGAGGAAAATCACCATTAATTTCAACCTTGTAAGTTCCAGCAGAAGGAAAGGTAATTATTTGGTCTCCTGTACTATTTGTAATTGTATTTTGATTGCTAGGATTACCTACTTCAGACCAATAGATGTTATAATTATAACCTGATCCACTAGTAGGAATAGTGATTGTTAAATCACCAGCCTTAACTTCCCAAGTAGTAATGAAATTTCCGGTATCTCCCGGAATGATTGGATCTATAGAAACAATTTTATTTTTAGATCCTGTAATAGGAATAGCAGTTTTTATCGAAGTTTTTTTATTTATAAAATCAGTATCTAATCCTGAATTATAAGATGTATTCTCAAAAGCTAGGGAAGGAGGTGATGATTTTAAAAAAGAATTATCAATATTATATATTCGCGCTTGAATTATTCCAATGCACATTAAACACATTAATACTAGTGAGTAGTTGTATTTCATTTTGTGGTTTTTATATGCTTTTATAAGTACTTTTAATCAGTATTTTTTGTGGCATTTTAAAAGCATTGGTTTTTTAAATTCTTCAGTAGTTTTAATACGGTAATGGCGTATAATGGATGTAGAATTTATACTCTAAATTAATGAATATTAATGAATTCAAATATTTTTTTTGTTTTTTTTTTATTGCAATTGTAAACTTATAAGAATCTACATCAAGTACGCATAGAAATAGTTAACTTTATATGTATATACTTGTTCAATGTGAATGTTTTTTTTGAATTATTAATCTGAACAAAATATCGGAATAAGCATATTCGCAATTTTTTTATAATAAACAGTAGGTACATTTAATCATATCCTATTTTTTTTCAGTAATTTTTTATTAAACCGATTTGTATTCCGTAATTTTACATATCATATAATTGTAAAAAAAAATAAGATTAAATTTTTTTTGAAACATTCAGAACTGACGATAAGCTCCCGTCGTTGAGGTTAGTACAAGAAAATATGAATAAGCCCTAATACTACCAAATTGACTTTTTAGAACCAGACTGTAAATCTCTTATCAAATCGCAAGTAAGATAGAGGTGTTATGTAAGTATATCTAGCTACAAAAGTTACCCTTTCGTCGATAACAAGCTAATTTATACCAATAAGAGAAAATTAAAATAGCATTGTGAATAATTAAATAAAATACAAAATATGTTATCTGAGAGATTACTAAAACAAATTGATTTTATTAAAGAGATTGATAAAATAAAATACATTCAAAGAAAAACAAAACTGTTTAACAGTGACAGAAGCGAAAATGATGCAGAACATAGCTGGCACTTAGCTGTAATGGCTATCGTATTAGCTGAACATTCAGATGCTGAAATTGATGTTTTAAAAGTCGTCAAAATGGTTCTGATACATGATATTGTAGAAATTGATGCAGGAGATACTTTTATTTATGACACCAAAAAAAGTCATTCTAATACAGATGAAGAACGTTTAGCAGCTAATAGGATTTTTGGTTTATTACCAAGGGAACAGGCAAAAGAGTTTATTGAAGTTTGGGAAGAATTTGAAGCGGGTGAATCTAATGAAGCAAAATTTGCCAAAGCAATGGACAGATTAGAACCACTATTGCAAAACACTTCTAATAATGGAGGAACTTGGAATGAATTTGGGGTGAACTATGCAAAAGTTTATGAGAAAAAAAATGTGATTAAAGAGGGATCAAACAGTATATGGAATTATGCCGAAAAACTAATTGATGAAAGTGTTGATAGAGGAATTTTAAAGAAAGAATAATTAGTAAATGTCCACATGATTTTGATTTTTGTTATTATTAAATAGCAGATTAGTTTTTATTGGATTTATAACCTAATTGTTGTCAAAAAAAATATTGAATTATTTTTTCTTAACGTTGATTATCAGAATCGCTTAATTGTTTTTCAGGTGAAATTTACTGTTATAGTAAACTTAAAAATAATTTTGTTTTCTATTTTGAATGTTAATTAAGACATAAAAAACTTTATTCTAGGCCTTTTGAGTAGATATGCGTAGGTAGTTTTAGCTTGTTATAGTTGGTATTAAGCTAGTTTTGCAGCGATTTTTAGTTTCATTTAGTGTACTGTTAAAACTTCGACTGTTGATAATTTATAATGATCTTTTTTTTATTTATAATCATAAAACAGCTTGAATAAAATGAAATTAAATATCGGATAGCGAAAGAGCCTAATAAATTATTAGTTAACTCTTAAAACAGGATTTATGCGTATTGTTTTTTAACATGTAGTATTTAAAAAAGAAGAGCTAAAGTTGTTGGATGAGGTTTGATAAGGGAAACGTGATATAAAATGTATAACTGGAGAGCAGTTAAAAAAAGCACAGTTATGGAAAAGAAAAATAGAGTATTAATATATGACAGTCAAAATTGTTTTTCAAGATTTTTGAAATACGAATTTAAAGAGCATTTTTCATTCGATGTATATAAGAATTTTAAAAATTTTGATGATGCATTAGATAGTTATACTTTTATGTTATTTGTTATTCACTCAGATCAAGAATTAATTGATTTGTTACGAATATACAAAAGGGGAGTACCGTTGATAGTTTCTACACTAAATCAGGATATTAAATTAAAGTTAGATAAAATAGAGGATATCTTATTATTTGACCAATCCAAAATCAAATCAGAAATGAGAGTAGAGTTGCGATTCTTTTTTAATATTGTTTCTTAAAACAACATTGCTCTAATAGTGTATTTTGGGTGCTAGTAAAGTATATATCCTTAGCATGATGGATCTTAAATGATAAAACTGTTTTCTTATAATTTCTGAATACATACGTTTTTTTGAAAGGCATTTTTTCATAAAAAAAAAACAAACATAATGTTAATGTGGAATGTTATTAATTATATTTGTGGAAATAATTTTTGATATATCTCATCCTCCCATACTATGAGATTGTGTGTTTTTAGATTATAATTTTTGTGAAATAGAGAGATAACCCAATATATTTTTTGCAAGTTTTTATTTTCAGTCTATAAGGTCAAAATGATATTAGTATTTCTCCCGTTAATGAATTAAGATGTGATTAAAGGATGATAAAGTCAACTTTTAACTTCATGTTCTTGTCTTACTATAAACTAATTTTAATAAAATATAAATTTATGAGAGGAGTATTGCTTTTCATTTTATTGTGTTCATATAATATCTGTATTTCTCAAAATAATATCAAAATAATTGATAGTTTGCTGAATTCTGCCATGGGTATAGAAAATGAATCCCCCCTCAAATCTCAATTAGAAGCGATTAAAGTTATCTCTTTGGCTAAAGAAATCGATTATAAAAATGGAGTTATACAAGCGGAACTTTTTTTGAGTGAAAGCTATATAAGGGGTAAAGACAATAAATTAGCATTATATTATGCAACAGAAGCAGATAAGCTAATAGCAACAAATATAGAATCATCATTTTTAAAATCTAAAGCATTACGTTTAAGAGGAATAAGTCTTGCTAGACTTGGTTTTTATGATCCAGCTACTAAAATATTAAAGCAATCTATCATTTATGGAGAAAAAATTAAAGACGCGAATGATAGAAATAGAAATTTAGGCTTTATTTATGCAAATATTGCAATGAATAAGGAAGATAATGAAATAAATAAAGATTCAGTAGGATACTATTATAGGAAAAGTTTTTTCTTTTTTGACAATATAGATGATGAAAACCCGCATAAGAATAGATCTATGGCTTTTGCGAATGTTTTTTTAGGATCTTTTTATCTCAAAAAAGGAGATTTCGACAAGGCAGAACCCTATTTTAAAAACGCAACACAACTCTCTAAAGAACTTAAATTAGACTTTATAGCAATTGAATCAATTTCCGGTTTAGGATCTATAAACTTTTATAGAGGGAATTTTTATAATGCAAAAATGTATTTTCAAGAAGCGCTACTACTAGCTAAAGAAAATAAAAGAATTTTTTACATTAATGATCTTTATTATAATTTATCTAGAATTTACAGTATTCTAAAAGATCAAGATAGTACAAAATATTATAGAAATAAATATGTGATACTTAACGATAGTCTTTCTAAAATTCATAAGGATGCAATATATACTTCACTAAGATTTTATTTAGAAGATAAAGATGAAGCGATGCTAACCGACGTAGAGTTAATAATTGCATTATTATCTTTACTTATTATAATAATAGTTATCACTTTTGTTTACATTAAAAAATATAGAAAGAGATTTGTGATAGTAAAAGAAGAAAGTAATGTTATTGATAATCAGTTAAAAATTAAAGAGGAACTGATAGAAAAAATCAAAAGCCAAAATGTAAACCCAAAATTAGAAGGAACGGATTTAAAACAACTTGCGATAGAAGGTAGTCCGTTGTTTTTTGCAAAATTTAAAGAAATACACCCAGAGTATATAGATGAGGTTATTAAAATTAATCCCACAATAGTTTCGAGTGAATTAAAGTTTTGTGCATTAATAAAATTAGGTTTTTCTACTAATGAAATTGCCACTTACACAAAAAGTACTATTCGAGCTGTACAGTCTAAAAGATATAGACTTCGAAAAAAACTAAACGTTCCCCCTGAAGAGGACTTATATGATTGGTTAGCAAATATTTAATTTATAAATAATATATGGGTAAAAGACTTTTTTTGCAAATACTAATTCTATTTGTGGTAGTAACTGGTTATAGTCAGCAGTATACTGAAAAACAAATTGATAGTATGCTTAGTGATATAAAAAAAATGGGGGACAGTATCCCTAACAAAGCTATAGAAAACAGTTTAAAAAGTTATAAATATTCTGAAATTCTAGATTATAAGAAAGGAATGGCATTAAGTGCAATGCTTGCTGGAAAAAATTTGTACGATACAAATCAGTATGATAGGTCGTTAGAGCAGGCTACAAAATCAGAAGAATTTGCTTTATTAATAAATGATTATGAGCTACTCTCTGAAGCATATAGATTAAAAGGAATTAGTTACGTAGGCTTAGGACTTTATAAACAAGGATTTTCGGAATTTAAAAAAGGATTAGGGGTTACTCCACAAATTTCCAACACTGATGTTGCTTTACGACAAAAAGGATTGCTTTATAATGACATTGCAGTTGGATATGACAGAAGTACTGGAGTAATAGATTCTATAAAAAAATATTATGTATTAGGTTATAATCAATTTAATAAAATTGAAAATACTAAATTTAAGAATATTAATTTGTCTTTAGCTAGTGCTAATGTAGGTGCTTGTTATCTAGCATTAAAACAATACGATAGCGCAAGAGTTTATTTAGTAAATGCTTCTAAACTGGCAGAAAAAGAAAATTATAATTCGGTTAAATTGTATGTCTATATTGATCTAGGTAACTTAGAATTTAAAAAAGACAACTTTGCAGAAGCTTTAAAATATTATCAAGAAGCACTTTTTTTTGCAAAAAAGCTTAAAAAAAGAGAATTACAGCGGGATATTTATTTGAATCTTTCACAGACATATGAGAAACTTAAGAATAAAACAAAGGAAGAACTATACTCCGAAAAATATTTTTCTCTTAACGATAGTCTACAAAAAAATCAGCAGAAAGCAGTAATCGCAACCGTAAAAGAACTTATTGAAGACGAATACTCAACTATTGAAAAAATTAGAAAGACAGGTGTTGTAGCCCTTGTTTTAAGTGCCGTACTTACAGCTCTTTTTCTCTTTTTTGCAATACGTTTATACAAAAACAAAAAAAAGGAAAAAGTAAAAATTGCTAAAAAGAAGCAAAGGCTACAAAATAAAAAAGATATACTTGAAAAAGTAATACTTATAAACAGTACATCTTTAGATGAAGTTTTAAAACTAGCAAAAAATAATGATCCGATGTTCTTATCTAAGTTTGAAGCTACTCATCCAGATTTTTATAACAGAATACTCCAAGAAGCTCCTACTATATCAAAAATGGAATTAATAGTATGTGCTTTTTTAAAACTTGGATTTGCAGTTAAAGATATTGCTTTGTATACTGATGTTACTGTTAGATCTGTTGAAGCAAGAATTTATAGAATTAGAAAAAAAGCTAATCTTACTGAGAAAAATGATATTGGTATTTGGATTGCTGATTTATAAGGTTTAGTTTAGTTTAAATAAAATAATAATAATATAAAGGTATCCTTATCGTAGCAATAGGGATACTTTTTTTTTGCTCATTTTTCTCAAACTCATACTTACTCATTATTGTTACTACAATTTACAAATTAACACCTACTCGTTTGCTACTTACTATTGTTTTAACCACTTCAATTAGTGTTGTATTTATGCGTGTTTTTATTTTAAAACACTGGTTAGTAGGTGTTTGTGTTTTTTTTGTCGCTTGCGTAGATAAGTGTAGTTAGTTAGTCTGTTTTTTAGGAATAAAATGCTTCAATTTGCTAAAGTTAAGATGTTTGATTAAATTATTTTATGTTTTTGACCAATTCATAGACTAGTTTGTAGTAGGTACATTATTGATAAAATTAAAAATGAATATAACATATATGGACATATGTTGTATTGGTATTTATATTTTTAGATTACCTGAAGTTATTGTTAATGTTTGTTTAGTGTTAACAAAAAAAAAGGGGGTGGAGCTTTGATTAGCTGTTCTTCCCCCCTTTTTTAAACATCAATTTTTAGATATTAATGATTATACTCGATTTTTAAGCGTTTGTCAGATTGTTGGGGGATGAGCTGATAAATTATAGAGACTGTTATGGGAGCAGTCTCTGCTTAAAATCGTGGTTTTTATACATAATAGGTTACCATGAAAAAAATAGTAATTAAGCAGATGGTTATTTCAATAATAATATTTGTTTCTATAAAAGAAATTTTAAACGGGATTGATATTGTTAATATGAATAATGGTTTAGAAAATATCTTTTTAGAATGGGGATTTTCTATAAAAGGTATAATAATAATAGGCATGATTAGTATTATGTGTGGTGCTTTGCTTTTAATTCCTTACACCTACATCTGGGCTAATTGTTTAATTGCTTCTAAAACCTTTTTAATAATTTTTTTGTATTTATTAGATAGTAACATTAAAGCAGCCTTTCTAGAGCTCCCTTTACTGATTTTGATAATAACCATGGTATATTTTAAATACCCCTTCTTGTGGAACATAAAATTACAAAATTCTATGTTGAAGTTATAATGCTATAGTAAAATTTAATTTAAGCAAAAAACATGAATAATGAATATTTACGAACTGCGTTACGCAGTGCGCCTTCAGAGGATTGTGTTTATAGTACTAGGGCCTGGCTTGAAAATGTTCCTGAAATACAAAGTTTTACAGAAATAGAAAGTATTTTATTAAGTAAAGATTTGTCTTCTAGAGAAGTAATGGCGCTTGTGCTGTTATTACAAAGAAAATATATTGATAGTGCTGATGAATTAGGGTTACTTGAAACTGATTACAATATAAATATTAAGTACGATAAAATTTTTGATATATATAATGGCCTCTCAATTTTTGGTGATGCAACTAGTGAAATATTAGATTTCTCTCATCTTGATAAAAAATTACTCAAAGTTAAGGTCTGCGTCGCAAAAAAAGCCCGTAAAATTGTCTTGCCCAAGAGTAGTACATTTGAAGCATTGGATATAAGTTATACACCCAAATTGACACACATTGAAAATATTGAGCGTATTGTAGCGATGAAATCTTTGTCGTTTGATAAATGTAAAGCCTTTTTGGATTTTAAATTTTTACAAAATTTAAATAGTCTACATATATTAAAAATTTCTGGAAACGAAAATTTACCAGAGCTAGATTTTATTACTGAAAAAAGTAATATAAGTATATTGCACTTGGTCGAAACAAATGCAATGAGGCTAAAAAATACAGTAGATAACTTATGTAAGTTAAAAAAATTAAAGCATTTAAATATTAGTGTAAATCAACAGGAGTTGGACTTACTAAGAAAGCAACTTCCAGCCTGTGCTATTAATAATAGAGCATCATTAAATGAAATTATGAAAACAAAAGTAAGTTTTGGGTAAAATGAATTGTAGACTTTTTTTCATTTAAAGAAGTTTTTTAAAGCTTTATGATCTTTCTAGAGTTTAGCCAAATTACTGCTTAAGAATAATCAGATGCATGAATTTAAGCTTAATATTTGTAATTCTATTCCAAATACATTCTCAATAAGTGAAATTTTTAGAATAAAGGCTACTTATAACCTAGATATGAATTCATGTCTGATATTTACTTCTTTATTTATTGTTTTATATTTTATGATTGTTTTTAAATAACTGATATTTTGTCAGTTATAGTTAAAAGAGTTTTATTTGATTTTTTTAATTAATAAAAATGGAAGGATCTGGTCAAGATAATGAGCTTTTAAAAGGTTCCTGTTAGCTAAATTCCTATTTTAATTATTGTTGTTTTTTTTTTGGACAATTTAAACTATCTAGAAAAGAATCAAATATTACTCTTTTTTTACATCCTTTCTAGATTTTCCAGTCGTATTTTTTAAGAAAAATTTTGCTTTATGCTAATCTAGTTCTATCTAGAAATCACCTTAATTATTTTTTCATTTTTGGACAAAATCATTCAATTTTATATTTATAATTTTTGATTTAAATTAAAAATAATTGAGTATTTGCCTCTATAAGAATATACAATTTTGTAGAAATAACTTAAATAAGTTTGGTTCTTTGATAACTTTTTCTGCAGAAAATGAGTTTAATGAAATGCTGAAAGAACATATTTGGCATCTACATTTTATTTTTTTTGATTTTAACAGTTCAATACAATAACACTAACTTTTTACACCTACTCAAATCTACTCATTATTGTTTGGTTTAGTGTTTAAATTACTGATAAATAGGTGTTTGTTGTTTTTTTTAGTTGCTAAGTAGATGTGAGTAGCGAGTTTTTTTGTTTTCATTATTTTATGAGCATTCTTTGCATGATTCTGTTTGTGAAAAATTACATCTGCAATTATGTAACATAAATATTGTAAAACATAATCAATTTTAAAACTGACGCCCCAGTCTTATAAGTTTTATTTATTCTTCATGTAGATGAGCTAAATCCCTAATTAATTCTAGGTAGCCATACTATATGAAATTTTACGATTTTTTACCAAATCGTTTTAATTGTCTAACGTTTTAAATTGATAATAATTTCAGTTTAAATAATCTAACTATGTTTTTTTTAAGATTGTTAGATTATAAATATTGACAAAATTATGATTGCATTTTAATGACAATGTGAGGCCTTATTATGGTTAGTGTGTAATATCCTAAGTAAATTGTGATAGATATTATTAAATAATAATGGCTTAATCTTTAATCAATTTCGTGTAATAGTACTCACGATTAATCTAACAAATTATTTTTTAGTTTTTATTAATTTTAATAAGTATTTATGAAAAATCAATTACTATTCTTACTTCTTGTCTTGGGGGGGGTCTCCACGTATGGACAGGTAGGTGTAGGGACCCCTTTGCCCAATAGCTCCGCTCAATTAGATGTGGTAGCTTCAACTAAAGGTATTTTAATACCTAGGGTAAATCTTATAAACGCAACAAGCATGAGTCCTATTACTAATGATGGCTCGCTACCTCCAAGTCTTATGGTGTTTAATACGGCAAGTCAGGCTGATGTTAAACCGGGCTATTACTATTGGTATGATAATAAATGGAACAGAATTGTTGTTTCTAATGAAATAACATCATCTAAAGGAACAGTTATTTTTAATCCAATAAGTCAGGAGTTTACTTATATTGATGCCTCAGGCGCTCCTCAAATTATAACTCTTGATGGATTAAAAGGTGATAAGGGAGACGATGGTAAAGATTTTAAATTTACAGATTTTACTTCAGAGCAATTAGCTACATTAAAAGGAGATGAAGGTCCAATCGGACCAGCAGGTGCTGCACCAACAAGTGGTGCTGGAAATGTTACTGGTTTAAATTTAATTGATATTACTAATGGAGTCAATAATGCATTCCAAGATACTAATATTAGTTTAAGAGCTGGAAACCCAGGTCAAATTTTGCAGACTGTTGGTACAATTCCTACTTGGGTTGATACAAAAGTAGCCATTGCTCAAGGAACTACGAATGATTTAAAATTAGATGCTGATAATAAATTGATCTCTAATGTAAATGGAGTTACTTCTTCTGTAGAATTGGATAAAATAGTTGCTCAAGTAACTACGAATGATTTAAAATTAGATGCTGATAATAAATTAATCTCTAATGTAAATGGAGTTACTTCTTCTGTAGAATTAGATAAAATAGTTGCTCAAGTAACTACGAATGATTTAAAATTAGATGCTGATAATAAATTGATCTCTAATGTAAATGGAGTTACTTCTTCGGTAGAATTGGATAAAATTGTTGCTCAAGTAACTACGAATGATTTAAAATTAGATGCTGATAATAAATTGATCTCTAATGTAAATGGAGTTACTTCTTCTGTAGAATTGGATAAAATAGTTGCTCAAGTAACTACCAATGATTTAAAATTAGATGCTGATAATAAATTGATCTCTAATGTAAATGGAGTTACTTCTTCGGTAGAATTGGATAAAATTGTTGCTCAAGTAACTACCAATGAATTGAACTTAGACGCTGATAATAAATTGGTTTCTAATGTAAATGGAGTTACTTCTTCGGTAGAATTGGATAAAATTGTTGCTCAAGTAACTACCAATGAATTGAACTTAGATGCTGATAATAAATTGATCTCTAATGTAAATGGAGTTACTTCTTCGGTAGAATTGGATAAAATTGTTGCTCAAGTAACTACCAATGAATTGAACTTAGATGCTGATAATAAATTGATCTCTAATGTAAATGGAGTTACTTCTTCGGTAGAATTGGATAAAATTGTTGCTCAAGTAACTACCAATGAATTGAACTTAGATGCTGATAATAAATTGATATCTAATGTAAATGGAGTTACTTCTTCGGTAGAATTGGATAAAATTGTTGCTCAAGTAACTACGAATGATTTAAAATTAGATGCTGATAATAAATTAATCTCTAATGTAAATGGAGTTACTTCTTCTGTAGAATTAGATAAAATAGTTGCTCAAGTAACTACGAATGATTTAAAATTAGATGCTGATAATAAATTGATCTCTAATGTAAATGGAGTTACTTCTTCGGTAGAATTGGATAAAATAGTTGCTCAAGTAACTACGAATGATTTAAAATTAGATGCTGATAATAAATTGATCTCTAATGTAAATGGAGTTACTTCTTCGGTAGAATTGGATAAAATAGTTGCTCAAGTAACTACGAATGATTTAAAATTAGATGCTGATAATAAATTGATCTCTAATGTAAATGGAGTTACTTCTTCTGTAGAATTGGATAAAATAGTTGCTCAAGTAACTACCAATGAATTGAACTTAGATGCTGATAATAAATTGATCTCTAATGTAAATGGAGTTACTTCTTCTGTAGAATTGGATAAAATTGTTGCTCAAGTAACTACCAATGAATTGAACTTAGACGCTGATAATAAATTGGTTTCTAATGTAAATGGAGTTACTTCTTCGGTAGAATTGGATAAAATTGTTGCTCAAGTAACTACCAATGAATTGAACTTAGATGCTGATAATAAATTGATCTCTAATGTAAATGGAGTTACTTCTTCGGTAGAATTGGATAAAATTGTTGCTCAAGTAACTACCAATGAATTGAACTTAGATGCTGATAATAAATTAATCTCTAATGTAAATGGAGTTACTTCTTCTGTAGAATTAGATAAAATAGTTGCTCAAGTAACTACGAATGATTTAAAATTAGATGCTGATAATAAATTGATCTCTAATGTAAATGGAGTTACTTCTTCTGTAGAATTGGATAAAATAGTTGCTCAAGTAACTACGAATGATTTAAAATTGGATGCTGATAATAAATTGATTTCTAATGTAAATGGAGTTACTTCTTCGGTAGAATTGGATAAAATAGTTGCTCAAGTAACTACTAATGAATTGAACTTAGATGCTACTAATAAATTGGTTTCTAATGTAAATGGAGTTACTTCTTCGGTAGAATTGGATAAAATAGTTGCTCAAGTAACTACTAATGAATTGAACTTAGATGCTACTAATAAATTGGTTTCTAATGTAAATGGAGTTACTTCTTCGGTAGAATTGGATAAAATAGTTGCTCAAGTAACTACTAATGAATTAAACTTAGATGCTACTAATAAATTGGTTTCTAATGTAAATGGAGTTACTTCTTCGGTAGAATTGGATAAAATAGTTGCTCAAGTAACTACTAATGAATTGAACTTAGATGCTGATAATAAATTGATATCTAATGTAAATGGAGTTACTTCTTCGGTAGAATTGGATAAAATTGTTGCTCAAGTAACTACCAATGAATTGAACTTAGATGCTGATAATAAATTGATCTCTAATGTAAATGGAGTTACTTCTTCTGTAGAATTGGATAAAATAGTTGCTCAAGTAACTACGAATGATTTAAAATTGGATGCTGATAATAAATTGATTTCTAATGTAAATGGAGTTACTTCTTCGGTAGAATTGGATAAAATAGTTGCTCAAGTAACTACCAATGAATTGAACTTAGATGCTGATAATAAATTGATCTCTAATGTAAATGGAGTTACTTCTTCGGTAGAATTGGATAAAATTGTTGCTCAAGTAACTACCAATGAATTGAACTTAGATGCTGATAATAAATTGATCTCTAATGTAAATGGAGTTACTTCTTCGGTAGAATTGGATAAAATTGTTGCTCAAGTAACTACCAATGAATTGAACTTAGACGCTGATAATAAATTGGTTTCTAATGTAAATGGAGTTACTTCTTCGGTAGAATTGGATAAAATTGTTGCTCAAGTAACTACGAATGATTTAAAATTAGACGCTGATAATAAATTGGTTTCTAATGTAAATGGAGTTACTTCTTCGGTAGAATTGGATAAAATTGTTGCTCAAGTAACTACGAATGATTTAAAATTAGATGCTGATAATAAATTGATCTCTAATGTAAATGGCGTTACCTCTTCTGTAGAATTGGATAAAATTGTTGCTCAAGTAACTACCAATGAATTGAACTTAGATGCTGATAATAAATTGATCTCTAATGTAAATGGAGTTACTTCTTCTGTAGAATTGGATAAAATTGTTGCTCAAGTAACTACCAATGAATTGAACTTAGATGCTGATAATAAATTGATTTCTAATGTAAATGGAGTTACCTCTTCTGTAGAATTGGATAAAATTGTTGCTCAAGTAACTACCAATGAATTGAACTTAGATGCTGATAATAAATTGATTTCTAATGTAAATGGAGTTACTTCTTCTGTAGAATTGGATAAAATTGTTGCTCAAGTAACTACCAATGAATTGAACTTAGACGCTGATAATAAATTGGTTTCTAATGTAAATGGAGTTACTTCTTCGGTAGAATTGGATAAAATTGTTGCTCAAGTAACTACCAATGAATTGAACTTAGACGCTGATAACAAATTGGTTTCTAATGTAAATGGAGTTACTTCTTCGGTAGAATTGGATAAAATTGTTGCTCAAGTAACTACCAATGAATTGAACTTAGATGCTGATAATAAATTAATCTCTAATGTAAATGGAGTTACTTCTTCTGTAGAATTAGATAAAATAGTTGCTCAAGTAACTACGAATGATTTAAAATTAGATGCTGATAATAAATTGATCTCTAATGTAAATGGAGTTACTTCTTCTGTAGAATTGGATAAAATAGTTGCTCAAGTAACTACGAATGATTTAAAATTGGATGCTGATAATAAATTGATTTCTAATGTAAATGGAGTTACTTCTTCGGTAGAATTGGATAAAATTGTTGCTCAAGTAACTACCAATGAATTGAACTTAGATGCTGATAATAAATTGATCTCTAATGTAAATGGAGTTACTTCTTCGGTAGAATTGGATAAAATTGTTGCTCAAGTAACTACCAATGAATTGAACTTAGATGCTGATAATAAATTGATTTCTAATGTAAATGGAGTTACTTCTTCTGTAGAATTGGATAAAATAGTTGCTCAAGTAACTACGAATGATTTAAAATTAGATGCTGATAATAAATTGATCTCTAATGTAAATGGAGTTACTTCTTCGGTAGAATTGGATAAAATTGTTGCTCAAGTAACTACGAATGATTTAAAATTAGATGCTGATAATAAATTGATCTCTAATGTAAATGGAGTTACTTCTTCGGTAGAATTGGATAAAATTGTTGCTCAAGTAACTACGAATGATTTAAAATTAGATGCTGATAATAAATTGATCTCTAATGTAAATGGCGTTACCTCTTCTGTAGAATTGGATAAAATTGTTGCTCAAGTAACTACCAATGAATTGAACTTAGACGCTGATAATAAATTGGTTTCTAATGTAAATGGAGTTACTTCTTCGGTAGAATTGGATAAAATTGTTGCTCAAGTAACTACCAATGAATTGAACTTAGATGCTGATAATAAATTGATCTCAAATGTAAATGGAGTTACTTCTTCGGTAGAATTGGATAAAATAGTTGCTCAAGTAACTACCAATGAATTGAACTTAGATGCTGATAATAAATTGATCTCTAATGTAAATGGAGTTACTTCTTCGGTAGAATTGGATAAAATTGTTGCTCAAGTAACTACCAATGAATTGAACTTAGACGCTGATAATAAATTGGTTTCTAATGTAAATGGAGTTACTTCTTCGGTAGAATTGGATAAAATTGTTGCTCAAGTAACTACCAATGAATTGAACTTAGATGCTGATAATAAATTAATCTCTAATGTAAATGGAGTTACTTCTTCTGTAGAATTAGATAAAATAGTTGCTCAAGTAACTACGAATGATTTAAAATTAGATGCTGATAATAAATTGATCTCTAATGTAAATGGAGTTACTTCTTCTGTAGAATTGGATAAAATAGTTGCTCAAGTAACTACGAATGATTTAAAATTGGATGCTGATAATAAATTGATTTCTAATGTAAATGGAGTTACTTCTTCGGTAGAATTGGATAAAATTGTTGCTCAAGTAACTACCAATGAATTGAACTTAGATGCTGATAATAAATTGATCTCTAATGTAAATGGAGTTACTTCTTCGGTAGAATTGGATAAAATAGTTGCTCAAGTAACTACCAATGAATTGAACTTAGATGCTGATAATAAATTGATTTCTAATGTAAATGGAGTTACTTCTTCTGTAGAATTGGATAAAATAGTTGCTCAAGTAACTACGAATGATTTAAAATTAGATGCTGATAATAAATTGATCTCTAATGTAAATGGAGTTACTTCTTCTGTAGAATTGGATAAAATTGTTGCTCAAGTAACTACCAATGAATTGAACTTAGATGCTGATAATAAATTGATCTCTAATGTAAATGGAGTTACTTCTTCTGTAGAATTGGATAAAATTGTTGCTCAAGTAACTACCAATGAATTGAACTTAGATGCTGATAATAAATTGATCTCTAATGTAAATGGAGTTACTTCTTCGGTAGAATTGGATAAAATTGTTGCTCAAGTAACTACCAATGATTTAAGTAACCCGCTAAACACAATTACGTCAACAGTAAATGGTATTGTAAAAACAGCACCAGCTGTTAATAGTAATGTCGTTACTTTATCAGGTTCTACGTTAACTAGTTCGATAAACGAAGTTGAAGGAATTATTGATTTAGCTCCTGCAATAAAAGATGCAGAAACAGTTACGGAGATAACTCCTTTGGTAACAGCAGGAAATAAAATTGCTAGTTATAAAAATGAGACAGCTAATGCTGCAGTCGATGTTTATGAAACAATAACTAAGCTTGAAGTAAATCCACTCGCAAAAGGAACTTTAGATTATACAGATGAAAAGACAATAACTCATAAGTTAGATATTGCTCCATTAGTAAAAGAACCATGGTTTAGTACAGATACTAATGCAGGTGCAACTAAAAATGATGAGTCTATTTATACAATGGGTGATTGGGTAGGTATTGGTTATAATACACCATCGTCTACACCAAATGAAAGATTGAGAGTTAACGGAGTAATTACAACTGTGAATAGTTACTTTGCTGATTATGTGTTTGAAGATTATTTCCAAGGCTTTTCAGATATTAAAGCAGATTATAAATTTAAAACATTAGCCGAAGTAGATGCTTTTATCCAAAAGAACAAACATTTACCAGGAATAACTCCTATAACTGAACTAGAGAAAACAGCTGGAGGTTATGCATTTAATATTTCAGAATTATCAATTCAGTTACTAGAAAAAACAGAAGAGTTGTATTTGCACGTTATTGAGCAAAACAAACAGCTAGATGCAAAGAACAATGAAATAGAGGAATTAAAAACCAATTCAAAAGCAATTAACGAGCGTTTGGAAAAATTGGAAAAATTTATTTCTGAAATAAAATAAACAGTAATTAAAAATAAAGGAACTACAATTTTAATTGTAGTTCCTTATTATACTTTAAAAATATAAAAAAGATTACCTCTTGTATTTAAGAGATGATCTTTACAATCCTTATCAGCTTAATCAGTTTTTGTTCAGTGTTTAAACAAATTGATGGAGAAACTATAAAATACTAAAGCTGAAAGACTAAACGTTGGATAATTTTCCGAAAATTAAATAATAATTAAGGTTGTATTACTAGTAAAGGGCAAAATCTGTTCGGTACAGATACAAGTTGTTAATTTTTAGTTGGATTGTTTATGTTCAATACAATTACTAAATAGTCAGTTGGGTACGATTTATAGAATTGCGATTCTATATGTTTAAACTTCAACAACAAACAAGTTACTGGCTAAAATTAGTATTGAGTGTAAACTGAAGATGCTTTTTAAAAGTATAAATAATGATAGCAAATGATATTATGGATAACATTTTAAAATATAAGTGATGACCAGAATTTATAGAAATACAATCATACTAATGGTATGTGCAGTTGGCAAATTAAATGCACAAACGGTAAACACAGGAGATTTAGTAATTATGCCCAGAACAGAGTTTTCTTCAGTAGAAAGTTTTGATAATACTCTTACTGGGAATTTTGTTAATGATGGTGTCTTTTTTGTATACGCAAATTTTAATAATGATGGGATGGTGACATTTAGCCAATCATCAAAAACAGGATTAACTTATTTTAAAGGAATAACTGGAGCGCAGACTATTTCTGGAACATTACCAAGTGAATTAAATGATGTAAGATTTGATAATACATCAGCGCAACCAGCTTTTTTATTGTCAGGGGAACTAAGTGTTAAGGGAACTTCATACTTTAATAATGGGATTGTAGATAATGACACTAATGGAGGGAAATTTATTTTTGGAATTAATGCAAATCATAATGATACGAGTCACGAAAGTTATGTACTTGGGCATGTAGAACAAAATGGAAAAAATGAATTTCAGTTTCCTGTAGGAGACGAAGGATTTTTTAGACCAATATCTATTGGGCAAAGTACTCAGAATGGCAAGATTTATACTGGTAAATATTATTATAAAAATTCAAATGGGGAGTATCCTCATGATAAGAAGCAAGATAAAATAGTATTAATTGACTCATCTGAATATTGGAAATTTGAAACTACAGATAACCCAATTGATTTTGCTTTGACACTTACTTGGGATGAGAATACGACTCCAAATGCTATAATTACTGGTAGTGATGATGATTCTATTGCAATTGTTAAATGGCATGATTTAGATAAGCAATGGAAGATTTATGATTCAGCAAGTGATGAATATTATAAAGCGGTTACGGCAAAAATTACTAGTGATGGAATTTTTACACTAGCAAGAATAAAAAAAACACTGGATTTTCCTAAGGATAATGTTATTGTTTACAATGGTTTTTCGCCTAACGAAGATGGAGTTAATGACTACTTTTTTATAGATGGTTTATCTAATTACCCAAACAACACTTTAGAAATATACAACAGATGGGGTGTTAAAGTGTTTGAAACTTCGGGCTATGGTACAGATGGAAATTGGTTTAAAGGAATTTCTGAAGGTAGAGCAACTGTAAGTAAGGGAGAGAAGTTGTCTACAGGAACCTATTTTTATGTACTTAGATATAAAACAAATAATGAAATTACTAGAGAAAAAGTAGGCTATCTGTATTTTAATTAAGGACAATCAATTAATCGGCTTTTTTTAAAAGAACTTATCAAAAGCGACTTGAATCTGCATTAAAAAATTAAAAACAAAATGAAAAAAACAATAATACTATTGTTATTACTGACAGTATACTTTCCATCATTTGCACAACAGGATAGTCAATATACTCAATATATGTATAATACCTTAACAATAAATCCTGGATATACAGGAACTAGTGGCGTAACTAACATTTTGGGTATCTATAGGGCACAATGGGTAGGTTTAGATGGAGCACCTAAAACAGCTAATTTATCAATTCAAGGACCTGTTAGCAGTAACGGACAAGGATTAGGATTTACAGTCATTAATGATCAAATAGGTGCAACAAGTGAAACTACTGCTGCAATTAATTATTCTTATCCAATTACGTTATCAGAAGATGTAAAATTATCTCTAGGGTTAAGCGCTGTAGGTAACTTCTGGGATATAGATTACAATAAATTAACTATTCAAAATCAAAATGACATAGATCTTGCTGGTAAGTTAAGTAAGTTTTCTCCAAATATAGGTGCTGGAGTATTTATGTATTCAGATAAATGGTATGTAGGGGTATCAATACCAAAAATTTTGGAAACAGAATTCTATGATGATATTCAAACCTCTATGGTTACGAGAAAAAAGCACTTTTATATGATGGGAGGTTATGTATTTACATTGTCAGATGCCGTAAAATTTAAGCCTGCTGCAATGATAAAAGCTGTAGTAGGATCACCATTAGGAGTTGATTTGTCAGCTAACTTTCTTTTGGAAGAAAAATTTACATTAGGAGTAGCCTATAGATGGGATGCAGCTGTAAGTGCTATGGCTGGATTTCAAGTGTCAGAGGGTTTAAATATTGGATATGCTTATGACTTTGATACCAGCAAATTAGGGAGATACAATTCAGGATCGCATGAAGTTTTCTTGCGATTCGACTTACTTTCATTAGCAAAGAGTAGAATAATTACACCTAGGTTTTTTTAATAATAGATTAATCAATGAAAATGATTCATAAAAAAACAACTATCGTTTTTGTTTTCCTATCTCTTTTTATAAAGCAAATGGGCTACACACAAAAGCAAAGTAAAAAAATGCATAAAGCAAATGAAGCTTATAATGAATTTGCATTTACAAAAGCAAGTAAATTGTACACAGAATTGGCGAACAAAGATGATGCTACAGCAATTGTCTATGCAAAACTTGCAGACTCCTATTATTATAATTCTAATTATTCGGAAGCTTTATTATGGTATTCTAAGGCTATGGAAAATGGAGAAAGTATTTCTCCGGAATATTACTTTAGATACGCACAGACATTAAAAGCTGCACAGAAATATTTAGAAGCAGCATTAGTTTTAAAAAACTATTTTAAGCTAACAGAAAAAAAAGATAGAAGTGATGATTGGCTACCAGAAAATTTTTTGTCTAAAATAGCGGAACAATCTGGGCGTTATGAAATCAAAAATATAAAAAATAATTCTGCATATTCAGATTTTGGGGCAGCCTTTTGGGGTGATGATAAAATACTTTATTCTTCTGCAAAAGAGGTTGGACTTTCATTAAAAGCTAAACACAATTGGGATAATAAACCGTTTTTAAAAATTTATGAAGCAACTATTACTGCCGATGGTGAATTAGAAAATGATAAAATTTTAAAAGGAAAAGTAAATTCAAAATATCATCAGAGTACTCCAGTAATAACAAAAGATGGTAAAACAATGTACTTTACTGGAACGAATTATTCTTCGGGAGAATTAGGAAGAAGCAATAAATTAGATATAAGCTATTTAAAAATATATAAAGCGCATTATATCAATAATGAATGGGAAAATATTGAAGAATTACCTTACCCAGTAAATAGTAGCGGATTTTCTTCAGGTCATCCTGCTTTAAGTCCTGATGATAAAGAATTATACTTTGTGTCTGATAGAAATAATGAAATTGGTAATTCAGACTTGTATGTAGTTAACATTACAGAAGCTTATCAAATAAGCAATGAGGTTAAATCTTTAGGTGATGAAATTAATACTTTAGGTAGAGAAACATATCCTTTTATTGACGAATCAGGTATCTTGTATTTTTCATCTGATGGGCACCCGGGATTGGGCGGATTAGATGTTTTTGCTGCAGTTAAAGATGAAGAAGGTGTATATCATGTAATGAATTTAGGAGATGGTGTGAATTCTCGTTATGATGATTTTGGCTATGCAATAAATGAAGAAACCAAAAAGGGCTATTTCTCATCAAATCGCAATGGAAATGATGACTTATATGGATTTAAAGAAAACAAACCAAAAAAGATGCCATTCAGCATAAAACCAATTATCTCTGGAGTCTTAAAAGATAGCATTACTGAGATACCTATTGCCCAGGTGGCTATCGAAGTTTATGATTTAGATAACAATAAAGTTGCAACTCATTATACAGATAACGATGGAAATTATTCACTTAGATTAGAACCTTATAAAAGTTACAGATTAGTATTCAAAAAAGAAGGACTAATTGAGGCAACTGAATTAATCTCATCAATGAAACAGTTGGAGAAAAAAAATATATCGCCAAACTTATATAATGAAATGGAAGTAATTGTTGCCAACAAAATAGTCGTATTAAGTGAAGGAGATGATTTAACCCAAAAATTAGAGCTTAGTCCGATTTATTTTGATTTTGAGGGTTTTATAATAAGAGAATCGTCTAAAAAAGAACTGAATAAAATTGTCCAATTGTTATTAGCTAGACCAAATATTTCATTAAAAGTGCAATCCCATACAGATAGTAGAGGTAGAAAAGAACTCAATATGACTTTATCAAAAAATAGAGCTAGTTCGACTGTAAACTATATTGTAAATGCGGGTATTGAAAAAGAAAGAATTTCAGGTGAAGGCTTCGGTGATACAGAACTAATTAACAAGTGTGAAAAAGGTGTCAAATGCTCAGAAGGTGAACATCAGTTAAATAGACGATCCGAATTTATAATCATTAAAAAACAATGATTTTATTAAGTTAAAACTACCAATTTGGACATTAGTGTTTAGGTAAAATACATTTTACTGAGACATATGTCCAAATGGTATTTTAAGGTATAAAAGAATAAATTTTGGATTATAGTTAATACACATCAAAAAAAAAACCTAGCAATTTATTATTATTATTATTAAATAGTGGTAATTATTTGTTTTATAGTTGATTGTATTTTTTTTCTAAGGGTGATATTTACCCTTAGATTATGTGTACAGCCATAAGAAAAGGAGATAATATTACAAAATAATTCTTGAGTTTAATAAAAAGAAGAACTTTTAGTTCTTCCTTAAAATAATCACCAAAGGAAAAATATAGACGTTGTTTTTTGTTTCAAATTTAATGCTTAAAATTTTAATTCGGGATTATTAAACAAGTAAAATATGGTTAAACGAGAGAGTAGAAAGTAAAGATAGTAGTTCGTTTATATAAATTAAAAACGGAAACTAGATAAATAAAATAATGATAGATAATAAAAATACATGGAAGTAAAATTAAACATGAAAAAACAACATATTGATACTGATAACTCGAGTTTCATAATACTACTATTTATTATTGGGTATTTATTAATGGAATTTTTGCCTTCATTTAAAACGATTGAAAGGTATAGTCCGCAATATATATATCTAGCGTTATTAAATATTGTTATTGGCATTTATTTCTATTGTAACCCAAAATTAATAGCTCAAAGTTTGATTTCGCTATGTAGAAATAGTGTTGTATTAAAAATCTATACTTCGTTTTTATTCCTTTGCGGAGTTTCAATATTCACGGCTATTAATGTTTCACTAGCAGTAGTTACTTTTAGTAAGTTATTAATTATTTTTTGTACATTTTTAAATCTAACTATACTACTTTATAGACGCCTTTATTTACTTTATAAAATTGCTTTAATTGTTGGAATTAGTGTATTTATTCAATCAATATCAATTCTTTATGATTTTTCAAAAACACTTGATTTATCAGTAATTAAAGGAAACTCGGGAAATATAAATATACTTGCTGCGAGTTTAAATATAAAAATTCCATTTTTAGTTTTAGGAATCATACACTTTTCAAATTGGAAAAGAATCCTATTAATCTTGACCTTATTTTTAGGTGTTTCCATAATCTTCTTAACAGGCTCTCGAGCTACATTTTTAGGATTAGCTATACAGCTAACTTTCTTTTTAGTATTTTATTTTAAAATTCACACAATTAAAAAAGACGAATTTATAAAAATAGGCCATGTTATTTTACCAGTTATTGTTTCGTTTGTTTTTTCGAATACCATTTTAGCAAAACATGGAGATTCAGACCGTTATCAATCAATAGGGAATAGAATAGGACAAATAGAACTTACGGATAATCCATCAGACTCGTCTGCAAAATTGCGACTGGATTTTTGGAAAAATGCAAGTGAAATTATTATCGAAAATCCAGTTCAAGGGATTGGTATTGGAAATTGGAAAATTAAAAGCTTGGCTTATGAAAACTTACTTATAGATGATTCGAATATTTCTAGTAATGCTCATAATGATTTTCTGGAATTAATGACTGAAACAGGAGTTGTAAACGGACTACTTTATCTTTCATTATTTGTTTTTATTTTATATGTCACAGTAAGTAAAATTCTTAAATCTAATGAAGTTGAAATGAAGTTGGTGGCTTTGTTTTCTCTAATGATACTTATTAGTTATGGATTCGATGCACTATTAAATTTCCCATTATATATACCAGCAGTACAATTTGGATTTTGTTTTTTATTGGCTCTTTCATTGGTAAATCAAAAAGGAATAGCAAGTGATTCAGAACAAAAAAAATCTAAAATAAAAATTACTACTCTGCCTATAACAATCATAATTATGAGTGTTGTCTGTCTATATTTTACTTTTTCACAATTTAGAGCGTCACAATTAGAGTATAAATTTAAGGTATATCAGGCAGTTTATAGAGCAAACGATAGGCTACCTGAAACGGGACGGTTATTAGAATCTAGTGATATTATTAGTCATTTACCAAAATTTCCAACGCTAAGTTATTATTCTGAGCCCTTTGTAGAATATGTTGGCGTTTCATTGTTTTATGAGGAAAGATATAAAGAAGCCTTGCATTATTTCGAATTAGCTCAGAAACTAAATCCGTATTTAGGTAATTCAGATTGGTATATTCATAAGATTGCTTTTAACAGCGGAGATATTGATAAAGCTTATAAATATGCTAAAATAGCTTTTAACAAAAGACCAAGAAATAGAGATTTCTATTTATCAGCTCTTTTTATAGCCAACGAAAAAAAGGATACTGTGGGAATGATAAAAATTCACAATCAGTTTACTAAATACAGAAAAATGGCTTCGAATTGGGTCAGTACTTCAAAAGCATTACAATTATCGGGATACAGCAATAAAAAACTGCGTTCATTCTTAGATGAAGGATTAGCTTTTTTTCCAAAGGACAGTCTTTTATTAGAAAGAAGATCTAACGCATTATATGCTTTAAGAGATAATTTTTTGATTAAAGCTAAAGAATATGGAGATCAAGAAAACTTTGATTTGGCAGTTACATATTACCAAAAAGCACTAAAAGAAGATCCTCAAAATGAGTTGGTGATACAGAATATTGGAATTTGTTATTTTAAAATGAATCAATTTGAAAAAGCCATTAATACTCTATTGAAAATTGTTGATTCACCTAGTTTGGATGGCGGAACAGTAGAATATGTTTTGGGAATTAGCTATATCGCGATTCAAAACAAAACGAAAGGCTGTAAATACCTTAGAATATCAAAAGAAAAAAACTTTCCTAATGCAGAACAGTCGATTAAAAGATTCTGTAAATAAACTTTTTTAGAGGTTATAAAGGAATTTCGCTACTTAGGGACTTATCTTCTATGAGAGATAAATTAAGATATGTGATTTGATATTCATTGAAATATTTTAATAGTATAAGCCCATAACAGATGAATTTATAATTCTGTTATGAGCGTTGTAATTTTTTTTGCTAATATCACAGGTTTTGTTTGATGAAGCAAGTATGCAGTCGATATTTAATACATTAAATTAATTGGATTCAAGTTCAAATAATTGAATTTGACCTTTGAGTCTGTCAATTACCAAATTCATCATCCTTTTGTTAAGGCTAGAAGAGTTAAGTATATAAGAATCATATTCGTCTAATGTAAAAAGAGCGATAATCATTCCTTTTAGTGAATTTCGAAACTTGATATCTTTTTGAATAGCATTCTCAATCACCGAAAGTTTTTTTTCAACGGTATATGAGTAAAAGTCGGTTTTGTTTTTATTGACGTAGTTCCTAAATACGGCAATTAATAAATCATTTTGGAGTTTTAAAATTGGGCGAATTACTTCGTTTTGAAATAATTCATCTGCAGAAGATTGAGTATTTACAGTGCCTAAAGTTGATCCTCGGAATTCATGTAAAAAAGTATCTCGCTGGCTCATTTTTTTATTTAAAATTAAAAAAAAATTAGCACTAAAACGCTATTTTTGTTGTTATTAAAATATAAAATTATGAGATTTCATACTCGAAAATGGGTGAAACCCGAAGATTTAAATCCAAATGGAACTTTATTTGGAGGGAAATTACTGGCATGGATAGACGAAGAGTTAGCTTTATACACAATAATTCAGCTAGAAAACTATAGAGTAGTAACCAAGCATATGTCTGAAATTAATTTTAAAAGCTCTGCAAGACAAGGAGATATTGTTGAAATTGGTATTGAAGTAGTTAAATTCGGAAACACTTCGCTTATATTAAGGAGTGAAGTGCGAAACATGATGACCAGAGAGATTATTATATCAATAGATACTATTACAATGGTCAATTTAGGAGAAGATGGCAAGCCAAAAGCACATGGTAAAACAAAAATTGAGTATGTAAAAGACCGGTTATAGGTTCAGAGTTGCAAAGGTACTAAGTCGCTTGAGAAAGGTAATGTAAGAAATTGAGAAGCAAGAAATTAGAAGCAAGACTATAAGCTATACACCGCAAACTGAGACTAAACACTCAATAAACACAATCTTTTCACCCTGACAGAATACTGAAAACTTTTTCAGCAAGCAGATTATTTATTGAGATTATATTCTTTAAAGCAGGACTGAAAACTGAAAATTATGACTTAATACTATAAACTTTTTCAGCACCCAAATTACTTATTGATAGTATATTATATTCTAAAGAACTGAAAACAGATAACTCTTCGACTTCGATCAGGGTGACAGGATTGAAAACTGAGCTTAACACTCAATAAACCAAATCTTGTCCTCCTGACGAAGGAAGGAAATTATAAAGTAACACCGTAAAACCGCGACTGCGACTGAAAACGGAATACTACAAATTGTGACTAGACATCCAAGTGACTAATTTTAGAAGGTAGTTCGAATATTTCGAGATCAAAATAAGGAACAGAAGCAATAATGTGATCAAAGATATCAGCCATAATATATTCATAATTAGCCCAACGTTTGTCGCTCGAAAAAGTATAAATCTCTAAAGGAACACCGTGTGCAGTCGATTGAAGCTGACGGCACATCATATGCATTTCTTTATTTAGACCTGGATGATTAAGCATATATTGAATAATATATTTTCTAAACAAACCCAAATTAGTCATATTTCGACCATTGAGAGACAAAGATTTGTCGATGCCATTTATAGTATTAAATTTTTCAATTTCGGCCTGACGGGATTCAATATAAGGAGTAATGAGTTGAATCTTTTTCATCATATTCAAGTCTTCATCAGACAAAAAGCGAATCGTACTCGTTTTAATCAAAATATGTCTTTTGATACGACGTCCGTCCGATTGTTGCATCCCGCGCCAGTTCTGAAATGAGTCAGAGCTCAAGGCATAAGTAGGAATGGTAGTGATAGTATTATCAAAATTTCGAACTTTTACAGTAGTAAGATTAATTTCGATTACGCCACCATCAGCACCAAATTTTTCCATAGTAATCCAGTCCCCAATGCGAACCATATCGTTAATAGCAACCTGGACACTAGAAACAAAACCAAGAATTGTGTCTCTAAAGATTAAGATAATAATAGCCGAAAGAGTTCCTAGAATAGTTAGTAATTCACTTTGTCTGATTCCGAATAATTTAGAAACAATAATTACAATTCCAAAAATCCAGAGCACCATCATAACAACCTGAACAAAACTATCGATAGGTTTATCGCTGTATTCAGGTTTTTGTTTTAAATAGTCTTTAAGCGAATTAAAAACAGTTTGAATAATCCATAGTGATAACAGTACGATATAGACACCAACGATTTTACCAAATACCAATTCCCAATATTCATATTTGTCCAAAATTATTGGAACAGCTTTATAAATAAAGAAAAATGGAATTAAGTAAGCAGTGTATTTAGTTGTTTTGTTATTTATTAAAAAGTCATCAAACTTAGTTTTAGTTTTTTGGGCAAAAACGGCAGTAAGAGTTACCAAAAGAAATTTGGCTACGTAATACACAGCGTATGCCATTATAATTAATAAGGCGATATTTAAAACAAGGCTAAGGTAAGCAGCAATATTGCGACTCATACCCCAGTCTCTAAAAAGAGGGTATAAAAAATTAAATATTTTATCCAAAAACTTAAGCATTTTTCAAGTATTTATACTCAACATAAAAAGTCCCAAACGGAACAACAGAAGCGATTAAAATCAACATAAAAGTTTTAAAATCCCATTTTTGAGCACTTTTTAATAAAATAGCTAATAAAACATAGGCAACAAACAGTAAACCATGACTCATTCCGATAGGGAACAATAATGATTTGTATAAATCAAGGTTTGTAGGCTTAATAAAAAGCATATTAGAAAATAAAGCCAGATATGAAATTCCTTCTAAAATCGCTGTAATCTTAAAAATTTTGAGCATTTAAATATTTTTTTAAATTATTAACGGTAAAATTAATGATTCTGGTCGATTTTTACGGCATCCAAAGAGAAAGTAATTTACTTTTACAATCTTAAACTTTGATAATGAGTAAACGCGATTTAAAAAAATATTTAAACGATCTTACTAAAGAGCAATTAGAAGAGCAACTAATCGAATTGTACGAAAAATTCAGTCCGGTAAAAGTCTATTACGATTTTGTGTTTAATCCAAAAGAAGAAACACTTTTGCAGGAATGTAAGGTGAAAATTTCGCATGAATATTTTCCCGTAAAATCAAAACCATCAAGACGGCCTTTAAAACCAAAAATGCGCCGTTCTATAGCTCAAAAATATATCAAACATTTTATACTTTTGGGGGTAGATCCATTTGTAATTGCTGATGTTATGCTTTATAACATCGAAATTGCGCAAACCTACTCATCCGAAAACCCAGTAAAGCAAGAACTTTTTTACAAAAGCATGTACAATTCTTTTGAGCAAGCAGTAAATTTTATAGTTTCAAACGGAATTTTAGCCGAATTTAAATCCCGAGTAAATCAAATTTATGAGGAAACAGCTACTCAAAAATGGAAAAACAAGTCTGATTTTGAAGTGATTTTGGATAAAATAACTTTTTAGAACCCGTTTCATAATTAAATAATTGTGAATTTTTTCTTTTTATTTTAAGATAAAAAAGGCGCAATAACTGTTTTTTAGGTGTATTTTTGCAAAAACCAATAAAATACAATGTCTCAAAACACTTTAGAAATAGAAAAAGTAGAAAAAAAAGAACTTTACGCATACCAACAAAATGATATTGATGCCATTTTTGACCGTTTAGATAACGGATCGGCACAACATCATTTATTGTATCAATTGCCTACTGGTGGAGGGAAAACAGTGATTTTTTCTGAAATCGTACGTCGTTATTTAGCGCAACACGAGAAAAAAGTAGTAGTTTTAACACACAGAATTGAACTTTGCAAGCAAACTTCAAAAATGTTGAAAGGTTTTGGTGTTAAAAATAAGATAATCAATAGTAAGGTAAAAGAATTATTAGACCAAAACGAGTATTCGTGCTTTGTTGCTATGGTTGAGACATTAAAAAACCGTATTAACGACGAAAAATTGCATTTAGACAATATTGGTTTAGTAATTATCGATGAGGCACATTACAATTCATTCCGAAAATTATTAAACTCGTTCAAAAATGCATTTATATTAGGAGTAACAGCAACGCCGTTAAGCTCTAATATAAAATTACCAATGCACGAAAGTTATAATGAACTAATTGTAGGAGACACAATTGGTTCGTTAATCGAACAAGGATTTTTGGCACGTGCAACAACTTATAGTTATGATGTAGGATTAACATCGCTGAAAGTTGGTATCAATGGAGATTATACCGTAAAATCTTCAGATGATTTATATACAAACACAATCATGCAAGAAAAATTATTGCATGCTTATACCGAAAAATCACTAGGTAAGAAAACCTTGATTTTTAATAATGGTATCCATACTTCATTATATGTGTATGAAACCTTTAGAGAAGCAGGTTATGATATCCGTCATCTTGATAACACTAGCAGTAACGAAGAGAGAAAAGATATATTACAATGGTTTAAGAAAACTCCGGATGCAATTTTAACATCAGTAGGAATCTTAACTACTGGATTTGATGAGCCAACAGTAGAAACCATTATATTAAATAGAGCAACAAAATCATTAACGTTATATTACCAAATGATCGGACGTGGTTCTCGTAAATTACCTAATAAAGATGAATTTACAGTTATCGATTTAGGAAATAATGCAGCACGTTTCGGATTATGGAGTGAACCAGTAAACTGGCAACATATCTTTAAATCACCAGAGTTTTATTTGGAGAATTTAAGAGATGATACCGAAATCGAATTGTATTTTAAATACAGCATGCCACCAGAATTGCGTGCTAAATTTAGTAAAACAGCCGATGTAAGTTTTGATGTCGATGAAGAACATAAAATAGCGATAGCGCAAAACTTGCGTTCAAAAGTAGTTTTAGATAAGTCATTAGAGCAACACGCAGCAATGTGTGTAGACAATACAGAAACATTACAAGAAGCAAAAGCACTAGGGAAAGAGCTAGACGACGATATCGATTGTCGTATCAAGCGATATTCTAAATGTTTAAGTCAATGTAGTAAGAATTATCGCGAATGGCTTATCGATGATTATAAATTGAAATTGGTACTATTAACCGGTAAAAAATACCGTGAAAAAATAATGAACGAACCAGATTGATTCTAAAATAAAGACTCAAAGAAAGTTATTCATAAGGAGCTTTTTCCTGCTGTACGCTTTATCTTTTATTTTTCGAAAAGAAAAAATAAAAGGATGCCGCTTCCATCAGGGCTAAGAGTCCCGTAACAAAAGAAATATACCATTAAGAAATTAAGGAAATTAAAACTTGATCTCTTAATGGTTAAATTGTTTTAAGCTTGGTGGGATAAATGGCTAAAAAAAAAAGAGTCATTAAGCTATTAAAACAAACAAAAAAGGAATTGAGTCGAATAAAGCTCAATTTCTCAGTGATAAAAATCATTTTAATCTGAGCAAGCAGTGGTTAAAAGAAATAACCATTGTGAGATCAAAACAGTAACACAGTTAGAAATTTTTAAATCTTTAAATTTTTCAATTTTAAAAAATAAAATAATGTCAAAACAATTTTCAGACTTAGGAATTTCAGCACCAATACAGAAAGCATTAACCGAATTAAACATAGTTAAACCAACCGAAATTCAGCAGAAAACTATTCCGCTAATTTTGGCTAATAATACAGATGTAGTAGGTTTGGCAAAAACAGGAACAGGAAAAACAGCAGCCTTTGGATTACCATTGCTACAGTTAATAAACCCTGAATTACCAACAGTGCAAGCTGTAATTTTAGTTCCAACAAGAGAATTAGGACATCAAATATTTAAAAATTTAGAAGATTTCTCAAAATACTTACCAGAAGTTTCTATAGCTGCAACTTGCGGAGGAATTCCGATAAAGCCACAAATAGAGCGACTTACACAGCCTACTCATATTGTAGTTGCAACACCAGGTCGATTAATCGATTTAATTCAGCGTAAAGCAATCAATCTAAAAGAGACACAATATCTTATTTTGGACGAAGCCGATGAAATGGTTTCAATCTTAAAAGAAAGTCTAGATGAAATTGTAGCCGAATTACCAAAAAAACATACGACCTTCTTATTCTCAGCAACATTACCAGGGACAATCAAGCAATTGATTCAGAATTACTTATCTAAAAATGTAGTTCAAGTAAGTGCTAATATGGAAACAGTAGGAAATCAAGGAATTGACCACGAATATATAGTTGTAGATCCAATAGAGAAACTAGATGTTTTAATGCATTTCTTGAATTCAAGAGAGGGAGAACGTGGAATTATATTCTGTAAAACAAAAGCTGCTGTAAATAAACTAGCAAAAAACTTAGCAATAAACCGTTTTTCATCAGGAGCATTGCACGGTAGTTTATCGCAAGGAATTAGAGACCGAATCATGGAGCAATTCCGTGAAGGACATATTAATATTTTAGTCGCTACAGATTTAGCAGCTAGAGGAATAGATGTGAAAGAGATTTCTTATGTAGTAAATTATCACTTACCAGATGCCTATGAAGCTTATGTTCACCGAAGTGGTAGAACGGCTAGAGCAGGAGCAAAGGGGCTATCGCTTACCGTTTTACAACCAGAAGAAGTAGTTGAAATAGCTGATTTTGAAAAAGAATTAGGAATTAAATTCAAAGAGTTTAAAAAACCATCTGTTGCAAGTCTAGAAGAAAATAATACACTTTTATGGGCTAAGCAAATCTTTAAAACGAAACCAAATCACGACGTTTCAACAGATTTAAAAACGAAAGTAAAAACAGTTTTTCATCATTTAACGAAAGATGAATTGATCGAAAAGTTACTAGCAAACTATATCTTGCAGAATAAACCGGAGGTGGTTGAGAAACCTGTTAAAAAATTCAAAAAGTAAGTATTGTTGAGTTTGTAACTCTTTATTTATGTTGTACTTTTATAAGGTGTTTTTTTATAATATCTATTTAATACAGTATTTATGAAGATAGTCATCATAGGAGGAGGGTTTGCAGGAATAAATTTAGCAAAAGAGCTTGTAAATCAACCTCAAATACAAGTAACGCTTGTAGACAAAAACAATTATAACTTTTTTCCACCACTTATATATCAGGTTGCAACAGCTTTTTTAGAGCCTTCGAGTATCAGTTATCCTTTTAGGAAGTTTTTTGCAGGCAAAAAAAACCTGCAATTTAGATTAGGAGAATTAGAAGAAGTAATTCCAACCGAAAACAAAGTAGTTCTTAATAATGGAGAATTAACTTATGATTATCTAGTATTTGCAACAGGAGCAGAGACAAGTTATTTTGGAATGGAGAATGTAATGAAAAACGCCATTCCGATGAAAACGCTTAACGATGCCATCGTAATGCGCAACACCTTGCTTAAGAACCTAGAAAAAGCATCGATTACCAAAGACATTCGTAAACGTCGTAAACTTTTAACAATTGTAGTTGCAGGTGGAGGACCAACAGGAGTTGAAGTTTCTGGAATGTTTGCAGAAATGCGTAAAAATATTTTATTAAAAGAATACCCTGAACTTGATACATCAGTAAGTAATGTTTATTTAGTCGATGGAGGAGATGCACTGTTGTCGCCTATGAGCAAAGCCTCACAACAAGACACGCTCAAAGCGCTTACAGATTTAGGAGTCGTAGTAAAGCTAAACAATAGAGTTACAGATTATGTAGATGATATTGTGTACTTTTCTAGCGGAGAAACGATACATACCAAAAACCTAATTTGGGCAGCTGGAGTTTCGGCCAAAGCTTTTAATGGAATTCCAGTAGAAAGTTACGGACGTGGAAAACGTATGGCAACCGATGAATATAATAAAATAAAAGGATTACAAAATATATATGCTATTGGTGATACCTCTATCATGGATACAGATTCTGCATTTCCAAACGGACATCCGCAAGTTGCACAAGTAGCTATTCAGCAAGGAGTAAATTTAGCTAAAAATTTTAAGGCAATGGTTCATAACAAACCACTAAAGCCTTTTAAATATGTAGATAAAGGATCTATGGCAATTATTGGAAAAAATAAAGCCGTTGTTGATTTGCCAAAACCCAAATGGCATTTTAAAGGATTCCTGGCATGGGTAATTTGGTTATTCGTACATCTTATTTCCCTCATTACATACAGAAATCGTTTTAGCACATTCTTAAACTGGATGGTAGCTTATTTTGCAAAAGATCAATCACTACGTATGATTATCAGGCCAGATAAAAAAACAATTAACTAAAGCTTTTGTAAAGGTACTAAGTTGCTAAGGTTCTGAGGTGTTAAGCTTCAAAAACCTAATTGAAGTTATTAATTTATTATAAAAAAAAAAGGTTTTTCTTTAAGCAATTTAAAGAAAAACCTTTTTTATTTAGATTTCTTAGACTGCTTAGATTTTTAGACTATTAGATTCTTCAGTTTGTGGTTTCAGTCTCATTCTGAGTTGAGTCGAAGTGGTATTTAGTCTCAGTTTACAGTCTCATTCTTAGACTACTTAGATTTTTAGACATTCTTAGACTTCTTAGATTCTTCAGTTTGTGGTTTTAGTGTCATCCTGGGCGGAGACGAAGGACAGTTCCAGTGTTCAGTTTTCAGTTGCGGTCTTGCATCTTGCATCTTGCTTCTCACTTCTCACTTTCTCAATATTATCTTTCTTAAAAACCTTTGCAACTTTGAACCTCCTTTAGTCTTAGTTCCTTAAAGCCTTAGCGCCTTTAAAAAAACTAATGAAGTATTGGAGATTCATCATCGTTAGAGATCTCAATATTTTGTTTTATAAAACGTTTACCGATATTTAAAATAATAAAAGCAGTAATTGTAGTTGTAGTCATAATAGCAACCATCGGAATAAGAGAATCTTTAACAAAAACACCAACTGCAAAAGAAGCAATTGCACCTAAACCAAGCTGAATAGCACCCATTAATGCCGATGCGCTTCCGGCATTTTTAGAAAAAGGAGCCATGGTTAGACCAGCAGTGTTGGGATTTGAAATTCCTAGGCATGCTAAATAAATAAACAACATACCGATTGTTTCGTATAAGCCAAGCAAATTGTTTATCGCCAAAATCAAAAACACAATACTAATTACAGATTGAGTGATCAACGCTCCAAAAATCATTTGTTGACTAGAATATTTTCTTAATAAATAAGAGTTCAACTGACTTGCACCAATGAAACTTAAAGACATAAAAGCAAAAATCCAACCATATATTTTAGCGTCAACCTTAAAAATATCCATAAAGACAATAGGAGAGGAGGCTACATAAGTAAACAAACCAGAAAAAGACACAGCACCCGTAAAGGCGTAAGTGAAAAATTGAGGTTCTTTTACAACGTTAAGAAAGTTTGTAATAATAGGTTTCGGTTTTAACGAAATAGATGTATCAGGTTTACGTGTGTTCGGCAAACCAATTTTAGCACCGATTAAAATCAGGATTCCCATACACATTAATATAAAGAAAACAGTATGCCAACCATAATCAGAAGTTACATAACCACCAATAGTTGGAGCAAGCATAGGAGATAAACCTACAACAAGCATAAGCATAGAGAAAACCTTAGGAATGTCTTTTACAGGAAAAAGATCACGAACCATTGCCACAGAAGCAACAGTTGCAGCACAGCTACCAACAGCTTGTAGAAAACGCAAACCAATAAAAGTATCAATATCAGTAACAAAAACACATCCTAAAGAGGCTAATATGTAAACCATTAACCCTACATACAAAGGTTTTTTTCGTCCAAAACGATCTAATAAAGGTCCGTAAAGTAATTGTCCAGCCGAAATACCTATAAAATAACTAGACAGACTCATCGAAACTTTAGCAACTGTGGTGTTTAAATCTCTAGCAATTCCTGAGAAACCAGGAAGATACATATCGATAGAAAACGGACCAAGAGCAGTTAAAGATCCTAAAATAAGGATTAATTTGATGTATTTTTTTGTAGTCATTGAATTTTAAAAATATTATTTTTATTTAAATGCAAAGATAAATATTTCGTATCTTAGTTAAATCATTAAAGAATTTTTTAGTGAAATAACTGTTTTTTTAACATAGTTAGCTTTGTAAATGGCTATAATTATCAATTTAAAATTATCAATTATGAAAAGATGTGCCTTATTATTACTTTTAGTTACTACAGTTTCTTTTTCTCAAACGATTACTTCCAAAATTGAACCGGTAAGTGTTGAGCAACATGAATTTCTTGAAAAAGTGAATAAATATTACCCTGACATTCCTGTTACTAAACAAATTACAAATTTTTATTCTGAGGAAAAAATCATCGATTCAAGACAAGAATTTGACTTAAGAGGAACTCCGTTTACGTCATACAGTTTAGCAGTAGGTCCGTACAATAAAACAATTAAATTTGATTACACTACAAAAACAGACGGAAGAACTCACGGAGATATTTCGCTTTTCAAAGGAGATGTTATAAAAACAGTTTACTACGAAGACAAAAATCAATTTGGAGTTTTTGTAAATGGAAAATCCGTTTACTTGAAGAAATATTAATGCTATAAAGCAAGTATATTAAACCATCTTAGCAATAAGGTGGTTTTTTTATTACAAGTTTAGACTTATATCTTAGGTTTGTATTTTACAGTTTGCAATTTTGAAGAAAAACGGAGTCTCAATCAACAAACCCAATCTTGTCTTCCTGACGAAGGATGGAACTCATTAAGTAGCTCCGCAACAAAAGAGAAGTTTTTATTAGTTGATTGTGGAGATTCTTCGTTCCTCAGAAAGACAAGATTGTGGAAAAACTGAGACTTAAAACTGAGACTTAAAACTGAGACTTAAAACTGAGACTTAAAACTGAGACTTAAAACTGAGACTTAAAACTGAGACTTAAAACTGAGACTTAAAACTGAGACTTAAAACTGAGACTTAAAACTGAGACTTAAAACTGAGACTTAAAACTGAGACTTAAAACTGAGACTTAAAACTGAGACTTAAAACTGAGACTTAAAACTGAGACTTAAAACTGAGACTTAAAACTGAGACTTAAAACTGAGACTTAAAACTGAGACTTAAAACTGAGACTTAAAACTGAGACTTAAAACTGAGACTTAAAACTGAGACTTAAAACTGAGACTTAAAACTGAGACTTAAAACTGAGACTTAAAACTGAGACTTAAAACTGAGACTTAAAACTGAGACTTAAAACTGAGACTTAAAAAATGAACTATAATTTATAGTATGGATAGTAGTAAATTTTACGAAAGTTTTATTATCTTTGCATTGATTATTTCAATGAGAGCCGAGCTATTCCACTAGCGTTTGAGGCTCTTTTTTTTGTTACTTATATTACCAGTTTTGTTTTACTCTACCCCTACTTTGGAAAGTAGGATATGAGTCAAGAAAATCCCCATTTCTATAGAAACAAAGTACCTGTCTTGTACGCCTAACGTAAACAAGGAGATAATCCCATACTATAGCCTGTTTTTGAAGCCATTGACCATAAGAATAAATGTTATGTACATATTCAGTAAATAGTCTTTTTTCCTGATTGTGATATACCGTTACTGAGTAATCATTTTTCTTTTTAAAATCTTCCATAGCTTAGGGGGTTAGAGATAAAAAAAAATAGTATACCCAAATTAATGAGCATACTATTGGTATAAATAGTTTTTGGAATATACATAAATATCTGATTATTTCGCCGAGAGAGGTATTCCACTACCTTTTATCCCTCCTTGAAGTTTAGACAAATATACATAATTATTTAAATTAACTGTTAAAATTTTACATTGGCATAAGGTGAAGCATTTTATTAGAAAAAATCCCTTTTTGTACATCTTTAAGCATCACCCAATAAGTTTGATTTGGCATAAGTGGCGATTCATTCATAAAAATAGAATCTTGTTCATTTCCATTAATTAATGGAGTAAACAGACCTTCTTCGCTGTTTGAAATTAAAACCAATACGGCCTTTGGATAGTTCCATAAGGCTCTATTTGTTTGTACTTCACTTAAGACCAAAGGAACATCAATTTGACACAATGGCTTTAAATAAGAATTTGCCTTACGATAATCACCTTGTTTAATTAGAGAAGTATCTGTAAACTCTGATGCAATAATTAAACGCTCTAAATCTGTAAAATCAATACATTTATGAGGTTCTTTAATAAAATTAATTCCTTCTCGAAGATTACAAAAAATCAAGTCTTCAGGGCATAATATTGGTACATCTAAACTAGATACTTTAATTGAATCTAATTGTAAATTTTTGCTTAAGTAGTATAATGTATACATATTATTTTTTATTTGAATTAAAGCCAATTATAGCCTTTGGATTTGTAAAATTTAGACATTTCTTCGTATTGTGATCTAGACAAATATTTCAAAATATCATTTCTCAAATTTTTAGATTTTGTAGCTGTTTTATAATACAACTCTTCTAATATTGGGAAGGTTCCTGTATGTTTTTTTAATATTGACATAGCACTTTTTTCATCCTCACCCCAAGCGCTTATATTATATAAATCAATTGAACCGCCAAATAAAACATGATTATCATCTACATTAGTACCAAATGCTTTAGCAATTTTAAATGCTGAAGCACTAAGCCCGTCCATTGTTTTTTTGTTTAAAGTTGGGTATCTTTTCTTTATAGCTTCTAATTTACCTTTTGTAATTATTGGGTCAGCTTTTGCATTTTCGTTTGTATTTTCTGTTTTTTTTGCTTCTAGATTAGTATCCTTAATACTTTCAATTGCTCTCTTTAAATACTTATATGCATAAGGAAATACAAGAAAAAGGACGATTAAAAAAATCCCGTACTTCTTTAAGAACGGGATTATTTTAGTATCTAAGAAGCTAGGTTTTTTTCTAGCGTTTCTCATTATTTTTGATTTTGTTTAATTTTTGTATAAATAAAATATGTTGCAAGTAATCCCGCTACTATTAAAATAGCTTTTGTGTTCTCTTGCCAAAATTGTTTTAATTTTTCCATCTTGTTTTTGGTTTTAAATTGTTATGGTTACGTATGAATAAAAAAAAAGCCCGATTGTAATTAAGACAGGCAAAATATACTGTTTTGCCAAAGCGAATTTATCAATGCTTACCTTTAAATTTGTGGTTGAAACATCACCGAGCATTGTAATTGCTTTTACAATATCAGCATCAGTAATTTTTGAATGATACTGTTTTCCTAATTCTACCTTAAGTATCGCTCTAGACAAACGAAGTAAAAAGGTTGAATCAATTTCCGTAAGCTTTTGAGTAGGAGAGACCCCCAATGTTGCAGATACAGACTTAATATAAGCATCTGTATCGTTATTATCGCTTTTAGGTGCATATTCTGAAATTAAAAGTTTTACAGTATTTTTTCCTTTTCCGATATCGTTAATTAAGTCTTTGAGCATTGCTCGTAAACCAAAATAAACATTTACAAATTGCTCGTAACCTTTACCTGTGTTTTGCACATTAGGTATTTTACCTTGCCAAGCAATATTTGTCAATCGTAAATTGCCAGGATTATTATTTCGTAATCCAAGCGGTAATCCAGCATTATTCAGAAAGCTTTTCGACATTTTCATCTATTTTTTTAGTGTCTTTTTCATCAATTAGCTTTGAAAATTCATCATGTGCAAATTGCACAACTTTCACAGCTACAGCGATAAATGCACCATATTTAACAATAATTTTAAGAACGTTTGTAATAGTACTAATGCTTTTCATTTTCTTGATTTGTTTGTTGTTCAACTTTGCGCTCTCTGCGCTCTTTTATTTTTTCGATAATTACCTCTGCAATCTCATGAATTATAAGAGGTAATAATTTTGCTAGCCCTTTGAAAAACATTACATTGATGAGTTAGTTGGTCTTTTTTTGACTGCGGTAACTTTAACCCAAAATTCAACACCTTCTTTTTGTGCTACTGATGGTTCAAGCTTGTATAACTTACCGCCTAATTCAATATAACCTTGTGCAAATCCGTTTCCTTTTTTATCCTTACAACCAATTAATTGGTAAGCATTTCCGAATCTATCTGTACTAATTCTACTTTTTGACATCTTTTTTAAAATATTTGATTTATAATTGCGATTAAATCGCCTAATTTTTTTAGAAGAAGTATTACCGTATCTATCAGGAAAATCAAACCGTAAATTCGATAATACTTCAGTTTAAATTTATCTTCGTCTTTGAACACGTCTGCGCGGGTTTTTATCGTCGTTATGCTTTTTAATTAAATAAATAGCACCGATTGCGCTTAGACCGATTAAAATATGCTTCCAATGCTTTTTAAACCAAGCCTTTAAAGCTGAATCGGCAACCTCTGCACCTACAGTTCCTAAGCCTTGCTTTACACCTGTAGAAGCACCATTATAAACCCCCTCAGTTACACCTTTTGCAAAAATTTGAGCACCTGAACCTACCAAAGCACCAACATTTTGACCCGCATAGGCTAAAGTTTGTTGCTTTATTGATTCCGCTTTAGCTTCTGCAACTTGTCTATCGTATTCATTTTGCGCATTTTCTGCATCTTTTTTAGCCTCATGCGCTGCGCTAAAACCTTGGACTGTATTTTGAATAAAACCTCCTGCGATTGGTATAGCACCCATTATAGGAGTAGCAACTTTTACCAAGTTTTTAAACGAAACATTTTTTTTGATGGCTTTACCAATTTTTTTGAAAAATCCCATAATTACAAATGATTTCTAAGAATTAAATTGATTACGGTACCTTGTGTTTTTCTGATATTAATATTATCAACAGCTAATAATGGCAGTTGTATTTTGTCAGGAAAAGCACTAAATACGACACCATTTGACTTAACATAAGCCACAGGGTCTGTTGATTTACTCATACATTCCAATTCGTAAAGCGAGTATTTTACCACTTGACCGTTTGAAAAAGTATAATTGATTTCTTCGATTGTATCAGACTTATCTAATACAAGAATGTCATAACCATGAACATTGAAATCTTTATTTGTGTCCTCAGAACTCATGCTTTTATGCTCAAATGAGAAAATTTGAGTACTTGTCTCAGGTTCTTCAATACCATTCAAAACATAAGTTTTAGTAGCATCTAAGCTATTTAATGTAATTTTTATTACATCTTTTTCAAATAAATGGATTGAACCCTCATTACAAATTTCACATACAGCAATTAACCCTAAAGTTCTAGAAGTATCGCTAACGATAGCATCCTCACCATAGGTATTAGCTAAAATAAAATCCTTTAAAAACATAGATCCTTTTGTAATTTCAAAGTTTGAGCCATTGGCTCTTTCAACTTCAACTCGAATAGTTTCGTTTGTTAGTTGATTAAATTCTAATGACGAAGCAACAATTAAAGTTGATATGCTTTTAGTCAATAAAATTGTACCTGATGTTGTTTTACCTGTACCTTTATAAATTTCCATACACTAAATTTTGGTTAAATTATTATTGGTACAAATCTGCTTATAAAAAAAAACCTCAAAATCGGATTTACCGACTTTGAGGGATTATTTACGTTTTTTTACAATCATTTACTTTTTGGCATTAACTTTGAAATATGTATTAATATGATTTAATAGAACTACTTTGACTTCGTATTCTTGTTTTACGTCTTTCATGTATTTCTCTGCAGTTTTGATACTTACGCCCATTTTTTGAGCCAAATCTTTTGCGGTAATTTTCTGTAATTGTTCCATAGGTTAAATTTTTGGGTTTTTGATAGGAGGGGAGTGCAATCCCCTCCTTTTTAATTAAATAAGTTCAATTGATTTGCTGGAGGTAATTTGGCAACATCAATAAGAGGTTTAAAAATTTCTTGTTCCGTTAAATTAGACTTTGCAAAGAACTGATTACAAGTATCTTTCTTTGGAACGACTTCACACCATTTGGAGCAAATTCCCGCATGTTCAGTACGTGGGTCATTCTTGTGTCTGTCACCATTAAAATAATGGCAATCTTGGCATTGATTTTTCATAGGCTTATTTGTAAGAATTTATAAAATTATTTTGTAATCATGATTTAACATTATTGTTAATTGAATCCCGACTATCATTAGTCGGGATTTGCGCGTTTACTAGGAGTTGCGTATTTTGTGAGAATTTGAATTTTTATTTATTGGTTCAATGGTAAATCTTCTATCATCATTTTTATCTAAAAATATAGACTTTGAAGTGCCGTAAATCCAAATTTTCACATGTGTCTCTGTAATTTCTTGTACTTTAAATTCCCATAGACCATTGACAATCCAATAATTTTTGTTTAATTCTAAATTTTTAATTGAAACTAAGTTTTTTTTCATATTCCTAAATTTTTTAAAAAGTTATTAGAGCGTTCATTTTGCTGTATTTCATTACTTAAATTTTTATCTCTATTAAGTAAATCATCTATCAATTTATTTGCTTTTGTTTTGGTTCTTGATTTTGCAACAGGGCAATCGATAGAGTATTGAAAACCAAGTAATTTTTCTTTATCAAATCCTAATGCAATTAAATTCTCAATATAGAATTGGACCATAATATCAGTGGGAGATTGTTCTTTACTAACATTACTTTTTTCTTTTTTATCTATGTAGCATTTTAAACCGCTTTGAGCAATTAATTTTAAATCTTTCGGTTTTGCCAATAGTAAATCGTAAAATGTCTTAAAATCAGCTTTTAAGCCGTTTTTAATTAAGTATTCTTTATGTTTATGCGCCTTAATTGTAAATTCATAACGAACCAAATTATCTATTACCGAAGCTTTCATAGGTTCTAAATAAGCTTTGTAAAAAACAATTGATTTAGAAAGTAATTCAAAACCTTTATGGTAAATTTTACAGTATGGTGCAGAATTAGAGGCTTTTTCACGCTTATTAAAATCCATTCCTAAATTGGCTGTATTTTTTAAAGCATTTGAATTATTAATATGATGTATAAGCGGTAGTTTACCAGAATTTGGATTTTGAAGAATAAAAGAAAATGCAGTTTTTAAACTTTTTAAATCGATTAATTGATTGATACATATATCAATATCAGATACTAAACCTTGTAAAAAGTCTTGTCTTGATACTTTTAAAACGCCAAACGAGTTAATATCATCAACAATAAAATGATAGTTTTGAGAGGTAATTCCTTCAAAGTATCTTTCTTTTAACATTTTTGCAGAAATTTGAAAGACTACATATTCATGTGCAAGTTTATTTTTATCAATGAAAGCTTTAATATAAAAACGATATGTAATACCGTTGATGATTTTTGTAAATGGTTCAGCTTTACGGTAGTTATCTCCTAATTTTGTTTGTTCGTTTCCGTCATTGTCTAAGTCTTCAATAGATGGATAATAAGCAATAAAATCAGTTATTAATCTCTTATCGAGTATTTTAACTTTATCAAGTTTGACACGAATTTTTAACGAATCTATTAATCCTGTGTTGAACATAGTTTAATCTAGGTTTTAAATGCTTGATAGTAAATAACTTACATACTGTTTGACCTATAATTTATATTATGTAAAATAGAATATTTTTAAACATGAAAAAGACTTTATGAAACCTTATCTTTGTAATTGCATGCTTTAATTGCTTATTTTAGCTTAATATATGGTAAAATAAATAGATTCAAAATTAATTATGCTTTCATTGTAAGGGTTTATTTTATTAATTTTACAAACGATACTTTCTAAAAATTTATCAGACTTATGAATACAATTGCTGAGCATATTGCAGATTTCTTGAAGGAATATCCGCCATTCGATAATTTAACTTTTCAAGAATTATCTGAGATTGCAACCAATATTCGTGTTATTAATTTAGAAAAACACGCTGTATTGTTTCAAATTAATGATCCCTTACACGATAGTTTTTACGTGGTAGCTTCGGGTGTAATTAATTTATCGGTAATTGCCGATGCTGAAGAAACTTTGCTTAATAAATGTCATGAAGGTGATATATTTGGATTACGTCCTTTTTTCGCTAAGAATAACTACATGATGACTGCAAAAGCCAGAGAAGAAAGTATTGTGTATGCAATACCAATCGCTGTATTTAGACCATTTGTTGCAAACAATCCAGATGTTTTAAATTTCTTGTTAGAAAGTTTTGCTGCAAATACGCGTCATGCAAAAGACAATTCTGATACTAAAGGAAATCATATTTCTGATAATATGTTTTATTCTGATCAACAGTCAGAAATACAATATATTCAGTCATTAAGTTATAATAATTCTCCACTAAAAGCTCAAGCAAATAACATTGTAAAAGATGTTGCTTTGCGTATGACAGATGCTATGGTAGATAATATTGTTGTTTGCGAAAATAACAATCCAATTGGAATTGTAACTGAAGCTGATTTATCATCTAAAATTGCTACAGGTAGATTCTCAATTGATGAAACTATTGATAAAATAATGTCCTCACCTGTTGTAACAGTAATTGAAAATGTTTCATTAGCCGAAGCACAATTGCTAATGCTTAAGCATAATGTGAGTCATTTATGTGTTACAAAAGATGGAACAAGCAAATCTGCTGTAAAAGGAGTTATCTCAGAGCATGACTTAATTGTTGCACAAGCCAGTAATCCTGGAGTGTTGATAAAAGAAATCAAACGTTCGCAATCACCAAAAGATTTAAAGCAAATTAGAGATCGTTTATCAGATTTGATTCAAAATTATATACAAAAAAACATACCGCTTTCACATATTAGTAATATTGCAAATGAGATTAATTTGGCGTTAATAAAACGTTCTGTTGAGCTTTCAATTTTAGAGATGGGCTCACCTCCTGCTCGATTTGCATGGTTAAGTATTGGAAGTCAAGGAAGAAAAGAACAACTTTTATTGACGGATCAGGATAGTATTTTGATTTTTGAAGATGTGACTGCAGAAAAATACCGCGATGTAAAAGATTATTTCTTGAATCTGGCTAAAAGAACTACAGCAACCTTAGAGAAAATTGGATATGAATATTGTCCAAACGGGCATATGGCTAGTAATATGATGTGGTGTAAGTCATTGACTGATTGGACGAAACAGTATAACAGTTGGATGAACACTCCAGGTGAAAACAGCAATGATTTAAGTAGTATTTTCTTTGATTATGAAATTGTTTTTGGAGAACCTAAAATTGAAGAAGCAATTGAGAATGTGATATTTAAAAACGCAATAAACAATGTTTTATTCTTTGATTTCTTAGGTAATGATGCGTTGAGAAAAAACTCACCGTTGAGTTTCTTTAAGAAATTTAATGTTGAAGAAGAAGGGCCGTATAAGTTTAAATTCGATATTAAAACTCGTGCATTGATGCCATTAATTGATGGAGCACGTTTGCTAATATTAAGTTCGAATATAAAAGGAATTAAAAATACCTATTTAAGATTTAAGCAACTAGCAATTACAGATTCTAAGAATGCTGATATTTATCTTAGTTGTGCTGAGGCTTTCTTAACCTTGTCAAAGTTTAGAACTATTGAGGGATTGAAGAATGATGATTCAGGACAATATATCAACTTAAGAGAATTATCAAAAAGCGATAAAGAAAAATTAAAAAATGCATTGGCTCCAATGAGAGAGCTAGAAGAGCTTATAAAAAGTAAATTTCAATTGACCCAATTTTCGTAATATGCTAGAATGGCTGAAAAATATAAACAAAGAATATCCTGATTTTTGGAAAGAATACCTTTCTAAATTTGAGAATAAATCGGAACGTTTTGTTGTGTTATCTACAGAAACATCTGGGTTGAATCCAACAAAAGATGTTATATTGTCTATTGGTTCATTTGCTGTAATAAATAATAGTATTGTCATTCAAGATAGTTTTGAAGCTGTCTTGTTGCAATACAAATTTTTCCATGATAACGGACTTACGAATGAATTTATTATTGAAAGCAAAATGGAGAAATTACCAGAACCAGAAGCAATTAAATCTTTAATTGAATATATTGGTAATGGTGTTTTGGTCGGTCATCATATTAATTTTGATGTCGAAATGATTAACGCTGCTCTGGAGAAATTGGATTGTGGAAGACTTAAAAATGAAGCGCTAGATGTAGATGTTATGTATCGTAAATTGCATGATATCAATGATAGACAGTTTTCTCTGGATGAATTATGTGCTATCTATAAAATACCAAATAGCGAGAGAAACTCCTCTTCAGAGGATGCTTACAGAATTGCATTGCTTTTCTTGAAACTCAAATCAAGGTTAGGCATAAAATAGTTACTGCTTGATTCTTACTGCTTCAATAAAACGACCGTGATGACTTATCGAAATTGGTATTGCATTTTTTGTTAAAGTATCTATTATATATGGAAGCCTTTGATTTTTAAATATTTTTGTGTTGTAATCTAATTTGATAATTTTAGTCAAGTTTTCTTTTTGAGATACAGCAACGGTATGTATACAATCTTTAGTAATTATTGTTTTGGTGTGATATAAGTTGTTGTTTATAGATACTGTACCCAAATTAGCACTTTCGTAAAAGCAGATTAATTTCGTTGGGAAATAACCGTTTATATTCGTATCACGATTGTATATTTTATAGGCAGCTTCTTTACGGCTCCATAAATTCCAAACCATTATTTCGGGTACATCAGAATTGAGAATAAGAAATTGCTCTTGAGGAGTAAAAATTTTATCCAAAAAACGGTTGCGTTTCCAATTGCTTTCTCTTTTTGCAGTTTCGAGATCTATAATATCATTTCCGATCATTTTTCATTTAGTTTGGATTGAATGATGCTTAGAGCGGTTTTTGCGTTAACCAATTTTTCCATCGATTCGTTATCAATTATAATGTCAAAAAACTCTTCGACATCTAAGACAATATCTACTAAGTTGGCAGAATTAATATTTAAATCAGTTATAAAATTTGTGTCTTCTGTAAAATTTTCAAAAGCAGTATCATTTTTCACATAAGGTTTAACAATTGACTTTAATTCGGTTAATAGTTGTTGTTGGTTATTCATATCTGATAGTTAGTTTTAGGTTAATATTTGTTATATTTTTTTAAAATCACGCAACCATTAACGTCACCAAAACCGAAACTAGCTTTGGCGATACTATTTAAATCAGTGTTGATTAATTGAGTTGGAATTTTGGATTTATCAATAATTGATGTGATTTCGGAATTTATATCTTCACAATTTACATTTGGAAAAATAAATCCTTGATGTAACTGTAAAACCGAAGCAACTAGCTCGATACTTCCTGCTGCAGATAAGCAATGACCTATAGTTGATTTTAAAGCGTTTATATATGGAAAATCTTTTCCTTTACGATTTAATGCAATGCTCCAATTTTCAATTTCCAAAGCATCTTTTGATGTTGCTGTTAGATGTCCGTTAATTAAATCAATTTCTGAAGTAGAAATACCTGCGTTTTCTACAGCATTACGAATGCATTTTTGTACAGCAGTTGCATTTGGGGCTGTCATACTTCCGCTTCCGCGTTGTCCACCTGAATTGATATTTCCACCTAAAACTTCGGCATATATTCGAGCTCCTCTGTTTAGGGCAGTTTCTAGATCTTCGAGTATCAAAGCTCCAGCACCGCTACCTGGAACAAAACCTGATGCACTCATGCTCATTGGTCTTGAGCCTCTTTCTGGAGAGTCATTATGTTTGAAAGTGCAAACTTTCATGGCGTCAAATCCTCCCCAAATATAGGGACCAGAATCACTGGTGCTTCCTGCTAAAATACGTTTGGCTTGTCCTAATTTTATTCGTTCATAAGCCATTAAAACACTTTCTGTACCAGTTGTACAAGCTGATGAGTTTGTGGTGACTTGATTTCCAAGTCCGAGTTTACCACCCAAATAAGCACTTACACCGCTAATCATTGTTTGTGCTACGACAGTACTTCCTAAACGCCTAGTTTGTAGATCGTCAATTTTATAAATACTTTCTCTAAATTTCTCTATACCTGATGTTCCAGCTCCAAATATAGTACCGCTGTCCCAATCTGGGTTTTCACTTTCTAGAATTGGTAATCCTGCATCTTTCCAAGCATCTAAACCTGCAATTACACCATATAAAATTCCTGTGGCATTAAAATTCCGTAATTCAAGCTCAGTAAAATAGTTTGCAATTAATTCAGTAGATAATTCTGGTTTTCCTGAAATTTGACAAGAAAATTGTAAGCGTTCTAATTCAGTATCGTGTTTAATGCCTGATATTCCATTTTTTAATGCAAATGTAAACGAGTCAAGTCCTACTCCATTTGGAGCAACAATTCCCAGTCCTGTAATGACAACTCTTTTTTGCATTTTTACTTGTCTTTTAATTGTAAACTAAACTATCATTCCGGCAATCGTTCCAGAGCAAACTTCAATTCCGAGTTGATTTTTCATGCTTACTTTGCATTTTAATTTTCCAAATCGGAAATATATTTTTTCTGAAATAACAACTACTTTTTCGTTTGGATAAACAGGTTTTAAAAAATCTATTTCAATTGATGTTAAAGCAATTGAAGTAGGTTTCTCTAACTCTTTGTTTAATATAAAAATTCCTAAACACACCAATCCTATTTGTGCCATTACTTCGGTTAATATTACACCTGGAGTGACTGGGGTTGATAGAAAATGGCCTTTATAAAAATCTAAACTTTCATCAAAATAATAGGTTCCTTCTACTCTATTTTCGGATATGGATATAATTTCATCGACAAACAAAAAAGGTTTGCTATAGGGTAATTTGTCTATAATATCTTGATTTGTCATTTTTGGAATTTAATTTAAAATTGCAATAAAACGCGCTGAGCCGAAAAGCCAGGTCCAAAACTCAGCATTAAGCCTTTATCTCCTTTTTTAGGTTTTTTGTCCATAATTTGCTCTAAAACATATAAAACAGTTGCGCTAGACATATTTCCGTATAGACGCAGTATTTCTTTTGTGTCGTCGATGTTCTTACCTAAATCTGAAAAAAGTTCTTCAACGGTTTGAATGATTTTTTTTCCTCCTGGATGAAATATCAAATGATCTATATTTTCTATTTTTAAATTGTTCTTTGCTAAAAAGGGGTGAATGATATTGGGAAAATGTGATGCAATTGTTTCTGGTACTTCAATATCGAGTACCATTTGTAACCCCGTGTTTACAAGCTTAAATCCCATCATATGAATATTGTCGTAAAAATGATACATTTCTTGGTCTAGAACTTCTGGTCCATTATCGGCTGCATGTGAAGAAAGCAATACACAAGCAGCTCCATCTCCAAAAATTGCTGCTGATACAATATTTGCCATCGAAAAATCATCTAATTGGAAAGTTGCTGTTGGACTTTCGACTGCTATTACTGCAGCTCGTTTTCCAGGATTGGCTTTTAAAAAGTTTTTCGCATAAATTATTCCTGAAATTCCAGCGGCACAGCCCATCTCGGTTACGGGAAGACGTACGATATCTTGTCGTAGTTTTAGTTTGTTTATAAGATACGCATCCAAAGATGGAATCATAATACCTGTGCAACTTACCGTAATAATATAGTCAAGGCTTTCAGGTTTCCAGTTTGATTTATCTAAGGCTTTCTTTAAAACCTTTTCTCCTAAATCGATAACTTCTCGTACGTAAATATCATTTCGATCTTCAAAAGATGTATTTGTGAAAACTTCGGTAGGATCCATTATTGAATAGCGTTTGTCAACTGCTGCTCCTTCAAATATTTTCTTTACTTTTCTGATAAAGCGTTCGTCTTGCCCCGAGAGCCATGAATCTAAAAAAAGAATAATTTCTTTGGTGGTTCTCGAATATTTGGGTAATTGTTTGGCAATGGCGGTTATTTTTACACTCATATTTTTGAAATTATCCATTGATATCGAAAAGCCCATTTCCAACGAATGGTGTATTTTGTTAGGCTCAATTGTTTTGAGAATTGAAGTAATTCACTTTTTTTAAATCCTCTTAAAATAGATGTTAATCCATCTTTCTTTGACATTCCGTCTAATTGAGTTACAAAACACATTGTTTGAAATAAGCGGTAGGAAATAATACTTCTATGTAAATCATTAATTACCATTCCTAGCCTTGCATTGGTGTTTAGAATGTTTATCAGGTTCATAATTTCGTTGTTCTTAAAATGGTGTAAAGTTAAGGTGCACAATGCAATATCGTATTCTATTTTACTAAATGATTCATTAAAAACGTCTTCACAACGGTAAAATATATTGGGATAATGTATGGATAATTTTCGAGCATAATTTACTGTAAAAGTGTTTGCATCGATTCCAATAAGTTTAAAATCCCAATCATGTTTAAATGCATAATCGGCTAAATTCCTAAGCATGTCACCATTTCCGGATCCTATGTCTAAAATTGTGATTGTTTTATCTTTGCTAATACCATTTAATAATTTTTCAACTCCTTCTAATGTTAATTGGTTTCCTCCAAGGAGTTGATTTATTTTGGCTATTTTATCTAAAGCATCTTGTAAAGCATCTCCTTTTAAATTGAAATCATCCATTATCTCTGGATTATCAGTTCTATATTTGGTTTTTATAGCCATTATTAATTTAGAATTAAAGATTTGCCATGTGTTCTTTTGATGACCTGAGAGAGTAAAAATGGAAACTGAATTAAAAACCACATTACGATTGTTGTGCTTTTTTTATTTTGTAATAATAAGGCGAGAAATCGCCCTGTTTTAAGTCTTTTTTTGAAATTATAGTTCCATAATTTGGTGTATTTATCTTCAAGTTCTGTTCTGGAAATATTTTTTTGAGTATGATATTCTATAATTAATTCAGAAGCAATTTTGGCACTAAGAATTGCCATTGCCATTCCGTTTCCACATAAAGGCTGGATTAGACCAGCACTGTCCCCAACCATTAAGATATGATTCTCTATTGCTGTTTTTTTTTCAAAGGAAATTTGACTTATAGTTAGTGGTTTTTCAAACAAAGATTTGCTATTGGTGAATAACTCTTTTAAATGTGGGTTTTTATAAATTATATTAACTTGAAATTCATCTATGTTTTTGTATTTCTTAAATGAATCAAAATTGACTAAGTAGCAAATGTTAATTATGTCATTTTCAACTTTTGAAACGCCACAATAGCCCCCTTCAAAATTATATAAGCCAACAAGGTTATTTGGGAATTCACCTTTGTAATGTGATTTAACGGCGAGCCAAGGCGCTTTTTTGAGAATGAATTTTCGATGCAGTTTTTGATCAAAGTTCGAGCGTTTACCGAATGCTCCTACAGCGAAACGAGTAACGAATGTTTTTAATTCAGAGGTTGTGATTGTAAATAAATCATCTTCAAAATTAATATCTTCAACAGTATCATGGATTATCTCACATCCATTTTCGATTGCTTTTTTATATAAATGATAATCTAATGTGTAACGGCTGAGTCCGAATCCTCCAAGAGGTAAATCACAGTGAATTAATTTTCCGTTCGGAGCAGCCAATTCTAATTGTGTAATTGTTACAGGATTTAAATCCTGAATTTTTAAGTGAAGCCAATCCAGATAAGGTTTGATTTCGTTAGAAACATATTCTCCACAAACTTTATGTTTTGGGAATTCTTTTTTTTCAATCAAAATTACTTTTAGCTTCATTTTAGATAAATGAATGCCACAAGTTAGCCCTGCTAGTCCCCCACCAATAATTACTACATCAGGATTTTTTTTCATATGTAGATATTATTCGTTTTTAACAGTAATGGTGTCTTTAATTGGATTTTTAAATCTAATTGTTTAAGACTATTGCTAATTTAAGTAATTTATAAATATAAAAATCATTTTTTGAAGGAAATAGTATTTGGGATTGATTAATTTAAATTAGTTTAATAATTGAAGATATTTTATTTGAATTTGTATTATCTAAGTATGTGATAGTGAATTAATTCGTAATTGATTTTCTTTAAATAGTGATTGTAATTCAGGAGAAACAAAAAGTTGTAAATCTTCTTCTTTATAATCTCTGTGTTGAAACTCTATTGTTTGCTTTGGGGTGAAACCTAAAACAACTTCTTCAAATGATAAATCTGCAAATGCACAGATGACATCATTCATTTTGATTTCGTTTGGAGAGAAAATCTCAACAATATGCAAAGCTTGTTCTTCTAGTTGTATTACGGCTACACAATTTAATTCTTCAATAAAAAAGATGTTGTTTTTAAAACCCATTTCTGGATAAGAATGGCAGTAAAAAAAACTCAGCCCTTTACTTTTAGTTTGGAATTTACTATTTGCAATGGAATTCTCTACCAGTATTTCAAACAAATTAAGATCTTTTTCATTTTCTAAATCTAATTTTCGTTTCGTATGTTTTTGAATAAATTCAGTATTCTTTTTGGTTTGAAAATGTTCGAATTCAGACGCTGGAACAAGATTGAATTTTGGGTAATAATCTAATACAGTGTCGTTAGCAAATAAAAAAACACCTTCAATTTTGTCTTTGAAATCAGTTGTTATGCGTTCCATCAAAAATCGATTCAATCCTTTGTTTTGATAATTTGGGTCTGTCATTACTGTACCTAATTGCATCAGAGTTTTTTGTTCTTTTTCGAACAAGCTTACGGTTATATGTGATACTATTTTATCTCCATCGAATAATGAATATAAGATACATTTATCATCCCAAAATCCAGATTGATAGAAGTTTTCGAAATCAAATCCCCAGAAATCTTGTGTCATTCGATTGAACTCCAAACGAAGTTTTTCGTTCTGCTGATATTGTTTGTATACAGTATAATTTTTATCTTTTATTTTTATGTTTTCAGTAGTCATTATTGTTGAAAATTTTTATTTCGTAGTAAGTACGGCTTAGTTTTAAAATATGTATTTAGAATTCAGTCTCTAAATTATATAGAAAAAACTTGCTAAACAATATCAAGTAGATTTATAAATTAAAAACTATTATAAAGCAACAAAGCTGCCTCAAAAAAGATTGAGACAGCTTTAGTGTTTATTTTTCGAAAAAGATATTAGATTTTTTCTTTCATAATCTCTTCTACAATTTCAGGATTCAATAGTGTTGAAATATCACCAAAGTTTGAATAATCTCCTTCTGCTATTTTACGTAGAATTCTACGCATAATTTTTCCAGAACGTGTTTTTGGTAAACCAGATACAAACTGAATCTTATCTAACTTAGCAATTGGTCCAATGTGATCTGAAATATATTGGTTGATTTCTTTAGTTAAGTTCGCTCTGTCTCTATATTCTCCAGTTTCTTTTAAGATTACGAAACCATATAATGCATTTCCTTTAATATCGTGAGGGAATCCAACAATTGCTGATTCTGCTACAGCTGGGTGCTCGTTGATAGCATCTTCAATTGGAGCTGTTCCTAGGTTATGACCTGAAACAATTACAACATCATCTACTCTACCTGTAATTCTGTAGTAACCTACTTCGTCTCTTAATGCCCCATCTCCAGTAAAATATTTACCTGGAAATGCAGAGAAATAAGTGTCTTTATAACGTTGGTGATCTCCCCAGATAGTTCTGGCAATTCCTGGCCATGGGAATTTAATACATAAACTTCCAACAACTTGGTTTCCTTCTATTTCGTTTCTTTTTTCATCCATTAAAACAGGCTGAATACCCGGAAGTGGCAATGTTGCGTATGTCGGTTTTGTAGGTGTAACAAATGCAATTGGCGAAATCATAATTCCTCCAGTTTCTGTTTGCCACCAAGTATCTACAACAGGACATCTTTTGTCTCCTACGTGATCATTGTACCAGTGCCAAGCTTCCTCATTGATAGGTTCTCCTACTGATCCAATTACTTTAAGTGATTTTAAAGGGTATTTTTGAATGTAATCAAGGTTTTCTTTAGCTAGCGAACGAATTGCTGTAGGTGCTGTGTAAAATTGAGTTACTTTATGTTTTTCGATGATTTCCCAAAAACGGCTAAAATCTGGATATGATGGAACTCCTTCAAAAATAACTGTAGTTCCTCCGTTTAATAGTGGACCGTATAATATATATGAGTGACCTGTTATCCAACCAATATCGGCAGTACACCAGAAAATATCATTTTCTTCATGGCTAAATACGTTTTTAAATGTATATGCTGTGTAAACCATATAACCAGCAGTGGTATGAACCATTCCTTTAGGTTTTCCTGTAGAACCAGATGTATACAAGATAAATAACGGATCTTCAGCATCCATTATTTCGGCAACATTATAATCTAAGGCTGTATCTAAAAGTGGTTGTAACCATTGGTCACGTCCTTCTTTCATATTTACATCAGTTTGTGTTCTTTTTGCTACTAATACGTTAGTTACACATGGACAAGTTTCTAATGCTTCATCAACGATTGCTTTTAAGTCAATAGTTTTATTACCTCTGAATCCTCCATCAGAAGTGATAACCATTTTACATTCACTATCGTTTATTCTAGCAGTTACAGCCGATGCCGAAAATCCTGCAAATACAACTGAATGTATTGCTCCTATTCTTGCACAAGCCAAAACCGAAATTGCTAATTCAGGGATCATTGGTAAGTAAATACAAACTCTATCCCCTTTTTTTATTCCTTGTTCGCGTAAAACATTTGCCATCTTAGAAACTCTTTCATATAACTCATTATAAGTAATGTGTAATGAACTTTCTGATGGATCGTTTGGTTCGAATATTATTGCTGTTTTTTCTCCTCTTTTACTTAAATGTCTGTCGATACAGTTTTTGGTAATGTTTACTTTTGCTTCAGAAAACCATTTAACCTCTGCATCTGCCATATTAAAATCGACAACTTTTTCCCATTGTTGGTACCATGTGAAATTTTCTTCTGCTATTTTTCCCCAAAATTTTCTTGGTTCACGAACAGATTTATTGTAGTGTTTAAAATATTGTTCTAAATTTTCAATTTTGTAATAACTCATTGTTTCTCAATTTTTTTTATAAAAGTATTAAATCTCTTTGTATTCTTAAAACTATTTAATTTATTAATTACGACAAAAAACTGCACTATTCGTTTAAAATGTGGTAATTAATTTGCAATTGCTTAAAATTTAGCGATTACTAGATAAATTTACTTTAACATGAAAAAAGGCATGATATTATTTATCATGCCTTTAGTATTAACAAGATTAACAACAATTAATTTTAGTGCCTAAAAACATTGACTTAGCTAAATTATTAATCAATGATTTTATTATATCTATTGTGTAAAGAGGGTTATGGCTTTATCTTCTTTGTCTTAGGGTGTTTTTTCCCTTTTTTTGAAAATAGCAGCAACATTATTAATATAATTAGGAGATAAAAGACTGATTTGCGAAGTCTTTTATTAGGTATTACTCCACTTAACTATCTCCTCGTTTGTAGTTAAGTGAAAGTAATATGCATCTATATCCATATTATCTTAATAAGTGCTTACTAATTCAAAATATTATGTAAAAAATAGAGATACAGCGCAAATTCCAACTTAGGTTGAAATCCCAATTTAATTAACCAATTTTTTTCATTGCAGTCATTGATTCTCTCAACCATGCTCCTACTTCTTCGATAGGGTGTTGACGAATAGTTTTGTTTACTGCAATAAGTATCGCATTGTCTACTCCATTTGAAGTTGAAAATGGTTTTCCGATTACATTTGTATCTACCGTTTTCATGAATTCTGTCAATAACGGTTTGCAAGCGTGATCAAATAAATAACAACCATATTCAGCAGTATCTGATATAATTCTATTCATTTCGTATAGTTTTTTTCTTGCAACTGTATTTGCGATCAAAGGTAATTCGTGTAATGATTCGTAATAAGCAGATTCTTCGATGATACCAGCTTCTGTCATTGTTTCGAAAGCTAATTCTACACCAGCTTTAACCATTGCAATCATTAATACTCCATTATCGAAGTATTCTTGCTCAGAAATAGGAGCTTCTGTTGGAGCTGTTTTTTCGAAGTTTGTTTCTCCTGTTGCAGCTCTCCAAGTCAATAAATTAACATCGTCATTTGCCCAGTCAATCATCATGTTTCTAGAGAATTCCCCTGACATAATATCATCTTGGTGTTTTTGAAACAACGGACGCATGATGTCTTTTAATTCGTCAGCAATTTCGTAAGCTTCGATTTTTGCAGGATTTGAAAGGCGATCCATCATATTGGTGATTCCACCATGTTTTAATGCTTCGGTGATTGTTTCCCAACCATACTGAATTAATTTTGAAGCATATCCAGGCTCGATTCCTTTTTCGACCATTTTGTCAAAACATAGGATAGATCCTGTTTGTAGCATACCGCAAAGAATAGTTTGTTCTCCCATTAAATCCGATTTTACTTCGGCAACAAATGAAGATTTTAAAACTCCAGCTTTATGTCCTCCAGTTGCTACAGCATACGCTTTGGCTTGATCAAGACCTAAATTATTTGGATCATTTTCTGGGTGAACAGCGATTAATGTTGGTACACCAAATCCTCTTTTGTATTCTTCACGAACTTCTGAACCTGGGCATTTAGGTGCACACATGATTACAGTAATGTCTTTACGAATTTGCATTCCTTCTTCAACGATATTAAAACCGTGAGAATAGGCTAATGTCGAGCCATTTTTCATTAATGGCATAATTGCTGTAACTACAGCTGTATGTTGTTTATCTGGTGTAAGATTACATACTAAATCAGCTGTTGGAACTAATTCGTCATAAGTACCTACTTTGAAACCGTTTTCTGTAGCATTTTTATAAGAAGCTCTTTTTTCTGCAATTGCATCTGCACGTAGCGCATAAGAAATATCAAGTCCTGAGTCTCTCATGTTTAAACCTTGGTTCAATCCTTGAGCACCACAACCTACTATAACTACTTTTTTTCCTTTTAAAGCAGTAATTCCATCAGCGAACTCTGATTGTTCCATAAATTCGCAAACGCCTAATTGTTCTAATTGTAATCGTAGTGGTAATGTGTTGAAATAATTTGCCATTTTTTAGTCTTAGTTTTTTATTTGTGTTTTAATTCTTCTAGTAATGTGGATACTTCCATTTTTTCTTTAGAAACCGAAATTCTACCTGAACGTACAAATTGCATAATTCCGTAGGGCTTCAATTTGTCATGTACTTCTTCTATTTCTGAACGTCTTCCTGATTTTGAAATCACAAAGAAATCTCGCGAAACTGTTACAATCGTAGATTGGCTTTCTTTGATGATATTCTGAATCTGTTTTTCATCAAACAATAAATTTGAATGTATCTTGAATAAAGCGTTTTCTAAATATATGGTTTCTTCGTCTGTATGATAAAAAGCCTTTATTACTTCGATTTGTTTTTCGATTTGACCTACAATATTCTGAACCCATTTTTCTGTTGTTTCTACAACTATAATAAATCTTGATACATTGTCAATTTCTGATTCTGAAACATTTAGACTTAATATGTTAATGTGTCGCTTTAAGAATATACCAGATATTCTATTTAATAAACCCACATTGTTTTCTGAGTATACCGAAATGGTAAATGTTCTATTTTCCATGTTATTTTTAGTTTTTTTTGTTTCGGGTTTCAATTTTAACTACTTGAAACCCGAAACCTGAAACTTTTTCTTTAGCTTAATCTGATGTCAGAAACTGAAGCTCCTGTTGGGATCATTGGGAATACATTATTTTCTTTTTCTACCATAACTTCTAAGAAATAGGCATCTTTGGAAGCTAGCATTTCTGCGACTGCTGCATCTAAATCTTCTCGTTTTGTTACTTTCTTTGCTTTGATATAATACCCTTCTGCAATTGCCACAAAATTTGGATTTATCATTTCAGTTGAGGCGTATCTGTTATCAAAAAACAATTCTTGCCATTGACGTACCATTCCTAGGAATTCATTATTTAGAACTACAATTTTTACTGGAACTCTAGTTTGAAAAATTGTTCCTAATTCCTGAATAGTCATTTGAAATCCTCCATCGCCAATAATGGCTACAACTTCGCGATCTGGTTTTCCCATTTTTGCTCCAATTGCAGCAGGTAAAGCAAATCCCATTGTTCCTAAACCTCCAGAAGTAACATTACTTTTGGTTGAATTGAATTTGGCGTAGCGACAAGCGAACATTTGGTGTTGACCAACATCTGAAACAATAATAGCATCTCCCTTGGAGTGCTTATTAATCATTTCCATTGCTTCACCCATTGATATTCCAGGTTTCGATGGATTTAGTTCTTCTTTTATAACTGAATCAAATTCTATTTTTTGTTTTTCTTTGAATTCATTATGCCAAGACTCGTGCTTGTTGTTTTCGATTAATGGAAGTAATGCATTTAAAGCCTCTTTTACATCTCCTAAAACTGCAACTTCTGTTTTTACATTTTTGTCAATCTCCGCGGGATCAATTTCAAAATGTATCACTTTTGCTTGTTTGGCATACGTTGCCAAATTTCCTGTAACACGATCATCAAAACGCATTCCGAGAGCTATTAATACATCACATTCGTTGGTAAGTAAGTTTGGTCCATAGTTTCCGTGCATTCCTAACATTCCAACGTTTAACGGATGGTCTGTTGGTAAAGCCGATAGTCCTAATATTGTCCAACCTGCTGGAATTCCAGATTTTTCAATCAAGGCTTTTAGTTGTTCTTCGGCTTGGCTAAGAATGATTCCTTGTCCAAAAACAATAAATGGTTTTTTTGCTTTATTAATTAATGCAGCGGCTTCGACAACTTTATCTAATTTTAATTTAGGAACTGGAGTATAACTTCTTATTCCAGTACATTTTTCATAGCTAAATTCGAATTCATCAAATTGAGCATTTTTAGTAATATCAATTAACACAGGACCTGGGCGACCTGATTTTGCGATATAAAATGCTTTTGCTATAATTTCAGGTATTTCTGAAGCTTCGGTAACTTGGTAATTCCATTTTGTAACTGGAGTCGAAATTCCGATGATATCTGTTTCCTGAAAAGCATCTGATCCTAATAGGTGTTTCCCTACCTGACCTGTAATACAAACCATTGGTGTTGAGTCAATTTGTGCATCGGCAATTCCAGTTACTAGATTTGTAGCTCCTGGCCCTGATGTAGCAATTGCGATTCCTACTTTTCCAGTTGCTCTTGCATATCCTTGTGCTGCGTGTGTTGCACCTTGTTCATGACGTACAAGAACGTGGTGTAATTGGTCTTTAAATTTATATAATTCGTCGTAAACAGGCATGATTGCTCCTCCTGGGTATCCATAAACCAAGTCTACTCCTTCTGCCAATAAACATCTTATTACGGCTTCCGCCCCTGATATTTTCATAGTATATTTTTTTTCAAAAATCAATGTCAATGTCAAAAGTCAATTTTAAAAATTTCATTCTTAGTTGATTTAATTGCTTTTAAATATTGAGATTGTATTTTGATATTGTTATTTTAATATTTATTTATCGGTAACGCAACCTGTAGATGCGCTTGAAACCGATCTTGCATATTTAAGCAAAACTCCTTTTGACGCTTTTAGCGCTGGTTGAACCCAGTTGGCTTTTCTTTCATCAAATTCTGCGTCAGATATTTTTAGGTTGATTGTATTCTTAATAGCATCAATGGTAATTAAATCTCCATCTTTTACTAAAGCAATACCTCCACCATCATAAGCTTCTGGTGTCATGTGTCCTACCACGAATCCATGTGAACCTCCAGAGAATCTACCATCTGTAATAAGCGCAACGCTACTTCCTAATCCAGCTCCAATAATAGCCGATGTTGGTTTTAACATTTCAGGCATCCCTGGACCACCTTTTGGTCCACAATACCTGATGACGACTACATCTCCTGGTTTTACTTTTCCAGCTTGAATTCCTGGAATAACATCAAATTCACTTTCAAAAACTACAGCAGTTCCTTCAAAAAATTCTCCTTCTTTTCCGCTTATTTTAGCAACTGCTCCTTCTGAAGCAAGGTTTCCGTATAAAATTTGAATATTTCCAGTTGGTTTTAGTGCTTTTTGGATTTCAAAAATTACTTCTTGTCCATCATTTAAATCTGGAACTGAAGCTAAATTCTCAGCAACTGTTTTTCCTGTTACCGTTAAACAATCTCCATGTATGAATCCTTCTTTTAATAAATATTTCATTACAGCGGGTACACCTCCAACATCATGTAGGTCTTCCATCATGTATTTTCCACTTGGCTTTAAATCTGCTAGTACTGGAGTTTTGTCACTGATTCTTTGAAAATCGGCTAGAGTAATTTCTACATCAACTGAATGTGCCATTGCAATTAAGTGCATTACTGCATTTGTAGAACCTCCTAAAACGGCTACAAGTGTAATAGCATTTTCGAAAGCCTTATGAGTCATGATGTCTCTAGGCTTGATATCTTTTTCTAATAATACTCTGATTGCTTTTCCGGCTTCAATGCATTCTTGTCTTTTTTCACTACTTAAAGCAGGATATGATGAACTAAATGGCAAACTCATACCTAATGCTTCAATAGCCGATGACATGGTGTTTGCTGTGTACATTCCTCCACATGCACCAGCTCCTGGACAAGCATTTTGAATTACTCCTTTAAAATCTTCATCAGAAATAGTGTTTTGGAATTTTTTTCCTAAAGCTTCAAATGCTGAAACGATATTTAGAGATTCTCCTTTCCATTTTCCTGAATGAATTGATCCGCCATAAACCATAAGTGCAGGGCGATTTACTCTTCCCATTGCGATTAAAGCTCCTGGCATATTTTTGTCACAACCTGGAATAGCAATTAAACTATCATACCATTGTGCTCCCATAACAGTTTCAATAGAATCGGCAATTACATCACGAGAAACTAATGAAAAACGCATTCCGTCTGTACCATTTGAAATACCATCACTTACACCAACAGTATTAAATATTAATCCGACTAAATCAGCATTTGCAACTCCTTTTTTGACATCTTTAGCTAAATCATTCAGGTGCATGTTGCAAGTGTTTCCTTCGTACCCCATGCTTACAATTCCAACTTGTGCCTTTTTTAAATCTTCTTCAGTTAGACCAATCCCGTATAACATTGCTTGAGCTGCTGGTTGTGTTTGGTCTTGAGTAATGACTTTGCTGTATTTATTTAATTCCATTATGTGTTTTTTGTATTTTCGTATTTTAATTTTTATTCAAAAAAAAACCTTCCAGTATTTGGAAGGTTTATAATATTATTTTTCAATTATATTTATACCATTCCCCTATGTATATGTGATTACCACATTGACATTAATGACAGAAATAATAATAATTGAAATTCTCATGTTTATTTTTTAGATGTGTCAAATGTATGAAAAGTAATACTACTAAAAAAATAAAATCTCAACATTTCAATTATTTCTTGTGATTAATATCATGATTTTAACAAAATGTATTAAACAATCGTAGATTGTCCGATATGTACATTGTCATTATTGAAATATAGCAAGTCGTCTTTGCTTAAAATAAAATTTGAAATAAACTCGCCTACTTCGTTTGTACCAAATTGGGAATCTGATTTTAAATCTGTCGTTACTACTTGATATTCTATAGCTTTTTCTACCGCTTCGTATACTTTGTTTGCTTCATTATAAAGTCCAAAATGCTCTAATAGCATTGCCGCTGATAATACTGATGCTATTGGATTAGCAATATTTTTTCCTTTTGCTTGTGGATAAGATCCGTGAATTGGCTCAAAAAGAGCATTTTTTCCTCCTAATGATGCCGATGCCAATAATCCGATTGAACCTGTAATTACACTTGCCTCATCTGATAGGATGTCTCCAAATAAGTTTTCTGTCAAAATAACATCAAATTGTCTTGGGTTTAGGATAATTTGCATTGCCGCATTATCCACAAATAGAAAATCTAAAACTACATCTGGATAATCCTCGCTTACTGTTTTTACAACTTTTCTCCACAATCTAGAAGTTTCTAAGACATTGGCTTTATCAACCATTGTTACTTTTTTGCGACGATTTTGTGCTGCTTTAAAAGCTAAATGTGCAATTCTTGTAATTTCATCTTCTGAATATTCACATAAATCAGATGCTAGAGTTCCAGCTTCGTTTAGTTTTTTCTCACCAAAATAAGATCCTCCTGTTAATTCTCTGAAAATAGTAAAATCAGCCCCTTCAATGATTTCTCTTTTTAGAGGTGATGCATCTAATAATGCCTTGTATGGCTTTATTGGACGAATATTTGCAAATAACCCAAGTTCTTTACGCAGTTTTAATAATCCTTGCTCTGGACGAACTTTTGCATTTGGATTGTTATCATATTTTGGATCTCCGATTGCGCCAAATAAAACGGCATCAGTATTCAGGCAAAGATTTAAAGTTTGCTCTGGTAATGGATTTCCTGTTTTTTCGATTGCAATCGCTCCCATGAGTGCATCTTCAAAAACAAATTCATGATTGTACACCTCGCCTATAGCATATAATGCTTTCTTGGCTTGTAATATTACCTCTGGCCCGATTCCGTCACCCGATAAAACTGCTATTTTCAAATTCATAATGCCTCGTTCTTTATGTATTTAAATCCTATTTTTTTTAAAATTAGCTTCTAACTAATTCAGTTTCTATTTTACAAGCTTCAATGATTTGATGAATGTCTTCATCGATTACTTCTTTTTTTATATCTGCGAATCTTAAAAATTCAAGATATATAATGTCTAATTGTACTTTGGTAAGTTCATAACCTACTTTTTTAGCTCGGTATGCCAATGCTGCTCTACCGCTTCTTGCTGTAAGTATGATCGATGATTCATTTACTCCAACATCTAACGGATCCATGATTTCATAAGTAGCTCTGTTTTTAATAATACCATCTTGGTGAATTCCTGAGCTATGTGCAAAAGCATTAGCACCAACTATTGCTTTGTTAGGCTGTACCATCATTCCCATGCTTTCAGAAACCAAACGACTCATTTCGTTTAACTGACGTGTATTAATGTTTGTATCTAGATTTAGATATGGATGTTGTTTAAATATCATCACCACTTCTTCTAGAGCAGTATTACCAGCTCTTTCTCCAATACCATTAATAGTACATTCTATTTGTCTTGCTCCGTTTATAGCACCTGCAATTGAGTTTGCTGTTGCCATTCCTAAATCATTATGACAGTGGCATGAAAGAATTACATTCTCAATACCTTTTACGTTTTCTCTTAAGTACTTAATTTTAGCACCGTATTCATCTGGTAAGCAATATCCAGTTGTATCAGGAATGTTAAGTACGGTTGCACCAGATTTGATTACTTCTTCGCAAACTTTTGCAAGGAATGCATTATCCGTTCTTCCAGCATCTTCTGCATAAAATTCTACATCTTCTACATAAGATTTTGCATGTGATACTGCGAATTTTGCTCTTGCTATAATATCTTCTTTGGTTGTGTTTAATTTATAGAGGATGTGTGAATCAGAGGTTCCGATTCCAGTATGGATTCTTGGTTTCTTTGCATGTTTTAGTGCCGCAGCTGCAACATCAATATCATTCTTTACAGCTCTTGTTAGTCCACAGACAGTAGCGTTTTCTACAATTTTGCAAATCTCAGAGACTGATAAAAAATCTCCTGGGCTAGACACAGGAAAACCAGCCTCAATGATATCAACTCCCATTTCATCCAGTCGCTCAGCTATCACTAACTTTTGTTTTGTATCTAACTTACATCCTGGGACTTGTTCGCCATCTCTTAAGGTGGTGTCAAAAATTTGAACTTTCTCTCTATTCATTTTAATATATTTAATGTAATTTCACATCCTGATAACAAACATATATTGTATTACTTAGGTATGAAATTCATTATAATGAAAATATACTGTTCATAACGCAATTTAAACACTATCAACTATCTAAATATCAATAAATTACATTATTATATTTTACAATGGCTAACCATCAAAAAGATTTTTTATTTGTATTAATAAAATCCCTCTCCAAATCAGAAAAACGACAATTTAAGATTTTTGCTAGTCGATTAGAGACGAGCTCAAATACAAAATTTATCGAACTTTTTAATATTTTAGACAAATCTGAAGTCTATGACGAGAAGCTCATTTTGAAAAGTGGAATTATTAAAAAAGTGCAATTATCTAATCTGAAATCGTATTTATACAAACAGATTTTGGTTAGTATTCGTTTGAATATTCCTAGTCAAAACATTCGTTATCAACTGCGTGAGCAAATTGATTTCGCTGCCATCCTATACAATAAAGGTTTGTACAAACAAAGTTTGAAGATTTTGGATAAAACCAAGTTACAAGCATTAGAGAACGACGAAAAATACATGGCGTATGAAATTGTTGAGTTCGAGAAACTAATCGAGTCTCAATATATCACACGAAGTATTCAAGGACGCGCAGATGAATTAGTAATTCAGGCTAAAGAATTAAATTATCGCAATACAATTTCTAGTAAACTTTCTAATTTATCATTGCAGTTATACGGTATAATGCTGAAAACTGGGTATGTAAAGAGTGATGATGAATACAAATATATTGATGACTATTTTAATAAACATATTGCTAAATTAGACGAAAGTAAGTTTGGTTTCCGTGAAAAATATTGGTTTTATAATGCCAATTTATGGCGTAGTTTCTTGGTTCAGGATTTTTTAGCTAGCTATAAATATTCTTATAAATGGGTTACCTTATTTTATGATAATCCAAATATGATTTACCTGAATCCAGTTTTCTTTTTAAAAGGGAATAATTATTTCTTGGAGTCACTTTATATGCTAAAATATAAGTCTAATTTCAAGAAATATTTGAATTTGTTAGAAGAAACTATTAATGATCCTCGTTTTCCAGTTAATGATAATGTTGCTTCCTTATCGTTCTTGTATTTGTATAACAATAAACTAAATTATCATATTCTTGATGCTTCTTTTGCTGAAAGCGAATATTTAATTCCTGAAATTTTAGATAAAATAAAGTTGCATAACGAACATCTTGATGAGCATCATGAAATGTTGTTCTTTTATAAAATTGCTTGTATTTATTTCGGTAATGAGAAGTACAATGAATCTATCTTTTATTTGGAAAAAATTATAAATAATAAAAATCTTTCGATGCGAGAAGATTTAATGTGTTTCTCTCGAATATTATGTCTCATTGTTCATTACGAATTAGGGAAAGACTATTATTTGGAGAATCAATTAAAGAACACGTATAAGTTTTTATTAAAGATGAATGACTTACACGAAGTGCAGAAAGAGATTATTAAGTTCTTAAAGAATTTGAATAATTTTTATCCTAACGATATTAAGAAGGAATTTATAAAGATGCGAGAGCGCTTTATTGAGTTAGAAAAAAACACCTACGAAAAAAGAGCTTTTTTGTATCTAGACATTATTTCTTGGCTTGAGAGTAAAATTGAGAATCGTAAAATTGCTGATATCATGAGAGAAAAAGCAAAACTTATTAATAGATAATTTTGTTTGGTTAAGAATGAAAGTATATACAATTTTTGAATTGTGATCCACTGTGAAGTGATTTATATTAGCTGCTTGTTAACCCAATCATCCCTGTTGGGGTTTTATAAAACGAAATTTCAAATAAATATATAAACATGGCGTGAGCGATATGGATATTATTTTTTTGATGGTTAACTATATGTCTATATGGTTACTTCAATGCATCGGTAGAAAAGCAAAAAGGCTTCCAAACTGGAAGCCTTTTGTTATATTTTATCTGCAATAACAACAAGTTGATGTTCCTTGCAAGCAAACGTCACCTTTACCTGGAGTATTTGATAACACTCCTCCTCCTTCACCACAAAGGCGATCGCATAAGCCGATTGTAGGATTTACATAAGGCAGACGTGCACCTCCGAATATAGATTTTTGAGCATTACTAGATACAATTTCAAAGTTTGTTAGGTTTTTTAAATTTTTCATAATTTAGGGATTTAATTTTCCTACTCGTCAGCTTTTCGGATTACGCTTTTTTGTTTAATTACCTTATAGTTAAACGTTTATGATTATCTAAATTAAATAAATAAATCATAAGTATAATGAAATTGACAAAAAATAAAATTGTACTAGTTGTTTTTGTTCTATTGAAGTGAAATAAATAAAAGAGTTTAATCTTAATTATAACCAACAAAAAAGGCTTCCGTTAAATATCGGAAGCCTTTGGTAATGTTTGAATAATTAATTTATTTAGTGATGTTTAATTCAGCAACATAAAAATTAAGGTCTATTTTTAAATCAGTAATCTTAGAATTTACTTTAAGATTAGTCCATTCTGTTTTTGGTTTTAACCAAGTTTCAACTCCATTCAAGGTAACTTTGATTGGCATATCAAAACCCGCTACTGCATTTGCCCAACGGTATGTTAATTTATTATCAACAGAGAAATACTCTAATGTTGGAACCATTGTTGTTCTTAAATATTGATTAAAAACAGGTGTTAAGTTCATTCCAGCCTCTTTGTTTATGTAACCTTCTACTTGTTCTGTTGTAACTGTTTGATGATAAAAGGTACTGTTTAAGCCTCTTAAAATACCTCTCCATTTTTCATCGTTATTTATAATTTGGCGTATCGTGTGTAGCATATTTGCTCCTTTATGATACATATCTCCAGAACCTTCGTTATTTACATCGTAGTTACCTATTATAGGTTTATCGTTATTGATGTTTTTTCTGCATCCTCTCACGTATTCTGCACCTGCATCTTTACCGTAATAGTATTCTACAAACAGACTTTCTGAATAGTTAGTGAAACTTTCATGAATCCACATGTCAGCAATATCTTTATAAGTGATATTGTTAGCAAACCATTCGTGTCCAGATTCATGAATAATGATAAAGTCAAATTTTAACCCCCAACCAGTTCCGCTCAAATCACGTCCTTTGTATCCGTTTTTATAGTCATTACCATATGTTACGCTACTTTGGTGTTCCATTCCTAAATAAGGTGCTTCAACTAATTTATAGCTGTCTTCGTAAAATGGATAAGGACCAAACCAATGTTCAAATGCTTTGAGCATTCTTGGGGCATCTTTGAATTGTATTTTAGCTTTCGCTAAATTTTCTCTTAAAACGTAATAATTACAATCTAAATCGCCTTTTTCTCCTTTGTATTTTTCAGAGAAATTAACGTAATCTCCAATGTTTATGTTTACGCCATAATTGTTAATTGGATTTGCAACATACCAATTAAAGGTTTTTGTACCGTCTTTTTCTTTTTTAATACTTTGCAAACGTCCATTAGAAACATCAGTTAAATGCCCAGGAACATTTACACTAATAAGCATATTTTCGACCTCGTCATACATATGATCTTTATTTGGCCACCAAACGCTTGCTCCTAATCCTTGACATGATGAAGCGATAAAATCATTTCCATTACTATCTTTTCTCCATGTAATACCTCCGTCCCAAGGTGGTCGCACAGCAACTTTAGGTTTTCCTCCAAAAAAGACTTTTACTTCTTTTACCTCACCTACTTTTTGATTTGCAATTAATTGAATGAAAAATGCATTTCCTTCTCTTTCAAATTTTAATTCTTTTCCATCTTGGATTACTTTGTAGATATCCATTGGTTGTTGCAAATCGATTTGCATTTTGTTGTAATCCTTTAAAACGGTATATCTAATGGTGTTTGATCCCGTAATTGTGCTGTCCTTTGGATTTACTTTTACATCTAAATGGTAGTATTTTAAATCCCACCAAGCTCTTTCTTTGGTAATACTGCCACGTAAGGTATCTTGTCTTGTAAAGGTAGTTTCGGACTTGTTAAGTAGTCCTTGTGCACCTGCATAATTAAAAATAAATGCAGCGAAAAAAATAGCGCTAAAACATTTTTTCATGAATTGTAGTTTTGGATTGTCGTTAATTTTCTGGTAAAATTTTTATTTCAACAAATGTAACCAATCGAATTAAATTCAAGCTAATTTGATTTTAATTTATTAATATCTAATAATTCTTGTTATTTTAGTGCAGTATAAACTATAATTCAAGTGATGAAGCTCCCCCGTTTTTTTTATGTTGTATGTTTTTGTATTTCTTTCTCGTCACAATCTCAAACTTTTCCTATTCATAGAATAATACATTCTTTATCCATTGATGGAGATTTATCCGATTGGAAGACGCCTTTCATTGGGCCATTTGTTATTCATAATTCTGGATTAAAAGCTACGCAGGAAACCTACGTTTCTCTTTCTTGGGATAATTCAAACTTATATCTAGCCTATAATAGTAAAGATTCTAAGATTATTGGCTCAGCCAAAAAGAATGATACACAATTATTTAGAACTGATGATTTAGTCGAATTGTTTCTAGATCCCGATGGAGATTCTCAAAATTATATAGAGATTGGTGTGAATGCTTTTTCGAGTAATTATGATATGATTATTCATTGTATCTCGCCTTCATGCGGTGGTTGGGATACTGATATTTCATTGGATATTTTAGGAATGAAAACCGCCAGTAAAATTACTACTGACGGTTATGATGTCGAAATTATGATTCCGTTTTCTAGTCTGATTTCTATTAAAGATTCAGGATTTGTAACTCCAGTTGTTGGTACAAAATGGAAAGGCAATCTTTTTAGAATTGATTATGGTAATAAAACCGAATATCAGGCAATTTCTCCTTATAGTGGTTCTGAATATGGATTTCATCAACCTAACCAGTTTAAAACTTTTGAGTTTGTTGAGTAATTTATTTCTGGCGGTTTTTCAAGACATCTACAACATCGTTCAATTGAAATCCTTTTGCTTGCAATAGAATAAGATAATGAAACAATAAATCGGCACTTTCACTCAAGAATAAGTCATCATTATCGTCTTTTGCTTCAATAACTACTTCTACCGCTTCTTCACCTACTTTCTGAGCAATTTTATTGATGCCCAATTTGAATAATGAAGCGACATAACTTTTCTCTGAATCGGCATTTTCCCTTCTTGATTTAATAGTGTTTTCAAGGTTTGAGATAAATCCATAATCTTGCTTGTTTTCTTCTTGCCAGCATGTATCGGCACCAGTGTGACAGGTAGGTCCTTCAGGTTGTACTAGGATTAGCAAAGTGTCATTATCGCAGTCGTTTTTGATGCTTTTTAGGTGCAAAAAATTACCGCTCTCCTCTCCTTTTGTCCACAATCGTTTTTTTGTACGGCTATAAAATGTAACTTTTTGAGTTTCTATTGTTTTTTGGTAGGCTTCTTCATTCATATAACCCAACATCAAAACGTTTTTAGTTTCGCTATCTTGAATTATTGCTGGGATTAACCCGTCGTTATTTTTTGAAAAATCTATATTCATAATATTTAGTTGAAGGTTCTAAAGTCGAAAGTCTTAAATGAAAAACTAGATTCGAATTTCTATATTGTTATTTTTTAGGGTTTGTTTTAAGGTTTTAATTTCAATTTCTTTAAAGTGAAACACGCTTGCAGCCAATGCAGCATCAGCTTTTCCTTCTTTAAATGTATCAATAAAATGCTGGATATTTCCTGCTCCACCCGATGCAATTATCGGAATATTAACCAGTTCTGAAAGTTTAGTCAAAGCTTCGTTTGCAAATCCGTTTTTTGTACCATCATTATCCATCGATGTAAACAGTATTTCACCTGCGCCACGTTGTGCAACTTCTACAGCCCAATCGAATAAATTTAATTCTGTTGGAACTTTTCCACCAACTAAATGTACAATCCACTGTCCGTTAATTTGTTTGGCATCGATTGCGACAACCACACATTGACTTCCAAATTTCTGCGCTAAATCATTAATCAACTGCGGATTTTTTACAGCAGAAGAATTAATTGATACTTTATCAGCTCCATTATTTAGTAGAATAGCAACATCTTCTACAGATGAAATTCCACCGCCAACAGTAAACGGAATATTAATTGTAGAAGCTACTTTTCGAACTAAGTCAACCAAGGTTTTTCTTCTTTCTTCGGTTGCCGAAATATCAAGGAAAACCAATTCATCGGCGCCTTCATCTGAGTATATTTTTGCCAATTCAACTGGATCTCCAGCATCACGTAAATCTACAAAATTTACGCCTTTTACAGTTCTTCCATTCTTGATATCAAGACAAGGAATGATTCTTTTTGCAAGCATTTATGTTAAGTATTAATTATTAAGGATGAAGTATTAAGTTTTTTTAAGATTGCTTTTAGCACTTATTATAATGCTTTTTACCAATTTTAAAACTTCAATTCCATCATTGTTCATGCTTAAAAACTCTTCTTGCGAAATATAATCCGTCGCATGTAAAAGCTCCAACCAGTATAAAGTTTCATCTGCTTCTTTTTGAGAAATTCCCATTTTATGGATAAAATCAGCTTTGCTTTCCGCATTTTTAGCCTCTCTTATGTTTGCTCCAATAGAAGTTCCAGATCGGAGTATTTGTTTACTCATGACATATTCACCTCTACTATTTAATATTTTATAAAAGTTAACTATTCTTATTGCAAAAGAAAAACTTTTACTCTTTATAACATCTTTGTTCTCATTCATACTTCATCCTTAATAATTACTACTTAATACATAGTTTTCAAGTTGTTTTAATGAAATTCTTCCTTCATAAATTGCTTTTCCTATAATTGTTCCTTCGCAACCTAATTCAGCTAGTTTGGGTAATTCGTCAAAAGTTGAAATTCCGCCAGAAGCGATTAGTTTAATCTCGATTCCGCTCAATTTGACATTACATTCTTCTAAAATTTTTGCATATAAATCAAAACTAGGACCTTCGAGCATTCCGTCTTTGGCGATATCAGTACAAATCACGTATTGAATTCCTTTGCTTTGATAATTCTGAATAAACGGAATTAAATCTTCATCTGAATCTTCTAACCAACCTGAAACAGCTACTTTTTCATTATTAGCATCGGCTCCAAGGATTATTTTATCCGACCCATATTCTGCAATCCATTTTTCGAATAATTCTCTGTTTTTAACTGCAATACTTCCACCAGTAATTTGATTTGCACCACTTTCGAAAGCAATTTTTAAATCGGTATCTGATTTTAATCCACCGCCGAAATCAATTTTTAAACTGGTTTTAGTAGCAATTTGTTCTAGAATTTTATAATTCACAATTTGGCTTGATTTTGCCCCATCTAAATCAACTAAATGTAGGTATTCTATTCCATGCGCTTCAAATGATTTAGCTACTTCAAGCGGATTTTCATTGTATATAATTTTGGTATTGTAATCCCCTTTAGATAAGCGAACACATTTTCCTTCTATGATATCTATGGCTGGTATTATTCTCATATTCTCCCCCTAGCCCCCGAAAGGGGAATTCCTATTAGGGGTAAATAGGGTTTATGTTATTATTATTATTATTATTATTTCTTTATCTCTACTGTGTTCTCCCTTTGGGGGCTAGGGGGATTTTTAGAAAATTCCCAAGGATTTTCTCTCCGACATCACCACTTTTTTCTGGGTGAAATTGAGTTCCATAAAAATTATTTTTCTGTAATGCCGATGCGTATTCTACTTCGTAATTTGTTGTTGCAATTGCTTCTTTACAAAGTGGAGCATAAAAACTATGTACCAAATACATATATTCGTTTTCGCTAATTCCAGTAAATAAAGGCGATTGCAAATTATAAATAGTATTCCATCCCATTTGAGGCACTTTTACCGCAGGGGTGAATTTGATTACATCAACATCAAAAATTCCTAATCCCGATGTGCTTCCTTCTTCTGTCGATTTACACATTAATTGCATTCCTAAGCAAATTCCTAAAACGGGTTGCTTTAATTTAGGTACCAAAGTATCTAAACCGCTTTCAATTAACATTTTCATTGCCGAGCTTGCCTCGCCAACTCCAGGGAAAATAACTTTATCCGCTCCTAGTATTTCGTCAGGATTATTGCTTAAAACTGCTTTAAATCCCAGCCTTTCAATGGCAAAGATTATACTTTGAATATTTCCTGCGCCGTAATTTATAATTACAATCCCCCCTGCCCCCGAAGGGGGAGTTGAAACTGATTCTGTTTTATTTTTATTCATGTTTGATTCTTTTACAATTTAGTCCCCCCTTCGGGGGCTAGGGGGCTTACAACATTCCCTTTGTACTTGGTAAAATCATTTTCTCAGTATCACGTTTTACAGCCACTTTTATTGCTTTTGCAAAAGCTTTAAAGATAGCTTCTATCTTGTGGTGTTCGTTAGTTCCTTCAGCTTTAATATTGATGTTTGCTTTGGCACCATCCGAGAAAGATTTAAAGAAATGGAAAAACATCTCAGTAGGCATTTTACCAACCATTTCACGTTTAAATTCCGTTTCCCAAACCAACCAGTTTCTACCTCCAAAATCTATAGCAACTTGCGATAAACAATCATCCATTGGCAAGCAGAAACCATAACGCTCAATACCTAATTTGTTACCTAAAGCTTTGGCAAAGACCTCACCAAGTGCAATTGCAGTGTCTTCAATCGTGTGGTGTTCATCGACCTCAAGATCTCCTTTTACTAAAATTTCAAGGTCCATTTGTCCGTGACGAGCAATTTGGTCTAGCATATGATCAAAAAAGGCAATTCCGGTTTCTATTTTACTCTTCCCAGTTCCATCAAGATTTAAGTTGATGTAGATATCAGTTTCGTTGGTTTTACGAGTAATCGAAGCCGAACGGGCCTCAAGTTTTAAAAACTCATAGATAGTCTTCCAATCCGTGGTTTGTAAAGCAATAACAGAATCTAATTCTTCTCTTTTTGAAGCCACTTCAGCACTTCCTAAACCTTCATCTGTATTGATAAAAATAGCTTTTGAGCCAAGGTTTTTAGCCAATTCAACATCTGTTAAACGATCTCCTAAAACAAATGAATTTTCTAAGTCATATGCTGGATTGTTTAAGTATTGTGTTAGCATTCCAGTTCTAGGTTTTCGTGTTGGCGCATTTTCATGCGGAAAGGTTTTATCAATAAAAACAGCATCAAATACAACACCTTCATTTTCAAAAGCTTTTAAGATAAAGTTGTGTGTCGGCCAGAAAGTACTTTCAGGATGAGATTCAGTTCCTAATCCGTCTTGATTGGTTACCATTACAAGCTCGTAATCCAACTCAGTAGCTATTTTGGCCAAATATTGGAATGCTTTTGGATAGAACTCTAATTTTTCAAAACTATCCAATTGGTAATCCGCAGGTTCTAGAACCATTGTTCCGTCACGATCAATAAAAAGTACTTTTTTCATAATTAATTATATTTTGGGCGTGCCCCTCAGGGTCGGGCTTTCGGCTTAATCTTTTACCTTGCTTCGCTGGTAAAAGGATACCGCCTCTATCCCTCACGCAATATCGGTTTAGAGGTTAATGTTTTTTATTTTAGCGACTTCAATTCTTTAATCAAAATCGCATTTTCAGCTTCAGTTCCAATTGTTAAACGAAGGCAATTTTCGCATAAAGGTTGAGAATTTCTATTTCTAATTACAATTCCCTTTGCAATTAACTCATCGTATCGTTTATTAGCATCGTCCACTTTTACCAGTATAAAATTGGCTTCAGTAGGATATATTTTTTCTATAAAACTTATATTAAGTAATACTTTAAGTAATTGCTCTCTTTGCTTTATAATAGACGCTATTTCAGTATTTATTTTAGCCGTTTCTTTTAATCGTAAACCGGCTCTTTGTTGCGTTAGTTCGTTTACGTTATAAGGAGGTTTTATTTTATTCAAAACGGAGATAACCGCTTCTGTAGCATAACAAATCCCTAATCGTATTCCAGCTAAACCATAAGCTTTAGAAAGTGTTTGAGTGATTACTAAATTAGGATAAGCATCCAATTCATTAATCCAACTTTCTTTTTTAGAGAAATCAATATACGCTTCATCGATAACAATTAATCCTCTAAAATTCTGCAATAAAGTGACAATGCTTTCATCAGAAAATGAGTTTCCTGTTGGATTATTTGGTGAGCATAAAAAGATAATTTTAGTGTTTTCATCCACAGAACTTAAGATTTTCTCAATCTGAGGTTGAAAATCTTCAGAAAGTAAAACTTCTCTATTTTCTACATCGTTTATATTGGACAAAACACCGTACATTCCATAAGTTGGAGGTAATGAAATTACATTGTCTTTTTTAGGTTCGCAAAAAGCACGAAACAATAAATCAAGTACTTCATCACTTCCGTTTCCTAATAGAATCTGATTTTGGTTAATCATTTTTTGTTTAGCCAAAATCTGTTTTACGCTATTTTGCTGTGGATCTGGATAGCGATTTACACCATTTTCAAATGGATTTTCATTAGCATCCAGAAAAACCATATTAGCAGTATCAAAATCTTCAAATTCATCACGAGCAGACGAATAAGGTTTTAAAGACTTTACATTTTTACGAACTAAGTTATTTATATCAAAATTTCCCATAGTTTAATTTTTTAAAGAATTAATCTCGGCTAAACGAAGTGTTACTGCATTTTTATGCGCCTGTAAACCTTCTGCTTCAGCCATGACTTCGATTGCTTTACCGATATTCAGAATCCCTTTTTCGGTTATTTTCTGGAAAGTCATTGATTTCATAAAACTATCAAGATTTACGCCACTATAATTCTTAGCATATCCATTTGTTGGTAAGGTATGATTGGTTCCAGAAGCATAATCACCAGCACTTTCTGGAGTATAATTACCAATAAAAACAGATCCAGCATTATATATTCCATCAGAATAAAAATCATCATCTTCTGTGCAAATAATAAAGTGCTCAGGACCATATTCATTAATCAAATCAAGCGCGACGGTATTGCTTTCAACAAAAATTAATTTTGAATTAGCAATTGCTTTTTCAGCAATCGTTTTTCTAGGTAATACAGCAATCTGAGATTGAATTTCAGTTTCTACAGCATCAATTATTTTTTTTGAAGTAGAAACTAGAATTACTTGACTATCTGTACCGTGTTCTGCCTGCGATAATAAATCGGAAGCAACAAAAGCTGGAACAGCACTATCATCGGCAACAACCAATAATTCAGATGGACCAGCGGGCATATCTATAGCTACACCAAACTGAGTTGCTAATTGTTTTGCGACTGTTACAAACTGATTTCCAGGTCCAAATATTTTGTATACTTTAGGTATTGTTTCAGTTCCAAAAGTCATTCCTGCAATAGCCTGAATTCCTCCAACTTTTATAATTTTGGTAACACCACATAAATTTGCCGTATATAAAATAGCAGGATTTATTTTTCCGTTTTTATCAGGTGGTGAACACAAAACGATTTCGTTGCAACCTGCAATTGTAGCTGGAACAGCAAGCATTAAAACTGTCGAAAACAAAGGAGCTGTTCCTCCTGGAATATACAAACCAATTTTTTGAATCGGTCTTTTTTCTTGCCAGCAATTAACTCCTTCTGTAGTTTCAATAGTTATTCTTTCTGTTTTTTGTGCTGAGTGAAATTTGTATATATTGCTTTTTGCTAACTGAATTGCCTCTTTAAGATCCTCAGGTATCGTTGCTATAGCTTCGTTTATTTCGTCTTGTGTTACTTCATTAGAATCTAAAACAGTTCCATCAAAGATGGCAGTATATTTAGAAACAGCTTCGTCTCCTTTTTTCTGTACTTCTTTAAAGATTTCTTTAACCGTAACTTCGATATCATCGATTGTTTTGGTTGGTCTTTTTAAAATTTCTGACCAAGTTTCTGGTTTTGGACTATATATCTTGTTCATTTTATCCCCCTAGCCCCCAAAGGGGGAATTGTTACAGGAGAGGTACCTGTATTTTTTAATATTTATCAGTATTTTATTTTACACTTGTTTGTGAGGTTCCCCCTTTGGGGGTTAGGGGGATTATAGTACCATTTTCTCAATCGGACAAACTAAAATTCCTTCTGCTCCAACATCTTTTAGTTTATCAATTACATCCCAAAAAGTATCTTTCTCTATTACTGAGTGTACACTACTCCACCCAGGTTGTGCTAGAGGTAATACGGTAAGGCTTCTTAAAACAGGAAGTATTTTTCCAACTTCTTCTATTTTATCATTCGGGATATTCATCAAGATGTATCTTGAATTTCTGGCTCTAAGAACAGATTCTATTCTGAATTTTAGCGTATCAATTAGTTTTTGATTTTCTGGGGTTATTTTTGGAGAAACAGCAAGAACAGCTTCACTTTTTAAAATTACTTCTACTTCTTTTAGGTTGTTTTTAAACAATGTACTTCCGCTAGAAACGATATCTACAATAGCATCTGCAAGACCAATATTTGGAGCAATTTCTACAGAACCCGAGATTTGGTGAATGTCAACACTTAATCCGAATGAGTTAAAATAATCGGTAACAGTGTTAGGATATGAAGTTGCAATGCGTAATCCGTTTAGGTCATTTATAGATTTGTATTCGAAAGCTTTAGGTACTGCAACTGAAACTTTGCATTTAGAGAATCCTAATTTTTGTGCAATTTGAATTCCATTTCCTTTTTCAACTAATAGGTTATCTCCAACAATCGCAGCGTCTACAACGCCATCGATTAAATATTGTGGGATATCTGAATTTCTCAGAAATAAAACTTCTAAAGGAAAATTTGTTGCTTCGGCTTTTAATTGGTCGTTACCGTTGTCTATCGAAATACCGCAATCTTTTAGGATTTGAATGCTTTCTTCGTTTAAACGACCAGATTTTTGAATTGCAATTTTTAATGTACTCATTTTAGTTTTTTAGTTTAAATTATTAGTCTGAGTACAAAGAATTGGATATAAAAAAACCCGTTTGAGTACTCAAACGGGTTTTAAAATATGATGATTTACACGCATATCATTAACACATCGCCTGAGAGCAATAATGAAAATGATGATGATGTAATTGAATTAATGGCATAACTTGAATTGTTTTTGTTCTTCGATTCGTTTGCAAATATAGCAGATAAATTAATTAGAAAGCAATTTTTAATTTAACTTTAAATGATTTTATTGTTAAATTAAGTAATTCTACAAGGGGAAGTGCTGTAAACATTGCTATTTGTTCAAGGAAAATAGTTTTTACTTTATTAAGTTTTAAGTAGGTGATTTTGATGAAAAGTAAGTTTTACTACCGTTCCCTCATTTAACTTACTTGAAACAGAAATTGGAATATCTAACAGCAAACTTATTTTTTTTACAATAGATAAACCTAAGCCCATTCCTTTTATTTCAGGATGCAACTCTGCATGTGAGCGGAAAAATTGATTGAATACTTTTTGCATATCTTCAGATGGGATTCCTATTCCGGAGTCGATAATCTCACATTCAAATCCATTTAAAACATCAGTTACCACAATGTCTAACGTCCCATCTTGCTTAGAATATTTCAGTGCATTCGAAATTAAGTTGTTTAAAATTATAGTTAGCAAATAAGGATCAGTTTCCAAACAATAATCTTTTTGGAATTTTGTTAAAAGATGAATTTTTTTAGATTGAATGGCATTAGAATTTCGTGCGATTGTATCTAGAATTAATGCATTTAAATATACTTTTTCTGTCTTTAAACCTTGATCTGTATTCTCAAATCGAGCTAATAATAGTAACTGATCAACGAGTGTATTTAGTCGGTCAACTTCAGAAATACAAAAGTTTATTTTATCCTCATATTCTTTATTATCACGTGGTTTACGAATTAAAACTTCAAGTGTTCCTTTAATTATGGTTAAAGGTGTTCTTAATTCATGAGAAGCGTCAGATGTAAATTGTTTTTCTCTTTCAAGCGCATTCTCAATTCTTTCTAACAAACTATTTATTGTTTTTGACAATACATGTAATTCATCACGATTTCCTGGTAACGGAATTCTAGTTTTTAGATTGTCTTTAGTGATAATATTAGATGTTTCTATGATCGTATTAATAGGCTTAATGCTTTTTCCTGCAAAAAAACGAGCTATAAAAAACAATAATAGTAAGATAAGCGGAAAAGCAACAACTAATATGTAGAATAAATTGTCAAGTACCAACGTAGAATTTGTTAGAGACATGGCGATTATTAAATATCCTATTTTATTGTTCTTTACATATATAGGCACTTGAATTTGCCTTATAAGATTGTCTAATAAGTTAGTATCAAACAGTTCGAAATTATCTTTTTGATTATGAAAAACTAAGGTTTCTGATTTTAAATTGGGTGATTTTTCTATGATCGTTCCATTTAAATCCAAAAATTGAACAAAAACTGGATTTACATCCACAGTATTATGCTCTCGTTCATTCCACTCCTCTGCATCTATTAAAGTTAAAACACCGTTTGTAACGTTTATCTCATCTAGATGATTTTTAATTTCTACACTAATATCATTATCAATATGACTGTAAACATTTTGTTTTACAATGGTGTATATGGTAAAAAACACCACAAAAATTAATAGTGCGGTAATCGCAATATAGTTGAAAGCGATTCGGTCCTTAAATGATAATTGTAGCATCTAATTAGTCGTTTGCAATGTAACCAACACCACGAATTGTTTTGATGTAATCTTCTTCGATCTTTAAATTCAATTTTTTTCGAATTGCATTCATAAAAACATCAATTACACTCGTATCGTATTCAAAATTAATCTGCCATACAGCTTGTAGTATTTGATTTCGAGTGCACACAGTTCCTTTATTCTTTACTAGATAAGTTAATAAATCAAACTCTCTTTGTGTAAGCGAAACTTTAATTCCATTGGTGCAAACAGTATGTTGCGCTAAGTTAATTTTGATAGTTCCAAGGGTTAGTATTTCGGGAGTAATTTGGTTTCTAAAATGAATTTTAATTCGCTCAATCAGCTCATCAAAACTAAAAGGTTTTTTAATATAATCATTTGCACCTGCTTTTAATCCTTCAATAGTTTCGAGAACAGTATCTTTTGCTGTTAAAAAGATTACAGGAGTTGTTGTATCCTTAATTCTAATGGCTTTACATAAATCTAATCCATTGATTTTTGGAAGCATCCAATCAAGTAAAATGAGATCAAATTTTTCTTTTTGAGCTAGTTCGAATCCTGCCAATCCATCAGAAACAGCGGTGATTTTGTATCCTTCTTCTTCTAAGCCTTGCTTTAGAAATTGCACAATTCCAGCTTCATCTTCGACAATTAAAATATGCATTTTTTAATTTATTTGTATTATAAGATTATACGATGGCCTCTAGTAATTTAGTTGCATACCAAATTATTTTCAAAGATAAATGTTTTTAGTACGTATTGGTTGTTACTCATAATTTCAAATAAAAAAAAAATTTTTTTACAAGAAAAAGACTCTTAAATTTTATTACATTAGCAATCTGTAAATTCTTACAAATAATAACTTCCTAAGTTAATCTTAAGCTAACACTAAGTGATACAAAAGATTAGATTAATAGCCGACAAGAAGAAAAAATTAAATTTGCAACAAACTTTTTAATTATGACATTATATAAAAAACTTGCCCCGTTTTATTATCTCACTTTATTTTATTTGCTAGTAAGCTTTTTATTGAGACTCGTTTTATATTTTCATCCCATAACCGAAACTTCATTTAGTTTTATCGATTCTATAAAAATCTTTGGACTTGGATTGGTTTCAGATGTATTTGTATTTGTTATAGCCAGTGTTTTTTTGTGGCTGTATCTTATTTTTATATCTAATTCTAAATATTTAAAACCTACAGGGCATATTATTTTGGGTATATTTTTAGCTCTATTTATTTATATAGCTAGTGGCAAAAGTATCTTAAACGAATATGGTGGAGGATTGCCTAGAATTGTACTTATATTTCTAGGTATTAAAATATTTTTATTTGGTTTGTTACTTTTTCTTCCCAATTACCGCGATAAGATTAGATTTTGGTTGTTTTCATTTGTAATCTTTCTGTATGTACTGTTAATATTACAAAATGGAATTAGTGAATATTTTTTCTGGAATGAATTTGGAGTAAAATATAATTTCATTGCAGTAAATTATCTGGTTTACACTAATGAAGTTATTGGTAATATTATGCAGTCATATCCTGTTGTTCCGTTGTTTTCGGCTTTATTTGTAATTGCAGGAACGGTAACTTATTTTATTGTAAAAAGAACAAGTGCTTACATTTATAGTATTCCTTCATTTATTGAAAAGATAAAAATTTCAGCATTGTACATTACACTTTTTATTTTTTCTTTATTTGTGATTCCACGTTTGGCACTTACTGAAAATTCAGAGAATACATTTTCGGATGAATTACAATCAAACGGATTATATAAATTTTATTTAGCTTATGTAAATAGTAGTTTAGATTATTTTAAATTTTATAAAACTATTCCTAATGCTCAGGCATATGGGATATTAAAAGAACAATTACCCACTATTTCTGGCGAAAGTACTTTACGAAATATACAAAGTGACGCACCCGAGAATCGTAAAAATGTTGTTTTAATAACAATTGAAAGTTATAGTGCTGAGTTTATGAAAAGATATGGTAATGATGAGAATATCACACCTTTCTTAGATAGCTTAGCTGATAAAAGCTTAGAATTTACCAATTTGTATGCTGTTGGAAATAGAACGGTTCGTGGTCTAGAGGCTGTAACTTTATCTATCCCCCCTACCGCGGGAGAAAGTGTTGTTAAAAGAAAAGACAATAAGAATAAGTTCACTACAGGTTCTGTCTTTATAAAAAAGGGATATACAACTAAATATCTTTATGGCGGTGATGCTTATTTTGACAATATGCGAGATTTCTTTTCTGGGAATCACTATGATATTGTAGACAAATCTAGTTTTACTCCTGATGAAATTACATTCTCAAATGTTTGGGGGGTTTGTGATGAAGATATGTCTAATAAAGCAATAAAGGTTATGAATGCTGAGGCCAAACTAAATAAGCCTTTCTTTAATCATATTATGACAGTTAGTAATCACCGACCATTTACCTATCCAAATGGTAAAATTGATATACCAGGAGATGCTAAATCTCGCGATGGAGGTGTGAAATATACTGATTATGCACTGAAAAGATTCTTTCATATGGCAAGTAAACAGCCTTGGTTTAAGAATACTGTTTTTGTAATAGTAGCCGATCATTGTGCATCGAGTGCAGGAAAAACAGAACTTCCTCTTGATAAATATAGAATTCCTGCGTTTATCTATAGTCCAGGTTTTGTTCCAGTTCAAAAGTACAATACTTTAATGTCACAGATTGATGTAATGCCTACTCTATTTGGTTTACTGAACTTTAGCTATGAAAGCAAGTTTTATGGTGAAGATGTTTTAAAATCAGATTATAAGCCAAGAGCTTTTATTGCGACATATCAGGATATGGGATTGATAAAAGACAATGTATTAACTATACTTTCGCCTAAACAGGTGGTTAAACAGTTTCAGTTAAAGCTAGTTCCAAAAGAAGGTATTGCACCTGAATATCAGATTTACTATGATCAAACTCCATTAACTAAACAAAGAACGGATTTAGAAAATGAAACAATTTCGTATTATCAAACGGCTTCAGATATGCTGAAACATAAAAAATATGATAAGTAGTTTCTAGTTTCTAGTTTACAGTCTCAGTTTACAGTCTCAGTCACAGTATTCAGTCACAGTATTCAGTCACAGTATTCAGTCACAGTATTCAGTCTCAGTATTCAGTCTCAGTATTCAGTCTCAGTATTCAGTCTCAGTCTCAGTCTCAGTATTCAGTCACAGTCTCAGTATTCAGTCACAGTCTCAGTTTGCAGTTAAAAAAGTTTCAAGTTTCAAGTTTTATTTGTTTCAAGTTATCACTGCAACGCTAACCACAACCGAATATTAAGACTGCGACTAAAACTAAGGAGCTGATAATAAGATTAAATACTGAGACTGAATGCTGAGACTTTCACGGATCACTGTCACTGAAAACTGAGACTAAATAAAAAAAGCATCAAATTCAATTGAATTTGATGCTTTTTTTATTTCAGAACCTCAGAACCTCAGAACCTCAGAACCTCAGAACCTCAGAACCTCAGAACCTCAGAACCTCAGAACCTCAGAACCTCAGAACCTCAGAACCTCAGAACCTCAGAACCTCAGAACCTCAGAACCTCAGAACCTTTGAGACTTTGAAGCTTTGTGCCTAAAAAAAATTAGTCATTTTGATTTTTCATTCCGAAAAGATTACCACTTTCAAATAATTTTAAATCATCTTTTAAAGCTTGGTTGTTTCTTTGTGTAACCGCTGGTGAATCTAAATCGCTTAAATCTGGTTTTCCAGCATTTACCCAAGCAGTGTACCAAAAACTAGATGTAGCAGTGATTGCTTTTCTCATTTGTTTTTCGACCATACCATCTAAAGCAGCGTTGAATTTTTTAGCATATTCGTCTGTATATTGTAAAGAGTTGTATTTACTTTTGATGAAATTTCCGTCTTTGTCAGTGATAAACATATCTTTTTCATTAGTTGTTGCTCTAACTTTTTTATCAGCGGCCAATAATGGTTCAATTAAACTATGTGTATCAGTAATAATAGCCCATGTAGCTTTGTTTACGTTCTCGATATATTGAGCAGATGGAGCGTTAAACTTATAGTTCTTAGCAAATATTTCAGGTAATCTACTTTCCCAAAGTGAGTGAATTCCTTTTTGGTTTGTAAGTTGTCCATCATGATTTACAGATGTATGTAAAGGCATGTGAGCATCACCAATATAGTGGCCTAAATCTGCAGCAAGAAATAATATCTCTGCACGGTTTTTATCTTTAAAAGCTTTGGTAAGTTTGATCATCATTTCTTCGATGTACCAAGGTAAAATTCCGTTATCAGATAAGAATTTAGGATCGTATTTTTTAGTAGCTTCTTCTAGTGTTTTAGGTAAACTATCGATAGGTCCGAAGTTTTCCATGTCAAAATAATGTCTTGGATTTTCTTCTTTGTATTTTAATGCATATTTACGAATGTCCGGTACTGATGCTTCTTGTGTGATAAAATCGATATGATTATAAAAAAACACTAGTAATGGTCGTGGAAGTGCCATAACTGCCGCTTTATTGATGCGTTCATGGCCAACATTTCCCCACGATAATGATAAAAAACCAATTGCAATTGCAATTATTGCAATAAACTTAGGTTTCATTTTGAAATTTTTCATTTTGTATATTTATTAGGGCTACAAATGTAATTTAATAAATATGATTTGAAAGAATATGAATGAGATTATGTTAATTTTTATTCCTTTAATTTTCATATTTATTTAAGTCATTTAACATTATGTCTTATTTTTACTCTAAATTTTAATATATGCGCTCCATCTACTTGAACGTTTTTTTGTTCTTATTCTCTTTTGTTAGTTCTGCACAAGAAGATGACATTATACAATTAAAAAATGTTAGTGATACGATTTTAAACACCAACAGAAAATTAAATATGCCTGATCCGTTTAATGCTGTAAAAACAATGCAGCAATTATTCCCAGGTAAATTGTATAAACTCTCAGATGATAATACTTTTACAAGTTGGAAATGTAATAACTGCAAACCTGCTCTTTATAAAGATGCTAATGAAATTGAAGGTGATCAACTATTTCCTTACGAAGGTGGCGTTGCTACAAGAGTTCTTGAAAATATAAATTATGTAGATTCAAAAGGAAATCAGTTTAAGCTACTATTATTTAATCATTCTAATATATGATACAGATGGTGCTCAAACCGGAAGATTCTCGGGAGGTCTAATAGGAATTACTAAGTTTGCAAAAAACGGTACTATTTGGCAAATGAGATCATTTCAGCCTGCAATTGCGGCCTTTGGTGCATTCTCTCGAGCTCCTTCTCCCAAATTGGTGCAAATAGGAGAAGATCAATACGCATTTACATTAGTTCAAGCAAACGGTGGAGCGGGTGCTCCTTATTCTGGTTACCTTTATCTTATTGCAGGCTTTGGAGGAAAATACCAGCCTATAATGGAACTTGGTTATTATAGTCTCATCAACAACGGACCAATAAATACAGAATGGTCGAGTACTTATGTTGTTGTTAACGATGGAAAGAAAAAGTTTTTTCAAGATTTTATTATTACTACAAAAGGATTTTATCAAAAAGCTAAAGGGAATGATGATGACTATGAAGTAGATCTTCCTTTAGAAATAAGAGAAATGTCAAAGTCTAAAAAGCAATTTGATTTTATGATTGTAAAACGTCTTTCATTTAATGGCAAGTGGTACATAATTGTTGGTAAGCCTGTTGTTAAATTCTCTAATATAAAATAATTTTCATTTGTAAGTTGCAACAGTTGGTTGAAATTACTTCGTCAATTCGCTTTGGTCGGGTCATAAAATAGCATTTAACACATAGAGAAATAGACTTTAATTTGATAATCAAAGAGTATTTAAGAAAAATATTTTTTTACGCATAGCTGATGTGATTTATTTTAAGTGAAACGTTTTTTTTAGATTTTGTTAAACTATGTGCGTTAATATAATTATGCCCAACGGGGATTAATTAAAGTATAAAATTGACGCTAAGCTCAAGCTAGCAATAACAATCCAAAGTAAAATACCTTGAACTAGGGGCTTCACTCCTACCGTTTTTAAAACGCTAAGGTTCAATCCTGCTCCAATTAAGAATAAAGTAACAGTTAATCCAATTTTTGCAAGCAGAACCAATGATGGTGCAATGATTGCAGTTTGTGGTACATAAGTATTTAATAACATTGCCAAAATAAATAATACAATAAAGTAAGGAACTTTAATTTTGGTTTGTTTGTTTTTAAAAAGTACTGTTGTAATCAATGCAATAGGAATAATCCATAACGCACGTGCAAGTTTTACTGTTGTAGCAATTTGTAAAGCTTCGGCCCCAAATTTATTTGCTGCTCCAACAACTGAACTAGTATCGTGAATTGCCACAGCACACCATAATCCAAATTCTCTCTGAGATAAGTTTAATTCATGTCCGATATAAGGGAATAAAAACAAGGCAATTGAGTTTAATATAAAAATTACTCCTAATGCTACAGAGGTTTGTTTCTCATCAGATTTTATTACAGGAGCGATTGCAGCAATGGCACTTCCTCCGCAAATAGCAGTACCACAAGAGATTAAGTGAGATGTTTTTTTATCGATGTTAAACCACTTTCCTATAAAATATCCTAGTATTATAGTACTGAATATTGAGGCAATTGTAAGAACTAACCCATCTTTACCAGCCGCCAATGCGCTTGTAGCATTCATTCCAAATCCTAATCCTACTACAGAGAACTGCAGTAAAATAGTAATTGCTTTATGGTTGAAATGTAAAAATGGATTTCCAGATAAATTTGCTACCAATAATCCCAATAATAAAGCTATTGGTGGTGATATAATTGAAGTTAGGCAAAGCAATAATAAGATGACAAAAATAATCTGTTTCGAAATTGTACTAATTTCGAATAAATGACTTGTTGTATGTTGTTTCGTTTTCAAGGTAATGGTATTTAATAATTACAGTACAAAGATCTGTAGTTATTGCAACAATTACCAATTGTAATTGGCGATAGGCTATAACTTCAAGTTATAATAGTTCGCCATGTTTTTTATGAATAGTTCGGTAAGCGCATCTGATTTTCCGTGTAATGTTATGATGTAGAAGTATCTTTCAATTGTTAATTTTTCAACATCTAAAACTATTAACTCATTATTTTTTAATTCTTTACCTACCGCGTGTATTGACATGAAGGCAACACAGTCAGAATTTAACAGGTAAGACTTTATACTTTCTGTACTTCCTAATTGCATTTCAATTTGTAATTCTAATAACTTGATATTGAATTGTTTTAAAGCGTATTCAATAACCTCAAGTGTTCCAGAACCTCTTTCACGAGTTATAAAACGTAAGTTCTGTAAATCTTCTAATAAAATTTCGTTTTTATTGGCTAACGGATTTTTACTACTACAAACTAACACTAATTCGTCTTTTAAAAATTCAGTATATTTGATTGATTGATTTCTAGATTGTCCTTCTACAATACCAATTTCGATTTCTTTATTGATTAATGCGCTTTCAATTTGTTCTGTATTTCCGTTTAATAAATTGACTTTTATGTCTTGCAATTTTTGATGAAAGCGTGCTAACAATGGTGGAATTATATACTGTGAGATTGTTGTACTTGCTCCCAATCGCAATAATCCTTGACGTTGATTGAGGAATGTACTCATATCAAAATCAATTTCGCGGTAAATTTCGAATATGTCTTTAGTGTGCTTTAAAAGAATTTCACCTGCTTTGGTTAGGGTAATTTTAGATCCATTTCTTTCAAAAAGTTTGGTCTTATAGGTCTCTTCTAATTCTTGAATGTGTTTGGAAACAGCTGGTTGCGTGATATATAATTCGGCAGCAGCTTTAGTGAAACTCAACCTGTTTGCGACAGCATAAAAAACTTTTAGCCTAAAATCCATTGAAAAATGTATTAATTATTATAAAGATAATGAAGTATTTAACTTTGAGTCTTTGCAACTCCTACTCTTTGTTTCTCTTTTACAGTAATCCATTGTATTTTCTAACAAACCATTCGGTTGCTAATGCAATAGCAATTAATATCAAAAGCCATACCCAATCAATCAAAGGAGTTTTAGTACTCACATTTTTTTGTATTGCTTTGTATTCTTGATTTTCTAAAAGAGATTTTATCAGTGCATCCGATTGATCTTGAAAAAAAGCTGTTCCATTAGTTTGTAATGCCAGTTGTTGTAATTTTTGAACATCAGGATTTACAAATTGCTTTTCGATATCAAAATCTAATACCTCAAAACGACTTGAGTATGTAGTTTTTGAATTTAATTCTTTAACCGAAAAAGTATATTTTCCAGCCGAAAGTCCATCTAGATTTACAGAATAAGAACTGTTCCCTTTTAATAAATCATAATTTTTGGTTTGCTTAGTTTCAGTATTAGTTACTGAAATAGTGAGATTTGCTTTCTCGTCAAATTCATAATTTTTATTAAAATATTGAGCGTTGATTTCTAAGGCATCTCCTGAGTTGTAAAAACTCTCATGATTTACAACCAATGATTTTTTTGTATTGTTTGAAGCTAGATATTGTATGATTTTATCAATAAAAATATCATATTTGGCAAATGATTGATTGTCAATATGACTTTGCATACGCCATTTCCAAGTATTCTCTCCCAAAAGATAAGCGTTTCTTTTTCCTTGATTTTCAGTAAAAGCGAGTAACGGAGCATTGGTAGCTACATTTCTAATTTTTGATGAAAGTAAAACTGAAACATTTTCGTTTGTAGTAATTGTTCCAAATGAATTTTGCAAAGGAGGAAAATTTTCAAATCCAATTTCTTCAGCTGCAAATAGATTAAATTGCGTATTAAATTCGGCTAAATAATCTTCTTTCTGATTACTCATTTTAAATGTGAAAGCAGTTTGTTGTTGATTCAGGAAATTAAAGTCAGTATTATTTCCAGTTATAATAAAAGTATTAATTCCAACTGCTTTATTTAAATCAAAAATTGGTTTAAAAGCCCCAGTTGGTTGGTATAAAATTAATATATTATAATCCTGCAGTGATTTGATTTCGTTTGGTTTCACTAAAACAACTTTGCGTTGTGCATTAGACTCAATCGAACGTTTTAATGTTGCAATATCTGGATGGTTTATTGCCGATACAATTGCTACTGTGGTTTTTTGATCAATAATTTCAACAGCAAAATTCTTGGTATTATTATAGGTGTTTTTTTCTTTTTCGCTTGACGATATAGTAGCTTTAAAAATTTGTGTTCCAACTTTATCTGCAGGTAACAATATATTTAAAGTAGCCGTTTTTTTTGAAGGTGAAAATGAAACCTTTTCTTTTGCTAAAACAGTACCTCCCTGAGAAATCGATAAATCAGAATTTATATTTTTTGTTCCCGAATATTGCAAGAATACCTCAATTGGAAATTTGTTCTTATAAAAGGCATATTTGTTTACATTGAGTTGGTTTATTTTTAAATCCAAAAAAGTTGTAGTGTCCCCTACAATTACAGGATAAACTTTATTGTTTGGATCAAAACGATAAACATAATCATTTCCTGTAGTTTGATTTCCGTCAGTAATAATTACAGTAGGGAAAACTACATTCTTATTGATGTTTTTTAAATTCTTCGCAATTACGTCAAGATTGGTTTGAGTTCCTTTAAAATCAAATTCCTCCGATTGTTTAAAATCGGCATCAAATTGATAAGATTGGATTTCGAACTTATCTTGTAACTCTTTATTCGAAGTTAATTTTTTATACAATTCAATTACTTTTTCCTTAGAATTTAAAGCTGTAATTGAACTGGAATTATCCACTACAATTGGTAATGGTGTTTTAATGATTTCTAATGAATTCTTGGTGATTATAGGATTTATCAATAAAACTAATATTCCAAAAATAGCTAGAAAACGTAAAAAAGCCAAAAACAAATTCAGTTTTGATTTGCTTTTGGCTTTATAATAATATTGAAAAAATGACAAACCTCCTGCAACTACTAATGAAAGTACCAATAATAGAATCGTGTTTGTAGTCATATTTATAGTGTTCAGTGCCAGTTTTTAGTAATCAGTGCAAACTGAAAACTTTATACTGCGACTTTTTTTAGGTTAACATTCCTCCACAAACATTAAGTACTTGTCCAGTAACGTAAGCACTCATATCTGAAGCTAAGAAAAGACAAGCGTTAGCAACATCTTCAGTAGTTCCACCACGTTTTAATGGAATTCCTTCTCTCCAACCTTTTACTACATCTTCGCTTAATTTTGCAGTCATTTCAGTTTCAATAAATCCTGGTGCAATTGCATTACAACGAATATTACGAGAACCTAATTCTAATGCTACTGATTTTGTAAATCCGTTAACACCAGCTTTTGAAGCCGCATAATTTGTTTGACCTGCATTTCCTTTTACTCCAACAACACTACTCATGTTGATGATTGAACCAGAACGTTGTTTCAAAAATGTTTTTTGAATTGCTTTTGTCATATTAAAAACTGATTTCAAGTTTACATCAATAACTTGATCAAAATCAGCTTCAGACATACGCATCAAAAGATTATCTTTTGTAATACCAGCATTATTAATTAAAATATCTACAGTTCCAAAGTCAGCCAAAACAGCTTCAACAAAAGTTTGTGCTTCTGTAAAATCTGCCGCATTCGATTGATATCCTTTTGCTTTTATACCAAGAGCATTTAACTCTTTTTCTAAAGCCAAAGCTGATTCTACAGATGAACTGTATGTAAAAGCCACGTTTGCACCATGTTTTGCAAAAACTTCAGCAATTCCTTTTCCTATTCCACGGCTTGCGCCAGTTATAATGGCAACTTTTCCTTCTAGTAATTTCATATTATGGTATTCTTTTTTATTTTCTAAATACAAATATAGATTATTTAGGCGTTTTATAAAATTTGTAATACAAAAAAGCCTCACCGAAATGAAGCTTTTTTATAATATTGAGAGAAATGTGACTAGAAAGCAACATTCCATCTTGGCAATCTTCCATTTTCATCTAAGAAGTTTTGTAAAATCTGCCCTTCAACAGTTGTTGGGATAGCTTTTATATCTTCATTAAATGTCTCATACCAAGAAACTTCTAATCTTTCGATTCCTTCAAGTTTCATTTGTGCTGGCCAAGAATATTTTCTTCCTGTTTTTGCAAATTGGTGACCGTTTACAATTTTATCATGTAATCCACCATTTTTACTTTTTAGAGTTCCATCATTTTGAACAGTTCCAGTAGAACCTACCATAATTAATTCTTTGTTTTCACCTTCAATAGCGTAAACAACAAAAACTCCACTTCCAGTTTCAGATGCATTGCATACTTCTTCTAGGCTATCGTCTTGTGTGTAAGTAAAATTTCCTTTTACTGCAAACTTTTCTAATTCTTTGTACATAATTCTTCAGATTTTTCACGAAGGTTCTAAGATTCTAAGAAACTAAGTTACTAAGTGTTTGTTATATTCCATACATTTTATTAATGTAAAAAAAGTCTCAACAGAAATTGAGACTTTTTTATGGAATTTTTTATTTTTGAATACTAGAGATTATCCTAATACTTCTTTTACTTTTTTACCAATTTCAGCTGGAGAATCAACTACGTGAATTCCGTTGTCTCTCATAATTTGCTTTTTAGCTTCAGCTGTATCATCAGTACCACCAACAATTGCACCTGCGTGACCCATTGTACGTCCAGCTGGAGCAGTAACTCCTGCGATGAAACCTACAACTGGCTTACGGTTACCATCAGCTTTGATCCATTTAGCAGCATCAGCTTCTAATTGTCCACCAATTTCACCAATCATTACGATACATTCTGTTTCAGGGTCATTCATTAATAACTCAACAGCTTCTTTTGTAGTAGTTCCAATAATTGGATCTCCACCAATACCAATTGCTGTAGTAATTCCTAATCCTTGTTTTACAACTTGGTCAGCTGCTTCGTAAGTTAAAGTTCCTGATTTAGAAACAATTCCTACAGTTCCTTTTTTGAAAACGAAACCTGGCATAATTCCAACTTTTGCTTCACCTGGAGTAATAATACCAGGACAGTTTGGACCAATTAATCTAGCATTTCTTTCTTTTACATAACTGTTCGCTTTAATCATATCTGCTACAGGAATTCCTTCAGTAATAGCAATGATAACTTTAATTCCAGCGTCAGCAGCTTCCATAATAGCATCAGCAGCAAATGCAGGTGGTACAAAAATAATTGTTGTATCAGCTCCAGCTTGTTCTACAGCGTCTTTTACTGTGTTAAAAACTGGACGATCTAAATGTGAAGTTCCACCTTTTCCTGGAGTAACACCACCAACAACATTAGTACCGTACTCAATCATTTGAGAAGCATGGAAAGTTCCTTCGCTTCCTGTAAATCCTTGAACTATTATTTTGGAATCTTTATTAACTAAAACACTCATGATATATATTTTATGTAGTTTTTAAAATTGTAATGCAAAAGTAAGGTTTTGTAAATTATTTTGAACCTTTTTATTATCAAAATATCTTATAATAATTGACTCATTTGATAACCACGGTATAATTTATTGTCCTTTATTTGCCAAATAGCCATAAAATGGGCTAATAACATTTCTTCTCTTGGATTTTCGATAGTTTTTACATAATGTGAATAACGTACCGAAACTAAATCATCTTCTTCTATAATATGACTAATTCGAACTTTAGAGCGCACATAGGCTCTACTTAATTCATTTGATAAATCTAATATTCCATTGTAATCTAATTGGATAGGGCCTTTTGTACTATTCCAATCAATAATTACTTCCGGATGCAAATATAATTTGAAGGTTTCGCTATCAATTAAAGCATCCGACTTATAAAATTTTTGAATAAATTCTTTAGCAGTCATAGTTATTTTAATTTATTTAGAATTTCTGGAATTTTCTTGATATTAGCTAATTGTTTTAACTTTTCTCTAGATTCTTCTATTGGCGTACCAAAATAAGATTTTCCTCCTTCTACAGATTTAGTAACTCCTGTTTGTCCCATTATTACTGCCTTCTCTCCTATTGTAATCCCACTTGTCGTACCCACTTGTCCCCAAATAGTCACTTCGTCTTCGATAATTACACAACCAGCAATACCAGTTTGAGAGGCAATTAAACATTTTTTTCCAATGACAGTGTCGTGTCCTACGTGTACTTGATTATCAAGTTTGGTTCCTTCACCAATGGTTGTGTCGCCTGTAACTCCTTTATCGATAGTACATAGCGCTCCAATTCCAACATTGTCTTTTATTACAACTCTTCCTCCTGAAATTAATTGGTCGAAACCATCAGGGCGTTTTTTGTAATAAAAAGCATCTGCACCTAATATAGTTCCAGCATGAATGATAACATTATCACCAATTATAGTATGGTCGTATATTGATACATTAGAATGAATCAAACAGTTTTTACCAATTGTGACATGGTTTCCAATAAAACAGTTAGGCTGTATTAATGTACCTTCCCCTATTATTGCTGAATCAGATACGGCAACATTAGCAAATCGAAAAGGTTTAAAATGTTTTGTAAGTTTATTAAAATCTCTAAAGGGATCGTCAGAGATTAATAATGCTTTACCTTCGGGACAATCTACTACTTTGTTAATTAAAACTATAGTTGCTGCCGAATTTAAAGCTTTGTCATAATATTTTGGATGATCTACAAAAACAATATCTCCAGGTTCAACAACATGAATTTCATTCATACCTAAAACTGGGAAGTTTTTATCACCAACAAATTCGCAATTAAGCAAATTTGCAATTTCTTCTAAAGAGTAAACTTTTTGAAATTTCATATATCTAAATTAGTTTTTAGCTTCAGTTTTCAGTCTCAGTTTTCAATCTATATCAACAAATTGCCAACTGCGACTGAAAACTGAAAACTTGTAAAAACTACTCTTTTACACGCTCCATGTAAGAACCAGAAGCAGTATCAACTTTTATTTTATCACCTTCGTTAATGAATAAAGGAACGTTTACTGTAGCACCAGTTTCAACAGTTGCTGATTTAGTTGCGTTTGTAGCCGTATTTCCTTTAATTCCTGGCTCAGCATAAGTTACTTCTAGGATTACTGAAGCTGGCATATCTACTGATAAAGGTAAATCTGTTTCAGTGTTAATTTGAACCATTACATTAGTTCCTTCTTTTAATAATCCTGGAGCATCCAAAATTGATTTATTCAAAGAAATTTGTTCGAATGTTTCATTATTCATAAAGTGAAAATCATCACCTTCAGCATATAAAAACTGGAACGTTTGTGTTTCAACACGAACATCTTCGATTTTATGACCTGCAGAAAATGTATTATCAAGTACTTTTCCTGTTGTTAAGCTTCTTAATTTTGTTCTAACGAAAGCAGGACCTTTACCTGGTTTTACGTGAAGAAATTCGATGATTTTATAAATATCGTGATTGTATTTGATACAAAGTCCGTTTCTTATGTCTGATGTTGATGCCATTGTAATTTTGTTTTATTTTATGTTTGTTTAATCGTTTAACCGTTTTTTTGTTTTCGATTAAACAAATCAACGATAGAACTTTTTCTAGTAATTTCCTGAATACCCTTTCATAATTCCACGTGATGAATTTCTGATAAAATCTAAGATCTCATCTCTTTCTGGAGTCGCCTCCATTTCGCCTTCAATTATGCTAAGTGCTTGGGTTGTATTGTAATTTTTTTGGTATAAAATTCTATAGATTTCTTGAATTTCTCTGATTTTATCAGTGCTAAAACCTCTTCTTCTTAAACCTACCGAATTAATTCCTACGTATGATAATGGTTCTTTTGCTGCTTTGGTATATGGGGGAACATCTTTTCTTACCAAAGAACCTCCAGATATCATTGCATGATCTCCGATATGAATAAATTGGTGAATTGCTGCTAAACCTCCAATTACGGCATGATTTCCTACTACAACGTGTCCTGCTAAAGCAACACCATTTACAATAATTGCATTATTACCAATCTCGCAATCGTGAGCAATATGAGCGTAAGCCATAATTAAGCAATTGTTACCAAGGATTGTTTGTCCAGAAGCAACTGTACCACGATTAATTGTAACACATTCTCTAATTGTACAATTATCTCCTATAATTGCTAGAGAATCTTCTCCTCCAAATTTTAAGTCTTGAGGAACTGCAGAAATAACTGCACCTGGAAAAATATTACAATTTTTTCCTATTCGTGCGCCTTCCATTATGGTTACATTTGAACCAATCCAAGTGCCATCACCAATAACTACATTATTGTGAATTGTTGTAAAGGGCTCAATTACAACGTTTTTAGCGATTTTAGCGCCAGGATGAACATAAGCTAACGGTTGATTCATCTGTATTTTTTGTATTTTAAATTAAAATTGTCTTTTTTTGAAACAATAAATCTAAATAATTAACGATTCTTTTTATTGTTTTCTTGCAATTTGCGCCATTAGCTCTGCTTCGGTAACTAATTTACCATTCGCATAAGCATTTGCTTGCATGTGACAAATTCCTCTTCTTATTGGAGAAATTAATTCACATTTAAATATTAAAGTATCTCCAGGTAATACTTTGTGTTTGAACTTAACATTGTCTATTTTCATAAAATAAGTCAAGTAATTCTCTGGATCTGGAACTGTACTCAATACTAAGATTCCTCCTGTTTGTGCCATTGCTTCTACAATTAAAACACCCGGCATAACTGGAGCTTCAGGAAAATGTCCTACGAAAAAGTTCTCATTCATGGTAACATTTTTCAATCCTACAACATGATTAGAAGACATTTCGATAATTCTATCAATCAATAAAAATGGAGGTCTATGAGGTAAAACCGACATGATTTTATGAATATCCATCAATGGCTCTTGATTCAAATCATAAACAGGTACGTGATTTCTTTGCTCAATTTTTATGATTTTTGCTAATTTTTTAGCAAACTGAGTATTTACAAAGTGACCTGGTTTATTAGCGATAATTTTTCCTTGGATTCTTACTCCAATTAAAGCTAAATCTCCAATTACGTCTAGCAATTTATGTCTTGCAGCTTCATTTGGGTAATGCAATGTAAGGTTATCTAAAATACCGTTTGGCTTAACAGTTATTTTATCTTTACCAAAAGCTTTCTTTAAATTCTCCATTGTAGAGTCAGATATTTCTTTATCGACATATACAATTGCGTTGTTTAAATCACCACCTTTGATTAATCCGTGCTCTAAAAGAGATTCTAATTCATGTAAGAAACTAAATGTTCTTGAATTAGAGATTTCTGCTTTAAAGTCAGCAATACTTTTTAATGTTGCGTTTTGAGTACCTAAAACTTTAGTGCCAAAATCAACCATTGTTGTTACTTGGTAATCGTCGCTTGGCATTACAAGAATTTCACTTCCTGTAGCTTCATCTGTAAAAGAAATAACTTCTTTTACAACATATACATTACGTTTTGCATCTTGTTCTTCTATTTGAGCTTTTTCAATTGCTTCAACAAAATATTTTGATGAACCATCCATTATCGGAAGTTCTGATGCGTTTAATTCGATTATAACGTTGTCTAAATCACAACCAACCAATGCAGCTAAAACGTGCTCTGGAGTTTGAATTTTAACACCTAATTTTTCTAAATTTGTACCTCTTTGAGTATTTACTACATAATTAGCATCAGCCTCAATAATTGGGTGACCTTGCAAATCAACTCTCACAAAAGTAAATCCATTATTTATTGGAGCAGGTTTAAAAGTCATTGTTACTTCTTTCCCAGTGTGTAGTCCAACTCCTGTTAGTGAGATTTCCTCTTTGATGGTCTTCTGTTTAACCATTATTTCCATTTTTTTGGTTTAATATTTGTTTTTTTAATTCTTCTAATTCAGCAACGATTTTAGGCAAATTCTTAAAATGAACATATGATTTATTGAAATCACTATATCCAAGTGAAGGCGTTCCTTGTAAAATTTCGTCGTCCTTTATGTTTCTGGCAACGCCAGATTGAGCTTGTAATCTAACATTGTTTCCAATAGTTAGATGTCCTGCTATACCCACTTGTCCACCAATCATAGCATTTTTACCAATTTTTGTAGAACCAGCAACTCCTGACTGAGCAGCAATTACGGTGTTTTCACCAATTTCTACATTGTGGGCAATTTGTATTTGATTGTCTAGCTTTACTCCTTTTCGGATAATTGTTGATCCTAAAGTAGCTCTGTCTATTGTTGTATTTGCTCCAATATCAACGTTATCCTCAATAATTACATTCCCAATTTGAGGAACTTTACTATAAATACCTTCTTCGTTTGGTACAAAACCAAATCCGTCAGCACCAATAATTGTTCCCGAATGAATTGTACAATTATTTCCAATTATCGTTTCGGAATAAATTTTAGCGCCTGCAAAAATATGTACATTATTGCCAATAACAACATTGTCTCCGATAAAAGAGTTAGGATAAATTTTGACATCGTTACCTAAAACAACATTTTGCCCAACATAACTAAAGCTACCTAAATAAAGATTTTCTCCATATTTAACACTTTCAGATAAGAAAGACTGTGGCTCAATTCCGTTTTTATTCAATTTTACTTGATTATAAAACTCTAATAATTTAGAAAACGACGCATAAGCATCGTCAACTTTAATTAATGTTGTGCTAATTTCTGTTTCGGGTACAAAAGTATCATTAACAATTGTTACTGATGCTTTTGTCGAATATATATGATTGATATATTTAGGGTTAGCTAAGAAAGTAAGAGATCCTTCAGTACCTTCTTCAATTTTAGATAAGCGAGAAACTTCTGCATTGGGATTCCCAACAACCTCTCCTCCTAAAATTTCTGCTATTTGTTCTGCTGTAAATTTCATTGCGACAAAAATATAAAAAAATAGGTTTTAAATGTTAATTTTAGGCCAGTTGTTTTGGGTAGCAGATGTAATACTTCGTTACCAATTTAGATAACGATTTCAAATTCAGCTGGTCTGAGGCTTCTACAACGTCCTCAATTGTCTTATCTTTTTTTAATATTCGTATAGGTTCGGCTTCTTTGCTATAAGCCTGATTTTTTATTTTTCCTCTATATATAAAATAACTAGCATCCATTGCAGAGATATTATTTTGAGTAGCAAATTTTTCTTTTAAAACTTGCAATTCTTCCAAAGAAACTTTTTCGCTTGTTAGTTTTATTTTTAGTAAGTCTCTGTTTACTATCATCTTACTTAAAGTTGAAAGTATAAAGTCGTCATTTTTTTGCCAAGATTTTAGAGCACCTATTATATCGAAATCATCCAATTGAGCAAATAAATCCAATGTTTCTGGAGTAAATGTTTCTAAGGTAATCTTGTTTTGCATAAAAAATAACAAAGGTTCGCTACAAGGAAGGTGAATTCCTTTTAAAGTTAATTCTTTGGCTCTTTTTAATACTTTCGTTAAAATAAGTTCTGCTACAAGACTAGTTTTATGTAAATAGGCTTGCCAATACATCAATCTTCGAGAAAGTAAAAACTTTTCGACAGAGTAAATTCCTTTCTCTTCAATAACAAGAACATCATCTACAACGTTCATCATTTGAATTAATCGTCCTGAATTTACATTTCCTTCGGCTACACCACTGTAAAAACTATCACGTTTAAGGTAATCCATTCGATCCATGTCTAATTGACTAGAAATCAATTGCAACATGAATTTTCTATGGTAATCTCCTTTAAATATTTGAATTGCTAAGCTTAATTTGCCTTCGAATTCAACATTTAATTGATTCATAAATAATAAAGAGATAGCCTCGTGATTTACATCCTCAACAATACTTTTCTCCATTGCATGCGAAAATGGACCATGACCGATGTCATGTAGTAGAATAGCTACATATAGTGCATTCTCTTCTTCTGCTGAAATTACAACCTCTTTAAAGCGCAATGTTTCAACTGCTTTTTGCATTAAATGCATACAGCCTAATGCATGGTGAAAACGGGTGTGATTTGCTCCAGGATATACCAAATAAGACAAACCCATTTGAGATATTCGGCGTAAACGCTGAAAATAGGAGTGCTCAATTAAATCATATATAAAAGCATTTGGAATGGAAATGAAACCATAAATGGGATCATTGAAAATTTTTAGCTTATTAATAACATTCACTATTTGGTTCTTTTTTAGGTCAACAAATATAACTAATTACAGACTTATTATCTTTTACATTTATGCAAATACGTAAACAAATAAATTTTTTTGATGAAATGTTATCAAAATTCTTTAAATTAGTACATGCAATGAACAAAAATACGTTTTTTTTTAGATAAGAAATAATTAACACAAATTTAAGTTCGTTTAGTTCGGTAAATTACGAACCAATTTTATCTTTGTAAAAAAAAAGCCATGGATAATAATACACAAAAAGAAAAAGAAGAGCTTATTGAGTTATTCGGTATTCATTTCGAATCTGTGTATCATCTACCACCACTTGGTTCAAGAATTTTAGGATTGTTAATAGTTGAAGCTTGTAAAGAAGGTTTAACATTTGAACAAATAGTTGAGAAAGTTGGAGCAAGTAAAAGTTCAGTATCAACAAACTTGAATTTCCTCTTAAAAATGGGTAAGATTGACTATTATACATTACATGGTGATAGGAAGAAATACTTTAGACCATTCCCTTTTAGTGAACGATTTGCTAATTATTTGAAAATAATAGAGATCGAAAAGAAAATAATTGATAAAATGATTACTTACAGAGAGAAAACTATGAATAGTCCTGAGGAAATAATTAGTCTAGAACATGCAAAATCCTATAAAAGCCATGTTATTAAAGTCGAAGAGTTACTGCACGAAACTATTACAGAATTCGTAGAAATAGAAAAAAATAATAATCAATAATAATTAATAAATCTATAAATCAAATTTAAATTCAAATGAAGAATATTTCATTCTCCCTAATAGCTATAATGCTGGTTTTTGCTTCATGTAAAAAAAAGGAAGAACAAGCTCCACCACAAGGTCCAGCTCCGTTCCCAGTTAGAACAATTTCAGTGCAAGATGCTGTAGTATATCAAGAGTATAGTGCAAATCTAGAAGGACAGCATAATGTTGAAATTCGCCCAAAAGTGAATGGGTATATTCAAAAAATTTATGTTGATGAAGGTCAAGTTGTAAAAAAAGGACAATTACTTTTTAAACTTGAAACTCAAACTTTAAATCAAGATGCATCTGCTGCTAAAGCTGCTGTTCAAGCTGCTCAAGTAGAAGTTGATAGATTAAAACCACTAGTAGATAGAAAAATTATTAGCATTGTTCAATTAGAAACTGCCAAAGCTAAACTAGCACAAGCAAAAAGCAATTATGGTAGCATTGCCGCGAATATTGGATATGGTACAATAGTTTCTCCTGTAAGTGGAGTAATTGGAGGCCTACCTTTTAGAGAAGGAAGCTTAGTAAGCGCTACTAGCGAAGTGCCTTTGACAACAGTTTCTGATACTAAAATTGTTCGTGCTTATTTCTCAATGAATGAAAAACAATTGTTATTGTTTAATAAAACATTTAAAGGAGCAACTACAGCTGAAAAATTGAAAGCAGCACCACCAGTTTCATTGATTTTAGTAGATAATACTGAATATGATCAAAAAGGTAAAATTACTGCAATGAATGGTTTAGTAGATCCTGCTACTGGAAATACAAAATTTAGAGCTGATTTTAATAACCCTCAAGGTATTTTAAGAAGTGGTAGTACTGGAATTATCCGCTTACCTATTGAACAAAAAAATGTAATGTTGGTTCCTCAAAATGCAATTTTCGAAGTGCAAGGAAAACAAACACTTTATGTTGTTGAAAAAGGTAATAAAGTAAAATCTGCAATTGTTGAAACAAACGGAACATCAGGTTTAGATTTTATCGTTACAGGTGGTCTTAAAGATGGAGATGTTGTAGTTGTAGAAGGTGCATCTAAGTTAAAAGATGATATGGAAATTACACCACAACCTGTTAAGGATCCAGCTGTTGAAACAACAGAAACAAAAAATACTTCAGCTAAAAAATAATATACAAGATGTTAAAAACGTTTATAGAAAGACCAGTTCTCTCGACGGTTATATCTATCTTAATCACCATACTTGGGGTTTTAGGATTGATGTCGCTACCTGTAGAACAATACCCCGAAATTGCACCTCCAACTGTTCAGGTAACTGCAACATATACTGGAGCAAATGCTGAAACAGTATTAAATAGTGTCGTAATTCCTCTAGAAGAAGAGATTAATGGTGTGGAAGGAATGACATACATGACTTCTTCTGCTGCGAATGATGGATCTGCAAAAATATCTGTTTATTTTGAATTAGGAGTTGACCCAGATATTGCTGCGGTAAACGTTCAAAATAGAGTTTCTCGTGCTACTAGTAAATTACCACAAGCAGTTGTGCAAACTGGAGTTACTACACTGAAAAGTCAAACGAGTGCTTTGATGTTCTTTGCTTTGTATTCGAACAATAAAGATTTCGATGAAACTTATATTCAGAATTATGCCAAGATTAACCTTGTACCAAAATTGCAACGTGTTAAAGGTGTTGGACAGATAAATGTTTTTGGAGCCAAAGATTATTCAATGAGAATTTGGATCAATCCAGAAAAAATGGCTGCCTACAATATATCACCTGCAAATATTCAAGCAGCATTACAAGAGCAAAATGTAGAAGCCGCTCCAGGTAAATTTGGAGAAAATGCGGATGGTATTTATGAATATGTAATTAAATATAAAGGACGTCTTTCAGAAATTAAAGACTATGAAGATATTGTAATCAAAGCTACTGGTAACGGAAATTTTGTTCATTTAAAAGACGTTGCAACTGTAGAATTGGGCGCTTTTAATTATGGTAATAAGAATATCGCAATGGGTAAACAAGGTGTTGCCGTTGGGGTTTTTCAAACTTCAGGTTCGAATGCACAAGATATTATTACTGAAGTTATGACTATTCTGGATGATGCTAAACCTGATTTTCCTAAAGGTGTAGATTATGTTATTCCATATAACACAAAAACGTTCCTTGATGCATCTATAGAAAAAGTAATTTCAACTTTGATTGAAGCTTTTATATTAGTATTTATAGTAGTGTTTTTATTCTTACAGGATTTCCGTTCTACATTAATTCCTGCGATAGCGGTTCCTGTAGCAATTGTGGGTACATTTTTCTTCCTGCAAGTATTTGGATTCTCTATCAATATGTTAACATTGTTTGCAATGATTTTAGCAATTGGTATTGTGGTCGATGATGCGATTGTCGTCGTCGAGGCTGTACATGCCAAGTTAGATGAAGGAGCTAAATCTGGAAAAGAAGCTACTGTTTCTGCAATGAACGAAATTACAGGAGCGATTATTTCTATCACATTAGTAATGTCGGCGGTATTTATACCTGTATCTTTCCTAAGCGGACCATCAGGAGTATTCTACCAACAGTTTGCAATTACATTGGCGATTGCGATTTTAATTTCGGCCGTAAATGCATTGACTTTAAGTCCAGCTTTATGTGCCTTGTTTTTGAAACCTCATGAAAATTCAGAACACCATAAGAAAAACTTTAAAGATAGATTCTTTATTGCTTTCAATACTAGTTTTGACAGAATGAATAATAAATATGTTAAGTCTCTAGGATTCTTAGCAAGAAAAAAATGGGTAGCAATATCTGGATTATTAGTTTTTACAGCTATTACTATTTTCTTATTTCAAACTACACCATCTGGATTTATTCCTAATGAGGATAGAGGAATTATCATGGCAGATTTAACGCTTCCTCCAGGAACAACAATTGAGAAAACTCAAAAGGCTGTTAATGAATTGGATTCGATTTTAGCCTCAATGGATATCGTTGAAGCAAGAATGAGTGTTGTTGGTTTTAGTTTATTAAACAGTGTAAATGGAGGTTCATACGCATTTACAGTAATTAAATTAAAAGACTGGCAATATCGTAAAGAAGCCAATCAATCTGTAGACGCAGTTGTTGGTGAACTATTCGGAAGAACAGCTCATTTTAAAGATGCCAAAGCATTATTCTTTACACCTCCAAGTGTACAGGGTTTTGGATCTGCGGATGGATTTGAATTAAAAATTCAAGATAAAGGAGATGATGATTGGACGACTGTAAGTAAAGTAAGTAACGAGTTCTTGGGAGAATTAATGAAAAGACCTGAGATTCAATATGCAGTTACAAACTTTAATCCAACTTTCCCGCAATATCAAATGGACATTAATGTAGAAAAAGCTAAAAATGCTGGGGTTTCTGTTTCAGAAATTTTCAACACTATGCAAGGATACTATGGTGGATTGTATACTACGGATTTTAATAAATTTGGTAAACAATACCGTGTAATGATTCAGGCAAAACCGTCTGATAGAGCAAATTTAGAGTCGATTAATACTATTTATGTTAAGAATGCTGCTGGTCAGCAAGTAGCTATAAACCAGTTTGTTGATTTTAAAAGAATTTACGGACCAGAGGCTGTTGCACGTTTCAATATGTTAAAAGCTGTAAATGTAAATGGTAAAGCTAAACCAGGTTATAGTTCGGGAGATGCAATTAAAGCTATTCAAGAAGTAGCAGCAGAGCATTTACCTAAAACATATACTTATGAATTCTCAGGAATGACACGTGAAGAAATTCTTGCAGGTAGTCAAGCTGCTGGAGTATTCTTGTTGAGTTTAATATTTGTTTATTTCTTATTAAGTGCTCAATACGAAAGTTATTTAGTTCCGTTATCGGTATTACTTTCATTACCTGTAGGTATTGCTGGAGCTATTGGATTTGTGAAATTAGCTGGATTAGAAAATAACATTTATTTCCAGGTAGCCCTGATAATGCTTATAGGACTACTGGCCAAGAATGCCATTCTGATAGTTGAGTTTGCCATACAAAGGCGACGACACGGAATGGATTTAACACAGGCAGCGATAGATGGAGCAAAAGCACGTTTGCGTCCTATCTTAATGACCTCTCTTGCTTTTATCTTTGGTTTATTGCCTTTGGCTTTAGCATCAGGAGTTGGAGCTGTAGGTAACCGTTCAATCGGTATGGGAGCTGTTGGTGGAATGTTAATAGGAACAATCTTTGGGGTATTTGTAATTCCAATTTTGTTTATTATTTTCCAAAGCTTACAAGAAAGAATCTCTGGAAAACCATTCACTGAGGAACAATCAGATGTTACACTTTTAGACGAAGAAAATGAAAAATAATATATATAAAATAGTAACAGTTGCCTTCACGGCAACTGTTATGCAATCCTGCTTCGTTGCAAAAGAATACGAAAGACCAAAGGATATAAAAACGGAGAACTTATATAGAACCGAAGTGGTTTCTAAAGACAGTACTTCAATGGCAAACTTATCTTGGGATAAGGTTTTTACGGATCCTATTTTGCAAGGTTATATTAGAAAAGGGTTAGAAAAGAATCTCGATATTCGAATAGCAATGCAAAATATTGCTGCTGCTGAAGCATCTATGAAACAAGGAAAAGCAGGGTACATCCCTACTGTTTCAGTTGGTGCAGATTGGACACATCAGCAGTTATCACAAAATAGTCAGTTTGGAGCTATACTTCAAAATCGTAGTACTGATCAATATCAAATAGCTGGAACCTTAGGTTGGGAAGCTGATATTTGGGGGAAAATCAGAAGTAATAAACGTGCAACAAGCGCTGCGTATTTACAAACTACTGCTGCAAATCAAGCTGTTAAAACACAGTTAATTGCGGATATTGCATCTACATACTATCAGTTAATCTCTATAGATGAGCAAATTAAATTGTCTGAAGAGACTTTGATTAATAGAATCGAAAGTGTTGAAACAATTATAGCTTTAAAAGATGCAGGTAATGTTACTGAAGTTGGAGTTAAGCAAACTGAGGCTCAAAAATATGCTACAGAAATTATCATTGCTGATTTAAAAGTAAAAACGATTCTTTTTGAAAATAAAATGAGTATTCTTCTAGGGGAAGCATCTACTAAAGTCGAAAGAAGCAGTTTTGAAGCTCAAAAAATGCAACCAGAGATTACCCTTGGTGTACCTGCTACTTTATTAAGAAATAGACCTGATGTAATTGCAGCTGAGTATAATTTGATTTCTAATTTTGAAAGAACTAATGTAGCAAGAAGTAATTTTTATCCAACATTTAAAATTACAGCTACAGGTGGATTACAAAGTATAGATCTTAAAGAATGGTTCAGTGCAAATTCATTTTTTGCTAATGTTGTTACTGGATTAACACAGCCTATCTTTAATCAACGTTTGAATAAAACAAATTTTGAAATAGCTAAAGCTAATCAAGAAAAGGCATATATTCAATTTGAGCAATCATTACTTACTGCAGGAAAAGAAGTTTCTGATGCCTTGGCACAATATAATAACGAAACTAAAAAAATCGAAATTCGTCAGAAACAAGTAAATGCTTTAAAAGTAGCTACAGATTATTCAGATGAATTATTGAAATATGGTTTAGTGAATTATTTAGAGGTTCTTACTGCAAAAGATAATGCGTTGAATGTAGAATTAACTTTAATAGATAATAAATTCTCACAATACAATGCTATTATTCAACTTTACAGAGCCCTTGGAGGCGGATGGCAGTAACGTTTCATAATTAAGGTTACTTATTAATTTTTATATTAAAACCACTGAATATTTTTATATTCAGTGGTTTTGTTTTTTTTACACTAAAATTATCATAATATTAATAAATAGCCGTTTTAAAAAGAAGTAAATTGCCACTTAGATTTAACAATTATTACAAGCTATATAATTATGGATAAGATAAAAATACTTTGGGTTGATGATGAAATCGACTTGCTAAAGCCACACATATTATTTCTAGAGAAAAAAAATTATGCAGTGACGACTTGTAATAATGGTCTCGATGCTATTACAATTTTTGAAGAAGACAATTTTGATATTGTTTTCCTAGATGAAAATATGCCAGGAATGAGCGGATTAGAGACGCTTTCAGAAATGAAAGAAAAAAAATCAACCATTCCGATGATTATGATTACTAAAAGTGAAGAAGAATATATTATGGAAGAAGCTATTGGTTCTAAAATAGCAGATTACCTAATAAAACCAGTAAATCCAAATCAGATTTTACTAAGCTTAAAGAAAAATCTAGATCATTCAAGATTAATTTCTGAAAAGACAACATTAGATTATCAAAAAGAATTTAGAAAAATTGCTATGGAAATGGCAATGGTTAATTCTTATGAAGATTGGATTGAATTGTATAAAAAATTAATATTTTGGGAGTTAGAACTTGAGAATATTAATGATCAAGGAATGATTCAAATTTTAGAATCTCAAAAAGTAGAAGCTAATTCACAATTTGGTAAATATATAGAGCGAAATTATGAAGATTGGTTTGCTCCAAAAGCAGATAAGCCAATTCAGTCACATAATTTATTTAAAGAGTTGGTAGTTCCAGAAATTAAAAAGAAAGACAAACCGATTTTGTTCGTTGTGATAGATAATTTACGCTACGACCAATGGAAGTCATTTGAAAAAGTTGTTGGAAACTATTACAAGTTAGAAAAAGAAGTTCCTTATTTTTCAATTCTCCCAACGGCGACACAATATGCCAGAAATGCAATATTTTCAGGTTTATTGCCTATAGATATGGAAAAGCAATTTCCTGAGTATTGGAAAAATGATGTTGAGGATGGTGGGAAAAATTTATATGAAGCAGAGTTTTTAAGCGCACAACTTAAACGCTTGGGATTAAATATTAAAGAAGATTATTTTAAAATAACGAATTTAGCTAGTGGAAAAAAATTAGCTGAAAACTTTAAGGCACTTAAAAATAATGATCTTGTTACGGTAGTTTATAATTTTGTGGATATGTTGTCACATGCCAAAACAGAATTAGATGTTGTAAAAGAATTGGCTTCTGATGATAAAGCGTATCGATCACTGACATTAAGTTGGTTTAAAAATTCGCCTTTATTAGAAATTATACAACAAGCACAGCATTTAGGTTTTAAATTAATCCTTACTACGGATCATGGAACAATCAATGTGAAAAATCCATCTAAAGTTGTTGGTGATAAAAATACAAGTTTGAATTTACGTTATAAAACAGGACGTAGTTTAACGTATGAGCAAAAAGACGTATATGTTGTAAAAGAACCTAAAAAAATAGGATTACCTGCTATAAATATGAGCAGTTCGTTTATTTTTGCAAAAAATGATTTGTTTTTAGCTTATGTAAATAATTACAATCATTATGTAAGTTATTATAAAAATACGTATCAGCATGGAGGGATTTCTTTAGAGGAAATGATCATTCCATTCTTGATATTTAATCCTAAATAATTAGGGTTTTAATAACGGCATTTAGTTAGTATTGATTAAAATAATATATAGATAATAAGATGGAAGTTACTTTTTCGTTAGATCAAATTCAGGAAGTTGCAACGCAAATTCTAGCTCAAAATCCAAATAAAATTATTCTTTTTAATGGAGAAATGGGAGCTGGAAAAACAACATTAATCAAGCAGTTATGTAAAAACCTAGGAATTGAAGATGCTACAAGTAGTCCAACCTTTTCTTTAGTTAATGAATATCAAGCTAGTAATAATCAGATAGTTTATCATTTTGATTTTTATAGATTAAATCACGAAACTGAAGCTTTAGATATGGGAGTAGATGATTATTTATATTCTGGTAACTGGTGTTTTATAGAATGGTCAGAGAAGATTCCTAATTTAATTCCAGCCGAACATTCGGTTGTTACTATCGAATTATTACCAGATGGTAAACGTTTATTGCGATTGGTTTAATAGCTAAATTTATACTTCTTGAAGTATAGTGTATTAGCCTTAAGAATACTGTTTTATTAAAAACTTTTTACGTAATTTGTACTCTAAATTTTGCATAAACAATGTCAATAACGATAACTCCATTTACGAAACAAGATTTGATACCTCAAGAAGAAAAACTTGAGATTGGCAGATATAAGAGAGAACTTTTTATAGGGATTCCTAAGGAAACAAGTTATCAGGAACGTCGTATTTGTTTAACACCAGATGCTGTAAATTCGCTTACTTATCAGGGTCATAGAGTTATGATAGAATCTGGTGCTGGCGAAAGTTCAAGTTATACAGACAAAGAATATAGTGATGCAGGTGCAGAAGTGACAAAGGATACTAAACGTGTTTTTGGTTGTCCAATGTTGTTAAAGGTAGAGCCTCCAACAATTAATGAGATTAAATTGATGAATCCAGAAACAATCTTGATTTCTGCGATTCAATTAAAGACAAAGAAAAAGGCTTATTTTGAAGCTTTAGCACATAAAAAAATTACTGCATTAGCATTCGAATATATAAAAGATGAAGATGGCTCCTATCCTGCTGTGAAATCATTAAGTGAAATTGCTGGAACGGCGTCTATATTAATTGCTGCCGAATTGATGATTACAGATGAAATTGGAAAAGGGTTGTTGTTTGGTAATATTACTGGCGTCCCTCCTACTGACGTAGTGATCTTAGGAGCAGGAACAGTAGGTGAATTTGCTGCAAAAACAGCAATTGGACTTGGAGCTACAGTTAAGGTTTTTGATAATTCAATTACTAAATTACGCCGTTTACAAAATAATCTAAATCAGCGTGTTTTCACTTCAACCATACAGCCAAAAGCTTTACTAAAAGCATTAAGACGTTGCGATGTTGCAATTGGGGCCATGCGTGGAAAAGAACGTTGTCCAATTGTTGTGACAGAAACTATGGTTGAGCATATGAAAAAAGGTGCTGTAATTGTAGATGTAAGTATTGATACAGGAGGTTGCTTTGAAACTTCAGAAGTGACAACTCATGAAAAACCAACCTTTATAAAAAGTAATGTTTTACATTATTGTGTTCCTAATATTCCATCACGTTATTCTAAAACTGCCTCACTTTCAATAAGTAACATTATTACGCCTTATTTATTGCAAATTGCTGAAGATGGTGGAATCGAAAGCGCTATTAGATGTAATAAAGGATTAAAGAATGGAGTTTATGTTTATCATGGAATTTTAACTAATAAAGCTATTGGTGAATGGTTTGATTTGCCTGATAATGATATCAATTTACTTGTTTTCTAAGGCTACTTTAGCGTACCTTTGCCAAAAATAGAATTCATGAAATTTACACATCGTTTTGCTTATTATTTAGTTGGTTTAGTTATTGGTTGTTTCTTCGTAGGCCTTGTATTTAGTGGTAAAGATACCCGTTGTAATTATTTTCCAAATTCAAGAGTTTTAAATGATCTAAGAAATAAACCATTTCATTATTCAGATGAAGCTTCTAAAGTTCTAGCAGAAAAATGGATCGATACTTCTGATATTAAAAATACATTGCAATTTGGCGATGTTGATTTTGACAAAAGTAATGTAGAATACAAAAAAGGAAAATTATATATTATTGAAGGTAAAACAACTAAAAATCAAGAAGTTGTACTTAAAGTGATTAATTATCCTGGAAAAGCTGTTTTAGAATCTATAGAAAAAAAGCAGGCTGATTAGAGCCATTTTATTTGAGGAATTTTTTTTGATATCAGAAAAGTATTTGTTTTAGTAAAATGCTTGTTTCCAAACCATTTTCCTTGGTTTGCACTCATGGGAGATGGATGGCCAGATTCAAGAACTAAATGTTTTGCAGTATCTATTTTGCTTCCCTTTTTTTGCGCGAATGCTCCCCATAATAAGAAAACAACATTTTCTTTTTTATCAGATATTGCCTGAATTACTGCATCAGTAAATAAATTCCACTTCAAATGTTTATGACTATTTGGTGTGTCTTTCCGAACAGTTAATGAAGCATTTAAAAGTAATACGCCTTGTTTTGCCCAAGATTCTAAATTACCAGAAGTTGGCATAAATACGGAATCAAAATCTGTATTTAATTCTCTGTAAATATTTCGAAGCGAAGGAGGAATTTTTATATTGTCATTTACTGAAAAACTTAAACCATTTGCCTCACCAGTTCCGTGATAAGGATCCTGTCCGATAATAACCACTTTTGTATCTTGAAATGAGCAATGATTAAGAGCTGAAAAAATTAAATCAATTGGAGGAAAGCAAATATTGTTTTCATATTCTTCTTCTACATTAGCCATTAAATCATTGAAGTATGGTTTTGTTATTTCATCTGATAATATGGTTTGCCAATCTTGATTAAGGTTGATTTTCATTTCAATAATTTTTTACTACAAATTACGTAAAGTTTTATGCAAAGTACCAATTAATACTGCTATTTAGTTTTAAAACTTTGTAACTTTGAAAATTTACAACTTACGTTATAATATGATATCTATTACTGATAAAACATTACAAGATTTACAATTTCCTACAGTACTCGAAACTATTTCGGATATTTGTAATACAGATATAGGAAAACAAAAAGCCTTAGAAATAACACCATTCAGAGACAAAGAAACTTTGATGCAAGCGCTTATGCAGACATCCGAGTATGTTTCGTCTTTCCAAAATAATAATGCAATTCCAAATCATGGCTTTGATGCAATTAGTTATGAAATAAAATTTTTAGCAATAGAAGATAGTTTTCTTGAAGTAGGAAGTTTTAGAAAAATAGCTACTTTATCTTCTACGGTCAATTTTTTATTAAATTTTTTAAGAAAATTTGACGATTATTATCCTAATCTAAATGTTAGAGCTTCGCAAGTTGAATTGACTAAAGATATCATTTCGCAAATTGATGTTGTTGTAGATAAATATGGAGAGATAAAAGACAATGCTTCACCTGAACTTGCCAACATTCGTAGAGATATGAATATGGTTCGAGGAAAAGTAAACCAAAGTTTTGGTGTTGCTTTAACTCAGTACAACAGCTTGGGTTATTTGGATGATATTAAAGAAAGCTTTGTACAAAACCGTCGTGTTTTGGCTGTTCTTGCAATGTACCGCCGTAAGGTAAAAGGTTCTATTTTAGGAAGTTCAAAAACGGGAAGTATTGCTTATATTGAGCCTGAGACAACTTTACAATATTCTAGAGAATTGAGTAATTTAGAATATGAAGAAAAAGAAGAAGTTACTCGTATTTTAAAACAATTGTCAAATGCAATTCGTCCGTATTTATCTTTGTTAATTGAATATCAGGCTTTTTTGAGTGATATTGATGTTATTGCTGCAAAAGCAAAGTATGCAAATAAGATAAATGGTATTTTACCAACAATTACAGAAGAGCGTCGTTTGTACTTTAGAGATGCTTTTCATCCAATTTTATATTTAAATAATAAGCAAAAGAAAGAGGTTACTTATCCTCAAACGATTGAATTAAAACAAGATAATAGAATTATTGTTATTTCTGGTCCTAATGCTGGAGGTAAAACAATTTCTCTAAAAACGGTGGGATTATTGCAATTAATGTTGCAATCCGGAATGTTGATTCCTGTGCACGAACGCAGTGAAACTTTCTTGTTTGATAGAATTTTAACAGATATTGGAGACAACCAATCTATAGAGAATCATTTAAGTACTTATAGCTACAGGTTAAAAAACATGAATTATTTCCTTAAAAAATGCAATCGTAAAACGATGTTTTTGATTGATGAATTTGGAACTGGTTCAGATCCTGAATTAGGAGGTGCTTTGGCTGAAATTTTCTTGGAGGAATTTTACCATCGAGAGGCTTTCGGAATTATAACTACACATTATTCTAATCTTAAGATTTTGGCAAATGAATTGCCACATGCTACTAATGCGAATATGCTTTTTGATGAAAAATCATTGGAGCCGATGTATAAGTTGGTACTTGGTCAAGCGGGTAGTTCGTTTACATTTGAGGTAGCATTAAAAAACGGAATTCCGTTTGGTTTAATTAATCGTGCCAAAAAGAAAATTGAAATTGGAAAAGTCCGTTTTGACAAGACGATTGCTACATTACAAAAAGAACGTTCGAAATTAGAAAAAACTTCTTTGAACTTAAAAGAAGAAGAAACTAGAGCTCGTGCCGAAAGTAATAAGATGGAAAATATAAATGTCAAGATAAAACAAAAACTAGAAAGCTACCAAGAATTATATGATAGCAATCAAAAGACAATTTACATCGGGCAAAAAATTGAAGATATTTCGGAGAAGTATTTCAATAATAAAAATAAAAAAGAATTGATTGGAGAGTTTTTGAAAATTATAGAAATTGAAAATTCAAAACGTAAAAAAGCGACTCCAAAAGAAGTTAAAGCAATAACTGAAAAGAAAAAAGAAGTCATTGCAGAAGTAACGGTTCAAGTTGAGGAAATTCGAAAAGAGAAAAAAGAAAAAAAATTAAAAGCTGTTGTCGAAAAACCTAAAGTAACTTTAAAAGTTGGTGATCGAGTTCGAATGATAGATGGAAGATCTGTGGGAAGCATTGATTCTATTGAAAAAAATAAGGCTACAGTAAATTATGGAATTTTCACTTCAAAAGTAAGTTTGGAAGAGTTAGAATTCGTTGAGGCCGCTAAAAAATAGGTTAAAATTATCAAAAGTTTAAATAAAGATATTTAAGGAGGTATTTTTGCAATAACAACAATTTGCATAGCTAATTTTAAATAATCCATTTAGAGTTGTTTATGGAAGCTGATTTTAAGCTGAAAACTTATTGATTTTGTTTTTATGATAAATAAAAGCTATAGCTGTTGTGATTTTGCTCAAATGGCTTTAATTTAAGTTTTATTGAAGTAAAATAATCATTTGCTTTGGATTATATTAAGTAAAAAAGTTTAAAAAATAAATCTTAATTCTGAAATACATTATACAATGCTTGATTTACCAAAAAATAAAAAAATAATTCTTTTTGATGGTGTTTGTAATTTATGCAATTCAGCTGTACAGTTTATAATAAAGCATGATAAAAAAGATGTTTTTCGTTTTGCTGCTTTACAATCTGAAATTGGACAACAAATTTGTAAGTATATAGGAATTGATAGTACTAAAATTGATAGTATTATATTTTACGAACCTGGTGTTGCTTATTATTACAAGTCGGGAGCGGCAATTGCCATTGCTGAAAACATGGGAATTTTATGGAGTTGGTTTTCTATTTTTAAAATCATACCGAAATTCTTAAGAGATCCTTTGTATGATTATATAGCTAAGAATAGATACAAGTGGTATGGAAAAAAAGAAAGTTGTATGATTCCAACTTTGGAGTTAAAAGCTAAATTTTTATAAACCGCTTCCTTGTTTAAAGAGAGAATAAAAATAAAAAGCTACAACAAACAGTACGTTCCAATATTTATTGAAGCTACTTAAAAAAAAATAATTATTTTATTATATGATATAAAAAAAAGCCTCAAATTTAATTATTTGAGGCTTTTTAAGAATTAATAAGAATACTAGCTTCTTATTAATTTTCTGTATTTCAAACGTTTTGGAGTTAAATCTCCACCTAAACGTTTCTTCTTGTTTTCTTCGTATTCAGAGAAACCACCTTCAAAATAATATACTTCTGAGTTTCCTTCGAAAGCTAGAATATGCGTACAAATTCTATCTAAGAACCATCTGTCGTGAGAAATAACTACAGCACAACCAGCAAAATTTTCTAAACCTTCTTCTAGTGCTCGAAGTGTATTTACGTCCAAGTCATTCGTAGGCTCATCTAGTAAAAGTACGTTTCCTTCTTCTTTTAGTGTCATTGCTAAGTGCAAACGGTTACGCTCACCACCAGATAATGTTGAAACTTTTTTGTTTTGATCACTCCCTCCAAAGTTAAAACGACTTAAGTAAGCACGAGAATTTACCTGACGACCTCCCATCATAATTAATTCTTGTCCATCACAGAAATTTTCCCAAATTGATTTGTTAGGATCAATATTAGAATGCGCTTGATCTACATAAGCAATTTTTACAGTTTCACCTATAGTAAATTCACCGCTATCCGGTTTTTCTTCACCCATAATCATTCTGAAGATTGTAGATTTACCAGCACCGTTTGGCCCAATAACCCCAACAATTCCAGCTTGTGGTAAAGTGAAATTTAAATTATCATATAGTAATTTGTCTCCAAAAGCTTTGGCAACATTTTTAGCCTCAATAACATTTGTTCCTAAACGTGGACCGTTCGGGATATAGATTTCTAGATTTTCATCTAGTTGTTTTTGATCTTCGTTCAATAATTTATCGTAATTCTGTAAACGAGCTTTTTGCTTTGTCTGACGTCCTTTGGCTCCTTGACGAACCCAGTCCAACTCACGCTCTAAGTTTTTACGACGCTTAGAAGCTACTTTTTCTTCAAGGGCCATTCTGCTTGATTTTTGATCTAGCCAAGAAGAATAATTTCCTTTCCAAGGAATACCTTCTCCTCTATCTAGCTCTAAAATCCAACCTGCAACATTATCAAGGAAATATCTATCGTGCGTTACAGCAATTACAGTTCCTGCATATTGTGCTAAATGTTGCTCTAACCAAAGAACCGATTCAGCATCTAAGTGGTTGGTAGGCTCATCTAATAACAATACATCTGGTTGTTGTAATAACAAACGGCATAATGCTACACGACGACGCTCTCCTCCTGAAAGATTTTTGATTGGTGTATCTCCGTCTGGAGTACGCAAAGCATCCATTGCAATTTCTAATTTGGTATCGATTTCCCAAGCTCCCAATGCGTCAATTTTATCTTGCAAAGCTGCTTGACGATCCATCAATTTGTCCATTTTATCGGCATCTTCGTAGTTTTCAGGAAGACCAAATAAATCATTGATTTTATTGTATTCTTCTAGAACTGCCATTGTTTCGGCAACACCTTCACGAACAATTTCAATAACTGTTTTATCATCATCTAATTGTGGTTCTTGTTCTAGGTATCCTACTGTGTAACCTGGAGCAAAAACTACATCACCTTGATAATTTTTATCAACACCAGCAATAATCTTCAAAAGTGAAGATTTTCCTGAACCATTTAAACCTAAGATACCAATTTTAGCTCCGTAAAAAAAGCTCAAATAGATATTTTTTAGTACTTGTTTGTCGCTACTTGAGTAAGTTTTACTCAGTTTTGACATGGAGAAAATTACTTTCTTATCGTCTGACATTATTAATTTATTTAAATTTTATTATTTTCTTGTTTAAACTCTTCCTTTTAAGGCATTAAATACCCATGCGTTGGCTAAAAAACCAACTCCTACTGCGCCAAATCCCCAACCAGAAACATCACTGTATCTAAAAATTCCCAGTCCAATTAGGAGAAACCCCATTATTAACATTATAAAAGTTGCCCATCCTAAGACTGTGTTTTTGTTCATTCCCATAATAGTGGTATTTTTTACATTATATAGCTTACAAATATCGGTAATTAAAGTGGCTTAATTAAATATTTTGTAGAGCATTTCTTTTAATAAATCAGATTGTGGTAACGCATTGGCTCCCACTCCTTTACTTTTTAAATCTATGTCGCGTAATGCTGAAACTACCTGACTTACTTTCTTCATTGGGAAATTTTTGATTGCTACATCATATTCTTTTAAAAAATAAGGGTTAACGCCTATTGCTGTTGCAACATTTTTTGGATTTTTATCCTTCAGTCCGTGATATTTTAATAATTGTATAAAGAATCCAAAGATTAAACCAGTAGTCATAACTATTGGATAATCTTTAGGATTATGAGCAAAATTTTCGGCAATTTTGTAAGCTTTCACCTGATTGCGTTCTCCAATAGCTTTACGTAGTTCAAACACATTATAATCTTTACTAAAGCCAATATTCTCTTCAATATGTGTAGGTGAAATGGTTGTTCCTTTTGGTAGAATTATCTGAAGTTTTTCAAGCTCATTATTAATTTTACTTAAATCTGTACCTAAAAATTCAACTAGCATGGCGTTTGCTTTTGGTTCTATAGCGTATCCTTTACCAGATAAAACTCTTTTAATCCAATCTCCAACCTGATTTTCGTATAGTTTTTTACTTTCGTAAACGAGTCCTTTTTGTCCCAGTAATTTTGTTACTTTTTTTCGTTTATCAAGTGTTTTATATTTGTAGCAAAACACTAAAACGGTAGTGTCCATTGGGTTTGTTGCGTAGGCTTCAAGCTTATCAATTGTTCTTGATAAATCTTGCGCTTCTTTTACAATAATAACCTGACGGTCGGCCATCATAGGGTAGCGTTTTGCGGCCGAAACTACATCATCTACAGATACATCACGACCATACAAAACGGTTTGATTAAACCCTTTTTCCTCTTCCGATAGGATATTCTTTTCTATATATTCGGCTAATTTGTCAATGTAATAAGGCTCTTCTCCCATTAGGAAGTAGATGGGTTTGATGTTACCCGCTTTTATGTCATTAACAATTTTTATAACTTCATCCATAATTTTTAATTCAAGTTTTACGTTTTGGATTATCGTTTCAATTAGATGAAACTTTAAACTTAAAACCTAAAACTATTTTATATTTTTGCCTCATGCAAAAACTAAATTTTCCCTCTTATATATTTCGGTTCAAAAATAGCGAAAATAAAGTGTCTATTTTTGATGAAATCAGGAAAAAATTTATCATTCTTACTCCTGAGGAATGGGTTCGCCAACATGTGGTTCAGTTTTTAATGGTTGAGAAAAAATACCCTAAATCACTTATAAATGTAGAGAAGGTTTTAAAAGTCAATGGTTTGCGAAAGCGGTATGATATTGTGGTTTACAACCCTGATGGTACTATTTATATATTAGTAGAATGTAAAGCTCCTGAAGTAAAAATTTCGCAAGCTACTTTTGATCAGATTGCGCGTTATAATATGACTATGAACGCACAATTTTTGACAGTAACGAATGGTTTACATCATTATTTTTGTCAAATGGATTTTGAAAATGAAAAATATGAATTTCTCAGAGAATTACCCAATTACAATTCTCTTAATAAATAAAACACAAACGACTTGGATAAAATAGCAGTTGTCATTCTAAATTGGAATGGAGTAAAATTATTAGAACAATTTTTGCCTTCGGTTGTGCAGTTTTCACCAGAAGCTACAATATACGTTGCTGATAATGCGTCGACAGATAGTTCTGTAGATTATGTAAAAGAGTATTTTCCTACGGTAAAAATTGTAGTAAATGCTGGTAATTATGGATATGCTCAAGGATATAATGAAGCATTAAAACATATAGATGCCGATATATATGCATTGGTAAATTCAGATATTGAAGTTACGGAGAATTGGTTACAACCTATTTTGGATACTTTTGTAAATGAACCAAAGACGGCTATCATTCAGCCAAAAATACTTGACTTTAAAGATAAATCTTCTTTTGAATATGCAGGGGCGGCAGGAGGATTTATTGATAAATATGGATATCCGTTTTGTAGAGGACGTATTTTTGATACTATCGAAAAGGATAACGGACAGTATAATGACAATTCTGAATTGTTTTGGGCCTCAGGAGCTTGTTTTTTTATCAGAAGCGCTGTTTATAAAGATTTAAAAGGTTTTGATGAAGGTTTTTTTGCGCATCAGGAAGAAATTGATTTATGCTGGCGCGCTATTAATCTAGGACATATTATAAAATATAATTCACAAGCTGTTGTGTATCATGTAGGTGGAGCAACATTACAACAAGGTAACCCTAGGAAGACCTTTTTAAACTTTAGGAACTCAATGTTAATGCTTACTAAGAATTTGCCTAAGGAAGGTTTTTATGGCATTCTTTTTGCTAGATTAGTACTTGATGGTATCGCAGGAATGCAATTTTTAACACAAGGAAAATTAAAACATACTTGGGCAATTATCAAAGCTCATTTTTCTTTTTATAGTCTTTTTTCGATGTATTATAAAAAAAGAAACAATTTACAAACACAAGAATACTTTAAAGTTAAAAGTATCGTTTTCTTGTACTATGTGAAGAAAATCAGCGTATTTAAAGATATCTTTAACAATAATCAAATTAATAACCCTTAACTTTGTTGACTTACGTCTAACTAAATTTTTTTTTTATGAGAAAAATATTCATCGCTTTAACTGCACTAATGGTACTATCTTCATGTGTTTCTAAAAAGAAATATGCTGAATTAGAATCTAAAAACAAAGAAACTCAAGATTTACTAAATTCTTGTACTGTAAAATTAAATTCTTGCTTAGAAGAAAAAGCTGGTTTATCGGCTACAGTTGCTTCTTTAAAAGAACACAATCAGACTTTAATAAGTAGTTCTAAAGATTTAACAATGCTTACTTCAAAAGGAGCTGAAAACTTAGAAAAATCTTTAGAGAGTTTAAAAGAAAAAGATTTAAAAATATCTAGACTTCAAGATGCCTTAACTAAGAAAGACAGTGTTACACTTGCTTTAGTTACTAGCTTAAAAGGTGCTGTTGGAATCAACGATCCAGACATCGAAATTAATGTAGAAAAAGGAGTTGTATTTATCTCTATCGCTGATAAATTATTGTTTAAAAGTGGTAGCTATGATGTAACTGATAAAGCTAAAACTGTTTTGGCTAAAGTTGCAAAAGTAGTTAACGACAAACCAGATTTTGAATGTATGGTTGAAGGTCATACAGATAATGTTCCTTACAAAAGCAACGGTATAATATTAGACAACTGGGATTTAAGTGTTAAACGTTCTACTGCTATCGTTCGTGTATTAACAAATGATTTAGGAGTTAATCCAGCGAAATTAATTGCAGCTGGTAGAAGTTCTTACGTACCTTTAGTTGAAAATGATTCAGCTGAAAACAAAGCACGTAACAGAAGAACTCGTATTGTTGTTATGCCAAAAATTGACCAATTCTACGATATGGTTGAAAAAGAAATGAAAAAACAATCAGGTAAATAATCTGATTATTTCATATTGAATCTTAATAAATTAGGATTCAAATTAAAAAGCCAGTGAAATATTTTCACTGGCTTTTTTTATGCTCAACAATCTAGAAATACTTTATGTTAGTTTCTTTCGGTGATTGCTTCGTTTCTTAGAAGGACAAGATTGTGGTGAAAAAAAAAAAACAAAAAAATCTTGCTACTTTATAAGTTTTTTAATTGATCCATTAAAAATTGTTTCTCATAAAACAGAAAAAGCAGGTCGAATGACCTGCTTTATGTATCCTTAATCTTTTTTAATAACCAATTAAATAGTAATTAAGAGTACATTATTGTAATTACTTATATATTGACAATTTAATTTAATGAATCTAATTTAACGAATTAACTCCAAATACCTTGCCGAAGTGCTATTTTTTTTAGAGAATGTCTAGACTTCCTTTTCCTTCTCTTACTACAACTGGTTCGTTTTCTGATAAATCGATAATAGTTGATGCAACATTATCACCATAACCTCCATCGATTACCATGTCTACTAAATTTTGCCATTTTTCAAAAATTAGTTCTGGATCGGTAGTATACTCTATTACATCATCTTCATCACGTATAGATGTTGAAACAATAGGATTTCCTAACTGATGTACAATCTCTAATGCTATTGAATTGTCTGGAACACGAATTCCGACAGTTGTTTTCTTTTTAAACTCTTTTGGTAAATTGTTGTTACCAGGTAAGATAAATGTATACGGACCAGGTAATGCTCTTTTTAGTAGTTTAAATGTAGCTGTATCAATTTGACGCACATAATCTGAAATATTACTTAGATCGTGGCATATAAATGAGAAATTTGCTTTTTCAAGTTTAACACCTTTAATTTTTGCAATACGTTCCAGTGCACGTGAATTTGTAATGTCACAACCTAAACCGTAAACAGTATCTGTTGGATAAATAACTAATCCTCCGTTTTTTAAAACTTTAACCACTTTCGCAATTGCAGCTTCACTTGGTTTGTCTGGATATATTTTTATAAATTCTGCCATATTTTATTTTGTTTCAGATTTAAGGTTTAGTAAGTTTTCATACTAAGCATCTTAAAGTTACTAATTTTTATTTAATTAAGATATTTATACAAACAATTCAAGGAGAGGATTTTTGATTTTTAGTAATGATCAATTATCTTTCTTTGGATTATCCAATAATATCTAGTTTAGCAAATCGCAATAATAATTTTTTAATTCCGCCAACTTCAAACTTTATTTCTGCTTTTTTATCTGCTCCTACTCCTTCTAAGTTAATAACTTCACCTCTACCAAAGCGTTCATGCATAACCGTGTTTCCAATGGTTAAATTATTGTCAAATAAGTTTGGAGCACTTGCATTATTCGGATTACTAGAAACGGGTTTCAGTTTACGAACATTTAATTCCGATTTTGGGTCGTTATTATTAGTTGCTTTAGGTGGTGGTGTTGACCCAATTGGCTTTGCTAATCTCAACTTAGATTTGTCAACATCACCAAAAATATCACTATCAATCATAGGTTTGTAGCGGTAATTACTTTCAGCGGGTGTTAAATATTCTAAATATTGGGCATCGATTTCTTCTATGAAACGGGAAGGTTCACTATCCGTTAATTTCCCCCAACGGTAACGAGATTGAGCGTATGTTAAGTAAGCTTGATGTTCAGCACGAGTTAGTGCTACGTAAAACAAACGGCGTTCTTCCTCAAGTTCACTTCTAGTACTCATACTCATTGCACTAGGAAACAAGTCCTCTTCCATTCCGACAACAAAAACGTGTGGGAATTCTAATCCCTTAGCCAAGTGAATCGTCATTAAGGCAACTCTATCTTCATCGCTAGTGTCTTTATCTAAGTCGGTAGCCAATGCTACATCTTCCATAAATTCAGACAGTGCTCCCCTTGCTCCGTCAATTTCTTGTTGCCCTTCGGTAAAATCTTTTATACCGTTAAGTAACTCTTCTATATTTTGAACTTTTGCCATTCCTTCTGGAGTAGCATCTTTTTTAAGTTCTTGTACTAATCCAGTTTTTTTAGCAACGTGATCAGTTATATAAAAAGCATCTTGATTTTCATTGATTACCTGAAAGCTATGAATCATTGTTACAAAATCATTCAGCTTATTTTTGGTACCTGCATTTAATTTCAAGTCAATTTTGTCGATGTTTTGCATCACCTCCCAAATCGAACGCTTATAGTGATTGGCTGCAATTGTTAGTTTTTCAACTGTTGTATCGCCAATTCCACGTGCAGGGTAATTAATTACACGTATAAGTGCTTCTTCATCTTTAGGATTGATAACCAATCTTAGGTAACACAAAACGTCTTTAATCTCTTTTCTTTGATAGAAAGACAATCCTCCATAAATTCTATATGGAATATCTCTTTTTCTAAGTGCGTCTTCCATTGCACGAGATTGTGCATTGGTACGGTATAAAATTGCAAAAGAACCGTTACTAAGTTGATTTTGCATTTTTTGTTCAAAAATGGTACCAGCTACAAAACGACCTTCTTCAGCATCTGTTAAGCTTCTATGTACTTTTATTTTAGCACCAAAATCATTAGCAGTCCAAACAATTTTATCTAGTTTGGTCTTATTGTGTTCCATTACAGTATTTGCAGCTTCAACTATATTACGAGTCGAACGATAATTTTGCTCCAAACGAAACATTATTACGCCTTCATAATCTTTCTGGAAATTCAAGATATTATTAATATTCGCTCCACGGAAAGCATAAATACTTTGCGCATCGTCTCCTACAACACAAATATTTTGAAATCTATCTGCTAAAGCTTGAACAATCAAATATTGAGAGTGGTTGGTATCTTGGTACTCATCAACCATGATATATCTAAAACGATCTTGATATTTAGCTAAAACCTCTGGAAAACGAGTTAGTAATTCATTGGTTTTTAGTAGTAAATCATCAAAATCCATTGCTCCAGCCTTAAAACAGCGATCTACATATTGTTGGTAGATTTCTCCCATTCTAGGCCTTTTGGCCATAGCATCTGCTTCTTGTAATTCAGGATCATTAAAATATGCTTTTACAGTAATTAAACTATTTTTATAATTAGAAATCCGACCTAAAACCTGTTTTGGTTTATAGACGTCTCTATCTAATTGCATTTCTTTAATAATCGAAGAAATTAATCTAGCTGAATCCTGTGAATCATATATTGTGAAATTAGAAGGGTATCCTAAATAATCTGCTTCTGAGCGCAATATTCGGGCGAAAACGGAGTGAAATGTACCCATCCAAAGGTTTTTTGCCTCAGAAGACCCCACGATATCAGATATCCTGTGTTTCATCTCACGAGCCGCTTTATTGGTAAAAGTTAGCGACAAAATATTGAATGCATCAATACCTTGAGCCATCAAATAAGCAATTCTAATTGTTAAAACACGAGTTTTTCCTGAACCTGCCCCAGCAATAATAATCATTGGCCCGTCTTTCTTCAAAACAGGCTCTCTTTGTGCTTCATTGAGCTGGTCAATGTATTTTTGCATGAAATTTTTCTCCATAATTGATGCAAAAATAAGAATTTAAAAAGTAAGTTCCTAAGGTGCTTTTGTACTGATTTGCTAAGTTTTTTGAAGCACAACAAAAGGCTTTAAAAAAACATGGTTCCCGCTTTCGGCTTTATCTCTCCGTTTCACTACGAGGATATCGCCTCTATCGGGGCTAAAGCAAACAATTGGTTTCTTTTAAGTATTTGAAATAAAGATATTTGGTTTAAAAATATCCTTATGTTTGTGAGAGATATAAAATAAAGAAGAGAATAGTTCTAACCAAAAATGTCGAAAAAACTTATTTGATGTTATAAATAAATACTCAGAAACTAAAGTGACACTGAACTTAGAGCCTTAGTGGCTCTGCCTCTCAGAACCTCTATTTATAAAAAACATCATAAGCAAAACGAATCAGTGTTCCGATTACTACTATCAAAAAGAAAATTCTAATAAATCCGTTCCCTTTATTGATAGCCAATTTAGCACCCAACCAACCTCCTAAAGCGTTACTTGCTGCCATTGGTAAAGCGATCGACCAGATAATTTTTCCTTTTATAATGAATAAACAAATGGAACCGAAGTTTGTCGCTAAATTTACCATTTTGGCATTTGCGGAAGCATGTAGAAAATCAAAACCCATTAAGGCAATAAAAGCTACTACAAAAAAACTGCCAGTTCCGGGACCGATAAAACCATCATAAAATCCAACTGTTACACTAATTAAAACAGCATACATTATTTGCGTTTTTTCTGAATGATCTTTGACTACTTGTTGTCCAAAATTCTTTTTGGCATAAGTATATACCAGTAATAGCGATAAAACGACTAGTAAAAGTGGTTTCATGAAATCATTACTCACATAAGTTAATATAGTAGAACCTAAAAAAGCCGATGGAACCGCTAAAATCATCATGATGATTAATAACTTCCATTGGATAGTTACTTTCTTCATATATTGAAAAGCAGCAAAGGCTGTTCCGCTAAAGGCAGGTAGTTTTAAAGTTCCGATAACAGTAGATACAGGTAAGTTTGGTAATAATATCAGCCCCATAGGAGTTTGAATTAGCCCACCGCCACCAACAATAGCATCAATAAATCCTGCTGCAAAAGCAACTAAGCAAAGTAAAATTATAATATATTCTTCCAACGATTTGTAGTATTTGATTTAAACTAGATAGTCGGCAAAATTAACCTTCTTAAATAAATATTACAAGCAGAATGATGTTGAATTAGATTCAAAAAGTATATTTTTGTTTTCTCAAATTTATAAAATGGATTCAAATAAAATTATTGAAATTATAGCTTACACATTACCTTCTATTGTTACAGGTAGTGTCGCTTATTATTTTTTCAAATCGTACCTTACTGATAAAAAAGACACTAGAAGATGGTTGTTGCAAAAAGATGCTCAAAAACAAGCTTTGCCTTTGCGTTTACAAGCGTATGAGCGTATTACATTGTATTTAGAACGTATTAGCTTAACTAAGTTGTTAATACGTGTTGCGCCAACATCTAATGATAAAAATGAATATGAAAATCTTGTTATCGCTCAAATCGAACAAGAATTTGAACATAATTTGACACAACAAATATATATGTCTGATCAATGTTGGACTATTGTAACTACTGCTAAGAATGCTACAATTCAAATGATTCGTAAAGCAAGTATGAGCGATCGTGTTGATAGCGCAGATAAGTTACGTGAGGTTATTTTAAATGATTTGTTTGAAAAGCAATCACCAAGTAGTGCAGCTCTGTCTTATATTAAAGATGAAGTAAGCGAAATGTGGTAATTACCTATTATCACTCATGATTTCAGACTTGTTTTGTGCATATTCATAACCTTCTTCCCACCATTTTTTCATTTCTTCTTTATTGAAGATTAATGCGTTGTTAGTTAGTTTTGTAGGTGTATAAAACAAGTTTAGTTTTACATTTTTATTCTTAGCAATTAGCTTTCCTATTGCTATATCATGCTTTTCAACTTGATCTAACGCTATTCGGAACAAATCTATCATTAACGAAAAGGGGTTCTTTCCAATAGCATTTTTAGTTATATTCACTTCCGTTTCTAGAATTACCACATCAATTTCGGTTGCTCCACGTTGTATTGCTTCACGTATTGGAACTAAGCTAGAAAATCCACCATCGCCATATTCGGAGTTGTTTTTAGTCACTAAACTCATAAACGGAATATAATTACTTGATATCCAGATCCAATCGCAAAATTCATCATACGTACAATCTTTAATTGATTTGTATTCTGCTTCATTTCGAGATAAATTTGTCACAGTTACTACGACATCTGTTTTAAGTTTTTTTAATTGATTAAATTCAGATAATGATAAATGATCTTTAATGTATTTTTGCAATCCTTTGCTTTCGCCAAATGTTCTCTTCCCTTTAAAAAATTGACGAATTACATTAAAATGGTTTATAGTAACAATATCAATTCCATTCTTTTCTTTTACTACAAATGGACTGATATTGAATATTTTACTCATGTTAACATTAGTGTAGATACCATGAATTTTGTGAATGTTGCCTAGTGCTAAATGCGGAATAAGTAAACTTCCTGTTGATGTGCCTAAAAACAGGTCATATTGACATTTTTTTATTTCTAATAAATATTGTGCAACTCCTCCAGCAAAAGCTCCTTTGCTTCCTCCACCTGAAATAACCAATGCTCTCATATAATAGTGTAAGTTTTATTTTTGTTTAGCGGAGAGAGAGAAGTTTCTTTCTACGCTATTAATTTTACTCTTTTAATAAACGATTTAATTGAAATTGTTCATTCGAGGACAAATTAGGTATAATTCTTTCAAATGAACTACGCATTTCGCTATTTTTTAATAGTAATCTAATATTTTCTCTTCCGAATTTAGAAAATTGCCACATATGATGCGTTGTCGCGTTGACTAGATTAGTTAATACGATATCATTTGTCAAACGAAAATTGATTAAATTTTCTAAAGCATTTTGGCGAGTTGTTGCTTCGTATTTTGGTGATGAATATTCTATTAATTCGTTTATTAATACTTGTGGTTCTGTAGTGTAATCAGGAGTTGATAATGCCAGTGAAAGCCATAATGTTCTTAGATTATAGTCGTTAAAACCAATCCAGTTTTTTGATTTATTTAGATATTCATTGCGATGTGAAGGGAAGTTATTCCATAAATAAAATAACGCTATTTCTTGAGTTTGGTATGATTTATCATCAAGTAATGTCTCGTATTGTATTCTAAAATCTTCAGGTATTTTGTGTAAAGTTGCAGCTACTTCTTGTCGAATTTGTATATTGTTTGTGTTTAAAGCCAATGTAAGCAACTGTTTTTTAGCTTCGTATTTTTCATTTTTTATTTGATTTATAATGGCTTTTTTTACAGTAAAATAAACATCCGATTGTAATGTTTTTGATAAAAAATCTTCTTTTTCAGTAATTGTCTTCTTACTGTATTTATCTACTTCTAAACGGGTTTGTATTGATTTGTTTTTATTTAGTAATTCATTTGCTTGTTGTGTATTAAAAGCAGTTGTTTCAAGCCATACTTTAGAGAATTCTTTTAGGTCATAATTGGATAGCTTTTTTATTTCCTCAAAAAAATCTTCAGTATTCACCGTTTTATAAGCGTATTTTTTTAAGTAATTTTTTATTACTTTTTTAAATACTTTATCACCTAGCGCATTGTGCAAAACGAATAATGACCATGCTCCTTTTTCGTAAAATGTTAGTGAACTTGCTTTAGCATTCAAAACTGGTATTGTATCTGTTCTCGATGCGAATTTTAGTTGTTGTGCTGTATCATATAATTTGGAATAAAAATAGTCTTCTCCATAAATTTCTTTTTCAGCAAGTAGTGCATAATAGGTGGCAAATCCTTCTTGTAACCAATGGTGCGTACTACTTTCGGCAGTGATTAAATTTCCAAACCAATGGTGTGCTAATTCGTGCGCATTAACATTTGTATATTTTCTATCTTCAAAGCCTGTTGAATCGACAACATATCTAGTAGAAAATAAAGTAGCAGTTGTGTTTTCCATTCCTGCATATAAAAAGTCACGTACTGGAGCTTGCCTGTATATTTCCCAAGGGTACTTCACCCCTATTTCTTTTTCTAGAAAATCAAAGATTTCTTTTGAATAGCGATAAGTAGGTTCAATACGTGAGATATCATTATTCTCAATGTAATATTCTAATGGGATGCGAGATTTAGATTTAAGGTTTTTTTCTTCGTATTTTCCAATTGCAAGTGCTAACAAGTAAGAACTCATAGGGTTTTCCATGCGGTATTGCCAAATGAACGTATTTCCATTTTCAATTTTATTCTTCAATACTCCATTTGAGATTACTGTATAATTTTTGTCAAACGTAATATTTAGATTAAAAACTACTTTTTCATTGACATCATCAAAACTCGGGAACCAGTTACTGGTATATCTTCCCTGGCCTTGTGTCCAAATTTCAAGATCATCTTTGCTTTCTGCATTTATAAAATACAAAGCTTGTTTAGGTTGGGTTGCATAGCTAAAAGTTAACGTATGTTTTCCTTTTTGGAATGGAAAAATCAATTGTAACTGCTTGTTTGTATTTCTAGCTGTAATTATATTTCCATTTATTTTTATATCAGTAAACGTCATGTTTTGAGCGTCTATTTTGATAGTGTCAATGGATTGAAGTACTTCAAATTCATATGTAACGTTTCCTGATACAGCTCTATCTATCGGATTAATACTAATTTCTCCTAAAACGGTTTTAAAATCGACATATTGGGTTTGTTGTGCAAAGCTGAAAATGGTAAAGAAAAAAAGGAAGTATTTCATTATTTGTTTAATTTGGAACTAAGGTTTTCAAAGTTACAAAGGTTTAACGAACAAATAGAAGTAAATTTGTAAGTTTACTTTTTGAAAATATTTAAATAATTCCATTGAAAAAAATAGCCCTATTTAATTGGAGCAGTGGCAAAGATTCTGCTCTAGCATTATATAAAATACAACAAGGAAACGAATTCGAAATCAGTTGTTTACTTACTAGTGTAAACCAGCAGTTTCAGCGAGTTTCTATGCATGGTGTTCGTGTTGAATTATTGGAGCAACAGGCAAAAAGCATTGGATTACCTTTAGAAATTATGCAAATTCCTGAAATGCCAACCATGGAAGCCTATGAAGATGTAATGACTAAAACTTTAGCTAAGCTAAAAAGTCAAGGCGTTACCTATTCTATTTTCGGGGATATTTTTTTGGATGATTTACGTAAATATCGTGAAGATAAATTGGTTGATATAGGTTTTGAAGGCGTGTTTCCGTTATGGAAAATACCAACCAAAGATCTTATTCAGGAATTTATTTCATTAGGATTTAAAACAATTGTGGTTTGTGTTAATGAACGTTTTCTTGATAAGAGCTTTGTTGGACGCGTAATTGACCAAGATTTTATTAATGATTTGCCTGATAATGTAGATGTATGTGGAGAAAACGGTGAATTTCATACCTTTACCTTTGATGGACCCATTTTTTCTGAGCCAATTCAATTTGAAATTGGAGAAATTGTACATCGAAAATATGAAAAACCGAAAACCGAATCAAGCAATACCGCTTGTGACTCGAATGCAACGGATGTTTTTGATTATGGATTTTGGTATTGTGATTTGATATAGCGTAAAATGTAAAATTTTAATTTCAATAAAACTTGTTCCTATGATTGTAGAAGAAAAAAGTTTAGAAGTAGAGAAGATTTTGTTTTTCTTAAGTGAAATTGGAATCCAAGTTATTGAAAAAGAATTAGGCGATACTTTTTTGCCAGGTTTATCATTAGGTCCAAATTGTGTTTATATTGATTACGATAAATTATTATATCCCGGAGATATTTTGCATGAAGCAGGGCATTTGGCTGTTGCATCAGCTGCTGACAGGGAATTAGTAGGTACAGATAAGATTTCAAGTGATTGGCCGACAGACGGAGAAGAAATAGGTACGATTCTTTGGTCGTTTGCAGCTCTGAAATATTTAGAATTGCCAGTAGAATATGTATTCCATCCTAACGGATATAAGAATGATTCTGATTGGTTAATTTCAAATTTTAATGATGAAGTTTATATTGGTTTGCCTTTTCTGGAATGGTTAGGACTTACTTTAGGAAAAGAACGAGCTGAAAAAGAAGGCAAAGAAGCATTTCCTGTAATGATAAAATGGCTAAGAAATTAAATTATGGATAAATTAGTACGCTCTATAAAGTTTCCGATTGTTTTTGATGTAGAAAAATTACAAAACGATTTAAAGAAAATCATTAACGAAAATTGGATCGATCATTATAATACGGATTGTTATTCGGGAAAATGGAATTCGATTGCTTTGATGTCTCCAAACGGAAAGTCAGATACTATTTATGCTTATTCTAATACAGACGAGAAGTTAGTTGCTACCGAAATTTTGGATTCTTGTACTTACTTTAAAGAAATTCTAGATGGATTTCTGTTTGATAAAACGGCAGTACGTTTGTTGCAATTGGCTGTAGGTGCTGAAGTGAAACCGCACAGTGATAACTGCTTGGGATATGAAGACAATTGTTTTCGATTACATATTCCAATAATAACAAATAGTGAAGTTGAGTTTATTTTAGATGGTACTCGCTTAATTATGAATGAGGGTGAATGTTGGTATATAGATGCTAATTTTATTCATTCGGTTGCAAATAGAGGTGTTAATGATCGTATTCATCTCGTAATTGATGGAATTAGAAACGAGTGGACTGATGCTATGTTTTATAAAGAAGCACCTCAGGATCAATTCATCAAACCAATTCCAGTAATACCTGAAGATCAAAAACAACTTATGATTGCTGAATTGCGCCGTATGAATACACCAATGGCGAATGAAATGATTAAAAATTTAGAAGGAATCAATACATAAAAGTGAATATATTTAATTTAAAAAAATACGGGGTATTAATTTTCATAATTAGTATTGGTTTTCTATTTCAAAGTTGTTGGGTGAGCAGATGTCAAAGACCTCGAATTATGGGTTATATCTTTGATGAAAGCACTAAAGTTCCTATTGAAAATTGTAATGTTGGGGAAACTTCAACTAATGGAGCTGGTTATTTTAATTTAAAAGAAAAGAGATATCGCCAGTTTACTTTTGTTGGGTATGAAGCCCCACCACTAATCGTTAATGAGGCTGTTTATAAAGAAGGGTATCAGAGGGAATATATAAATTTACATAATCCCTTTGGTGGCGGAATGAGAAAGGGTGCTATTCATAATATGGATACTATTTATTTAAAAAAAATAGTTATTCCAGCTTCAAATTGATTCTAAGTTGAAACATCAACCCAAGTTGCAAGTTGCCATTTTCCATTTACTCTTTTAAAATAATAATCTATAAAAATCCCATTATTGATACCACGTTGTTCAATTACAACCGTATCTTTTTTAAGGATTATTTGCTGCTTATAATCTCTTTCTTCTGGTTTTTTTACCAAGTTTATAGTACTGTATTCTTTTTTATGAATTACGTAATCAACTAGTTCAAAATCATCATTATTAATTTTTACTTTTAGCGGAAATTTAATTCTACTAGACTGAAAATCAGAGTCTTTATTGAATAATCTAAAGAAATCATTGAAGTCTTCCTGTGTGTATGTATCAGTTACTGCATTAGGCTTCTTTTCTTCAATTGTAATATTCTCTTTATGCTCATTTTTCAAAATAGGATTATCTTGAGGTACTGCAGTTTTATTACAACTTAACTGAAGTAGTAATGTAATTAAAAAAGATGCTTTTAAAATTATTTTCATGCTTCTTCCCTTTCTTCGTATATTTTTAATAATTGAGTTACCGTATTCCAATTTCTGATTGTTGCTGTTACGTTTAATTTTTTCTCAATATATTTTTGGTCAAATCTTGTTTTTCCTGCTCCAACAGCATATTTAATAAATATTCTATTACCATCAATACTTGCTTCGTCGGGTTTGAATTGACTAATTTTTAAATCATTTATACTTTCGCTTCGTAGTGCAATCGAGACAAAAGCGACATATAATTTTTTAATGTCAGCATCTTTTTCTTTTAAAAAAGGATTGTTCTTAAAACAAGCTTCTAAGTCTTCTTTGTTAATAACTACAATTGGCACTTCATGTCCAAATACTTTAAATATTTCTTGTTTGATTAAAAAGCCAACTTTTGAAGCATTTTCTTCATCAGTGTCTACAAAAACATTACCGGATTGAATATAGGTCTGCACATTTTTAAAGCCTATATTTTCTAAAGTAGCCTTTAAAGCTTCCATTTTTATCATGTTATGTCCAGAAACATTGATACCACGTAGTAATGCGAGATGAGTTGTCATTGTGTTTATTTTATTTTTCAAAGATATAAATATTCAAAGTCTAACAAGTCAATTTTTAAATTTCCTAATTAAAATCTATCTTCGCTTTTTATAACTATTGAAAGATTAAATAGAACTTAAAAGATTCAATAATTGAAAAGTTATAGATTAAAAGGGTTGTAAGTCCAAAATAATCTAATTGAAATTTAAATTTAAGTAGTCTAAAATTCTAATAATCTAATAATCGAGCAATCAAAAAAAATGTCTAATAATATCCTTCAAACTCCTATCGAATATTTAAAAGGCGTTGGTCCCAATCGGGGCGAATTACTACGTAAGGAATTGGGAATTCATAAATACATGGATTTGGTTAATTTTTTTCCGAATCGATACATAGACAGAACTCGATATTATAAGATTAATGAATTACAAAATACCGGTTCTGAAGTTCAGATTATTGGTAAAATCATCAATATAAAAACAGTTGAGTTTGCTAAGAACAAAAAACGTTTGGTAGCTACTTTTGTTGATGACACAGGTCAAATTGATTTAAATTGGTTTCAAGGGCATAAATGGATTCGTGAAAGCTTAAAACTCAATGAAGTTTGCGTTATTTTTGGAAAATGCAGTTTGTACGGCAGTCAGTTTAGTATGTCGCATCCCGAAATTGAATTAATGGCTGAGCATCAGCAAAGTTTGCGTTCGGCTATGCAACCTGTTTATCCTTCAACAGAAACCTTGACAAATCGAGGTATTTCTAATCGAGTAATTAATAAACTCATGCAACAACTATTTCTGGAAACACAAACCTTGTTTACAGAAACACTACCTGATTATCTAACAAACGAATTGAAGCTGATTCCTAAAAGAACTGCTTTGTTCAATATACATTTTCCAAAAAGCACTGATGCTTTGGCGAAAGCCCAATACCGATTAAAGTTTGAAGAGTTATTTTTTATTCAGTTGCAACTGATTACTAAAAACTTGATTAGTAAGCATAAAATTAAAGGGCATCCGTTTACAACTGTGGGTGAGTATTTTAATGTCTTTTATCAGAATCACTTGCCTTTTCAACTTACCAATGCTCAAAAAAGGGTAATTAAGGAAATTCGTGTTGACATGGGGAGTAATGCCCAAATGAATCGATTATTGCAAGGAGATGTGGGGTCTGGAAAAACAATTGTTGCCTTTATGAGTATGTTATTGGCAATGGATAATGGTTTTCAGGCATGTTTAATGGCTCCAACGGAAATCTTAGCTAATCAACATTTTGTAGGATTATCAGAACTAGCAGCAACCTTAAATATCAATGTAAAATTACTAACTGGTTCTACTAGAATTGCCGCTAGAAGAATTATTCATGAAGAACTGGAAAATGGTAGTTTGCATATTATAATAGGTACACATGCATTGCTGGAGGATAAAGTTAAATTTAAAAATTTAGGATTAGCTGTAATAGATGAGCAGCATCGTTTTGGTGTTGAGCAACGTTCTAAATTATGGAAAAAGAACGAAATTCCGCCACATGTATTAGTTATGACCGCCACTCCTATTCCAAGAACTTTAGCAATGAGTTTATATGGAGATTTGGATATTTCTGTAATTGACGAATTGCCTCCAGGGCGTAAACCTATTCAAACCGTTCATCGTTATGATAGTAACCGTCTAAAGGTTTGGAAATTTTTGCGTGATGAAATAGCTTTAGGAAGACAGATTTATATTGTATATCCATTAATTCAAGAGTCTGAAAAGATGGATTTCAAAGATTTAATGGATGGTTACGAGAGTATTTCGCGTGATTTCCCCTTGCCTAAATATTCTATTTCAATTCTTCATGGAAAAATGAAACCCGCAGATAAAGATTCAGAAATGAAACGTTTCTCGGAAGGAAAAACCAATATAATGGTTGCTACAACAGTTATTGAGGTTGGTGTAAATGTGCCAAATGCAAGTGTAATGATTATAGAAAGTGCCGAACGATTTGGTTTATCGCAATTGCATCAATTACGTGGTCGTGTTGGTCGTGGTGCTGAGCAGAGTTATTGCATATTAATGACTTCACATAAATTAAGCTCTGATAGTAAAACTCGTATGGAAACAATGGTTCAGACTAATGACGGTTTTGAAATTGCAGAAGTTGACTTAAAGCTTCGTGGTCCCGGTGATTTAATGGGAACGCAACAAAGCGGAGTACTTAATCTACAAATAGCCGATATTGTTCGTGACCGTGATATATTGTCTCTTGCAAGGAATTATGCCTTGATGATTTTGAAAGAAGATGCGCCACTGCAAAAGCCAGAAAATGCAATATTGAAGGCGATTTTTATAGAGTTAACTAAGAAAAAGAACATCTGGAATTATATTAGTTAACTACCAAAAGCTTCCGAATTTCTTTAAATCGTTGCTTTGTGATGTTATTTTGAGGTTGTTTGCTCTTATAATGTCTTTCATTAAAAAGTTTTTTAGATTTTAATTATCTAAAAATAAACTGTTTAAAATTTTAAACCATTTTTTTGCTTTTTCAGATTAAACCTTTGTTTATTAATCTTGTCTATACTATTAATATTTGTATGTACAAGTGTTAAATTAAAAAATGGATTCCTACTTTTTAATTTCAATAACCTAAATTTGTGAGTTCACTTAAAAACCAAAATCTATTAATTATAGTTTTACCAACAATATTATGAAAATAAAGAACCTTGTTTATGCCTTGCTAATAATCGGAATTGGAGGATTTATTGCCTACCGAATTGTATCCAATAAAAATAAGAATGACGAATCTAAAGGTCAGAATAACAAAAACAATCCAATTACAGTTTCGGGAGTTGTAGTAGATACTCAAACTTTTGATAATAATTTATCGCTATCAGGATCTATTGAAGCAAATGAGCAAGTAGAAATCAGAAGCGAAGTTTCTGGAATTGTTGAAGGTATTTATTTCAATGAAGGTAGTAACGTGTCTAAAGGTCAAGTTCTTTTTAAAGTAAATGATTTAGAATTAAAAGCACAATTAAAACAAGCAACTACCAAAGAAAGTCTAGCGGCTGAAAATGCACGAAGAGCTAAGTTACTTTTACAAAAAGAAGCCATTAGCCAAGAAGAATATGATGTTGCCAAAGCTGATTATGCTTCTGCGCAAGCACAAAGTCAATTAATTCGTGCACAAATTGCTAAAACATCCGTAAAAGCTCCATTTTCTGGGAAAATTGGATTACGTTCTATTTCTCCAGGTACTTATATTACGCCAACAGTTTTGGTTGCTAAATTGGTAAATACAAGTAAATTAAAAGTTACATTCTCGATTCCAGAGAAATATGCAAGTCAAGTAAGAGAGAATTCAATTATTACCTTCACAGTTTCGGGGTCAAATACGTTATATACTGCAAAAATTTATGCTATTGAGCCTGAAGTTGCTGTTGAAACAAGAACGCTTCAAATTAGAGCTATTGCAGAAAACAAGGATGGTAAATTGTTTCCTGGAACTTTTGCTGATGTAAAATTACCATTAGACATTATTAAAGATGCAATTGTAGTACCTACAGAAGCTATTGTGCCAGTACAAAACGGTAAAAAAGTGTTTATCTCAAATTTTGGCAAAGCCAAAGAAGTAATGGTAGAAACAGCTACAAGAACTGATGCTTCTATTTTAATCCTTTCGGGTTTAAAAAAGGGAGATACTGTTATAACAAGTGGTGTTATGTCATTGAAAAATGATAATCCGATTAAAGTAAAAGTTAAATTATAAGTTATGAATTTGAAATTATAAGGTTTGGCACTTTTGCTAAATCGTATTTAATTTAAAAACATAATTCATTTCCCCATTTATAATTAAAAATAATGAGTTTATCAACTACAAGTATAAGGAGACCCGTATTAACAATTGTATTAAATCTTGCAATTGTATTGTTTGGTCTTATAGGATATAGTTTTTTAGGAGTAAGAGAGTTTCCATCTATAGATCCAGCACAAGTTTCTGTACGTACAAATTATACAGGAGCAAATTCGGATATTATAGAATCTCAAATTACCGAACCGCTTGAAAAAGCAATTAATGCCATTGATGGAATTAGAAATATAACATCATCGAGTGTTCAAGGAAGTAGTAACATTACCATTGAGTTTAATCTTGATAAAAACCTTGAAGAAGCAGCAAACGATGTTCGTGATAAAGTATCACAAGCTGTTCGAAGCTTACCACAAGATATAGATGCACCCCCGGTCGTTTCTAAGGCTGATGCCAATGGAGAATCGATAATTTCGATGACGGTTCAAAGTGATACACGAAGTGCGCTGGAATTAAGTGATTATGCTGAGAATGTTATTTCGCAGCGATTAGAAACTATTCCAGGAGTTAGTGGAGTTCAAATTTGGGGTCAAAAGCGTTATGCGATGCGTTTATGGATTGATCCTGTAAAATTGGCAGCTTACGGATGCACGGTATCTGAAGTTCGTAGTGCCTTAAATGCGCAGAATGTTGAATTGCCTTCTGGGAAATTAACAGGGAATAATACGGAGCTAACAGTGAAAACGGTTGGTAACTTGTCTAAAGCAGAAGAATTCAATAATATTATTATTCGCTCAGAAGGAGAGAAAATTGTTCGTTTAAGTGATGTTGGAAGAGCTGAATTAGGGCCTGAAAACACAGAAACGAAATTAAGCCAGTCTGGACTTCCTATGATTGGTCTTGCGATTGTGCCTATGCCAGGTGCTAATTACTTAGATATTTCTAAAGAGTTCTATAAAAGATACGATGCATTAAAAAAAGATCTTCCTAAAGATATTAAACTTGATATAGCAATTGATAGTACTCTATTTGTTAAGAAATCAGTTTTAGAAGTTGCAGAAACCTTAATGATTTCTATTGTTCTGGTTATCTTAATCATCTTTTTATTTTTTAGAGATTGGGCAATTGCATTTAGACCTTTAATTGATATTCCTGTTTCCTTAATAGCAACATTTTTTATTATGTGGCTTTTTGGATTTTCGATTAACGTATTGACATTATTAGCAATTGTTCTTGCAACAGGGCTTGTGGTTGATGATGGAATTGTGGTAACAGAGAATATCTTTAAGAAAGTTGAAGAAGGAATGTCGCCTATTGAAGCAGCTATCAAAGGATCAAATGAGATTTTCTTTGCTGTAATATCTATTTCGGTAACATTGGCCGCGGTATTTTTACCCGTAATCTTTCTGGAGGGATTCGTAGGACGACTGTTTCGAGAGTTTGGTGTTGTAATTGGTGCCGCAGTATTAATTTCGGCATTTGTTTCTTTAACGTTAACGCCAATGTTAAATGCGTATTTGATGAAAGGTGGCGAACAGAAAAAATCAAACTTCTATCTTAAAACCGAACCTTATTTTGAAAAATTAAATAGTGGCTATGCTGAAGCATTAGGTCGTTTCATGAAGAAAAAATGGTTAAGCTTTCCTATTATTGCGATCTGTTTTGGATTGATTTATTTGTTTTTTAGCATTTTACCTAAAGAAACCGCTCCTTATGATGATAGAAGTGCGCTTGTTTTAAGTGTAACTACTCCCGAAGGATCTTCGTATGAATATACAGATCGTTTTATGCAAGAACTTGGACAGTTAATTGATGACTCGATTCCAGAGAAAAAAGTAAGTTTAGTAATTACTTCTCCAGGATTTGGATCTTCATCTGTAAATAGCGGTAGAGTTAGAATTGCGCTTAAAGAGCCAAATGAAAGAACCCGTTCTCAAAGAGAAATTGCTGAAAAACTAACCCAATGGACCAAAAGATATTCTGAAGCAAAAACCTCAGTAACAGAGCAACCTACTATTGCAGTAAACCGTCGTGGAGGATTGCCTATTCAATATATTATTCAAGCTCCTAATTTTCAGAAATTAGAAGAAAAGATTCCTTTGTTTATGGATGAAGCCAATAAAAATGATACTTTTTCGGTAACAGATGTAAACTTGAAATTTAATAAGCCTGAAATTAATGTAAGTATCGATCGTGAGAAAGCGGAGAGTTTAGGTATTTCTATTATTGATATTGCACAGACATTGCAACTTTCTTTAAGCGGACAACGTTTTGGTTATTTTATTAAAAACGGTAAACAATACCAAGTAATTGGGCAGTTTGATCAAAAAGACCGTTCTAAACCATTGGATTTAACTTCGATGTTTGTAAAAAATAAAAAAGGACAATTAATACAAATGGACAATGTGGTTACAATTGAGGAACAAAGTAATCCACCGCAATTGTATCACAACAACAGATATATGTCGGCTACAGTTTCTGCTGGTTTAGCTCCTGGTAAAAGTATCAGCGACGGAATTGATGCTATGAACGAAATAAAAGCCAAAGTTTTGGATGATTCTTTTACTACAGATTTAGGTGGTGAATCACGCGATTTTGTTGAAAGTAGCTCGAATACCTCATTTGCATTTGGATTGGCTTTATTGTTGATATTCTTGATATTATCGGCTCAGTTTGAGAGTTTCATTGATCCTCTTATTATTATTTTGACAGTTCCGATGGCAGTTGCAGGAGCATTATTTTCATTATGGTTATTTAATCAAACATGGAATATCTTTAGTCAGATTGGAACCGTGATGCTGATTGGTTTGGTTACCAAGAATGGTATTTTAATTGTTGAATTTGCGAATCAATTACGAGAACAAGGCAAACCAAAGTTAGAAGCTATTTTAGAAGCCTCAGAAGCTCGACTTAGACCAATTTTAATGACGAGTTTGGCAATTGCATTAGGTGCTTTACCAATTGCAATGTCACTTGGTGCTGCTTCTACGAGCCGTATCGGAATGGGAGTTGTTATTGTTGGAGGTACTATTTTTTCTTTAGTTCTTACTTTATTTGTGATTCCAGCGATGTATTTAATGTGGTCTAAAGCCCGTAAGCATTATCCTGAGTTTGATCATATCGAAGAATATGAAAAAGAAAGTAGTAAATAATCTCAATAAACTTATTTTAAATAAAAATAGGAACCACGAATCGCTTTTAAATGATAAATTAATTTGCAGATTCGTGGTAATAAATATAAAAAATGATGTACACTAAAACTCTATTTAAAAGCTTAGTTATGTTCCTCTTTTTTATTGCTTCAAGCAATGCTCAAGAAGTTCTTACTATAGAAAATGCAGTGAAAATCGCATTAGATAACAATTTTGAAATAAAAATAGCCTCAAATAATTTAAAAATTAATGAGACTAATGCAGCGATAGGAAATGCAGGTATGTTACCTAAAGTTACTGCAACTGTTGTGGATAATAATAGCATTCAGAATAGTTCACAGGTTCGACAAGATGGTACTACTACTTCATTAAGTAATGCAAAAAACAATAGCCTTAATTATGGTGTTGGATTAGATTGGACCATCTTTGACGGTATGCGAATGTTTGCTCAATTGGATCAACTTAAAGAACTTCAGAAATTAGGTGATACTGAATTACGACGTACTATTTTAGTAAAAGTGGGACAGGTTAATTCTACTTATTATGATTTGGTTCAACAACAACAACAATTAGCTGCTTTAGATACAACTATTGTAATTTCAAAGCAAAGATTGACTTTGGCACAAAATAGGTTTTCTATTGGGAAGGCTTCCAAATTAGAGGTTTTAAATGCACAAGTCGATTTAAATACGGATCAAGTTTCTTTGTTGAGACAAAAGGAATTATATGCAAATACAAAGATTTTACTGAATCAGATTCTAGCAAGAGATTCTAAAATCGATTTTAAAGTTATGGATCAAGTTGCCTTAGATAATAGTTTGATTTTAGATAGTTTACAGGAATTAGCTTTGAAACAAAATCCGCAATTACAATCTCAAATCATAAATATTAGAATTGCCGAATTGCAACTCAAACAAGTAAAAGGAAACCGTTACCCTACTGTTAAATTGAATACTGGATATAATTTTTCTGAGAATCATTCTAGTTTAGGTTTTACAAGTCAATCTACTGGTAGAGGACTAAATTATGGTTTTAGTGCTTCTTTAAATTTGTTTGATGGTTTTGCTCAACATAGAAATGAAAAAATTTCTAAGCTACAAATCGATAATACTAAATTTGCTTTGGAGCAACAAAATCAAATTTTAAGCACACAATTAGCAACTTCTTATCAAACTTATTTGACCAATTTAGAGTTAATTAATTTAGAAGAAAATAATGAAGCAATTGCGAAACAAAACTTAGGTATTACTTTAGATAAATTTCGAATTGGAACTATTACAACTCTTGAGTTTAGAACGGCTCAGCTTAATTATGTGAATGCTAAAGTTCGTTACAGTAATGCGCAATTTGAAGCTAAGCTATCTGAAATCGCTTTAAAAGAATTAGCTGGAAATATTAGTTTTTAGTTTAAATTTGCTACAAATACATATCAAATGATATCATACAATACTAAAGACTGGTTTACTTTTATTTTCCACTTTCATAAATCGGATACGGTTAGAAAACTATTTCCTATTATGATTGCTATTGGTATTTATGCTTCTACTGTTGGTTATTTAGAGATTTACTATTTTAAGATTACTAAAAATGATTATGTTCAGAACATTCCAATTATGCACGGAATGTTAGGATTTGTAATTTCGTTACTATTAGTTTTCCGAACAAATACTGCTTACGATCGTTGGTGGGAAGGACGAAAACAATGGGGAGGTCTTGTGAATAATAGTCGAAATCTAGCTATTAAGCTTTCGGCTATGTTGAAAGATGAAAATGATAGAAAGTTTTTTAGAAAATTTATTCCTGTTTATGCTGATGTGTTGCACAAACATTTAAATGATGCCGAAACGAGTAAACAACTTTTCGAAGATGTTGATTTAGAAATTGACCATCACAAACACAAGCCGAATCAGGTTAAGAGAATCATGTATCATAAAATAAATGATTTGTATGATGCTAAAAAAATAACTGGAGAACAACTTATTATTTTAAACGAAGAGTTTAAAGCTCTAACAGAGGTTTGTGGTGCTTGCGAGAGAATAAAAAACACACCTATTCCCTACTCTTACAGCGCGTTCATTAAAAAATTTATATTCTTTTATATAATGACTTTGCCTTTTGGTTACTCTCTAAACCTTGGTTATTATGTCGCTCCTGTTGTTGTTTTTGTTTTTTATGTACTAGCGAGTTTAGAGCTTATTGCAGAAGAAATTGAAGATCCTTTTGGTGATGATGAAAATGATTTACCAACTAGAAAAATAGCTGAAAATATTAAAAAACATGTTGAAGAGTTGATTTAATTTAACGTTAAATCTTCTTTTTGTATGTTTTTTTTATCTAAATTTAAGCTTTCTTCTTAAAATTTAGAGCAATGAATAATCAACCTTTTTTAATCAATCCCCTTCAGTTATCTAAAGAGAAATCCTTAAAAACTCTTGTTGAAAATAGGACAATTTATAACTTGAATCATTGCGAACTAAATATCTTTGAAACATACGAATCGTCTACATTAGTTCCTTTAAAATTTGATGATTTGGTTGTAACAAGTATGTTAAGAGGAAAAAAAATAATGCATCTTTTTGATGATCCAGAATTTGATTATCTACCCGGACAAACGGTTGTTGTTCCAGCAAATGTAGAAATGAAAATTGATTTTCCAGATGCGACAAAAAATAATCCTACACAATGCCTAGCTTTAGCAATTGAGCAATCTAAAATTACAGAAACATTAAACTTCTTAAACGAGCGCTATCCTAAAGAAAATAAAGTGCTTTGGCAGTTAAATTATCAAAATTATTTTTTCTATAATAATGTTGATATGGCTTCTACAATTAATAAGCTTATTAAAGAATGTATGAGTACATCGACAACCAAAGATATTTTGGCTGACCTCACATTAAAAGAACTACTGATTCGTATTATACAAACACAAACAGTAAAATCTATAGATGAAGGAAAAGAAATTCAAGCTAATAATCCAATAAAAGAAGTTACGGAATTTATCAAGCAGAATTTAAAGGAAAACATGAATTTAAAAAGTTTGAGCGAAAAAGCATGTATGAGTACAGCCTCCTTCTATCGTTTTTTTAAAAGAGAATTAGGGATGAGTCCGATAGAATTTATATTAAACGAAAAGATAAAATGCGCTAAGAAACTATTAAAGAATCCTTCGATTCAGATTAATGAGGTTTGCTATTTATCTGGATTTGAAGATGCTAATTACTTTATTAGACTATTTAAAAAACACGAGGGTATTACTCCAAAACAATATCAGCTGTTGTTTATTAATTGATTATTTTAGTCGCACTGGTCGGTTTTTCTCTCAATATTGTCATTCTGAGGAACGAAGAATCTCATCAAGAGACTAACGAATGCTTTCTCATGGTTGTGGAGCTACTTTAAGAGTTCCTTCCTTCGTCAGGAAGACAAGATTGAGTTGATCTCAGTAAATAGTCGCAGTCGCGGTTTTCAGTCGCAGTGATTTTTAGGACCTTTTAACCTCGTAGAAAATCCTCTGAACCTTTGTGTCTTTGCCTCTTTGAACCTCACAAAAAAAAACTACTCAATCACCTTCACTGGCTCTAGATCTTTTTCTTCCTCTTCGGTGAAAATGCGGTATTCAATTTGGAAAGTTTTTTTCAATGGTGTTTCTAATGAAAATCCGCCGACTCCAAAAGCATCAATTACATTTAGTGTAAAATGCGCATGTTTCCAATATTCAAATAGATCTTTATCCACCCAAAATTCGGTATCTTCAATAGTTCCGATACAGACATCACCAGTGCGTTGGTAAAAACCACCTTTCTCAAAACATTGCGGTTGCGTACCTTCACAGCAACCACCAGCTTGATAAAACATCAAGTCACCATGCTTTTCTTTTAGTATTTTTATCAATTCAATAGCTTTTTCAGAAGCATCTATTCTTTTTATCATGATTTTGTATTTTAAAAAAAGCAACAAACTCTTGAAAAACGGAGCTTGTTGCTTTCATAATTAAATTAAGGCTTAGCAATTTCTAACACTACCCTACCTTCAATTTGTCCTTTTTTCATTTTATCAAATACATCATTGACATCTTCTAATTTAGCAGGAGTGATTGTCGCTTTTACTTTACCTTCTGTAGCAAATTCAATTGCTTCTTTCATGTCTTTACGTGTACCAACAATAGAACCACGAATTGTAATTCTGTTTAAAACAGTATCAAAAATTGATAAATCAAAGTTTCCTGGAGGAAGTCCGTTAAGTGCCATTGTACCTTTTCGTCTTAAAGTTTCAAGCCCTTGTTTGAAAGCTATAGGGGAAACGGCCGTGATTAATGCCCCATGCATTCCGCCAACTTCCTTTTTTAAGAACTCTCCAGGATTTTGATTTTTAGCGTTTACGACCAAATCGGCACCAAGTTTTTTAGCTAAATTAAGTTTGTCATCGGCAACATCAATTGCTGCAACATGCATTCCCATTGCTTTAGCATATTGTACAGCGACGTGACCTAAACCTCCGATTCCAGATATAGCAACCCATTCTCCTGGTTTTACTTCAGTTTCTTTAAGACCTTTGTATACAGTAACCCCTGCGCATAAAATTGGCGCCATCTCCATAAAATTCACGTTCGATGGTAAAAGTCCAACGTACCTTGCATCGGCAATTACATATTCAGCAAATCCGCCATCCACGCTATAACCTCCATTTTGTTGTGTATCACATAAGGTTTCCCATCCCGTAATACATTGGTCACAACCACCACAAGCACTATAAAGCCAAGGCACACCTACAGCATCACCTTCTTTTACATTTTTCACATCTTGACCTAGTGCTACAACATAACCTACGGCTTCGTGACCTGGAATTAATGGCATTTTAGGTTTTACTGGCCAATCTCCTTCTACGGCGTGTAAATCTGTATGACAAACTCCACTTGCTATAACTTTTACAAGAATTTCGTTTTTACCTGGTCGTTTAACTTCAACTTCTTCAATTTTTAAAAGAGAACCAAATTCTCTTACAACTGCGGCTTTCATTGTTTTTGGTAACATACACGTATTGATTTATAAGACCAGTAAGTTTATTTACCAGTCTTCGGTTTATATTAATCTTTAAAAGAACCCTAGTTTCTTTTTGTCATAAGAAATTAGCATGTTTTTTGTTTGACGGTATTGTCCTAACATCATTTTGTGATTTTCACGACCAATTCCTGATTGTTTGTAACCTCCAAATGGTGCTCCTGCAGGATAAGAGTGATATTGATTTATCCAAACGCGTCCTGCTTGGATTGCTCTTGGAACTTGATAGATCTCATGAGCATCGCGAGTCCAAACTCCAGCTCCTAATCCGTACATGGTGTCGTTTGCAATAGCAATAGCTTCTTCTGTAGTTTTAAAAGTAGTTACAGCTAGTACAGGTCCGAAAATTTCTTCTTGAAAAATTCTCATTTTATTATTTCCTTTAAATAATGTTGGTTTGATATAGTAACCACCACTGATGTCGCCACCAAAATTATTTTCAGCTCCTCCTGTTAGTAATTCAGCTCCCTCCTCTTTACCTAATTTGATATAGGAAAGAATTTTTTCTTTTTGTACTACTGAAGTTTGTGCTCCTATCATTGTTGTTTTATCCAATGGATTTCCTGCAATAATGGCTTCTGTTCTTTCTACTACTCTCTTAATAAATTTGTCATAGATGTCTTCATGAACTAATAATCTTGATGGACAAGTACAAATCTCTCCTTGATTAAGTGCGAATAAAACAGCTCCTTCTATGGCTTTATCAAAGAAATCATCATCATGATCTGCAACAGATGGGAAGAAGATATTTGGTGATTTCCCTCCTAGTTCTAATGTAACTGGAATGATGTTTTCTGTAGCGTATTGCATTACTAATCGGCCTGTGGTTGTAGAACCTGTAAATGCAGCTTTTGATACTTTTTTGTTGGTAACTAATGGACGACCAAGTTCGGCACCAAATCCGTTTACAATATTTAATACTCCTGGAGGAAGTATATCACCGATAAGCTCCATTAATACTAATATTGAAATTGGTGTACTTTCGGCAGGTTTTAAAACAATTGTGTTTCCAGCGGCTAATGCTGGAGCTATTTTCCAGACTGCCATTAATATTGGGAAGTTCCAAGGAATAATTTGCGCTACAACTCCTAATGGTTCACTTAAAGCAATCGAAACTGTTTGTGAATCTAATTCCGCAATTGAACTCTCTTCAGCGCGTATTACCCCTGCAAAATATCTAAAATGATCTATTGCTAACGGAATATCAGCGGCTAAAGTTTCTCGAACTGGTTTCCCGTTATCTACAGTTTCTACAGCTGCAATGTATTCAAGGTTATCTTCTATTTTTTGAGCTATTTTATTCAATAAAATGCTACGTTCTGTTACTGATGTTTTTCCCCATGTTTTAAATGCTTCATGTGCAGTATCTACTGCTAAATCAATATCATCTTTTCCAGAATGTGCTGCCTTTGTGAAAACTTTACCGTCTATTGGAGAAACTACATCAAAATATTCTCCTTTTATTGGTGCAACGAATTTTCCACCAATGTAATTATCGTATTTTGCCTTAAATTCAGGTCTTTTTACTAGAGTACTCATAAAATATTTTTTTTGGATTCATTTCAAATTTAGTTTCATTCTTTTGTAAAGAATAGCACAATTCATTCATCTAATAGCACAAAAATTGCATATTCATTTTTATAACTAAATTTTAATAATCTATTAATAAAATATTAGCACAAAAAATAGATAATATTTAAAATTGATTAATTTATGTTCAATTAAAAAGAGCTGTAAAAAACCAAATAAATTGTTTTCTACTACAATGTGCAATGCCTATATTTGTAAACTTATTCAAGAATAATATTACTCAAATGAAAATATCTTACAACTGGTTAAAACAATTCATTAAAATAGACTGGAAATCTGACGAAACATCTGCTTTGCTTACTGATTTAGGTCTTGAGGTGGAAGTTGTCGAAAAATACCAATCAATAAAAGGCGGATTAGAAGGTATTGTTGTTGGACATGTATTAACCTGTGTACAGCACCCCGACGCTGATCGTTTAAAAATTACAACTGTTGATATAGGATTAGAGCAACCAATACAAGTAGTATGTGGGGCGTCTAATGTTGCTGCAGGCCAAAAGGTTCCTGTTGCTACTATTGGTACAGTTTTATATGATAAAACAGGTGCGTCTTTTATTATTAAAAAAGGAAAGATTCGCGGACAAGAAAGTCATGGAATGATTTGTGCTGAAGACGAGTTAGGTTTAGGAACAGGTCATGATGGTATTATGGTTCTAGATGAAGCATTAGCACCAGGTACTCCAGCTGCTGAAGTGTTTAATATTGAAAATGACGAAGTTTTCGAAATTGGATTAACTCCAAATCGTGCCGATGCAATGAGTCATCTTGGTACAGCTCGTGATTTACGTGCAGGATTATTACAAAGAGGTCAAAACGTAGAGTTAATTACGCCATCTGTAAGTAACTTTAGAGTTGACATGCGAACTTTAAAAATTGACGTAAATGTCGAAGAACCTACTTTGGCTCCAAGATATTGTGGTGTTACTATTTCTGGAATTACAATAAGTGAATCTCCAAATTGGTTGCAAAATAGATTAAAAGCTATTGGAATTACTCCTAAAAATAATATTGTCGATGTTACAAATTATGTTCTTCATGAATTAGGACAGCCTTTGCATGCATTTGACGCTAGTAAAATAAACGGAAAAATCATTGTAAAAACACTTCCTGCGGGGACAAAGTTTATTACTCTTGATGATGTTGAAAGAACATTGCACCAAGAAGATTTAATGATATGCGATGAGAAAGGTCCGTTGTGTATTGCGGGTGTTTTTGGAGGAAAAAAATCAGGCGTAACTGATGGTACTACTTCTATATTCTTAGAAAGTGCTTATTTTAATCCTGTTAGTGTACGTAAATCGGCTAAAAGACATCAATTAAATACAGATGCTTCTTTTAGATTTGAGAGAGGAATTGATCCTTCGATTACTGCATATGCATTAAAACGTGCTGCTTTATTGATAAAAGAAATTGCTGGTGGAGAGATTACTTCTGATATTGTTGAAATCTATCAAAAGAAAATAGAAGACTTTACCGTTTTCTTAAACTTTAGTCACGTATCTAAAATTATTGGACAAGAGATTCCAAAAGATACAATTAAGAAAATTTTAGTTTCTCTTGATATCAAAGTGAATAGTGTTTCTGAAGCTGGTTTGGGATTAACTATTCCTGCTTACCGTGTTGATGTACAACGTGAAATTGATGTTATTGAAGAAATTCTTAGAGTTTACGGATATAACAACATTAATTTTTCTAAAAAATTCAATGCAACAGTTTCGAACTCTCCAAGAACAGAAGATTATAAGGTACAAAACAGCATTGCTGCACAATTGAATTCGCAAGGATATCATGAAATGATGGCCAATTCATTAACAACTGCGGCTTATACAAATCTTTCGTCTTTATTAAAAGAAGAACATAATGTTACTATATTAAATCCGTTAAGCAGTGATTTATCAGTAATGCGTCAATCTTTATTATTCTCTGGATTGGAAGCAATTTCATATAATATCAATAGAAAAAATTCTGATTTAAAATTATTTGAATTTGGTAAATCTTACCATAAGTTCCTTAATGGATACGAAGAGCATAAACACCTTACTTTATTTATTACTGGAAACAGAAATAAAGAAACTTGGACTAACGGACAACAATTAACAGATTTCTTTTTGTTAAAAGGATATGTAAATGGTGTGCTTTCTAGATTAGGAATAGATAAAATTAATAATATACCAACTCAATCAGATGTATTTTCTGAAGGTGCTGCTATTGGATACGGACACGATACTTTAGTTGAAATGGGAGTTGTTAAAAAATCAATCTTAAAACAATTCGGAATTAAGCAAGAGGTTTTCTATGCTGATTTTAATTGGGATTTGGTTTTAAAAATAATTACTGGTAAGATAAAATATACTGAAATTCCTAAATACCCTGAAGTACGTAGAGATTTAGCTTTATTAATTGATAAAAATGTTACCTACGATAGTATTTATACTCTTGCTAAACAAACAGAGAAATCGTTGTTAAAAGATGTAAATTTATTTGATGTTTACGAAGGGGAGAAACTTCCTGAAGGTAAAAAATCGTATGCATTAAGTTTTACTATTCAAGATAATACTAAAACGCTTACTGATGCTCAAATTGATAAAATAATGAGCAAGTTGCAACAAAGTTTTGAAACTGAACTTGGCGCAAGCTTACGTTAAGTAATAGATAGGTTATATTAAAAATCCGCTGAAGAATTTAAATGTTCTTTAGCGGATTTTTTATTTAATGATTGAGAGAATCTAGCTTAACTAGCTAATAAATTCTTGTAATAACTTTCTACATCTTTCCAATTGTAATAAGGAGCTGTGTTGGTTTTGATAGTAGGAACAAGTACTTCTTTTTCATGAAGAAGAAATTTTACAAGTATTTCATCAGATTTTGGTTTGCGGAAAAATACTATTTGAATATTTCCAGCCATAGGTGCTACTTTAAAATCACTCCATGCTTCATAAAATTTATTAGTATCAGAAATACTGTTATAGGTTCCGTCTAAATGCAGTAACATTGCCAACGGAATAATATTACCATCATGTGCAAAACGTAATGTCGCACCTTTTCCTTTAGATGCTATCATTTTGTTAGCATTTTCAAGAATATTTTTTAATGTTGGTTTTTGATTTTCAAACATAAGTCCGTTGTTCATAGCAGCATTTGCGTCATTAACATACAAACGATAGTTGGTACATTGCCATAAGTCGAAAAGTTCTTGTTTCTCGAATAAATCATAAAAACTTACTTTTGTTTCTACATTTTGCATCCCTCCTGCTATAGCAAACAACTTTTTCATAGTTGTTTCTGGATTTACTTTTTTAATAATAAAATCATTGTCAGAAAATAATGAGTTGACTAAGCGATCGGGCTGGATATGTTTTGCTTCAAATTTTTGATACTCTTCTTTCCATGTATCTTTTGCAGATCTAAAAGCAATAGCTTCTGGAGTATGAAAATTTAGGTATCGTTGCCATTTTATCCCCGAATTTCTAGTGATATTTAAATCAGGATTAAATTCTTTAATGCGCTCACAAAAAGCATCCATACTTAATGCAACACGTACGACTGTTGTAGCACTAGCATCTACTTGTGCCTCTTTTGTAAAAACTTTTGGGTATTGATTATACATGCGTTCTGCAATTCCTCTTTGTTCTTGCACTCCAATTGTAGAAAGATCACCACCTCTAAATTCGGCTTCAGACCAAAGTAGCTGTAATCGTTTTAAGACGTCTTTACCTAGAGTAGTTAGCGCTCCATTTTTGTTTGCATTTTCGAATAAATCCAATACTTCTTTATAGTCATTGTCACTTATCAGATAACGAGAACCATGTCGTCCAAAATGACTTATATAAAAGGCTTCGTATCCTTTTGGTACTGGTGTGTAAGCTACGATATCTTTAGCAGGATAAGCATAATAAACACCAGCGGTTTTTTCTGGTGTATCAAACATTTCTTGGTGAGTAGTTTGTGCTAAAACGATTGACAAATTAGCTAGTGTGAATAATAATGATAAGCGTATTTTTTTCATTTCAATTTAATTTTGAACAAATATATTCTAAAGTTTGGATTTTATTTTCATAAAAAGCCCCCAAATAGTGTTTGACTATTTGGGGGCTTTTAGGATTAACTTGCAAATTAGGGGTTATTTTTCTTTGCTAGTCATTAACTCTTTAATGTATTTTACAGGAGCACTTCCGTAGCTTAAAAACTTCTCATGAAATTGTTTTAAGTTGAATTTTTCTCCTTGTTCTTTTTTTAATGCTTCTCTAAAATCATAAATTTCAGTATAACCTGTAAAGTAAGAACATAATTGTACTTGTGATAATGTTGCACGTTTCCATTTACCATCAGCTTCTGCTTGTTGTTGAAAAGCTTCTTTTGTCAATAAAGCTAATGCAGCATCTTTGGACATGTTTTTTGTATGAACGCTATAATCTAATATAGTATTACAAGTTGTTCTAAGATTCCATTTGTAATACATCAACCACATTTCATCTGAGTTTTTGTATCCGCTTTCTAGCATCATTCTTTCAGTATATACAGCCCAACCTTCAATCATTGCACCATTTCCTAAAATAGATTTGATGATGCTAGGTGATTGATTGCTATAAACTAATTGTGTGTAATGTCCAGGAATTGCTTCGTGAATATTAAGAATTTGCAAAATGTAGTCATTGTATTCTCTTAAATAGCTTTCTGCATTTTCTGCTGACCAACCATTCATGCTTCCAACATTATAGTACGTATTTGCGTTTTTATCATAAGGACCTGGAGCAGATATTGAAGCACCTGCTACACCTGCCATATAAGCAGGTTCTTTTCTAACTACAAGAGGTTTAGAGGGGTCTATATAAAGTAAATCTTTAGCTTTTACATACGCTACAAGTTCTGGAATTTGTTTTTCAATTTCCGATTGAAATTTCTCTGGAGTTGTATGTTGTAATGAGATTACGTCTATTACTTGTCTAATTAATTCAAGCTTGTCTGCAGGTTTTGCAGCAGTGCCTTTGTATTTTGTCCATAATTTGTCGGCAAGAACAAACATCTTATCATGCAAATCATTTTTATGGTTTACAGCAATTTTATAAATTTCATCAGCCGTATATCCTGATTCAATATCAAAAATGAATTTTTTAGCATATAATTCTGAACCTAACCTGAAAGAACGAGGCGTTTTATTATCCAGGTTTTTTAACCAATTAGCATAATCAGTAATCGCTTTTACAGATTGATCAGCTTTAGCTATTATGTTCTTTTTTTCTTCTGTAGATAATTTACTTTTACTTAATGCTGCAACTAAATCTTCTTTAAAAACAGAAATTCCACCTAGATTTTGATCTATTGCAAGCGCAGTATGTTCTTTAGTTGGATTTTTAATATTTAATTTTGCAGCTTCATAATAAGCAGGGATTCCACTCATCTTTAAATTGAAATTACGCAATCTCACATCTAGAGAATCGTATTTGCCATTTAATATTTCAGCAAAAGAACCACAAACATTATAATATGACGGATTCCACTCAGAAGATTTAAGTTCATTTATGCTAAAAAGAGTGCCTTCTAGCTGATTCTTAATCATGTAAAAATCAGTTTTATTATTATCTGAAAGTCCTTCTAATGGATATTGTTTTAATGAATCTAATTGAGAATTAGCAAAAGCGATTTGTTTTTTTTGATTTTCTGCATTTGGAATAACCAAAACGCTATCGTATTTATGGTACCCTTGGCTTGCTGCCCAATCAGGATTTAGTTTCCATAAGTCGGTAATAAAACCATCCTTATATTTCTCAAATTTTTCATTTGTAGCCTTGTCGTCACTTGTTTTAGCATTTTTATTGCAAGAAACAAGTAAAGCAACGACAACAATAGGAATAAAAAGTTTTTTCATATTTCTTAATTTATTAAGAGGATAAAGATAAAAAATGATCTTTATGCTACACTATTTTATTTTTATTATTAATATGCTAACAAATCAAGAAGTTCCTTTTCAAATCGGCCTTTTGGCAAATATTGATCTTCTAAAGCTTTTGTAAACGGAATTGGCGAATCTAAACTCGCAACACGTTTTACAGGAGCATCAAGAAAACGGAAACAGTTTTCCATAATTAAAGCCGAAATATCACTTGCTACTCCACCAAAAAGAGAGTCTTCTTGATATATAATTACTCGACCCGTTTTCTTAACGGATTCGTAAATCGCTTCAGTGTCTAATGGTTGTAAGGTTCTTAAATCCAGTAAGTCAGCGTCAATTCCAGGATTTTGGGCAAGAGTTTCTAAAGCCCAATGTACAGGCGCTCCAAAAGCAATGATAGTAACACTGTTTCCTTTTTTTAATAAAGCCGCTTTACCTAATGGAATTGTATAATAATCAGTAGGTACATCTTGATATACGCTTCTGTATAGTTGTTTGTGTTCAAAAAATAATACTGGATTTGGATCATTGATAGCTTCATTTAATAATCCTTTAGCATCATAAGGGAAAGCTGGGTAAACAACCTTTAAACCCGGAGTTTTTGTAAACCAGGCTTCATTCGTTTGAGAATGAAAAGGTCCAGCTTGAGTACCACCACCGCAAGGCATTCGAACTACAACATCGGCTTTTTCTAACCAGCGATAATGTGATTTTGCTAATAAATTTACAATTGGGTTGAATCCTGTTGAAACAAAATCGGCAAATTGCATCTCAACAATCGCTTTGTAACCATTTATTGAAAGTCCCATTCCTGTTGAAACTACAGCGCTTTCACAAATTGGTGTATTCCGAACACGGTCTTTACCATAAATTTCTACAAAACCATCCGTTATTTTAAAAGCACCACCATATTCGGCAATGTCTTGTCCCATAATAACTAAATTAGGATGTAACTGCATTGATAAATTTAAGCTAGACGAAATTGCATCTATAAATCGAATGTTTTTTGTTTCCAGATCAGGTATAATCTCTTTAAAACTGTAAGGTTTGTAAACATCATTTAGTTCTTCCTCGTAAGAAGCTTCAATTTCTGGCTCTTCATTAGCAAGGACTAAGCTTTCATCGATATCTTTCTTAATTTCAGCATGCAATTCTTCATCATGTTCTGTGGTAAGTACTCCAATATTAGTTAGATAATTTTTGTAATTATTTACAGGATCTTTTATTGCCCACATATCCATTAAATCTTGCGGAACATATTTTGTACCACTCGCCTCTTCATGCCCACGCATTCTAAATGTCTTAAATTCTAATAAAACAGGTCGTGGATTTTCTATCATCGAAAGTTTTAATTCCGTTAAAAGATTAAAAACTTCTAGAATATTATTCCCATCAATAATATGACTTTCTATGCCGTAACCAATTCCTTTATCGGCTAGATTTTCACATCTATATTGCTCATTTGTAGGAGTTGATAATCCATAACCATTGTTTTCAATAACAAACAGTACAGGTAATTCCCAAACAGCGGCAATATTTAATGCTTCATGAAAATCACCTTCACTAGTTGCTCCTTCACCAGTAAAAACAGCCGTTACTTTATTGTTCTTTTTTAATTTATTGGCTAGAGCAATTCCGTCAGCAACACCCAATTGAGGGCCTAAATGCGAAATCATTCCGATAATCTTATATTCTTGTGTTCCAAAGTGGAAACTTCTGTCACGACCTTTAGTAAAACCATTAGCTTTTCCTTGCCATTGTGAAAAAAGACGATATAATGGAATATCTCTTCCTGTAAACACTCCCAAATTACGGTGCATTGGTAAGATGTATTCATCTGAATCAAGAACGGCTGTAACACCTACAGATATAGCCTCTTGTCCTATTCCAGAAAACCATTTTGATACTTTTCCTTGGCGGATTAGGATGAGCATTTTCTCCTCTATCAATCTTGGTTTTAATAATTTCTTGTATAAATCTAATAGTTGCTCGTTGGTGAGTTCTTTTCTGTCAAAAATCATTTTTGGTTTATTATTTAGTCAATGAATGTTGTAAAAATATAACAACTCGATTATATTTTGTTATATAATTATTAATTATTAGCATTTGTTGAAATAAAAATAACAAATTAGTTTTACATTTGCTTAAAATATGGTCTTATGGCCTATTTTAGTTATCAATAAATATGTAAAGTATGCAAAACATTCCTAGTGTAGACTTACGTGATTTCCTTTCGGACAACCCGGAACGTAAACAAAAATTTGTAAATGAAATCGGAAATGCATTTGAAAACATTGGCTTCGTAGCCCTAAAAGGTCATTTTTTGGATGATCAATTGGTAGACGAACTTTATGGCGAAATTAGAAAATTTTTCGCGTTGCCAATAGAATCGAAACATAATTATGAAATTCCAGGAATTGGAGGTCAGAGAGGTTATGTTTCTTTTGGTACAGAACATGCCAAAGGAAGAAAAGAAGGTGATTTGAAAGAATTCTGGCATTTTGGTCAGTATGTGAGTGAAGACTCTAAGTATGCTGCCGAATATCCTGAAAATGTTACTGTTGCTGAGTTACCAAGATTTAATGTTGTTGGTAAAGAAGCGTACCAAATGCTTGAAAAAACAGGTGTTTATGTTTTGAGAGCTTTAGCACTTCACCTTGGATTAGATGAGTTTTACTTTGATAAGTATGCTAAAGACGGAAATTCTATCCTACGCCCAATTCACTACCCACCAATTACATCTGAGCCAAAAGATGCTATTCGTGCTGCTGCACATGGCGACATTAACCTTATCACTTTATTAATGGGTGCTCAAGGTAAAGGATTACAAGTTCAAAATCATGATGGTGAATGGATTGATGCTATTGCCGAAGATGATCAACTAGTAATTAATGTTGGTGACATGCTTTCTCGTCATACCAATAACAAACTAAAATCGACTATTCACCAAGTAGTTAATCCACCTAGAGAATTATGGGGAACTTCTCGTTACTCAATTCCATTTTTTATGCACCCAGTAAGCGATATGCGTTTGGATTGTTTAGAGAATTGTATTGATGAAGAAAATCCTAAGAAATTCGAGGATATTACTTCTGGAGAATATTTATACGAACGTTTGGTAGATTTAGGTTTAATCAAAAAATAATCTTTAAATTTACCTAATTATAAAAAGACATTGAGTTTATACTTAATGTCTTTTTGCTTTATGAAGCTTGAACCCCCATTTTATAGCTTTTATAATTTTGCTATTTGCGAGATGTAAAAAAACTTGAACGCGGATGACGCGGATTTTTCAAAGTTTTCAGAATGAAAAAAAATCCCGTAATATCAGTATTTAAAAAATATATTATGAGTAGCATTTTACATAGAGAATTAACAAAATCAATTTTAAAAGTTTTTTTTGATGTTTATAATGAATTAGGCTATGGTTTTCTTGAAAGAGTTTATCAGAATTCTTTGTTTTATGAACTCAAATTGAGTGGTTTTAAAGTAGAAACACAAAAGAGAATAAAAGTTTATTATAAAGAAATTGTGGTTGGTGAATATATTGCTGATATAGTTATAAATGATTTGGTAATATTAGAATTAAAAGCACAAGAATATTTAGTTGAAGCAAATGAATTTCAATTAATAAATTACTTAAAAGCTACTCGTTGTGAAGTTGGTTTACTATTAAATTTTGGCAAGAAACCAGAGTTCATTAGAAAAGTATATCAAAATAACCGAAAATAAAAAATCCGCGTTATCCGCGTTCAAAAATAACTATCTGCATTCAAAATAAAATAATATAAATGGACTTACAAGACCAATTAAAAAATCTATTTCCTGATCACGAGATATCTCCTGACGAAATTGTTGTTCCAGAAGATCATACGCTATATATTCAAAAAGAGCCTATGATTTGCAAATATGAAAAACGAAAAGGAAAAGCGACCACTATAATTGAAGGTTATGAAGGAACCGACGAAGATTTTAAAATTCTTGCTAAAGAAATTAAAACTAAATTAAGTGTTGGTGGTACTTTTAAAGACGATTCGATTATTATACAAGGTGATTACCGTGATAAAATAATGGAAATTTTAAAAGCTAAAGGATTTAAAGTAAAACGTGTTGGCGGGTAGGTTTTAGTTTGCAGTCGCAGTATTCAGTTTACAGTCTCGGTATTCAGTCGCAGTGTTATCCTGAGCGGAGATTCAGTTTGCAGTTTTGCATCTTGTCTCTTTTGTTACTGTTTACAGTCGTAATATTGAGTCTCAGTTATAAATCTTATTACCTCAGGGTCTTTGTGCCTTAAAAACAAACAATAGTAAAAAATAATGAAAAAAGACATATTTCTTGTGCTTCTATGATAAATCTTAGCACCTCAGAATCTTTGTGCCTTTGAACCTTAAAAACAAAAAAATGATACAATCATCAGAATTAATACTAAACCCAGACGGAAGTGTCTATCATTTAAATCTTCGCCCAGAAAACATTGCAAATGATGTTATTTTTGTAGGTGATCAAAATCGAGTAGAGAAAATTACTCAGTTTTTTGATAGTATTGAGTTTTCTACACAAAAAAGAGAATTTAAAACACAAACTGGAACTTATAAAGGAAAAAGGATAACTGTAATGTCAACTGGAATCGGTCCTGACAATATAGATATTGTTGTGAATGAATTAGATGCTTTGGTAAACATTGATTTAGAGACTCGTAAACCTAAAGAAACGTTAACTTCTCTAAATATTATCAGAATTGGAACATCGGGTTCTTTACAAGCTGATATTCCTGTAGATAGCTTTGTTATGTCTACTTTTGGATTAGGACTAGACAATATGCTTCGCTCCTATTTAATCGATGAAGTTTCGAGTACTGAAATTGAAGAGGGTTTTATAAATCACACCAATTGGGATATTCGTAAAGGAAAACCTTATGTAATTGCCTGTTCTGAGAAATTAGAAAAACTTATCGAGAGCGATAAAATGCACAAAGGAATTACAGCAACAGCGGGTGGTTTTTATGGTCCTCAAGGGCGTGTTTTACGTTTGAATATTCAAGACGAGGAATTAAATGCTAAAATGGATAATTTCACATTTAATGACAATAGAATTACAAACCTAGAAATGGAAACGGCTGCTATTTATGGTCTTTCAGCATTATTAGGACATAATGCATTATCACTAAATGCCATTATTGCTAATCGTGCAACAGGAACTTTTAGTGCAGATCCTTACAAAGCTGTAGATGAATTAATTGCATACACATTGAATAAGTTAGTTTGATAACTTAGACATCTTAGATTTTTTAGACTTCAAGCGTAAAGACAAACAGTCTGAAAATCTAAAAACTCTAACAATCTAAGAAGTCTAAAATTCTAACAATCTAAGCTGTCTAAGCAGTCTAATAATCTAAGTAGTCCAACAATCTAAGTAGTCCAACAATCTAAGAAGTCTAAAATGAAAACTATAAAAATAGCTGGTGTTCCTGAGCACTTTAATTTACCATGGCATTTATGCATTGAAAATGATGAGTTTGAAGAAGAGGGAATTGATTTGCAATGGATCGATGTTCCGGAAGGTACAGGTAAAATGTGTCAAATGCTTCGAGATGGCGAAACAGATATTGCTGTTATATTAACAGAAGGGATCTTAAAAGATATTACAGCAGGTAATCCAAGTAAAATCGTGCAAGTATACGTGCAATCGCCTTTAATTTGGGGAATTCACGTTGCGGCAGAATCTGATTATAAAACCATTGCTGATTTAGAAGGAAAAAAAGTAGCTATTTCACGTTTAGGTTCAGGCTCACAATTGATGGCTTATGTAAATGCTAATAATCAAGGTTGGAAAACAGACAATTTAGAATTCGAAGTCGTAAACACAATCGATGGTGCTGTTGAAGCTTTAACTAACAAAACAGCCGATTATTTTATGTGGGAACGCTTCATGACGAAACCATTGGTTGACAAAGGTATTTTTAGACGTATTACTGATTGTCCTACTCCATGGCCATCATTTGTTATCGCTGTGCGTGATGAAGTATTAAAAAATGATCCAACTATAATCGCGTCAATTCTTGATATTATAAATGCAACTACCGAAGATTTTAAGTCTATACCAAGCATAGACAGGACTTTATCAGAGTTATTTAAACAAAAGGTTGAAGATATTCAAGAATGGTTAAAACTGACACAATGGTCGCAAAAACCATTGAATGAAAAAACATTTAATAAAATCCAAAATCAGTTATTTGAACTGGGTATTATTGATAAAAAAAGTACTTTTGTAGAAACAGTAAAATTTCTTTAAAATTGCTTTTTGGGCATTATGATAAAAAATAGAAAAATTGATTTTAATAAACTTAAAAGTAGCCTTGAGGTAAAATCACCTTGGAACGAGGTTATTATTATGCTATTGAGTTTTTTAATCACCCTTCCTACTTTTATCATAATGCACCAAAACTTAATTGACTTTAATTGGCCTTTTAATTTCGATAGAGTTTTACTTTTTATTTTTGTTCTCGTAGGTCTCTACTTCCTTTTAATGAAATTAAAAACGATCATTATCATTTGCATCGTTTTATATCTTTTAGTTTTATTTTACGGAACAGCATTAGGAAATTATGGTTTTAGTGAAGTTGCCGAAGATTATAACGCAATTATTTACACGATGTCGGATAATCCATATCCTCAAGATATCATTGTAGCCAAGTTACTTCCGTTTCCAAATAAATCTAAGATTATTAATGCAATAGAATATCAAAATCCAAAAGTTAGAAATTTTGCTATAATGGCCACAACCAAGCATTTTAAAAACATAAAAGGATATTCAGATTACAGGACAATAATACAATGTTTTGCTGTTTTTAAGGAGATTAATAGTCGATGGAATTATGTAAATGATCCTAAAGAAGGCGATTATATTGCTACAGCAAGCGAATCATTAATGTATTTTTCTGGCGATTGCGATGATCATTCAATTTTAATGGCTGCAGCAGTTCGTGCTATTGGTGGTACGCCAAGGCTTATCCATACCAAAGGACATATTTATCCAGAAATATTAATCGGATCGTTACTTGATTTAGAAAAAGTAAACTACTTGGTCAAAAATGTTCTTTTTATAAAAGAAAGTCATAATAAAACACTGCATTACCATATCGATGAACGTGGACAAGTTTGGCTCAATCTTGACTATACAGCAAAATATCCTGGAGGGCCTTTTATGTCCGAAGAAATCCTAGGAGCACTTACTCTTAGATAGTTAATTTAATATAACTAAAGTTGTTATTGTTTAGGAGCAATTTCCAGCTCTTCACTTTATCTTTTATTTGTTAAAGAAACAAATAAAAGGATGCCGTTTCTATCTGGGCTACAGAATTACTTTTTTATTTCTCAATCATTATAGAACAAAAAAAAGGGTTTTATTATTATGTAATTATACATTTGGTAAAATAAATACCTTTTGAAAAATCTGAAAATTCATAAAATAATTAGTTTGCGTAGTCACAATAAAACTTTGCAATGTGTAGTGTTTACAGGAGGCTATTGCTAATTAATTTAAGCTTTTTTATTTGTTATTTTTTGTAAGGTTTTTTAAAGATCAATTTTTGTAAATACTTCAAAAATCGTTGCAGACTAATAAATGTAACATGTTAGTTACTAAAAGTTTTGATTGTTTAATCTAAAATATTGCTATTTGTTTGATTATATTTTTTTTGTAACTTTCATGCATAACATTAACCAAAAAAACCATGAAAAAAACTAAACTACTTATCTTTGGCTTTGCCTTATTTTCATTATTGTTTATTTCTTGTACAAAAGATAGAAATAAACTTATCAGCTCTTGGAAAGTTACTAATGTTGAATCCAAAAAGACACTTTCTGATTCTATGAAAAGTGTAATTCTATCCAAAGGGAATTTAACATTTGCCAAAGATGGTAAGGTAACTGGATTTCTTGATGCTGAATTAAACGGAACTTATGCGTTAAACGAAGGCGGGAAAAGTTTAACTATAAAAGATGAAACAGGTACTCCCTATCCTTTTTCAAGCACTATAGAAAAAGAACAATTAGTATTAGATGGTGAGCATATGATACTCACGCTTGATAAAAACTAAAATATTTTTTTTTATTTTACTAGCTCACATTCTATAAACTCCTTATAAAATAAGGAGTTTTTTTGTTGTTTAACATTAAAACCACTTAGTTGTTAGTTAGTTAAATTCTTTTTTTTTACACTTACATTGTATAACTATGTATTTTGTTATACATTTGTTTCAATCAAAATAATTTTGTCATGAACGAAACTTTTGTTGCAAACTGGAAATCTCAGGTTAAAAAAGGGACTCTTACTTTTATTATTCTTAATATCCTCAAAGAAAATGAGTATTACGGCTATGAACTTATTGAGCAAATAAAACAGCATACCGAAATAGAGATAGCCGAGGGTACGCTATACCCTTTAATGAATAGATTAAAGACCGAAAATTTAGTAGACTCAAAATGGGTTGAACAAGAAACAGGAATTCCAAGAAAATATTATTCTTTGACCCCAATTGGAATTAAAACCCTTAGTCACATGAATGAATATTGGAAAAATTTAGAAAAAGCTATTCAAAAAATTATCAAATGAGAACAGAAGAAATAAAATTCAGTCAAGCAGCTTCGCAAAGAATCTATAATGATTATATGAAGCGTATTTTAAAAGTGACTAATTCCCTTTCAAAAGAAGACAAACAAGATGTTTACATGGAGTTTAATAGTCATATTTACGAGGCACTTCAGCATAAAAATGGTGCAAACGAAATTGATGTATTATTAGATATAATCGAAAAATTAGGTGTTCCAGAAGAAGTGCTAAAACCTCTTTTGGCTGACAAACAACTAGAACAAGCCACTAAAACATTCAATCCGATACATGTATTTAAAGCCTTGCTATTAAATCTAACCAATGGCTTTTCATATGTCTTTTTCTTTGTTTTGTACCTTCTCTTATTTGTTTTTGTTTTTTTAATATTTGCCAAAATAAAAAACCCTACTGAAGTCGGATTCTGGTATAAAGATAGTACTTCATTTGCTTTAGGTTTGAGCAACAAATTAAATCAAATTGGTCAAACAGAGTTATTAGGTAATGCATTTATACCCGTTATGATAACATGTATCATTTCGTTCTACTTCATAATTACGTTGTTATTAAAATTCAAGAAATCAATCAATAATTAATAAATCACCATGAAAAAAATCCTAATTACCAGTCTGCTTGTCTTAAGCGCCGCAACTTGTTTCTCGCAAACATTCAATACTCAGAGAATAGATAGTCTATTTCAAATTTTAGAAAAAAAAGTCAAATTTATGGGAAGCATAGCTGTTTCTCAAAATGGAAAATTATTATACACTAAAGCTGTAGGGTATTCTGATGTAGAAAATTCCAAAAAGGCAGATACAAAAACGAAATACAAAATAGGCTCTATATCCAAAATGTTTACTGCCTCGCTAATTTTTAAAGCTATTGAAGAGAATAAATTAACATTATCTCAAACTCTAGAAGCTTATTATCCACAAATAGAAAACTCCAAAATAATAACTATTGAGAATCTTTTAAATCACAGAACTGGTATTCATAATTTTACTAACGAAGAAGATTTAAGATCTGATAGTTTTATTACAAAACCAAAATCGGAGAAGGAAATGATTGCAATTATTTCAAAATTTAAAAGTGATTTTGAACCTAATAGCAAAGCAGAATATAGCAACTCTAACTATGTTATTTTAAGTTATATTCTTGAGAAAATTTATAAAAAACCATATTCAGCAGTTTTAGATTCTAAAATTACAAAGCCACTAGGTTTAAAAAACACTTACTTTGGAGGTAAGACTAATAATAAAAATGATGAAGCTTATTCTTATCATTTTACTGATAAATGGGAAAAAGGAACAGACACAGATCCTTCTATTCCTATGGGAGCAGGTGCCATTGTATCAAATCCAACAGATTTAATAATCTTTATTGAGCAATTATTTAACAGCAAAATAATTTCTGAAAAATCATTATTATTAATGAAGACTTTAAATCAAAATTTTGGAATGGGAATGTTTGAAGTGCCTTATTTTGAACATATAGGATACGGCCATACTGGTGGAGTTGATGATTTTAGATCAGTTTTAACCTATTATCCAAACGAAAAATTATCAGTTGCAATTACTTCAAATGGAATGATTTATTCAAATAACAACGTATTAAAATGTGCTTTGAGTAGCTATTTTAACAAGCCATTTGAAATGCCAACTTTTAATTCAGTAGAGTTAAAACCTGAGGTTTTAGATTTATATACTGGACAATATTCAAGTACAGCCATTCCTATAAAAATTGATATTACTCGCAATGAAAATAAATTAGTAGCGCAAGCAACTGGGCAACCTTCGTTTCCGTTAGATGCTACAGCTACAAACGTTTTTAAATTTGAACAAGCAGGTATTGTGCTTGAGTTCAATAGCGAAAAGAAACAAATGACTTTAAAACAAGGAGGTAAAGAATTTCTTTTTACTAAATAGGCCCCTTCAATTTTAAAGAGAATTTAAAAATAAATTATTTTGAATTTTAAACTTTAAGTAGAAGCTTCTTAAGAGATTAAGAAGCTTTCTTTATTTTTGCTGAGATTTAATTGTCTCCAAAATGAGCACTTAAAGGTTATTTAGTAATAAAAAAAACATCTCTCAATTAAATAATTAATAACCTTATATTAGCTATTAATAAAGCTTTAAAATTTACATTAATCAGATTTTGATTCTTATAATCAACACAATTATTTCACAATGAATAGCAATAACATTTTTGACAAAATAGCTGAACTACCCGAAAACTCAAGAAAAGCTTTGGAAGAAAATATTACTTTGGTTCGATTTCCAAAGGGACATGTGATATTAAAAGCTGGAAAAATTGAGCCAAATATTTATTTCATAAAAAAAGGAATTGTTAGAGCCTATGTGAATCAGAATGATAATGATGTTACTTTTTGGTTTGGCAATGAAGGTGAAACCATTCTTTCTATGAGAAGTTATGTTGAGAACCAAAAAGGGTATGAAGACATCGAATTATTGGAAGACTGTGAATTGTATGAATTAAAAACTGCCAATTTGCAACGATTATTTGAAGACGATGTCCATATAGCAAACTGGGGAAGGAAATTTGCAGAAAGAGAGCTTATAAAAACCGAAGAACGATTAATTTCAAGACAATTCATGACTGCCTCAGAAAGATATAAAGATTTAATTACCAATAATCCAGACTTAATTAAAAGAGTTCAATTAGGACATATTGCTTCTTATTTAGGAATTACACAAGTAAGTTTAAGTCGCATTCGAGCAGAGTTAAAATAAAAATATTTTTTATCATATGTAAAAAAAATATTCAATTCCATGCAGGATCTTTGCCCTATTAAAATTTTAAGATATGAATTGGATTCTATTGGTTATTGCAGGTTTATTTGAAGTAGCATTTGCTTCGTGTTTAGGAAAAGCGAAAGAAGCTACAGGAAATGATGTTTATTTTTGGTACGGAGGTTTCTTAGCTTCACTTATTATCAGTATGTTGCTTCTTATTAAGAGTACCGAAACATTGCCTATTGGAACGGCCTATGCTGTGTGGACAGGAATTGGAGCTGTAGGAACAGTTTTAGTAGGGATTTTTGTTTTTAAAGACCCAACAAACTTTTGGAGATTATTCTTTATTGCTACATTGGTAGGTTCTATTATTGGCTTAAAATCGGTATCACATTAATGGTGCTAAAAAATAAAAAATGCAACTTAATTTAAGTACAATTAAGTTGCATTTAAAAGATCTAATTCTTTTTTTACTTCCTCTTTTTCTATTTCTAAAAGCATTCACAGTTTTTGTTTTCGTTATCCTACTTTTTATTCTTTGTCAGAGTGTTCGATATTGCATTCAACTTTTTAAAACTTTTAGATATTGATCTTCACTCCTGCCTTTAGTGTTTTTATTATTTGTAATAAAAAGAGTGCTATATTAGCTTAAAAAAGTTTTTTATATAAAGTGAGAACCAAACAAGCTTTATAGTTTTCTTTTATATCAACACAAGCTGATTTGTAGTTCTTTTATGAAAAATATATTTATCCTATTTGCAGTTATTATTTTTAATTATAATGCAAATGCACAAAATCAAAATGAGGTAGTTGGTTATTATCAATTACGAGGCGGAAGCCATTACTTAAAACCCGATGGAACCTTTGTAATATTAGGTTATGCTACCTTGATTACTGGGAAATGGTTTTTAAAAGAACATGGTATAGTGAATTTTGTTCCTGATGAGCCTAAAGAATCATTTTTGGTATACGGAAGACATACACCTGAATTAAAAGAAAATTCTAAGTTCATGCTTTCAAATAATTTGTATGAAGAAGAAACATTTCTCCATGTTGGTAAACTCGATGGTTTAAAACCAAGACTTCAACCAATTTATGTAAAAGGGCATAGATGCATTAAGTTTCCCGAGGTATATACTACTGACAAAAAAACGGATACAATATCATTTACTTCTCTACCGTATTATTTAGATGTAGCGGCTCAAGATTATCAATCAAAAATTTATACGTTTTATAACACGGACAAATTCAATGATTTCATTGTGTATTATTTTAAGAAAGATGGCAATTTTACTCCATTTTCATATCTATACAAAGACGGTGGCTTACATTATGGCAAGCATTTTGGTGAAAAGCAAAACTTAGAAGAAGCATTAAGTGAATCTGAATTTGCTCAGATTTCAAAAATAGATTTCTCACCAAAAATAATCGTATCTACCCCGCTATACAATATGAACGAGTCTGATTTTGAAACAGATCTTTTTAAACAGAATTATTATTTAGATGAGAAAAGAAACGCTTACATAAGTAAATACAATTATGTAGCTGGAGAAGAAAATAATGAAAATTATGATTACAACAATACCAATTTGCTCAATATTTATAAAATGATAAGCACTTTTGAAACATTTAAAAGCCCCTTTGTGTCAGAAGGAAAATCGATTATTAAAGATCATTGCAAAGACAAAAATTAGCTATTAAATTCAAAATTTAATGCATCTCTAATCCCCATTTTTAAAATAAGCTGATTAAATAATGTTTAATCAATTAATTGCTAAAATTAAAAGGAAAGGATTTTTTAAAATTTGATATGATGACTGTATCTAATAGTACAATCTGAAATCAAGGTGTTTGCAAAGATCATAGTGTTTTTGATGTAATTCTTCAACTATTTCAACTATATCATCTTCATCCTGACATAAACTAAAGAATGCTTTATCGAGTGTGCTAGTACTAGTGATTTTTTTAAGAGTAGTTCCATAGCCTGAAATAGCGCGTGCACCTGTAATATCAAGGAAATATTGTGCTTCTTCTTGGCTTAGATCTAGTATTTTAGCATTTGAAAAATGTAGAATTTTACCTTTCATTTTTCCTTCAAATATTTCGGCTATTTCTTCTAAACTATAGTAGTAATTATTGAGGCAAACATTATTTGGTTCCCCTGGCATCACAAAATATATTATTTCATAATCTTTAAAGTTATGGTCGTCATAAAGTAATGCGTTTAGGCTATCCTCGAATCCCTCAATTGTGTCACAAGTTTTGTGGATACTCGAAATACCTTGATCGAAAGCAAGTTGTTCTAAGTTTTTTATAACTTCTGTAGTTATATCTATTTCTACATCGGCAACAGCTTCTAAGCAGAAAATAAATTTATCATAATCCATAAAATTATGTTTTTTTGTAGGTGAAAAATATATCACAAAGGTATATTTTATTGGAGAAAATAGATAAAAAACAATAAAGACTTTTTAAAAATCAGTCAAGTTATATGTCAAATAATTGTGTGCATATTTAGTAATCTAAATTGTATTATAAATATTTTCACTTTAATTTTTTATTACTTTTATACCATCAAATTTATATAACTGCTGATGAAATTTTCTTTGAACCCAAATTATATTAAGGCATCTAATCTTTTTTTTATATCTGCCGGACTTGGCATTATTAATTTTTTTCTTTCCCCCGAGATTCTTTCCTCACAAACAGATATAATAATTAGCGTTACGACTATTTTTTTGATTTTTGTAATCGGATTAGCAATTAGATTTGAAGTTTCATGGATTAAATATATTCTACTAGTTTTAATTATTATCGGAATTAATACTTTGCCACCAGTAATAAAAGAGGAACTTGCTTTGCATCTTGTAAATGGTATTATTACAATATTACAAGTTGTAGCTCAAGTTTATGCAACAATTTTAATTTTAGTATTTGGTAAAAAAAAGAGATACTAAATTAGAAAAGTTAGTTGTTTTTTTGTGAGCAGAGATTAAGATTCAACACGCTCAGGAATTCAGCATAAACTAGAATATTCGACGTAGTTTTTTTATTATTTCTAAAGCTGCTTTTTGTAAATCAAATCTGTTTTATCCATGTTCTAATTTCAAGAAGTAGAATTAAAAATATAATTCTAGCTAATGCTTAAATTCAATTTTTGATCGAAAGATCTACTTCTGGATTAGGAATAAAATCATTTTCAAATTTTGAGATAACTATTGCACCAACAGCATTACCAATAAAATTGGTAATCGTTCTGGCTTCATTCATAAATTTATCAACGCTATATAAAAGCACCAAAGCTTCTAGTGGGAACGTATGCAGTGTAGTAAAGGTAATTGTCAATGCTATAAAACCTGATCCGGGTACTCCAGACGCTACTTTTGAAGTTACCAAGATTACCAAAATAATAGTTATAATTTCCTCTAAAGACAGCGGTATTTCAAATAACTGAGCAACAAATAATGTGCAAATAGGTAAAAATATACATGCTCCAGCCAAATTAAAACTATATCCCAGAGGTATACATAATCCTACAACAGCTTTACTGCAACCTGCTTTTTCAAGTTTAGCAACAATTAACGGAAAAGCTGTTCTTGAAGAAGAAGTACCAAAAACAATCAGTAGTTCTTCTTTCATGTAGATTAACAACTTCCAAAGACTAATTTTATAATACCTTAATATAAGGCCTAAGACTACGAATAGGAAAAAGGCCATTGTAATATAGGTTGTCGCTAATAGCTTACTTAACGGTAATAAGCTATTTATGCCAAACTTAGAAACAGAATAAGCCATACCACCAAAAGCAGCAATTGGTATAAGGCAAAATAAATACATTAATAGTTTGTATAAAAATTGTGATACCTTTTCTAGCTTAATGACTAATTGTTCTCTATGTCGGGAAAAGCTTAATAGAATTCCAAATAATATGGCTACCAATAGTAATATTAAAGGTCTGTTTAGTATCAAATAATTAAACCAATCATTAGTAAATTCTGTATCACTAATCTTTGCGGGTATATCAAAGCTTGCAATACCGTTTTTTTTAATTTTGCCTGGTTCAATAAATAGCGCGCTTGCTACGCCCAATAAAATTGCTACTGTGGTAATTATAATGAAATAGGCTATTGCTTTAAGTCCGATACTTCGAACTTTTTTTAAGTTACCTACCCCACTTACTCCTATTACAATAGTTAAAAAAATAACAGGCTGAATAAATGGTTCTATTAAATAAAGGAAACTTGTTCCTAAAAAATCTAAGCTAATGCCTTTTTCGGGAAAATAATGACCTACAAAAACACCAAGTAACAATGCTGCGAAAACATACGAAGCTAAATTTTTTACAAATTTTCCTGATACAGCTGTGTTTATAAAGTGTTGATTCTCCATTATGTATTATTAGACAATTAACAAAGATAGGTTATTTAAAAAGTAATTAGTCCCATAATAATTGCGGTAATTAGCATTGCAAGTGACGATCCTAATGCCCATTTTAATGTGAACTTTAAATGATCTGAAAAGTCAACTCCTGCTAAACCGACTAATAGATAAGTAGATGGTACCAATGGACTTAACAAGTGTACGCCTTGACCTATTAATGAAGCAGTACCAATTTCTAATTTTGTAGCTCCAAGATGAAGTCCTGTTTCTGTAATAAGAGGCAATATTCCAAAATAATAAGCGTCATTGCTTAAAAAAAATGTTAATGGTGCACTTGTTACGGCAGTTATAATTGGAAATAAACTACCCCAAGTATCTGGTATTACAGATATCATTGATTTTGCCATAGCATCCATCATCCCTGTTCCAGATAGTATACCTGTAAATATACCAGCAGCAAAAATCATTGATGCTACCGATAGCGCATTAGCAGCATGTAATTTTAGAACTTTTTGTTGCTCCTCTATTTTAGGATAGTTGATGATAAGAGCTATACAAAAAGCAATCATGAATGAAACAGCAAGAGGCAATACATTAAACATCATTGTAGCCATAAGTGTAAGTGTCAATGCTAGATTAAACCATATAAGTCCTGGTCTTTTTAATTGGCGTTGTACCCCTATTATTTCTTCGTTATCTAAATATGGATTTACAAAATCAGGTTTTGAAATTCTCTTTTTTTCTTTTATTCCGAGCCATACTGAACATAAAAGAACCCAAACTACACCGCCAATTACTACAGGTATCATTGGTACAAAAAGTTCTGTTGCATCCATCTGAAGTGTAGTCATAGCTCTTGCAGTAGGTCCGCCCCAAGGGAGAATATTCATTACGCCACCACCAAGCATTATGATACAGGATAAAACTAATGGGTTCATCCCTAATTTTTTATACAATGGTAACATTGCTGCTACCACAATCATATACGTTGTGGCTCCATCTCCATCTAATGATACTAGAACTGTTAATATTGCTGTACCGAACGCAATTTTCACAGGATCACCTTTTACTTGTTTGAGTATCAAATTGACTAATGGATCAAATAGTCCAGCATCAATCATTATGCTAAAAAAGAGGATACCAAAAATAAGCATCACACCCGTGGGAGCAATATTCTTTAAGCCATCCATAACTATAGTACCTATATCTGATGCAAAACCACCAAAAAGAGCAAAAATTATTGGTATAAGTATTAGCGCTGTTAGCGGAAATAGTTTTTTAGACATGATAAGGTACATGAATACGATAATCATTGCAAAACCTAATATTGTGAGCATGATAAAATGTTTTAAGTTATTAATTTTCAGATTTTGACCAGTCGAATGAATTTCTAAAACCTAGTAACACATAATTACTAGTATCTGAATCGCTGAGTTGATTGATAAAAGAGAATTCTAAAGCTGCTTTCTCGCCCATATTGATTCCAAGACCTGCGGTAAGTCTATTACTGTCGAACTGTTCGTCTTTTACAACATTCATACGTATCTCATTTTTAAGTATACCGTATAAAATATTTTTTTCTGTTGCTTTATTTAATGGGATTTTAAATGAAAGAAGATACCTAAGTCTCACAATAAAATCATTTGGATTTGTCAAAAAACGTTCTTCGATCCTATAACGATGCGTTAATGATGTTCTTCCTATTTTATTTCTAAAAGATATCTGTTGAAAAGGTCGATTTTCATAACGTATTTTTTTTTCCGTGTCATTCGTGTAGGGCTCTAAAATAAGAAACATATATCCCATAGCCGGGTAAATATCATTATCTAACTTTCTCTCTAAATAGGTTGATACTAAAAAAAGCCGTGAATCTTTGACCAAATCATATGAGCGATATTGCGATAAAGCAGTAAAGCTGTATTTTTTATTTAATTTTGCCGACATAGTATATTGAAACCATGTATTAAGATTATCTTGCTGTGCATTACTCGTAATAGAAAACAGCATTAAAAAAAATAGGATTGATATATTTTTTACATTCATTTTGGTTATTGTTAAATTTTGGTTGTGATAAAAGTATGCGAATGGTATCTGGAAAAAATCTAATTTTCAATGAACGACATATTTAATAAGTGAACTACACAATAAGACTATTTGAATAAAATGATATATGTAATTTTAAATGCTTTTTTTTGAGCGGTAAGTAATTTTTATAATAAAAAAGTATGATTTTACTAATAAACATTATTATTCTGCTAATTGCATTCCGACTTCTCTTTGAACAAAAGATTATAAGTCGATTAATGACAAAACAGTGGAATAATCTAATAACATTTCAACATTGTATTTTTTTTATCACCTATACTGTAGTCATTATATATAGTACACTTCATTTTGCTACTATGCCCGATGCACTTTATAGCGTACTGTTTACGATGGTAGTGAATAGCGTACTTTACATTGTATGTTATTCGTATCTCGTTCCTACTTATTATCAGACAAATAAATATCCTGAGTATATATTGTATGCGCTGATTTTATTTATAATTACTTCTTTACTGCGTTTACTTGTAGAACCAAAATTTTATGTTAATCCTATTTATGACTCGAATGAAAGCCTTTTTTTAATTAGCGTTTATGCTTCTCAAAGTATTATAATCTTAGTAGCCTCATTTTTAGGAATATCAAAGCATAAATTTTTAATAGAATATGACTATAAAAATTTAGAATCTAAAAAAAATGAGACAGATCTTAATTTAATGAAGTCTAAAATAAATCCACACTTTTTATTAAACACCCTTAATAACATCTATTCAGGAAGTTATAATCCACAAAAAAATACTTCGGAAGCTATATTACAATTAAGCCAGCTACTTCAGTATGTTATATATGAAACAGACAAGAATACAATTACAATTCTAAAGGAGTTTGAAATGATTAAAGCACTTGCTGGTTTATATCAACTAAAATATAACAATACACTTGCTATAGAATTTGAACTCAATGATGAAGAAATTCAGGAACAATTAGAAATACCTCCTTCGGTATATTTTGCGCTTTTTGAAAATGCACTAAAACATTCTGGCATTGGTAATGAAAAGGAGGCGTATATAAATATTCAGTTTTACAAGGACGAAGATAATGTTGTTCTCAAAGTTGCCAATTCTATATCTAAGCACGATAGCAATATTAAAAACAATACTTACAAAGGAATGGGAATGACAGCATTAAGGAAAATATTAAGTATTCAATATGCAGAAAATTATGAACTAGTTGAAGAATCGTCAAATAAAACGTACTTTTCTACCCTCAAAATTAAAATATGAAAGATTTACAAACTATAGCTGTTGACGATGAGTATCCTGCTCTTGAGCTTATTAAAACCTATTGTTCAAATCTTAAAGGAATCAATTTATTAAATACATTTAATGATCCTGAAAATGCAATTTTGTTCCTAAATCAAAACGAGGTTGATTTATTAATTCTTGATATAAATATGCCAAACATAAACGGCATAGAACTTTTAAAAAGCACTAAAAACAACTCGCTTTGTATTTTTATCACTGCAGAAGAGCAACATGCAGCTAAGGCTTTTGAACTTGATGTTATTGATTATCTCATAAAACCGATAAGTTTTGAACGTTTTGAAAAAGCCATAACCAAAGCAAAAGAATATTATCTTTTTAAACATGCAAAAGATACTATAGAGGATTTTATTATGTTTAAGTCCGATTACATTATTAATAAGATCAAACTCAATGATATATATTGGATAGAAGGTTTTGGTGAATATATAAAAATTGTATCCCGATACAAAAATCATATGGTACTGGAACGAATGACTAAATTTGAAGAGATGCATCGCCATCTCGGATTTATAAGAATCCACAAATCCTATCTTATTCTTAAAGATCATATCGCTTCTTTTAATTCGCGTACTGTACTACTAAAAAATGGTAAAGAATTGCCAATAGGACGCACTTATAAAAACAATCTCAAAATAAATTAAAACTTCCTTTTAAAATAAAAAAATATGCCTAACGTAGTTTTCATATGTTAGGCGTATTTAAACAAAAAAATTCTAAATTCTATTGTTATTTCATTGTATATGAAGTAGTAACGGCTTCACAAAGCCTAAAATATCCAAAAGCATAATCACTTGAATCATTTGAATTTATAACATTCCCCCTAATATTTGCTGGTGTTGTAGTAAATGGATTCCAGTTTGATGCTTCAATAATTAAACTCATATAATTATAAAAATTTTGAGAAATACCACGGTGTATAATTCCAATAGTTTTTCCTGGTTTCAACTTCTCATCCGAAAACCTTTCGTTCATTTCATTTCCATTAGAAAAATCATCATTTGACATTGCATAAGATGGTAATATAAGGAAATCTGTTTTAAAATTCGTCAGATAAAAATTGTCTTCATCAGCAGGATCATCATAGAAAAATGCTAGCTCAAGTAAATCGGGCCCCGTTACGTCAGGTACATATTTCTGCTCAATTCTTTTAATAGGAGTTACCGATGTTAGTTTTTCAACCGCTGTGAAGCTTTTGCCTTCTACCACAACATGTAGCGTATATTCCATATTAAGAACAGGAACAAAATCAGTACATACATACGAACCTGGAGCAGATTCGGTAAATGCAAAAGAATCACCATTGCTATTTACAATTCTTACCTGTGCTCCAGAAACTTTAGGCACAGAATTATTGTAATAAGGTGCCATTTTGCTAATTTTTATAATTTGTTCTTTTCCATCAGTTCCTTTATTCCAAAGAATTTCAGCATCAACCACTATTTTAGCTTCTCCCGTTTCTAAGTCAAGTGTTACAACTTCCTCACAAGAGGATAATAAGATTATAAAAAATAGGCTAAACAATACTAGTGGCTTACTTTTAAAAATATTTTTTATGGACTGTTTCATGCTATTAAAATTTAAAATTATATGAAACTCCTGGTACCAATCCGTAGATTGATAGTTTTTTTGTTTCATTTATACCCGTTTTGTCATTTGTAGAAAACGACATAGTCGCCGCATTTCTTCTGTTATAAATGTTATATATGCTAAATACCCAATAGCTTTGCCATCCTTTCTTTTTATCTGGTTTTGGTGTATAAGTTGCTGCCAAATCTAAGTGATGATATGTAGGGAGTCTATTTTCATTTCTCTGCATGAAATTCGGTACATTAAATCCGGCTAGTTCATAATAACCATCTGCATAAGTAACTGGTTGCCCAGATTGCAAAGTGAAATTAGCATTAAAAGACCATTTATGATTTAGCTCATAGCTACCCACAACATTTAAATTGTGTAACTTATCATATGATGATAGATACCATTTGCCATTAGCTATACCAGGTTCTTGTGGTGTTCTTCCAGGAGTTTTTTGTTCAGCTTTGGATAATGTATAAGATACCCATCCTGTGAACCTACCAGTATTTTTTCTAAATAATAGTTCCATTCCATATGCTCTAGCATCTCCGTTAAGGATTACTCTTTCTATCTGATTATTGGCGACTATATTTGCCCCATCGATATAATCAATTCTATTTTGAATTTTTTTATAAAACAATTCACCTTCAAAAGAATAAGCACGATCATTGAGATTCGCAAAATAACCTACCGCATATTGATCTGCTAGTTGTGGCTTTGCGTATGGACCACTTGGAGTCCAGATATTCATCGGAAGTGGGTATCTAGAATTAGATAACATATGAATGTATTGTGCCATTCTATTATAACTTGCCTTAACAGAATTATTATCATTAAAAGCATAAGATAATGAAGCACGAGGTTCAAAATTATTAAAATTACTTATAATCTCACCACTTTTATAGGAAGTTATACCCGTTGGGATTGCTCTTTGATAAATGTTATACACTGGATTATATACTACTGGATTTCCATCTTCATAAGTATATACATTCTCTTTACCCATACGATAAAATGAACTGTAACGAAGTCCGTAGCGAAGGTTTAATTTTTCAGTAATCTGATGCTCTAAATCAATGTAGATAGCAGACTCAAAAGCATATTTTTTATCAAATTGCTGGTAATTGTATTCTGAATCAGTCCCTCTAGGTCGTATTGTTCCGGGATTAAAATTGTAATATATCGCTTCAATTCCATAGTTTAGTTTAAACTTTTGAGTTATCGATTGATTCCAATTGTATTTCAGTCCATATGTTTTAACCGTATTCTCCCAATCAAACTTATCGGTTTTTATGCCAAGATTGAATTTATACTCACTGTAAAAAGCAGATAGATTTGTATTTAAATTATCTGAGAAACGATGTTTCCAGTTTACTGTCCCCATTATATTCCCGAAAGAGGTAGTTAAATCTTTATTAAAACTAAAAACATCACTTCCTAAATATCCCGAGAAACTAAGCGTATTATTCGCATTAAACCGATAATTTAGCTTGGCATTGACATCATAAAACTTAATTACATTGGTATTACCATCTTCCAATCTTAAAAATAAATGTGCATAAGAGGTACGTCCAGAAATTATAAAAGAACCTTTATCTTTTTTTATTGGCCCCTGTACCAGAAGCCTACTTGAGATAAGTCCGATACCACCATTTACCTTAAACTTTTCAAAATCTCCTGCTTGTTGGGTTACATCAAGTACAGATGAAACCCTACCACCAAATTTAGACGGAATACCTCCTTTGTATAAATCTAATCCGTTAACGATATCGGCATTAAAAATAGAGAAAAAACCAAGCATATGCGAATCACCAAATACAGGCGCTCCATCTAAAAGAATTAAATTTTGATCGGCAGCTCCTCCACGTACATTAAATCCTGAAGAACCTTCTCCTGCATTTGTTACCCCTGGTAAGGTTAATATCGACTTTAAAGGATCTGGCTCGCCCATTGCAGATGGAATTCTTTTTATTTCTTCCATTGTTAATCTATTGACACTCATTTGAGTATTTTTTACATCAACAGCTTTAGAGCTTGTAACGACTACCTGATCTAATTGGTTGCTATCTGATTCCATCGAGAAACGTATTACAATATCATCTGTAATTGTAATTTGTTTTTCTTGATTTCGATATCCTACATAACTTGTTAAAACCGTATAATCTCCTTGTGGTAATTCGATCGTAAACTTTCCATTAAGATCTGTTGTAGTACCCGTTTTTATTTCTTTGATATAAACATTGGCACCTATAACGGGTTGTTTTTTTTCATCAGAAATCACCCCTGTCAACTTAATTTTTTTTTTAGATCCTTTGGACGTTTTAGGCTTAACAAAAATATTATTTCCAACAATTGAAAATTGAATTGATGTTACCTTGTTCAATTCAGGGATAAGTTTCTCTATTTCGAGTTTCTTATAAGTCTGTTTTGAAGTAAAATATTTTTGATTGGTGTCTATTTGATCTGTAAAAGCAAATTTAAAATCAGTTTGACTTTCTATTTGCTTAAACAATTCTTTTAGCGTAATTGTTTGATCAATTGTTACATTGATTTTTTGGGAGAACATACTCAGACTGAGTAAAAAAAAGCATGCTGAAATTATATACTTCATAAAATTTCGTATTTTTGAAAATTATTAAATGGGATAGTTTTTTACTATCCTGACTAAGGGAGAGGATGTTTAGTTTCGCGGCTAGTGCATCCTTTTTTCTTTTCTATTGAAAAGTAATTTGATTTAGTTCTTCATTGGTTTCGAAGTTTAGGTTATACATTTCTGATATTAATTGGACAATAGTTTTTAAATCTTCTTTTTTATTTATTCGTACTGTTACTCTCTTGTTATTGTATTCCGTAGGAAGAATTAATTTATAACCGTAATTACTCTTAACATAGGCAATTACTTCATTAATATTTTGATTATCGAAGTCTATAAATCGGTTAAAATTTACCACTAATACAGTATTGTTGTTGTATGTGAATTTTTCACCTGGTTTTAGTATCCATTTTCTATCCTGTCCGTTTACGCTCATTTGTACACTTCCTTCATAAAGCGCTACAACCACTTCTTTTTTGGCATTGCCTTTAACTATAAAAGAAGTTCCTAAAACGGTCGTAGTGGTTTCGTTACAAAATACCTGAAAAGGATGTTCTTTGTCTTTTTTAACTTTAAAATAAGCCTCTCCTTCTACTCCAATTTTTCTATTGTTAGTAAAATTAGTAGCATATTCGATTTTTGAATAAGCAGCTAATTCAACCCTTGAACTATCTGGTAGGAACACCGTTTTTACTTTAGACGTAGGGTTTTCGATAATCGTTCCTGCAAATGAAATGTTGGTTTGTTGTGTATTGTTGGTCAAATAAATACCCGTTCCAAAAAACATTAAAATCACTGCAGCCACTGCAACATATTTACGCCAAGTAAAAGTTCGTTTCTTTGAAGGGAATGCTTTAGATTGGAATTTTTCCCATGAAGTTTCTTTCACACTTTTGTAATGTTCTATGGGAGTTTCATGCCATAATTTTTTTAATTCTTCTTCTAGTTTTTTCTCATCCATATCTTTGGGGCGTTAAAGTTTTTGACAATAAAATCCGTTTTTATTAAAAACACGATAAACCATCTCTTTAATATCTCTATTGGTTTCAATTTTTAGAATATGATTACTACCGACAATATCAAAATTCATGATACAATCGGAAATAACGAATTGAAGAAGTGCTACAATATATCTTGCATCCTTCTTTGTTTTAACATCAGTTTGATAAACTTCTATATCCATTTTAATGGTCTCATTTTATATATAACAAACGAGAATAGAAAAGTTCCTAATGCTCTTCGATTTTTTTTCGAATAAATTTACTGGCAAGATAAATATGATTGGCAATGGTCTTTTCAGAAAGATCTGTCATCGTTGCAATCTCTTTATAACTAAGGTTTTCTAGTTTGTGTAAAGTGAATATTTTTTGTTGCTGCTCAGGAAGTAGATTAATGTAATTATATAATAATTCTTTCCTTTCTTCAAAATTTCCTGTATCAGGAACTTCATCAGCGATTTCTGACTTAAAAGGATCGAGCTGAATTATCTTATTTTCTCTGTTTATATGATTAATGATAATGTTCTTACAGATGGTAAACAATTGTTTATCAAATAGAATATCTTCATGAAGCAATTCTCTTTTGTCATGTAGTCTCAAAAATGTTTCTTGTACAAAATCTTCTGGAGTTAGAACTTTAAAATCAAATCTTTTGGCTATGCCTATGAGTCGGTCATAATAGTTTAGATAAACGGCTTTGAAAGTGGCTTCATTACCTCTTTTTAAACTCAATATAAACTTTTTATTGTCCATAACTTAAATATGATAGCCAATCTTAACTATAGTAGCTCTTATTCTTTTTATATTTAAAAACTTAACAATTTTAAGTAAAGAATTTTAAAAAGAAGTTATTTGTTAACCTTGATAATCTAATAAGCTACAAAGAACAGTAATTTAATTTTATATCATGTAATGTATAAGAAAAATTTTAACAATTATTCTTTAAACTCAATCACAGAAAAATCATAATTGATATTGTTTTTAAATCTTTTGAATATAAATAGTTTAGCAACAAAAGGATATTATTAAAAAAGGCATTTATAATCAACTTTATGTTGATTATCAATGCCTCATAAAAGAATGATGTAGTGAAAACTACTTATTTTTTTGTTTTAAAAACTTTATAGCATATAAATAGAATACCCAACCAAATCGGGATTAATTCTACAGATAATTTCATGTTAGTAATCCACATGATTGATAAAATTCCTAACAAGAATACGAAACAAATGTAATTGCTTATTGGATAAAATAATGAAGGAAATTTAGTTGTTGTATTTTCCTTGTTTTTTGCTTCTCTAAATTTTAAATGAGTGTAAGATATCATCACCCAGTTAATGATTAAAGAAGAAACAACCAAAGACATTAAAATGCTAAAAGCCTCTTCTGGAATTAATTTATTTATTATAATACAGATAGCTGCAAAGCATGAAGAAATTAAAATCGCATTAATAGGCACCGCTTGTTTGTTTAATTTCATTAAAAACTTAGGAGCATTTCCTTGATCTGCTAAACCATACAACATACGTGAGTTACTATATACGCTACTATTATACACTGATAAAGCTGCAGTTAATACAATTAAATTAAGTGCATTTGCAATAAGGCGCGTAAAATATATTTTGTTGCCAAACAACTCAAATTCCATTCCGTTTAAGTTTTGAAAAACCATTACAAATGGACTACTATCTGTTGTAATTTGCTGCCAAGGTGATAAAGCAAATAGGATAACCAATGCACCTACATAAAATATAAGTATTCTATAAATTACCTGATTTGTTGCTTTTGGAATATTTTTTTCTGGATTTTCAGCTTCTGCAGCGGTAATTCCGATTAGTTCTAAACCACCAAAAGAAAACATAATTAGCGCCATTGCCGATAATAAACCTTGAAAACTACCATCAGAAGATTTTTCAAAGAATCCTTTAGGAAAGAAGCCTCCGTCGTTATATAAGTTCTGAATTGTTGCTTGCTCTCCTCCTGTTCCACTCATTAACAAGTAAGTACCAAAGAGAATCATAGCGATAATAGCAACCACTTTTATGATTGAAAACCAAAATTCAGTTTCACCATAAACTTTTACAGAAGCAAAATTCAAAGCGTTAATAACCAGAAAGAAAAACAAACTGGATGCCCAAAGCGGAATTTCTGGCCACCAAAACTGTACATAAACTCCAATGGCTGTTAGTTCAGCCATACTAACTAAAATATATAAAATCCAATAATTCCAACCCGATGCAAAACCCGCAAAAGACCCGCAATATTTATAAGCAAAATGGCTAAAACTTCCTGAAACAGGCTCTTCAACAACCATTTCACCAAGCTGTCTCATTATAAAAAAAGCAATAATTCCTGCCACAGCATAACCCAAAATAACTGATGGACCTGCTAATACAGCAGCTGGACCAATACCTAGGAAAAGACCTGTTCCAATTGATCCCCCTAAGGCAATTAACTGAATGTGGCGATTCGTCAGCCCGCGTTTAAGCTGATTTTCTTCTACGTCTTCGTGGTTTTTCTTCACAAATTAGATTTTTTAATTAATTAAAAATGTACAAGCGACGAAGATAAGTTAAAAAAGGAATCGTACAAAGTATGCACAAGTGTAATTTTTTATAACACTCTTTTTTTGGCAATTTAATTGCTGGAGGTTTCATATTTTTGTTGAATTTTATTTTGTGGCTATGGGAAGAATTTCTGCGGAACAGCTAGCGGGTAGAATAATCAACCACCAACACATTAATACATTATCCCATTTATATAGTGTCTTGATCTTTAGCCCAAGATGGTAATCTTTTACTTTCAATTATAGGGTCCTCATTTTCTGAACCATATTTAATTGTAAAATATTTTCTTTTATGAAATCCATTGCTTTTAGCAAAATAAAAATTTGGAAAAATGGAAATATATTTGTTATAATCCAAGGCTGAATCATTATATTTATCTATTAAAACATTAGATTTTGAATCAGCTTCTTCTAATTTAGTTAAAACTTTATCGCTTTGATTTTGTTTCAAGATACTATCATTTGAATATTCTTTTAAAACATTTATGTATATTTTATTTAAGTCATATTGTTTTTTCACAAACTCTATTGAAGATTCTTTTTTATATAAATTTTCTATTTGTTTAATATCTTTCAACGCAATTTTTAAGCTGTCTAAAACCTTACTCTTAATTTTATTATCTCTTATCAATGTATCAATTAATTTTAAACGAATATTACTATTCATATATAATTCAGACCACATTGATGTTACTGTTTTATTCTTATCTATCAAATTATTAACAACTGTATTTCTGTGTAAATTGATTATAAAATAAATTACTATTGCTGTACCTATAACTACAATTAGCGAATACTTATAAGTTTTTTTCATATTTTTTATGTTGTTAAATATATATTAGGATTACCATCCCCCTTGATCCAGAGTAGCTAAAGCTTCCTCCTTGATGAGTTTGTGTTTTATCTATATTTCCGCGCTACCGTTGTCTACAGATCTGAGTTTAATTTCTGCGCTACTGTTACGTTTGTCTTTGCCATCGAGTTAAATATTTTTTGTAAATGATATTTTACTTTTTAATAAGGCCAGATTACATGCAATGGTTTTTCCATCCAGGGGTATTTAATAATGGAGAAAGCAAAAGGTGATTTATTAATTAATATATCATAAGCTCTTTTTTCTACTGTAAGTTCCCACTTGTCAACAAATTCTACTAAGATTCCATCTCGAACAAGCCAGTTACCTCTAAATCCATCTATTGAGCAATTACCTATAGCGGTCCAGTGAGAAATAACAGCTGATATTAGACTATTGATCAATTCCTTATCATCTTCAGAAACATCAATTTCGTCGGGAACAGCTTCTGACAAAGCCAAGCCACAAAGGACCTTATTTAGTGGAAGATAAATTTCTTCGGTATTACTTAATCCTGTGATTACATATTGTAAATATTGTACTGCTTTTATTTGGTTCTCACGCGTTGTAAATTTATTTGCCCGAACCAAACCTAGTCGATCAAACAGCATTACGAAAAAAGGACTAATAATTACAATTCCAGCATTTCTTATCGCAATACCTTCTTTGATTGTCGTTTTAGGATTCTGACTAATTTTCATCTTTTCAATAGTTGGTATTTGTATCCATTTTTTAGGAGATTAGTTTTTACTTATTTCTTCAATAATTCTTTAAAATTATTATGTATATCAGATAACTTCCACATTTGTTATGATCTTGAGAGGTCACTCTTCCAAATGTATAAATTGAACTAGGTAAATATATAAATAGAATTAGACCTTTAGTGTTTAAAAATCAAAAAGATACAATATAAAAATATTAACCTAATGACATTGTATATGAGCGAGCATTTCTTTTGCGGCACGGAATTTCATTTTAAAATTAGGTAAACAAAAAAAGAGCCATCTTTCGAATGGCTCTTTGTCTATTAATAGTAATCTATGTTTTAGTTTGCTCGTTTTACAGAAAGTTTATCTAAGCAAAAGTAAGCTGCAGTATTCATTCCGTAGATTGGGTGTGAGTCTGAAGAATACATTTGGAAAATAAGGTATTTAACTTTTCCTAAATTTTGGAGGTTAGAGGTGTCAACATTTTTCCAACCTGTTGGCATCACTAAAGAAGATCCTGTATAATCTGCTAATGAATGTACAATAGGTGCTGAAATGATTCCGTTTTGGTTTACTCCATAAATCAATAATTCAAAACGATCTCCTTGATTAAATGGCTGTGCAAAACCATCACCGTATAAACAGCCATAATAAGGCCATGGATGCATATTTATTTTTAATCCTTTAACATCGTATAGTCCAGAATCTCCAATTTTTACCCAGTTTGAAAAACTAGACTCATTAAAAGTGGTACCAGCAGGATTTTTAGGATCTTGATAACTTGACCAGTATGCCACTATATAAGGATCGCCGGGTGTGCCTGGACTCCCGGCAGTAGTTGTAGTCGATGTTCCAAAACCACTTCCTGCCATAGTTCCCCATTGGTTAGGTACCCAACCATTAGATCCTCCAGATCCTTCTCCTGAGCCATAATTTGTAATATCGTTTACGTTTGACACTATAAATCCGTCCCAATAATTGTAACCTGAAGATACCGCTGTATGCGAAAAAGTAAAGATATCTACATCTAACTTTGTGTTCGATACATAGGTGTTTTCCCAGTACTTACCACCTGTTGTTGAGATTCCATTAGCTAAAAGTGCACTAGTAAGATTAAGAGTTGTAGTAGTTCCTATTGCAGGATCTGCAACAATTCTTTTGGTTGAGTTTGCGGAGTTTACAGTTGCATTTGAGGAGCCATTAACTAATTGGTCATCTTCATTACTACAAGAAGAAAGACCTAAAAGCAAGCCTACTGTCAAAAAATAAAATACTTTTTTCATTATATATAAAATTAGGGGGTTAATATACTTTTACTATAAAATGATTTTTAATTATTTAGTCTTAACAAAATTGATATCTTCTGCTTTTTCAAAATAATTGGTAAGTAGGTCTAAAGAACCTAATTCAACAAATGTGGATACATAAACTTTCACAAAATCAATTCCAGGCAAATGCACTTTTTTCCCGTTTGCATCTACAGCCCAGCTAATATCTATTGTAGGATCTTTTATTCCGCCATAGCCCCAATCATAGGTTCCCACGTTAAATTTTAAGCCTTCACCATCACTAACATCTTTTACAGGAATATTTAGTTTTGTTCCTTTTACTGTATAACTACCCCCCATCCATTGTGGGAAATAATCAGAATAAGTCCATCTTTCTGTTTTTGTAATGGTTCCTGACGCATTTTTGTTATCTGTCCATTTAAGGTATTCTTTATCATATTGCCAGTTTGCTTTACCTGCTACAGGAGCTTTATTCGGATCTGGTTTAAAATAAGTAACCTCATAATTTTTAATAGTAGTCGATTTATAGTGTTCGCTTCCTGCTATTTCATACCACTCATCTGCATCAGGAATACCATTTTTGTTTTTGTCATAAGCAACATAAATGCTAACTGGTGATAATTTTAAACTACTAGCAGTAGACATTTTAACTATAAAATCACGTTTACCGTAAGCGTTTATTACTGTGTGATCAAAACCAACTACAACATAACCTCCAAATGTGCCTAATGGTACTGGTGATTCGTCATCAAGGTTGAACTTCATTTGTTCTATAGCCTCTGCTTTGGTCGCAAACGGATAATCATCCATATTATAACAAGGAGATGGTAAATAATCTATAATCGATACTAAACTAGAAGTGTATTTTTTACCTGTTTCAGAAACCGATACCTTAGTTGTTGCTTGTTTCACTAGTTTACCCAATGTAACTGAAAAGTCTACCGAGTAATCGCCTGATTTTGGCATTATGAAGCTTAATTCTTTTGTGTCACCGATAATTGAGTCTTTGATAACACCACTTTTACCAGGCGTTTTAACTGTCCATTTATATTGTGCAACAGCATTGTTTGCGTTTTCTATACTAACTTCAGGGCTAAGGACTGCTACTTTGTATCTTTCTGTTGTAAAATTAGACTCTAATTTTATTGCTAAAGAAGCTTCTAAAACGGGTGGTGGCGCAACTGGATCTGGTTTTGAGTCATCGTTACTACAGCAATATAAAACGCTTACAACCAATGCACACAAACTATATTTGATATACTTATTCATGTTTTTATTCTTTTATTTTCTTAGATTATATTTTTTTAATATATGAAGATCTGCTGCTCCAGAGAATTTTGTTGCCATAGATGACTGCTGATGACAAAGTCCCATTGGCTCGCTAATACAGTTAACAATTTTTATAAAATTTATTCCAGGCAGGTTTGCCTTATTTCCGTTTTTGTCTACCGCCCAATCAATATCAATATCTGGGTTTACTGCATTTACATATCCCCATTCAGGAGCGTTATAATTCCATAATGTAGTTTGTCCAGCACGAGCAGGTTGAAAATTGACATTTAATTTAAGCCCTTCATAAGCAACTGTATTTTGAGAAGCCCATAATGGGTAATATTCTTTTTTTCCTTTAGACCTTGGTAAGTAATAGGTTTCTCCTGCACTATTTTCACAGAATAAATGTTCACGGTCTAAGAAAGGGTCATTAGGGCCACCTACAACTACAGGCTTTCCATTTGCGGGTTTATGATAAGTAACTTTAAAATTCTTAACCGTATTCTCTTTAGTATGTTGGCTACCAATTATTTCATACCACTCATCATCATCAGGCTTTCCATTACCATTTTTATCGTAGGCAACATATATTAATCCTGGTGCTGGTGGGTCGGCTTTATCAGTTAAAGTACCTCCATAAATTCTTAAGTCTTTTTCTCCAGAGACATTCACAATTGTATGATCAAATCCTATAACAATTGATCCTCCAAATCCTCCTAAGTCTATCGGGTAACCTACACTAGTTTCATTAATTCTACCTAATGCAATTCGCATTACATCTTCTTTTGTAAAACCAACTTTATAAAAATCATTGGCAAACGTACCTGGTGCAGGACTAAAATCAAAAATACTTGTTACATACGGACTGTAATTTTTTACCTCGTTAGTAACATTTATGACTGTTTTTTTGCTTCCTTTTTTTCCATCTGCGGCAACATTCAATGTTAGTTCGTAGGTACCTGCGTATAATGCAATAAACCTTAAGTCTTTAGAATTTCCAACAATAGAATCCGTTTTTGTGTTAATTGGATTTTTTGTAATCACCCATTCAAAAGTTGGGTTGTTTTTAGTAGTTGAACCAGTAATATTTAATACAGTAAGAGTATTTATATCATGTTTTTCTTTAAGAGTAATTTCAGTAGCTTTTATGCCCTCTTCTCCTGTTTTTGCATCATCATCATTGCTGCTACATCCTATAACTAAGAAGGCAATGAATAACAAATGGGTAAAGTTTTTCTTCATGGTTTTGGTATAATAATTTAAAATTTAACGTACTATTTAATTTATGGTCTGGTAGGAATATTTTCTCCCAAAAGATGCAAGTCGGTTGCTCCCATTATTTCGGTAGAAGTTTCTCCTAGCCATCCAGCTTGCTGATTAAGACCATTATAAACTTTTACAAAATCAATTCCTGGAAGGTGAATTTTATTTCCGTTTTTGTCTATTGCCCAATCAATATCTATTGCTGAATCATTGTCGTTATTAGGTGCATTATCAGCATATCCGTATAAAAAAGCATATTGAACATAATAGCTTCCAGTACCACTTTCATCAACCGCATTATCGGGTAATCTTGTGCCTTTAAAAGTGATTTTGTCTTGGTCTTTTAGCCATTTTGGCCAATAATCTAAAGAGTGATTGTAAGCGTTATTTTGTGCTAAATATCCAGTTTTACCTTGATTGTCTTTCCATAATATGTATTCTATATCCGTAAAAAGAACTGTACCTGTACCACCTCCAGGAACGGGAGTTTTATTTGGGTCAGGTCTGTAATAAGTAATTTCATAATTTTGGATGGTTTTTTCCATTTTGTGCCCTGCTCCTTCTATCTCGTACCATTCATCATCAGGTAATCCATTTTTGTTTTTATCATACGACACCATTATAACTCCTGCTTCGCTGCTGCCACCACGCATATTTGAATCTGGATTAGGATTAGCCTCTGCCCAAAACGCATTACCCAAAACTCTAAAATCACGTTTTCCTTTTACATTTGCAATCGTGTGATCAAATCCAAAAACAATATAACCTCCAAATGCGCCAAGCGAAATTAAGTCTCCATTTTTCTTAGTTAAGAAAGAATTCGCTCGGCTTAAAATTTTATCATAAGTCTCTCCGTCATTAGCCGAAGGCAAATCGTTTATAAATTGACCTGGTGCTGGCTTAAAGTCAAATACTTTGGCGATATAGGTTTTATACTCTTTAGTTTCTTTGCTAACAGTTACTTTAACCTTTTGGGTTTGTGTGGTACCTTTATCATTTATAACAACTTCCAATTCATAAACTCCAATGTCTGTTGCTACAAATAAGGCTTCTTTTGTTTCGGTATTAGCCAAAGAGTAATTATCAGAAGGAGCAGTTGTTACACTCCATTTATAGGTAGCATCTGCACTGACACTATTATTGATAGTAATGGGAGTTATTGTAGCTCTTTGTGTGCTAAATTCATTGTTTGCGAGTGGCGGCTTTTTATCATCTGAGTTTTCATCACTACTCGAGCAATTAGTAACTGCAATCGCTAGAAATAAAAATAATAGCGTTTTCAAATATTCTAAAATTTTATAATTCATGTTTTATTATTTATTTTTGGTTATAAATGCGATATGAGCTGGAATGTTTCCTGCTGTAGTTTTCCATTTTAATTTTCCATCTGGAGTAAAACAGTAGATATAACCTGTAACAACATAATTCTGTGCATCGGTTATGTATATTTCTTTTGTTTCGGGATTTACTTGTAAACCGTAAGGAATCATAATCTGTTTGTCAGTGCCATCTGTAATTATCTGATTACTAATTACCTTTTTTGTCTTTGTGTCTAATATTCCATAGCTTACTTTGTTGCTATTGGTAAGGTAGCTCCACGAAACACTATAATGATATAGCAAATCATCTACGAGACACATACCCATAACCGGTATATCCAGTTGCTGTTTTTTCTCATCTGTTTTTGTGTCAATTACAAAAAGATTCGATGGTGTGTTGTAATAATCACCTCTTGAACTAACATAAATATCACCACGAGAATCTATTTGCATGCTATTGAGATTGATACCTACATCTATTTTTTTTATTTCAGTAAATGTAGCAAGGTCAATTACAGATACTGTTCTGTCATAATTAGGGACTCTATAGCCACCAGAATTAGCAACATATAATTTTCCGTTATGTACTACCATTTGCTCAGGCTGATAGCCAACGTTTACTTTACGTTTTATTTCTAATGATGTAGTATCAATTTCTGCAATAAAGCCTATTTCTGCATTTGGGTTTATGGCCACAGGACCAGAATAAGAACTTACATACGCTTTGTCTTTATAAAAAGCAACATAACGACAATTTGGAATATCTATTTTTTTTATGCGTTTTGAAGTCCATTTATCAATTACTTCTACCTTATTGGAGCAATTGATTACTGCATAAACTTTATTACCATATATTTTTATATCGTTTCCTACATCACCTAACTCTTTAACAACAGTTGGATTGCGTTCAGAATAAACATCGGTTGTATAGTTACCTGTTCGGTAATTAAATACATCTATGCTTGCTCTGTTCATTCCCATATTGCCCTCGTTAAGAAGATAAAAACCTTCTATATTTCCATCGCTTCTTGGTGCAGCAACGCTCTTATCCGAAGAAAGAAAAATAACTTCATCTTCTCTACAAGAAATAAAGGCAAGAGCTACAAATATGCCTAATAGTAATTTTGTGATTGTCTTTCTCATAGCTCAATACTGATTATAAATTTTAGTGTACGACCCGGCATAGGATAATTGTATATAACCTCGTAATGCTGGTTAAGAAGATTATTAACTTCTACAGTTCCTTTTATTAGATAATGGCTAAGTGCAAAAGATTTTTGTAGCGACAAGTCATGAGTATACCAAGGTTGAACTTCATTCACCTTTATATTATTTACATTTCCATTGTATCGTTTTCCAACGTAAATAAAGCTGTAGTTAAAATTCCAAGATCCATAGTTAGCATTTAGGATTCCAGATCCACTATGCCATGGTGTGTAAGGAATTTGATCTCCATATGACGAAGTTTCTAAGCCTAAAAATTTTGTATAATCCCTGCTTTCTGAATAAGTATATGTTAGATTGGCGGTTAGATTTAATTTATTAATCTGTTTTCCCATATTGATAACCGTTTCAATACCATGTCCTTTTACTTGTCCCATGTTTGTCATCATCCAACGAAATAAATTTCCTGTAGGAGCTGCTACTATTTTGTCTTTAGTATCAGTATAATAGGCATCTGCTTGAATAGAAAATTTATCAAAGAAACTTTTTCCTGCGGGCAAATTATAAGTAAAACCAATATCGTATTGATTCATATATTCAGGTCGTAGTGTACTAGAACCAACCATAGTATAATATAAATCATTAAAAGTTGGCATTCTAAATATGCGCTTTGCAAATGCTCTAATATTAAAGTCATAATCTTTAAAAGGGGTATAACTAATAAACAAAGCAGGAGTCAACTCTTTTTTATCTGGCGCTTTGGCGTTATAACGTACTTCTTCCTGCACATAAGTCCCAACAAGACTACCTAAAGCCTTAAATTGTCCAACTCTAAGAGAACTTGCTAATGAAAATAATGCCGTATAGCGTTGCGGAAACGAAAACTGCGTTTGTATTCCTTTTCTTGTTGCGTCTAATTTATTGTATTGAAAATCGGTTGATAGCGAAACGTCCCACGTATGTAATATGCTGTACATATTTACTGCAGAGAAATATATTTCTTTTTGATAATAACTATCATCGGACTGTGCTCCTTCTGTTACTATTTCGCCTAATATGCTTGTGGTATCTCGTGCAACATAATGTGTGTAATCATCTGCATATTTAAGCTTTGCCTGAAATTTATATTTTTTTGTAAAATCCTTTATTATAGATGCTTGTGCGAAGAAATTCTTATCAGTTTGTCTGAATCCATCTGAAAACTTGTTTTCAACAATAGCTCCTGGTGCTCCCCTATCAGAATCATAGTAATACACCTTTGCATCCCACGTACCGTTATTGATTTTACCATAAATACCTGATTCAAATCGTAATGCTTCTATATCACTATTATGCCTTGTTGCTGTAGTATCATATGCCACGGTACCATCTTGATTGTCTCTTTTATATCTAAATTTGTACTGACCGTTTGATTTGATGTATTCTGAGCTTACACTCATGCTTACTTTATCACTTAATTTTTGTTCCCATCTAAAAGAAGGATTGTTGTAATTTATAGACATCGTTTTATAGCGTACTAACAAATGTGTCTTTTTATTATCATCAAAAACAGGGCGTTTTGTTTTTAGATAAATTGCTGAAGCTGCCGCAAAGTCCTTTGCCGACTGAAAAATTTCACTTTTCTGTCCATTATACATCGTAAGCGACTCCATATCGTCTAAGGAATATTTACCTAAATCAGTAACTCCATTCTGGGCATTACCCAATTGAATTCCATCATAAAAAACACCCACATGATGGGTACCCATATTACGTACATCGACTGTTTTAAGTCCTCCAAGTCCTCCGTAATCTTTAATTTGAGTTCCAGCAAAGTAGCGAAGGGCATCGGCAACATTATGGCTGGCTAAATTTTCTAGTAATTTCCCTGAAAGACTTTGTACTGGAATTACTTCTTGAAAAGGTTTTCCTTTTAGAATTACTTCTTTTAAAGGTCGAATACTATCATTTGATGCTTGAGAATAAAGCACGAATGGGGCACACAACGTAAAAATAAATAAGAATCTTTTTTTTCTATTATACATCACTTAATAAATTATAAAAACTTAGCGAGGTATAATAAAACAGAATCATAAGAAAAAAAGCCCATTATAAAATAATAGGGTGTTTTCTTGTTCTTCAACTTTGTTCCTCGAAAGTTTTAAACTATGTGATTTTGGCAGGTCTCCTGACTTATTCTATCTTTAAAACTGCCTTCCCATTTGCTGGAGCAAACAGTGACATAAGTAACGTTTAAAGACTTATATAGAACTTACAGTAGCGGGCCTGTTCAGGATTTACACCTGATTCCCTTTTAACTATTTTTGCTTAAATTATTAAGAAAAAATAGACCAAAATTTTAGGTAAAGATATAACTATACTTCATAAAAAATAATTGTTATCTAATAAAATTACAATTTTCACATTAAAATCATCAATAATAATAGGAAATCTATAAATGGTTAAAGTAAGATATTTGTAGTGTTCATGAACTTAAAAATAAAGTGAACATAGTAAGAATACAAGGGAGTTTCAATTGGTGTTATGAAGTCACAATTAGAGTAATTTTACTATTGAATTACAACTAAGAATTGAAGTTATTTTATACAACAATTAAAGTAAGATATTACACTACTTCATCATAAAACACACACTACCTGCGTCTTTGATTTGGATTTACCTATATTTTTAAGTACTTTTGCACTCTTTTTTTACCCAACATGATATTATAATGCCAAACACAAACAAAGATTTAATCCGCTTTTTAGAAGCACAAAACCAGTTGTATCTTACTGCTCTTTCTGAAATAAAAAAGGGAAAAAAAGAAACCCACTGGATGTGGTTTATCTTCCCTCAAATTGTAGGATTAGGCACTAGCGATACTTCTAAATTTTATGCTATTACAGATTTAAATGAAGCTACAGATTTTGTTGCTCACCCGATTTTAGGTAAGCATCTTATTGAGATCTCAGAATTGATTTTGACTTTTAAAATGAAATCTATTGAATCTATCCTTGGAGAGTTAGAATCACGAAAGCTACGCTCTTCGATGACTCTTTTTACCATGGTAGAAAATAGCAACCCAATTTTTCAGCACGTACTGGACGCCTTCTTCTCTGGAGAAAAAGATCCTCTTACCTTGTCCATTATTAATTCAATTATAAAGGAATCTATTGAAACAACTACACTGTTATAAAGCAGTATTACAATAGATTATTTACTCAAAAAAAACACTACGTTGTATTTGCCATAGCAAATCTGTAGTGTTTTTTTATTTTAATTTTACTACCTACTACTTCGTAGATTCAAAAACAAGAATAAATTTTCAATTTTTAATTTATTGGATATTAAATTGATTTTCAAATAAAGCTAATTGATTAGACAGTGCTTTACTCCAATAATTAGTGTCATGTCCTCCACGAGATTCAATGTAAAAATGCTCAATTTTTTGATTGGTTAAAAGTTGATGAAAATCCCTATTCATATCAATCATTTGACCATCTTCTGTGCCGCAATCAAAGTAATAAAATTGATTTGATTCTTTCATTTTATCAGCTTTATTAAAAGTTAAATATTCCTGAGGTAAATTTTTATACTCTCCCAGAAACTTGTCTACTTGATAATTGTGAAAGTTTTCTCCAAAACGATTAAAATCAATTGCTCCACAAGTACTTCCGACAATTGAAAAAGTATTTTTATAAGTTATTCCAATATTTGTTGCCCCATAACCGCCCATGCTCCAACCTAAAATTCCTCTAAATTTTCTATTTTTAATTGATGGATAATTAGAATCTATATATTCCACCAATTCTTTTCCGATAAAAGTTTGATATTGTGAAGTTTTATCAACAGGACTATCTACATACCAACTATTAAAATTTCCATTGGGTAAAACATAGATGGTTTGGTACATTTCAGATTTACTAACAAGATCTGGAATATCTTTTGTGTAAGTTCTATCGGGATTTCCGCTATAACCGTGGAGTATATAAACAGTTTTATAGGTTGCTCCTTTTTTAAGTTTAGGTGTGATTATTACAGTTTCAATATCCTTATTCATTTTTGCACTGAATATTTTTTTATGAATAATATCTTGAGCAGAAATTGCTAATGACGAAGCAAGTAATAGTGTTGTAAAAAATAGTGTTTTCATTTTTTTTATTTATAATTGAAATGCAAATTTCAGAAGTAAAAAAAACAAATGCATTTACATATGTTGATACGTAAAAAATATTTTATCGTTTTCGACATAAATTTATTAGTAAAGAAAAAAGCGAATTACTATTAAAAATTAGTGCAAAATGAATGACAAAAATGTGCGATTTTGATAGATATTCTATTCTGATAAAATATTAATAATTTACTTAACATAAAGTGATTTAATAGATTGATAATATAGATGTTGCATTTAAATTAAATACATTAACTCATTTGATGAATATTTTTGATTAAATAAAAACTCACTATTGATATTAATAAAAAAAAACAGCTTAATTTTAACGTTAAAATTAAGCTGTTTTTTTTTATATTTAAGTGTTTTCCTCTTTAGTCGAATCACAACTTTATATCTATAATTGTTCTTCCATTGAGTTGAAATTAGCCGAAGGATTATTGGTTACGAATTCAACTGGTGTTATTGCAATTTTTCCTTTTCTTCCTTTAGCAATAGTCGAGTTCGAGACTATTTCAGGATTCACATCTTTACTAATTTCCAGTATTCTGCCACTTGCAAATACAATTACTTTTATTTCAGACTTTTTAAACACATATTCATACGCCTGTCCTTTATCAGCGAATTTAATGATATCATCTTTTATCAATACAATGTTACCTTCCATTTCATCATTATTTAGCATAATATTAGTATCAACTTTATTCTGAGCTACTGCAGTAATTGCTGTGCAAAGGAAAAATACAAAAAGGGCAATGCTTCTTAAAATTTCTTTGTTCATTTTCATAAGACTGTTTTCTAAAATTATACTCAACACTATTGTTAAGTTCTTTTTGTAACAAATACACAGCTCAATAGCTAGTTATTTTTTAAATAATTATTGGTTATAATTTATAGTATAAAAATATAAGGTTTTTTATTAAAACCCTAAACAAAAATCACTTTTATAGCCTATAAACGTTGACTTTGTCATAGAATCGCTAATGCAATAATTAATAACAATTCATTTTTTTTACAATTAAAACTTCATAGCGATCTTATAATAAAAATGATTTTTATTAGCGCTATATAATTGAAAACATTGAAAGTATTTCTTTCAACGTTTTCTTTTTAAAATCAAGTACCTAATAGTTTTTTTTAAAAACTATACCCAACAGCTAAATTAAATCTTGTACCGTTTCCTCTCGTATAATTAGCATTAGTACCAAAAAATTGAGAAGTTGTTGTATAATATGATGAGTTTAGAAGATTTTCAATACCAAGTTTCAGTCTAATTTGGCTTGTTACTTTATAAGCAGTGGCCAAGTTCCATAAGTTAAATGATTTTATTGGCCCTTCTCCAATAGCATAAGCACCTTTGGCATTAGGTTTAAAATAATCACGATCACCAACATACATCCAATACACTTCAATATTTAATCGTTCGTTTCCAAATTTCACATAACTAGTCACTTTAACTGGCGGTATTCTATTCGACTTTAAATAAATATCATTGTCGCCATAAAAATGTCCGTCATCATCTTTGTCTCCTCTACCTTGCACATAAGCATAATTTCCACCTATCGTAAGTTCTTTAATTAATTGGTAATCTAATTGCACTTCGTAACCCCAAACTCGCTCAGGTAAACGTTCGGCAAGTAAGAAACCATCGACTTGAATCAGGTTGGTTCCGAGTTTAGAAGTACTATAATAATAAGAAGCGCTAAGATTTAACTTCCCTAATTGACTACTAAAACCGCCTTCATAATTATTAACGATAATTGGTTCTGTTTCTAATTTTGATATTGCGTCTTGTTTTGCAGCAGTTAGCACTCTACCTAAATCAAATATGGAGAATGCTTGAGAAAAACTTACAAAAGGATTAAAGAATTTAAACTTAGAATATCTTAAACCTGCATTAATTACGAAAGCATCATAATTAAGTTCACCTCCTTCTACAGCTATACTTCCTGCTCCATTAGCGCCAGTAGCAAGAGTTTTGTAGTCGTCTATGTTAATTTTTATGTTTTCTGCACGCAAGCCTGCTTTTAAGGTCCAATCGCCAAATAGCTGTGTAGATAATTGTGCATAAGGTGCAATATTAACCATATCGATGTTTGGAACCCAAATTCTACCATCTACTAATTTTTGATTTGTTTTATCATTTAGTAAATCAAAACCATAAGTAACATCACCAGAAACAGAAGAAGAAACTGTAAACGGTGTGTTTAAGTAAACTCTTAATCCTTTTTTGGTAGAGGCTGTTTGTGACTGTCCTGAGCCGTAGAAGAAAGCTGAATTTGAAAAAATAGTCAAGAAATCCTGATAATATAAGTTGGCTGTTAAATTAGTTCTTCCAAAAATTTCTTTGTTTGTATACTGTAGGTTCATATTATGATTGTACCGAGTACCTTCATCTGCTCCTAATCTGTTACCTAATACACCTATGGCTGGACTAACGCCGTAAACCCCATTTTTAAGTACAAAATCTGAATCTTGATTAGAACTAAAATAATTATACATGAAGTCAATTCTTTGCTTATCTGTTAAATCATATCCTAGTTTAGAAAACACATTGTATGTTTTAGTTTCGCCTAATCCATATTCAGGAGAGATAACTTCACCTTCTGCATCACGAAAAACGCCTGTTTTTTCATAAACACCTCCAATGAAATAATTGAACTTCTTTATTTTTCCATAAAACTGTTGTAAAAGTCGGTATCCAATAACACTATCACCTTTAATGTTTCCATTAGTACCAGCTTCACTGTATCCAGCAAATTTCTTTTGTGTTTTACCTGATTTTGTGATGTAATTAATTAAACCTCCATCGGCCCCATTCCCGTAAATAGCAGTAGCGCCTTTAATTACCTCAATACGTTCTATAACCGAAGGGTCGATTGATCGCATTTCTCTACCTGCTGATTTTAAAGGTGTTGATTGCGGAATACCATCTATAAGTACTAATGGATTTCTTCCTCTTAGAGTTTGGCCATAATTACCCGTATTATTTGTAGCTGAACCTAAACCAGGTACCGCATAAGCAATTATATTAGCAATATTTGGACTTACTATAGATAAGTTGTCAATATCCTTTGCATTAATTACTGTTACAGATGATGGTGTTTTTGATAATGTTTCTACCTTTCTACTGGCAGAGACAATAATCTCATCTAATTGAGAACTATCATTTACTTGCTCCTTATTAGATGCTTTTAATAATAAACTAAGAGTTGTTATTCCGTTTTGTGATACACTAACCTCCTGTTCAATGGTCTCATATCCTTTTAAAGATGCTTGTATTGTATAGATGTTACTACCCACTTTATCAAATTTAAAACTACCGTCGGCTTTTGTAGTAGTACTGAATTTTGAAACTTTAAGAATAATAGTTACACCAGCAACAGGTTTTCCATCAGAGGTGGTTATTTGTCCTTTTATTTTCCCTTGATTTTGTTGGGCAAAACCAATTAGAAATGAAAATAGGAAACTAATTAGTAAGACGAACCATGTCGGTTTTGAATTATGATATTTCATCAATTTTAAATTTGGCTAATTAATTGTTTTTATTCATTCTAAATAAAAACAAGGCAAATATAAAATTATTAATCCTTTAACAAAAATTATTTAGAATAATTCTATATAAAAATTAATACTAATTTTCGACTAAATAATAACTAATTGTGGCTTATTAATAAAAAAGCTGTTTGTGGCAATTTTTTAATAACAAATAATTAATAAAAAAAAGTGGAATTTAGGTATGTACCTAGGTTCCACTTTTTAAAAGATTTCATATCTAACAGTTGTTAAATAGATATTTGAGATATTAAAAACAGCTTATTCTTTATCTTTAGAAAAGAAAACAACCTTACCGTCTTTTTTAAGTTCTGTCTCACCGTGCCAATTAGTGTACTCATACTTGTCATTATGAGCTTTTACACCCGAAGCCATAGTGTCTTGAACCATTTCAATTTTTTCTCCACTCAAATCAATGGTCAGTGTACCTTTTGCGTTGTTAAAATTTGTGATTAATTGAATTCCTTCGCTATTAGTAACAGTATCTGTAATAATTTCTTCTAATGGTGCGGGCTCAATAGTCGTCAAAGTAGTTGAATCTTTGTCAGCTACAGTTTCCTTAGATTCGTTTTTACAAGATGTAATGATTAAGGATGCAAACATAATAGCACCAGCTAATTGTACTTTTCTCATTTTATATAATATTATCAAATTAATTTTATTGTTTGTAAGGAACTTTCCTTGTAACCTTAAAAACAAATATTGTGCCATTCTATGGAAAGAAGTAAGTAGATCTCCACTGTTTCTGAATTCTCTAGTGGTTTATAAATTAAGTTGCAATAATTGAATGTTAGAAAAGATAGTAAACCAACTTGCGATAGCATAACAATAAAAATACATTGCAGACTAGCCAACACGTACAAACCGCTACAATAATACTTAGTAAATTTTAGTATCTTTACTAGTATGATGGAAATAGGTATAGACAGTTTTGCCTCGGCGATGTACGGGGATAACAATACGCTAAGTAGCGTAGATGCAATGGAGCAATTATTACAAAGAATTGAACTAGCCGATCAAGTAGGTCTTGACGTATTTGGTATTGGCGAGCATCACAAAAAGGAATTTTTAGATTCAGCTACTGCTGTTATACTTGCTGCTGCGGCCGCAAAGACAAACCGGATTCGGTTATCAAGTGCTGTAACCGTTTTAAGTGCCGCCGATCCTGTTCGAGTATATCAAAGTTTTGCTACACTCGATTTAATTTCTAAAGGGAGAGCTGAAATTGTTGTAGGCCGCGGATCCTCTATTGAGGCCTACCCCTTGTTTGGTTTTAATTTGAATGATTACGATCAATTGTTTAAAGAGAAATTAGAACTTTTACTTCAAATTAGAGATAATGAATTTGTAAGTTGGTCGGGAAAATTTCGCCCAGCCTTAAACAACCTTCCTATTTATCCACGAGCAATGCAAGAAAAATTGCCTATCTGGTTGGGTGTTGGTGGCACTCCTGAGTCATTTGTTAGAGCAGGAACACTTGGATTGCCTTTAATGGTAGCTGTTATTGGAGGGCAAACACATCGTTTCCGTCCACTCATTGATCTGTACAGAGAAGCCGGTCAGGCTGCTGGGTTTGCTACTAATGAACTAAAAGTTGGATTACACTCTCCAGGTTATGTAGGTAACACTACAGATAAAGCAATTGCAAACTATTATCCTGGTTATGCCGAACTCTGGACTAAGTTAGGAAAAGAACGTGGCTGGCCACCTGTTACGAAAACTCAGTTTGACAGCCTTATAGATACCAAAGGTGTTTTAGTGGTTGGTGATCCTGAACAAGTAGCAGAAAAAATAATCAGACATAGTGAAGCTCTTGGAGGTATTTCGAGATTTACTTTTCAAATGGATAATGCCGGGCTAACACATACGCAATTAATGAATGCTATAGAATTAATAGGAACAAAGGTCATTCCGCTAATTAGAAGGGCTGAGTAAGCGATTTTTTGTTCCTTCAAGAGGAAAAAAAGAGCAAATTTTATACAATTGAGTGAAAAAACAGCATTGATTGAAAAGAATTGAAAAAATGCAATTTATTAAAGTTTATTAAAACTGATAAATTACCGTACTATTTTCAGTGACTTAGTCTTTTTTATGTGTTTATAATAACAATTTGAGGCAGAATATTAGCAGATAAAAAAATTGATGATTTTAACAGCAAAATATATAGTTCTTACAAACAAAATTTTACTTTTGCGCTCTAATTAAATAAAAGCATATCATGAACGACTTATTCGCCAAAATTGCAACTGAATTTGAAACATTCAAAACTGAATATGAATCTCTAATGGATAAAGGTGTGAAAGCAGCAGGACCAAGAGCTCGTAAATCAACTCTAGAATTAGAGAAATTATTAAAAGAATTCAGAAAAGTTTCTGTAGAAGAATCAAAAAAATAATTCTTTTAAATAGAAAGCCCTCTAAGAAATCTTAGAGGGCTTTTTTAATCTCCTTATTTAAGTAAGTTATTTAACCAATTAAATATTAATATACTAAAGAAGATATATTTTTAATTATATCCGTTGATTTGGTTTGATCTTCAACGGGAGCATTAAATGCTTTATCTTTTAAAAGATCCATTCCTTGATCGCGCAATATTCTATCTTCATACATTTTACTCATTCCGATAATCTTTCCATTAAAAGCTTTCAAATTAAAATAAACTTTTTCATCTGAAATGGTTTTTTTAAAGAATTTTGTACTGTCTTGCGAATTCGTTTTTACAGATTCAATTCCTTTTTCACACATGAATTTTCGAGTGTATCCGCTACTTCTTAAGATTGTATCTCCATTATTGTCAACAAAATAAAATTGAAACTCATCATTTGCATTTTTTGCAATTACAAATTTTTCCATTCTTTTAAATTAATTATGTATTATATTTTGGCTATGCTATTATTTTAATCATTGAATGTTACTGTAAACGTACTTCCCACCCCAACTGCACTTTCAACGCTTACAGCTCCATTCATTGATTCTATTTGATTCTTTGTAATATATAAGCCAATACCATGTGAGTCTTGATGTTTATGAAATGTTTTATACATTCCGAATAACAAATGCCCGTATTTTTGTAAATCTATACCCAACCCATTATCGGTTATCGTCAATACCTTTTTTCCTTTTTCTATAAAAAAATCGAATTCAATTATTAATTCTCTCTCTGGATGCGCATATTTAATAGCATTCGTGCAGAAATTCAACAAGACACTTTCTAGGTAAGCAGGATTAAAATTGATAGTTGCGTCTTTAGGAATATTGTTTATAATCGTTCCTAAATTTCTATAATTATACCCGCTAACAACATCTAAGACTTTCTTTAAATAATCTTTTAAATTTAAGGGCTTAACTTCAATATTTATATTATTCTGAATGTTTACGATTTGAGATAAATCGGTAATTGTTTGATTTAAATCATTAGAAACGGTTCTTAAATAACCAAAAGCCTCACTATTTTCAATACTTGAATTTCCAGTATCAATCATGTCTAAAAGCAATTTTAAATTCCCGGCATGTGAATTTAAATTATGTGCTACTATATGTGAAAAATTCAACAATTGACTGTTTTTCTCACTGTACAGTTTCATAGTTTTAACTAATTCTAATTCTTTTTCTTTTTGAGAGGTGATGTCTGTGTGTGTTCCTATAACTCGTAATGGTTTACCGTCACTATCGCGCTCTATCACTTCTCCTCTATCCAGAATCCATTTGTATCTACCACTAGACGTTAATACTCTATGATAATTTTCATAAAATGGAGTATGATTCTCAAAATGCTCCTTAATAGTTGCATGATACTCTTCTAGGTCGTCTGGATGAACAATATCGTCCCAGCGCTCTGAATTATCGAATGTAGCACCCGAATTTATTTCAAGTATTTTAAACGATTGTGAAGAATAAAAAACGGTATTTGTTTTAATATCCCAATCCCAAACTCCTGTCTTTGATGCTTCTAAAGCAAACTGAAATCGCTCTTCTAAAACTTTAAGTTTTAATTCTTGAGCTTTAAATTCGGATGCATTAAATAATTTTCCAGAAAAAATAGGACTTCTATCTTCACGAGATTTTGAGCGAAAACTATTTATAGCATTAGAATTGTCGTTGTTGTAAAAATCGTATACCATATCATATATTTCTAAACTAATTAATACTAAACTTAAAATGCTCATCGAACAAAATAAATTCTCTCAAACTCTTTTTTTGTAAATTAAAGTAAACTCAAAAAACACATTATAGTATCACAAAAAATATTTATTGGATTATCTTCATTACAAATATATTGCCTATAAAAACAATAATTTATAGTACAAAAAACTACTTAATATAGAACTTGTACTACATAATAAAATCTTGTTGGTTGGTTGTATTACGTATAAAAAAAGCGAGGAAATTATACTCCTCGCTTTTGACACATTTATGCCGATAAAATGGTGACACCATTTAAACTAAGTCGTTTCTTCGTGATATAAATGAAAAATTTTTATAAGCGCAGCTAGGTTATCTACTTCTAATTTTTCAAAAATTCTGTTTTTATAGGTACTAACAGTTGTTTTTTTTATTTTTAACAACTCTAGTATTTCAAGATTGCCGTATCCTTTAACAAATAACAAAGCGACTTCCATCTCTCTATTCGATAGCGCTTCTAGTGGATTGGCTGGTTTTTTAGAAATGTAGGAGTCCAGTATTTTATCTTTTATATTTTGTGTAATATATTTTCCAGATGAAATCATTGAATTTATTGCAAATTTCATTTCTTCTTCCGAACTGTCTTTTGATAAATAACCTGAAGCACCTGCATTTAGATACCTCATGGCGTAAATATTTTCTTCTAGAGCTGAAAATATTAGTATTTTTATATCAGGCTGAATCGCCTTGATTTCAGCCAAAATATTTATACTATTTCCATCAGGAAAATTTATATCCAAAATCAATAAATCGATCTTAACTTCTTTTAAGGTTTTAAAAGTATCATTGAAATTAGTAGCCTTGTAAATGGTTACATCCCAAAACAATTCTTTTAGAATCAAACCAATTCCCTGACGCACTACAACATGGTCATCAGCAATTAAAAAACTATATTTATTTGATGCACTCATCACCTCTCTGTTAAATTATTACAAACCTGCTTATTACTTATTAATAAAAACAACGTTTATTACTGTTCCATTTTAAGCTGGACTTAATATTAAATTAAATACAATTTTTGTGCCTTTTCCTTCTTTACTTTCAACATTAATTTCGCCATCAAATAATTCAACTATTTCTTTGCATAAGTTTAGTCCTAAACCAACTCCTAAATCATTCATTTTATTAGAAACATTACCTTGATAATACAAATCAAATATGTTTTTTAAATTTTCTTCTGGAATACCAACCCCATTGTCTTCTATTTCTATTTTCAAATTGTATTCATAATCCGAATTTTTGTCAAGATCAATTGTAATTGCTATTAGACCGTTTTCTGTAAACTTGTTGGCATTACCAACTATATTATAAAAGAGCTGATGGATTTTTGTGGCATCAGAATAAACTTCGTCATCTGAATTTAAATTAGAATTGAGTTTTATTTTATTGCCTTTACTTTCTACCAATGAAGATAAGGATTTTATGATTTGATTAATCTCTGTTTTTAAATGAAAGTTTTTATTTTTTAGCTTAAGTTCATAGTTCTCCTCTTTTGAGTATTCCAAAATTTGATTTGATAATAAGAGTAATGAATTAGTTGTAAACTCAATAGACTTAAAGGTATCTTTAATTTCAACATCTTGTATCGAAGAGCTGATTTTCTTACTATACATAGAAATTATACTTAAAGGTGATCTAATTTCATGACTAATCATACCCATAATCCGGTTCTTAAAGTTCAAACTTTGACGTATAAGATTCTGAGCCGTGGTCAATCTTTTCTCGTATTCAAAAGCCATTCTAGTAAAACTAAAAAGAATTATAGACACAATAAACATTAGTACTATTAATATCAATAAGGTGTAATTTCTAACAGTTATGTTAGATTTGTATTGATTCTCTAATTTTTTTTGTGAATCAGCCTGGAGTGCATTAATGGGTTTGCTATAATTAGGCAATACAGTAGCGGTTAGATTTAATAATTTACTGTTGAGTTCTGTAAGTTTTAAATCTTGGTTTCTAAGCTTTGTGAAAGTCTTTTTTAAATTATTAAACTGGTTTTCATAGTATTTATTAGTTGTCAAAAAAACATTTTTAATTTGATCTTCAATACTTCCAGATACAAGCTTATCATTATACTTCATAGTTACAATGATATTTAATTGTTCTTTTTGTATTTCTGTTTTCCCAGCCAACGCATCGCCTAATCTAGAAAAAAGTCCTTTTTTAGAAACGCTGTCAACTTTCATATAAGAATCTGTCTTTATACTATCCAGAATTTTATTGTATTCAAATTTTTTAAAATCTAATAAATTTAAGGCTTCTTTATTTTTGGGTTCTGTTTGTAGATTAATAATAGAGTCAATAGTAGATTTTAAAGCAAGGATATCCATCTCTGACTTACTTTTTTCTAATAATACTTTTTTAAACTCACTATTTTTGTCTGTAGCTTCATTCAGTTTATTAACCAATTCTCCAGTTTCTATTAATGAAGCTGAATAATTTTTTAATGAAGCTTCATCTTTATTACTTATGTATTGATTGTAGTATTTTTGAGAATTGATAAATGAATCATTTATCTCATTAGTGAGTTGTTTTATGTTTCGTAAGTTACTTATTGAGTTAAAATATTTTGACATTTTATCCTCATTTGTAGTTTCATTATACCAAATAACAACTGCTAAAATTTGTAAAAGAATTACAAATGCTAGCAAAGTATAATGAATTACTTTTCTATGTTCAAATTTTAGTTTTGTAAAACCAAATCTATCGCTTATTATTTTTTTTTCAATCAAAATGTATATTTTATTAAGATAAAATAGGAGTTATAAATTAATAACTCATAATAACTGTTTTTAATATAGGTATTTGATGTAGTATCATGTACTACAATTTAAAATAGATATTGCTTTTTTAAAATATTAAATTATGAGCTACAATTAAAAAACAAGCTTAATTTATAGCCTTATTTTTGATGCAAAAATTAATACTAAACTAAAATCATTACAACTATTTAAAAGAGATTTGGGGGAAGGTCTTTTAATTAAATTGAAAAATAAAACTACTCATACAATTTACATGTTTTAATTATTCATTTCATAGATATTTTTTTCTTTTTCATGAAAAAAATTGGTAAAAATAAACTACTTAATTCTATCTTTATGTAGAACATTCTATAATTACACATCAGAACTTATTCTACAAATCAGGCAGTTTTATCACATAAAATAAGAATAAGATTGCAATTTAAATCAAAAAAAACTACACCAACAAATTTCACAAAAATTTTTATCTAATATTATTACAAACTCTTAAATAATTACTTTAAATATAATAATTTTAAGATAATAACACTAGTAAATAGAAATTATAAATTGATAATTGTGATTTAATCCTTTAATATTTTTTTTTTATAAAATTAATTTACAGAAAACCCAAATAAAACTTAATATATCTATCTGCTTTTGGTATATATTATAGTTTAAGGTAGTTTTGTGTAACAAAAAATAACAGGCTATGATAATAAGAAAAGCAACTATAAATGACTCCGATGCTATTGCTACCTATTTGATGTTGGCAATGGAAGATATAGTGTATAAATTTATTGGTAAAGAAAATTATAATGAAGCTAAAGAATTTTTATTGCATTTTATAGAAAAAGAAAGCAATCAATATTCGTTTCAAAATTGCTTTGTTGTAGAAGATAATAATGAAATTATTGCCGCTGTAAATATATATGATGGGGCCGAATTATATCTTTTGAGAGAACCTATAGTACAATATGTTAGAACACATTACAATAAAGATTTTACCCCTGAAGACGAAACGCAAAAAGGAGAATTATATATTGATACTTTAGGAGTAGATCCTAAATGCCAAGGAAAAGGAATCGGTTCTAAATTATTACAATTTTTAATAGACGAATATGTAACAAAAAAACATAAAACTCTTGGTTTGCTTGTAGATGTAGATAACCCTAATGCTAAAAAATTATATTTAAAATTAGGCTTTAAATCAGTCGGTATTAAAACTTTAGTAGGTAAAAGTTTAGAGCATCTGCAGATAAAAGGGCAATAGGTTCATTCCTAAAATCACATTCAATGTAAAGTCTCGATAGTTTATCGGGACTTTTTGCATTGAAAAATAAACTCCGAAATTTTCACTTATACTTTATTAATATCACTTCAAAACTTTATTTAATAATATCTTGATTCTCTTTATTTTAAATACGAATAAGAGTCAAGTTTTTCCCTCCGAATTGAATGCTCTAAACGTGTTTTAAAAAAGTAACAATCTTCAAAATGGTAATCAGATAAATAATTTAATAAGTTAATAAATTAACTTATTAAAGATAAATTATAATTTTTCACTTTTCAAAGTAATACTTAGATTACATTTTATTATATTTACATAATTTTAACATTGTATTTTACTACAAATAAATCGTTATATATTTAATCATAAAATTTTTATCATGGAGAGGACAGTAATCATTTTGATTTTTTTAATGTTTGGGGGATCTATTAATTCTTGTGCAGATACGAATCATAGAAAAGTTGAAAATGAAGATATTCAAAAAATTAAAAAGCAAAAAGCTATTCTTACAAAAATTGATGAATTAGGACTAGATCCATCAAATGTGTTTTTTTCTGATACTATTAATAGTAGAAATGCAATTATGATTGAATCATTAAGTGATTTAAGGAGCGCATTAGAGTTAGAAATATACATCCAAAGTAACATGGCATTAGATGATAATGTATCTGGGGGTACTGATACAGATAAATTTTCGATGTCTAAGCCCAAGTTTAATAAAAAATGATAATTCAATAATGATTTAAGATTTAAAAGGTTTAATAAATAATCTCATACCATGATGATGCTATTAATCGTAATAGATTCCTAAGTGTGTAAATTATTGCTCAACTAGTTTAAAGTTAAGAAATGAAATATCCCCCTAAAAAATCATATTAATAATAAACTGAAAGAACTGATTAATTCTCGTGGTCTTTTTGTGTAATCCCATCATAACCGCTCTCCTTTTCTGTTCATTATGAACAAATTAACATTTATTCTTTAAAATAAACACTACATTTGCAGCCTTATAAAAAATAATACCACATTACGATAGGGTTTTTTATATTCCCTATTTTTAAGAGACTGCATTGAAATTTACTTTAAAAAATAGCCTCTCTAGGCGCAACTTCTTTATCCTAGGAATTCTTTTCGTAGTGCTGACCCTGCTTTCTATTTTTATATTAAGTAGTTTAATAACACAGATATCCGAAAAATCAAATTCGACCAATTCGCTACGTAGTTTTATTAAAAAACAAGAAGTCTTAGCGCTAGAGTTTTCACGTTTTCTGGAAATCCAAAAAGAAATAAATCAGATTATTGAAATTAGTACTCGTAACAATTTATCCGATAATTTAAAAGTTTTAAGTGCAATACATGCAAATCAAAATTTAGTTAAGAACAATTGGTTCCAAATAAATGATGGTGAAATTGAATTTAGCAACTCTAAAAAAAATCCCAACTTAACTACGGAAATAAATGCTTTTATTGCTAAAAACGATGATAAAGCTAAATTGAATACTATTATTAAAGAGGATCAAAACTTTTTTTGGCGCATTTATTTTAAAGCTACAACTAAAAATGGGGAAAGAGTTCGCTATGGTTATGACATTGATTTAAAGGAATTACAATCTTATTTTTCTACTGTAGACCAATTGGCAGAAAATTATGCTTTTGTTTACGATAAAGAAGGAACAATACTTTATCATCCTGAAATCAAATTTATAAGACAAAATGTTTTTAAATCTACAGATGTCGTTCCGTCTGATACAATCTTTGCACTCCAAAAAGACTTCTCCAAGAGAACAGCTTTTTCAGAATACTTAAAACTAGACATTGTAAGATACACACAACAACTAAAGGTGGATGGGACTGATTGGTACGTTTGCGTAAACTTTCCCGAAAATATTGCAAATGAAGATGTAGATGCTATAAAAAAATATGCCTCATTAATTTACTTTATAACTACAGTAATCCTACTTGTGTTCTTCTATTTGTTTGCAATTTTTACGCGTAAAAGTTTTCAGGAGAAAGAAGATTTAGCAAAAGATAAAAACAAATTGCTCTTAGAAAATGAAAAAATAAAAAAGGAAAAAGCATTAATCCAATTACAACAATTAAAGGAACAAATAAATCCACATTTTTTATTTAATTCTTTGAATTCTCTTTATATGTTAATTGAGAGTAATACTAAAGTGGCACGTAAATTCACTCTGAATTTATCTAAAATTTATCGGTATTTAATCAATCCACCAGAGCAAAATATTGTTAGTCTTAAAGAGGAGCTTCTTTTTATTGAGAAATATATTTTCTTGCAACAAACTAGGTTTAAAGAAGAGTTTGAATTTACAATAACAGTAGAAGATAATGAGGCTTTATCAAAGAAAGTCCCTTATTTATCTTTTCAGATTGCCATAGAGAATGCAATTAAGCACAATATTGCCTCAGATGAGAGCCCTTTAAAAATAACGATTATTATTAAAGAAAACATGGTCATCATTACTAATACTCTAAACGAAAAACCAAACTTCGAGAAGGAATCTAAATTTGGTCACAAATACTTAAAGAGTATTTATAATTTCTATTCAAAAACCGATTTTGAGACATTTAAAACGGATGAATTTTTTGTGTGTATTTTACCCTTAATTGACTAAAAAAAGCATTCACTCCCAAAAAAAAGCCACTCACTCCGTTTTGTTTTTTTTAACGTAAAAGATGGGATATTTTAGGCGAAAAATTAACCTAAACTTAACTTTAAATGAGGGAAAAGGCATTAATGAAAAATTTAAAAAACACATTAATTCTACTATTATTGATTAATAGTGGTGTTATTATTGCGCAGAAAAAAGACAAAAAAAGTAGAAAAGACAAAACGGAACAAGTTAAAGATTCTACAAGTAACAAAAAAGGAAAAAAATATAATGACCTTATTAAAGACGGTACGCTAAAAAAGGGCTTATTTAATATAATACAGGTTAAGACTGATCTTTATCTTGAAATAAACGATTCTCTTTTTCAAAGAGAATTTCTTGTGGTAAATAAAATTTCTAATGTCCCAATGCAAGTTAATGAGGCTGGTCTAAATAAAGGAATGAATTATGAGAATAAGATCATTACTTTTCATAAAGACCTTGTAGCAAAAAAAGTTTGGGTTAAATCATCAGTTCCAAGTGTTTCTTCTCCAAAAGGGGACGCAATAACTGCTTCTGTTATGAATAACTTTTCTGAATCTATTATAGAAGTTTTTGATATTGAAGCAAAAAATAATGATTCAACTTCGGTTATAATTAAGGCAAATAAAGTTTTTGATGGTAAACAAAAAAGCTTTAATGATATATTAAGCAACATTGGTTTTGGAGGTTCTGTAAAATCGGAACTTTCATATATTGAATTTGCTAAGTCATTCCCTAAGAACATTGTAGTTAAATCACAACTTACTACTTCAATTAGTGAAGGTGGTGGCCCTGCCCTATCGGTTACACTTGGAGTAACTAGTAATATTGTTTTATTGGACAAGGTGCCTATGCAACCTCGTTTCTCAGATAAACGAATTGGTTACTTTACTGAAAAACACTGGTATTTTAGTGATAATCAACATGCTATGCGTGAAAAAGAACTAATTACTCGTTGGAGATTAGAACCTAAAAAAGAAGACATTGAAAAATACCGTAGAGGTGAATTGGTAGAGCCTAAAAAACCTATCGTTTATTATATTGACCCGTCTACTCCCAAACAATGGCGTTCTTATATTATAGAAGGTGTTCGTGATTGGCAAGTAGCTTTTGAAAAAGCAGGATTTAAAAATGCGGTTATAGCAAAAGAGCCTACAGAAGAAGATACTGATTTTGATATCGATGATGTACGTTACTCGGTTATTACTTATGTAGCTTCTCCAAAATCGAATGCGATGGGACCTGCGGTTGTAGATCCTAGAAGTGGTGAAATCATTGAATCTGATATTATTTGGTGGCATAATGTAATGACTTCATTACACAGCTGGATGCGTATTCAAACTGGTGTAATTGATCCTAAAGCTAGAGGAAATAAATTTAGTGACGAACACATGGGTGAAGCTATCCGATTTGTTTCTTCTCATGAAGTTGGACATACTTTTGGTTTAAAACACAATATGGGATCTTCTTTTGCTTATGATGTTGAATCATTACGTTCTAAAGATTTTACTGCTAAAATGGGTGGAACAGCTCCATCTATAATGGATTATGCTCGTTACAATTATATCGCTCAACCAGAAGACCATGTAGAAGCTATTACGCCAAAAATTGGTGAATACGACAAATATGCTATCGAATGGGGTTACAGATGGTATCCTGAAGTAAAAGAAGAGCACACGGCTTTAAATGGCTTAATTGAAAAACATCAAAATGATCCAATTTATTTTTATGGTGAACAACAAGGAGAAATAATTGATCCTCGTTCTCAATCAGAAGATTTAGGAAATGATGCTATGAAAGCAAGTGAATACGGGCTTAAAAACTTAAAAAGAGTTGTTAATAGTATTCTAGATTGGACATACGATAAAGACGAATCATATTATGAAACTGGTAAACTTTATATTGGTACTATAGGACAATGGCAACTTTACAACAGACACGTATTAGGTAACCTTGGAGGTGTTTACCTTAACACAACTGTTCATGGTGATAATAAAGCAAGTTATGTAGCAGTTCCTGCAGCTATCCAAAAAAGAGCGGTTGCGTATTTATTAAAAAATAGTATCACTATTCCTGAATGGTTATTTTTTAATTCAATATTAGATAAAACAAATCCATTAAAAGATTCTCCACTTGGACCATATGAGTACACACCTTATACTCTAGCAAGAGAATTACAATACGGTATTATCTATAGTATGCTTAGTGATGATCGTTTATTGAGAATTACAGAAGATGAATTATTTCAACGTAATGGTGCTAAAGAAAATGTGTTTACTGTAACACAATTATTTAAAACGATGCGTCAAAGCATTTTCGCTCCAACAATTCAGAATAAATCTTTAACGATTATGGAGCGTATGACACAAAAAAATTATGTTGATGTCCTTATCGTTTCTACAAATAAACTTTTTGAGAAAACAGATGGTAAAAAACTAATCGAAATAAAAGAGAATTTAAATATTCCTCATTTATGTAATCAATTAGATGAATCAAGAATGGCACGTAACATCAATCAGACATCTCTTAAGAGAGTTTCTGAAGTTACATCTGATAAAAAAGGAGAATTAAAACAAGTATTACAATTATTAAGAACGAAGAAAAATATTGGAAATCAAGAAACTCAAAACCATTATTTTGATTTGATTCAACGAATAGAAAGAGCTTTAAATACCACTTTATAACTTTTATCCCAATTAAACCCAGAAATGAAAAAATTAATTTACATCTTAAGTATATTCCTGACGGTGGTCGGGTATGCTCAAGAAACTCGAACAATTAAAGGAAAGGTAATTGACTATCAAGATAAATTACCTATTCCAGGTGCAACTGTTTATGTTGAGAACAGTTCTGTTTCTAACAGTACAAACCAAAAGGGCGTTATTGAAAGCGCTAGTATTGGAACAGTTACCGATTTTGATGGTAATTTTGAATTAAAAATTGGCAATAATATTACTAGTATACGTGTAACCTACATGGGGTACCAATCTTATACTGTTAATGTTACTTCTCAAAGCAATTATAACATTTCTTTAAAAGCAGATTTAAGTGAGCTTAAGGAAGTTGTTGTGACTGGATACCAAAAAATTGAAAAAAGAAAACTGACTTCGGCTGTAGCCAAAGTTAATATGGCTGATATTCAACAAGCGGGTGTTGCAAGTTTAGATCAATTATTAGTTGGTCAAGTTGCGGGTGTTGCTGTTACTCAAGCTACAGGGGCTCCAGGAGCAATTGCAAAAATTAGAGTTAGAGGTACTGCATCACTTTCTGGTTCTCAAGATCCATTATGGGTACTAGACGGTTTACCTTTAGAGAGTAACGATGTACCAAAGAATTTTGACAAAGATAATATCGATGAATTAAACAATTTTTCTATTGCAGGTTTAAATCCTGATGATATTAAAGACATCACTATCTTAAAAGATGCTGCTGCTACTGCGATTTATGGAGCAAGAGCTGCAAATGGAGTAATTGTTGTTACTACTAAAAAAGGTAAAAAAGGAAGTATGAAAGTAAATTTTGTTGCTAATACTTTCGTTACTCAAAAACCAGATCTTTCAAAATTAAATCTTTTAGATGCTTCTCAAAAAATTGATTTAGAATTAGGATTAGCTAGTCGATCTGACTTGACATATAGAACTAGTGGTGGTGAAGTTTCTCGTATCTTAAATCAAGCTAATGAATTAGGAACTTATAGAAATGGTGGCTTTTCGGCATTATCACCTGGTACACAAAATGCTATTAATAGTTTAAGAAATAACAATACAAATTGGGGTGACTTATTATACCAAACATCTATAAATAAGCAATATGGTTTAAGCTTTTCTGGTGGTGGTGAAAAATCTGATTATTATTTCTCTTTAGGTGCCTATAATGAAGAAGGTGCTACAATAGGAACTGGTTATGATAGATATAATATTACTTTAAAAAACAATTTTGAAGTAACAGATAAATTAAATATTGGTATTGGATTATTTGGATCTGAAAGCAAAACAAAATCATACATAACGGACACAGACGGTTTTACAAATCCATCAAATTATTCAAGAACAGTAAACCCATATTTAACTCCATTTAACCCTGATGGAAGTTATAACTATGATAAAGATATTAGCGGTTATTCTGATACTTACATTCCTTTTAACTTTATAGAAGAAAGAGAAAATTCATCTTACGAATTAAAAAATAGAGCTATTAAAGCTATCCTTGATGTAGATTACAGAATAACAAAAGGCTTAAAAGCAAGTACACAAATTGGTTTACAATTTGACAATACTTCAAGTGAAAAATATGCTGGTAAAGACACTTATTTTACAAGAAAAGAAAGAGAAAAAACACGTAGATTTAATAATGGTAAACCAAGTTATTTTCTTCCAGAAGGAGGTATAATTCAAAATAATAATACCGATTTTTTCCAATACAACTGGAAAACGATGTTAAACTACTCTACTGTTTTCAATGAAAAACATGAGTTAGAAGTTATGGCTGGTAGTGAATTAAGAAGAAACTACAATACTAATATTGCGACAAAAGCTTTTGGTTACGATCCTAAAACCTTGACTTCAATTCAAATAATTTTCCCTAGCGCTGATCTTGCAGATGATGCTGCTTATAGAGCCTACAAAAAGTCTAAGAATGAAAATGCATTTGCATCATTTTTTGCAACAGCATCTTATACTTACGACAGAAAATATACCTTTTTCGGAAGTGTTCGTTACGATGGTTCTGATTTATTTGGTGTAGATCCTAAATACAAATACTTACCACTTTGGGCTGCTTCTGCTTCTTGGTTAGTATCTGAAGAAGATTTCTTAAAAGGTAATGAAATAATATCTAACTTAAGATTACGTGCGTCTTATGGATTACAAGGGAATATAGACAAAGGAACATCTCCATTTGTAGTAGGAGATTATGGTAATGTAAGTCTTTTACCAGGGCAATCTGAACCTACTATTACTATATTAAGTCCTCCTAATGATAAGCTTAGATGGGAAAAAACTGAAAACACCAACTTTGGTATGGATTTAGGTTTATTCAATAACCGTATTAGTATCGTTACTGATATGTATGGAAGAAAAAGTAGTGATTTGATCGGTGTTCAATCGCTTGCTGTAGAAAACGGATTTGAGTTCACAACTTTAAACTGGGCACAAGTAACTAATAAAGGTTTTGAGATTGCATTGGCAACTAAGAATATTGATCGTCCAAATTTTAAATGGACAACTAACATTAATTTCTCACACAATAAGAGTCATGTTGATCGTGTACAAATAAGAGAAAATGAGCTTACTCCATCGCTACAAGGTTACCCAGTAAGAGCTGTATTTGCTTTAAAGACTAATGGAGTTGATGAAAATGGATACCCTTTATTTGTAAATAAAAAAGGAGAAACGGTTAATACTCAAACCTTTTTTCAATTGTATGATGCTTTAGCTGATATCATTCCTGGAGAATTCACACAGTCTAAACTTGATACTAAAGAGATAAGAGATTTATTTACTTATGCTGGAGATTTAGATCCTAAGTTTACCGGTGGTTTTACCAATACTTTCAAAATTCATAATTTTGACATTACAGTTGCTACCACTTTTAATATTAAGCAAACTGTTGTTGAAACACCTCCTTACAATGGGGCATTGGTAGATCGCGGACAAAACTTTACGACTGATATTCTTAATGCTTGGTCACCTACTAATACAGGATCTAACTTACCAGGAATTGTTGGTAATGATGGCGCTGGTGATTCTTGGATGGCTTACAAGTGGTATGGTGGTGCAAATCCAATGAATACCAACAAATACTTAGACACTTGGGTACATGAAATGAGTTATATGAGATTGAGTAGTTTGCGTTTTGGTTACACTTTACCTAAAAAAGCAATGCAAAAATTATTTATGGATAGCATCAGATTCAGTATTGAAGGAAGAAACTTATTTGTTATTAGTTCTGATTATAAAGGATATTTTGATCCAGAAACTTATGGAAACATTTACGCACAACCAATTCCTAAATCATTAACAATAGGATGTAACATAACTTTTTAATTAATTTAAGATGAAAAACATATCAAAATACCTATTTCTTTTTGTAGCTGCTATTGTAGCTTCAAGCTGTGATGATTACCTTGACGTAAAGCCTGTAGGTAAAGTAATTCCTGAAACACTTGTTGATTTTAGAGCTGTTCTTACTAGAGGATATTCAACTTTTCCATTACACAAATCACTTACTGCTTTAAGAACAGATGAAATGATTCTGGAAGAAGAAAGTAATGATTTAGCATTCTATAAAGATAACTATATATGGAATGATGCAAATCCAGATCGTATTTCTACAAAATTTCCATATGCAGGATTATATAACTGTATTTTTTATACCAATGTAATTATTAATGAAGCTAGTGGTAAACTTGAAGCTTCGGCAGAAAAAGATCAATTGATTGGTGAGGCTTACGCACTAAGAGCATTAGCTTACTTTGATTTAGTTAACTTATTTGGAAAACAATACAATGCAGCAACTGCAAGTTCAGATACAGGTGTTCCATTGGCATTAAAAATAGATTTAGAACAAGCTTATATACCAGAAAGTGTTGCTGTTATTTACGCTCAAATTCATTCGGATAAAGAAGCTGCAAAAAAACTATTGAACCTAGACACTCAAGCAAAAGGACTAAACTATCGTTTTTCTAAGGCTGCTTTATATACAATGGAATCACGTGTTTATTTGTATCAAAAACAATGGGCTCTAGCTTTAGAAGCTACAGAAAAGGGACTGGCGATTAATAACGCATTAGTTGATTTAAATACCACTCCTATTCTTCCAAACAATTATGATACTAAAGAGTCAATAATGGCTCTTGAAATTACATTTGAAAACAAAATAAGAAGATCTGCCTATGTAGCTCCTACGTTAACAGATGTGTATGATCAAACAAATGATTTGCGTTTTAATTTGTATTACCAGAAAAGCGGTAGTCAATTAATCTTCAAAAAGGGAGGCGAATTAAATCAGAAAAACACGTTTAGAACTTCTGAATTATATTTGACAAAAGCGGAAGCTTCAGTGCAATTAAATGATCTTGCAACTGCTAGAACAACACTATTGAATTTCATAAAAAACCGATATAATACCACAGGTTTCGCTCAATTGAGCACAAAGATTGGTGCTATGAATCAAACAGAACTTCTTGATTTTGTATATCAAGAAAGACAACGTGAATTTTCTATTGAAGGGCAACGTTGGTTTGATTTAAGAAGAACTACTCAAAAACAGATCGAACACACAATAGGTGGCAAGACTTATACTTTGATTCAAAATGATCCGAGATATACATTACCTTTCCCATTAGATGCAAGACTAAACAATCCAGAATTGTAAATTAATAAGCCCCGTTTAACGGGGCTTTTTTTTTAACTTTACAAAAAATACAAGATCAAATGAAAATAGTAATTATTGAAGACGAACATCTTGCTTCAAGTTATCTAAAATCAATTCTGGAACAACAAAGTATTATTTCTATAAGTGAAATAACTTTGATAAAATCTGTAAAAGATGCTGTTGCTTTTTTTAAAGAAAACACGGTTGATCTTGCCTTCATGGATATTCATCTAGGTGACGGAAAAAGCCTTGATATATTTGAAAAAATAACTGTTTCATGCCCTGTGATTTTTATTACTGCTTACGACTCTTATGCAGTAAAAGTCTTTAAACATTTTACAATAGATTACCTTCTTAAACCTTATGAAGAGCAAGAACTACTTGAAGCATTATCAAAATATCAAAATATAAAAGAAGTATTCAACCCAAATCCAATTGTAGAATCGCTCGTTGCTCTTGAAAGTCAAACTAGCGTTCAACATCATTTTTTGGTAAATCATAGAGACAAACTGATTTCAATAAACGATCAGACTATCGCTTATTTTTACGCTACAGGTAAACATTTGTTTATTTATACGAACTCTGGTAATAGCTATTTTTACAATAGTAATCTTAAAGATCTAATCTATAAATTAGACCCCGCCCTTTTCTTTAAAGTCAATCGAAAATTCATTTTAAACAGAAACCATATTCAGGAAATTGTTAAACATTCTAGTCAGAAAATTGAATTGTTATTAAACATTGCTATCCCAGACACGGACCCGATTATTTTGAGCAAAAAAGAAATTAATAATTTTAAGAATTGGCTTGACTCCTAGTTTAAATGCAACTTAAATTGAAACATAAAAAAACATGATTCTCTTATAGACGCATACAATTACATTCCTTTATTTGTACAATCGTGTTTTCATATATTTGTATAAACGACTAAGATTTTAACCAATTTCTTTGTCTAACAAATAAAAAATGAAATTACAGCACATACAAATTCAAACTAACGATATCCCAAAAACTATTGCGTTTTATACACAAACTCTCGGGTTTCAAATTTTAAAAAACGATTCAACAACGGTATCTTTTCAAATAGGAATTTCGGTTTTAGAATTCATTGAGGATAAAAATTTCAATTCTATTTATCATTTAGCCTTCAATATTCCTAATAATAAACTTGATGAAGCTATAAAATGGTGTAGAAATAAAGTTGATTTAATTTGTATTGAAGACGAAAATGTAATCACTAGATTCGAAACTTGGAATGCCAATGCTGTTTACTTTTATGACAACAGTGGTAATTTATTAGAATTTATTGCAAGACATGATCTTATTAATTCAGAAACTAAATCCTTTGATACTAAATCTATACTCAGTATTAGCGAAATCGGTATTGTGCATGAATCTCCTTTAGTACTAGGTCAAGATTTGATAAACAAGTACCAACTCAACTTCTTTAGCAAAAATGCCAATAGTGAAGCTTTTACTGCCATTGGTGATGATGAAGGGCTGTTAATTATTGTAAAACCTAACCGAAATTGGTACCCAACACAAACTCCTTCTGAAAGCAACAAAACTGCTATTCGATTAGAAAATAACGATAGAATAGCCCAATTAGAATTTTAATTTGTAACAACTTATAGGCTTAGAATTAAATTTCTAAGCCTACTTTGTTTTATATCAATTACCTTGCTCTACTATTTTCTGTTTGTTCAATTTCTTTTTTCTTATAATCCGTTTTTTTGGAATTACCGAAATTATAAGTTGCGATTAGTTTAAAATAATTGGTAGTATACGTTCTATGATAATAAATCTCTGTTTGTCCTACTTCATAATTTCCGGAACGATTAAAACCTTTAAAAATATCATTTGCAGTAAAATTCAACTTTAAAGCATTGTCTAAAAAGGTTCTTTCTACTCCTAATGTCACTGTAGAACGTTTATTATCCTCTCCTAAACCATAACCTTTATCGCCCAGATACCAAGCAAGCAACTGAATCTTAAATAGTTTAGGAATGGTAAACGTATTATTCGAATACAAATATATCTGAGGCGTAGCTCTTCCTAAAGCAAATGAATAGGTATTATCAACTAGTTTAGAATAATTCATACTCACTGTATTGGTTGAACTCCACCATTTTGTAGCTAATGATCTTGAAATTGAGGCAAAATAACTGTCTTCCTTATCCATATTAATTCCCTTTAGAATGTAGCTATTTGGGTTATTACCTCGCAGAGCAGCACCAGTTATAGGGTCAATTTTATAGTTATATCCCAACTTAAAATCAAATTTTTTATACAAAGCACCAACTTCAAAAGCATGAATTTTTTCAGGTTTAAGATTTGGATTTCCTTCAATAGTTGTAAATGGATCCTGATAAATAACATACGGATTAAGCCCCTGATATCTTGGTCTTGTAATTCTTGAAACATAAGAAGCGTGTAATTTTAAATCATCTGAAACTGGCATATTCACTAGTAAATTAGGAAATATATTTATGTAGTTTTTTTTGAATTGTTGTTTGCCATTTGCTGTGGTATTCAATTCATAATTGGTCCATTCGCCTCGAGCGCCAACAGAAAAATTAAATTTATCTGATAGAGAGCTGCTGTAATTAAAATAGGCTGCTCCTATTTGCTCATCATACTTAAAATCACTTGAAAGTTGGTCGTTAAGCTCAAATTCAGGATTATTTTTATCCGAAATTAAAAAATAAGAGCTAGTCTTAATAGCAGCAGTGCTTAGCTTTGCACCAAACTCTAACTTACTATTATCACTGATTTTCTTTGAGTAATCAGCCTGAGTATTTATGATGTTAATTCTATAATCGGCATTGTTTTTTAAGAATCTTCCTGAGTTTAGAACATCAACCAAACCGTTTTCGCTTATAAGATCTTTAACCATACTATTATAATTAGAATATTGCATTCCAATAAATAATGACGACCCATTGGTACTATTAACTACATTATAGTTTAAATTAATAAATTGATTCAGTCTAACATCATTTTTATCAACATCTGTGGCATAAAAAATAGTACTGCTATTTGTCAAAATAGAATTGCGACTTTCTACTACTCCACCCAAATCTTCGATATTGCCACTATATTCAATTGAAATATAATCAGAATCCGAAAAAGAATACTGTAGTCCAAATCCAAAATTTGAATAATTATTAAACCTTCGCTTCCAATCTGTAGTAAGTTCAGACTTCATATATTCGGTTGGATCAGGTCTTATTCTAGTTGTATATAACAATTCCCGACTGTGTCCTAATTGCAATCCGAAGTTTGTTATAAATGAAAATTTCCCTTTATTATAATTAAAATCCAATAATGAATTGGTGCTTGTACCTGCAAATTTTGAAACAGTAACTTGCTGATTTGCTGTTCCCATAATTCCACTCTCTTTGTTTTTCTTTGTAATAATATTAATTACTGCTTTTCCTTCTGCATCATATTTAGAAGATGGATTAGAAATAACTTCAATCTTTGCAATTTGTGAAACAGGAATTGCAGCAAAGCGTTCAGTACTAATTAATATTCCATTTAAATAAATAATTGCCTCCCCTTTTCCTAATACGCTTATTTGCCCCTCAGTAACAATAACATTAGGGACTCTACCTAATAATTCATTTACAGAACTACTAGTAGATAGTATTGTATTGGTTACATTGACTTCAACAGATCCGTTTGGGCCGTATTTTATTGGTGAAGTTTGATTTTTGATAACGACTTCATTCAATTGATTGTTATTTCCCTTAACAATTATAGTTCCTAAATTTATATGTTCATTTCCGTTGTAGTTTACATCAATAAAAGTGGTATTGAACTCGACAGATGCAAAACGAATTATTACTTTATTTTGATTGATTGCGGCTAATTCAAACGTGCCGTCCAAAAAGTCATTTTGCTTAATTAAAGTTGAATCACGTACAGATAATAAAGATACATTGCCCATCATAACTTCATTATTATGATTGACAATTTTTCCTGAAATATGTTGTATTGATTGTGCTTTAATTCCTGTGGAAGCAATTAGCAAGCAATAAGTGTAAATAAAAGCAGCGATAAGTATTCTCATAAAATAGTACGATTAAGAGTTTGATTTTTTGTTGGTACAAAAGTCAATCGTAAATCGCTATGAGAGGTAATCTAAGTAGAAATCGGGAGTACGGATTTATATATCTGTACTCTATTTTAGGTCAATAAAGCACGTTGTTGATAATTAGCAGGTGTTGTTCCTGTATGCTTTTTAAATGCTGCGAAGAAAGTAGATTTAGAATTAAAACCTACATCGTACCCAATAGATTCTAAAGTAATTTTATCATTGGTTGTCATAATTTTACAAGCTTCGTTTATCCTAAATTCATTTACATAAGTAGTGAAGTTTTTTCCTAAGTTAGAATTTAAGAACTGTGATAATTGATGGCTTGTGTAATTTATTTCTTTGGCTAAATCTTGTAAAGTTAAATTTGGATTTTTATACAATTCTTTCTCAAGCATTATATTTTCAAGTTTCTCGGATATAATTGTTTCTTCAGCCGAATTTACTTTTTTGCTTGAATGTTTTGATGAATTAAGTAAAAACAAATCATCTGTTTTTTTTCTGTACAAAAGGACAGAAATAATCAGATACAAAATGAATGAAAAAATAATAGACCCACTGATATAGGAAACAGATGGTGCGTTAATTAATGCTAGAAAATAAAATGTAAAGAGTAGCACATTTCCCAAATAAATCATTCCTAACCATGTTTCGGCTGGACTGGCTTTTTGTTTACTGTTAATAATAGTTTTTAGTATTGCTTTAATTGTAAAACCAGATAAAACAATATAAATAAACCACTGTAAATAGATCAATTTTACAAAATAAAGATTCCAAAGCATTGGATAATTTTTGTACGGATATAATGTTCCTACAGTGACAATTAATAATAACCAAAAAAGAAGTGTAAGCTTCCAGTTTTTTGGCATTGTATTTATATTCTTTACTGAAGCTTTAAAAAAATAGTATAAAAAAGGACCTATAAAAAAACATGCCGAAAGTCCAATTTGAAGATATGTTTTAGGTAAAGTGGGATCAAAATAGACAAATACCGATTTTGCTATTCGTATGCTTAACGCGAATAAAAGCGCGCCTAAAAAATAATTTCCAAAATACTTTTTCTTGGTAAAAAAAAAGAAATAGGCTCCTAGGATGATTCCGTTAAAAGCTCCTAAAGCACTAAAAAAGAATAAAAGTTCTTTGCCTATATCCATAATATATTCTTGATTGTATATTGATTACGCTATGGACAAAGCTAAAAAAAAGAATGATGTAGACGGACAATTAATAAATTAAATAATCACGAAATTTCTTAGCATTAAGATTATTTAATCAAATCTAAAATATATTTTTTAATGTTAGAACAACAAAAAGCCCAACTTTATGGTTGGGCTTTCTAGTTCAATTTTATTGTCTACTGACTTGTTTAAAGTAATTAGAGAACAACTCCTACCTGGGCAATAATTCATTTAAACCCATAGAATTACAACCTAATAACCAATATTATTAATTGGGCTTGTAAAACTGCACCCACAATCGCGACGCATATACTTTGACTGCTTAAATGTATATTTTATATAAAACTGGTGTGATGATGGTGCGTATTTTCCTAATCCATTGATGTTGTGATCATATGCATAGCCTGCTTGAAATTCAGGAACTACATCTACTCCTATTATCCCAGTAATTGCTGATTTCCAACGATATGAAGTTCCAAATCTAAACTTTTCTTTAAACTCAAAATTAAAAGCAAAATCTATTGCTAACGGCGCTCCTTGAACTCCTTTTGCTAATATTGAAGGCTTAAATAATAATTCGTCTGTAAGTGCAGTTTGATATCCTGTGGTAAAATAAATTTGAGGTTTTGTAACTGATATTCCTTTAACAGTTGGGTTATAACTTTCCCTAATAAAATTTGGAGTTGATACTCCAATAAACCATTTAGGAGTGTTAAATAAAAACCCAACTCCTATTCTTGGAGTTATTCTATTTTCGATATTATTCTCAAAACTCATATCATTATTGTTTTGTAAATCAAGTAGTGTATAATCTACATTGAGCATATTAAAACCAGCTTTAAGTCCAAATGAAAGCATATTAATTTCATCGGTAAAAATCGTGTATGAATAGTCAGCTGCTATAACTAATTCTTCTGTTACACCTAATTTTTCACTTGATACATTAATTCCAGTTCCCATATTCATTGTAAGTGGAATATTGATATTTAGATTTTTACTTTCTGGTGCCCCTTCAAATCCGGTGAACTGTGAGCGGTGAATCAATAATACGCTTCCGTCAAAGAATCCTGCAAAAGCAGGATTAAAACTAGACATATTAAGTTTATAGTCAGAAAATTGAGCATCTTGTTGGCCTCTTGCAGAAAATAGAATAAAAGTAAACGCAAAGGCTAATATATAATTAAATTTCATTTGAGTATTTTGGTTTAAATATTAAGGATTTAGGTGTAAAAAGCCTTTTTTTGTGATACGCTTATTATCATGATTAGTAAAGCTAAAGACATAATAATAAGTCCCATAAGGCAGTAAACCAGCCCCACTTCCTACTCCCTTATTGCCATAGCCTTTAAATAAATTATCATTATATCCATAGCGATTAGCTTCGAACACTAGGCCTCCCCAACTGTTAAAAATTTCGAGTTTATTATCAGGGAAAGTTGTTGCGCCTTCTACAAAAAAGTAATCATTCTTACCATCGCCATTGGCCGAAATTCCATTATTTACCGAAACATCACAATAACGCACATGAACTGTTACTTCTAATCTCTTCGTACTTTCACATTCAGATCCTATATATGACGCGTAGTATTTATTATTATCTTCTAAAATTGTAGTTGATGACAACGGACTACCACCTGTGGCTGTAGTATACCATAAGACTTCTTGTTCGTTTGTTATAAGATCTGTAATTACAGTTTCTTTTTCTTTACACATATATTGTATCTCGTTACCTGTTGGAGCAGGTGCATCTTTAATGCTAATTTGAACAGGAATACGATTACTATAACAATTTCCATATGCAGTAGCAGCATAATATATCCCATTGCTAATACTTGCATTTAGGGATAACGTTTGAGTAGAAGTTGCATCAGTAAACCATTTTACATTCGTTGCATCGTTTATATCAATATCTCTTATCGATGGGGCATCTATTGAACAAAATTCTTGTGATAAACTTGGAATTATTGGCTCTGGTACTGGTAAAATTGTTACTACAGCAGTTCCAATTTCAGAGTTTCCATTAAGGTCAGTAATAGTTAAGATTACCGTATTTATTCCGATGTTAGTACAATCGAAAATCATTTTATCCAATTCCTTTTTATCGATTCCACAATTATCTGTAGAACCGTTATCAATTTGATTAGCTGTAATGCTTACAGTTCCAATTGTACTAAGGGAAATTGTGATGTCTTGTGTAATTACAGTAGGTTTTATTTTATCCTCAACAGTTACCACAGCAACTCCAGACGCTGTATTTCCATTAACATCAGTAACAGTTAACGTTACTGTATTTGGTCCTATATCACTACAAGTAAAGCTTGTTTTATCGAGTATTATCGAATCAATAGTACAAGCGTCATTAGAACCATTGTCAATTAGCGCTGAAGTTATTACTGCAGTCCCCGAGGCATTCAATTGAACTGTGATGTTCTGGGTTATAACAGTTGGTTTTATTTTATCCTCAATAGTCACTACAGCAGTTTGAGTAGCTGTGTTTCCATTAACATCAGTAACAGTCAGTGTTACCGTATTGTCACCAATATTAGTACAATCAAAAGTTGTTTTATCTAACTCTAATTTATCAATCCTACAATTGTCGGTAGAAAGGTTGTCAATTTCTGCTGGAGTTATGGTAGCATTTCCTGTAGCGTCTAACTGAACTGTGATGTTTTTGGTCAAAACAGTTGGATCAATTTTATCCTCAACTGTTACTACAGCAGTTTCTGAGGCTGTATTTCCATTAACATCAGTAACAGTTAACGTTACTGTATTTGGTCCAATATTAGAGCAATTAAAAGTCTTTATGTTCAAATCCATTGATGCAATTCCACAGTTATCACTAGAAACATTATCAATTGCTGCAGGAGTTATAGTTGCATTTCCTGTAGCATCTAACTGAACTGTGATGTTTTTGGTTAAAACTATTGGATTAATATTATCCTCAACAGTTACTACAGCAGTTTCAGAGGCCGCGTTTCCATTAACATCAGTAACAGTTAACGTTATCGTATTTGGTCCAATATTGGAACAATCAAAAGTTTTTATATCCAAATCGAATGTTGCAATTCCACAGTTATCACTAGAAACATTATCAATTGCTGCAGGAGTTATAGTTGCATTTCCTGTAGCATTTAGCTGAACTGTGATGTTCTGGGTTATAACTATTGGATCAATTTTATCCTCAATAGTTACTACAGCAGTTTCAGTGGCAGCGTTTCCATTAACGTCAGTAACAGTTAACGTTACCGTATTTAGTCCAATATTGGAACAATCAAAAGTTTTTATATCCAAATCGAATGTTGCAATTCCACAGTTATCACTAGAAACATTATCAATTTCTGCAGGGGTTATAGTTGCATTTCCTGTAGCATCTAACTGAACTGTGCTGTTTTTGGTTAAAACTATTGGATTAATTTTATCCTCAATAGTTACTACTGCAGTTTCAGAGGCCGCGTTTCCATTAACATCAGTAACAGTTAATGTTACCGTATTTGGTCCAATATTAGAACAATCAAAAGTCTTTATATCTAAATCTATTGATGAAATAGCACAGTTATCACTAGAAACATTATCAATTTCTGCAGGAGTTATAGTTGCATTTCCTGTAGCATCTAACTGAACTGTGATGTTTTTGGTTAAAACTATTGGATTAATATTATCCTCAACAGTTACTACTGCAGTTTCAGAGGCCGTGTTTCCATTAACATCAGTAACAGTTAACGTTACCGTATTTGGTCCAATATTAGAACAATCAAAAGTCTTTATATCTAAATCTATTGATAAAATAGCACAGTTATCACTAGAAAGATTATCAATTTCTGCTGGAGTTATGGTAGCATTTCCTGTAGCGTCTAACTGAACTGTGATGTTTTTGGTCAAAACAGTTGGATCAATTTTATCCTCAACTGTTACTACAGCAGTTTCAGAGGCCGCGTTTCCATTAACATCAGTAACAGTTAACGTTACCGTATTTGGTCCAATATTAGAGCAATTAAAAGTCTTTATGTTCAAATCCATTGTTGCAATTCCACAGTTATCACTAGAAACATTATCAATTGCTGCAGGAGTTATAGTTGCATTTCCTGTAGCATCTAACTGAACTGTGATGTTTTTGGTTAAAACTATTGGATTAATATTATCCTCAATAGTTACTACAGCAGTTTCAGTGGCAGCGTTTCCATTAACATCAGTAACAGTTAACCTTACCGTATTTGGTCCAATATTGGAACAATCAAAAGTTTTTATATCCAAATCTATTGATGAAATAGCACAGTTATCACTAGAAACATTATCAATTTCTGCAGGAGTTATAGTTGCATTTCCTGTAGCGTCCAATTGAACTGTGATGTTTTTGGTTAAAACTATTGGATTAATATTATCCTCAACAGTTACTACAGCAGTTTCAGAGGCCGCGTTTCCATTAACGTCAGTAACAGTTAACGTTACCGTATTTGGTCCAATATTGGAACAATCAAAAGTTTTTATATCTAAATCAAATGTTGCAATTCCACAGTTATCACTAGAAACATTATCAATTGCTGCAGGAGTTATAGTTGCATTTCCTGTAGCATCTAACTGAACTGTGATGTTTTTGGTTAAAACTATTGGATTAATTTTATCCTCAACAGTTACTACAGCAGTTCCAGACGCTGAATTTCCATTAACATCAGTAACAGTTAGTGTTATTGTATTTGTTCCAATATTGGTACAATTAAAAGTCATTTTATCCAATACCATGGTATCAATGCTACAATTATCTGTAGACATATTATCAATCAGCGCTGGAGTTATCGTGGCATTCCCAGTAGCATCCAATTGAACTGTGATGTTTTTGGTTAAAACTGTTGGATTAATTTTATCCTCAATAGTTACTACAGCAGTTTCAGTGGCTACGTTTCCATTAACATCAGTAACAGTTAGTGTTACAGTATTTGTTCCAATATTGGTACAATTAAAAGTCATTTTATCTAATACCATGGTATCAATGCTACAATTATCAGTAGACATATTATCAATTAGCGCTGGAGTTATCGTGGCGTTTCCAGTATCATCCAATTGAACTGTTCTATTTTGGGTTACAACAGTTGGGGCAATCAAATCTTCTACAGTTACTACAGCGGTTCCAGACGCTGAATTTCCATTAACATCAGTAACAGTTAGCGTTATTGTATTTATTCCAATGTTTGTACAATTAAAAGTCATTTTATCCAATACCATGGTATCAATGCTACAATTATCTGTAGACATATTATCAATCAGCGCTGGAGTTATCGTGGCATTCCCAGTAGCATCCAATTGAACTGTGATGTTTTTGGTTAAAACTGTTGGATTAATTTTATCCTCAATAGTTACTACAGCAGTTTCAGTGGCTACGTTTCCATTAACATCAGTAACAGTTAGTGTTACAGTATTTGTTCCAATATTGGTACAATTAAAAGTCATTTTATCTAATACCATGGTATCAATGCTACAATTATCAGTAGACATATTATCAATTAGCGCTGGAGTTATCGTGGCGTTTCCAGTATCATCCAATTGAACTGTTCTATTTTGGGTTACAACAGTTGGGGCAATCAAATCTTCTACAGTTACTACAGCGGTTCCAGACGCTGAATTTCCATTAACATCAGTAACAGTTAAGGTTACCGTATTTGGTCCAATATTAGAACAATCAAAAGTCTTTATATCTAAATCTATTGATAAAATAGCACAGTTATCACTAGAAACATTATCAATTGCTGCAGGAGTTATAGTTGCATTTCCTGTAGCATCTAACTGAACTGTGATGTTTTTGGTTAAAACTATTGGATTAATATTATCCTCAACAGTTACTACAGCAGTTTCAGAGGCCGCGTTTCCATTAGCATCAGTAACAGTTAACGTTACCGTATTTGGTCCAATATTAGAACAATCAAAAGTCTTTATATCTAAATCTATTGATAAAATAGCACAGTTATCACTAGAAACATTATCAATTGCTGCAGGAGTTATAGTTGCATTTCCTGTAGCATCTAACTGAACTGTGATGTTTTTGGTTAAAACTATTGGATTAATATTATCCTCAACAGTTACTACAGCAGTTTCAGAGGCCGCGTTTCCATTAACATCAGTAACAGTTAACGTCACCGTATTTGGTCCAATATTAGAACAATCAAAAGTCTTTATATCTAAATCTATTGATAAAATAGCACAGTTATCACTAGAAACATTATCAATTGCTGCAGGAGTTATAGTTGCATTTCCTGTAGCATCTAACTGAACTGTGATGTTTTTGGTTAAAACTATTGGATTAATATTATCCTCAACAGTTACTACAGCAGTTTCAGTGGCTACGTTTCCATTAACATCAGTAACAGTTAACGTTACCGTATTTGGTCCAATATTAGAACAATCAAAAGTCTTTATATCTAAATCTATTGATAAAATAGCACAGTTATCACTAGAAACATTATCAATTGCTGCAGGAGTTATAGTTGCATTTCCTGTAGCATCTAACTGAACTGTGATGTTTTTGGTTAAAACTATTGGATTAATATTATCCTCAACAGTTACTACAGCAGTTTCAGAAGCCGCGTTTCCATTAACATCAGTAACAGTTAACGTTACCGTATTTGGTCCAATATTGGAACAATCAAAAGTTTTTATATCCAAATCTATTGATGCAATAGCACAGTTATCACTAGAAACATTATCAATTGCTGCAGGAGTTATAGTTGCATTTCCTGTAGCATCTAACTGAACTGTGATGTTTTTGGTTAAAACTGTTGGAAGAATCTGATCTTCGACAACAATAGTTACATCATCTGTTGTCGAACAATTTTTCTCATCAGTTACTGTTACCGTATAAGTACCAGGTAATAGCCCTGTAGCAGTTGCCGCAGTCTGTACTGGAGTAGTGTCCCAACTGTATGTATAAACGCCTGTTCCTCCTGTTACTGTGACAGTTGCTTCTCCATTATTATGTGTGCTACAATCGGTATTAGTTTGGGTATTAATCGTTGCAACAAGTTCATCAGGTTCTGTTATTGTAAAGTTTCTAAATGCAGTCTCATTATTATGATCCTTTACAGTAACCACATAATTATCTGGACTAAGATTTGTTACACTAGCAGCACTTCCGCCTGACGGAGACCATGCATAAGTATAAGGAGGCATTCCTCCAATAGTAGTAACCGAGGCAGAACCATTATTAGCTCCAAAACATGAAATATTACTTTCCGAAGCTACTACCAATCTCAATAAATCAGGTGTGCTAAAAGTAGAATTTAATATTATTGAATTAGGAGTAATACCATCATCAGCTACAAAGTATAAATCATAAGTTGTATTTAATGTCAGCCCTGTAATAGGAAATGAAGCTAATACGTTGGCCAAAAGATTAGAATCACCCCTTGCTACAACCTGAACGCCTGCATAATCTAAACCTCCTTTTATTTCATTTACTGTAGGAGCAACAGATCCAGCTTCAACAACTACATAATATCCTTTTAAATCTTTATTGACAGTAGTCTTGAAATCTGCCGATGTATATTTTATATTACTTACAGCTCCACTTGCATTAGCAATATCTTTAACTATTTCTTCTAAATATACAACTTTACCAGCGGCATAATACCATGTAAATACATCACTCTCCCCTACATCTAAGTCTTTTAATCTAACATAAAACCCATAAGACCCATCCGTTTGACCACTTGAAATATCACTTATACTTGGATCTTTTTTAATTATTTCTTCCCAAACCCCATATTTATCAATAAAGGTATTGGCACGATTGGAATTTGAAAAAATGAAAACACCTTCTTGACCAGAAAAAAGTTTAAGTGCTTTAGATCTTTCGCTTTTAGTAGCTATAGGCATAAACAAATCACCAACTATATTTCCTCGTGTTTTTTCTGGTCTATCATTAGTTCCAATATAATCATCTTTTGTACCTGACCAATATCTTACATTGTTCACGGGTAGAGTCCCAATATTTTTAATTTTCGCCTTAATCATTATAAAACTAGAATTTTCTTCTAATGTAAAAGTGTTTTCGACTTCTAATAATGAACCATCAATGGTAATGTTCCCTTTTGAAATTATCGTGCCATATCCTTTTGATCCTGTAGTATGCACAAACCTAGAATAGTCTATTAATTGATTTGTTAAAATTGGATTAATGGAGGAATTACCATTTACATTCCATTCATTCGTACCATCACCACCAATAAAATAGGCATTATCAAAAGAATAATTATTGAATGTTAATTGAGACCAACTAGATAACGTAGAATTAAAATAAAATGGTTGTTGTAAATTTCCACCTGTGTTTACAGAATTTTCAGATCCTGTACCAAAACGAAGTACATTATTGTCAAATACTTTTTGCGCAGAAATTTTATTAAGTGCTATAAATATGATACAGATAGTAATAAAAGTTCTTTTTAGAATTAATTTACTAAGGTGTGTTTTTGCCATATTGATTCAGTTTGTTCTTTTAAGATTCTAATAAAAGCGGCAAAACTAGTCTACTAATGATACTTATAATAAAACAGCAGGGGGACAAATAGGGGACAAATTCTCAAATCACTCTTAAACAACTTATATACAAGACCTTATGCACTGGCGTTTTGAAGTTGATTTTACTAGGGATAGAAACCATTTTTTGTACTTTAGCACTTAAATGATTCGGTACGCATGGCTTATATTTTAAAAAAAACAGAGATTCTATTTATTGTTCTAATTTTTGTCTTTTTCTCTAAATCATATTCTCAAAAAATAGCAATTCCTTTAAATGATTCACAGGGGAGTATTGAAAAAATAATTTCTCAAGAAATTGATTTTCAAACTGATTCTGTTGGATTAAAAAAGTACCTAGCTCCGTTGCAACAATCCTCTTCTAAAAAATACAATGTTTTATATTATACTTTATTAGCCAATGGGTATTCTAGCTATTTTGATAAAATAAATACTAAAAGTGATAAGTACTTCTTACTTTCTATTCAAAAAGCAAATGAAATAAATGATGCAGCTCTTGTGGTTTGGACAGAGATGAATTATTCAAAATACCTTTATCATTACGGGAATATGGATAAACTAATTCCAACCTTATTGAAAACAATAGAAAATGCGGAGACTATAAATCCAAAAAAAATGATTTTCCCTGGAGAAACTTTTAAAATTTTTGGGTGGATAATGACCACCATTCACGATGATGATCTGAGCTTGAAATTCTTAAAAAAATCATTAGAATATTCTAAAACCAATACTTCAGAATATGCCAGTATTTTAAATGCGATAGGAACTCATTATTTAAAAACTAACGAGCTGTCAACTGCTATGCAATATTTAAACAAAACTATTGCTGTTTCATTGCAAATTGGAGACAACATCAGATATGCGAAGGCACTAGGAGGTAAAGCTGTTATTTATGAGAAAATGGGAGATGATAAAACTGCATTGCAGCTTTTACAAAAGGATATTGATTACTCTAAAAAATATAGTGACGAAAAGAATGCGATGTACGCCTCTATTTTAATGGCAAAAATTCTTTTAAAAAACCAAGAAATATCCAAAGCTAGCGCCTTATTGCAAAAAGCGAAAAAAGTTGCTTTAACTAAACCATATTATAACAATTTTTTAAAAGATATTATCGAATTAAAGCTTCAAATATTAAACGGTTCGAATCCAAAAAAAGAACTATCATTAAGACGTGAACTTAAGACTTTAGATGACTTATTACTTAAAACAGATGGAGAAGTTGCCTTGAGAAAAGCAAATTGGTTCGTTCAGAAAACAAAATATGAAAATGAACTCAAAGATGCACAAAAACAAAACAAACAAGAAATTAAGACAAAAAACATCTATGCAAAAATTGTAATTCTAGCAGTTTTGTTGTCTGTATCTATTTTAATTATATTTAAAAAAAGATTAAAAAATAGTAGCTTAGAATACGATGAAAAAATCAAAAGACATAAAAACGAAAGAATAACTTTTGAAAAAAAGCTAAACGAAGCAAATCAAGATCTCGATAGTAATATTAAATTCCTGCATAATAAAAACTTACAGATTTCTAAATTAAAATTAGAAATCGAAGAAATAAAAAAATCTCCATCGTATTATCTAGAAGAAGAGAAAGGAAAACTACAAGAGTTATTGGATTCTCACTTAATGACAGACGAAAACTGGAATAATTTTAAAAAGGAATTTAGAAAAGAGTACAGTCAATTTTATGATACTTTAATGACAGATTACCCTGAGCTAAAGGATTCAAATCTTAAAATTATTATGCTTCAGAAATTACGATTTAGTAATTCTGAAATTGCTAGTCTATTAGGGATTACTGCTGATGCTGTTAAAAAATCGAAACAGCGCTTAAAGAAAAAATTGGGAGAAAAACAGCATCAGTTATTTGAAATTATAGATATGCCTTAATAACTGCCTAATTTATTCTTTGTAACTCCTTATAAATAATTTGCACTCTCATTAGCAACAAGCTTAAATTAATTTATTTTCTATTTCAGAAAAACATACCTTTATGTAGTTATAAATCAACTTTTTATGATTCAAATCTTTAAACTTAATCATATGATGCTACAAAAATTTAAAACAGTTAAATCAGTTCAGATATTAGTTACTTTACTCGTATTAATATGCTTTCAAGAAGCTGTTTTTGCAACACAAAAAGACAGATTAGCTTATAGCGGTTTTGGTTATCTAACACTTTATAAGCCAACAAAAACTGTAAGTAATGTAATTATTTGTATTTCGGGTGATGGAGGTTGGAATAGTGGCATCGAAGGTATTGCACTTCATCTAAAAAATGAAAATACATTACTTATAGGTGTTGATATTCGTCAGGTATTTAAGAGCATGAAAAAAAAAAAAATCAGCATGCCTCTACCCTGCTGCAGACTTTGAACGAATGAGCCAATTTGTTCAAAAAAAATTAAAATTTCAAACATACACTATTCCTATTCTTTTGGGGTATTCTTCTGGAGCAACCTTAGTTTATGGTTTAGTCGCCCAAGCACCTCAAAACACTTTTAAAGCTGGTATTGCATTAGGATTTTGTCCAGATATAAATATTGATAAACCCTTGTGCGCAGGTTCTGGGAAATTTACTTCTATAAAGCTTCAAAATGGCAAAGGCTATGATTTAGGACCAGCAGAAGTCCTTAAAACACCTTTTATTTCCTTACAAGGTCAAAATGATCAAGTATGTAATTACGCAAAAACGGTCTCTTTTCTTAAAAACGTTTCTAATGTGCAGGTCGTTTCCCTTCCTAAAGTAGGACATGGTTATGGTCAAGAAAAAAATTGGTTGCCACAACTCCTGCAAGTCTATAATAATATCACTGTAGAAAAAGAGGCCTAAATGCCGGATGATGTCACAAAAAAACTCAATCTACCACTGCATATCACTACTCCAACCAAAGATAAAACAAGTCCTTATATGGTTGTATTCATTTCTGGCGATGGCGGATGGACTGATTTTGACCAACAAATGGCTAGTGCATTCGCATTAAAAGGAGCACCTGTAATTGGTCTAGATGCATTAAAATATTTTTGGCAGAAAAAAAGTCCTGAAGAAACTACAATTGATGTGCTTCGGGTTATGGAAACGTATAGTGAAGAATGGAAAAAAGAAAAAATACTATTTGTTGGTTATTCATTCGGGGCAGATATTGTTCCTTTTGTATACAATCGAATTCCTGATAAATTTAAAAAAAATATTGCAGGAATTGGCTTGTTATCGCCATCTAAAGAAACAGATTTTGAAGTTCATGTATCCGAACTTTTGGATATAGACAATACATCAGCAGGATTTTCGGTACCTAATGAAATTAATAAAATCAGTGCTATTCATCCAGTTTGCTTTTTTGGCAAAGAGGAAGATGATCTTCCGATTAAAGAGATTTCAAAAGAAAATACTAAAATTATATATCTTGACGGAGGCCACCATTATACAGATGCATTTATAACAGTTGCAAAAGAAATGATGCCTTAGGTTTTCATTAATAAAACTGACATGTCTAATTATGCTAAATAAAAATGTTTTTCTTATTACAAATAGTTTTGAAACTGTAATTTATCGGGAAGTTTACGACTAAATCAATCATTTACTAGCTAAAATCTTCATAATTTTAAAATATACTTTTAAAGTTTTGCTTCTTCATTAAATAAAATGCATTTTTCTGCAGTAATGAATTAAATAAATTAAGTTTATACACATAATTGTGGCTTAATGTGATTATTTACGCATTATTCTGCATGATGTAAATTAAATTTAGATATTAATTGCACAAACAAAAATTATTTATACAAAATTCGTACATTTCCATTTTAAATAACCAAACAAATATTTTAAAATGGGAAAACAATTATTTATTTTATTTGGAACTATTATGTTTATGCAAACTCTCTTTGCACAAACAAAAACTGTAACCGGAATAGTTACAAGCCAAACAGACGGTTTAACTCTACCTGGAGTATCGGTCTTGATTGAAGGAAGTACAAAAAGTACTGTAACTGATTTGGATGGAAAATATAGCATCCTAGTCAACGAAAATGAAACATTACTTTTTACTTATGTTGGGTTTACATCTAAAAAAGTCAGAATTTTATCAGGAACAACTACTGTTAATCTTAAAATGACAGAAGAACTCAATGCACTTTCAGAAGTGGTTGTATTGGGATCTACGGTCCGCGCAACGCGTAAAGAGTTAGGAAATGCAGTTACGAGTCTAAAAGGAGAAGACTTAGTAAAAGCGCAACCAGGAGGACTTTCAACTGCATTGCAGGGTAAAATAGCCGGTGCTCAAGTTTCTCAAAATTCAGGAGATCCTGCAGGAGGATTCAGTATTAAACTTAGAGGAACTTCGTCTATATTAGGTTCATCAGATCCGTTGTATGTTATTGATGGAGTCGTTTTAAACAATGCCACAACCAATGTAACCAACTTAAATGTAACGACGGGAAACTCTAATATGCAAATTGGTCAAAATAGATCATCTGATATAAACCCTAACGACATACAAAGCATTGAAGTGTTGAATGGTGGAGCAGCAGCAGCGATTTATGGATCAAGAGCGGCAAACGGAGTAGTTTTAATTACAACCAAAAAAGGAGTTGCGGGCGAAACCAGATATACGTTTTCAACCAGTGTAACGTCTAATCAAATTAGAAAAAAATTAGATCTTAATAGATCCGACAAACAGTTTGTTAGCACCTCTCCTGCTCTATTTCCTATACAAGGAAATCCTGCAAGTCCGACTACTGTAACTGTGTTAGGTAGAAATCTTGAAACAAGAACTTTTGGCGTAGAACGATATGATTATCAAGATGATATTTTTACTACAGGAATTGGAACTGACACTTACTTTTCTATGCAAGGTGGTGATGAGAAAACAAAATATTTTGCTTCGCTTGGACATTTGGTAAACGAAGGAATTATAAAAAATACAGATTTTAAAAGAACTGGCGCTAAAGTTAGATTAAAACATGATTTTAATTCAAAACTATCAGCTACGGTTGGATTAAATTATGTTAATTCAAGCTCGAATGAAAAACCTGATGGAAACGTTTTTTGGAGTCCAATAAATTCAATAAATATTACCAACAATATCTATAACATTAGTCAAAGAGATGTAAATGGCAATTTATTAGCCGTTGATCCTAATAGAATTAATCCACTTTCTATTATAGAAACCTTCAAAATCAAACAAAATACAGATCGTATTATCTCAGACTTACAATTAAACTACGTGCCTTTTAAAAACTTCAATGCCGATCTAATTTTTGGTATTGATAATTATAACCAAAGAGGAAACGTATATATCCCGAGGTATCCTTATATCGTTAATCCGGGCTATTACAATGATGGTTATGTATCTGAAGCCACCAACAGAGTAGTACAATTTAATAATGATTTGAATTTAAAATATGTTTGGAATATCAATGAGCAATGGAAAGCAACTACTTATGGAGGTTACAACATACAAACCTATCGAGATAATTTTGCAGCTGTTGAAGGCCGTAATTTAAAACCATTTATTGAAACCATAAATGCTTTTAATACCCTAATACCTGGCTCACCGAGTTCTAGTCAGTCAAAATATAATCTATGGGGATATTATCTACAAGAAACCTTTGGTTATAAAGACAAATTATATATTACGTTAGCAGGAAGACAAGACTCTTCGACTATTTTTTCTAGTGCTAACAGATCTCAGTTTTATCCAAAAGCAAGTTTTAGTTATGTTCTATCTGACGAAAAGTTTATGGAGAATATTCAGACTGTTGTCAGTTCAGTTAGATTTAGAGGTTCATGGGGAAAATCAGGAAGTTTAACAGCAATTAAGCCTTATGCGCGTTTTACTAATTATTCTACAGGTACACTTTTAGGAAATAGTGCTTTTTCTATTGAAGGATTCAAACAAGGAAATTTAGATTTAAAACCAGAGCAAAGTGTTACGTATGAAATTGGAGGAGATTTTGGTTTTATAAAAGATCGCTTAAACTTATCGTTTAGTTATTACAATGCCGATATTGATGATTTACTATTACCTGTTCAATTAGCTGCTTCTGAAGGTGCAACTAACACAATCAAAAACATTGGACAAATGAATAATAAAGGATTTGAAGTAAACATTAAATATGATATAATCAAAAAAGAAAATCTACATCTAGACGCATTTGTAAATTACAGTAGCAACAGAAATAAAGTAACAGGATTACCACAAACACGCTTTAAATTGGATAGCAATTTGGCAGGAGCACCAGTTTTTGTTGAAATGGACAAACCAGTTGGAATTTTCTACGGAACTTATTTTGCAAGAAATCCTGATGGAAGTTTATTACTAACTCCAGATGGATATCCTCAAACCGAAAGAGGAAATCCAATTACAGGGGTCTCTGAAAGAACTTCTGGACAGCCATCAGGATCCGTTTTGAATAAACAAATTGGAAATCCAAATCCTGATTATATCATTTCATTTGGAGCTAATTTAAATTACAAAAAATTTGGTTTATCTATATTATTTGATGGCGTTCAAGGAGTAGATGTTTTTGATGCAGATTACAGAACTCGTCAAGGAGTTGGATCAGGAACATTGGTTGCTCAGGAACTTAACGGAGAATTACCTCGTGGGTATATTTGGTCAGTTTATAATATTGAAGAATTTAGAGTGGTTGACGGTAGTTACTTAAAACTAAGAGAAATTTCTTTAAATTATTCATTCGGAAAAATAAACAAATTCTTTGATGATTTAACTATTACTGCAAGTGGTAGAAACCTAATTTCATGGGATAAATTTACAAGTTTCGATCCAGAAACAAATTCTGGCGGACAATCTTCGGTTGCGAAATACAATTTTGGAACAGTACCAATTCCTAGTTCTTACTCATTGACTGTAAAATTTCAATTTTAATTTAAAAAAAACATCATGAAAAAAATATTCATCCCAATAGTAGCCCTAACGCTACTTTTAACAAGCTGCAACGAAGATTATTTAGACCCAACCAAACCATCTGAAGAAATGGTATTTAAAAGCAGAGGTGGTGTCATTGGAGCTGCAAATGGATTACAACTACTTTGGACTGTTGACAGATTGAGTCCTGTTTACAATACTATTGCAGGTAATGGACTTACTACAAAAGAACTACGATTACTAAATGCTGGAAATGTTGACGAAGGCGAACTTTCTGTTGGTGGTGGAATACTCTCAACTAAAAATTTGGTAGTAAATAATCTATGGTCACAATGTCTTATAATTAAATCTGAATCTCAAAAAGTAATAGACCACGTTGATATTTTAACTTCAGAAACTGAAAGAGTAAGTGTTTTGGTACATGCCTCAGTTTTTAAAGCATTAGCTCTTAATACTATTGTACAATACTTTCAAAGTGTGCCGCTAAAAACAGAGAAAAGTGCCACTTTCAATTCTAGAGCAGAAGTTTTAAATGAAGTCATTAAAATCTTAAAAACAACAGAGCCTTTACTAGACAAAGCAACTGGTTTTACAGATTTAACAGGTGGTATAAATTATAAAAATACTGTCAATGCACTTTTTGCAAGAACCTATTTAATGATGGGTGACTATGACAACGCTATTAAATACGCTGGTTTGGTTGATCTAGCTTCTAAGTCGGTATTTACCTACGATCAAATTAGTACTAATCCAATTGCTTATATTTCAATAACGACTAATAATGTGTTTCAGCCTGTAGATTTAACGCTGGGCTTACCAACAGATTTAGCTCCTACAAGTTCTGATGGGAGATTAAATTTTTATATAAAACCAGGTTCAAACCCTACAACGGCAACTGGCTTTTTTGATTCTAATACCAAATCAATACCTGTTTACTTGCCTGGTGAAATGATGCTAATTTTAGCCGAATCATATGCTCGAAAAGATAATTTGCCACAAGCAATTATAGAATTAAATAAAGTTTTGACTAAAACAGCACCTAATGATGCTTATGGAATTGGTGCTAATTTAACTCCCTACTCTGGAGCTGCTACCAAGACAAGTATTTTAACCGAGATTTACAGAAACCGTTGTATCGAAATGTATATGTCAAGTTTAAAGTTGGAAGACAGCAGAAGATTTGACCGCCCTGCCGCCGGAACTACTAGTGCCGAAAGAAACCGTAACTGGTACCCTTATCCTGATTCTGAAAGAAATAATAACCCTAATACTCCAGCTGATCCTGAGATATAGAATATGCTAAAAAACGAGGTGCCATTGGCACCTCGTTTTTTATATAAAATCTATAAAGATTCTTCACCTTTAGTTTTTACAACATTTAGAATCCAATCTTCAAAACTTCGCCAAGATTTAAGCTCATCTAAAATTGTTCTGTTACTGAATCTATCCTAGCAAAATCCTCTATTTTTTCTATCCACTCATTTATATCACTTTCGTCCAGTTCATAAATAGGCCCAATAAAATTAGTCTGAATAGATGAAACTCCACAATATTCCAGAATGCCATTTTTTAACTGAACGAGTCCACTTGATTTATATATAGACTCATAATCAGTTTCTGATAAATCACCGGCTGTTGTAATAATCCTTCCCGTTTTGTTATTTAATAGCCCTTCACTCTTATATCCTTTGTTACTTTTAAAAGTAATTCCTGGAAGAAATGCCCTATCAAAAAAACCTTTCATAATTGCTGGCATTCCAAGCCACCATAAAGGATGTATCCAAACCTGATGTGAAGCCCATTTGATATCATCTAATGCTTTTACTAAATCGGGTTCTAATTCCATTCTTTGCTTGTATCCAAACTGTAAATTAGGATTGAAATCTAACTCTCCAATAGCGACATACCGTACTTCTGAACCAACTTCTAATGCTGATTTCATATAAGAATGTGCGATAACACAGTTAAAACTATTTTCATCTGGATGACCGTTAATGACAACTATCTTTTGCATTTTTCTTAATTTAAAATTTGTTTTAATAATTTAATTTGCTGGTTGTAAAATGTATCTGAAGCTAAGCTTGGAAAGAAATCAAAAGCATGAACAGCACCTTTTATTTCTACTAGATTAACAGCAATACCAGCATCTTTCAATTTTTGGCCATACATTTTTGCTTCATCTTTCAACGGATCTAACTCACACACTATAATAGTTGCATTGGGTAAATTACTGCAATTTTCTTCTAATAAGGGAACCGCATATTTTGGTGGTTCTGTTATATTATCCTGTAAATAATGCTTCCACATCCATTTAGCTGCATTTTTAGTTTGCATAGGAGCATTTGCTAATTCATTCATAGAAGATGTCTCTAAAAGAGAACTCATAGGAGGATATAATAAATACTGATGTCTTATTGCTACTTCTTTTTTATCTCTAGCCAAATGTGTAATCGATGCAGCAATTGTTCCTCCGGCACTACTCCCTCCTATCAAAATAGTATTGTTATTTCCCCCTATTTGATTAACATGTTTTGATAGCCACAATAAGGCATCGTATCCATCTTCAATAGCTGCAGGGAAAGGATGTTCTGGTGCCAAACGATAATCAACAGAAACAATTAATAGCTCCATATCCTGAACTAACCGAAAGAATATAAAATCGTATTGTTCGGGTGTACCATATATAAAAGCGCCTCCGTGAAAATACAGCAATACAGGTAAATTTTGTTTTCCTTTTGGCTTGTATGTTCGCAATCTAATTTTTCTTGATAAATCAGAAGAAGGAATCTCAATATCCTCTACATGAACTTGCTCAGGAATAACAAGTGGTTCTTCTTTTAATGCTACTAACATTTCTTCCTTTCTAATTTTTACAGGATCATTCTCCAATAAATTTTCATAATCTATTTGGTTAAAAGGGCTCTCCAAAATAGCTTTCAAAAGATCCTTATCAATCTTTTCCATAATATTTTCCATACCGAAATTGTTTAAGAATTTGTCTACTGTACCACCAATGGTCTTCATATTTATTTTTATTACAGCAAAAATAGACTGGTAAAAACACTTAAAACAGGTACAATTAAAGCTTGTTTAGGTATATTTGCCGTATGGCAAGAGAAAATATCCATCAATCCCTTGAAGTGTACTACGAGAAAGTAGACGAATGTCCTTTACGTGACAGACTGTTCAATTTTTTTGAATTGGTTTATGTCATATCAGGAACTGGAAATCATACAGTCACTGGCAATACGTTTCCTTACCTTGTAGGAGATCTATTTTTAATAACGCCTAATGACTCACATGAATTTGACATAAAAAGCACTAGTGAGTTTATGGTAATTCACTTTAGCGAAAGCTATATCAGAGAATATCAATGGAAGAGTATCGATCATATTGAATGTCTTTTGTATCACGCCTCTCATTTATCAGGTTCAGTGCTTGTCAATGGTGATGATAAGCAAATGATCGCTTTACTGATGCAAAATCTACAGCAGGCAACTGCGCATCATACTATGTACAACGAAGATCTAATAAGACATTTGGTAAATGCTATTATTGTAATTGCCGCGAGAAACATTGCAGTAATAAAACCTCTTCACCTATCTCCAAATACAGATATTAGAATATTACAAATCTTAGATTACATTCAAGAGTATATACGACAACCAGAATTTCTAAAAGTTGCTGTAATGGCAGAAAAATTTGGTTTATCACCTACTTACCTCGGGAGTTATTTCCGCAAACAATGCAATGAATCAATACAAGAATATATCTCTGCTTATCGGATTCGATTAATAGAGCATAGACTACGTTTTAGTGACAAGAGAGTACATGAAATAGCAGATGAATTTGGATTTGCTGATGAAAGCCATATCAATAAATTTTTCAAACGCCACAAAGAACTCAGTCTTAAAGCCTATAGAGTTGGATTGAATTCTTAATAAGACTATAAATCAAAGTGACAAAAAAGTTGAATTTGAAATACTAGATTATTAAATCAATTAATCCACATAAACCTGCTCCAGTTATTATTGTCCAAGAAATCCAATCTTTGAACTCATTGTTTTTATGTCTTAAAAAAAGAATATGAAGTCCTACATGTACAATCATAAAGACATCAAAACTTGTAATAAACTTTTCTATATCTTGACTATATGTTAGTTGCCAATAAATAAAAAAGAACAATGGAATATGTACAAAAACAAATATTAAATATCCTAACTTGTCATTGAGCGACGAAAGCCCTGGAAAAATTCTCCATTCTCTGCATCGTATTGCATCCATTTCGTGGATAGTGATAAACGAAAGTCCTAAGTAAAAGAAAAGATATTCTATCATTATATTGTATTTTTTTGGATTATATGCTTTTTTTAGACCTGTTAAAGTTTTAGAGTTTATCAATGAACCAACCTAGTTTACAGATCAGTCCGTTTATTTTTTTTAAGTTTTTATATTCTCAACTCTTTTATTTTAAATAAACCATTTAGCAGTTTGACAAAATTTTAGTAAAACGTACTTATCACTTCTTGTATTATCCATATCAAATATATTGCTTTTTTATCTTACAAAAAAAGCCCCAGATTTGTCTGAGGCTTTTGTATTATACCGTTCTTTAATACAGCAAAACAAATAGGCTTTGCAAGAACACTAAAGCAGAAATACTTTAAAAATTAGTATTAATCTTTTTAGAACGATCTGCAATGTATGAGATTAGCCAAGTAATTGGCCCTTCTTTAACAAAGTATATTTTCTTTTTGTCTGAATCTGGAATACCTTCTACAAGAGTCAATAATATATTGTTAGCAGAAATTAGATATTTTTGATCGTATATAGTTAAAACTTTAGCAGCTTCTTTGACCGTTTTAGAAAGATTGCTATATTTATTGAAGTTGTTCTTTAATACAGCATCATAATTCATAATATCTTCTAGATTAAAAGGAATATAATGGTCTTTTGTATTTTCATCAAAGTAAAGAGTTGTAAAAGCCCAAACAGCTCCACCAGATAAGTAAATTTTATCTTTCTTTTGCAAAAGAGGATTTGAGTCAAGCATTTCTTTTACCTTCTTACGTAGAACAGTGTTATAATCAAAAGACTTTTCTTGATATACTGCCATATCACTTGCTTCTTTTTGATTTGCTACAGTCTTTTTTACTGCATCAGTAAGTGTCATTGTACCAAAATCAAGCTCTAAAGGCAAAAACTCTACTTTATTATCTCCGTGCTCTTCGATATATCCACCTTTTGTACTTACAGCACCAATATCAAGTAATAACGCATTAGGATAATCAACAGGAGGAATAGCTCCCTTAACTAGTATTCTAGTTTCTTCACTTATATTTATAACATCTAGATTTTTGTTGGTTAGAGCAGAAATTTTATTTTTTAAGACATCAAGGTTACGAGCTGATGCAAAAACTGAAGAAGCGACTAAAAAGATATTCTCTTCCTTAATATTGAACTTAACTCTGATTTGTGATAAATGATTAAAAACGATGCTGCTAGCTTTGTTAATATCTTCCTGAGTAAGTTCGCCTGTAGCAGTAATGTTTTTAGCAAAATTAAATCCTTCTTCATTTACGTAGTGAACAATCTTATAATCGGCTTTCTTAATATTATTTACCTCTACTACGGTAACTTTTATTGTTCTGCGACCGATTTCTATTCCGGCATAAACGTTTTTTTGAGAAAATGAATTAATGGAAAAAAATAAACTAAAAAGGGTAAAAATTAAAATTTGTGTTGTGTGTTTGTTGAGCATGGGATTTAGTTACAGTTATAATTTAATTTGGAGTAAAATTTTTAATGTGTGTTTTCAAATAACAAGTTTGTGTTGCATTTTTTAAAAATTGAAAAACAGTTGTAGTAAATTCTTTTTTGGAGTGATATAGTGCCATTTATATTGACTATAAAGTAAAAAAACTTCATGGGGATTAATGTATAAATGACTAAATAAAAGAATAATTGGTTATCATATCTAAAATTTGACGAAGCAAAAACTGTTAAATAAAAACACAGCAAATCTATAAAAACATTTATGAATAAAACTCAGTTATTAAGAAAATATAGTATTAAATTATATGTGTAGTAATGTTAATTTAACAATAAGACATTTTAAATCTCTAACGTATTGAAAGAGAATAACAATAAAATATAATTAAATAAAGAATCAGTTATAAAATCCATAACCAACATTGTTTACCCTTTGTAAAACAGCCTATAAAAGCGTATTTTGAATTGCTATGAAGCTACTAACATTCAAAAATAATCCTTTTAAAGAAAGACATAGTAAACAATTCGCTTTATAGAAGGCCTAATTGTTTTGCTTTTTCAATTAAATCTTTATCGCTTCCCTTCCCTTTTAAAAGTTGGTCTTTTATGCTTGCTTTTCTTTTTTCTATCGCACTCATAGATAAAGGAATATGCTCTGGAAGATGGGCTGTTTTAATACCCTCAGAAATTAGTATTAAGATTTGATTGTCATGATTATCCCAATTAATATTTTTCTTAAATACTTCTCTTTGAGATTCAATTATAGTCTTGCTTCTAAAAATTTCCCCGTCAAGAATCTTTTTGCACAATACAGGGAATAATTCAAAATTGATATCGCTTTTTGATATAAAACCCTCTGGTTTAATTTCTTTTATAATTTTATCCACTATTAACGGTTCACTCCTCATGGTAAGAAGAACGATTTTACAATTAATGAATTTCTTTCTTATAAGAAATGCTAAATCAATACCGCTATTAATGTTTAATTCCTTGTAAGGAGGCATATTAATATCGAGTAGAACAAAATCAATGGGCGTGTTTAGCTTCTCATGTAAAGTAATTTTATTAAACGCATCTTCGCAATTGTAACTTTTTATAAAAGTAGGCAGATTTTCATGAAACTCTTGATCTGATAAAAGGTTGATATAACTATCTACAGTCATTGGGTGATCTTCAATAATCAAAACAGTAAGATTCATATTTGGTCGATTCTATATTAAACAAATCTAATAAATGTTATGGACTTTCCGTAAAATTTTAAAAATCCTTTTCTCAAAATGACAATTAATTAAGTCAAAGTCTGACAATAAAATTATATGAAATAAGAAATAAAACGCCTAGTCTACTATATTCCAAAAACAGTATATTTGAAACTATATAAAAAGTAATTCAACATTGAAGACTCTTTCCAGAATATTAGTTTGTTTGTTTCTAATTCTTTCTTTTTTTTCATGTAAAAAAAAAGAAAATGTTTTATTTAATAAAATCAACATCGATAATCTATCTGAAAACAAGAAAGAGCAATATTTAGATTCGATTCTAGATCTATTAAAAATAAAAAAGAATGATTCGGTAGTTCGCAATCTCTATCTTAGTATCTCTAACGGATATTATAATCTTAATAAGCTAGAAAAATCTTTACCTCCAAGTTTAAAAGCGCTTGAATTATCTACACAAGCCAATGATAGTACTAGAATGGCAAAAGCATTATACTTTATAGGTGACTCGTATAGAAGTTCCAAAAAAGACAGTGCTTATTATTATTATCTACAAGCAGAAAAAATATATTATAAGTTAACTGATTATGATAATACGGCAAGGATGCTATTTAGTAAAGCCTATGTCTTATTTTTTGATGGAAATTATATCGAATGTGAAGTTGAAATTTCTAAAGCATTAAAGTTTTTAAAAAACTCTAAAGACCTAAGTTTAATTTATTCATGTAATGCATTATTAGGGAATTGTTTAGAAAAATTAGCAAATTATGACAAGGCATTAGTGTACCACCAAATAGCTTTAGATAAATTAGAAATGATGAAACTTAGCAATATAGACAAAAACGTAATAAATAAATATTATGTTGCTTCTACTATTAACATTTGTAATCTATATGATTTAAAAGGAGAATATTCAAAGTCTATACAAAAACTACAAAGTATACTTACAAAAGATTTAGAAGAAAAATCGCCTATAATTTATGCTGCTACGCTTAGTAATCTTGCCTATTCTAAAATGAAGAACGGACAATATGACAATGTCTATCCGATGTTATTAAAAGCAGAAAAAATAGCAGAAAAAATCGGTGATGAATCGGATATTTTATATAAAAAAATTAATATTGGTAAATATTTTCTAACACAAAAAGACACACTTAAAGCAATTGAAATACTTAAAGAAGCAAATAAATTAGCAATAAAAATTAAGAATGGCACCGAAATTTTAACGTCTTCAAAATTACTCTCTGATATAGATAAAAAAAACAGAACTTATTATACCAATAAATATATCAATCTGAGTGACAGTATAAATACAGTACAAAAAAATGCACATAATAAATATGCGAGAATAGAATATGAAACTTCAAGAATTGAGGACGAAAATAAAGTTCTAACAAAAAAAAATCTTTACTTATTAATTGGCTCATTTGTAGTACTCCTTTTATTAGTAAGTGTTTTAATTTTCAGATATTTAAAATTCAAGAACAAGGAATTACAGTTCTTAATAAAAGAGAAAAAAACAAATGAAGAAATCTATTTATTGCTTATTGAACAAGCAGAAAAAATAAATATTGCAAGAGAAAATGAAAAGACTAAAATAGCAAAAGAGTTACATGATGGAGTAATGAATAAAATTTATGGAATTCGAATGAATTTAGGCTTTTATAATAGCAAAATAGATACCGAAACGGTTGAAAAACGTAAAGATTATATTGCCGAATTACAAAATGTAGAAAATGAAATTAGGATGATATCTCATGAATTAAACCTAAATTCTTTTTTTGAAGGAAATAATTTTAATACCTTATTATTGAATCTTATTAATAACCAAACAGATATTAGCCAAACTAAATTTAAATACGTTGTTGATCATTCTATAGATTGGAAAACGATTCAAAATAGCTATAAAATTAATCTATATCGAATAATACAAGAAGCCATTTTAAATGTAAATAGATATGCAAATGCGGCTAATTGCGAGGTTAGAATTCAAAAAGCAAAAAGCAATTTCTTGAAGTTAACTATTATTGACGATGGGAAAGGTTTTGATATTAAAACTTCGAAAACTGGTATTGGAATAAACAACATGAAGGAAAGAACTGATTCTTTAAAAGGTAAATTCAAAATAAAATCTGAAATAGATAATGGGACTGAAATAACGGTACTTTTTAATCTCGATACTATAGCTATAGATACATTAGAATAGCCATTTATAATTTTCAACCCAAGTTATGTTAGCTAGCGAAACCATGTGCTAAATGCCATCTTTTCGGGCTTCAAAAAAAATTGATAGACAAAACAATACCAACTTCACGCAAAAAATATTTGGATTCTCTTATAAATAAGAAATCTACTGCTCCTATTATATTTTATTTTAAAATTGGACACCTTCAGAATGTCTCATTTGTACCTTAAAAATATTCTTTTGCAATTACATTTTAAGAATCCAAATAATTGCACCCTCACTTCAATTTTAGCTTTTAGTAAAGCATATACTCCTAGATAATTATTTATTCGGTTAGATAGTCCGTAATTATTTTGTAAAAACTCCGTAATCTACAGGCTGATTACACTCCTATTTTTGAAAAAAATCTATTGATCAACCGCAACCACAAATAAAATAGATTTTAATAGTGTTAAATAAATCAGATACCTATGAAAGAAAAAGTCATTCAATTAGCTGCAAATCGTAATTCTATAATTACGTCTTTAAAAAATAATCCAAAGTTTTTTTTTGAATTAAATAAATTATTAACAGAAGAACTGTATATGTAATTTTTGAAGCGCTCAAACTAATTATTAGAATTCCAAAGTAATCATTAAACAAAAAAACACCAGTTAGATTGCACATTAGCAATTATGAAAAAACATAATTAAATTAAATATGAAAAAAATAATCATAATATTTATAATACTACTTCCATTTTGTTCTTTCTCACAAATAAAAATAAATGGAATTATAAAAGATGACATAGGTATGATAACCAATGCAAACATCGTTATAGCTAAGAATAATAAAGAAATAGTCAAAGAATTAACCACAAATAATGCAGGCTATTTTGAATGTATCATTCCCAAAGGAACTTATGTATTTACAATTAACCACGTTGATTATGAACCTCATATAGCTGAACACATAATCAAAGAAAACGTAGTACTCAATACAATTACCTTAGAAAGAAAAGTGAATGTATTGGGAGAAGTAGTAATTAAAAGTTCTACAAATCTAATAAAGAGAAAACTGGATAAAACTATTTTTTCTGTCCAAAAAAGCCCAATAGCAAGTATTGGAAACGGATTTGATGCATTAAAAAGAACTCCTGGATTGATTTTAAAGAATGATGAAATTGCAATGTTAGGCAAAAGTGGTGTTAAAATAATGGTAGAAGGAAAAATGGTGCAACTAACTGGAGAAGATCTAAAAAATTTCTTAAAAACGATCTCTGCAACTGATATTAAAGAAATTGAAATAATTTCTAATCCATCCTCTAAATATGAAGCCGAAGGTAATAGCGGTATTGTGAACATCATTTTTAAAAGATCCAAAAAGAATTCGTGGAGTAATACTATTGCAACAACTCATACTCAGGCCAAATTTGGAAAACAATCAATAAATAATAATTTTAGTTACCGAAAAGATAAAATCAATCTTTCCTTAATTACAGGACTTGATTATGGTAATACACATAGAGATCAACGCGTTGAAATTGATTTTAAAGAAGATCCGCTTAAGCTAAAAACGATTCAGAAAGTAAACGATAATAACTTCTCAACAAGATTTTTGTTTGATTATGATTTAAATGAGAATAACAAAATAGGAGTTCAATATGCAGCAGTATTTTCAAAATCGAATATTAACGACAATATTAAAACTTCAATCTTTAATAATTCTAATGAAATCAACCATTATTTATTTGCTAAAGGAGATTTAAACGGAAACAAAAAAAATCATTCTTTTAATTTGTTTTACGAAACAAAACTCGATACAACAGGCAAAAAGATAACTTTTAACTTAGATTTTTTAAATTTTGCAAATGATCTAGAAAGTTATTTATTATCAAAAAAGTATAATTCAAATTCTGAATTTTTGAATATTGATTTTTCAAATAATTCAAATATAAACCAAAATATAAATAATTATAACGCAAAAATAGATGTTGAGCATCCGTCGGAATTTGCCAATTTTCAATATGGTACCAAAATCAGTTTTATCAATACCAAAAATAATAACATATACTTTGATCTCATAACAGGAGCTCCTGTCTACGACCCTACCCTTTCGGATAACTTTAATTATCAAGAAAATATTCAGGCAATATATGGTACTGCAACTAAAAAGATTAGTCCAAAAGTTGAAATTCAATTTGGATTAAGAACTGAATATACACAAACCATAGGTGAATCAAAAAAATTAGACCAAATTGATAAAAACGATTATCTAAAACTTTTTCCAACTTTATTTTTATCGTACAAAAAGAATGACGAAAACATATATATATTTAATTACGGAAGAAGGATTCAAAGACCAGATTATTCAGCATTAAATCCCTTGCGTTATTTTGTAAATAGCAACATCTCATCTCAAGGAAATCCAAATTTAAAGCCTGCTTATATTGATAATTTTGAATTAACACATACTTATAAAGACAATTTAAGCACCAAATTATCTTTCACAAAAAAAACAAACGCTTTTGGTGTAGTATTTAATCTCAATCCCGAAACACAAGAACAATTAATAGGTCCCGAAAATTTCTTTACAAATTATAGTTTCGCTTTAACCGAAAATTATCAATTACCTCTTTTTTCATGGTGGAAAACAGATAACACCCTATTCTTAAATTATTCGATTTCAGATAAAACAAACAACGATATAAAAGCAACGGTTAAAAACGGACTTGAATTTTATGGCTCAATAAATAATCTTTTCACGCTAGATAAAGAAGGAAAAATTCTGGGAGAAATCAATTTTTGGTATAACTCAGCTTATAATGACAACATATATAAATATTTGCAGGCATCATCAGTAGATATTGCTTTTACGTACAAATCAATATACAAAGATTTAAACCTTTCTGCAGGTGTATTTGATATTTTTAATTCTAGTCCTAGAAAAATGATTTCAGAGGTTAATGGCATACAACAAAACTATATTGCGTATTCAAGCAATCGCTATTTCAAAATTTCGCTCAATTATATGTTAGGAAACAATAAGGTTAAAGCTCCAAAAAGAAATTTTGGAAACGAAGAAGAAAGAAATAGAAGTAATTAAATGAAAACGCTATTATATCTTTTGTACTTAGCTATCCTTAGCATTTTATCTATGCTTCTTAAATGAAGTAAGATTCGAAATTATTATAAATTATATTCCCAAAATAAGCTTCAGAGAAATCTGGAGCTTTGTTTTTTTGTGATTCTAATTTTTTCCTCTTTCCACAAATAATAACGATGACTTCTAATACTCAATTTTAGAATGGTTACGAGAGAGATAGCCATATTTAATCAATTCATCTTCATGCTGAAAAAAATTGCACCTTCCATCTTTAATGACGTATCTTTTTGTGCTAATGTCTAAAACATTTGCAAAACTGTGATCTGTTATAATTATCCCCTTTGTTTTAGAAGATTCGATTATATTTTTTTTGACTTCCTCAATAATTATTGGAGACAAACCCATAAATGGTTCATCTAGAATTACGAATTTACTTTTTTGAGCCAGAATCAATTTTATTTCAAAATACCTTAATTCTCCACCTGAAAGTTTATTAATTTTCTTTGATACAATTTTTTCTATAAATGGGTCAGTAAAAAACAAATCAGTAGCGGTAATTTCTAAAAAAAGTAAAGCTGCTTTTTTTACAGTGAGATTGTTCGGAAGAAAATTAAACTGCGGAAGATAACTTATCGTATTCTTTGTTAAATATGGTTTTTGATGAATTTCGCCATTAATCTTCAAATGTTTATGTTCTGCAGATTCAGTTCCGAAAATTATTTTAAACAAAGTTGATTTCCCTGCGCCATTTCTGCCAAAAAGACCAACAATATCTCCTGTCTCACATTTTAAAAAAATATCTGAAAGGATAATTCTACTCCCATAATTTTTAACAATACTATCAATCTCTAAGCAATTAACCATAAAATAAAACCAAAATAATAGTTGAAATTAAAACATTAAATAGGAATACCAGTAAGTATAAAAGGGATTTTGACAAACTATTATTGTAATAAAAATAAAAAATTGGTCTATAAAAGTACTCGTTATAAATAATACTTGCTATAAGACCAAACGAACAAAAAACAATACAAAATGAGGAGGCTTTTAAAGCAAATAGTAACGAAAACGACGAAAGAATCATATTTGCTAATAATGTACTTTTATAAAACTCTAAAAAAAGATAGATGTGCCTCATTATTTGTAATTAAAATTTTTCGTCCTAGTAAACGATACAAATTAGTTTATAAAAATAATTAATTAAACAGCTGCAATAACACAATATTTCTGTTTTTTATCTTAATCCGTCAATCTAAACTATTTACTAAAAGTAATGAAAAGATAAGCGTCCAGTTTATTGATTCATAATTATAAGTAGCCAGAAGCAATCAAATAAATGATTAGCATTTTATAAATCAAAATTCTATTGATACTTACTCAAATCTAAATTAAGAATAGTACCTACTCTGCTAAACTCTTCATTAACCTTAGCATTCAAGATCACTTTTTCATTTGTTATCGGATGATTAAAAATCAACTGATGTGCATGAAGCATCATACCTTTCAGCTCAAAGTTTTCTAACCACAATTTATTTTGTTTGTTGCAACCATGTGGACGGCTTCCTAAAATGGGATGAAAAATATGTTTAAAATGTTTACGCAATTGGTGCATACGTCCAGTTTCGGGAATTGCTTCTACTAAACAATAACGTGAAGTTGGTTTATTGTTAAATTCTAACTCAATTTCGGTATTTTGCAACCGATGAAAGTATGTTATCGCATTTTGTGTAACGTCATCATCATTGGTTAAATCATAATCTATCGTAAGTTCCTCGGGTGACCAACCACGTAAAATTGCTAAATATTTTTTTTCGACTTCGCGAGTAGCAAAACGATCATTCATAATTTTCAGAACTTCTTTATCCAAAGTAAATAACAAGATACCAGAAGTTTTTCGGTCTAGCCGATGAACCGGATAAACATGCTGCCCTCCTATTTGATTTCGTAATTCTTGAATAGCATAAACTTTTGCATCGCGGGCATAAAATGATTTATGAACCAACAATCCGCTAGGTTTATTAATTGCTATAATATATTCGTCTTGGTAAAGAATTTCTAACATTTGGCAAAAATAAAAAAGAGATTTCGATTAAAATCAATTTTAGAGCTTATTTATTTCTTTATCAATATTTAGGATTCATTAATGAGGTTTTTAACCGTTATGCAGATTACAATACCATATAAAAAAAGAGAAACTTGTAAAAGCTTCTCTCTTGGAATTAATATATTTCAGTAAAAGATTATTTCTCTTTTAGTAATTTTTCTAAATAATCAACTTTATCTTTTTCGGCTTGAACCAAACGCTCAAAAAGTAGGATTTGTTGTGCGTGAGATTCCATTAATTTATCAAGCGGATTGAAAGTGCAATGATGATTACCTACAGTACCTTGACTATTGTCATAAAAACTATTAAAGTAATTAAACACAGCTTCATCCGAAAAATTCTTAATTGCATCAACGCTTACGCCCAAAGCTTTAGCGACTTCAATTAATTTAGCTTCATCTACAACTTCACTATTTTCTATTATCGACACAGCCTGCTGGTTTGTACCCATTGCCTGTGCTAAAGCTTCTTGTTTCATGTCTTTCAGTTCACGAATACGGCTTATTTTTCGTCCTATATGATTCGGTTTTATTTGTGTACTCATAGTTCAAAGATAATAATTAAGAATAAAGAAAAGTAACGTTTATGTATGATACAGCTGAATTTGATATCGTACAACACAAATAATTGGTTACTAAATTGTGCATTAGACAAAAATACAATTTTTCAGACAAGTACCAATTAAAAAATCAAATTTATAAGAGTAATACCGATTGGAGGATTAAGTTAAATTACCAAGATATTGTCTATTATTGGATTGAACTGATTGGTTTTATTTTTTTATTAATTCAGCTAAAATTTAATGATTTTCAAAAGTATTGTTTGCTGGATATGTTCCTAATTTGAAAGCAAGATAAGGCTCAAACATTGTTTGCAAAATATCATTTTCAACAGCAATGCATCTATATTCAATGTTAGATAAATTTAATTTGTGTTTTATGAAAATTTCTTTGAATTCGTCGATTTGCATAAATTCTTTTCTTTTCATTGGTTTTTCATTTTTCGGATATTCTTTCTTTGCAAGATTGAAAGCAAAACTGGCACTTTCACTACCAGAACTTTTTCTTGTATGTAGTTGAATTCTTGAACGAATATTATTTGTACGTCCAACGTAAATCGGTTCTCTATTTTCATAAAAGACATATATGCCTCTAACTTTAGGTAAATCTACTCTTTTTAGAAAAGGAGTAGTATTAAATTCTTCATATAGATCTCTAAATAAAGAATCCATTTCAATTTCATAAGACTTTAATTGATTTAATTTTTCCATATTTTTAATTGTTTGTTTCTAATATTAATTCCCTTGACCAAGTGATCTTGTTAAGCGCTGTATGAATCTTTCCTGACTTCGCTCTAAGTTAATAAAAATAAATACAACATAAAAACTTCAGATTTCTCACAGCTATTCTAAACAAATATTAATAATAATAAATATTAACGTAAACAGTTTCATAAAACATATCTGTAATTAATAAATTTAATAAGTTATAATTAACAAGAAAATTACTTTTCAATTTTAAACTTAAAGATTTTTTATATATTTGTTATTTAATTATTATACATGAATTTAAATTCTAATACTTATAATATTTCAGAAAGCGTAAATGATGAAAATGAATATTTAAGATATTTTTTTATTAGTGAAGGCAGTAAAAAAATAATTAAAATTATAGATTATCAATACGTGCAAAAACATGAAAATTGCAATATTTATAATTTAGCTTTCGGAAATTATGATTCAGAAAATGATACAGTAGTCGATGATACTATCTCTAATAATGGTGATGTATATCCCGTTTTTAAAACAGTTTTAAGTAGTATTCCTAAGTTTTTTGAAATGTTCCCTAATGATAAAATTATAATTCAAGGAAGTGATAGTACAGACGAATTTCTACATAAATGCAAACAAAATTGTACAACGAAAAAGTGTATCAATAGTAAATGTCGTAAATTCAATCAAAGATTAAGAATTTACAAGAAATATGTAGATAAAAATTATCATGATTTAATTAAAGAGTATATCTTCTATGGTGGCTTTAAAGATGAGTTCAATAACTCATAACTAGAAGAGTATATAAAATACAAAGACCACTTTAATGTCGTTGTTGTTGAAAAAAAAGTAATACATTTGTCTTATGCAAAATAAAAATATAAAAACCTATGAGAATATAAAAGTATCTGAAACGGCACTTTTATCATTAGTTTCTTCTAAATTGAAGGAAAGAGTTTTGTTTCCAAAAAAAATAGAAACAGCAAAAGATTTTTTAAAAAATTTGCATTTAGAACCGTTGGAAAAGATTTAAAATTATAGGAGAAAAAAGTTAAATCACCACTAAAGTACACTTTTTTTTAACCACAATCTTGACTTTCTGAGGCACGAAGAATCTCCGCAATAAACTAACGCAAAGTATTCCTCGTTAGTCAATCTACTAGTTGCTATTACTTCGACGATTCACAATCGCTCGGATCTTCTGTTCCTCGTATATGTATGTATATTTGAATAAATTTACTTACAAAAGTTGTAATTATGAAACAAACAGTAGAAACAAGAAAAACAATTGATATTCCTAAAGATGCTAAAGCCAAATTTAGCACTGTAGCTTCGAATATCAAGGATAAAAAGTTGTTTCAAACCAAAATTGGAGCAGCTAAAAGATCTTTGGAAGGCTTTAAAACTTTACCTATTTAGAAAATAAAATTAATTATTATAAAATGAAATCCGAATTTTTTTTATCTAATCAGTTTAGTTTTCAATTATCCTTCATTTAGTTGCGTAATTCCTTCATAATTATTATTTGAGAGTAAAAAATTAATTTTAAAAATGTATTAATGTCTTTCTCATTTTTTTTGAATAATCAAAAATAAATTATTCAATTATGCGAATCAGCTGTTAGATAAATAATTAATTGTTTCAAAAGAAGACCTAACAGGTTTTTAAAACCTGTTAGGTCTAATCAGAGAAATAATAGGATTTTATTTTAACTCTTGATTCAAATTAGTTATGGCTAGTAACAAACCATCAATTAACACTTATTTGAGTACTAAAAATATCTAACAAATTAAAAGCCATTTCGATAAGTTATAAAGAATTATCAATACATTTGATTCAGATTAAAGTATTGCTTTTTTCATACTTATCTACAAAAAACGAGGGAATTTGTGTAATTTTCTCACATATATTCAAGTTATGAGCAACGTTAATTCAAAATTAAAAATCTAACGCAATTTTTACAGTAAACTAAAATGAACATTACCTTTATTTCTAACTTCTTTCTTTTGTTGTTATTGGTAACCTTACCAGAAATGGTATTTTCTCAATCGGACGATTTTACCATTCAAGATGTAAAGTTTCAAAGTGAGGGCGTAACTCTTGCAGGCTCGATTTTAACGCCTAAAAAACCATTTGCAGCAGTTGTAATTGTTCATGGGTCTGATCCTGTAAAAAGAGAAATGGAGTTTGCTAAACGTCTTGCCAAAGAAGGAATCGCAGTATTGACATACGATAAACGTGGCGTTGGAGAATCTGGCGGCGTATATGTAGGACCAACTGTTGGTACTAATAATATTGATACTACAAATCTCAATTTATTATCTCAAGATGCAAATGCAGCAGTAAATACATTTCGAACCTATTTAAAAGATAAAAAAACACCTATCGGATTAGTTGTTTTTAGTCAAGCTGGATGGATAATTCCAATTGCAGCAGAGAAAAATCCACAAATAGAATTTATGGTTTTATTTAGTTGCCCAACAATTACGACTCTAGAACAACTTCGATTTCAGTTTCATACTAATGGAAATAATAATTATTGGGAAAATAATACAGAAGCAGCAGCTCGCGAACATATCAAAAATGATGCAGACCGTTATCAATTTACAGCAACTGATCCCAAAAGCTCTCTTAATACTCTTTCAATTCCAGGACTGTGGCTTTTTGGTGAAAAAGATATTCAGATTCCAGTAAAGATGTGTATAGAGCAATTAAACACATTGAAAGCTCAAGGCAAACCTTTCGAATATACTTTGTTTTCTAAATTAGGACACAATACAGTTTTTGACAATGATACAACACCTTTTGATATTTCGATTCAATGGATAAAGCAGAAAACTTTGAATAATAAGCGGTAATTTTAAAAACTAAACACCTAAATGATTAAAAATAATTCAAACATGAAAAAAACATTGCTGCTTTTATTGACCTTATTTTCAATTTCAATATATGCGCAAGAAAATAAATCCGAAGCTGGAGGGCCACCAAAATTAGAAGAATTATTAGGTTTTTGGAAGAAAGTAGAAATCCCTAATGCTAAAAATATAAATCAAGTAGATCCTTGGCCTCAAAAATATCAATGGTTTGCATTTTATGAAAATGGAAAAGTGTATTCTATGATGTCTGACAATGATTATGATTATACTTCTAAAAAATTAAATGAAATCTTTACAGCTTTACCATTTGAAAAAACTCCAAATTATAAATTAGACGGTCAATTCATAAGTATTGATAATAAAGAAATTAAAGATTATGAAGAAAAATGGGGTGTGAATTTATTCGCAAAGGATGTGAACAAATTCCTAAAGAAAGGAAATTTAATAATGAGCTTGGACGATGGAAAAGGAAACGTTATTTATTATAGATTGTTGAAGAAAATAGATTAAAACTGAAATCGAACGATATTGCTAACCAAAACGAGCATAAATAACAATGAAAATGTATCGAATTATCATCGTAGTATTACTAAATATCAATTTCCTTTATGGTCAGGAAACAAAAATAAGTGCTCAAATTTTAGACAAAAATAATAACAAAATAAAATTTGCAAATATCGGAATTAAGGACAAAGATTTAGGAACGATTTCAGACGAAAACGGTCTTTTTTCAATTTACATTCCTGAAAAGAACCTAGGAGATACTTTAACTATATCATATGTAGGATACAACGAATTTAAAATTAAAATCACAGATGTAATAGCGAATAAAATAAGCCAATTTGTTCTTGAAGAAAGTATCAATGAATTATCAGAAGTTGTTATTTTATCGGACAAAATCAAAGAAGTTGCTATTGGTACGAAATCGTATAGCTCTATGGTTGCAGGTTATGTTAGAGTCAATAATGACAAGAATAAAGATATTCAAGAATTTGCCAAAGAAATAAACATTAATAAGCCAATAAAAATTAAAAGCTTAAGTGTTAATTTATTTAATGTAAAAGTCAAAACTGCCAAGTTTAGAATAAATTTCTATAGTATAAAAAACAACTTACCTTTTGAAAATATAAATCAACAAAATATAATTTTGACCCACGATATTGAAACTGGTTGGAACAAATTTGATATATCTGATTATGATGTAAAATTAGCAAAATCATTTTTCATTTCATTAGAATATATTCCTGATAATGACAATACAGATGAACCTTTTCGATATAGTGGCCAATTGTTTGGAAGATCAATCACAAGAACGTCAAGTTTAGGAAATTGGAAAACAAAAAAAGGCTTATCAATATCAATATATTTAACTGCAAACCAATCGGTTGGTAATATATCAAATTAGTTATTTTACAAAATAAAAAACTATTAGTAATGATGAAATTTTTCAAAAAAAAAGAAAACAAAGAAGATAATAATTTCGATAACTTCCCTCCTATTGGCGGACTTATGGTTTCTAAAATGGTAGTTGATGAAAATATCAAACCACAATTTATGTATCGTGAAAAAAGAACTCGACCAGAAGATAGCGGTTGGAGAATTTTTACAGGATATGAAACAGAAGAATATAACGATAATCCGGATAATGTTGGAATTTACAATCCTTCCACTATTCTAAAAATTGACCCTTCAATTCAAGATATATTATTAAAAGGAGTTGGTTCTGTTTATGAAAGAAGTGATGCTAGTAGCGAATGGTATCAAGTGACAGATTTTGATATCGAGGATGATTATATCACTACTCATAGACTAACAGAAGATTGGACAATTGAAATCAATAATTTATTTGAACGTTCGATTGAAGAAGACGGAACTTTATATTATACAACTGGAGATAAATCTATAAGACTTATCATTTGGAACTCAGATCAAAACAAGCAAGAATTACAACTTGATTACAGTAAAGATATTGAAAATAGAGACCAAACAAATTCAAAAACGTTAGCTAAATTTGACTTTTCCGACAGTGATGTTATAAGAATTGGCTATTTAATCGAAGAGAATGATGATGAAAAAACGTATTCAGTACTTTTTGGATTTTCAATCATTGACAAAGAAGTAATACAAGTTGCTATATATTTTGACGAAGTAAATGATCTTGATTGGGCAACAACTACTTGGAAAAATATAAAAATTAAATAATAACGAACACGTAAGAAATAATACTATATTATTTTCGTTTTACAAATCAATCAATCAATCAATCAATCAAAATGAACAAACAGTTATTTCTCTATTTAACAGCTTTACTTTTTACATGTAGTATCTCAGGACAAGAGATAAAAGATTTCTTTTCAACACTTGCTAAAAATGATCTTTTTTACGGCAGTGTTTTAGTTTCACAATCAGGAGAAAATATCTTTTCAATTTTTTATGGATATTCTAATGCAGATAAGAAAGAAAAAATCAATAAAAAATCTCAATTTCCAATTGCATCAGTATCAAAAACGTTTACTGCAGTAGCGATACTTCAACTTAAACAAAAAGGAAAATTGAACATTGAAGATCCTGTCCAAAAATATCTTCTGGATTTTCCTTATCCAAATGTTAGTATTAAAAACCTATTAAGCAATACTTCTGGGTTGGGGCAAGAATATCATCTATTTGATAATGCAATAAAACAAAATCCTGAAAAAATCTTTTCTAACGAAGATATTATACCTGCCTTAATCGATAATAAAGTACAACTTTCATTTGCTCCAGGAGACAAATGGGAATATAACAATGTTAACTTTTGTATAGCAGCATTAATAGTTGAAAAAATAGCTGGAATTAGTTTTGGAGAATATTTGGAAAAAAATATTTTCGGCCCCGCTAAAATGAAAGATTCATTTCTACCAAAAAACAGAAAGCTAAAAGCGCCGAATCAAGTAGAATTATACACGTATCCAAACTTTTACTCGACAAGCGTAGTAAATATTCAAACCTTAAAAGAGCCTTTTTTAATAGCTGAGAAAAGCAATTTTTATGGAAATGGTGGGATTGTAAGTACTGCTCAAGATTTGCAAAACTATCAAAAAGCATTATTTAGTTATCAGATTTTAGGCAAAACAGAATTAGAAGAAGCGCTCACGCCATCAAAGCTCAATGATGGAAAAACTGCTTCTTATCGTTTTGATGAAAAAGAGATTGCTTACTGTTTGGGCTGGCAAACATTTACTAATGATAATAACGAAAAAATAGTTTTTCATGATGGCTTAATTTCTGGACTAACATCAATTTTAATGCATAACATTACTAAAAACAATACTGTAATTTTGATATCTAATACAGCAACTCCTGTTTTTATGATAGCCACAGAAGTTTTGAATTTGATAGATAAGAAACCTTATAAAATGCCTTCACAGAATCTTTCGCGAGTATATGGTAGTTTACTTGAAATTGGAAATAAGGAAAAAGCGAATCATTTAATCGAAGAATATTTAAAAAATTCAAGTGGTTATGAAGCAACAGAGAGAGATTTTAATAGATTAGGTTATCAATTTCTTAGACTTCAAAAGACCGATAATTCATTGCGAACATTCGCTGCAGCAACATTAATTTTTCCAAATAGCGCCAATATATATGATAGCTATGGTGAAGCATTACTTCAAAATGGTAAAAAAGAGGATGCAATTAAGATGTATCAAAAATCTATTGAATTAAATCCAAATAATGAAAATGGTAAAAAAGTACTGAAAGAATTACTTTGAGATAGACATTGTAATAATCTTAATATATGGGATATAAATAATTTACACTTAACTTTATCATGTGCTAGAAAGTCAAGAGAATATACAAGTTATCTGTAATGCTAAAAAAATCAAACGTAAAAATTAAAAACCAAAACTACATGAAATTAATTTTTTTTACATTTATTGTAATTATGACTAGTCCTAAATAATCTATACAGATTTATAGATATAGAGACCATTTTAAAAAATGAACATAATCACTTTATTCAATAAGCTTTGTTTTTCTATTTCTATTCCTTAATTTCCAATTTGGATAGTTTAAGCAATTCTTTCAATCGAGTAAAATCAAATTTAGTAGCCAATCCAATTGATTTTTCATCATAAATTTTTAATTCGTAGACGACTGTATTTTCGTCTTCCAAAATATTTGAACATCTAGCTATATCAAATACATAATCTTTATTATCGCAAAGATTGATGTTTAAATTATTACGCAAATCATTTCTTTCATAATTAATAAGTAAAATCGATAAAGAACTCCAAAGATTGTCCTTATTCTGAATTTTGCGAATTGGTATAAGGTATTCCTCAGTTAATAAATCATAAAATACATATTCATAAATATCTTTCCTATCTTGAAATAAAAAGGATCGATTACTATCACTATATCCAAATTTGTAGATTTCTTCTTCAAAGAAAAAATTAATATCAGAATTGCCGCTTTCAAGTACTTTTTTAAAGTATTCTCTATTTTCTTCGTGTGGTACAATAATTTCTAAAGCTTCTATCAACATTTTTAATTGTATAGTTTTATTGTTTGTGTCTTTTTTTTGCAAATAAAATCATGAATTATACTCGAGATCTATACCCGACAAGAAATCAAAAGTAAATAAAAAAACTTCTGAATTTGCTGAAGCTTATCTAAGTAGCCCTAACCAGACATTTCTAGAGCCTTTTTTGCGATGATTTGAAAACTTTAAGCCCAGAATAGGCAATATATCATGTTTAGAATCAATGTCAGATTGTAGATTAAAAAAAGGTTACTTTAAAATTTATTTCTGCTTTTAAAGTCCAAGATTCCACTTTTGATGATTTAGAAAGAATTATCAATACATTTGTTTATATAAAGTATGTTGCTTATCATTTTTACCTACCAAAAATTAGGTTTATTTGCATGATTTTGTTATATCTGATAAGTTAGCTACAATAATTACAAACAATGCATAAAGAAGAACTTTCAGAAAATTTAAAAAGCTTGACAGATAAAGGCTTTGCCATCAGTGAAGATGAAACACATTATTTAAATTCTTGGACAAATTTATCTATGCAAATTTTAGAAGCTGAACATTCGCTAAAGTTTGCTAATAAATTTAACGAAAAGAAACCTTTTAATAACTTTGAGGAATTTGTGTTGGCGCATGGAATGTTTAAAAATTCTGTTCTCTCTTATGCGAAATGTTTTTCGAGTTCTGGAAGTGAAAAAGTATCACTAGATGCGAAAGAAGTTTTCAAAAATGAGCCGAAACTTAAAGAAATTCACACTGCTCTAATGAATATGCGTAACGAATACATCGCGCACAATGGTAATAGTGATTTTGAACTTGCAGTAGTTTTTCAGAAAAAAATGGAAGATGAAATTGTATTAAGTCAAACAATAACTTTCAAATCTCCAGTAGGAGAATATGAAAAATACTTTGCCCTTTTTGACCATTGCACAAATTACATCATAGAAAAAGTTAATAAGAAAGTAGACAAACTAGAAGATAAGTTTGGAGTAATAATAAAATTCAATTAGTTACTGTAGCCAACACTTGCTACAAGCGATTTGGCATTTGGCTTATTTCAAAAATAGTTTTGTATTTGAGAAGTTTAGACTAATCCGAAAATAAGACATAATTTAATCCCAAAGCTTTTATAGCAATAAAATATTATATAACATTAAAAAACAACCCTTTGAAAATAATTCTAAAAACATTTAAGTGGATTGGTAAAATTTTAGCCGGTCTTATAATTTTACTGATAATATCAGGAGCATGCTATCGATTGTTTAGTTCAAAACCTGTTCCACCAGGAAAATTAGTTGACGTCAATGGAACTAAACTTCATATTATAGCAGAAGGAGATAAAAATGATTTGCCAACCCTTATACTTGAATCTGGTGCAGGTGGCAATACAGATATGTTTCATTGGATTGCAGAAGGATTAAAGAAAAACATGAGGGTTATACGCTATGATAGGGAAGGAAAATGGTTTAGTGAATCAAGCAAAGACAGTATTACACCAGAATTTTACGCCAAGCAATTACACGCATTACTTGAAAAAAATGGAGAAAAACCACCTTATATATTAGTAGGCCATTCTATGGGAGGCCCTTATAATCGCATATTTAGAGACCTATATCCTGATGAAGTAAAAGGACTTGTTTTCTTGGATTCGAGTCATCCCGAACAATGGAAGCGATTGGAACAAAAAGAACTAATCCCGAAAGAACAAATTAAATTATTCAAATTTGTTTCAATACTTGCCGACATGGGGATATTGGGAGTCTATAATAAAGTAGTTAATTCAGAGTTTATGTATGATGGTTTACCAAAAGATTGCCATATTCGTTCTCGTAATCTTACTTCTTATTCAGGTGAAGTTTATCGTAGAAACTTAAAAGAAAATGACATCAACGATGCTATTCTTTCTCGAAGTGGTCAAGCAACTACTTTAGATTCATTACCAATTTTAGTTTTTACGGCAACAGAACAATATAACGAACCTCAAAAGGAAAGATATAGAAAAAAAGGGATTGACCCTGACAAGCAAGTTTCATTATGGTTCGAAATGCAGAAAGAACTAAAAGAGCTATCAACCAACGGAAAACAATTTATTCTTAATGGGACTCACGGTACTATAATTACAAAAAAAGAAAATGCTGAAAAAATTAATAAAGAAATACGCTTAATGTCAACAAGAATTTAAAACGTTTTACAAGAGCTTATGCATGTAATCTCGGTAAATTGAACCTTTTATTATTACAAAAAAATTCGCTTCCAATTCCAGATTTAAAATATTTTTCTCTTTTCATTACTTCTGTAATATAAATCACACATACAAAAAGCTTCAGATTACTCTGAAGCTTTTTTTGTTTAACTACATTCATTTAAGTATCAAAAACATCCAACTAAATAAAAGCTTTTTTGAATAATTTATAATAGAAAAATTATATATTTGAAAATAAATAATATGTAATACTTATCACATATATCTTCCCTAATTATGGACGTTTTATGTGGTTTTATTACAATCATAAATAAGTTAGAGCAATTTTCAAAAACCTTAAAAACAAATAACAACCCAAAAAAAAGATAATACAACATGAAAAGAAAAATACTCTTACTTCTTACAATATTCATTGCAAATTTTATTTATTCTCAAAATGTATTACTTGACAGTTTAGTTCAAAAGAATAGTTTTCCTTTCCAAAATGATAAAACCGCTTCTTTTCAGGGAAAAGGATGGGATATTTTGCTAAATGAAATAAAAGAATCTAATTCGGTTTTGTTGGGAGAAAGTCATTTTACAAACGAAATTCCTTATTTCACAAATGCTATTATCAATGAGGTTAAGTTTGACAACTATTTTCTTGAGGTTGATCCATATTCAGTAGATATAATCGAAAAAAAAGTTAAGACTCTATCTGCCGAACAGCTTGATTTTTTTGTTAAACAATATAGTACAAACTTTTCTTTCTTAGAGTATCAACCCGAATTTAACTTGTTTAAGGATTTAGTTAAACGCAATACCAAAATATATGGTGCCGAGCAAATTAGCATTTTTGCAGATCAAATGATAATTTCAACTTTAAAAGAAACTTCAAAAAATAAAAAAGTAATAGAGCTATATGAGCAAATGCTTCTTAACTCCAAACTAGCTGCATCTAAAGAAGGTCTTGAAAAATTCTACCTATTATCCGAAGATTGTCTTCAAAAAATAGATTTGTTGTTAAAATTAAAACTTACTGATAATGAGCGAAAACAAATAGAGGCATTAAAGTTAAGTAGAGAGATTTATATTAATAGAAATCATCCTTTAAGGATTCAATTGATGAAAAATATCTTGCTAAACCAACTGCCTGATTGGAAAGACAAAAAGAATCTTTTCAAATTTGGTGCAGTCCATCTACCAAAAGGTGAAACCATATTAATGAAAACTGATATATATGATATAGGTAACTTAGTTCTTAATGTTGAAGAGGCAAGTTTTAGGAAATCGTTGCATATAATGCTTATAGGAAAAGGAGAAGATGAAAGTGATGACACTAGTTTTAAATCTTTTCTAAATGTACTAAAAGATGACCAATGGTATTGTTTCGATTTAAGACCTCTAAAGAAATCAATTTTACAAAACAAGCTAAAAGTAGATGATGCATACTTATCGAGAGTTATAAAAGGATATGATTATCTTATTTATATTCCTAAAGTGACTAAAAGTAAAGAAATCTCGATAAAATAACAACAAATAACCACCGTCGTAAAAACAAACTAATCAAAAAATATTTTTATCAAAAAATTATGCAAGAAGAAATAACGAAACATTCAGGAAAAATTTATAAAACTGTTAAAAATTCTAAACACACATTGGGAGAGAAAGCGAAAGAAATAATCATAGAAATTTTTATAATCGTTTTTGCCGTAACACTTTCAATATCGCTACACAGTTGGAGCGAACACAGACATCAACAAGAAGAAGTGTCAGTTTTTCTTGAAAATTTAAAGAATGATTTGCAAAATGATGTAGAAAACATTGAAATTGAAAAGGAAGCATACAAAAAGTCTAACATAGACTATGAAAAAATTTTAACACTAACTACTCACCAACTTGACAGTATTTATAAATCTAATAATAAAGTAAATTTTCCAATTTATTCACATGGACCAAAAATGAACATTGGTAATTATGAAGGTTTTAAATCAAGTGGTAAAATTGGATATATTGAAGACGAAAAATTAAAACAAAAAATCTTAAATTATTACCAAATATTTGTACCAGCAATAAACGAAGTCGATAAATATTACAATGAATTTTTATTTAAGTGTTTTGATAAAATGATAGAAAATGCAGATAAATCAGAACAAGAGTTATATTCAGATCCAAAATTCAAAATGACAGTTGAATTTCTTGTCAAACTAGGTAACAATAACATAAGGGTTTATGATAAAAACACAAAGCCAAGAGCAATTGAACTTATTAAAGAAATTGAAAAAGAGTTGAATAAATAAAAACGACAATTGTTTTCTAACTTCGCACTGCAATCTAAATCAATAAGAAAAGTACATAATTTTTAGTAGTCTAGCTTGTATTTATGTCAATTTATAAAAACTAATGTAAACACAAAAGCTTCAGAGAAATCTGAAGCTTTTGTGTTAGTAGTGGGAAGCATTTAAGTATCTAACTAGATTGTCTTAGATTATAATATTTTATAATGCGCATCTAATTTTTTTCTATTTTATTTCTTGTATCGTCAATTTTATAAGTATAAAAAAGCATCAATAAAATAAAAGATATTTTGATAATTTATAGTTAATATATGTGAAACAAATAATGTTTAAAATTCATGACACATATCTACCCTAATTTGAATAATTTGAGGAATATTGTTACACATATATATAAATAAATAAATAAGTTAGCATAGAATAAACAGATTTAAATTACTCAAATTAAAATAGTTAAAAAAAATAATAGTTGGTAAAAAATAATATTTTAAAAATGAAAAAACTTCTTACAATAATAATAATAATATTAGTTTTACTCTGCAGTTGTGAAGAGAATAAGAAAAATTGTTACACAAATTTTACTTATTCAAAAGGAAATATCAAAACGCTTTATAGATTAAAATTTAACTCCTCAGATACAGTTTACTATTTAAACGACAATCCATTTCAACAAAAAGTATTAAGCTATTTTATACTCGAACAGGATGAGAAAAAAATATTAGATAGTTTAATATGTGAACTTAAGTTCCCTATCAAAGATTCAGTCATTTCAAATAACCAAATAGAAGATGGAACAACGATAGCTTTTTCAATTGACAATAAAAGATTAATGTTACATGGTGGTAAAGGACCAGGAGAGTTTTGGAAATTTGAAGAATGCATCGATCGTTTACAAAGTTACAAACAACTCAAAACGATAGATCGAAAAATAAAATTTGATGAATTTGATAAAATGTTTCCAGTTCCTCCTCCTATCATCAATGAGTAACTTTTGATTGCGAAGCAGAAACTTGAAATTTGGAATTCCCCAACGGAAATTTACAAAATTACAGTTAGAATCATAATTTTAACAAAACCAACCAATAACACTTGCTATATTAGATTTTGACATTTGGTCTAATTTAAAAATCGTCTTATAATTGGAATGTATACACAATTCCGAAAAGAAGGCTTAATTTAGTCTCAACAACTTGTTTCAAGGGAATCTTATAGGCAATTTAAAACATAAGTAATTAAATGAAAAAAAATAATATTTTTATAATTGTCATTGTAACAGTGTTTATTTGCGTTTTAGGATTCAGCGGTAAAATTTCTGGAGAAAAATTTGACCCTTATAAATGGAAAAATGCAAATTTAAATATTGAAGACAACATGTCATTGCGTTGGGACATGATGAATAGTTTGCGGAATAATTATAAGTTAATTGGGATGTCTAAAAATCAAATTTTTAATTTACTTGGAAAACCTGACAGTGATTTTTCAACAGAAAAGAAATTCACATATTATCTTGGTTACAGTAAAATTGGAATTAATACTGGAAGTTTAATCATAAAATTTGAAAACGAAAGAGTTATAGAAATTGATGTATGGCAAGACTAAACTGCATTTGTCCCACAAGATTCGTCTTGATATTTAAATTCTTCCTCTTTAGATTAACTAACATTTTTGCATAAACACAACTTTTGAACCTGATCCAGAACAATAGAAAGTTAAAAAAATAAAAATAGGAAAGTAGTGTAAATCCTTGATCTTAGGACATAAAAAAAGAGAACTTAAAAAAAAGTTCTCTTTGTAGTAGCGGGAACAGGACTCGAACCTGTGACCTTCGGGTTATGAGCCCGACGAGCTGCCTACTGCTCTATCCCGCGTTGTTTCGGGTGCAAATGTACGGACTTTTTATGGTTAAACAATAAAAAAAAAGAATTATTCTCATTACTCACCTATAATTTCCAATTACAACACTCCGTTTTGTAATCAATGTCAGCACTGTAATGCCACAATCTCAGTCAATAAATATAAAATCCTTTTAATGAGTTATAAAGAATTATCATATATTTGGTTTAAATCAATTACGACGTTAGTCTTTCATAATTAAGTTATTTTGTCTGATTTTATCAAATATATGTAAGCAATCTGTAAGGTAAAAAAATCAAGAAATGGAACTAGACAATTTTAAAAATAGTCTCAAAAGATTAAAAAAATGTGATATGTACTGGAACGAAATGGAACCGAATGAAATCGGTCGTTTGTGTCAGAAATGTGATAAATCAATAGTAGATTTTTCTAAAATGTCGTTTAGCGAAATAGCTTTAAAAATGTCCGAAACTAATCTTTCTACTTGTGGGTACTATTTACCTGAACAATTGTTAGAAATTAAACGTTCAAAGAAGAATATCCCATTAACTATAGGATTGACAACTTTAATCGCTACAACTACAGTTGCTAATTCTGAGAATAAAACGACTGAAAAACATCTATCAAATGAAGTTTATAACGACAACGGAAATAGTACACAAATAATGCAACAATTTGAAATAACTAATGATTCTATTTCAATAAATGGTAAAGTTGAATATTATGATTCAATTTCTAAAACGAACTTAACAGATGCTTACGTTTATGTAATCATCAAAGGAACTAAAATCGGAACAACAACAAACGAAAATGGAGATTTTAAAATCAAATACTTACCAAGTGTAGAAAACGAAAAAATTACATTATTATTTGGAGGAATTGAATTTAAGAAGAAAGAAATTGAAATAAGTACGAATAATAAAGTAATAGACTTAGGTGTACTAATTTTAGAAAAAGAACAAATGATTTTAACCTCATTTTATGTCACGAAAAAAAGAAGTTTTGTTGGAAAAATCATTAGAAAAATAACTAGGCAATTCAAATAAAATCTATTAACCAAAATACAAAATAAAATAAAGTTAACAAATTCGACAAGCGATTTGGGTATTTGATTTCTAAAAAAAAAATTAGCTGTCAACAAAAAGTGCTTAATTTTGTCCCAAACTCGCTCTAAAAGAGAGACGTTAGTCAATAATGCTGATGCTAAGCCAAGAAACTATGGAGAAAAAACTACAAATATATAAACCAGAAAATTCATTTGAGATTGATAAGAATTTATTGATAGCATTATTTTTATGGTTACTACTATTTTTATTAAATTTTGCAAAATCAATATTCCCAACATATGAAGAAAGCCTTAATTTACTAGTTATATTTGTTGCAATAATTACTTTTTCATACTCTCTTTATTTTCTCACAAGTAATTTTTTTAAATGCGAAACCGCTAATCGAAATTTTAGTGGGTATTTGGTTATCGATTCTGACAAAATCACTTGTGATTTAGATGTTTACTCAATTTACGAAATTGAAAAAATAAGTATTTTAAGTGATTATTTTCGTGGAAAATTTAATGGTAATATAAGTGCTTGGGAACGCAAAAGATCAAATGGCGTTAAAAATTATATCGAAATATATAAAAAAAACGGAGAGTATAAAAAATATTTTTTTCTTCAGACTAAAACAGAAGATATTCGAATTTTTTCTGATGAGCTTAGAACTTATTATAGATTTGGAAAATTAGGAGAGCAGAATTATAAAAATATCGTTGACTAATGCATTACCGCTAAAATCTTTGGGTATTTAGCATAATTTAGAAAATTTTAAATCAGGATCAATTTGATAATTTTCAATATATTGTTTATTAAACCAATAATCATAAAAATAGTCTAAAAATTCAGTGGTATCTTCCTTGAATATCGATCGGTAAAATCTTGTTTCTAAGTTCTTTTATCCTTGTAGGCATCAATACCTTCATTTGTTAAGAGATTATTATCCTTAAAACATTTTGAAAATTACTTGTATTATCATAATTAAAAGGTAGTATAACTTGGTTTTTTTTTATTAATAACACCATATCTATTATTTCGGCAAATTGGATATGACATATTTCTTAAAATTCTTATTATGGTTTTATATTATTTAAAAAAAATGAATTCGAAGATAATAATCTGCTTATGAAAGTTTTGAAGTTTTTTTAAAAATAATAGTTTATCAAATCCTTTTATTAAAACTCAAGTCATTATTTCATTTTTATAATTACTAATATAGAACTATTATAAGATTTATTGGGTATTTAATAATAGTTAAAAATATTTATATTTTATCTAAAAATTTATAAATTAAAATCAACTTATATATCTAATCTATTTTTCGAGTTTTTTTTATGCTTGATCACAGAAAGTTGACTTTTATTCTAGACTTCTTAGCTCTCTAAAGTTTCAATCTGCTCATCTGAGGAACAAAGCCCCGAACAATCAATGTCATTAAAATAAGGTATATCTCATCCTAGAATATGTAATTTATCATAGATTGAAAACAGGTAAAATTACCTATAACTAATTCACAAGTTAAATGTAATTTCGTCCATATTCAATCGTCTCATCAGATTAATGAAATAAGACTTCTGGACAGTTCTGCCTCGGCTATAAAAAAGAGAAGTTCAACAAGTGTATGGAATTTAGGTAAAAAAGTCTTAAAGTTCTATCCCAAATATGGGAATGTTTTTTTTAAAGATTTGTTTTATTAAAATCCTGTAAAAAATGCATTGTTAATACGTTTTATTACATACATTTACGGTGATTCCCCCATTGTTTATAAGAGTAATTTATAATGAAAAATATGAAAAAAAATCTACTATTACCACTTTTATTTTGTTTATTTTATTTTACTAATTTTAGTGCTTTCGCACAATTAACTCCAGGTGATTTTGCGATTGTTGGCTTTAACGGTAATGCACAAACAGTCAATTTAGCTATTGTAGCCTTAAAAGTTATCCCTTCAGGTACCGAGCTTAAAATTACCGATAGAGGCTGGGATGAAAATACAACCTTATTGGTCGCGAATGGTTCTGATGGATTAATTACCTGGACAACCACGACTCCTATCCCGGCAGGAACGCTATTTAACATTGGAATAACCGGTGGGGCTTCTGTATCCGTGACTGGACTCGATACCTATGGGACTACTACTGCTACTGGTTGGACTACAGGAACCGTTGTAGCAGGTGTTGGAGACAACTGGTTTCTCTATAGCGGCAACGATGCAAGTCCTAATTTTATCTACGGATTTGCTAACTGGTCTACTCCACTTCCTGGTGCGTATCCTTCAGATCCAATTACCGGATGGCAATCAGCAGGAATTGTTGGTGCCGCCGTTTCTTACCTGCCAGCAACACTTGCGGCAGGAGATTTTTATGCAACATTAACCATTGCAGGAACTCCACCCGCAGGTTATCACGGAGATTATAACAACTATAATGGAACTTTTTTAGGAACAAAAGAATCCATCCTGGCCACAATCAAGACAAAGTCGAACTGGACAACGACAGAAATACTCGCATCAAAGAAATCCCTTGATCCTGGCGGAGTAGCCTTCCCTGGATTGAATCCTATTTTTCAACTTGGAGCAAAAGTCAACAATGTAACATCTTCTACTCCAAACGGAACCTATAAAGTTGGTGATATTATTGCGATTAATGTCATCTTTTCATCTGCTGTAACCGTAACTGGAACGCCAACATTGACCCTAAATACAGGAGCCGTTGTTAATTACAGCAGCGGAAGCACTACAAATACACTTACTTTCAATTATACTGTGGGCAGCGGACAAAGTACTGTTGACCTCGACTATTCTACTACTACAGCATTAAGTCTTAATGGAGGAACTATTAAAGATGCAGGAAATAGTGATGCCACATTAACTCTCGTAGCACCTGGATCAACGAATTCCCTTGGCAACAACAAAAATATTGTTATAGATGGAATTGTACCAACGGTGACTTCAGTAAGCTCAAGTAATGCCAACGGTGCTTATAATGCTGGTGCTCCCATCAACATTAACGTAAATTTTTCTGAGGCTATCACCGTAACTGGAACGCCTCGACTCGAATTGAATTCTGGTACAACTATAAATTATACTAGTGGTTCAGGAACATCAACTCTAACGTTTAACTATATTGTACAGGCAGGAGATGCCAGTGCCGTCCTCGACTATACAGGTACAACTGCACTCAGCTTAAACGGAGGAACACTTAAAGATGGAGCAGGAAACAATGCCACATTAACATTGGCAGTTCCCGGAACTGCAGGATCTTTAGGCGCCAACAAAAATATTGTCATAGACAGCACTTCACCAGTCGTAAGTTCAGTTAACTCCAGCCTAGCAAACGGAACATACAAAATTGGTAACAATATACCCGTAACAGTTAACTTCTCAGAAGCAGTAACCGTAACAGGAACACCAACACTCAGTCTTAATTCTGGTGGAACAGCCAGTTACTCGAGTGGCTCAGGAAGCACAGCTTTGGTATTTAACTATACAGTAGCGCTAAACCAAAGTATTGCAGATCTGGATCAAGCCAGTACTACCTCGCTTTCTCTAGCAGGTGGAACGATTAAAGATGTTGCAGGAAATAATGCCAACTTAACATTGACAGCTCCAGGAACTGCAGGATCTTTAGGCGCCAACAAAAATATTGTTATCAATACTACTGTACCAGCCATACTGAGCATTACAAGAACAGGAAGCGCCACAACTAACAGTACTTTAGTAGAATTTTTATTGACTTTCTCTGAAAATGTGACGGGTGTTAATACTACAGATTTTAGTATTACCACTACCGGAATTAACGGTCCTTTTGTTACTTCTGTAATAGGAAATAATAATACCAGTACGGTTACGGTAAACACCGGAACAGGATCAGGAACCTTAAGACTGAATCTTAATAGTTCAGGTACAGGAATCATCAACTCGATTGGAAATGAAATTCAGGTAGGATATTCCGGTGAAGTTTATACCATCGATAAAACAATTCCGACTTTAACTACCGTAAGCATTACATCCAATAATGCCAATACTGAAAAAGCAAAGGCAGGAGATGTGATTACCTTTAGCTTTACAGCCTCAGAAACAATTAGTACACCAGTAGTTAGCATTTTTGGAAATGCTGCTACTGTTACCAATACAGCTGCAAACAACTGGACAGCTACTTACACTACATTAGCTACAGATGCAAATGGTGTCATCCCCTTTAACATTGCTTTTACTGATGTTATCGGAAACGTTGGGACTGCGGTTACTGCAACAACAAATGCCAGTAGCGTAACCTACAACAAAACTATACCAACATTAACTACAGTAGCCATTGTCTCGAATAATACTTCAAATCAAACAGCTAAAACAGGAAACACCATCTTCTTAACGTTTACCGCTTCAGAAGTTGTTGCACTTCCCGTTGTAACTATTGCAGGTAATCCTGCAGTAGCAACTTCAACAGGTGAAAACAGCTTTGTTGCAAGCTACACCCTCGCAGGTACAGAAACAGAAGGAACCATTAATTTCAATATTGATTTTACAGGCTCGACTGGTAATGCAGGAACAACCGTAACTACAACTACCAATAGCAGCAGTGTTACTTATGACAAAACGATCCCTACCCTAAGTACTGTAGCTATTGCTTCAAACAACCTTACCACAACTTTAGCAAAGATAGGTGATATTATCACCCTGAATTTTACTGTCTCAAAAGCTATTAACACGCCTACTGTGACCATAGGCGGAATTGCGGTAACTTCTATTAATAGCGGGGCGAATAATTGGGTAGCAACCCATACGGTATCACCAATGACTTCTGAAGGAGTTCTTGCCTTTAATATTACTTTCTCAGATCTGCCAGGAAATGCAGGAATCCCAGTAACCGCGACCACTAACAGTAGCACAGTGACTGTTGACAGAACTGCTCCTGCTGCACCTACAGGCCTGACGGGTACTGCAGGAAATAATCAAAACACCATTACTTGGAATGCCAGTACGGCTCCCGATCTTGGCAAATACATGCTTTATGGAGGAACAACTATTAACCCAACCACAGTTATTCAATCCATACCGGCAGGAACTTTAACATATAACCATACCAGCTTGACCAATGGTGTTGGTTATTTTTACCGTATCGCCGCAGTAGATTTAACTGGCAACGAAGGGGCTAAATCTGGAAATATTGTTTCCGCTCCTAAAGGATCTCAAACCATCACCTTTAATCCGCTTGCCGCTTCAGTTTATGGCGCAAGCCCAATTACACTAACGGCAACCAGCAGTTCTACATTAGGTATTACTTACACTTCTAGTAATACCGCTGTAGCTACTATATTAGGAAACTCAATAACAATACTGTCATCAGGAACAACCACAATCACTGCTTATCAGTCTGGAAACTCTAGCTTTCTTGCTGCTACTCCTGTAGCTCATGATCTAGTCGTGAATAAAAAGGATATTGCAGTTGCGGCGGTTCCTAAAGCCAAAGTGTACGGCGTAGCTGATCCTGCATTCACTTATACTTTCAGTCCGGCACTTGTCGGAATAGATACTTTTACAGGGATTCTGGACCGTGCAGCGGGTGAGAACATTGGTAATTACGCCATTGGACAAGGAACATTAGCTTTAAATAACAATTATACTCTTGCCTTTACTTCAGCAGAGCTAAGCATTACTGCCAAACCTATAGTGGTAACTGCTGTCGCAAAAACTAAAACATTTACTGCTGCTGATCCTACATTCACCTATACTTTCAGCCCGGCACTTAACGGAACTGATACCTTTACAGGGAACCTAGACCGTGCTCCTGGCGAAAATGTTGGTACTTATGCTATCGGACAGGGTAACCTGAGCTTAGCTTCAAACTACCAAATTATTTACAACCCAGCTAACCTGACCGTTACTTCTAAAGTCATTACTGTAACTGCAACCGCTAATACTAAAACTTATGGCGATGCTGATTCTCTGACTTACACTTTTAGCCCGGTACTAAACGGTACAGATACCTTTACAGGAAGTCTTGACAGAGCTCCTGGTGAAAACATTGGAAATTATGCCATCACAGAGGGAACATTGGCTTTAAGTAACAATTATACTCTTGCCTTTACATCTGCTTATTTAAACATTATTAAGAAAACAGTAAGCGTAAACGCAACAGCTGGTAATAAGGAATACGGAACAATTGATCCTGTATTTGCTTATACTTTTAGCCCAGCGTTAATAGGTACTGATACCTTTACAGGAAATCTTGACAGAGCTACTGGTGAAAGCATAGGAAATTACGCCATCGGACAAGGATCCTTGGCTTTAAATAACAATTATACCCTTTCCTTTATATCTGCTGATTTAAACATTACTAAGAAAACAGTAAACGTAAACGCAACAGCTGGTAATAAGGAATATGGGACAAATGATCCTGTATTTGCTTATACTTTTAGCCCAGCGTTAATAGGTACTGATACCTTTACAGGAAATCTTGACAGAGCGCCTGGTGAAAACATTGGGAATTACGCCATTGGACAAGGAACATTAGCTTTAAATAACAATTACATTCTTGCCTTTACTTCAGCAGACCTAAGCATTACTGTCAAACCTATAGTGGTAACTGCTGTCGCAAAAACTAAAACATTTACTGCTGCTGATCCTACATTAACTTATACTTTCAGCCCGGCACTTAACGGAACTGATACCTTTACTGGGAACCTAGACCGTGCTCCTGGCGAAAATGTTGGTACTTATGCCATCGGACAGGGTAACCTGAGCTTAGCTTCAAACTACCAAATTATTTACAACCCGGCTAACCTGACCGTTACTTCCCAAGTTATTACTGTAACAGCAACAGCTAAAACCAAAACTTATGGCGATGCTGATTCTCTGACTTACACTTTTAGCCCGGTACTAAACGGTACAGATACCTTTACAGGAAATCTTGACAGAGCTCCTGGTGAAAACATTGGAAATTATGCTATCACACAGGGAACATTGGCTTTAAGTAACAATTATGCTCTAGCATTTACATCTGCTGATTTAAACATTGCTAAGAAAACAGTAAACGTAAACGGAACAACTGGTAATAAGGAATACGGAACAATTGATCCTGTATTTGCTTATACTTTTAGCCCAGCGTTAATAGGCACTGATACCTTTACAGGAAATCTTGATAGAGCTACTGGTGAAAACATTGGGACTTATTCAATCAATCAAGGTACACTTGCTTTAAACGGAAATTATATATTGAATTATGCAAGTGCCAATTTAACCATTGGTAAGAAAACGGTAACTGTAACTGCTGATGCTAAAACTAAAATATTTACAGCCGCTGATTCCGCTTTAACTTACATGTTTAACCCAGCATTGATAGGAACAGATGTGTTTACTGGAAATCTGGATCGTGCAGTTGGCGAAGCCGTTGGTACGTATGCCATCGGACAGGGTAACCTTAGCTTAGGTACAAACTACCAGATTACTTATGTACCAGCTAACCTTACTATTACTTCGCAAACAATTACTGTAACAGCAACTGCTATAACAAAAGTGTATGGCGATACTGATCCAGCATTCACTTATACTTTCAACCCGCCACTTAATGGAACAGATACCTTTACCGGAAGTCTTGATAGAGCTGTTAGTGAAAACGTGGGAACTTATGCAATTAATCAAGGTACACTTGCTTTAAGCGGAAATTATACTTTGAATTATATAAGTGCCGATTTAACCATTGGTAGTAAAACAGTAACTGTAACTTCGGCATCACAAACAAAAGTGTATGGTACTACCGATCCGAAATTAACATATACTTTTACTCCAACCTTAGTCACTGGAGATGCGTTTACCGGAGTATTGACAAGAGCTGCAGGAAAAGATGTAGGTACTTATGAAATTGGTCAGGGAAGTTTGAGTGCAGGTGCTAACTACGGTATTACTTATGTTGGTAATGATTTTACCATAACTAAAGCTGATCAAACAATTACCTGGAATCAAACTTTAGTATCTGGTTGCGATGGAGAGACTACAACAGTATTAACAGCTACCTCTAGTAGTGGTTTGCTTGTAAATTATACTTCTTCAAATACTGATGTTGCAACTGTAACAAATAGTCTATTAACTTTTACAGGTTATGGTTCAGCAACTGTTAATGCTTTACAAGCTGGAAATAACAATTATAATACCGCTTCAGTAGTAGTATTACCTATAACAAATAGTCATCCTAATTTAATTAGAAAACAGTTTGAAAATGTTATTTTCTTTGATAATAGTTCTAAAAGTTTTAAATCGTATACTTGGTACAAAAACGGAATTTTGGTTCCAAGTCAAACGCATCAGTTTTATAAAGAAAATGGAGATTTAAATGGAACTTATTATGCAATAGCTGAAAAACTTGATGGTACATTGATTACTACTTGTCCGTTAACTTTATCACCAACAGTAGAAGAGGAATATATCAAAATTGTTCCAAATCCAGTTAAACCAAATGCAAATTATGAACTCCTTACGATTATATCTTCTTCAAGATTAGAAAATACTCGTGTTGAAGTGTATAGCATAGGTGGCGTGCTAATGATCAATAAAACAACCAATCAAAGTAGAGTGACTTTAGAAGCGCCAAGTGTTGAGGGAATTTATATTGTAAAGATGACTTTAGCAAATGGAAAGTATTTTACTAAAAACCTTCTAGTTAAAAATTAAATAATCAAGAGTATGAAGTCCTCATTTTTTATAAATGAGGACGGATTATTCTAATGAAAAACAATTATGAAATTGAATATAAAAAATACAATTGGGATAGCTGCATTTTTAATTTCGCAAACAATGGCTGCACAGTTTTATGTAGGTGTGCAATCAGGAATTGGAAATATTAAAAGTAATGTTAAAGGAACTTACGCTAGTTATGAACTTGGAGGAGCAATAAAGGCAGGTTACATTTATTCTTTAAACAATCATATCGGAATTGGTACTGGAATAGAATTTTCTCAGTACAAACAAGATGTTTTTTTAAGTAATTCATCAGCAACGCTCAGTAATTTTGAAGTTGATCCTGCTACCTCTGCTTTTAGTTATAATGTTGCAGCAAGTAATTATAAAGAAAGACAAACCTTGCATGCTATTCAAATTCCACTTTTCGTACAGTATAAAATGAATATTAATAAAGGAATTGATTTTAATTTTAGAGCAGGTGCGAAGTACTTTTTACCTGTAAATTATAAAATAAAAGCAACAGCAAGCAGCGTAAATGGTATTGCTTACTATCCAGATATTAATTTAACTATTGATAATTTACCAGAGTATGGTTTTGGTAGTCAGAGTAATTATTCGGCATCTGGTGAATACCAAACCAAAGGTATTGTAATGAGTATGTTTGAGTTGGGTTTTACATTTGATATGGGTGCAAGAAATGCATTGTATGTAGCGATGTTCCTTGAAAATGGTTATGGTTCTATTCTTGACCAAGACAAAGATGAATCTTACATAGGATATAACCCAACATCTGCTTCAGATAGAAAAGCTAACGGATTGTACAGCACTGATAAAAATGCAAAAATCCGACCTGTTGCATTTGGACTGACATTAGGATGGAATTTTAAATAATTTTTTTTTTTAAATTATAAATTATTGATTGCCAAAATGACTTAATATCTTTTTCTGTAAAGGTGAATCATTTGATAGTATTTCAGATGTGTCGGTGATTAATTTTTTCATGCTAAACTCTAATCAAATTATAGCATTATCTAAACAACCTTCGGGTTGTTTTTTTTATTATGTTTAATTTTAAATTGAATAAAAAACTTTAAGCAATACCTCGTGTAACAGATGTGTTGGACATGGTTTACTAGCGTTTCGAAACCCAATTCAGTTGCTAGCTCCCATATGTAGACAGCGACAGTGCAGATTTGCAATCTGTGCCTGCAAAGATAGAACACAATGAATCAAAACTGAAACCTGTGGGGAGACAAAAACCTAATCAAGTAACTAACACAAAACAGATTTTAGAATCCTCAATTACCCTCAAACTTGTCTTTCTGAGGAACGAAGAATCTCCACAAGTAGCAAACACAAAAAAGCTTTTTTTAGAGAATCCTGCATTACCCCAATTTTAATGCTCTAAAGGTTCGTCTTGATTCCAAGCTTGTCCTTCTGAGACATGAGATTCTTCCATAATAAAATGTGTTATAAACGAAAAAAACACCAACTTTTTCAAGTGGTGTTTTCCTTAGTAGCGGGAACAGGACTCGAACCTGTGACCTTCGGGTTATGAGCCCGACGAGCTGCCTACTGCTCTATCCCGCGTTGTTTCGGGTGCAAAGATAGGCAGTTTATACAGTTAAACAATATAAATATCGAATTATTTTGCTTGTTTTTTTTATTCAATCTAAAAACAATCTCTAATACAATTATTGTTAACCTGTTACCCTTTTGTGTTTTTTTATAAATGATTTGTTTTCCTTGTGATTTCGATGTTCTGAGGCAAGAAAAACAAATCATTAATATAAATTCTACTCATTGCTGTTATAAAAACATGCTCAATAAAAAACCTGATGCTATTGTTGTAGCTATAGTAACAAGGCCTGGAATCATAAAGCTGTGATTAACCACATATTTACCAATACGGGTTGTACCTGTTCGGTCAAAATCCATTGCAGCAACCAATGTAGGATAACCTGGTAATATAAAATCAGCATTAACAGCTGGAAACATAGCTATCAGATGTGGTTGACCAATTCCTAAAGACAATCCTATTGGCATCATTATTCTTGTAGTAGCAGCTTGACTAAAAGTCAGCGCCCCCATGATGACCAATGCAAAAGCAAAAGTAAAAGGATATTCTGATGTAACTTCTCTAAAAGTTTTCTCAATTAAAACATCATTGGCACTCATAAAGGTAGCACTCATCCATACTACTCCCAGTACTGAAACTACAGCCGTTGCCATAGAAGTAAATAGACTCATTTTTGAAACTAAAACTGCAGACGTTTTTGTAATTATCATTATCAATGCCGATGCTGATAAAGTAATCATAATGATTAATCCTGTTAGGTTAACAGCCCCATCTGCTCCTACTGCAAATCCTGCTGCTCCAGGCCCAACGTTCGGTAGAAATTGAGGAAAAGCACCAAAAAAGATAATCAGTACTATTGCTGCACCAAAAATAAAAACAGCCGTTTTAGCGCCTGGTTTTATCTCTCTGTTTGTTTCGGATGTCTTATCAATACTTTCAGCAAATTCAGGATCTTTCATTTTTTCTATAAACTCAGGATCATCACTAAGTTCTTTCCCTTTTTTCCATACTGAAATAACACCAGCAATAATTCCTATTAGACAGGCAGGAATACATACTTTCATAATATCCACTACTGCTGTAGAATAAGCCAATACAGCCGCTAATGAAGCTGTTGCCGCACTCATTGGGCTTCCTGTAAGTGCCATGTGAGATGCGACTACCGATATACTCAATGGTCTTTCTGGTCGTATTCTTTTTTTTGCTGATACTTCGGCTATAATAGGAAGTAAGGAATAAACAATATGTGCTGTTCCAGCAAATAAACATAAAAAATAAACTGTAAATGGAGCTATAAAAGTAATATGCTTGGGATTACGTCTAATAATCTTTTCGGCAATGCTTACCAAATAATCCAAACCACCAGCTGCTTGTAATGTGGCAGCTGTGGTTACTATGGCTAGAATGATAAGAAGCACCGCTATAGGTGGATCGGCTGGGCGCATATGAAAAACAAGGACAAATAGGAGTAGTCCAATCATTCCCATAACACCAAGACCAATTCCCTTAAGCCGTGACCCAATAAGAATCATAGCCAAAAGTATAGCGAACTGTACTAATATCATGAAGTGATGAATTTAGGATTAATAAGATTTTCTATAGAATAAATCTCGTCCCATTTTGCTTGGGTAATTAGTTTTCTTTCGGTTACAACAATATCATGTATTGATTTACCAGTTTTAAGTGCTTCTTTGGCTATGCTTGCAGAAGCCTCATACCCCAAAATAGGATTAAGTTGTGTAACAATTCCAATACTATTCATAACTAAATCTTTGGCATGCTCTTCATTAGCTGTGATACCAACAATACACTTATCTTTTAAAGTGTTACATGCTTTGGCAAGATATTCTAATGATGTAAACAAAGCAAAACCAATTACTGGCTCCATTACATTTAATTGTAATTGTCCTGCTTCAGCTGCCATTGTAACCGTTAAATCGGCTCCAATAACATAAAAACAAGTTTGGTTCACAACTTCTGGAATCACAGGATTTACTTTTCCAGGCATGATAGATGATCCTGGTTGTAAAGCTGGTAAGTTAATTTCATTAAAACCACAACGGGGTCCACTACTTAATAAACGAAGATCATTACAAACCTTACTTAACTTAATAGCGCTTCTTTTTAAAGTACCACTCAGTTCTACAAAAGCACTTGGATCATAAGTAGCCTCAAACAAGTCACCTGCAAGAGTAACTGGAATACCACTTACTTCGCCTAGATATTTTACACATAACTCTGGGTAGCCTTCTGGTGCATTTACTTTACTACCAATGGCAGTTGCTCCCATGTTTACTTCAGTGATTAATTGTTCAGCTACAAGCAGACGCTGAATATCTTCACCTATAGTTGTTGCAAACGCATTAAATTCTTGACCTAATGTCATTGGTACAGCATCTTGCAATTGGGTACGTCCCATCTTAATTACATTTGCAAACTCCTTTCCTTTATCATAAAAGGCATCTTTTAGATTTGTCAAAGCATCTGCAAAAGCATCTATTTTAAGGTAAATAGCTAACCTAAAAGCTGATGGATAAGCATCATTAGTACTTTGTGAAAGGTTTACATCGTTATTAGGATGAAGAAACTCATACTGCCCTTTTTTATGCCCCAGATATTCCAATCCTAAATTGGCAATTACCTCGTTAGCATTCATATTCGTTGAAGTCCCTGCTCCGCCCTGAATTAAATCACTTATAAACTGGTCTAAAAACTCGCCAGCAATTAAACGGTCACAAGCATAAATAATAGCTTCAGCTTTTTTTGCATCTAATACACCCAAATCTCTATTGGCCATTGCCGCCGCTTTCTTAACATACCCAAAAGCTTTAATAAATAAAGGTTCTGATCCTATAGGGATTCCTGTTATATTAAAATTCTCTTTGGCACGTACGGTTTGTACACCATAATAACAATTGTTTGGTATTTCTTTTTCTCCAAGAAAATCATGCTCTGTACGAAAATCACTCATAATACTATATATTAAATTATTAAAGAAAATTAAAAACGGAAGAAAAAATCTTGCAGTTCTTTTTGGTTTTTAGTTTTTGTAAGCCCAAGCATCAATAATATTCTTGCTTTTTGGGGATTTAGATTATCTGATATTACAGTTCCAAGTTCACTATCGTTAGTTTCACCATCTAATACTACTCTACCACCTAAACAACGACTTGAACGACATACAGCAATGTTCGCCTTAGTGGCTCTTTTTATAGCATCTGTAAAAGCTTTTGAAAAATTTCCGTTTCCAACTCCAGCGATTACAATTCCATCTACTTTTTGTTTTACTAAATAATCTATATAATCTGGAGAAGCATCGGCATACATATATACAACTTCTACTTTCGGCAATTTAGTCGTATTATTTACTTCAAAAGGTTTTCCTTTTGCGCTTTCTCTTGTAGCTGTTTTATAATACTCTACACGTCCATCATATACTTCTCCAAGTGGACCTGTATCGGGAGATTTAAATGCATTTACCTTTGTAGTACTTGTTTTTGTAACTTCTCTTGAATCGTAAATTGATTCGTTAAAAGAAACCATTACGCCACGTCCTTTGCTTTGCGGATCTGCTGCAACAGTAATAGCATCAAAAAGATTTTTAGGTCCATCAGCACTAATAGCAGTTGCTGGACGCATAGATCCAGTTAATACAACTGGTAGATCATTTGGTACAACTAAGTCAAGAAAATAAGCTGTTTCCTCCTGAGTATCGGTACCATGTGTAATAACAACACCATCTGCTTCATTTTTGCTGGCTATTTCATTAATACGTATAGCTAGTTTTCTCCATATCTCTATACTCATATCTTGACTTCCAACAGAAGATATTTGTTCTCCACTAATATTTGCGATAGTATTCACACTAGGAATAGCTCCTATAAGATCTGATACAGGTATTTTACCCGCAGTATACCCTGCTCTATCAGAAGATTTTCCTTCGCCAGCAATAGTTCCTCCAGTAGCAAGAATTATTATTCTTGGCTTTTGTTGTGCAAAAGCCACAGCTGTTGCTAAACACAACAGAAATACGAGTACTAATTTTTTCATTTTATAAATATTTATTGAGTTAATCATGGTTATTAGAAATTAAATAGCATTCCAAAATTAATACGAACAGCGTTAGCTCCTTGTGTGCTTCCGTCATTGTACTGTAATTCTTTGTACCCTATTTGTGGTTCAACACCAATGGTAAGAGAATCGAAGAAATCATAAGATACATTAAGTGTAAACTGATAGTTAGTCATCCTATCCCAACCTGCCTGAGTACCTCCACCATCATAAAAATGGTTATATGATGTCATAACCATTGTATTAAATTTTTTATTCCAATAGCGTTGATAGGATATAAAACCAGCATGAACGGGTAACAAATTTAATTTACCTGAAAAATCTGACCTAGCAAAACCATCAAGCCCTGAACCTCCTACCGCCAAAAAATAATCGCTAATCCCTTTACCTATTGTCCATTGTGCTTGCAAATTATTTACTAATCCTGATTTCTTTCTAAAAAATATACTCATAATACCTGTGACACCACCCGCATCTTGTGAATCAAAATCAAATTCAGTTTCACCCGCGGCAATATTTTCTGAATTATAGGCAATACTGCGATAAAGTCCAGCTAATTTCATAAAACCTCCATTATCAAAAGCATATCGTATACCTGCAACTACATCAGGCAATCTAGATGGCGCATAATCGACACCATGATCAGTACTTAAGGTATAATCGTATAATCGGCGCGGCTCCATAGTCTCTGCTGATAATTCAAAAGCAGTATGTCCATTTTCTGTAAAGCGACCTGTATAACGAATTTGAATTCTTCTCGAAAGTACCATACCTGTAGGCCCATCCCAATCTAATAATGATGCTGGCCATAATGATGAATCACCAAAATTTGACCAGTTTTGACCTACCATCCAATTTTCATATTGAATCCACGCATGTCGAAGCCTAAACTGCGAAGTACTATTTGCTCCTTCAAAATCAGCTTCTAACATTGACTTTAGTTCTTTACCATTATTCAATTGTATAGTACTTACAAAGCGCAACTGCGATTGTCTCATATCCATACTAAAAGCAGGTATATCTAAACCTGAAACATTATTTTTATGAATAAGAAAAGAACTATTACCATCTAGGTTCCCTTTAATATCATAAATACCATTTAGTTTAAGCCTACCAGTTAGTCTTGCTGTAAATTTAGGTTTTCCGTTTAAGGTGTCTTTTGATTCTACTGCCATCAGTTGTGCATTTAATGAACTACTTACCAACATAAAAGAACAAAAAAAGACAAACAAGAATAGTTTATTTTGTTGCATAATTTATAAATTTTATAGGGACAATAATATTCCTTTATGTAGTTTTTGGAATGGCTTATACAATTATACCTTTAGCAGGCATATTTAGGATACTGTAAAATAATTATAAATTTATATCTAGTTTAAATTCGCTAGATAAATGTGGTATTGTAAATATATAAATGGCGCTAGATGGTATTCAAATTATTAGGATTAATTCTATTATTACTATCAAAATCATAGTATAACTTCATAAAGTTTATTAATAAAAAGATATCTTTCTCATACTAATCGTATACATTTCCAAATATTGGATTTAATATAAAGCCAGCGATACATACAAATATAAAGAAAACTCTACAAAATCTTACAAAATTAAAGTTGTTTATTTGCAAATATTTACTTACTATGTAATGAAACCATTATTTAATTTTTAATTATTCATTATTTAAACAAAAAACACCTTAAAATTAAATAATAGACAATTGTTAAATTTTAAGGTGTTTTTTTTTATAAGAAAAAAAATCGCTCTACTAACAGCGTCTATTAAATGGTTAAAAAAAATTATAGCATTTTAAATTTATCAATTGTAATTATTAAAAATTAAATAGCATTCCAAAATTGATTCTAATAGTATTAACTCCTTGCGAATTGCCATCGCCATATACTAATTTTTTAAAGGCAATTTGTGGTTCTATACCTATTGTAAGAAAATCAAATAAATCATAAGATGTATTTAGAGTAAGTTGATAATTAGTCATTTTGTCCCAACCTACCACAGTTCCTACTCCATCATAAAAATGATTATAAGACAGTATTGTCATCGAGTGAATTTTTTTATCCCAATAAGATTGATATGAAATATAACCTGCATGGACTGGTAAAAGCTTTAATTTACCTGAAAAATCTGATTTTGCAAAACCATTAAGACCGTAACCTGACATAGCCGAAAAACAATCACTAATACCTTTTCCTATAGTCCATTGAGTTTGTATGTTTCTTAATAATCCAGATTTATTTCTAAAAAAAACTCCAGAAATTGCTGTAAAACCACCACCCCTTTGTGTCTCAAAATTAGATTTTCCTTGACCAGAAGCAACATCAACTGATTCAAATTCAATACTGCGATAAAGTCCAGCCAATTTAATAAAACTCTCTTTACCAAAAACATATTTAATAGCTGCAACTACATCTGGAGTTTTAGAAGCAGTAGAATTGACTCCATTTACAGGACTTAGAGTATAATCATACAAAGAATTTGATTCAGGATACTCTGCTGCTAGCTCCAAAAAAGTATTCCCGTTTTGTTTAAAGCGCCCTGTGTATCTAACTTGAACTTTACGAGAAAGCACCATACCCACGGGACCATCCCAATCTAATAATGATCCAGGCCATAAAGCAGCATCACCAAAAGTGGACCAATTTTGTCCAATCATCCAATTTTCATACTGAATCCACGCGTGGCGTAGTCTGAACTGCGAAGTATTGTTAGCACCAATGAAATCAGCCTCTAACATTGATTTTATTTCTTTACCATTATTCAATTGCATCGTACTTACAAAACGTAACTGCGACTGTCGCATATCCATACTAAAAGCTGTTCCATCTAAACCAGAAGTAGCATTATCATGAATAAGTGAAGAGCTATAATTACTAAGACTTCGTTTGATATCATAAATACCATTTAACTTTAACCTACCTACAAGCCTTGCCACAATTTTAGACTTTTCGTTGACTGAATCTTTAGTTTTTACTGCCAATAATTGAGCTGTAAGTGTATTATTAATTAGGAGAAAAAATACTGATAGCAAAAAAATATTTTGTTTCATAATATTTAAATTTTATGGAATAATAATCCCGTTTGTTAATTATAGAGATAGTACATGCAATAAATCTCGCGTAGGTTTATTCGAAATCACTATAAGAGTTTTTAAAACAGTAGAAAATAAATGGTGCTCTATTTTTTATTAAATAGTTATCTAGATTCAAAAGACTTTTTATTAATTGCCCTAAGGGATTTATTCTGTAGTTATACTAACTTCAGATTAGAAGGCATTACTCAATGAATTTTATTGATTAAAAAGAGTCATTAACACATAAATTCACATTTACATAAAAACAAAACATTATTGTAAAAATAATGTATAAACTTACATTATTAACAATATTTGATATTTTATTCTTACTATTTATTTACAATAAGTACAAATAAAACCGCAAACAACTATTTTACAGTCACTTGTGTAATAATATATTACGCTATTTATATTTATTCCAATTAACATTTTTATTTGACAGATTCTTCTTAAATTCGAGTATTAATAGTAAATTAGAATCTCTAAATAATCAGTTAATAAATAATCTTGCAAATAAATGAAATCTACTACTTTAAAAAACAAGATCATTATCGCAGGTACGGGTCTCTTTCTATGCTTTTTCCTTGTGATACATTTACTAGGTAATCTGCAACTTTTTTTGCCCGAAGATCAAGCAAGAGAACAATTTAATTGGTACTCCAAGTTACTGTCTGGTAATATGTTTATAAAAATCATTTCATGGATTCTCTATTTATCATTGATAAGTCATGCGCTATATGCCATTGTGATCACCATTAAAAACAATACTGCAAATGGTAAAAGCTACCATTATGATAAAAGAAATTTTGCTAGTAGATGGAATAGCCGTAACATGGGTATATTAGGTACTATCTTGTTGCTATTTCTCATAATTCATTTTAAAGATTTTTGGTATGTGTACAAATTCACAGAATTACCTCTGGATGCTGCTGGAAATAAAGATCTTTATGAAATTGTTGTACAATCCTATTCTCAATTGTGGTATGTTGTGATTTATGAAATATCTTTCATTGCCTTAGGTTTTCATTTATTACATGGTTTTTTTAGTGCATCAAGAACACTAGGTCTTTATCATCCAAAATATGTAAAGGCTGTAAAAATATTCGGATGGGGATATACCCTAATCATTACGGGAGGCTTCATGGCAATTCCGCTTTATATTTATTTAAAATAGTAGGAAAATGATAGATTCAAAGATACCTGATGGTCCACTTGCTGATAAATGGAATACTTATAAATCCAAAGCAAAACTTGTAAACCCTGCTAATAGAAAAAAACTAAATATTATAGTTGTAGGAACTGGTCTTGCAGGATCTTCTTGCGCGGCATCACTTGCTGAACAAGGATATAACATACAATCATTTTGTTTTCAGGACTCTCCCAGAAGAGCCCACTCTGTTGCTGCACAAGGAGGTGTAAATGCAGTTAAAAATTATAAAAATGATGGTGATAGCGTTTTTAGAATGTTTTATGATACTATTAAAGGGGGAGATTTTAGATCTCGCGAAGCCAACGTATATCGGTTAGCCGAGTGCTCTGCTAGTTTAATCGATCAATCTGTCGCACAAGGAGTTCCTTTTGCAAGAGAATATGGAGGTTATCTCAATAACAGATCCTTTGGTGGTGTACAGGTTTCAAGAACCTTTTATGCACGCGGACAAACAGGACAGCAACTTTTACTAGGAGCCTACCAGTCATTACTTCGTCAAGTTAATACAGGAAAGGTTACGATGCATACCCGACATGAAATGTTAGAATTAGTACTTGTAGATGGTAAAGCCAAAGGTATTATTACTAGGAATCTTGAAACAGGAGCTATAGAACGTCATGCTGCCGATGCTGTAGTTTTAGCAACAGGTGGTTATGGTAAGGTATATTACCTTTCGACTCTTGCTATGGGGTGCAATAGTTCTGCAATATGGAGGGCGCATAAAAAAGGTGCTTATATGGCTGGTGTTAGCTGGATTCAGTTTCATCCTACCTGCCTGCCTCAACATGGAGCAAATCAATCTAAACTTACTCTTATGTCTGAATCGCTACGAAATGACGGGCGAATTTGGGTACCCAAAAAAGCTGGAGACGATAGAATACCTAACACTATTCCCGAAGAAGAACGAGATTATTATTTAGAACGTCGCTATCCTGCATTTGGAAATTTGGCTCCTAGAGATATTTCTTCTCGTGCAGCCAAAGAACGAATTGACTCTGGACACGGAGCTGGACCAATGAAAAATGCTGTATATCTAGATTTCTCAGATGCTATTGCCGCACAAGGGAAAAAAACAATCGAAGCAAAATACAGCAATCTCTTTGCTATGTATGAAAAAATTAACGGAATCGATGCTTATAAAGAGCCTATGCTCATCTCCCCTGCTGCACATTTTACAATGGGTGGACTTTGGGTAGATTATGAACTAATGACTACAATTCCTGGACTTTTTGCTCTAGGTGAAGCTAATTTTGCTGATCATGGTGCAAACAGACTTGGAGCTAATTCTTTACTTCAGGCTTGTGTTGATGGCTATTTTATTGCTCCTTATACGATCCCCAATTATCTCGCTGGTGAATTAAAAACGGATAAAATTAATACTGAGCATCCTGCTTTCGCGGAAGCAGAAAAAGCAGTCAGAGAGCAATTAAATCACTTCTTGCAAAGTAAAGGTACTCTTTCAACTGATTATTTTCATAAAAACATAGGACGATTACTTTATGAAAAATGTGGATTATCTAGAAGCAAACAAAATCTTGAAGATGCAGTTATAGCTATTAAAAAGTTAAAAGCTTCTTTTGAAAAAGACTTACTCATAACTGGTGATGATACTCTAAACAGCGAATTAGAAAAAGCAGGACGTGTGGCTGATTATATAGAATTAGCTGAGTTAATGTGCTACGATGCATTACAAAGAGAGGAATCTTGTGGAGCACACTTTAGAGAAGAATACCAGAGTAATGAAGGGGAAGCTGTTCGAAATGATGCAGATTATTGCTATGTATCGGCTTGGGAATGGAAAGGAATCTCAAATCCTCCTGAACTACATAAAGAGCCTTTGGTATTCGAAAATGTTGAACTTGCAGTACGTAGTTACAAATAACTAAAATCAAAAAACATGAAACTATATCTTAAAATATGGCGTCAACTAAATAGTAACTCCAAAGGTGAAATGGTAGATTATGAGATAGATGGTGTTACTGAACATATGTCTTTCTTAGAAATGCTTGATCTTTTAAATGAATCACTTATTCAACTCAAAGAACGTGTCATTGAGTTTGATCATGATTGTAGAGAAGGCATCTGTGGACAATGTGGAGTTATGATTAACGGAAGGGCACACGGCCCTTTACAACACACCACAACCTGCCAACTCCATATGAGAAGCTTTAAAGATGGAGATACTATATACATTGAGCCTTTTAGAGCAACTGCTTTTCCTGTTGTGAGAGATTTAAAAATTGATAGAACTTCTTTTGATGCTGTCATAGCTGCTGGTGGTTATATCGGAGCTTCAACTGGTCAAGCACCTGAGGCCAATAGTATTCCTATTTCATATGAAACTGTCGAAGCCTCTTTTGATGCGGCTGCATGTATAGGTTGTGGTGCCTGTGTAGCTACTTGCAAAAACTCTAGTGCTGCATTATTCGTTGGTGCCAAAATAACGCACTTAGCATTACTGCCTCAAGGAAAGATAGAGGCTTCTATGAGGGTATTAACTATGGTTGACCAAATGGATACAGAAGGCTTTGGAGCCTGTTCCAACACTGAAGCCTGTGAAGTGGAATGCCCGCAAGGGATCTCTGTGTTGTCTATTGCTAAAATGAATTACGAATACAATAAAGCCTTGATTATGAAAAAATAGCTTTTTATTTAGACTTCTTAGATTGTTAGATTTTTAGACTGACTTAGATTCCTTAGACTTCTTAGATAATTAGATTTACGATTTTAATTTCAGACATAGCTTTGCGAACTTTGCGCTTATAGAAGATTTACAATATAAAACCTTGCGTACTTTGCGGTAAATCAGACTACTTAGATTGTTAGATTGATAGACTGACTTAGATTATTAGACTTCGATTTTTTAATTTCAGACAGAGCTTTGCGAACTTTGCGCTTATAGAAGATTTACAATATAAAACCTTGCGTACTTAGCAATAAATCAGATGATTAGACTACTTGGATTATTAGATTATTAGACTAACTTAGACTTCCGATTTAAATTTCAGACAGAGCCTTCGTTCTTTGCGTTTATAGTAGCTTTACAATATAAAACATTGCGTACTTTGCGGTAAATCACACTACTTAGATTGATAGATTGTTAGATTGATAGACTGACTTAGATCATTAGACTTCCAATTTTTAATTTCAGACAGAGCTTTGCGAACTTAGCGCTTATAAAAGATTTACAATAAAAAACCTTGCGTGCTTTGCGGTAAATTTCATAATTACATTATTAGACTTCTTAGATTTTTAGATTGAAGAATGCTAACTTTTGGATTGCACACATAGCTTTGCGAACTTTGCGCTTATAAACATTTACAATATAGAACATTGCGTACTTTGCGGTAAATCAGACTACTTAGATTGATAGACTGACTTAGATTATTAGACTGACTTAGATTATTAGACTTCGATTTTTAATTTCAGACATAGCTTTGCGAACTTTGCGTTTATAGTAGCTTTACAATATAAAACATTGCGTACTTTGCGGTAAATCAGACTACTTAGATTGATAGATTGTTAGATTGATAGACTGACTTAGATTATTAGACTTCGATTTTTAATTTCAGACATAGCTTTGCGAACTTTGCGCTTATAGAAGATTTACAATATAAAACCTTGCGTCATTTGCGGTAAATTAAGAATACTTAGATTGTTAGACTGACTTAGACTTCTTAGATTTCCGATTTTTAATTTCAGACATAGCTTTGCGTACTTTGCGCTTATAAACATTTACAATATAAAACCTTGCATACTTTGCTGTAAATTTCACAACCCCTCAGGAATGCTAATAATCACTAGATACAAAAGAATAAAAAACTTAACTTTGGCACTAGACTTGCCATCATGAAATCTGGCTTAATGTTTTCAAACGGTACTGATCTTTTTGCTTAAACACTACTATTAATACAAAAACATTTCAAATATAAAACTTATGAGATACGAATCGATTCCTTCTTCATTATTTATCGAAAACAGAGAACGATTTTCGGCAAATATGAGTGCAAATAGCCTAGCTATTTTAGTTTCTAATGATGTTATGCCCAATAATGCCGATGATGTAATGGGATTTGCGCAAAACAATGATTTATTTTACTTAACAGGAATAGATCAGGATGAAACTATTTTGGTTCTTTATCCAAATGCATATAAAGAAGAAAATCGTGCTATTTTATTTGTAAAAGAAGTAAATGAACATACAAAACTTTGGGAGGGAGACTTTTTGTCTAAAGAAGAAGTAACTTCTATTTCTGGTATAAAAAACGTGAAATGGGTTCATGAGTTCGAAAAAACATTACAGCTTTTTGCTTTTGAAGCTGACACCCTTTATTTAGGTCACAACGAACACATTAAAAGAATCACTTCTGAGATGGTTACGCGACAAGATCGAATGATACAATGGTGTAAAGAAAAATATCCATTGCATCAATACGATCGAGTTGCAAAAATAACTAGAGCATTAAGACCTATAAAATCTGAAGAAGAGGTAGCTCTAATAAATAAGGCAATTGCAATTAGTATTAAAGGTTTTAAAGGACTCCTTTCTGCTATAAAACCTAACATAAAAGAGTATGAATTGGAAGCCGAACTTGCCTATGAGTTAATTAAAAATGGAGCTACGCGCCATGCTTTTAAACCAATTATAGCTTCTGGTAAAAATGCTTGCGCATTGCATTACAATTCTAATGATGCTGTTTGTAAGGAAAATGAAATGGTCTTAGTTGACTTTGGTGTTTGCTACGCCAATTATAATTCAGATACTACCAGATGTGTTCCTGTAAACGGTATCTTTTCTGCGCGACAACGAGAAGTATACTCTTCTGTTTTACACTGTTTAAAAGAAGGCTCAAAGTTATTAAAGCCAGGAATTAAGCATAGTGATTATGAGAAGCAAATGGCTGGATTAATTGAAAAGGAATTAATCAAATTAGGACTTATAACCAATCAAGATATCGCAAATCAGAATCCAGATTATCCTGCATATAAAAAGTATTTCATGCATGGAACAGCCCATCATTTAGGGCTAGATGTTCATGATTTGGGATTGTATTCTCGTGATTTAGAAAAAGGAATGATACTCACATGTGAACCTGGAATTTATATCGCAGAAGAAGGAATAGGTTGTCGATTAGAAAATGATTATTTGCTTACAGACAATGGAAATATCAATCTATCTGAAGCAATGCCTATTGAAATTGAAGATATAGAAAAACTTATTCTAAAAAAATAACTTATATCAACTTCAATTATTATTAACAGCTACAAGATTAATTTTGTAGCTGTTTTTTTTTGACTTTGTGGTAAATTTGTAAAATTAACTTTGAAAAACAGATGAGAAAACAATATAATTTGCGTCCAAGCGAACAAGGTTTAAAGGCTTGGGATGTACATCGTTTAATAGAATTGTCTAAAGACTTCCCTGTAAAATATATTATGCTCTCTGAAATAAAAGAAGTAAATGAAAATTACTGGTTTCGAGACCCGAGTCAAGCACCTACATGCGCAGCAATTTTAGAACACATAAAACTTATTGAGGATGTAGATTTAAATTATCCTATTATTTTGTGTGCCAATGGTCGTTTAATGGATGGCATGCACAGAGTAATGAGAGCATTACAGCTCGGTAACTCTGAAATTAAAGCGGTACAATTTGAAATTACACCTGAGCCAGATTTTATAGGTATTCCAGCAGATAAATTACCTTATTGAGTTGAGTATGTATTATAATAAAAACCTGCAAGATCAAAAAAGAACTTGCAGGTAAATTTTTAAATTTTAATACCCGAAAGGATTTTCAACGCTATCCATAGGTGTTGTAAACCATTTTGGACCATTGGCTGTCATATAAAAATGATCTTCATGTCTAATGCCAAATTTCCCTGGAATACAAATCATTGGTTCGTTACTTACTACCATTCCTTCGCGAAGTTCAATTTCACTTCCTCTTACTAGGTAAGGGTATTCATGAATATCTAAACCTGTACCGTGCCCTACTCTATGAGGTAGTCCTGGTAAATTATAATCTGGACTTAATCCTGCTTCTGCTAATGTTAGTCTGGCGGCATCATCTACTGAACCACAACAAGCTCCTATTTGAGCAGCTTTAAAAGCAGCATGTTGTGTCTCTTTTTCTAAGTTCCAAATTGTTTTGTACTCTTCTGTTGGTATTCCATAAGTATAGGATCTAGTAATATCAGAAAGATATCCCTCTAATCGACAACCTGTATCTATAATAACTGCTCCATTTTCTTTTAAATCTTGAGGTACTGATACACCGTGAGGATATTGAGTATCATCATCAAATAAAACAATACAAAAATACGATCCTGAGGCAATACCTGCCTTAATATGAGCATCGTTAATAAAACTTGTAACTTCTTTAACACTAATACCAGGTCGCAGTATTCTAGCAACAGCACGTTGCACAACCATTGTAATATCTTTAGCTGCTTGCATAATTGCAATTTCATTAACTGATTTTTGCATTCTACAACCAGAAGTTACTGGAAGCGCATTAGTAAAACTATAAGTAGTATTGGTTTTGGTTACTCCATCAACTAAAAAATAAGGTGCTGATTCATCTATGGCAATAGTTTCATCAATTATATTTTTGTTTTTTATTAGTTCTCCCATCAACGCATACGGAGATTCATGTTCTTCCCAGCAGTTAATTTTACCGTTCAATTGCATGTACTTTTTAAAAGTGCCTTCTTCAAATTTTGGAACAATATAATCCAACGTTCCATCATCATATAATAAAGCACCAACCATTCTTTCAGAGGGATTCCATTTTGTTCCTGTGAAATAATAAAGATTAGTCCCTGCATTAACATAGGTTGCTTTCACCTTTATTTCTTTCATAAAAGTAACGGCCTTCTTTATTCTATCTATATATTCTTCTTTCTGGATTGGTTTTACATCCAGTGTCATATTTTTAATTTTTTCTAACTCAATAGCTGCAGTAGAACCTCCTAATCCAATTGTCATCTTTTATATTTTTAAATTATTATTTTTCAACTTAAACTGTTACTAAATGGTTTTTAAAGTAGATTTCAGTTTTTTTTCTTCAATCTTGTACTCCTTTCAAAGGACGGATTACATTATTTAACAAAGATACAAAGGTTCTAAAGAAGGTACAAAAGAAGGTACAAAAGTTGTTACAAAGTAAAAAAACCTAGATTATTCTTAAACTCCACCCAGGGTACCAAGGCGACTGTAAACTGAAATGTGAGAAGTGAAATGAAAGAAGCAAGATGAAAGAAGCAAGATGAAAGATATGAAATGGTGAATCTAAGTAGTCTAAGTCAGTCTAATTATTTAATTTACCGCAAAGTACGCAAGGTTATATTGCAAATGTTCTATAAGCGCAAAGTTCGCAAAGCTATGTCTGAGATTAAAATAGGAGTTTTTTCAATCTAAGTTAGTCTTATTTATCGCAAAGTTCGCTAGGTTTTATATAGCGAATGTTCTATAAGCGCAAAGTTCGCAAAGCTATGTCTAACAATCTAAGTCAGTCTTATTTATCGCAAAGTTCGCTAGGTTTTATATAGCGAATGTTCTATAAGCGCAAAGTTCGCAAAGCTATGTCTAACAATCTAAGTCAGTCTTATTTATCGCAAAGTACGCTAGGTTTTATATAGCGAATGTTCTATAAGCGCAAAGTTCGCAAAGCTATGTCTAAAAATCTAACAATCTAACAATCTAACAATCTAATAATCTAACAATCTAACAATCTAAGTTAGTCAAACAATCTAAGTAGTCTGAAATCTAGACTAAATACTTTCTAATTTTCCTTAAATAGCCTGTAATCATTAGCTCTTTTAACATTAATACGACATAAATTGATTAGTTTTGAAGATAATATCTTTATAAATAACAACCATTTACAAATAATGAAAAAGTTAAAACACGCTTTATTACTTCTGTTTATTTCTTTCGTTTCATGTTTTAGTTATGCCCAAACTGAAACAACTATTAAAACTGATTTAGAGAATAAATTGACGCAATTATTTCCCGATTCTGAAATTACTAAAATAAAAGATCTTGAAGGATTTAAAGAATCATATCAATTGGTACTTAATGAGCCTCTTGATCATAAGAATCCAAAAAAGGGAACTTTCAAGCATTATGTATACTTATCCCATTTAGACTTTAATAACCCGATGGTAATTGAAACTGAAGGCTACGCCGCTAGATATACTAAAACTGAATTAAGTACTTTACTAAATGCCAATCAGGTTATTGTTGAGTATCGTTTTTATGGAAAATCTAGACCGAATCCTATTCCTTGGGAATATTTAACCAATGACCAAGCTGTAGCAGATTATCATGCTATTGTTACTAAACTTAAACAGTTATACACTGGTAAGTGGATTTCAACTGGAATCAGTAAAGGTGGAGAAACGACTTTAATTTACAAATCAAAATATCCGAAAGATGTTGCTATTGCAGTTCCTTATGTTGCTCCATTGATTAATACTCAAGAAGATCCTAGAATTCAACAACATCTTGCGACTGTTGGTACTGCCGAATGTCGCGAAAAAATAATAGATTTTCAACGTGCTTTACTAGAAAATAGATCAGCTCTTCTTAACGAAATAAAAGTTTATGCTGATGCAAAAAAAATGACTTTTACTGAAGTTTCGATGGATGAAGCCTTAGAATATAGCGCATTGGAATTTCCATTTTCTTTCTGGCAATGGGCAGGCAATTGCGAAGAGATTCCGAGTAAAAATGCTACTCCAAAGGAATTGTTTGATTATATGAACAAAATAGTTGGTATTAGTTTTTATAACGATACTACTTTTCATGATTTATTGCCATCTTATTACCAACATATGAGCGAATTGGGTTATTATGGGTTTGATTTCACTCCTGTTAAAGATTTAATAACTGTTGTAAAAACTACTTCAAATTCACGATTTGCCCCTAAAGATGTTCCGATAAATTACAATCCAAAATATATTAAAAAAGTTAGAGACTATGTAGAAAATAAAGGATCTAGAATTCTTTATATATATGGGGGTTATGATACATGGGGAGCTTGTTCTCCAACCCCGAATCCTAAACTTGATGCCTTAAAAATGGTTTTACCCGGAGGAGGTCATGCAACAAGAATTAAAAATTTCCCTGAAGACGACCAAGAAAAAATAATGAAAACGTTAAACAATTGGCTTAAAAAGTAATGGTGCAATAATTCGTTAGTTACAATTCGTAAATAGGCATAAAACATAGATTACAAATTCAGTCTATGTTCTATGCCTTTTCTTTTTTGATAATCTCGTGCAGAAATTACGCTTTTATCATTGTTTTATTTACCATAAATTGAAGAATCAGATTGATTTTAAAGCTCTGTAAAGCTATTTATAATTTTAAATTAAAGTACTTCAAATGATTGATTATTGGCAACGATACTTTAACCAATTGAGGATGTGCTCGTACCAATAACAGAAAACACAAAGAATCATGCCAAAAAAGAATCACAGATTTGTTGAGTTAATTCGATAAAAAACCTTTAATTTTATGTTCTAAAAATATCATCTTATGAAAAATTATGTATTACTATTCGTTTCTGTTTTAACTCTATCTTTTAATTCTTGTACAACAATGAAAGACACTACAAAAACTGCCGAGCTTTATAATACAACTTGGGAACTGGAATATATTACGGGACCGCGTATTGCTTTTGAAGGTTTGTATCCAGATAAAAAACCTTTCCTGAAATTTGATGAAAAAGAGGGTCAAGTTTATGGGAATGCTGGATGTAATGGTTATACTGCACCATATACTTTAAAAGGCAATAAGCTAACTTTTGGAGAACAAGGTCCAGCAACTTTAATGTATTGTGAAGGTGGTGGAGAGCAAACGTTTCTACAAACAATTAAAAAAATTAATGGCTATTCTATTGATAAAGATGGTAAACTTAATTTAATGATGGATGAGGTTCCAATGATGAGATTCAAAAAAGTAACTAAATAATCTTAGATTACTTTTTCAAAATATCGCTAAATCCATTCTGGCATATATAAACAAAGTTCCTCAATTTGAGGAACTTTTTGTTTTGAGTAAACTTTGACTGCAAACTGAAGGGTCTAAGAAGTTTAAAAGATGTAGCAAACATAAGAATCTAATAAATCTAAGAATGTCTAAAATCTAAGAAGTCTAAGAATAACCTATTTAACCTCATCAAAGACAAACTCAACATTAACAAAATCTATAGGTACATCAGGAACAAAACAAGGAATTCCTAAAAATGTACTTATAACACCATTCCCTAAGAATAATTTATTGTCTTTTTTTAATAAGGCTATCGGAATTATCTTTCCAACTCCTCCGTACGTCATGTAATTAAAATCACCACGTAACGTATCGCCTACAATATTACCTTTTACACTTCCTGAGTCTTTCGTTGATTCTCCGTATTTTATTTCATACTGACCATAAAACCGGTTTTCATTGAAAGTTAATGATAAGGAAGCGGTATCATTCTTTGCATTTACTGCTTGATAAAATATTTGTTTTTCTTTTTCTTTTTGTTTCTCTTTCGAGTTACAACTGTATATTAACAATAATACTACAATAATAAATAAGGGAGTTGATAGTCTTATTAGATGCTTTAGATTCATAGTTTTTAATGGGTTAGTTTATTCAAAAATATGAAATAGTAGATTAAGTATTGTAATATTATTGCTTTAGTGACAAATAAAATAATTTATCTGATTTTAAACATAACTATAATCCATGTAAGAGAGTAAAATTAAGTACTGAGGTAAAAAAAATCTCGCGTTAAAGAAGTTCCATTATTAGCAATAAAATTTACATGATGATTCAAAACATTAAAATTTAAACCAACAAAATAATCTGCATTATTAATCTACTCCAATAAGGCATTTTGTTTATAAGTAACATATCTTAAAAACAAATATATAATCATTTAATAATTATGTTCTTTTTCTTAATATCTATATAAAACACATTATATAAAGAGAAACAGTTTGGTAAAAAAAACTATAATTCAAACTCTTTTTAAATTGTGAATATCTATTTTATAAAATGTTGATTTTTTTTTCTTTAAAATCTATCTTTGGTACCCTTAAAAAAAAAGAAATGAGCACAATTTGGTACGAATGCAAAGTAAAATATAGAAAGACTGATGATACTGGAACGCAAAAAGTTACAACAGAACCATATTTGGTAGATGCTGTATCTTACACCGAAGCAGAATCTAGAATTAATGAAGAGATGTCTGCTTATATTAGTGAAGAATTTAAAATCACAAATATAAAAATAGCAAATTATGCTGAGATTCACCCTTTTGAAAATGCAGATCGTTGGTTTAAATCGAAAGTCTCTTTAATGGCGTATGACGAAGAAAGTGGTAAAGAACGTAGATCTAACATGTACATATTGGTTCAAGCCAATGATGTAAAAGAAGCGTATGACAATACTATTGCTATAATGAAAAATACTATGGGAGATTATACTATTCCTGCGATTGCAGAATCTCCAATTATGGATGTTTTCCCATATTTTAGTGGTGAAGAAGGTGAATTGGCACAATTAGAAAGATTCAACGCTCTTAAAGCTTCTAAACCAGAATTAGTGGCCGCAGGAGAAACAGGAGATGATTTTGTTGGTGGCGAAAGTGAATAATTCAATTCGTTTGCAAAATTTATAAAAAAAGAGGACTTTTATCAAGTCCTCTTTTTTTATAAGCGGTTTTTCGGTTTTCAGTTTTCAGTTTTCAGTCTCAGTGCTCAAAAAACTTAGCGGATTCACTTTGTGAATCTTTGCGAAACAACTTCAATGTAACTCCACAATCTTATCTTTCTGAGGAACAAAAAACTCACATATAGCTCTTTATCCTACGGCGAATAACTTAATGATACTCTTCCTCTGTCAGAGTGACAAAATTGAGAATATAAGTCAGTCTTCAGTCTCAGTTTTCAGTTTTCAGTTTTCAGTCTCAGTGCTCAAAAAAATTAGCGGATTCTCTTTGTGAATCTTTGCGAAACAACTTCAATGTAACTCCACAATCTTGTCTTTCTGAGGAACGAAAAAAACTCCCATATAACCCTTCATACTATGAAGAATAACTTAATGAGACTCTTCGTACGTCAGAGTGACATAATTGAGAATATAAGTCAGTGTTCAGTCTCAGTGCTCAAAAAACTTACCGGATTCTCTTTGTGAATCTTTGCGAAACAACTTCAATGTAACTCCATAATCTTATCTTTATGAGGAACGGAGAAACTCACATATAGCTCTTTATCCTATGGCGAATAACTTAATGAGACTCTTCCTCCGTCAGAGTGACAAAATTGAGAATGAAAACTGACACTGAGACTGAGACTGAGACTGAGACTAAAATCTGAAATCTGAGACTGTCCTTCGACTCCGCTCAGGATGACACTGAGACTGAAAACTTATTTAACTAATCACTCTGTTTCGTGCTGTTTTCAAACCAACTAATAATAATATCACTGCCATTATTAAAAGAAAATACAAAGACAAATTCCATGAATTACCATATTCATATAACTTACCGAATACAGGAGGTCCGAATGCTGCTAAGAGATAACCTACCGACTGTGCCATCCCAGATACTCTTGTCGCAGTATGACTATCGCCTGTGCGAATTATAAAAAATAACATTGACAAACTAAATGCTAATCCAGAAGAAATTCCGAATAGTATAACAGCAACATAAATATATTGTAACTGAAACAAAAGAATTAGTACTACACTTGCAAACATTCCTACAGCAACAATAAAAACCAAAATCTTTTGATTCGATAGTTTAGACGCAATAATAGGTCCCAAAAATGTTAAGGGAAGCATTGCTAATTGCATAAAAGATAAAACCCAGCCACTTTCTTCTTTTGCCATACCAAAGCCTTGTAATAACATTGGGAGCCAAGTTACAATAGAATAATACATTAGTGATTGTAATCCCATGAACAAACTAATTTGCCATGCTAATGAGGATTTGAAAATATTTAATTTACTATTTACAATTTCGTTTTTTTCTATGTTTTCAGATCTTTTTAATACGATTGGTAGCCATAACAAGAAAGAAATAACAGCAACAGCGATCCATATTCCCAAAGATCCTTTCCACCCAAAGCCACTTAGCTTACCAATTGCAATACTAAAACCTGAAGCAAGAGCTGCTGTGAAATTCATTGACACTGAATAAAAACCTATAACCATTCCAGATTTATTAGGGAATGTTTTCTTTATATACCCCGGAACCAAAACATTTCCAATACATATTGCTATACCTAAAATCGCTGATCCTAAAAATAATGTAAATGGAGAATCTAAAACTCTTATATATAATCCTATGATTAAAAGGGTAATAGAAAATAATAAAAACTTCTCAATATTCAATTTTCTTGATAGCTGTCCTACCAAAATTGATAGAAATGCAAATGCCATTAAAGGAATAGTCGTTAATAATCCAGCTTCGCTATTTGATAGTTGTAATGAACTCCTTATTTCGGTTAATACAGGACCAAGAGCGGTTAATGGGGCTCGTAATGTAGAGGCTACAAGCAATATTCCTACAAACGGTAGTACAATCTTAAAACAAAATTCAGACTTACTCTTTGAGGGGGTTTGGTGCTTATTCATATCTTTTTTTTAACTAGGGCAAATTTAAAACGGATATTATAATTAAATTTGCCAATTATTTAACCTAAAACGACAAAAACAAACTTGTAATGAATAATGTAAAACCAAGCGAATTAGTAGATCGTATTGAAAAGAAATCCCATGTATGGTTTGAGGATAATTGGATACATGATACTGATGAGCACTTTCATGAAAGAGCACAGCTTGTTTATGTAGAGAAAGGTTTTCAATATTTACATGTAGAAGGTAGAATCTACCTCTTGCCACAAAATCATGCTGCATGGATCCCCTCTAATCTATCTCACAGAACAACAGCCGCTTCGGAAAATATAAATTTGAGAACCATTTTTTATTCAATTGACAAAGAAAATAATTTGTATGATAAGCTAAGAATATTTTCTGTACCGCCAGTGCTTAGGGAAATCATAACTTATTCAGCTAAATGGAGTAAAATTGCAGCATATTCAATTGCAGAAGAAGCTTTTTTAAATGCAATTTTTGTTGAATTACCAACTTTTTTTGAAAGAACAATGGCTTTAAATATTGCGGTTCCAAATGATGAGCGGTTATTACAAATTAGTAACTTCATTATTGATAATATTGGTAATGATATACAAGTTAGCGCAATAGCCGAAAAAAATAATATGTCGTTGCGATCCTTAGAAAGGGTATTTAAAAAAGAAACCACTATTACAATTTCTAAATACATTCAATTGGTCCGAATTATCAAGGGAGTTGAATTTTTAACCACAGGGAAATATTCGGTATCACAGGTAGCTTATCTTGTAGGTTACAAAAGTCTGCAAGCATTCAGTGCGAGTTTCTTTCAAATTTTAAACAAACGCCCTAATGAGTTTTTAGTGTTTTAAAATATTGCCAATTTTAAGAATATTTCAAGATTTTTTTAAAGCTAAAACTAGCATTTCTTTTTGCATAAAAAAACCACTTCGTTCGAAGTGGTTTTTGGTTGTACTTTGCTGACATTAATCTAACCTTAGTCTTTAATATTAAAGTTTAATAAGCTGCCCGTCTACTGGAATAATCACTTTGTCAGAAATTCCGTTGCTCTTTACATACTCAGCTAGTTCTTTACGACTAAGAACACAATGGTTAATTGCCTCCATATGTACAGCAATTATTGTAGCCTTTGGTAAGATCTTGTTTACTCTGGCTACATCTTCTTTCCCCATAATAATTGCTCCAAAACCATTGACTTGAGCAAAGCCAGTGTTCAAAACAACAACATCAGGATTTAATCTTTTCAGATTAGACTCAAAAGAATTTGTCCAGACAGCATCTCCCACAAAATAAACAGACTTCTGCCCTTTTTCTTTAAAGAAAAAACCTGACGCTTCTCCTAATATAGCGGCCATCTGAGGATTAGCATATAATTCATCAGATCCATGTTGTGCTTCCGTTTTTTGAAATTTAATATTTTCAAAATGTGATTTATCAGATAAAACGCGAACATCTTTAAATCCAGCAGACTCAATTGCCACTGCATCCTGCTTATTTTGAGCATAAACAGGTTTGTCTTTTGGAAGCATCTTTATAGCCGCCTCATCCCAATGATCTGGATGCAAATGCGAAACAATAATTGCATCTGGATTAAGAAGACTTTCTGCTGGAACTGGAAGTTCTACTAGTGGATTGCGTAAATGCCAATTAGCCGTTCCTTCAAAACCTGGGTATGCCCCCTTTGGAGCCAACATAGGATCAATAAGAAATTGTTTACCAGCATAATTAAATACCAAAGTAGCATTTCTAATTAATTGAATACTTGATTTATTATTAGTTGCATCTTGTCCATAAGAAGCGACTACAATTAAACTTAACACAATACCTAAAAACATTTTTTTCATATCCATTTTATTTAGATTAGTATCTATTTCTCTATCCCATACCTGAGATGAAATAGAAATAAATTATAATGCAAATTTATATAGTTTACTATCCTAAGAAGCTACCAATCAATTATCAAAACATACCATTTTGATAATCTGATAAGAATTGACTAGTCGTCATTCCTGTTTGTGACTTAAAAAAACGGATCATATGGTTGGGCTCTGAAAAATGAAGGTCATACGCTATCTCAGTCGCGGTTTTACCAGAATGTATAAGGTCGTTTTTTATTTCAAAAAGAAGTCGTTGTTTCAAAAGATGTGTTGCAGTAACATTAAACTGCTTTTTTACAGCTGTATTTATAGTTATCCTGCTCACTCCTAACAAATGAACATAATCTTCTATTCGCTGTTTTTCTCTAATGTGTAATTCTAATAATTGCTTAAACTGATAAGCATAATTATTCTCAGGTCTGTCAAGGGAAAGATTATATTTATTAGCATATTCCCTATTGAATTTCTGTAAAACATAATAAATAAGTGAACGAATTATATGAATACTATCGGGTTTACTATCTAGAAGTTCAAACTTAATTTCAGTAAGTAAATTACAAAACTTCTGAAGATCTTCTGAACTTAATTTAATATCTAATGGGTAATTAAGCTGATAAAAATACAACAAACGATAGGTAAAAAGTTTATCCGAAAAAAAATCATTCAAAAAATCTTCTTGAAATACCAATATCGTAAAATCTAATTCCTCGGCGTCTAAGTGCCATTGTCTTTTTTGAAATGGCGAAATAAAAACAATCGTATTGTCAGTAATATTTATTTTTCGTTGATTCAAAATCAATGTTCCTTTAGCTTTCTTAAAAAGTAAGATTTCAAAAAAATCAGTATTATAAATAGCAGTATCTAAATAATTTTCTTTCACCTAATCTCCATGCAATACATTAAGAAGCACATCAACACCACACGCAGATTTATTAAATTTTATCGTTTTCAATTCGTTATTTATTAATTTTAATGCTCTTAGTTTATATCTCAAAAAATATAAAACACTTATTATAAATAGTAAAGATACTATTATCTAAATAAATCATTTAATAGATCTTTATCATTCCAAAGCTAAATAAAGCATATGCTCTATTTAATACCAAAACAATAAAAACACATACCATTTTGATAATATATTGAGGTTATATTATTAAATTCCAGTCTTAAATTTACAATACTCAGTTTACAATCCAGTGTCGTTTTGAGCGAAGTTGAAGAACAGCAACAGTATTCAGCATTCAAACGTAAACTGCGACTGCTAAACTATTTTTACTGTGACTGAAAACTGAGACTTTTTATTTCCTATTCCTTAACCATCTATCTATAGGTTCGATAGCAGTATTAACTATAATAACTAAAAATGTACATATCAGAGCTTCTATAAAATAACCAGAAGCAGCAATACAGCCTATTGCCGCACTGCACCATATTGTGGCAGCTGAGTTTAATCCGTGAACATTTGGTCCTTCCCTAAAAATGACTCCTGCCCCTAGAAAACCAACTCCCATTACTACTTGTGCCGTAATACGAGTTACATCAATATTGGGAGCAGTTCCTGCAACTTTTATTGATAACAACACAAATGCCGCGGCTCCTGTTGCTACCAGCATATTCGTTTTTAGCCCCGTTTCTTTATGATTCCACTGTCTTTCAAAACCTATAATTAATCCTGCGAATGTAGCTGTTACAAGGCGTATCAAAAACTCTGTTATATCCAAAATAAATACTTTTTAATGTTTAAAAAATTTCACTTTTTATAGTAATAATTCACATAAACTATCACTTTAAATAAGAATATCTAATTTACTTAAATCTTAATAAAACATACTGTTTAAAATTGATGATAAAATTGAATATTCTACTGCTTAGAATAAGTACTAAATTGTTTGGTATATTATTAAAATTTAAAATAAATAGTTCTATAAATATAATGATTATTATAATCCTTGTACAGAAACAAAGTCATTATAATTACAATATAAAGTATCGTATATATCTGCAAAAAAAAAACAGCACATAAGAATAACAAAATAAGATAAGAGTCAAAAGTGGAGACAAAAGCTTTCTAAAGCAGTAAATTTAAATTGTCAATCAAAATTTGATATTTTCTTCCAATAGGTAAAACTTCGGAATTACTCATTGTCAAAGTTTTTGACGTTAGTGTTTGTATAGCATGTTTGTTTACAATAAATGATCGGTGTATTTGCACAAAGTTCACACTATCAATTTCTATAGCAATACTAGAAAGCGATCCATAAATAATAATTGGAGTATCTACGTTATTTATAAATAGTTTTGTGTAGTTACCTAAACTTTCAATGTAAACAATATTTTTTAAAAGTGTCGTTTCTATTTGACCATTTATCCGATAAAAAAGTACTTTGTCTTGGTAGTTATTTTCTTTTTTTAAGCTTCTGCAAGAAAAATAAGCTTTAGCTTTTGAAACTGCTTTAGCAAATTTTTCTATAGAAATGGGTTTGAGAAAAATCAGCAGTACACATATATAGTATTATTAGAACTTCTTTACCTATTTACAATTCCATAGTAAAATTCAAAATGAGAACTTATAAAACAAAAAAAGTTGCAAGAACATACTTGCAACTTTAAATAAATTATAATCAATATTCAATCACGTTGAACAGTCGTAATGTCATCCTAAGCAGAGTCGAAGGACAGTCGCAGTATTCAGTCTCGGTTTACAGTTTACAGTCACAGTAATCAGTCGCAGTGTCATCCTGAGCGGAGTCGAAGGACAGTCCCAGTTTACAGTCTTGTATCTTCAATCTTGCATCTGAGTTCACATCTTTACTCTTTACTCTTTACTCTTTACTCTTTATTCTTTATTCTTTATTCTTTATTCTTTATTCTTTATTCTCTAACAACATTTACAAACTAAAACTCATTCTTCCAAAATAGTAAGCTCCAGTTGTTCCCATTTGCACAGGCGCATATTTAAACACTCCATAATAACTGTTTTCATAAATTTGTCTATCTGGGAAAACATCAAATAAGTTATTAGCTCCAAAAGCAACCTGAATTTTTGGTGTTATTTTATAAGCAACAGTCATATCAGTAACTACTTTACCGTTGTGTTTTTGAATTCCTCCAAACGGGAATCCATCACGAATTACTTCTCCAAAATAAGTATTTCTTAATAAAAAGTTCCATTTAGCTAAACTATAATTTATTGCAAAAGTTCCTTTGTGCTTTGGAGTATTTGTTTCTATCAAACTTCTTTCTTGTGGTCCATAATAAACATCATCTTGACCTTGAAATAAAGCAGGAACATTGTTTAAATTCTTATCTACTTTATTATCATTGTAATTATACAATAACGAAAGATTCATTTTTCCTTCACCTACATTCAAATCATAATCAATAACTAAATCAAGTCCGTTTGTAGTTGTATTGATTGCATTTGTAAAGAAACGTCCTGTTTGAGCGCCATAAACAGCAAACAAATCACGAAGTTCAGGAACTGGCTCTCCAAAAGCATCATTACCTAAATTTCCAGTTAAGATAATTCTGTTATCAATTCTAATGTGATAATAATCGGCTGTAATGTTTAATTTCTTAATTGGAGAAAAAACAACTCCAAAACTATAATTTCTAGAAGTCTCTTCTTTTAATTTCGGGATTCCAAGTTGCTTAGCTACATCGCTATCATTTCTAAAAATACCTGAATTTAAAATCTTCCCATCAACAGCATCGGTGGCAATGTTGTTAAAATACTGCTGGTGTAATGATGGTGCTCTAAAGCCTGTGCTTATTGCTCCACGAATAGAAAGGTTGTCTAAAATTTTATATCTAGCTGATAATTTTCCGTTTAAAGTATTTCCAAAATCTGTAAAATCTTCATAACGACCAGCAACTCCAATTAATAATTTATCGGTAATATCTGCTTCTACATCTGCATAAACACCAACGCTATTTCTATTTTCATTTACTGCATTCAAAGGAGAAAACCCTGGAAATGATTGCGATCCTCCATCAATATAAGAAGCTTCTTCACCAGCAACAATTTTATATTTTTCAAAACGATATTCTCCTCCAAAAGCCACATTCAGACCATTAAAAACGTCTTTATACAGTCTTGACACATCAGCATTTACAGTGTTTTGTAAAAAAGAATGATTACCAGCTTTAAAATCAGTTGGACTATTTGCTCCCAAAGAAACGTTATTGGTATTAGAAACATCATAAACAAATTTGTTCTCACCGATTGTATTGCTTAAATCTAATTTCCATTCTCCAAATTTAAATTTAAACCCTACTGAAGAAGAAAGATCAGTAACAACTGAGTTTAATTCTGGTTGGAAACCGAATGGAAAAATAGAAAACACTACATTCTCCGTTTCACTTGGCAAACGTCTAAATCCATAACCAGTACCATTTCTATGGCTTATTCCGCCCGAAGCATAAAACTCAATTTGATCGTTTAACGGAATTGATGTATTAAAGAAACCTTGGACATTTTTAATTTTGGCATCTCCAATCTGGAAATTAAAATCATCCCGTTTCAATCCATTTTGAGCTAATAAATTATCGTCTATCTGACGTGCTTGAGCAGGATCTGCTGCAAAATCATATGCAAAATAATTGTCATAAGCTGATTGATCAAAAATAATCAAGTTGTTATTTTGTGAACGGTTCGTTTTCTGACGATTATTAAATTCAGCAGTTAAGTTGATAAAACCACCTTTATTTCCAATTTTAGCTCCGTAATTCAAATTTAAATTTGTGGTCTGTCCATCATCTCTAGACGTACTACCATAAGTTACATTGGCTTCTAAACCAGCATTGTCTTTTAAAACTAAATTGATAACTCCAGCAATTGCATCTGATCCATATTGTGCGGCTGCTCCATCACGTAAAACTTCAATACGCTTAATTGCCGAAGCAGGAATAGCGCTTAAATCTGTTCCTACAGATCCATTTCCAACTGTATTCTGATAATTTACTAACGAGGTTGTATGTCTTCTTTTTCCGTTAATTAAAACTAAAACCTGATCTGGTCCTAAACCTCTTAATGAAGCTGGATCAATATGCTCTGTTCCATCTGATGATGATTGACGACTTGAATTAAAAGAAGGGATCAAGTAAGTTAAAATATCATTTGTAGTTGTTTGAGGAGTTGTATTTCTAATTTTAGCTAAATTCACAACATCGACAGGAACAGCAGTTTCTAGTTTGCTTTTCTTAGGATTTCTACTTCCTACCACAACAATTTCGTCAAGGCTGTTGTTCTCCAAAATAAGTTGTACCTCAATAACACGCCCTTTTACAAGAACCTCTTTAGTTTGATAGCCAAATAATGAAATAACAAAAGTGGGGCTAACTGCAACAGAAGCTACTGTAAAATTACCCAAGGCATCACTTGTAGCACTTATATTAGTTCCCTTAATAAGAATGGTAACAAATTCTAGAGGACTTCCGTTTTCATTAGTAATAGTTCCTTTTATATCTTGACTTTGTGCAAAAAACAAAGTACTCGATAAAGTGAGAATTGCTGTTAATAGGACTTTTAAATTTTTTTTCATTGTTGGTTATTTTAGTGCGTTGTAAATTATTCATTTGAGTAAATGAACTAGGCTTGTTAAATTTTTTGTTAAGATTAACAAAGTACAAATGTAATTGTTAAAAGTTAAACTTTACTGGATAAGTAGAGTTTAAATCGCTAAAAAACGTAAAATCTGATTTTAATGAAATATCTTTGTCAAAATTTATAAAATAAAAAAAATGAAATTACGATTATTACTTTTTTTGTGTGCTGTTACTTTTAATGGGTTTTCTCAGAATAATGTACTAGTTTTTCAATCTGATTTTGGTTTGAAAGATGGAGCTGTATCAGCAATGAAAGGTGTTGCAATAGGTGTTTCTACCGATTTGAAAATATTTGATGTAACGCATGAAATTCCAGCATTTAACATCTGGGAAGCAGCGTATCGTTTATCACAAACAGCACAATATTACCCTACTGGAACTGTATTTGTTTCGGTTTGTGATCCTGGAGTTGGAACAGCAAGACATTCAGTTGTTTTACTTACAAAATCTGGACATTACTTTGTGACTCCTGATAATGGAACTTTAACTTTAGTTGCAGAACAATTAGGGATTCAGGAAATTCGTGAAATCGATGAAGTAAAAAATCGTCGTCAAAACTCTAATGAATCATATACTTTTCACGGTCGTGATGTGTACGCTTATACAGGTGCACGTTTAGCATCAAAAACAATTACATTTGATCAAGTTGGACCAAAATTACCTAATGAAGTGGTAAAAATTGAATACCAAAAACCAGTTTTTGAAAAAGGTATTATCAAAGGTGGAATACCAATTTTAGATATTCAATACGGAAATGTTTGGACTAATATTGACAAAAAGACATTTGCTAATTTAGATTTGAAAGCAGGAGATCTTGTAAAAATTCAAATTTTTAACGGAACTAAAAAAGTGTATGATGGAAAATTAAAATTGGTACATACTTTTGGAGAAGTTGAAGTTGGTACTGATGTATGTTACTTTAATAGTCTTTTAAACTTTTCATTGGCAGTAAATCAAGGTAGTTTCTCAGAAAAACATAAAATTTATAGCGGTGCTAATTGGAGTATTTTAATCAACAAATAGTTCTCATTATCATAAATAAAATAAGGTGTTCATTAGATGAACACCTTTTTTTAGTTTATAGAAAACCTAGTTTTTAAGCGAAGCCATATCTATTACAAAGCGGTACTTTATATCCCCTTTTAATAATCTTTCGTAAGCATCATTAACATCGTTTACCCCAATCAATTCGATGTCTGCAACGATATTGTGCTTAGCGCAAAAGTCAAGCATTTCTTGAGTTTCAGCAATTCCGCCAATTAGGGAACCAGAGAAACTTCTTCTGCCAAGAATTAAGCTAAATGATGTTACAGGAAGCGGATCCATAGGAGCACCAACCAATGTAAGTGTTCCATCTACTCTAAGTAAACTCAAATACGCATCGATATTATGTTGTGCCGATACGCAATCTAATATAAAATGTAAACTCTTTGCATATTTAGCCATTTGTTCAGCATCTGTAGATAAAACTACTTCATCTGCCCCCAAACGTTTTGCATCTTCAGTTTTTGACAATGAAGTTGTAAAGACAACTACATGAGCACCCATTGCTTTTGCAATTTTAATTCCCATATGTCCTAAACCACCAATACCTACAATACCAACTCTTTGCCCAGGTCCTACTTTCCAGTGCTTTAATGGCGAATAAGTAGTAATACCAGCACAAAGTAAAGGTGCAACTCCGGCTAAATCTAATTTATCAGATATATGGAGTACAAAACTTTCATCTACAACAATACTCTCTGAATATCCTCCAAAAGTTTGCCCTCCAAGATGTGAATCAGGAGAGTCAAATGTCAACGTGCTTCCTGGCTCACAAAATTGCTCCAATCCTTCTTTACAATGTTCACACTCTCTACAAGAATCAACCATACAGCCTACTCCTGCTAAATCACCTACTTTGAAATTTTTCACATGATCTCCTACTTTCGTTACGCGACCAACAATTTCATGCCCTGGAACTATTGGATATGTTGTTCCATGCCATTCATTTCTTGCTGAGTGCAAATCAGAATGACAAATTCCACAATATAAAATATCAATCTCTACATCATGTGCAGTTACTGCTCTACGTTTTATATCTAACGTTTTTAACGGTGCTTCGGCAGCCTCTGTACCAAATGCTTTTATGTTTTTTGCTTCCATATATTTAAAATGTTTTTGTTTTTTGTTTAAAGTTTGCTTTGTTTAAAGTTTGCAGTTCTCAGTCTCAGTTTCAAGTGCATGCCAATAGAGTATATAATCTAAACGAGTAGTCTGCTTGTTAAAAAAGTTTTCAGCCTCTGTTTTCAGTTGCGTGTCATTCTGAGCGGAGTTGAAGGACAGTCACAGTGCTCAGTTTTAAGTTTCCAGTTTCCAGTTTCCAGTCAGGTAAATACACTAACCAAAACTTAATCTTTTATTGTAGAGCTACTTAATGAGTTCCTTCCTTCGTCAGGAAGACAAGTTTGGGTTAGTTCTTCAGTATCCTTCGCCGTTTTAAGTTTTAGGAATCAATCTTGCTTCTTGCTTCTTGTTTCTAACTTCTTGCCTCTGAACCTTTGAGCCTCAGTACCTCTGAACCTCAAAAAACTACCCTACAAAACTATTGTATTCCTCATCCGTTACTTGATTCATCCAAACTCCCATGCCTTTATCAATCTCAGTAATAATCGCAATATGAGAGAATTTACTAGTAGGTGTTGCACCATACCAATGTTCAACTTCGGGTAAAATGGTAAGTACTTCCCCTTTACGAACCAATCGAATTGGGGTGCCTCTTTCTTGAAAATAACCAACTCCCTCTGTGGCAACAAGTAATTGCAAACCAGTATTAGTATGCCAATTATTTCTCGAACCTGCCTCAAAAGCAACCTCTTTTATTGTGGTATTACGTGGCTGAATATCACTCGTGCTTTTTTTATAAGAAACCTCGCCAGTAGTATATTTATTAGGAACTATTCCTTCCTCTATAATAGTAGTATAATGTGTTGACATAAATAGCTGTTTAATGTAATTTGATTTAAATTTTTAACAATCCCTCAATAAAGCACAATAAACTTAAAATCAGAAATTTACAAAATAATTTCCTTAGTACAAGATTGAAATAAAAGAATAAAAATTCCTTTTCTAAAATTTGATTTTAAATTAATATTGAGGCTATACAACACTTCTACACTTCAAGACTACTTAAAGGTATTGTATTGTTCATCAGTAACTCTTTCTAACCAATTGACAATGCCGTTTTGAGTATTCGTACTTATTGCTATATGAGTAAATTCACTATCTGGTGATGCGCCATGCCAGTGTTTTACTTCGGGTAAAATAGAAACAACATCTCCAATATTGAGTAATTGAATAGGTTTGCCCTCTTCTTGGTAGTACCCTACACCATGTGTAACAATAAGTATTTGACCTCCAGGATGTGTATGCCAGTTATTTCTAGCACCAGCTTCAAAAACAACATTTCCTATAACAGTGTTTAATGCCCTGTCATCTGGAACAAGCATTTTTACCCAAGCATTCCCTGTAAAGTAATCTGCAGAAGCTGGGTCTCCTTTTGGAAAGATAGTATTGTTTGATTCCTTTTTTTTTGTATCCATAATAGTTCTGTTTTATACATCAGTACAAACTAAATTTAAAGAAGCGGTAAGCAATACAAACCTTACTATCTAGCTAATAATCTGATATTAATTAATACTAATTATCTCTGTGCAAATTTACTTTGGCAAAGACATTATCAGATAACAATTATCAAACAAAAAATTAAGAATATGAAACAATTTACACTCGTAACGTTTTAGGTACAGTTCCTGTTAGTCTTTTAAAGTAGTTATTAAAATAACTCGGATATTCAAATCCAAGTGAAAATCCTATGTCTGCAATACTCCAATCTGTATGTTGCAAAAGTGCTTTTGCTTCGCTAATAATTCTTTCGCTGACATGTGTTGTAGTCGATTTACCTGTGATTTCCTTTACCGAACGATTCAGGTGATTGACATGTACAGCAAGATTTTGAGCATAATCTTGTGGTGTTTTAAGCTTAAGTGGTTGGTCTTTTGTTTCAATTGGAAACTGTCTTTCTAAAAGTTCTAAAAAAAGAGTAGTAATACGAGAAGAAGCATTCTTATGTTTAAAGAAGTTTTCTGTAGGTTGCATTTTTAATGATTCATGAATAATCAGATTGATATAATTCCGAATTAAATCGTCTTTAAAAATATAATCAGTGTCTTGTTCTACAATCATTTTCGCAAACATCGAAGTTATAAACTCCTCTTGAGCAGTAGTTAATGTAAATATAGGAGTCCCACCAATTTTAAACAAAGGCGATTCATTAAGACTATCAGAACGATAATTGACCTTTAAAAACTCTTCCGTAAAAACACAAGCATAGCCACGGTAAATAGGTGAAATAATTTCCCAAGAATATGGAATACGAGGATTTCCAAAAAATAATATGGTACCGTCAGTTTCAATACCTCTATCTGCATAATGAATTAGGCTTTTGCTGGTGTTAATACAAATTTTGTAAAAATCCCTACGATTATAAGTAGGAACAGCATTGACACCACTATTAACTTCGTACACTTTAAAGCCTTTTAGCTTTAAGTCGTTGGTATTAAAATCTGAAGCTTGAGAAACAATATGATTATTCATGTGGCAAAGTTAAGAAAATCAAACATAAATAAATCATGAATTAATTATGAAATTACAATAACTAGCGCTATCTTGGTCAAATTCCTTTTCCCCAAAGTATTATCTATCTTATAATAACCGAATCAAAAGAGTCATAGTAAATATAAAAACTATACTATTTATTGAATCGAGAATACAAAAACAATTAAATGATTTTTAAACAACTACGACTAAACATAGATGTTGAAGACAGTACATTTAACGAATTGTACTCAACGCGCGTCAAAAGGCTTTCTGAACGACATTGGACACCGGTAGAAATTGCTAAGGTTGCCGCTGATTATCTGGTAGACAAACCCAATAAAAAAGTATTAGACATAGGTGCTGGAGCAGGAAAGTTTTGCTTAGTAGGCGCCGCCTCTACAAGAGGTAAATTTTATGGTGTCGAACAAAGAGAATCACTTATAAAAGTGTCTAAAAAAATAGCTGAAAAGCATAATATAAAAAATGTTGAATTTATACATTCAAACATCAATCAGATTTCCTTTTCAGATTATGATGCTTTTTATTTTTATAACTCCTTCTACGAAAATATCGATATTACCTGTCCAATTGACAAAATAATAGTTCCAGAAAAAGAGTTATTTCATTCTTACTCAAATTACGTAAAAGAACAATTGGCAAAAACTCCCAAAGGAACTAGATTAGTAACTTATTGGAGTACTTGGGAGGAAATTCCGGAGAGTTTTGACTTAGAACAATCTGCTTGTGATGGAGTATTGAACTTTTGGAAAAAAAAGGTTTAATTTTTTCATTACACTACTATCAAAAAAAAACTGCCCGAATCAGATTCATAGGCAGTTTAATTGCTTTTTCAAGCTGTCAAAATGTAATAAAACAAATAGATCTAGAGCGTTTTTTCTAACGTTTCTAGTACTTCCTTCCAATTATTCACTCTTAGGTGATGTGTTTGATTTATATTATGAAATGCAGTAAACATTATAGGCTCACCCATACAATGATCTAAATTTTTACTGTGATCGTCAATCATATAATCTGTACTGATAATTTTTTTACTTCCGCATAAGATGATATTCTCCCATTTGATAAAAGGAAAATGCTCTCCCAACCATTCTATTTTCTCATGAAGAGACATCGGGAATTCTGTAGCTGCAGAAACGATAAAGATTTCAAAGTTTTCTTGCAACTTTCGTAAACTCTCCACAGCATCTGGCATAACAGGTAGTGATCTGAAAAAATTTTCAGAATTTAAAATTTTGCGTAAAATAGTTCTTCCATTAAAAGCCTCATCCTCACTCATTCCCTGAATACTCTCTCTTGAAAGAGTCGTTCCGCATTCTTTATTATAATGTTCTATCAAGCTAACTTCTATATCAGCAAGTACGCCATCCATATCGACAGCAATAGTTTTCTTTTTCATTGCAAATTATTTTGCTACAAATCTACGCAAATATTGCAATATGTTGCAATATTTTATTATTTTTGCAATATAACTTTGCAACATATGAAAAAAGAAGAACGCAAAAACGTGATTTTAGAATACTTATCAAAAGAACATAGAGTTACTTTATTGGAACTTAGTGAGTATTTAAATGTTTCTGAAGATACTGTTAGAAGAGATGTAAAAGAGCTTTCTGATCAAGGCTTACTAAAAGCAGTTCGCGGAGGCGCAGTAGCTCCGTCTCCTATTCCGTTGCATTTTAGGAATAGAGAAAAACACGATCTTGAGAGCAAGAAAATTATTGCCGAAAAAGCAATCTCCTATTTAAAAGATGGACAGGTAGTTTTTATTGATGGAGGAACAACTTCTTTAGCTTTAGTCGCTAGTTTTCCTTATGATTTAAAATTGACTGTTATCACAAATAGTTTTCCTGTAGCAGTACTAATAGAAGATTTACCCAACATCGAATTAATCTTTGCTGGTGGAAAAATGTGCAAAACATCGTTTGCTACTGCAAGTATTGAAACTATTGATTTCTTCAGAAATTTTAGAGCCGATGTTTGTCTTTTAGGGGTTTGTAGTATGCATCATGAACGTGGAGTAACAGGTATTATATATGATGATTCACAAATTAAAAAGAACATGATTCAAAATTCAAATACCGTTATAGCACTAAGTTCAATTGAAAAAATCGGAACTGCCGAAGCTTATTTTGTGTGTCCAATTAAAGACATTAATATCTTGGTAACTAATATCTCTCCCGAAGAAGAAGCTTTAAAACCATATAAAGAGGCTGGCATACTATTGGTTTAAAAACCGAATAATTTTAAATACAAAAAAACCTCTTAAGACTTTACTCTCAAGAGGTTTTTTAACTACAAATAACTAATTTTATTTCCAACCACCACCTAAATCTTTATACACATAGACTGCAGCATTCAACTGCTCTTTCTTTGTATCTATCAATTCAAGTTTAGCTTCTAATGCGTCACGTTGTGTCATTAGAACTTCGAAATAATCAATTCTCGCTGACTTAAACAAATCGTTAGAAACATCTATTGATTTATTTAAAGCAGTCACTTGTTGCGATTTTAGATCATACCCTTTTTGCAAGTTATCAATTTTAGAAAGCTGATTTGAAACTTCTAAATAAGCATTCAAAACAGTACGATCATAGTTGTACAATGCTTGAAGCTGTCTTGCATTTGCACTGCTAAACTCCGCTTTTATCGCATTTCTATTAATTAATGGCGCTGCCAAATCTCCTGCTAATGAATAAAGTAGCGATTCTGGCATAGTAAACAAATAAGCTGGTTTAAATGCTTGTACTCCTATAGCGGCCGAAATATCTAATGAAGGATAAAATTCGGCACGAGCAATTTTCACATCTAGTTTTGCAGCTACTAATTCTAACTCAGCCTGTTTTACATCAGGGCGATTTGTTAGTAATTGTGATGGAATTCCAGAATTAACAGATGCTGGCAATAAAGTCAAGAAGTCTGTATTGTCTCTTTTAATTTCTTGCGGATAACGAGCTAACAAAAAGTTGATTTTATTCTCTGCCTCTTTTATTTGCTGTAAAATATCAAACTCTTTACTTTTTGAAGCCATAACTTCAGCCTGAAATTTCTGAACACCTAATTCCGTTGCTCTTGCCGCTTGTTTTTGAATTTTTACAATTTCTAAAGCATTTGATTGCAACTTGATAGTTTGCTTCACAATATCCAACTGACTGTCTAATGCCAATAATTCATAATAAGAATCAGCAACCTCTGCAATTAAATTTGTGATTACAAAGTTCTTACCTTCTACAGTGGCCAAATACCTGCTTACTGCAGCTTTTTTTGAATTACGTAACTTTTTCCAAATATCTACTTCCCACTTAGCATAAGCTGCAATAGTAAAATCACCAAGCGGATCAGGTGTTTCCTTACCTGGTTTAATCTCCGTAGAAGTATCACCAGCACCTTGACTAGTATAGCGTCCTACTTTCTCCACTCCTGCTCCTGCACGTACACCAACTGTAGGTAATAAGGCTCCTTTTCTAACACGAATATCATTTTTAGCGATTTCGATTTCTTGTAGCGTGATATTTAATTCCTGATTATTTTTTAATGCAGTATCAATTAAAGCTACAAGATTCTTGTCTTTAAAATAGTTACTCCATTTAATGTCCGACATATTTGTCGTGTCTTTGGTAGTTCCAAAAGACTCCGGAATTGATTTCTTTGGAGTATCTGCAACTGTTTGTGGCGTCTTGCAACTTACTACAACAAGACAAAGACCCAAAACAATACTATATTTATATAATTTGATTTTATACATGATTGTTGTCAATTTCTTCTGTTAATGGATTCTCTTCTTCATGTTTCACTAATTTGTGTTTTTCTGCAATTCTACCGAATATATAATACAATCCAGGAATAATGAATACCCCACAAATGGTTCCAATAAGCATTCCTCCTGCTGCCGCAGTACCAATGGTTCTGTTACCAATTTTACCTGGACCTGTAGCAAAAGCTAACGGAAGTAATCCTGCTATAAATGCAAATGAAGTCATTAAGATTGGACGGAAACGAGCCTTAGAACCTTCTAAAGCAGCTTCAAAAACCGACTTACCCGCAGCGTGCCTTTGTATAGCAAACTCCACAATCAATACCGCATTTTTACCCAATAAACCAATAAGCATTACCATAGCAACCTGAGCATAAATATTATTCTCTAATCCAGTTAATTTTAACAAAAGGAATGCTCCAAAAATACCTGCTGGTAAAGAAAGAATTACTGATAATGGTAAAATGAAACTTTCATATTGTGCAGCTAATACTAAATACACAAATCCTAAACAGATAAGGAAAACCCAAATTGCTTGATTCCCTTGAGCAACTTCATCGGCAGAAATACCTGCCCAATCAATGTCATATCCTCTAGGTAATTTTTTAGCAGCAACTTCTTGAATCACCTTAATAGCTGTACCAGAACTATAACCAGCAGCAGCAGAACCACTAATCTGGGTAGAAGTATACATATTATGTCTTGTAATTTCCGAAAGACCATATACTTTTTCTAATTTCATAAAGGCCGAAAAAGGAACCATTTCATCACGATTATTTTTCACATAAAGCTTTAAAATATCATCTGGTTGTGCACGATATTCAGGAGCTGCCTGAACGATTACTTTATAGTTAATTCCGTATTTAATAAAACTAATTTCGTAGTTACTACCCACAAGTGTTGACAATGTATTCATCGCATTTTCGATAGAAACACCTTTTTGTTGTGCCAAATCATTGTCTACTTTCATCATGTATTGAGGGAAACTAGAACTAAAGAAGCTAAAAACGTTAGATAATTCCGGATGTCTGTTCAATTCGGCAACAAAATCGTTATTTACCTTCTCCATTTTTTTATAATCTCCCGAACCTGTTTTGTCTAATAAACGAAGTTCAAATCCTCCAGCAGCACCATATCCAGGTACAGCAGGCGGTTGAAAAAACTCAATATTAGCTCCAGCAATGTCTTTCGATTTTTCTTCCAATTCTGCCATAATCTCAATTACAGAATGTTTTCTATCATTCCAGTCTTTAAGATTAACCAAACAAGTTCCTGAGTTTGCTCCAGTACCTTCAGACAGAATTTCATAACCTGCTAATGAAGAAACAGATTTTACTCCATCTATTGTTTCTGCTATTTTTTGTAATTTCTCTGCAACATTATTAGTTCGCTCTAATGATGATCCTGGTGGTGTTTGAATAACAGCATAAAACATTCCCTGATCCTCATTTGGAATAAATCCAGAAGGAACCGTACTACTAATCAACCATGTTCCTGCGCAAAAACCTAAAAGTGCAATAATAGTAACCGCCCTTCTGTTTATAATTTTAGCCAATACATCTTGGTATTTGCCTTGTGCTAAATTAAACTTGTTATTAAAACCATCTATAAAACGATCTACAGGTGTTTTCTTTTTGGGTTTGCCATGATCGTTTTTTAACATCATTGCACAAAGTGCTGGTGTCAAGGTCAGTGCCACAATACCCGAAAGTATAATCGCCGTTGCCATAGTAACAGAGAACTGTCTGTAAAATACTCCCACAGGACCAGACATAAAGGCAACTGGAACAAATACTGCTGCCATAAGGAACGTAATCGCTATAATTGCTCCCGCGATTTCATGCATCGCCTTTTTAGTTGCTTTATATGCTGAGAGATGCTCTTCTTCCATCTTGGCATGAACCGCCTCAATAACCACAATGGCATCATCGACGACGACTCCAATAGCTAGAACCAGAGCAAATAATGTAATTAAGTTCAGTGAAATATCAAAGAATGTCATAAATATAAAGGTTCCGATCAATGATACAGGAACTGCAATCGCTGGAATAATAGTAGAGCGCCAATCTCCTAAGAAAAGAAACACAACTAATCCTACCAAGATAAAAGCTTCAACCAAAGTGTGAATTACTTTTTCGATAGAAGCATCCAAAAATTTAGAAACGTCATACGAAATTTCATAATCCATACCTTTTGGAAATTTTTGTTTGATTTTTTCTAACTTAGCTTTTACCTCTTCAATAACCTGATTTGCATTACTTCCAAAAGATTGTTTTAATACAATAGCCGCAGATGGTCTACCATTTAAATTAGAATAAATATCATACATTGAACTACCAAATTCAATTTTGGCAACATCTTTTAGACGTAAAAGCTCACCGTTTGCATTTGATTTTACAACAATATTCTCATATTGTTCTTTTGTTGTAAAACGTCCAGAATATTTTAATACATATTCAAACGCCTGAGAACGTTTACCAGAACTTTCACCTGTTTTACCAGGAGATGCTTCCAAACTCTGGCTTGATAATGCTTCCATTATCTCGTCTGCTGAAATTTTATAAGCCAACATACGATCTGGTTTTAACCAAATACGCATTGCATATTCACGTGTTCCTAAGATATCACCAGATCCAATACCATTAACCCTTTTTAATTCTGAAAGTACGTTGATATCAGCATAGTTATACAAAAACTTCATATCGGTATTCTTGTCAGTACTATAAAGATTTACGTACATCAACATACTAGGTACTTCTCTCGTAATTTTAATACCTTCTCTAATTACCAATGGAGGTAATTTATTTGTAACCGAAGCTACACGGTTTTGAACATTAATTGCTGCTTGATTAGGGTCGGTTCCTAAATTAAACACTACTTTAATAGTAGCCTCACCATCATTACCAGCATCAGAAGCCATATATTTCATTCCTGGAACTCCGTTTAAGGCTCTTTCCAAAGGAATAACAACTGCTTTGACCATCAATTCACCATTAGACCCTGGATAATCTGCGGTAATATTCACCATTGGTGGCGAAATTGTAGGGAATTGGGTTATTGGTAAATTTAATACCGATAATATCCCTAAAAAGACAATTACCAGCGATATCACTATCGACAGTACAGGTCTTTGAATAAATTTATTAAACATTTTATATATTTTTTAATGATTAAGCCAAATTGATTTTAGTTGTTCAATAACAGTAAAAAGTGATAGTGAAATGTAATCTGTAAAATGTCCACTGAGACTGTCCTTCGACTTCGCTCAGGATGACATTGCGACTGCTCACTGAAACTGCTCACTGAGACTGCTCACTGAGACTACTCACTGAGACTACTCACTGAGACTACTCACTGAGACTACTCACTGAGACTACTCACTGAGACTGCTCACTGCGACTGCTCACTGCGACTGCTCACTGCGACTGTCCTTCGACTCCGCTCAGGATGACATTGCGACTGCTCACTGAGACTGAAAACTGAAAACTAAAAACTACTCACTGCTAACTAATAACTTACTCTGCTTTTACGCGTAAATGATTAATTACTGTTTGAGGTGCTTGAAATTCATATTTAATTTTATCTTTTTCATTTACTTTTTGAACTCCTTCTAGTAAAATTTTATCATTTTCAGTAAGTCCACTTTGTACAACATATAAATCAGGAATCTCACCTGTAATAGTAATCTCTCTTGATGATACTACATTGTTTTTATCGATGACAAAAACATATTTTTTATCTTGAATTTCATACGTTGCTTTTTGCGGAATCACAATTGCATTTTTAAGAGGAACTAGCATTTGTACTTGTCCAGTTTCACCATTTCTAAGTAATTTACCTGAGTTAGGGAATCTTGCTCTAAAAGCGATATTTCCAGTTTCATTATTAAACTCACTTTCAATTAATTCTACGTTTCCTTTCTCTTTGAAAACTTTACCATCGGCTAAAACCAAACTAACTTTAGTTTCTGCACGATCTTTTACCTCCGTTTGATATTGCAAATATTCTGGTTCAGATACGTTGAAATAAGCAAACATCTGACTATTATCTGAAAGGCTGGTTAATAACTCCCCTTCCTCAATAAGGCTTCCTAATTTTAAAGGAATTCTGTCAATTGTTCCATCAAATGGAGCTCTAATTTCTGTGAATGATAAATGAAGTTTTGCCAATGCAACTTCGGCTTTTGCTGCCTGAAGTTTAGACAAAGCAACTGCTTGTTCGTTCTTAGAAACGATATCTTTCTCTACTAATGTTTTTGTGTTTTGTAATTCTATTTCTGCAGCTTTTTGTTCTGCTTGCGCTTTAAGCAGCTCTGCTTCATACATTTTTGGCTGAATTCTAAACAACACCTGTCCTGCTTTTACAAATTGACCTTCGTCAACATAAATGTTTTGCAAGAATCCTTTTTCTTGTGCTCGAATTTCAATATTTCGCACAGATTTTATCTGCGAAACATATTCCTTGGTAAATGAAGTATCAATTTTTACAGGGTTGGTCACTGTAAATTTTTCAGCTTCTTCTTTTTCTTCTTTTTTAGTTGTACAACTTGTAAGGTACAACAAGGCGATAACGCCCGTTAACACGACTATTCTCTTCATGGTATAAAAATGGTAATTAAGCGATTGAATGCTTGGAATGAAAGTATTCCTTTAGATGTAAAAAAAACATCAGAAGCCATAGTTATGCATGAACAGTCATACAAGAAGATGTAAATTTAATATACAGCCACAAGATATGCATCATTACACTTTAGGTAACCGATGTATCCGTGTTAATCAGATTCTTAATACTCGTAGAGTAATATAAATAGGATTGTTTTGGCCACAAAATGGCGCGAAGATTTTAAAATTCTTTTGACAATGGTCTAAAAGTGATTGACAAGAAATTGTCAGGTACCAATTATCTAATAAGCTATAATTTCCTGTGAAAAGTTTATCTGAAATTCCATCTTTAATATCACCACCAAGATGCTCTTCATCGATATCTATGTCGGCATCCTCAATTAAAGAGTTACTAGAATCTTGATTTGTAAATTTTACTCGGTGTTTTTTCTCCAGACTGTGAGAAGATGAATTAGAGTTTTGATGAGTACCTGCATTAAGGTATTGACCTCCGCCTAGCAGAAGCAATCCTAAATACACAAATAACACAATCAGTTTTCTCATTTGCGGTCAAAAGTAAACAAAGTATTGAAACAAAAAAAGAATTTTCACTAGGCTTTAACAAGTAAATAGTTTCGAAAACGTTTTCTTTTGATTACCAAACACTTAATCTTGTAATCTAAACACAAAAAAAACACAATTTGTAATTAAGACAAAAAACTCTTTTTTATTGTACTAATATGACAAGAATCATATTTTACAAAAAAACTTGCGCTTAACTTTGTTGTTTCAAGAAATATAATGAAAATCCTTGTCTATATATTTTTAATTGCTATCATCATAAAGCCTGTGTTTCCGATATTGGATTACGCCGTTAATTATGATTATATAGCATCAGAGCTTTGTGAGAACAAAAGTCAGCCACAATTGGAATGCAAAGGAAAATGCCATTTAAAAAATGAATTAGGTAAAGCTTCAGATAATGATTCCTCCTCATCAACAGAGAAAAAAAACTTCCCAACTGGAATTGATTTATTATTTATTGAAAAAATAAATTCTTTTGATTTTAATCTAGTAATCGAATCAATTCTAAAGAAAGATATTTTGCGCAGAAATCTCTACTCTCATTTTAACATCAAACTCCTGTTTCATCCCCCCAACCTTCTGTATTAATTTTCGAAATCTTTATTAATTGTCTTCTCGGTCAAACAACCGACAGGCTTTTTATTATCAATTCTTAATTTAATACAAATGAAAAATTTAAAATATTTATCGATTCTTCTATTAGCCATAACTTTATTTTCTTGCTCTTCTGACAGTGATTTTTCATCCGAAAATCCAATTGATGAAACTTTAGGTCTTGTCAAAATTCAAGAACTATCTAATGAAAATCATATCATCGAACTTTATTCTGAAACGGGAAAACTAATACAAGGTTACAATCCGATTTCTTTAAGGATCAAAGACAAAACAACAAACAAGTACATCACTAACGCTTCTCTAGATTGGATGCCAATAATGAATATGGCGACAATGAAACATTCTTGTCCGAAGTCTTTAATCGAAAAAGTTTCTGGCAAACAGACGTTATATAATGGTAACATTATTTTTCAGATGGCTCAGAATACTACTGAATTTTGGGAGTTAACAATTAATTACACCATTAATGCTATTGATAACACTGTAAAAGCTAAGATAAATGTAATTGCTTCTGAGAAACGTACTGTAAGTTCATTTACAGGAAATGATGGAGCAAGATATGTCTTAGCTTACATCAGTCCGAAAAGTCCAAAAGTTGCTATAAACAATATGTCCGCAGGTTTATATAAAATGAAAGATATGATGACGTTTACGGCAGTTGATAATTTTAAAGTAAAAATCGATACTCGAATGCCAAGCATGGGCAATCACAGTTCGCCTAACAATACCGATTTAACACAATCTATAACAGGAGGATTCTATAACGGAAAACTATCCTTAACAATGACTGGATATTGGAAAATCAACTTACAACTTTTAAATGCAACTGGTGAAATACTAAAGGGAGAAGAAGTTACTCCTGAAAACATATCTAGTAGTCTCTTCTTTGAGATTGAATTTTAAGCATTTTATTAGTAACAAAGGAACCAAGTAACTCCACTTGGTTCCCATTATTTAGGATAGTATGAAAACTATAATAACAATTTTGTTAGCAACATTTACAAGTATTTGTTTTGCACAAAAAGAAGTAAAAGATAGTATTTCTCCAATTGATCTCAGTGAAATTATTGTCATTGGTAAAAAAATACCTGTGCATCTTAAACAGCCTAAATCACTTGCAACCGTTGAAGAATACCTACAGCATGCATCAAAAGTAAATATGATAAGAAGAGGCGGATATGCCCTAGAACCTATCATTAACAATATGGCTACCGAACGAACTGTAATTACAATTGATGGAATGCGAATTTTTGGAGCTTGTACCGATAAAATGGATCCTGTAACATCTTATGTTGAAGTATCTAATCTATCCGAAGCTGCTATTTCTTCCGGACAACAAGGAAGCTGTCACGGCCCAACAATTGGAGGAGCAATTGATTTAAAACGAACCAATCTTATACAAAAAGAATTAGGATGGAATGGTGCATTTAAAACAGGTTACGAAACCAATAATCAACAAAAAATCATTGGTACATCAATAGGTTACAACGATAGTTCGTTTTATTTTAATACCGATTTTACGTATCGTGATGCCGAAAACTATAAAGCTGGTAGTCATGAAGAAATTAATTTTTCGCAGTTTACTAAATACAATTTATCTGCTACAGCTGGTTTTTATTTGGGTAAAAAAAGTTTAATTGAAGGTTCTGTAATTTATGATAAAGCTACTGATGTAGGTTATCCAGCATTACCAATGGATGTTTCTTTAGCGAAAGCTACCATAGCATCTTTGCGTTATAGCTACAATCCTATTTCTAGTTATATTACCAATTGGGAAACCAAAGTATATTTTAATACAATTACTCATAAAATGGATGATACCAAACGACCAAGTGTTCCTATTCATATGGACATGCCAGGTTGGTCGGATACTTACGGATTTTATTCTAAAGTGAAAGGCAAGTTCAAAAACCATTCTTTCATGGCAAACCTGAATGGGTTTTACAATAAATCAGTTGCCGAAATGACGATGTATCCAAATAATCCCAATGAAAACGCAATGTTTATGTACACTTGGCCTGATATACGAACACGCTATAATGGAGTTTATCTAGAAGATGCAATACCAATTTCTCAAAAAGCTACTATTAAAATTTCGACTAGTATTGGAATGCATTCAAATAAAGTGGCAGATGAATTTGGTTTACAAAGCCTTCAGATTTTTTATCCTGATATGTCCGCAACAAAAAATCGAATTTTAAAAAGTCTAGCCACAAACTATCTTTTACATTATGATAAATTCGAATATGGTTTTGGTTTAGCCTATGGCGAAAGAGCGCCGTCGGTTTCTGAGGGTTATGGCTATTATTTATACAACAGCAATGATTTTTATGATTATGTCGGAAACCCAAATCTAAAAAACGAAAAATCATTAGAAGCAAATGTTACATTAGGATTTAAAACTGGAAGATTTACCTCAAACTTAACTTCATCCTATTTCCATATTCAGGATTATATTGTTGGACAAATCAATACCGCCATACATCCTATGACTATTGGAGCTTCGGGAGTAAAAGTGTATAATGCTTTAAGTTACGCTTCAATCTTCAATACTGATTTGAATTTAGAATATAAAATAACCGAAAACTGGAGCTTTAAAACACTTTTGGTTTATAGCTACGGAAAGGACAACGAAAACAACAAACTACCATTTATAAGTCCGTTGCGTTATTCAGGAAACATTCAATATAAAAAAGAAAACTTTAATATGGGATTCGGCACATCAGGAAACCTAGCCCAAACAAAATTTGCAACTATCTATGGCGAAACAGAAACTCCATCGTATGTAATTTTTAATTTAAATTCGGGATATACTTTTTCTTTGAAAGAAAACAAAATGAATGTACAAATGGGAGTCGAAAATATTTTTGACACCTATTACACCACATTCTCCGATTGGAATAAAATTCCACGTCAAGGAAGAAACTTTTTTATAAATATAGCTTATACTCTATTTTAATAAACCCAGGCTTTTATTGCCTTTTTTGGACAAAAACAAAGCCCAACTCTATATTAGAATTGGGCTTTTATTGTTTCTTGAATTAATAATTAATTCCAACCTCCGCCAAGGGCTCGGTACAAATTCACAACTGCATGGAGCTTTTGACTTTGATCATCAATTCCTCTCAATTGTGCATTAAGTAAATTTTGCTCAGCAGTTAATACATCAGTATAATTAGTAGTTGAATTGTTTAGTAATTCTTTATTAAAATCTACTGCTTTTAGTAATGCTTCTAATTGTCTTTTCCTTTTTTCTTCCTTCAAAGTAGCTTTATCATATCTAGAAAGGGCATTCGAAACTTCTTCACTTGCCTTAAGCATTGAAAGTTCAAAATTGTACAGTGCTTCTTTTTGCAATGATATTGCGGTAGCCAATCTGGCTTTATTGATTCCTTTGTTAAAAATAGGTTGTGTGAGTCCACCTGCGATATTACCAAAAAGACTTCCGTTTGTAAACCAATCTTTTAATCCGAAACTAGAGAAACCTGTTGCTCCGCTAATGGTTAAAGCTGGATAGAAATAAGCTCTTGCCACATTACTTTCTTCAAATGCAGTTTTGAAATTATATTCAGCTTGTTGCACATCTGGTCTGTTTGCCAAAAGTTGCATCGGAACTCCAATTTTGAGATCATAAACTAATTTTTGCTGTTCTAATGTGCTACGGTTAATTTTCGTTGGTGATTTAGCCAAAAGCACACACAAAGCATGTTCTGTTTCAATAATTTTTTGCTCTATATCTGGAATCGCTAATTCTGCTTCGTAAAAGTTTGCTTCACTCTGTACCACAGCTACTCCATTAATAATAGAATTTTCAAAAAGCACCTTGATTGTTTCAGCATCTTTCTCTCTATTTTTAGCGGTCATTTTAAGTACTTTAAGTTGTTCGTCAAGCAATAACAGCTCATAATACGAATTGGCAATATTTGCAATTAGCTGTGTTTGAACAGCACGTTTGGCAGCATCTGTTGCCAATAGATTTGCTACAGCACTTTTTTTGGCACTATTTAATTTACCCCAAACATCTATTTCCCATCCCGCAGAAATACCCAAATCATATTGTGTCGATTGGTCAAAAAGTCCAAATCCTTGCGGAAAAGCAAGTCTTGATTCTTTTACAGATACGTTCCCATTGACCGTAGGCAGAAACGCATTTTTACTCAGCTTAAGATTCACACTGGCTTGATTAATTCGCTCTATTGCAATCTTCAAATCCAGATTTGCAGCTAATCCATCAGAAATAAGTTGTTGCAAAGCAGCATCTGTAAATAATTCCGACCATTTCATCTTACCAATATTAGTACTATCGATACTTTCCGCTTCGCGATAATTTACTGTCGTTGCGGGTTTAGCATACGGTTTCGTGATTTTACACGAACTCCATATACTTGCAACAAACAGCACAATCACTATCAGTTTATAATTGTATTTATTCATTATTATATGTTTGTTTTGTTATTTTTTTTTAGTTTTCAGTCTCGTTCTCAGACTACTTAGATTTTTAGACTTTCTTAGACTTCTTAGATTCTTCAATCTCTGTTCCTCAAAACCTCAGTGCCTTTACTACTTTGAGCCTTTGTAGCTTTGATCCTTTGAGCCTCCGTCAGTGTGACTATTTCTCGCAAAGACGCAGAATCGCAAAGCTTTCCTCCTTTGGACCTTTGAACCTTTGCTTCTTTGAACCTTTACACCTAAATACTTACCATTGATTCTGGAGCTACTTGATGAGTTCCTTCCTTCGTCAGGAAGACAAGTTTGGGTTGTTTTTTCAGTATAAGTCGCAGTTACCAGTTTTCAGTCGCAGTCTTGAATCTTGTATCTTGTATCTTGCTTCTCCAGTATCAGTTCCTCAAAACCTTTGAGCCTTTGCTACTTTGAACCTTTGTTCCTAAAAAAGGCCTTTGCCACTAAATTCCTCTTGGTTCGTGCGCAGGCTCTTTTATTCCTCCAATTTTTTCTTGCATTGACTGAAAAATGATAAATAGAATCGGAATTACAAAAACACCGAAAATGGTACCAATCAGCATTCCACCAACGGCAGCAGTACCAATTGATCTATTACTTAATGCTCCAGCTCCTGTAGCAATCATTAACGGAATTAATCCAAAAATAAAAGCAAATGATGTCATTAAAATAGGTCTCAATCTGGCTCTTGCTCCAAATATAGCCGACTGAACAAGGCTTCTTCCGCTTAAGCGATGTAGTAAGGCAAACTCTACAATAAGAATTGCGTTTTTCGCCAAAAGACCAATCAGCATAATCAAACTTATCTGAAGGAAAATATTATTATCGACTCCAAAAAGATTGGCAAATATAAACGCGCCAGCAAGTCCTATTGGTAATGATAACAATACCGAAAAGGGTAAAATATAACTCTTATACTGTGCGCTTAACAAGAAGTAAATAAAGATTAGACAAAGTCCAAAGATTAATGTCGTTTGGCTTCCGCTAGAAAGTTCTTCTTTGGTTAATCCAGAAAACTGATATGTGTATCCTCTATCTAATGTTTGTGCACCTACTTCTTCAATTGCTTTTATGGCATCCCCCGAACTATATCCTGCATTTGGCGCACCTGTAACTGTAGTAGAAGTAAATAGATTAAATCGATTTAAGAATTCAGGGCCGTATTCTTTTTTCAATGTTACAAATTCCGAGATTGGCGCCATTGAACCTTTATCTGTTCTAACAAAGATTTTATTCATATCGCTCTCTTTTGCTCTATAATCAGGATGCGATTGCAACATCACGCGATACTGTTTTCCAAACCTGTTAATATCCGAAGCGTAGATTCCTCCAAAATACCCTTGAAGCGTATTAAGCACAGTATTTATACTCACTCCTGCATCTTTACACTTAGCAACATTCACATTAACTTCCATTTCTGGGAAACCAATATTAAACGGACTTGTAGCGTACATTATCTCTGGTCGCTGATTGATTGCCGCCATAAACTTTCCGATGTTTTTATCAAAATTTTGATAGCTACCTCCCGTTTTATCTTGCAATTGCACTTCAAATCCGTTACTATTTCCAAATCCTTGTAAAGTTGGAGCTGCAAAGAAAATAATACTTGCTCCTTTTATATGGGCTGTTTTCGCAAACAACTGACTCACAATTGAATTAACATCCTGAGTTTTTCCTTTTCTTTCATTCCATGGTTTTAGTCTAATAAACAACGCTCCATAAGAACCTCCATTTCCGTGAATTAAATCCATTCCTGAAAGTGTAGAAGAGAGTTCTATTTCGGGAATACTTCTGGCAATACTATCAATTTCTTTTGTAATTTCTTCGGTACGTTCTAGTGTAGAAGAGGGAGGTAAAACCACATTTCCAAAAATAGCACCCCCATCATCATTAGGTACAAAACCTGTTGGTGTGTTTTTCATAAGTACATAAAACACAATTCCGAAAATTGCAATCGCTACTAATGAAATCCATTTTCTACGAATTAAAAAACGAATAGCTCCAATGTATTTATCGGTAACAGCTTCAAAGGCAACATTAAAACTAGCATAGAATTTAGGTAAAAACCCTTTGGGATGATTTGCTTTTTCAGGATCGTGTGGTTTCAATAAAATAGCACAAAGCGCTGGACTTAAAGTCAATGCATTCACTGCCGAAATTAAAATGGCTACCGCCAATGTTAATCCAAATTGCTTATAGAATACTCCTGCCGATCCTGTGATAAATGTTACTGGAATAAATACAGCCGACATAATTAAGGTAATCGATATAATTGCTCCACTAATCTCACTCATAGCATGAATAGTAGCTTTCTTTGCCGATTTTGCTCCTTGATCTAATTTAGCATGAACTGCCTCAACAACTACAATCGCATCATCGACGACAATACCAATAGCTAACACCAAAGCAAAAAGTGTCAATAAGTTAATGGTAAAACCAAATAACTTTAGGAAAAAGAACGTTCCGATAATCGAAACAGGCACTGCTATTGCTGGAATTAATGTAGATCTGAAATCTTGTAAAAAGATAAAAACTACAATAAAGACCAAAATGAAAGCTTCGATAATAGTATAAATTACTTTCTCGATTGAAGCATCCAAAAAGTCATTAGCATTTAGGAACGTATGATATTCTAATCCTGGAGGAAAATCCTTAGACGCTTTTTTTAGTATATCCTCACAAGCAATAATAAGTTCTCTAGCATTTGAACCCGAAATTTGACTTATTGCTCCCCCCGAAGAAACATTTCCCTGTGTAATTAGAGAAGTGCTATAATCCAAAGCTCCAAATTCAATCTCTGCAACATCTTTTAGACGCAACAAACTCCCCTGTTTGTCACTTCGTAAAACAATATTTTCAAAGGCTGCTGGACTTTCTAATCTTCCTGTAAATTTTAAAGCATATTGAACCGACTCTCTACTATTTTCTCCTATTTTCCCCGGAGCAGCTTCGATATTCTGTTCTTTTAAAGCGGTAATAATATCATCGGGAACCAAACCTTGACTTGCCATTGCATCTGGTTTTAACCAAATACGCATCGAGTATTCCTGACTGGTATAAATTTCTGTTCCCCCTACGCCTTCAACACGTTTCATCTCGGGCATGATGTTTATTCTCAAATAATTATCTAGAAATTTTTCATCATATTTTCCATCTTTACTGTATAACAAAAAGCTAAATGCGGTACTACTTAATTGCTTGCTTGTTGTAATCCCTGACTTTATAACCTCATTAGGTAACAAACTGGTAGCTTTAGTAACTCTGTTCTGAACATTTACAGCTGCCATATCAGGATTTGTACCTTGTTTGAAGAATATTGTTATCGTTGCACTTCCATTACTACTCGCAGTAGAAGTCATATAAGACATATTCTCAACTCCATTGATTTGTTCTTCTAAAGGAACAATCACGCTTTTCATGACTACGTCGGCACTTGCTCCTTGATACGATGCTGTTACAACAACTGTAGGTGGTGCTATTTCAGGATATTGAGATATAGGCAATGAAGCCAATCCTAGCAATCCCAAAATCACTATTATTATCGATATTACTGTAGATAATACCGGATTTTCTATAAATTTTCTAAACATGATTTTTTATTTTTTAGCTAAAGCAACTATCGGCGCAATTTTCTCTCCATCTCTCAAATTCCCAATTCCATCAATAACAATACTAGCTCCCGATTTTACACCTTCGGTTACTACATACTCTTTTTCGGTTGCTGTATTTCTTATTTTTATTTCGGTGTTACGTACTACATTTTGAGGATCTACGGCAAAAACAAAAAAGCGTCCTTGTAATTCAAATACTGCTTTTTTAGGAACGAGTATTGCATCTTCAAACTGAGTTGGAATGATAATCGTTGCACTTGCCCCACTCCAAAGTTTGGCATCTGGATTTGGAAAAACTGCTTTAAAATTTGCTGCTCCTGTACTTGCATTTAATACACCGCTCAACGTTTGTATTTTCCCTTTTAGTGGATATATTCCTCCATCGGCAGTCTGCAAAGAAACCTCTGGCATGTTCTTAAATTTTTCCTTTAATTTATTACCTGAGTACTGACTCAAGAATGAATTTAATTGTTGCTGACTCAGTGAAAAATAAGCATATATCTGTTTCGTATTGGCAACAGTCGTTAAAGGATCTGGAGCCGAACTACTAACCAAACTACCTATTTTAAAAGGCAAACTACCAACAATACCGTTTATAGGACTTACAATTTGGGTAAAGGCAAGTTTTGATTTAGCAGATGATAAATCGGCATTGGCTTGGCTCAGTTCCGCTCTTTTAACTCTTTCTATATTTTTAGCAGAAGTTAATTCATAGCTATTTATAATTTTCTTTTCTGCTAAAGCTGCCGTTCTTTTTGTTTGAATAACTGCTGTTTCTAGACTAGCTTCTGCCGCCAAAACTGCGGCTCTTTTGTTGTTTACTTCTTGTAAATAACTATTGGCGTCTATTTTAAATAAAGGTTGTCCTTTGGCTACGACCGAACCTTCTTCGACATAAACTTGCTCTATATATCCATCAATTTTAGAACGTATTTCGACTGTTTGTTCCCCTTCTAAAGTGGTTGGGTATTCAACAGAAACATTGCCATTTTGAGGTTGTAATCTTAGTATTGGATACTCTTTTGGACTTTCTGCTTGTTCTGTTTTTTTAGTATCACATGAAACTATTGAAAGTGCTCCTATAAACAGGATTGCTATTGTTTTTTTCATTGTAGGTTTATTTTCTTTTGTAAATCATTAAAGGAGAACCTGCTTCTCCCCACATCAAAGTTTGTACATATTTAATTAATTGACTGGTAGCCAATACAAGGATTTCTTCTGGTATAGATGAAGTTGCTTTTAAGACAACCTTTTGACCGATAAAGCCTGTAAATTCTATCTTTCTGATTCTTTCCATCCATAAAACACTTTCATGATTTCCTGTAGTCGAATAAGCAATAATTGATGCATAAGGAGCCAGTAACGAACTAATTAATACGTAGCCCCAAAGTGGTACTATCGCATCATTTGAACAACAGATAACGACATCTTTGTCATTAAATTGACTCCAATCTATCTTTGCCATTTCTGAGCGAAATGTCTTTTCTTGTAATAGAAAATCTTCAATAAGAAATGGTACGATGTCAAATACTAAAAAATCATTTCCATCGGGTTTGTAAATCCTTAAATCAAGAGTTTGTATTCCTGAGGCATCTATTTTATTTATTATTTCCATATTTCTGATTATTAAAAAATTGAGTTATTATTGAATTTAAATTTTAGATTTTACTAATTTTTAGACATAGGTATCCCCTGCCCAATTTGAATACTATTCAAACTTGTTGAGCACACTGAAAAAACACTCTAATCTTTAACTAAAGTCTTTTGAGGTTTTAAAATCTATAGTGGAGGATATATACTATTTGCAAATTTTCATTAGCACATTCCAGTACGGAACGATATATATGGGTAGATTAATCCTATCATAGGAACTATTGGGAAGCTCTTGTAATTCTAATAACATAATCTATAATTTTACGTTTATTAATTCTGTAACTTACAATATTGATTGACTTTAGGGGAATAATTTCTTCTAATCAGCTTTGATAAGTTATGCAAAATTAATAATTTTGCATAATAAAACAACTAAATACTTGTTTTATTAATCTATGACAACAAATAAGATATTAATGCTGCTCAAAATGCGAGGTCCGCTTACGGCTCTTGAGATTGCGCATGAACTTAAGATAACCAAAGAAGGCGTTAGACAACAGCTACTTAAGCTTGTTGAAGAGGATCTTATTAACCCACAAGAAGAATCTAAAGGTGTGGGTAGGCCTCAAAAAACATTTAGCCTAACTAGCAATGGAAATTCTAAATTTCCAGATACACATGCTGAATTGACTCTAAAACTAATAAACATAATTAATGCCATGGGCGAAAATGCCTTGCAAACGGTTATAAATGTTTATGAGGAAACTGGAAAGAAAAAGTATCATGAAGAAATTGATACTATTACTAATCTAGAACAAAAAATTCAGAAGTTGGTCGAGATAAGAACCCGAGAAGGCTATATGGCAGAATACTCAAAAAATGATGAAGGTTACCTTTTAGTCGAAAATCATTGTCCGATTTGCGCTGCTGCAACTATATGCCAAGGTTTTTGCTCGTCAGAATTAAATACTTTTAAATCTGTATTAGGGAAAGACATTGTAATTAATCGTGTTAGCCACATCATCGGAGGCGACAGAAGATGTGCTTATCAGATTACTTGTAATTAGGTTTTCAGTCGCAGTGTTTAGTCCCAGTTTACAGTGTTCAGTCTCAGTGTTCAGTCTCAGTCGAAAGGCAGTCACAGTTTTCAGTCTCAGTTCCAGTCTCAGTTTACAGTTTAGCCTTGCGAAAATCTTTGCGGACTTTGCGGTCATTTTTCCAGTCTCAGCTACAGTCTCAGTTTACAGTTTAGCCTTGCGAACCTTGCGAACCTTGCGAAAATCTTTGCGGGCTTTGCGGTCATTTTTCCAGTCTCAGCTACAGTCTCAGTTTACAGTTTAGCCTTGCGAACCTTGCGAAAATCTTTGCGGACTTTGCGGTCATTTTTCTAGTCGCAGTATTCAGTCTCAGTTGAAAGGCAATCACAGTTTTCAGTCTCAGTATTTGCTTTATTAGAACCTTAGTGCCTCTGCAACTCAACTTTGAACCTTTGAAACTTTGAAACTTTGAACCTTCCTCACGATTGTGGAGCATCTCGATGAGGCCCTTCCTTCGTCAGGGAGACAAGATTGGGGTTAGTCTCAGTATTCAGTTTACAACTTAGCGAACCTTGCGAAAATCTTTGCGGACTTTGCGGTCATTTTTCTTGTCTCAGTATTCAGTCTCAGTATTCGCTTTATTAGAACCTTAGTTCCTTTGTAACTATGAAGCTTTGAACCTTTGCAACTCTGTACATTACTCCAATTGATTTAAAAGATATAAATAAGGTGGAAAAGAATGGTGCATCATTATGTCTTTTGTGTTATTTGGGAATTTTTCAGAATAAGTAGCATCATTTGGATTTGGATATAGAACTATCGTATTTCCAGTTCTCACATAATTATTACTATTATATAACGGTGGTGCTACAAATTCAGGCAAGAATTTATTGACTCTTTTAGCCATTTCTTTTCCTAGTAATTTATGATATGTTTTAACAGTTTTACGAGATGGATCTGTTAGTTTACCATAAACCATATTTAAAAACATTCTCTTAAAAAAAGTCTGATTTTTAATTGTTTCTTCTACCATTGCAATTGGACTTACTATTGGTAAATCTTCTGGTGTTTCGACTGAGAAAGGGGTTTGAGGTACCCAATCAGCAGCGCTCACTACATTAACAGCCCAACCATTTTGCGTTTTACGTTCATAATCATATGCAAAGTATAAGTTTCCTGGTTTTGGTGCTGCACTACAATAGGTTTTAAAACGAATATCGGCTGGTAATTGTCCTTTGCTTTGTAAGTTATAAAAATGAGCCGTAAGTAAATAGCTTATTCCTCCACCTTGACTATGTCCCATTATTATGAAATTCTTAATCCCTGACTTATAACAAGAATCAATCTTAGGAAGCATTTCTTTAGATATAAAAGCGGTACTTAACAAATAGCCTGTATGAACTGCAGCGTCTTTGTTAGTCGATAATTCGTACTCAAATGTCTCTGAATTTGAAATTTTCATTTCTCCCTTTGCAGGAGTCATCGCGGCATAAAGATTAGCAAGCCAACTTTCTCCTTTTTCGGTAGTTCCTCTTGTACACAAAACAGCCGTGTTGCCGTCTTTTAGCCATAATTCCCAAAGATTGTCTAATCCTATTGGCTTACTTCTATATATTAATTTTGAGTGTTCTGGCTGAGGAATCTCTTTTGCTTTTTCAGGTGATTCGGTTGATTGAGTAGCCAAATATATTAATTCTCTATATTCAGCTTTATCAAACCCTGGCTTTAAATCTTGCGAAAAACCATTCAAAAAAGGAAACTGTAAGAAGCATATAACGAGTGAAAATTTTAAAAATTTCATGGTGGAAATATTAATTGATTATTAATAGAATTATAAAATTTAAATACTGTAATTAAGCACTTTATCTATATTTATATAGATTTTTACTTTACAACAAAATAGCGATAACTATTAAGTATTTAATTTGTAAACTTATCTTACAATAAATATAATCAATTATTTAAGTACTACGACATAATTCTTAATTACATAATCACATTAAATAAACGAAATAGTACATGGAGCCATGGTACTAACTAATTCAAAAAATCATATAATCGGTAGGAGAATAAAAGTACTCCTATCACAACAAAAAACCACCAATGTTTTTTTATAGAGGCATAATTTTCTTTGTCTGAATTTCTTATTGCTAATCCCATGACAACACTTACTAAAGGCAAAATAAACCTCACTATTTGTTCTATTTCCATTTTTTATCTAACTAATTTCTTAATTGCGAATATATGTATTTTTATTTTTTTACTTTTGGTAAATACACATCAATACTATGTCAAATCTATACCAAAGCCAAAGAATAATTATTCGTGAATTTTTAATTGATGAGCAACAAACTTTTTTAAACTTATTTAAAGACAATGAAGTTACTCAGTATTTACCCGAAACTACTCCGGAAAGATATGTTGAAATGTTTTCTGAATTACTTGAATATTACAAAATAAGCAAGTTGAGCCGATGGGCTATATTTGATGCTACAAACGATAATTTTATAGGGATGTGCGTTGCTCGTATTTTTGTAGAAAACACCAATCAAATAGAAGTTGGATATGTACTTAGCAAGGCATATTGGGGAAAAGGTATTGCAACAGAGGTATGCAAAGCGCTTACTCAATATTCATTTGCAAATACTGAAACAAACGAAGTCATTGCCTTAACTGATCTTGACAATAATGGCTCACAAAATGTATTACAAAAAGCAGGATTTAAGCGATTAAGCAACTTAACAATAAAGGAAGAAGAATTAGCCTATTTTGTAACAAACAGGACTGAATTTAAAGCCTAATGCTGTGCTAGGACATTAATCTTCCTCAGCAGGAATCATCAATTTGCCCCAATCATTGAGCATCCATAAAATTGCAACAAGTTTTTCGCCTAATTCAGTTAGTGAATACTCTACTCTTGGGGGTAATTCATTAAATGACTCTTTGGTCAAAATACCATCTTGTTCCATTTCTTTCAGTTGTTGATTCAAAACTCTTCTGTCGACTTTTGCAATTCCACGTAAAAATTCGCTTGGACGTTTTTTACCTTCATTGATTTGCCAAACAATAGGAACTTTCCATTTTCCACTAATAGAATTAACAGCAACTTCTAATGGACAAATTTTATTTTCTGAGCTTCTTTCCTTTGTTTTCATAATAGTGACTTTTTTATCCCTATGTGCTAAAATTATGCGCTATTGTAGCTCTAGATAATATTTTGAATCTTTACAAAAATAATAAAATAATGGATATCAATTTTAGTAAATCCAATGTTAATGCTCGCTAATCTACATTCCATTGTAGAATTTATAAATTATTATGACAGAAATAAAACGCAAAGGTTCACGCTCAACTAAAGACATAACTGTCGATATTTTAGAAAAATTAAATAAAGGAGAAATTGAAACTGCCAATTTAGTAGAATGGTTAGCTATTGATCAAAAACTATTACTTAAAAACGTTCTTCAACAAACCAATCGTTCTAAGTATTTTGAACCAATTATTACAAATATTGAAGCGTTAAAAAAGCAAACTGTCAATGCTATAAATGAATCTATTGGAACTAGTCTTTTTAGATTGGCTAAAATGGAAAATGATAACGAACTATTTTCTATACTTTCCACTCATAAATCTGATTTAGTTAGATGCTGGGCAACCTATATAATCGGAAAAAATGAGGAACTATCAATTACTGAAAAGTTAGCCCAAATTCAACCTTTTTCTGCTGATAAACATTTTGGTGTTAGAGAAATCTGCTGGCTTGCTGTAAGACCTTCTATTGCTAAAAACTTAACCGAAAGCTTGGCTATTTTATCGCAATGGACAAAACATTCTGATGAAAACATCAGACGCTTTGCGAGTGAATCCACAAGACCAAGAGGAGTTTGGTGTGAACATCTCGAAGTATTAAAACAAAATCCTGAATTAGGCTTAGTTATCTTAGAAAACCTAAAATCAGATAGTACAAAATATGTACAAGATAGTGTTGGGAACTGGCTAAATGATGCGAGCAAGACTAATCCTGAATTTGTAATTGAAATTTGTAAAAAATGGAAAGAAATTAGTCCCACAAAAGAAACAACTTACATCATTAAAAAGGCGCTCCGAACTATCGAAAAGTAATTATTTGCCAGCGTTTTTTTATTCAATAGAATGTCTAAAATTAAATTAACAACAAATAAAAAAATACATACATTAGCTTTAAAACCAACTAATGTATAAACAATGCAAGACGTTATCAAAAAACTAAGGTTTAAGGACATCGGAACTGTACTTAATGCTCCAAAAGAAATTAGGGATTCTTTTATTGTACTCGGCTTGAAAACTGCTTTTGGAAAAAATACGAAAAGTACAAATACATTAATTTTCATCAATAACAACGAGGAGTTTTTAAATTTCCTCAAGCATGATTTAGAAAATATTGAATCTGATAGTGTTTTATGGTTTGCGTATCCAAAAGGGACTTCAAAAATTAAAACTGACATAAACCGAGATACAATTCGTGTAACAGCTGCAGAATTTGGATTAAAAACTGTGACTGCAATTTCTATAAATGAAACTTGGAGTGCATTACGTTTAAGACCAATTGATAAGGTGGGAACAAAATAATCTTAGATAGAAGTACTGGTTACTGTGAAGTTTGTTTAATTCCATAGAAATATCAATTTGAATCAATATTTCTATGGAACTATTTTATAGAAGTAAATTAATTATCTACTTGAAAATATGGAGCTAAAAGATCTTCAAAATTATACAATCCGATTTCTTTATTTTCTAAATTTTCAGCTACAAAAACAACACCTGTTCCAAATGCTTCTCTTGAAATTGATTCATGAATAAGCCGTACAGTTTGATATGGAAACCCAAATATTACTTCATGCTTCCCTACGATACCTCCTGCCCTAACTGAATTTATATTATCTTTTTCAACATCTAGCGCTTCTGCGATTTTAATAGCTGTACCAGATGTTCCTTGTTTTAATTTAAAGTGTTCTTCATTTACTTCAATATCCACCCAAGGAGCAATTTTCTTTAAAAACTTAGCAGCGAATAATAAAAAGTTTACCCCCAACGTAATATTTGGAGACCAAAATACGGTTGTTTTAATGGCCAATTTTTTTAGAAGGTTTAACTCTTTTTCTGTGTAATGTGATATAGCAGATATAATTTTAATTCCTCTTTGTGCTGCAATTTCGCCATAAGTATGAATACCTAAACTCGAAGAAAAGTCAATTATAATATCTACGGGATGTTTGTCTAATAGCTCCTCCATAGTAGTTTTTGAGCTTGAATATATTAATCCTGGTTCGTCTGATGGAACTCCAAAAAATTCTGGAACAGATCGGTGCTCAAGTACTGTACTTTGTCTTAAAACCCATTCTAAACAAAAAGCCTTGTTTTCTAGTAATACTGAAGCGACTGATTTTCCTGTTTTTCCAAATCCTATTAATCCTATTTTCATATCTTTTTATTTAAATGACGCTCAACTTATTTAGCACATAATTTTAAGTTTTATTGCTAAACAAATTGATAATTAATACTATTTAAGTAAAAATAGGGTAAAAAAACAAAAAAAGGAAGCATAAACTTCCTTTTTCTTAATTTGTGAACTTATATATGTTTCATTTATCTAATGGGTAAAGACAAATAAAAACAAATGCTAAATCGCTTATAATTTTAAATCTAAGATTCCATTTTATAATGAATGTTCGATTGTTCTCTTAAATGGGCAGCGCTTTTTTCAGGAGTTAAGTCTCTTTGTGCTTCTCCTAGCATTTCGTAACCAACCATGAATTTCTTAACCGAAGCTGATCGTAATAATGGTGGATAAAAATGCATGTGAAAATGCCATTCTGGGTGTTCGGCCCCATCTGTAGGAGCTTGATGAATTCCTGATGAATATGGGAAAGAGGTACCGAAAAGATTATCGTATTTAACAGTTAACTGTTTTAATATAGTTGCAAACGCAACAGATTCTTCTTCCGTAAAATCAGTTATTCTTGCAAAAGTTCTCTTACTTATAATCATAGTTTCATAAGGCCATACAGCCCAAAAAGGAACTAAGGCTACAAAATGATCATTTTCAATAACAATACGAGTTTCTTTTTTTAATTCGGCTTTAAGGTAATCTGCTAAAAGCGTATTGTCATATTTATCAAAATAATTTTTGAGGCTATTTTGTGTTTTTTCTACTTGAGTTGGCAATGATTCTTGTGCCCAAATTTGTCCATGCGGATGAGGATTACTACATCCCATAGCACTTCCTTTATTTTCGAAAATTTGAACATAATTGATGTATTTAATTGCACCTAAATCAGCATATTCTTTTTGCCAAGTTTTAACAATATTTTCGATGTCTTTAATTTCCATTTCTGGCAATGTAAGATCATGTCTTGGTGAGAAACAAACCACACGTGAAATTCCTCTTTCAGGTTTCGCTAGGAAAAAAGTATATTTGATATCTTCTTCATATATGATTTCATCTTGCTTCATTGCAGCAAAATCATTATCGAAAACAAAACTACCTTCGTATTTAGGATTTTTTATTCCGTTAGCTCTCACATTATCTGGACACAAATAGCAAGTTGTGTCGTGTTTTGGTAAAGGTTCTGCGACAACTAGTTCATTTTGTCCTTGCCAAGGACGTTTTTCTCTATGAGGGGAAACAAGTACCCATTCATTTAATAATGGATTATACCTTCTGTGGGGGTCTTCATTAATGTTAAAGTTTCTCATTTATTTATCTAAGTTGTAAAGTGTTGTTCCGTTTCCTATTTTTACGTCGTAAAATTTTAATTCAATCCCAAATATATCTAAATAAAGGGACGAAAACTTGTTTTTAACCTGATTTTCTTGTCCTTTTTTAATTAAATTGATAGTGCACCCTCCAAAACCACCGCCCATTAATCTTGATCCTATTATCGCATCATCCTCTTTTGCAGTTGCAACCAGCATATCTAATTCATCGCAACTCACCTCATAATCAACAGATAAGCCTTGATGAGTATCAAATAATAGCTGTCCTAAAAGTTCAATATTTCCATTATCAAGAGCATCGCAAGCTTGCGCAACACGATTAATTTCTTTTATGACATAATGCACTCTTTTGAAAACAATTTCATCCATTTTGTCTCGAATACTCAATAATTGAACTTCACTGCAATCCCTAAAACTCTTTATTTCGGGAAAGCTATTTTTAATTATCGACAATCCTTTTTCACATTCTTCTCGACGTGTATTGTATTCAGATGTAAAAAGTGAATGTTTCACATTACTGTCAAATAACACCAAGGCATAATCATTGAAATTTGCTTCGTGGTATTCAAATTCTAATGTTTTACAATCTAATTTGATTACTTTATTTTCAAGACCATGGACACTTGAAAATTGATCCATAATACCACAATTAATTCCAACCCAATGTTCTGCTTTTTGCCCTAATAATGCAATATCAATCTTGTTTATAGTAAGCTTTAAAAGTTCTTTTATACCAAAAATCATCCCGCACTCTAATGCTGCCGAAGATGATAATCCTGAACCAACTGGAATATTGCTACTAAAAACACAATTAAATCCTTCTATAGAAAAACCATTATCCTGAAGCTGTTTTACAACTCCCAAAATATAATTTGTCCATACAATATCACTCAATGCAATTTCTTTTGTTAAATCTAATTCAAATTCATCATTTAGATCTATTGCATATATTTTTGATTTCTGGGAATTACTTTTTTCAAAAGCAAAACAAATAATTTTATCAATAGCCGCAGGTAAAACATATCCATCATTATAATCAATATGCTCACCAATTAAATTAATTCTTCCTGGTGAAAGAACTATTTTTTGTGGTTCATTACCAAATTTTTCTTTAAAAAAAAGTGTTGTATTTTGAATTAAAATCTCATTCATTATTATTTACTGATTAGTATAGTTTACTGGTTAATTGTTACAGATTTATAATTTTAAATACTAAGAAGTTTCTGTTTTTATCAAAAAACAGCGTTACAACTACTTAAATTTTATATAAAAACAAAAATATATACTTAAAGCAAACAATCCTATTAGTGCCTACTGGTTTAGATAATTTAAAAAAAACAAATACCAAAGTAATAACTATTCTGTTCAAATTGAACTCATTTCTGTATCATAAACTTGACCTAAAACAAACAAAATCAGAAAGTAATATATTTTATTCTGAAAATATCTCAAACCACATAAGTAGTTCATTTTCATTGGATTAATCTTTGCTGGTATAGCGCTAATTCTTTCTCTTTACAATCCTAATTTATATTTGGAAAAGTTATTGAACAAGGAACTCATGATGAACTTGTCATAATAAAGCATTAAATTATGCTATGTGGAGCCAACAAATAGGAGAACGTAAAGACAACTTGCCACCTACTAAGAACACAAGCAAAAAAAGCAAGACGTAATTTCAATCTTGCTTTTTTTTATATCAAACGAAGGTATTAGGACAATCTCTCTTTACATTCATCAAAACTATAGGGTCCAGCACCAAAATAAGAAATCATTAATGCAGCACCAATAATTGATATGTTTCTCATAAAAGTCATAAAAACATATTGATGCCGAACTGGATCTTCGACATTCCAAAAATCATGCATAATTAATGTTACGGGTAAAAGAATAAAAATTATTACCCATGCTCCCCATTTAGCCATGAATCCAGTTAAAATACTTAATCCACCTAACAATTCAAAAACACCAACCAAAGGCACTAAAATATAAGAAGATGGTATTCCTTTTGCCGTCGCTTCATAAATATAATAATCTGAAAAATTTGCGATTGACGAATACATGAAAATTATACTAAACAGGATTCTGCCGATTAAAGGGATATAATTCATAGTAAAAAAGTATTAATTAAATTGATCTTTTTTTATTCTATAATAAAAAACTCTAAAATATAGGAATCCTTAAATTTAGTGAATTAAATTAAAAGAACGCAATCTATTTACGATCAAATAATTACAACATACCTAATTAAATAAATATAAACTCTTATGTATTGAAAAAATAAGGGCTGCCTCATATTGAGACAACCCTTATCAAAAAAACTAAATGTAATTAAATATAAGTAACCGAATTTAGAATTAACTAATTTCAATTACTCGCGGCTCTTTATTTTCCTTTGCTTCTTCCTTTTTAGGAATAACAAGATGTAAAAGACCGTTATCGTAATTTGCTTTTATATTTTCTTCATCAACAACGTTGTTTGGTAATTTGAAACTACGTTGGAATGATTGATAACTAAATTCTCTACGAGTAAAGTTATCTTCAACAGTTTCTTTTTCATCTTTTTTACTTGATGAAATTGTCAATAAACTATCATTTAAAGTAACCTTAAAATCATTTTTATCCATTCCTGGAGCGGCAAGTTCTACCTCAAATTTATCATCAGATTCTTTAATATTTACTGATGGTAGTGTTGTACTTGTAGCCGAAAAATTATTGTTTTCCCAGTTAAAAAGTTCACGTCCAAAAATATCATCTAATAATGATGGGAATGCTTGTGAATTATTTTCGTTTTTTCTGATACTTAACATGATGATTTAGTTTTAATAGTTATACAATTAGTTTAATAATCATTAAAATTTCATTCAACATCTTGTATATAACAAAATAAATACCAAATCGTAAAAGAGTTGTTTTTATCCCAAATAAATGAATTATTGTCATAAAAACAATTAATATTAAATAACAATAAATGTCAAAATGACAGTTTTGCTGATTTTTACATAAATCAAAAATACTGTAACCCCCTTTAAATCAAGCAAAATTGACAACACTCAAAATTTAGAACCAATCTAACCATCTAACCGAAGACTTTACCGTTATTTAATATTAATTTTATTCTTTAAAATATAAAAAAAATACCATGAGTGCTATTGAAAATGAAGTCTTATTAAGGAAAGGACTCGCTGCAATAGATAGTAAAATCAATAAGCTTAATGATGAAAAAATCAAGCTTTTTTTTGATTCAATAGGTCTAAATAAACGCAAAGATATTCCAAAAGAATACTTGCAATGGGAAACCATTCTTATTGTTGTACCTAACCGCCAAATATCACATGAACTAAAATCACACAAATATTCTATATCCAGAATTACCTTTGTTACAAATATTTACGCAAAAGAAATACATATTTTTGATTTTAATGATTGGAAAAAAGCTTTTGGAAACAAGACACATTTACAAGTAAAAAATGCTTTAAAAGATAGTTTTGGTGGTGTTCAAAAAATCCAAGAAGAATACATCAAAACGCTTCCTAAAATAACTGAATAGTATGGAAAAGGAACAGCATTATATAAACAGAAGTGGCTGGGTTCGTGCAGCTGTCCTTGGTGCTAATGATGGGATTTTATCGACTACTAGTCTCGCTATTGGTATTGCTGCCGCAAGCGCTACTCGTGAACCTATTATTTTAGCAACTCTAGCTGGTTTGGTGGCTGGTGCTTTATCTATGGCTGCTGGCGAATATGTTTCTGTAAGCTCCCAATCTGATATTGAAACTGCTGACCTAGAAAGAGAACGTATTGCGTTAGAAACTGTGCCTGAATTAGAGTTAATTGAGTTAGCTGAAATCTACGAAAATAGAGGACTAACTCCCGAGCTTGCCAAAGAAGTTGCCGTGCAATTAACTGCTCATAACGCTTTAGAATCTCATGCTAGAGATGAATTGGGTATTAACGAAATTACTCAGGCAAAACCATTACAAGCCGCTTTTGCTTCTGCAGCATCATTTATTTCTGGTGGAATTCTTCCTCTCCTTGTTTCAATTTTTGCTCCTCTTAAAGATATTGTACTATTTCAATATGCTTTTGCCATTATTTTCCTCGCTCTTTCTGGTGCGTTAGCTGCTAAAGCTGGTGGTTCTAGCACTATAAAAGCTGTTATAAGAATTTCTGTTTGGGGAACTTTTGCAATGGGTATATCTGCTCTGGTTGGGTATATTTTTGGAGTAAATATTTAATCTTCTGCTTTATTTTTTAGCTCGTTTTTAAGTTTTTTAAGCAACCTATTATCAGAAAGTCTAATTTGTTTAACAGCTAATTTTGCTACTTCTGTTGCTCCTAATAATGAAAGATGCGTATCGTCATTTTTACCATCCGGATAAAAGGCAATCTCCCCTACTTTATAATGCAAATGAAGCTTTTTAGATTGCTCTGGTCCATAAGACTGCTCTAATAATTCGGTATGATATTCTAAGTCGATAAATGGAACCTTTAATTCCTGAGCAACTAATCTTGCTTCCAACGGATAATCTCCGTGTGTCTCAATTAAAACTCCTTGTTCGTTAAAATTTCTTCTAGCAATTGATGAAAACAAAATCGGAATTGCTCCTTTTTCTCTACTTTGAGTCACAAAACGAATCAAATTATGGCGATATGCTGTATGCGGGTTTGTATAGCGCAAAGAGTCTGCAATTTTTGCATCATTATGTCCAAATTGGATAAATACATAATCTCCTTTTTTAAGTAGTTTATATATCGTATCCCAGCGTTTTTCTGCTATAAAACTTTTTGTACTTCTCCCATTAACCGCTCTGTTATCAACTACTATATTTTGATTAAAAAAAGGTTGCAATACTTGACACCAACCATGCTCTGGATTTCGTTCCGAATCTTTTTTATTCGCCATTGTAGAATCACCAATGCAATATAATGTCGCTTTTTGTGCTGTCACACTAAGGCTTATTAAGAATACGATTAATAGATAATATTTCATTTTAGATTTATTAGATTATTAGACTACTTAGACTTCTTAGTTTGCAGTCGCAGTTTTGAGACTCAGTTTTCAGTGTTCAGTCTGAGTCTTGCTTCTTGCTTCTCTAGTCTTATTTTCTTAGTGCCTCAGTGCCTTTTTAAACCTTTCTCCCGATTGTGGAGCTTCTTGATGAGGCCCTTCCTTCGTCAGGGAGACAAGATTGGGGTTAGTCTTAGTTTGCGGTTACAGTTTACAGTCACAGTTTACAGTCACAGTTTACAGTCTTAGTTTGCGGTCACAGTCTCAGTGTTCACAACCTTAGAACCTTAGCAACTCTGTACCTTTTTTCAAAACCTTTGAGCCTTTGTCTCTTTGAACCTCAGTACCTCAGTACCTCAGTACCTTTAAAAAAAATCCTAATTCTTAGAAACTGCCGTGGGCACTGTTGCTTTTTCTCCGATATAAATTTCGCTCATTGTGACATTTTCTGCATTGCTATTTGAAATTGCATTCTTTGCCGATTTGATTTCGATGTTATTCAATGAAATATTCCGAACTTTTTTCTCTGGAAATCCCTGAATAGCAATTCCAGTTCCGGTTGCTTTATTGCAGGTGATATTTGAGAATAAAACATTTGATATTTCTGATGGGTAACCGCTACCTTCTCCATGATAATTGGCTGTGATGTAAAAACAATCCTCAACTTCATCTAACTGAATATTTTTAACAAAAACATCTTTTATATATCCACCACGGTCGGCATTTGTTTTTAAATAAATGCCTCTTTTTAAGTAACCAACCGTTTTGCAATTCTCAACATAAATATTTTTAATTCCTGCCGACATTTCGCTTCCTAAAACTACTCCGTGGAGGCCTTTAAAACTACAATTTCTAATTACAATATTTTCACTTGGCGTGGTACTGTTAGCTCTTCCTTCATGGTCTCTACCTGCTTTAATAGCTATATTATCATCACCGTTATTAAATGTAACTCGTTCAATTAAAACATCTTTTGCATACTCAGGATCTATTCCGTCATTGTTATGATTTAAAGATTTATACGTTATATCTCTAACTGTAATACTTTCGGATTTCAATAAATGTAAACACCAAAATGGAGAATTTTCAATTCTTATCTTCTCAACTAAAATATTTTTGCAATTAAAAAACTGTATCATTTGTGGTCTTAAAAAATATCCATCTCCAAATTTTCGATCTTTTAATGGTACATTATTATGATTCATTTCACGGCTTCGTTTCTTTCCTGCTCCTTCTTTTACTTTGAAACTTTTCCATGTTTTCCCTCCTTCTCCGTCGATTGTTCCTTCGCCTGTTATTGCAATATCTGTACAATTGTAAGCATACACAAGCGGACTGTAATTATATAACATTGTTCCCTCCCAGCTTGTCAATACCATTGGTAAATAATGGTTTGGATTATCGCTGAATTTTATTTTAGCATCTTTCTCTATCAATAGTTTTACATTACTAACAAAGTGAATTGGTCCATTGAGTTTGTAAACGCCTTTGGGAACTATAATTGTACCTCCTTTATTCTTTTTACATAGTGCCATTGCTTTATCAAAAGCGGGTTTACTATCGCTCACAGAATCTCCTTTGGCTCCAAGAGTGACTACATTAATTTGGTAAGTTGGAATAACTGGTAGCTTAATTCTGTTAACAATTGAATCGACTTTAGCTGTTGGATAATCGACTGCTTGCGCAAAACAATTCAGTGAGATTAATAGAAGGAATAATATCTTGTATTTCATTTTTTTTTTAGATTGCTTAGATTGCTTAGATTTTTAGACATTCTTAGATTTTTTAGTTTGCGGTCGCAGTTTTCAGTCGCAGTGTTCAGTTTTCAGTCTCAGTTTTCAGTCTCAGTTTTCAGTCTCAGTTTGCGGACTCGGTTTACGGTCTTGAATCTAGCATCTTGTTTCTCTAGTCTTAGTTTTTTTTCTTAAAACCTCAATACCTCTGAACCTTTGAGCCTTAACAACTTAGAACCTTAGCACCTCAGTACCTCAGTACCTTTTTTAAAACCTTTGTTGCTCTGAACCTCTGCAACTTTGAACCTCTCTAAATCTAAAAACCAAGTATATTCTTGAATGTATATTTTTTAGCTTCTTTTTTACTTAGTTGATGTGACCATGTGACTCTTTTCTCGGGTTTAAATCCTTCTCCACTACAATTGTATTCGGCATAAAAAGCTTTTTTTTCTGCTTCGGGTTTCGACCAGTTTTCCCAACCTTGGGGTAGAATATGATTTCCCATTTTGCACTCTATAAATACAGTTTTAGCATAAATACGCCATGGTCTCCCTAGATATACTTGTGTTGCATTTTTATCTGCTGTAAGGGTACAGTTTTTAAAAACAAATCCAAATTCTTTTCCTTCTGGTGTTGATGCAGCTGTTATATAAGAATTCTTTAAACTATGAATTTGGCAATTCTCGAATAGAACTGTTGCTTTTCCAAAAATAAAATCAGTTGTACCTTCTATATAGCAATCTTTAAAATATTGTCTTGAGTTGTTTCCAGAAGCATATAATGTATCTTGATTTCCTAATATATTACAGTTAAAAATATAGGCTCTGTCTCCCATAATCGATAAAGCTACAGCTTGACCGATATCACCTGAGGCATTTTGAATCGTTAAATTAGTAGCCGAAAAATCATTTGCTTCTACTAACATTGTATAGGTGTAAAAAGTACTGTTTCTACCTAAATTGATTTTATCAAAATAATCATCATAGGTAATAATTGTCTTTTCTTTATTCTCTCCAACTAGAGCAATACGATCATTAAATTCTGGGATTCTAACTTTCTCATGATAAATTCCGTTTTTAATATATATTGTTACTGTTTCATAAGGAAATGCTTTTGCTGCATTTATTGCATCCTGAATTAGCTTAAAATCTCCTGATCCATCTTGGGCTACAGTGAAACTATTTATATTTTCAGCTTTTTTTTTTCGCTTTTTTCAAAAGCGTATTTTTTTTCCCAACTCGGATATTTTTTTAAAACCTCTTTTGGTTCATCGGAGTACCAAGAGTAACCGTTTTTACGTTCTGCTCCTATTTCGTCTAGAGTTTTCTTTTTAACGCCATCTCTGTCACAAAAAAAAGGTTCATTACTGTCTAATTCCATGAATCTTGCCCAAATTGGTGCCGCATTTTGAGTAACAATCATTTTCTTATCAATGATCTTTCCTGCATCGTTAAGAATACGCTTTTCTTCAAGATTCGTGATTTTAGTTTTTTCAAACCATGCATAGGCACTTTTTACTGCTGTAATTACTTCTGGTGATGGATTATCGATTGTCATCAATAACAATGTAATTTTAGCAGATTCTTTTCCGCTTAAAGAAGGCAATTCATAAGCTCTTGCTTTGGCTGGTGCCAAAGTATTTTCGTCATGCTGTGCGCACCAAGCTGTTAAAACCCCATTTTGTTTGTACTGTGTTTTTATGATGCAAGTTATTCCTTTATCAAATGCAACTTTAGCTTTAGTAACATACTCTTTGGGAATAGGAATACCGTAATAATCTGAAGTTTCTGCGATTTGTTTCAGTATCGTTAAGATGTGAAACATCGAATCATCATTGTAAGTAATATGGGTATAATATCCTTTTTTAAGAGGGTAAAATTGTGGCCAACCACCGTTGTCATATTGTGCTTCTAACAAATAATCAAGTCCAGAAAGAAAGGCTTTGTTATACCTTTCGTCTGGCTTTTGTTTATACATTTTTGCAAGGAAAAGCATTTCTTGATAAGTAGCTCCATTGTCGGTTGTGATATCGTGCAGATCACTTTTTAGTGCAATTAAACTTTGTTTTTCTGTATCTGAAAGCGGTTTTTGCATTTCGATATTCTTTGGCCATCCACCAATATTACGTTGGTATAACAACACATTTTCGGCTATAATTTGAGCTTCGGGAGTGGCAAACCAAGAAGCATCGCTCTTGCGAATAATATCACTCCAACTTTTATAATTACTCTGAGCATGCAACATTAAACTACTACCAGCGAGTAGAATAAGATTTAATATTATGGATTTTATGAATTTCATTTTTATCTATTTAATTCTAATGCCGCCAAGATAAACGGACCTGTAGCTTTAGGATCATTGTCTTTTTTTCTTTCGTTTATATAATATTCGTATGAACCGTCGCGATATGGTTTACCACCTAATCCTGCAACTGCACAAGCTTGAGTTATCGTAATTTCTCCGTCAGGATTTACTTTAATCAATTGTTTAGTTAATCCATCAAAAGCTTTATTAGCGATGTCTTTATATTTTTTTGGCAAATATCCTTTATTCGCTCCTTTTGCAAAAGCATATGCAAACATAGATGATCCTGATGACTCTAAATAATTTCCTTTTTTATCGCCCATATCAGTAACTTGATACCAAAGTCCTGTTTTTTTATCTTGGAACTTCACCAATGCTTCAGACAGTTGATTCAAATAAGCAACTAATTCTTTTTGCTTTGGGTGGTCTTTAGGAAAATAATCCAAGACATCTACCAAAGCCATTGCGTACCAACCTAATGAACGAGACCAAAAATTTGGAGAGGTTCCTGTTTCTGGATTTGCCCAGGGCATTTTTTTACTTTCATCCCAAGCATGAAAAAGTAATCCTGTTTTTTTATCAAAATCATTCTTCTGAATTAATTCAAATTGTTTTGCAATATCATCCAATTCTGCCCCATTTTCAAATTGAGTTGTGTATTGTGCATAAAATGGTTCTCCCATATATAATCCATCCAACCACATTTGATCTGGATATATTTTTTTGTGCCAAAATCCCCCGCTTGCGGTTCTTGGTTGTTCTTTGATTTGTTTTCTTAATAACTCTAGTGCTTTTAGGTATTTTTGATCTTTTGTTTTATCATATAAATTAAACAACAAGCGACCTGCCGTAACCATATCGATGTTATAAGTTTCAAATTTATAGCTTTTAATGCTACCATCTTCTTGAACCAAAGCATCAACGTATTTTTTTATGTAATCGTAATATTTAACATCGCCTGTTTTTTTATATAATTCTTCAAAAGATGTTAAAACTAAGCCATGCACATAATCCCATTTTGGTTCTTTTACATCGTCTATCATATAAGATTCGGGATGGCGTTTCATGATTGACAAAGCCATTTTTTCTGACCATTTTAGATCTTTAGAAATCACAACTGCAGTTTTTGTTGGCTCTTGTGATATCGTTTTACAACTCATTAATGTCATAACACAAACCAATACTATTGATCCTAAATAATTTCGTTTTATTGTATTTTCCATTTTAAAATATACTTTATGTTTTTATTTATGCAACTCTTTATTAGAGCTGTTCAGAACCATCAATCATTACATTTTTCCTTTTTTATTCAATACTTCTAGTTTTTCGTCTAGATATTTTACAAATTCTTCTTTTGTTTTAATACCGTCTTTTTCTTGTTCCCAAGCGCCTAAGAAATAGAAAGAAGTTGTTTTTGTAGTAGGTTTAAAAACCAATAAATAATCTAAATCTGTATCGGCTATATTATCAATTGTACTTGTTTCATAAAAAATTGCCATCCCTAATTTGTCTGGTACTAATGATTGTGTACCATAAGTTGCAAGATAAGCCCACTTTTTATTTTTGCTTTCTTTTTTAAGCAATTCAGTATTTTTTTGCTTGACAATTCCAGTACAAATTCCTTTAATTTCTTTTGAAGGCTTTATCGTATGTTCTGTATATAATTGATCTGGTTTAATTGTTAATAGAGAGGTGAAATCAATTTTGTCTGAAGCAGTTTTCCATCCAAAATAGTTCACTTTTACATTTGATTGATTTAGCTTATTCTCTACATAAGCTATAGTTGAATCAACTTCATAAAAATGTAGTTTTTTGCCATCTAAATAACGGTCTATCGAACCAATTCCAATTCCTTTTCCTGCTTTTAAAATATCTGATCCCCAATCACTCATTTCATGATAAGAATCAAAATTGTCTTGACCTACTTTTGGCAAAATCATTTCTGATGTTTTCTTACCAAAAATATCAATGGCGTTTCTCCAATCTAAATATAAACGGTATCCAATTCTATTACTTTCCCATCCTGGTCCTTCATAGCGTATATCAAATGAATGATCAGTATGCTCTGGAGCTAATTTTAGTTTATCTACATTTTTAAAAACAGTTCCTCCAATATACTTACGCCCTTCCCATTTTCCATCTGTTTTCACTGATATTTCGGCATACGTTTTGGCTGTTTTAATGTCATATTTATTTTGTGCCTTACAACTCGTAAATCCTAAAATTAATGCTGCTGATACTGTAATTATTGTTTTCATTTTATTCTAATTTATTTAAATATTGTAGCTAAAAATTGTGTTATGTATTTTGTTGTTTCTTCAAACCAAGGATTAAAGAACCAAAAGGAATGGGGCGAATTTTGAATTGTTTTTACCTCATTGTATGTTTTATTTTTATTTAAAATGGCAATCATATCATCTCTCCCTGCATGAAATCGATCCAAACTACTATTGATAAATAGTATTGGAGGTGTGTTTTTATTGGTATGTGTTAGAGCCGAAGCATTTTCCCAATTTATAGGATTCAATTCATAAGTACCATTTAACCAAAAACCGGCCATTTCTCCTTCTTCAGATTCAGGATGTTTAAAAGCTAAAATTCCATCTATATTGATAATCGCATTTACATTAGCGGTTGATTTACTTTTATTTAAAGTATCTTCTAAAGTCAAATCTCCATTTGTTGTACCAATCAAGGCTGCCATTTGACCTCCTGAAGAGCATCCTAAAATAACAATTTTGTTTGGATCAACGTGAAATCTTTTCGCATTATCTTTTATAAATTTAATCGCATTTTTTACATCAAAAATTGCCTGAGGATATTTGGCTTCAAGCGATAATCTGTATTCTATTGCAAAACTAGAATAACCTTTTGAAGCAATTTCTTGCCCTAGAGCATGCATCTGATTTTTATTTCCTGATCTCCATCCTCCACCATGAATCATGATAACAGATGGATTTATTTTTTGTTTTTTATTGATAAATGCATCTAAATGTAATATTCTGTTTTTCTCTTGATTATAGATAATATTATAGACTTCTTTGACATCTTTATCCTTTTGCGGGACTGCAATTGTAATAGTTGGGTAACGGTTAATCAACTTTGCATAAGTACTTTTTATAGTATATGATGTATCTATGTTATATTGACTTTGTACATCAATAACTTTAGTGAAAACCAATAAAAAAAGAAAAATCCTTTTCATCTATAAAATAATATTTAGTTAAGAGAGGAGTTTGACTCGTAAACAAACTCCTCTTTAACTAACTCAAAAAATAATAATTCCAAAAAACTATCAAATTACTAACTCTTTTTAATAGGCTGGATTCTGAGGGAAATCTTTATTTCTATTTAAATCTAGCGCGGCTTGTGGTATTGGTCTTAAAATTTTAAGAGCACCATTTTGTCCATTAAATACTCCTGCATTTGTGATTTTAGGATTATGTAAAACTGTTCTTTCTACTAATGTACCAGTACGTTTTAAGTCAAACCAACGATGGTATTCTCCTAATAATTCTCTTCCTCTTTCGTCTAATATTGTATTAATATCAACTGAAGTCAATACAGGAATTACTCCTGCTGTTCCTCCTCCAGCTCTTCTTCTTACCTCGTTTAAACGTGCTAAAGCCGATCCTGAATTACCTGCTTTATAATACGCTTCGGCTGCAATTAAATACGTTTCACCAAGTCTTGCTATAATAAAATCACGTGTACTACTTCTGTTAGTTGCAGGTGTTACAGGTGTTGTATTGTAGTTTGCACTTGTTGCTCCACTGTATGGTGCTAAAGGATCATCAAACTTACGAACTGGAATTAGATTGTAATCTCCTCCAGCGGCAGCCGATGAAGAATAAGTTCCCCAATCGTGATATACAAAACCAGTGTTTTTTCTTGAAGCGTTTGCTGTATTCCAAGCTGTTTTGTCGGCTGGCGTAAACCATCTAGGCTCATAAAAATGAGTAATTTTTAATGCTGTTTTATCAGCTACATTATAATAATCATAGTACTTAGCATAAATTTCATTCATAAAAGTACCTTCCCAACGTTTATCCCCTTTTTCATATAATGATAAAGCATAAACAGTCGGACAAAGTGTGTAACTTCTATTTGGATAAGGATTCCCTGCTGCTGCTGCACCTAAGTAAGAGCTAAACCAATAGTTTTGTGAACTTCCTAAAGAAGTAGTTCCTGTAGCATTTGAAGCAACTGAAAATTGAACAGAGAAGATAGTTTCTGCATTCATTTCGTTTCCTGGTTTTACAACATTATCAAATGTTACTGCTAGTGCCTGACCATTAATTACCTGATCTGCTAAAGCTGCTGCTGTTGTAAAGTCTGTTGCAGCACCAAAGGTTTCGTACCCTCTTGTTAGATATACTTTTGCTTGTAAATTTTGAACCGCTCTTTTATTAACTCTTCCTGTATATGATGTTGTACTAACAGCAGGAAGTGCTTCATTGAGATCTTTCAAGATTTGTGTATATACCTCTTCAGCCGTATTTCTATCAAATGATGTAACTGCAGTATTAAAATTTTCTAAGACAACTGGAACACCTCCATAAGTTTGAACTAAAAGAAAATAGGCATTAGCTCTTAAAAACTTTAGTTCTCCTATTCTTGTATCTAATGTGCTAGATTTTTCGGTAATACCAGCATAAAACAATCCTTTATTTGCCTGCTGAATAGCAGCGTAACAAGTTCTGTACAATTGATCTACTCCTGCCGATGATGAGGACAGTGTTAAATATTTACTTAATCCTTCTGGTTCTTGATTTCTTCCTTCAGAATACATATCTGTACCTGCTTCAAACAACCATGGATCTCCTCCATAAACATCTTTTAGCATTGCATAGTTTGTATTAACCAATGATTCAAATCCAGTTGCAGTAATAAAATATTTTTCTGCAGAACCATAGGAACGATTATCTTCATCGATATAATCAGAGCAAGAATTTAGCGTCGTTACCAGTATCCCTATAATTACTATTATTTTTTTCATTTTTTTTAATTTAAAATTTTAAACTTAATCCCATTTGAACAGTCATTGTTGATACACGGTTAACTGCTAATCCAGCAGTAGCCCATTCTGGATCGTATCCTTCATAATGTGTAAACACAAACGGATTCAACACATTTACATACAAGCGCATGCTTTTTAGTTTTAGTTTATTTAGTAACTCATCATTCAAACTGTATCCAAAGGCTATATTTTGAATTTTAACAAATGAAGCGTCTTTATAGAAAGCAACATTGTTTGTATCATAATAAACTCCAGCTCCTCTTGGTAATGGATTTGTGTTTGAATATTGTGCAGGAATTCCAGCTCCATTTTCAGGAACATACCAATTGCCTAAATCTAACTTTTGACGTCCTCTATCTGTAACATCAGCAAAGTTGTCATGGAAACCACTAAATACAGTCATTCCTTGATTAGTGATTAAAGACATTGATACATCAAATTGTTTAACTCGCAATGTAGTCGAGAAACTTCCTGACCATTTAGGATCATAGTTTCCTAAAATAGCTCTATCGTTATTGGCATCAATTTTACCATCATTGTTTAAGTCTTTTACTCTTGCTTCTCCTGGTTTTTGACCGTAGGATAATGCCAAAGCTCTATCGTTTTCTTGCCATACCCCATCAAAAACATAGTTATAATAAGAATGGACATTTTCTCCGATAAATAAATTATTCCCAACATCATCCACTTTGTCTTGTCCGTAAATAGAAACTAATTCATTTACGTTTTTAGTAAAAGTAAAACTAGTTTCCCAAGACACATCTTTAGTTTGGATATTCTTAGTTACCAAAGAAACCTCTACTCCTTTATTGCTTATAGATCCTACATTTGAAGTAACTGTAGGAACTCCAATTTCTAATGGTAAGGCTTGTTGGAATAACAAATCTTTTGATAAACGATCATAAACATCTACACTTCCAGAAATTCTGTTATTAAAAAAACCAAAATCTAATCCTATGTTTATCTCTTTTGTTTTCTCCCAAGTAAGCGCTGTATTTGCTAAAGTTGGAGAAATAAAACCATTAGCTGCTACACCATTAAAATCATAATAAGTAGGTGCTCTTAAAATACTTAAACTTGAATAAGGTGATACATTATCATTTCCTGTATAACCAACACTTCCTCTTAATTTAAAATTAGAAATGAAACTTAGTTTTTTCATAAATGCCTCTTCATGAACATTCCATCCTAAAGCTACAGAAGGGAAAGCAGTCCATTTATTTCCATCAGCCAAAACCGAAGAACCATCATATCTTACTGAAGCTGTCAATAAATAACGTCCTTTGTAAGCATAATTAAAACGAGCTGCGTATGATTCTAATGTGTTTTTAGAGAAAGGAATAAATCCGCCTGACGGAATTAAAGCTGTTCCTCCTGATGGAGTTAATGTATAAGAGTTTTGCGCTCCTGACGGAAGGTTATTGAAACCCGTTTCGAAAGGATTTTCTCTTGAAGATGAAAAATATGTTTCAGTGGTATTAGAATAGAAACTTTGAAGTCCTAAGAAACTAAATACGTGTGCGTCTTTTAATGTATAATTAATATTAAACTGGTTATCCCACGTATAATTAAAATTTTGCATATTGGTTACGTCTCCAGATGCTAAACTTTTGTTTTTAAGTCCAAAATCAGTTTGTGCTCCTAAAGATCTACCTTCTCTTGCATCTGTTTTACCTGCCGAAAAAGTCGATTTAAATGACAACCAACTAGTCGCTTTATATTCCGCAAATATATTCCCAATAGTTGTCCATCTGCTTACTTCATCACTCGAATTTGCAATTTCTAAAAGTGGATTGTATGAACCTGTTTTGTTTATTCCAAGCACTCCATTTGGATATCTTAATGTACCCGGTTGTTGCGCGTATGTGCCGATTATTTCATTTCCTTGTGCATCAATTGCCCATGGCGAAGTATAAGGATTTTGTCTAAAAGCTTCTTGCATAGCAGTACCACTTCCTAATTGCTCATCTGTTTTTGAAAGAGTAAGATTTACTCCAAATGAAATTTTGTCATTTATTTTATGATTCAAACCTGCTTTAAAAGTGTATTTATCAATCCCTTCATTATCAATAACTCCAGTTTCTTTTTGCAAACCTAAACCTATGTTATAAGACAATCCATTATCAGCACGACCAGAAACTGTAAAATAGTTATTTTGTGTCATACCTCCTTTAAGTACAGCATCTTGCCAGTTATAACTTTGGTTATTAGCTACTCTATTAAACAAAACTCCATTTGTACCTGATTGTCCAACTGCTGCATTTAATTCTGTTGGATCTATATCCATATATGTAGGGTTGGTACCCGATATTGTAGTTGCCAAAAATGCTGATTGATGGTAATACCACCATTTATCTGGACTCATCAATCTTGGTAATCTTACTGCTTGTTTGTTACCATAAGAGCTATCAAAAGTTACGGTAACTCCTGCCTTAGCATTTGTACCACTTTTTGTGGTAACTATAATAACACCGCTTCCTCCTCTTGAACCATAAATTGCCGCCGAAGAAGCATCTTTAAGCACATCCATTCTAGCAATGTCTTGTGGGTTTAAAAAGTCAATATTATCTGTAGGAACTCCGTCTACCACAAATAGGGGTTTTGAACCGTCTTTATTAATGGAGTTTGCTCCTCTGATAATAACATTAAAACCATCGCCAATACGTCCAGAGTTAGAAGTTACCTGAACTCCAGCGATACTTCCTTGAATTGCTTCCATAGGATTGGTAACATTTCTCTCGGTTATTTTTGCAGAAGTCAATGTATTTACTGCTCCAGTAACATCCGATTTCTTAACAGTTCCGTATCCCACAACCACTACTTCTTTAAGAGAATTAGTATCTTCAATAAGACTTATATTGATTCTTGATTTTCCTGCTACGCTAACTTCTTGATTCTGAAACCCTAGATAACTAAATACTAAGATTGCTTTGCTACTGCTAACATTTATTTTAAAACTTCCTTCAAAATCTGTCGAGGCTCCATTTTTAGTTCCTTTTTCTAAAATATTCACTCCTGGTAGGGATAATCCAGCGGCATCGGTCACTTTCCCTTCTATTACAGTCGATTGAGCATTAATTGTGTTGCTCAACAGTAAATTCAGGAAAAATAAAAATACAAGATTGTATTTTATTTTTTTCTTTGATAATTGTTTAATGTTCATAGTTTGGTTTTAATGGTTTGGTTAATTGGTAATATCTCTTAACTCCTAATTGACTTTACTTCTATTATTTATATTGATAGGTATTTATAAAACGTATGCTTTTACTATTCTTTAGTAAATAATCCTAATCTATTTTCTTGCGATCAATCCCTCTTTTCAATCGTTTGGTTTCTGTAATAGAGCGAACCTATTTTCTATATAAAAAAACCAACATTATAATCACATTAAAACGGCAACCATTTAAGATGTTATAATCTTATTTACAATCATCTACATCAATTATTATATTAAAAAACAACAATTTTGTAATCGATTACACGAAAGTATAAAATTTGTTTCAATGAGCCAAATAAAATTAAATAAAAAATACATATTTAGTTTATATACAGGGATAAAATTACATTAAGTATAAAAAAACTGATAATTAATTATTATAATACCTTACAGTTTTGTAAAAATTAGAATTATAGTAATCGATAACATTTTTTAAGTAGCAAAAGCACTGAGGTACTGAGACGCTAAGGTTCTAAGAAAGGGAAAACTGACACTGGAAAAATAACCGCAAAGTCCGCAAAGGTTTTCGCAAGGTGCACAAGGCTAAACTGTAAACTGTAAACTGTAAACTGAGACTGAGACTGAGACTGAGACTGAGACTGGAAAAATAACCGCAAAGTCCGCAAAGATTTTCGCAAGGTTCGCAAAGCTAAACTGAAAACTGAGACTGAATACTGTAAACTGAGACTGTAAACTCAACAATAAAAATCTAAGAATGTCTAACAATGTCTAATAAACTAAGTAGTTTAAAAAAAAGAGGCATGCAAAAAATTGCACACCTCATTTAAATTTAATCTATTGTGATAACTTTATTTGAACCAGCGAGGGTCTCCAATATTGTTTTCTTTTATTGTTTGATTTCCTATAGTAAAATCACCATCTGTAGCATTTGTAAACTTAGGATCTAATGTTGAATAACTAGTCGAATTATCAAATTTTATAGGAGTTGCTGCTGTAGCGTAAAGTGCTCCCGAATTAAAATAATTATTGTTTACAAATGTTGGAGCAACTGTTGCTGCTTGATTAGCATAAATCGCAGCTGTTTGTCCAAATAATGTATTTCGAATAGTTGTTGCGTTAGAAACAAAACGCACATATAACATTCTATTCGAGAGTGTCATAAACTTGTTGTAAATCGTACAACCATCAATTAAAATATTAGTTGTTAAGCCTGTTCCTGTTAATCCAGTGGCATTATCGATACGAATAAAATCACGTCCAGATGCACAGTTATTAAACGTACTGTTTTTAAGTGTAATCTGTCCAATATGTGCAACTCTAAAATCAATAAAATCACCTCCTGTAGTTAATACATTTGTGACAATAGAATTCTCTACTGTTGCAGAAGTAACCTTTGTATTCGCTAAACTTGAAGAAATCAATGACTTTACAAAATCATGAATTACACATCCGCTTATCAAAAGTGGCCCATAAGTTACATTCGCTTCATTATATTTAACTAGATCTGATAGTGATTTATCACCATTTAAATCTAAATCGATTAAACTCAACATTGATGATCCATTGCCTAAATTGAAATTTACATGCAACAACGGTTTCTTAAAACTATATAAACCTCTAATTGTAATCGGTTTATTTATAGCTATTGTTCCTTTAAAAACTGTGTAATCACCTGGCATCAATACTAATACTGCCCCAGGAGCAGCATCGGCAATTTTTGCACTTAAATCATCTTCTGGTTTTACCAATATTCCAGTTCCAATATCGATTCCTGTGGTAAAAGTAAAGTAACCTCTTTTTTTAGCTCCATTAAACAACTCTGCTGTATAAAGCGTTTCTCCTTTCAATCCTCCTATTACTGCTATTCCTTTTATCTTTTCCTCAGGCGTAATATTGTGTTTAATCGCTCCCGGATTTACAACAATTTGAGTTACATTACTGCTCGCTGTCCATCTTAAAGTAACTTTATTTGATTCAATATCTTCCTCTTGACTAGCTAAAAATAGTTGTTCTGATAAAGTTGTTGCTTTAGTAATTGTCCATTTAGAATCTTCTAATCCTGTAGTGCTTACTGCTTTTAATCGTATTGAATAAACCGTTTCTCCTTCTAATTGTACTCTGATAGGTAATTCTTTAGGACTAACTTTTACAGTTTTATAAATAGTTTTAAAGTCAGGATCATCTGCACTAAATTCTACAACATAATGATCTGCACTTTCGTTTACTGTCCAATTTAGCTCAACAAATGTTTGGTTTTTAATAGACGCTGTAATCCCAATAGGAGAAAATTCTCTCATTGCTCCTATTCCGCCTAGCAATCCTTCATTATAACTTTCACAGCTAGAAACAGCAACAGTAAGTAACAATGAGGCTATTAATCCTTTTAGTAAATATTTTATTTTCATAAACATAATAATTTATAATTAGTTTTTAGTACCTATTAATAGCCGTAATCATTGAACAATTTCCCGTTACTTCCTTCTAGAATCATTTGCCATATCGGCCAAAATTGTCTCGTATTTGGATCGATTCCAACTTTATAAATTGAATTTATCTTGCTATCTGTAAGTACATTCCAAGCAAAAGAGGTATAATCTGCTCCTGGATTTACATTTTCTCCACGATTTAGTCCGTAAATTTCTAAACTAACATTATCTGCTTTATATTTATAATACAAAGTTGTAGGCACATCTGCATACTCCCCTGTATGTTTTTGTAAATCAAACATTTTTTGCTTTGCTTCATCTAATTTTACTTTAAGTAAATTCCAACGAATAAGAGCTTGTTTACGTTCCATTTCACCTGTAAACTCATATTTATTCTCCTCTACAATAGCATTAAACATTGCTGTTTTACCACCTAAATTATTCACATAATTATCTACTTTTTGAGCTTGATCAGCTGGTGTAAAAGCTCTTCTACGAATTTCTTTTAGGTAAGGTGCAGCGGCTGCAGGGCCTTCTAATTCATTAGCGGTTTCAGCTGCAATTAAAAGTACTTCTGCATATCGCATATAAATCTTGTTTACTCCATCGTCATTAGTAGAAGTAACTAAACGTTTCATCCATTCATAACGGTATTTTCCAAAACACCATTTATTTAATGCTGCCAATTCTTGCTTAGCAATTCCATTTACAGGCTTACCATATATATAAGGCACACAGGTAACATCTCTACGAGTATCTGCTTTATCGTAATCATAGAAAATAAAAGGAAGTGGTCCTGCAGTTCCTCCACGATTAGCTCCGTTTTTATGAAACTGATCGCTATCTGTATGCTTTACAGCAAAACTATACAACATTCTACCTCTACCATCTGCAAAAGGGATTTCCCAAAGTGACTCACCTCCTGCTGTAATAACTTCTTGGTTGTATTTTCTCCAGAAAGTTTCAAATGACGGTTCCAAAATAGCTTTACCACTCAAGATTACTGAACGGGATTCGTCTAATGCCAATTTATACATTTTTTCTACCGAAAGCTCTGTGTCATTACTTCTACGAACACCATCAGGATATTGCTGAAATCCACTTGCTACCAACGCTAAACGAGCGCGGAGTCCTTTTACAAAAGCTTTATTAATACGCTCCACACTATTAGTTGCTGCACTTTCGTTTGGCCAAGGTACTAGCGTCGCCGCTTCACCTAAATCTTGAATAAGTTGCTTGTATATAACATCACGACTTGATTTTGGTAAGTATAACGTCTCACTATTTACAGGTTCAAAACGAGCAGGAACATCACCATGAGCTTTAAGTAAATCTGCATAATAAACTGCACGTAAAGTCAGCGCTTCTCCTAACAAATATCCAAATTCAGATCCTGGTTTTGGATCACCATATTTACGAATTCCGCGTATGCAAATATTCGCACGTTCAATACCCGTATACATTGAGGTCCACGGATTACCTCCACCTCCATCAGTCAGCGCAATACTCATTTGACTGTTATTTGGCTTTGCATCATAAATACTTAAACCCGGCTTATCATCAGAAGTTGATTCTGAAGCATTATACCATTCAACATCAGTATTAAAACCATAAAAAGGAAGAAAGCGCCCCCTATGTCCATTAGTATCAGCAAATGGAATTTTAATTCCATCTACCGCACTTTTAGTTAAACCTTCATTAGAAAAAACTTCCGCTTCTTCCAATGTCGATATTCCAGGTGCATCTAATCCTTCATCTGTAAATTCCTGACAAGAACTAAAAAGACTTGCTAAAATCAATCCTGCCATTATTATTTTATATTTCATCTTTTGATACGTGTTAAATTAAAAATTAAGATTTAAACCAAAAACTAATTGTCTGCTACGTGGAAACGCTGAATGATCGACACCTGGAGTTAATGGTGTTTTTCTTCTTGTTGAAACCTCTGGATCTGGTCCTGAATAGTTTGTAAGTAGAAAAACATTGGTAGCAGTTAGGTAAAATCTTAATTTTGAAACTCCCAGTGCTGAAATAAGTGAATTTGGAGATGTGTATCCTAATGTAAGTGTATTAAGTCTTAAAAAAGAGCCGTCTTCAACTGCCCAATCGCTAAAAACATAACGATTCATATACGGTGACCACATTGTTGTATTTGCATTAAGAGCAGTTAACTCTGTAGGATCAGTCACCAATTGTCCTGTAGAAGGATTTAGATTTGTCCATCTTGAACCATCAGCCATTTCTGTACTTAAATTTCTATATTGCCCAGTTGGCGTAGAAGTAGTAAACTCAATTTTATTTGCGTTATAAACATCATTACCTACACTATAATTAAACGAAGCTGAAAGATCAAAACCATATGCATTACCATTAATTACAAAACCTCCACTAAATTTTGGGTTAGAATCACCAATTATAGTACGATCGGCTACAGTCACTACTTTATCTCCATTTATATCCTTAAGCTTCATTGTTCCTGGCTGAACTGTTCCAACAATTCCTGAACTATTAACTACTCCTTCTTTTAAAGTGTATTTGGTTCCATCAAAATCAAAATCAGATACTTCATAACGACCATCGTTTTTAAAGCCATACATTGCACCTATAGACCCTCCCTCTTTTACTAAATAATCCCCATCAATAGCTGAATTCCAAGTACTTGACTGATTAAAACTATCCATTACTCCAAGTGAGTTAATACGATTTTTATTTACACCAATATTAAATGAGAAATTTAAACCATAATCCTTTTTTTGAATTGCTATTACATTTAAAGTAGCCTCAAAACCTGTGTTTTGAGTTTCTCCCATATTTCTAAATTGACTCGCATAACCTGATCCTGGTATAAGGAAATTTAATAAAAGATCTTTTGTTACATTTTTATAAACTTCAAATGAACCATTTATACGGCTTTTGAAAAAGTCAAAATCAAGTCCTATATTTTGAGTTACCGTTGTCTCCCATTTTAAGTCTGGGTTCGTTAAAATATTAGGTGAAGCCAAGTAATTGTCAGAACCATTTATCCAAGATGACGTTGTTGATTCTAAAATTTGTACGGTTTGTCCCGTTGGAATATTATTATTCCCTGCCTCACCATAACTCAATCTAAGTTTAAGTAAGTCTATCCAAGATACCTCTTTTAGAAAGCTTTCTTCAGACATTTTCCAAGCTACTGCCGCTGCTGGGAAATATCCCCATTTATTACCTTTTGCAAATTTACTAGAACCATCAGCACGATAGGTTGCTGTAAAAAGATAACGGTCTTTATAATCATAATTTATACGTCCAAAGAATGAAAGTAATTTATCATCTGCAAAATAATAATTATCAACTGAGAATGGTTTAGCCTGTGAAGTCAGTTTTTTTGCTTGATCGAAATCGAAAAATTTAGGAAAACCTTGTAAAACTGTATTTACATCATTTCTTTGGTAGTTTATCGATTCTTCACCTACAAGGATTTTTAAATTATGATTTTCTCCTAATGACTTTTTGAAATCATAATTTAACGTATTTGAATTTCTAAAACGAACATCTTTACGATCACTCATTGTAAGTGCTGGCATTCCTTGAAGTGTAGCCGCTGGTTTATTTGCAACGTAATACGTTGAACGTCCGTAAAAACGATTATCTAAATAGTTATAATTATCTAATCCAAAATCTGTTTTAAACACCAATTTATCAGTCAGTTTCCATGAAAAACTCCCCAACATATTAAAGTTTTTTCTAAACTGCTGGCGATCATTATCGGCTACAGCTACAAAAGGATTTACAAGATAACCCGATACTGCTTCGTCTGTATCATCTGTTGTTAAGCCAGGCATTGGAAGTGGTGAATACCCCACAGCATGCTTTAATCTTGAGTCATTTGAAGAAACTTCATTTTGCTCATTTGCTCCTCCTCCGTTTACCTGTGTATTAGAGTAACGCATTGTAAAAGCTAAATCAATTTTGTCACTTGCTTTACTTTTTAATGCAAGCGATAAGTTGTCTCTTTTAAAATCAGAACCTACCATTATCGTTTTTTCATCGTAATGCGCATAATTAAAATTAAAATTAATTTTATCCGAACCACCACGTATTCCTAAATCACGACTCTGAACTTCTCCTGTACGTCCGTAAATTTGTTTTTGCCAGTTATCTCCTTTTATTCCTTTATAAATATCATAATCTTGCCATGCCCCAAAATATTTCTCATAAGAATCTGCATTTCCTTTTGCAAGCAAAGCGTATTCGTATTGCCACTTTACGAAATCTTCTGGCTCAAGAACATCAATTTCATTGGCCATTTTTTTCATACCATAGAACATATTAAGGTTCACTGCTATTTTTCCTTCTTTACCACCTTTGGTTGTTATGATAATAACCCCATTGGCACCTCTCGATCCATATATAGCCGTAGATGAAGCATCTTTTAAGGTTGTAATAGTCTCTATATCTGATGCAGAAACATCATTCATCCCATTTACAGGAAAACCATCTACTATTATTAATGGAGAACTATCTTGAGTTAAGGAACCACCTCCACGAATTCTAATTTTAATGTCTGAGTCTGGAGAACCTTCTGAAGACACAACCTGAACCCCAGCTATTCTACCCGTTAAAGCTTCGGCAACATTAGCAATTGGCGTTTTTCTAACATCATTACCCGATAAAGTAGAAACAGCTCCCGTTAAATCACTTTTTTTAACTGTACCGTATCCAACTACAACAACTTCATTTAATGTATTGGCATCCTCATTTAATATAATGTCAATTTTATTTTTTCCAGCTGGAGAAACTTCTTTAGTTTTAAATCCCATAAATGAGAAAGTCAATACCGCTTTTGGATTTGAAAGTTTAATCTTGAAATGACCATCAAAATCAGTTGAGACACCATTCTTTGTCCCTTTTTCTAATACATTCACTCCGGGTAAAGTCATTCCTGTTGCGTCTTTAACAGTACCTTCAACTGTAATATTCTGAGCAAAAATTTGATTGCTCATGAAAATTATCAGAAAAAAGGTCCAGACAAAATAACTTCTTATCCCTTTTTTTAATAAATGGTTATTGATCATAAATTTGGTTTTAATAGTTAAGGTTTGTTTAGGTTATTATTTTATGTTTTTCATTTTAGTACCATTGATATAGGTATTATTAAACTTTAAATTCTTTACATGCTTAAGCGAATATGGTTTTTCTACTTTTTCGATTCTAACATTGGTTAATGTAATATTTTCTATAGGAGATTCTTCATAACCATCGGCTAGGATACCATATTTCCCACCGTTTTTTACATTAATATTTTCTAGATGTATATTTCTTATTGCAGGAATAAAATTTCCGACTTGGCTACCATAAATATTGTAAAACATGGTTACTCTTAAGACCGATTCTGCCACAGTTCCAACTTCAATATTTCTCACATAAACATTTTCAGTAAGTCCACCTCTTTTAGAATTAGTTTTAATTCGAATAGCTCTATCAAGATTTGGGCTATCCATGATGCAGTTTTCAACAAAAACATTACTTACTCCTGCAGATATTTCACTTCCCATTACAACTCCTCCATGACCATCGATCATTTTACAGTTTTGAACTATGATATTTTTACTCGGAATTCCAACTCTTCTTCCATCTCCATCACGACCCGATTTTATTGCAATACAGTCGTCTCCAGTGTTAAAAGTACAATTTCTAATAATTACATTCTGAGAGTACTCTGGGTCACAACCATCATTATTAAGACCATGACTTATAATAGTTACACCATCGACAATTACATCTCTTGATTTCATCGGATGAATAACCCATGAAGGGACATCGATTATTTTAACATCCTTAACTAAAACTGTATTACATTCGAAAAATTCTAAGAAGTTAGGACGTATATAATGTCCTTCACCAAAAACTCTTTCAGATACAGGAGTTCCAATTTCTCCCATTTCAACTAAAGCTGGGCGGTTAAGAGGATCATTTTGACTAGGCATTCCTTTTTCCCATCCATATCCTTTACCTGCCCATGTCCACCAGTTTTTAACACTAGCTTGCCCATTAAGCGTTCCTTTTCCTGTTACTGCAACATTCGTTTTATTGTAAGCATATATAAAAGGAGAATAATTCATCATTTCTGTACCTTCAAATGAGGTATGAACTATTGGGTAATCTTTAGGGTTGGTACTGAATAAAATCTCTGCATTATCCTCTAAAAATAGATTCACATTGCTATCTAAATGAATCGCTCCTGTAAGGTATTTTCCATTAGGAACCACTACCTTTCCTCCACCGTTTGCAACACAGGCTTCAATTGCCTTTTTAAATGCTAATGTGTTATCTGTAACGCCATCTGCAAGCGCACCATATTCATTTATGTTAAAATTTTTATCAGGAAATTTTGTAGTAGGAATTTTTTTAATTATTTCTTCCATTTCTTTCCAAGGATTTTTTTGGGCTAATAATTTGGAAGAAGTCAGACACGATAAAAATAAAGCTGTAATTACTATATAAATATATTTAGTATTCGCTAGTATTGATTTGTTTATAAGCATTGTGGTATGGTTTTTAAAATTCATGTTTCAACGATTATATCTTTTAATGTAATCGATTACACGAAAATATATAATTACTTTGAATGCGCCAAATATATTTAGATAAAAATTATATATTTAATTTTTATTCACAAAAAAAAATATATTTAGTGTAAAAAAACTAGTAATTTATTATGATAACATCTATTTAACAACAGTTACCAGAGAATTAAAGTAATCGATAACAACAACAGTTAGTTTATGATAAAAAATTCTTATTTTTGTAACGGATTAATAAAAAAACTACTACAGCATGAGCGAAAAAATAACTATCTATGATATTGCTAAAAGATTAAACATCACAGCTGCTACAGTATCTAGAGCGTTAAATAACAATCCTAAGATTAAAGAGAGCACACGCAAGTTAGTAATGGAAACTGCCGCTGCTATGAATTATAAGCAAAATAGACTTGCTTTAGCTCTTCAAAGCGGAAGAAGTAATAATATAGGCGTAATAGTTCCTCGTATTGACAGTAACTTTTTTGCCTCAGTTATTAGGGGTATCGAAGAAGAACTGCATCCACATGGTTTTCAAGTTATTATTTGCCAAACTCACGAAGATCCTAAAAGAGAAAATGAAAACCTTCATACATTACTTGATGCTCAAGTAGATGGGATTTTAATGTCGGTTACAGATGTAAGTAACGAAAATGATGCTGCTTTTAGACACATAGTAAATAATAATGTACCTCTGATATTTTTTGATAGAAAAAAAGATATTGCAGGAGTAAGTTCAGTAACCATTGATGACTTTAAAGGAGGATACGAAGCAACTAAACATTTAATAGATCAAGGTTGCAAATTCATTGCACACTTTTCTGGAGATCAATCTCTTGAAATTTTCAAAAACAGGTTTCTTGGTTACAAACAAGCTTTGCTTGATAATGGATTATCGTTTGATGAAAAATATGTTATTCAATCAAAAAGTAGCGTCGATGCTGGTAAAGTAGCATTAAATACTTTGATGCAATATGATACGCCCCCAGATGCTATATTTTCTTCAAGTGATTTTGCAGCTTTGGGAGCCATTCAAGAATTGAAAGCAAGGGAAATTAATATTCCTGCAGAATTTTGTGTAGCTGGTTTTAGTAACGAACCATTTACAAAATTCATGGAACTCTCTATTACTTCTGTAGATCAGTCTCCATTAGAAATGGGAAAAATGGCTGCACGTGTTTTCTTAGAGCAAATGGATAAAACCGATAAAATAATGATCGAAAAAAAGGTAGTCCTAAAACCTGAATTGCATATTCGTAAATCATCTGCAAGAACTACCGTTTAATATTTTAGCCATATATCTATTTAAAACAAAAATACCTAACAGGTTTTAAAAACCTGTTAGGATATAAATAAATAACTTTTTAGGTTCAAAGCTTTGCGAACTTAGCGAAAATCTTAGCGTACTTTGCGATAAAACATTACATCTATTTTTGACTTCAAAGCTTTGCGAACTTAGCGCAAATCTTAGCGTACTTTACGGCTAAACACTACAAGCTTTACAATTAAATTCTACATAATAACCTTAAAGCGAAACCCCTCTTTTCCAAGGAATAAAGTCATTCTGATTTAAAATAGCGGCTTTAGTTTTAATTTTTCCACTAGCAACATTAATTATGAATTCTAACATTTCATCTCCCATTTCCTCAATAGATTTTTCACCAGTAATAATACCTCCTGTATCGATATCAATAATATCCGACATTTTTGCTGCCAATTCAGAATTCGAAGATATTTTCACCACAGGTGCAATTGGGTTTCCAGTTGGTGTTCCTAGACCAGTCGTAAATAAAACAATATTAGCTCCAGATCCTACCATTGCAGTAGTACATTCCACATCATTTCCTGGCGTACAAAGCAAGTTTAAACCCGGTTTTGTAATGTATTCTCCATAATCAGAAACTCCAACAATTGGAGAAGTTCCTCCTTTTTTAGCCGCTCCTGCCGATTTCATTGCATCAGTAATCAAACCATCTTTGATATTACCCGGAGACGGATTCATATCAAATCCTGAACCTGCATCAACAACCGTTTTTTCATACCATTTCATTAACTCCAAGAAACGTTTTCCGCTCTCATCCTCAACACAACGATTTACCAACTCCTGCTCTACTCCACATAATTCAGGAAATTCAGATAGGATTGTAGTTCCTCCTAATGCAGCCAATAAATCAGACGTTATACCCAATGTTGGATTTGCAGAAATTCCAGAGAATCCATCCGATCCACCGCACTCTAAACCAATTGTTAGTTTAGATAACGGGGCTGGTTTTCTTTCTAATTTATTCGCTTTTTTAATCGCTTCAAAAGTGTCTTTTACAACACTACTTAACATCGCTTCTATCGTTCCGATTTGCTGTTGATCATAAATTAAAACAGGCTTTTTGCTATTCGGATTTATTTCATCTAAAGCATCTTTAAAAATCTGAATCTGAAGGTTTTGACAACCCAAACTCAATACAGTTGCTCCGGCAACATTAGGATTATTTACATAACCTGCTAATAATTTAGCCAAGCTATGTGAATCCTGGCGAATACCGCCACAGCCACCTTGATGTGTGATAAACTTTACTTCAATATTTTTAAATAAATCAGTATCGTTAGCTTTATTTTCATTACCCGAAACGCCACTTTCACTACTTACTAAAGAACGAAGTAATAATTGGTAATCGTTTTCTTTGGGCTTCATCAACTCTTTTTCAAAAATATCTTTTAATATTTCGATGTTTCTGTTTTCACAAAAAACCAATGGAAAAAACAACCAAACATTTTCAGTTCCTACTTGTCCATCTTCTCTGTGATATCCATCAAAAGTTCTATCCTTCCATTTATCGATATTTGGAACAGTCCAACCTATGGATTCTGTTTTTTCGAATACTTTTGCACTTTCATGTTTTACATTACTAGTAGTAAGTACATCGCCTTTTACAATTACTTGACTAGCTCTACCCACCAAAACACCATACATAATGATTTTTTCATCTGAGGCAAAATCAGACAAAGCAATTTTATGCTTCGATTTGGTATCTGAAACCACTGTAATAGTTTCTCCCTCAAACTGAATAGTTTCTCCAGCAACTAGATTTACTAAGGCTACAGCTACATTGTCAGTAGGATTAACTTTTATTATTTTTTTTTGCATGGTAAAATGTATGAGGTTATTATTTTAATTTCTTTGCAAAATTGGCAAAACCTTGCTCAATTCCATTCAATTCAATTTCTGATAAAGCAATTGCAATTGCATCTTTTAAAGATGTAATAGTCGTTAAATCTTCGTCCCAGAAACTTTTATTTTGTAATACCTGAGTTGCTATTTCATAATAATCATCCGATTTCCAAACTTCTTTAAATACAGCAACTATTTCTTCGCTATCATTAACAGGTAAAGTTTGGTTTTGCCAAGTGCCTTTATAAAAACGAATCAAACAAGCAAATGCAAACGTTAAATGAATTGGAAGCTTGTTATGAATTGCAACATACTCGACTAAACTTGGCAAGACACGAACTTTAAATTTTGAAATAGAATTTAAGGCAATACTTGATAGCAAATGCTTGATAAATGGATTTCTAAAACGATCTAAAACTTCATGTGAAAAACTAATTAGTTCCTCTCTATCCATATTTAATGTGTCATTGATTTCATCAAAAACAGCTCTATTTACAAACTCTCCAGTAAATGAATTATCAACAGTTTCTTTTACTGTTTCATTTCCATAAAGCAAAGAAAACGGAACCATTGCAGTATGAGCACCGTTTAGAATTCGAACTTTACGCGTTCTATACGGTTGCATATCAGAAACGATCTTCACATCCAAATCAGTCTTTTCAAACGGAAGCTTTGCTTTTAATTTATCATCGCCTTCAATAACCCATAAAAAGAAAGTCTCGGCACTAACAATCAAATTATCTGAATAATCTAGCTGTTTATTATATTCTTCGATTTCATCTTTTGGATATCCAGGAACAATACGATCTACCAATGTATTATGAAATGTACAATGATCCGAAAGCCATATTGTAAAATCAACTTCAAGACTCCAATCTGAACAATATTTTAAGATAATATCTTTTAAAGTATCTGAATTATAATTAATTAATTCACAAGGAATAATCGTTAGCCCTTTTTCTTTATCTCCATTAAAATGTTTAAATCTTTCGTATAAAAGCACCGTTAACTTTGCAGGAAACGAAACTGGAGGTTGCATGGTTGGCTTATCAGTAGCGATATATTCAATACCAGCTTCTGTAGTATTAGAAATAATAAAAGCCAATTCTTCTTCTTTGGCTAAAGCCAAAAAATCAGCAAAAGAAGCATATGGATCAACGGCTTTTACAATATTGGTAATTAATTCTTTTTCTTGAATTTCATTCCCTTTTTTTATTCCTTTCATGAATAAAGTGTACAATCCATCCTGATCATTAATCATGTTTACAAGACCTTTGTCAATAGGCTGCACTACAGCTATTCCTGCATTAAAATTAGCATCTTGATTTAGTTTCTGAAAAGCAAATTCTACAAATGCTCTTAAAAAATTTCCTTCTCCAAATTGAACAATTTTTATTGGAAGTTGCTCTGATAACCCTATATTTTCTCTATTTAATTTTTTCATTAGTCTAACTTAAAGTGTTGTATATAACTGAATTAAACTTCTTTTTTTTTAGTTGTAAAAGAAACATTATACTTGTTTACAAACAAAACTTGTTGTGAGGACTGGCAAGGTTTATTTTTAAGAATAATGTTCTGTTACAACATAAAAATCAAAAAAAAAATTTAAAAACAATCTTTAGGAATTTATACTCCGTATTTTATTTTCTAATCTTTTTAATAATCTCAAGTACTTGACTGACTTTGTTTTTTAATCCCTCAAAATCATTATTGTCAACTATCTCTTTTGAAATTAATTGCGAACCAATACCTACGCATGTTGCCCCGGCATTTAACCAAGAAGACAAACTTTCTTCGGTTGGTAAAACTCCACCTGTAGGCATTATACTTGTCCATGGAGATGGGCCTTTTACTCCTTTTATGAATTCTGGACCATAAATATCAGCTGGAAATAATTTTACAATTTCACAACCTAACTCTTCTGCTCTAGCAATTTCAGTAAGTGATCCACAACCTGGAGACCATAATACTTTGCGGCGATTACACACAATTGCGATATCTTCTCTAAGCACTGGGGTTACAATAAAATTTGCTCCCAATTGCATATAAAGCGAAGCCGAAGCAGCATCTGTAACCGATCCTACTCCCAGAATCATTCCTGGTAATTCAGCCAATGCATATTTATTTAAAGCTCCAAATACTTCAAAAGCAAAATCACCTCTGCTTGTAAACTCCATTAAGCGAGAACCTCCATCGTAACAAGCTTTTAAGACTTTTTTACTTATTTCTATATCTGAATGAAAAAATAGCGGAATCATACCGTTCTCTTTCATTACCGTAGCTACTTCAATTCTTGTATATTTTGCCATTTTTATATTTTTTATCTAGATACTAATCCCGTAGAATTACCGTCTAACATATTTTCAACTTCTTTTAATGTCACCAAATTATAATCTCCTGCAATCGTATGTTTTAAACAACATGCCGCTACTGCAAAATCTAATGCTTTTTGTTTATTATTTTGATATTCCAATAAACCATAAATTAATCCTCCCATAAAAGCATCCCCGCTTCCTACACGATCTACCACAGGTGTTACTTCTTGTACTGCTGCTTGATAAATTGATTTTCCATCAAATAATATTCCTCCTATTCTTTGGTGAGAAGCACTTACAGAATAACGCAAAGTCGTTGCTACAGTTTTTAAATTCGGAATAACCTCAAATAATTTACTGTATAAAATAGGAAGTGATTTTTCATCCTGATAATTAGGATTTACCTTAGGGATCCCCAACATAAAATAGGCTGTATCGATATCTCCCAAAATAACATTACTATATTGCAACATCTCCGGCATCACATCACATGGTGCTTTTCCGTATTGCCAAAGTTTTGATCTATAATTTAAATCACATGAAATAGTAATACCCAATTTATGAGCTACTTTAATTGCTTCTAAACAGGCTTCTGCTGCACTTTGAGAAATAGCTGGTGTAATGCCACTCCAGTGAAACCAATTTGCTCCTTCTAATACTTTTTCCCAATCAATTAATCCTTTTTCAATAGTTGCCATCGAGCTATGCGCACGGTCATAAACTACGTTACTGCCTCTTGTTCCTGCTCCTGTTTCTAAAAAATAAATTCCTAAACGCTCTCCTCCATAAATTATATTTGGGGAAGCAACGTTCATTTTTCGCATTTCTTTTACCGCCGAAGCTCCAATTTCATTTTCAGGTAATCGGGTAATAAACTCTGCATTTACACCATAATTAGCCAGAGAAACACAAACATTAAATTCGCCTCCTCCATAATTGGATCCAAATGTTTTGGCCTGAGAAAAACGTAAATGCCTCTCTGTAGAAAGACGCAACATAATTTCGCCGAATGCAACTACTTTATTCATTATGAATTATTTATTATGAATTATTTACTGTAATACTTTAAAAAAAATAACCGCAAGGTTCGCAAAGTTTTCGCAAGGTTCGCAAAGCTTTGAACCACCAAGAGATTAAGAAAAATTAAGGTTTAGTCTTTAATAGTTTGTTTTACCACAAATTAAAAGGATTTTATCCCGACGCTTTGGGATTGCGATCTTTGCGAAACCCTTGCGAACCTTGCGTTTAAAAAACTTAATAGTTCAGAACTTTGCGATTAATCGGTTAATCACCTTTAAAACTTAAAATATTCCTTAGCATTATTATAAGAGATATCCTGAACCATTTTACCAATCCATTCCATATCATTAGGTAATTCACCACGTTTAATTTCGTCACCTAAAAGATTACAAAGTATACGTCGGAAATATTCGTGTCTAGGAAAAGATAAAAAGCTTCTAGAATCCGTTAGCATTCCAACAAAACAGCTAATCAAACCCATATTTGAAAGCGCATTTAATTGCTTAGTCATTCCGTCTTTTTGATCTAAAAACCACCATCCAGAACCAAACTGCACTTTACCTCTGATACTACCATCATTGAAATTTCCAATCATAGTTGCCATCACTTCATTATCGGCAGGATTTAAATTATATATAATTGTTTTAGTCAATTTATCTTTGCTATCTAAAGCATTTAAAAAAGCAGACAATTTTTGCGCTTGTGGGTAATCACCAATAGAATCCCAACCTGTATCAGGTCCCAAAATTCTGTGCATTCTAGCATTATTATTTCTTAAAGCACCTAAGTGAAACTGTTGCACCCATCCAAATTCATGATAGGTTTCAGACAAAAACAATAAGACTGCACTTTGAAATTTCAATCCTTCCTCGGGAGTAATTGTTTGATTTTCTCTTTTCTTTTTGAAGATTGAATTTATTTCACTTTCCGTAAAATTCTCAAAGTAAATTTGATCCAATCCATGATCGCTAAGCTTGCAACCGTTATTCGTAAAATATTCAATTCTATTTTTTAATGCAGTACATAAATCAGAATAAGAACTAATTGTAACTCCTGCAACTTCTCCTAAAGTATCTATGTATTGATTGTAACCATCATTAGAAATTAGAATAGCTTTATCGGGCCTAAAAGCAGTACTCATTTTAGTTCCAATCGGATTTTGAGTTAGCTTTTGATGGAACTCTAAATTATCTATAGGATCTTCGGTTGTACACACTAATTCAGCATTTACTTTTTTTAGTAAGTTTTGTGTGCTATATGCTTCTGAATTTATTTTCTCTGAGGCTTCTATATATATCTTCTCTGCCGATTTTTCATTCAGCAAATCATAGATATCAAAATAGCGAGCCAATTCTAAGTGCGTCCAATGATACAAAGGATTACGCATGGTATATGGAACAGTTTTTGCCCAATTCATGAATTTATCTTTGTCTGAAGCATTTCCTGTTATAAATTGCTCATCAATACCTAATGTACGCATGGCACGCCATTTATAGTGGTCGCCGTTTATCCACACATTAGTGATATTATTAAAAATAGTATTATCTGCAATATGCTGTGGTGATAGATGATTGTGATAATCTATAATCGGTTGATTTTTAGAATAATTATGATATAATTCTTCCGCAAATTTATTTTCTAGTAAAAAATTATCGTTTATAAAAGATTGATTAGTGCTCATAGTAATAATTAAAAAAAGTGATTATTCGTTTGATGGTTTACCAATTGTGGCTAAGATTCCACCATCAACATATATAATTTGCCCGTTTACAAATCGACTAGCTTCAGAAGCTAAAAAAACTGCTGTACCTGCTAAATCCTCTGGATCTCCCCAACGTCCTGCAGGAGTTCGGCTTATGATAAATTCATTAAACGGATTTCCGTCTACGCGAATTGGTTCCGTTTGTGAAGTAGCAAAATAACCTGGGCCTATTCCGTTAACCTGAATATTATGTTTTGCCCATTCAGTAGCTAAGTTTTTGGTAAGCATTTTTAAACCACCTTTTGCAGCAGCATAAGCAGTTACACTGCTTCTACCTAACTCGCTCATCATCGAGCAGATATTAATAATTTTACCTTCATTACGAGCAATCATATTTCGTCCCACTAGTTGCGACATAATAAAAGCTCCAACCAAATCAACATCTACAACTCTACGAAAATCTTCGATTGGCATGCTTACCGCAGGCTCTCTCTTTATTATTCCTGCATTGTTTACCAGAATATGAATTGGGCCTTGATTCTTTTCGATTGCCTCAATTTGCTCGGCGGCAACTTTTTCATCCGTGACATCAAAAATATATCCTGATGCTTTATATCCTTTACTTTTGTAATAAGCAAGTGCTTCTTCTAGTTTACTTGGTGTGGTACTACTAATTACTAACTCAGCTCCAGCTTGCGCCAAACCTTCGGCCATAGCCATACCAAGACCATGTGTACCTCCTGTTATTAGAGCTCTTTTATTGGTTAAATCAAATAATTTCATAGTACTTTATTTAAGTTCGTTTGGTGCAACGATATCCATATCTCCGTAATCTAAATTCTCACCTGCCATTCCCCATATAAAAGAATAGTTTGATGTTCCTGCTCCTGAGTGAATAGACCATTCAGGCGATAAAACAGCTTGATGATTCTGCATAAAAATATGACGTGTGTTTTGTGGCTCACCCAAGAAATGACAAATTGTTTGAGGAGCTTCTAAATCAAAATAGAAATAAGCTTCCATTCTTCTGTCGTGCGTATGTGCAGGCATCGTGTTCCAAACATTGCCGGGTAATAACTCTGTTAATCCCATTTGTAACTGACATGTTTGAACAATACTGTTAACTATTAATTTATTTAAAACCCTGCGATTTGCAGTCTTTTCATCTCCTAACTGAATTACCTCGGCATTTTCTTTGCCAACTTTTTTATTTGGAAACTTAGCATGAGCTGGAGCCGAATTGATATAAAATAAAGCTTGTTCACCACTAACACTTGCAAACAAAACTTCTTTGCATCCTGAACCGACATACAAAGCTTCTTTTTTATCTAATTCAAAAACTTCTCCATCAACAGTAACAGTTCCTTTTCCACCAACATTTATTATTCCTAATTCTCTTCTATCTAAAAAGTTTTCTGATTTTAAATAGGGTATCGTCTCTAGTTTTAAAACTTTTCCAACGGGCATAATTCCTCCAACAATATATCTGTCATACATAGAATAGGTTAACTGTATTGCATTCTCTACAAACAATTTCTCAATTAAAAACTGAGCTCTTAATTCGTCAGTACCATATTTTTTAAAATCTGTTGGATTGGTCGCGTATCTAAATTCAAAGTTTGTCATAATTTCTTTTTAATAATGTAATCGATTACAAAGTTATAAATTATATTCTAATTAACGATATAAACAAATAATAATTTCGAGTTATAAATTAGTTATAGGACTGTATTTTGGTACTAAAAGTTTCATTACTGACCATCCTGTTAAATAACAGATAGCACATATTGAAAAAATGATAAAATAACCAGCTTCAATTCCTTGAAAACCCATAAATTCCATGTTGGTTTCTTTGCTAAAATCAAATAATAAACCAGATCCTTTGTTGATTAAAGTAGAACCAACCCCTCCAGCAAGACCACCAATACCAGTAATAGTAGCAATTGCTTTTTTAGGAAACATATCTCCAACTGTAGTAAATATATTAGCAGACCAAGATTGGTGAGCAGCTCCCGAAATTCCAATTATAATTACAGGTAACCAATAACTAATATGCCCTAATGGTTGTGCTATTAATGCCAACAACGGAAAGAATGCAAAAATTAACATTGCTCTCATTCTTCCTTCATAAGGATTCATACCTTTTTTTTCTACGAAATAAGTTGGCAACCACCCACCGATTATTGATAACAAAGTAATCATGTATAAAACAAATAATGGTAAAGCAGCTTCTGTAGAATCCATTCCATAAACAGAACTCAAATAAGCAGGAGTCCAGAATAAGAAAAACCACCAAACTCCATCAGTCATAAACTTACCAAAAGCAAAAGCCCATGTTTGTTTATATTTAAAGCAATCCATAAAAGAAACTTTATCGGTATTTGCAGGTACATATCCTTCTAACTTACTATCTGCAATATCATCTTGTTGTATATATTCTAATTCTGCAGCACATACTTTTGGATGTCTTTCGGGCTTATCATACATAAAAACCCAAAATCCCATCCATACAAAACCTAAAGCACCAATAATAATAAAGGCCATTTCCCAACCAAATGATTTTGCAATAAAAGGAATTGATATTGGCGCTGCCAATGCTCCAACGGTAGCACCTGCATTAAATATGCTTGTAGAAAATGCTCTATCTTTTTTAGGGAAATATTCAGCAGTTGTTTTAATCGCGGCAGGAAAGTTACCAGCCTCACCTACTGCCAAAATAAAACGAGCAAAAATGAACAAGGTAACACTCACGTTAATTACCATTCCAGTATCATTAATTGTACTAATAATTTCTTTAGATTCTTCGAAACCTACGAACCAATGTCCTGTTATTATTCCCGAAGTAGCAATACCACAAAAAGCATGCAAACAAGCCCCTAAAGACCAAATTCCGATAGCCCAAAGAAAGCCTTTTTTGGTATCTAACCAATCCACAAATCTACCTGCAAACAATAAAGAAACTGCATAAAAAATTGAAAATAAAGCAGTAATATTTCCATAATCATTATTTGTCCAATGAAACTCAGGTGCAATGTAATCGCTCCAAGTTAACGATAGAACTTGTCTGTCTAAATAATTAATGGTTGTAGCAAAAAATAACAAGGCACATATACTCCAGCGATACTTTCCAGCTGATTTAGTGGTTTGGTTCATGATTTTGGTTTATTATGGTAGTTAAAAATAATTCGCTTTATTTCTATCGATTAATGTCTAAATTTTGAACACAAATTAAATTTATGTAATCGATTGCACAAATATAGTTTTTAATACTAACTTTGCAAATAAATTAAATATATTTTTAAAAAAACTAATTAAATAAACATATAGAATAAAAAAAACAAAACATAACTAAGTATTAACTAACATATCTGTTAAATATACTTTTTCCAAAAATAATGCTTTATATACGCAAAAAACAAGATGAAAATAATTTTAAAAAAAAATAAAATGAAAGCATCTTAAAGAAACTTCAAATAAACCTTATCCTAAAATTTTAAATTCCTTTAAATGAAAAATGATACTAAGATCAAAAATTGCGTTTCTGTTACAATCCTAATTATAATTTTAAAACTAAGCGCACCGCTATATGGACAAGATAAAATAATTCCGCTATGGACAAAGGCAATTCCAGACGCTATCCAAAACACCAATTATAGAGAAACCGAAATTAATAAAGATCAAACAGTCGTTAGGATTAGTCAGGTTACAACTCCAACAATAAGCATTTTCTTGCCACATGAAACTAAGTCAAATGGTACGGCGGCTTTAATTTTCCCTGGTGGAGGATATTCACATTTATCAATAGATAAAGAAGGAATAAAAGTTGCAAAATGGCTAAACACAATGGGGATTACAGCGTTTGTGATAAAATATCGATTACCTAGCGATTTGATAATGCAAAATAAAACAATTGGACCATTACAAGATGCTCAAGAAGCTATGCGATTTATTAGAAAGAATGCCAATCAATGGAATTTAGATACAACTAAAATTGGCGTTATTGGCTTTTCTGCAGGAGGTCATTTAGCTTCAAGTTTGTCAACTCACTACAATGATGTTACCTACAAAACAGATTTTACAATCAGTGCTCGACCGAGTTTTTCTATTCTAATTTATCCTGTAATAAGCATGATTAAAGAAGTTACTCATAAAGGATCAATGACTAATTTATTAGGCATAAATCCATCAAAAGAAGTAATCGATAAATTCTCGAATGAAGAAAGTGTTACTGCTAACACACCTCCTGCTTTTATTGTTCATGCGACAGACGACATAGCGGTCCCTTCAGAAAATAGCATTAAATATTATTTAGCTCTGAAAAAAAACAATGTGCCTGCAGAATTGCACCTATACGAAAAAGGAGGACATGGATTTGGTTTAGGCGTAAATGGAACTAGTCAATTTTGGACAAAAGATTGTGTAGAATGGCTAAAACAAAATGGCTATTTATAAAGAAAAGCAAAATTTTAAATCCCTTTACTTATCGATGAATAGTTCTCTTTCAAAACAATCTCGAGGGGCATAAAATAGGTGTCTTTGACAGGTTCTTGTAGTACTACTTTTTTATATAAATAATCAATTCCAATGTATCCTTGTTCTTCAGGTTTTTGATTAATTAAAAAATCAATTACACCACTTTTTAAATATTCTACATTCTCTCTCAGTAAATCATAACCAATAATATGAACTCCTTTAATATCATTTTCTTGCAGAAAACGAGCTACAAAATAGGCTCTAGAGTTAGTTACAAAAACACAATTAACATCTTCAAACATGGCTTTATTTAATTGATTAATGCCAGAGCCCTTAATTGAAATTTCCGAGAATTTAAAATCGGAAAACTCATCATGATCTTTAAAAAATGAATAGAATCCATCTATACGTTGTAAATAAGCCGAAGTACTATCTATTTCTCTGGTTATCTTAAAAATTAAAATTTTCTTTTCTTTTTTTAAAGAAAAACTAACAAGCCGACCTGCTAAATAACCGCTCTGAAATGCATCCTGACCTACATAAGCATGTTTTTGATATCTTGCTATATCAGTATCAATCATAACAATTGGAATGCCTTTCTTTTTATACTCATTAAGAAAATGCAACGATTCTTTGTAAAAAATTGGAGCGAAAAGTAATCCGTCACACTCAAAATTCATTATTTTTTTTAGATACTTTTTGAAAGATGTTGTATTAAAATCAAAGAAAAAATAATTCAAAACAACTCCGAATTTCCCTAATTCGTTTGCCGCTTTTTCAATTCCAGAAACTTGGCTTTTCCAATACTCGATGTTTTCATATTTAGGTAAAAGCACTGCAAAATGAAATTTTCTATTTAAAGTAAGACTGCTCGCAAGAATATGTCTTTTATATCCATATTCTTCGATTATAGCATTTACTTTACTCACATTCTCTAAAGTAACTTGCCCACGATTATGGATAATCCTATCAACTGTTCCTATTGAAACATTGGCTAATTCTGCTATTTTCTTAATTGTTATAATACCAATTCTCTTTATGTTAAAAGTAATTCTATGTAAATACAAAATTAATTCTTATTATTGAAGATAACTTGTTATGGATAACATTTTACATACATTTGTTTCAATCCGTGTATGTTTACTGGTGATTTTACTTCTATAACCAATAAAAATTATCCATTTTATGGAATTAAATATTGGGAAAACTCCATAATTAGGTCAAAAAAAGCATACAACAAAAAATAACATCTTCATATATCTTAAAAGAAGAGCTTCAAATAATTAGAAAATTAAAATTAAAATGATAATAGACTCATTAAATAACGCAGTAACATATTATAGCTTACATCCTAATTTCAAAAAAGCATTTGACTACATAAAACAAAATGACATTGTAAACCTTAGTGAAGGAACATACCAAATTGCAGAAGGATTAAAAGCTATTGTTATTGTAGGCGAAGGAACCACAAAAGAAGAAAGCATTAAAGGTTTTGAATGCCATGATAAAAACATTGATATTCAAATTTCAATTCAAGGTCCTGAATTTTTTGCATGGAAACCAAGAGAAAAATGCAATAACCCAAATGGAGATTATAGTGATGAGAAAGATGTTCGTTTCTTTCATGATGCACCAGATATGTTTTTTCAATTACACGAAAATCAATTCGCTATCTTATATCCCGAAGATGTTCATGCTGCAATGATTGGCAACGGAACACTAAAAAAAATCGTACTAAAAGTAAAAATATGACACTATGAATACTATTCAGAATACAATAGATACTATATTAAAACAAGGGATTCTTCCGCTTTACTTCAATACTGATGAAATTATTAGTTTAGCAATTCTAAGAGCGCTCTATAAAGCTGGAATCAAAGCAGTAGAATATACTAATAGAGGACCTGAGGCAATAGCTAATTTTAAGAGAATGATTATTATTAGAGACTTAGAAATGCCCGGAATGCTATTAGGAATTGGTACAATAAAAAATATTGAACAAGCAAAACAATATTATGAAATTGGAGCAGATTTTTTTATAAGTCCAGGTTTTGTTCCTGAAGTCTCTCAATTTTTACAAAGTAAAGAAAGACTTTATTGCCCGGGATGTATGACACCTACAGAAATTATTACTGCTGAAAATGCTGGAATTAAATTCATAAAACTTTTCCCCGGAAACATTCTAAGCCCAAAATTCATGAGCAATATTAAAGATATATTTCCTTCAATATATTTTATGACAACTGGTGGTGTTGACACAACACACACAAGTATTAATAACTGGTTTTCTGCAGGTGTTTCAGCAGTTGGACTGGGTAGTAAACTTATTACTCAAGAGCGCACAGACAACGGAGATTATGATGGCATCGAAAGTGAAACTAGAAAGGTGCTACAAATAGTACAGATAATACAAAAACAATTATAAACAATATGGATTCAGTTTTTAATCTAAAAGGAAAAATTGCTCTAATAACTGGTGGTGCTGGAGTATTGGGAAGCAATTTTGCTACAGTTTTAGCGCAACAAGGTGTAATTACAGGAATTGTATCCCAATCGATTGAAAAGGCAACCAAAATTGTAGAAAAAATACAAAATAACGGCGGACAAGCTTTTGCAATGCAAGCTAACGTATTAAAAAAAGAAGATCTCGAGAAGGCTAAAAATTTTATACTAGAAAAATATGGCCGCCTTGATATTCTCATAAATGCTGCAGGCGGAAACATGCCTGGAGCTACCATAAGTCCGGATCAGGCAATATTTAACATGAATCTAGATGATTTACAAAAAGTAGTAGATCTAAATATAATTGGTACCATCTTGCCTTCGCAAGTGTTTTCGGAGTTATTTGCAAAACAAAAAGAGGGTAACATCATAAACATTTCGTCAGCATCAGCACAAAGACCTTTGACGAGAGTTGTGGGTTATTCGGCTTCAAAAGCGGCTATTGATAATTTCACCCAATGGATGGCAGTAGAATTAGCTTCTAAATATGGAGAAGGAATTCGTGTAAATGCAATTTCTCCTGGCTTTTTTATTGGTGAACAAAATAAAGCTTTACTATTAAATCCTAATGGAAAACTAACTCCTAGAGGTCAGAAGATTATTGATCAAACTCCAATGGGAAGATTTGGAACACCCGAAGATATAAATGGAGCACTCTTATTTTTATGCAGTGATATGTCCAAATTTGTAACAGGAACTATCGTTAAAGTCGATGGGGGATTTGCAGCTTCAAGCATTTAAAAAAGAAAAGAAATAATATGATTTATGTTCATTATTTTTTTACTTTGTGTAAAACATATAACAATCATGAATATGAAAAACTTAAATTTACTATTAATCATCTTATTGACAGCATTTTCGGTTAACGCACAAGATGTCAATTTTGCTCCTTTGGACAAAACCCCAGTTGACATTAGCTATTATCCGCATAAAGCAGTTAAATCTAAAAAAACAGATACGCCAACTGCTGTTATCAAAGTCGTTTATTCAAGACCCTCAGCAAATGGACGTACCATTTTTGGAGAACTAATACCATTTGGTAAAGTTTGGCGTCTTGGAGCCAATGAAAATACCGAAATCAAATTTTACAAACCAGTTACAGTTGGTGGAGTAAATATTCCAGCGGGAACTTATAGCTTATTTGCTATTCCTGAAAAAGACAAATGGACTATTATTATCAATAACGAAACTGATTTATGGGGAGCTTATGCTTATGATGAAAGCAAAGATATTGCGAGAGTAGTTGTTCCTGTTAAAACTGTATCAACTCCTATTGAAGCATTATCAATAGCTTTTACCAATAAAGGTTCAGTAGCTAATTTAACGATTGGTTGGGACAAAACAACTGTTGAAGTTCCAATAACAATTAAATAAATTATTCTGCATTAAATCAAATACAAAAAAGGCACTAATTGTAAAAAATTAAGTGCCTTTTTTATTGTTACAAAAACTGAAGAAGGGAGAAGTAATGAGAAGGAAGAACAAAGAACAAAGAACAAAGAACAAAGAACAAAGAACAAAGAATAAAGAACAAAGAATAAAGAACAAAGAATAAAGAACAAAGAATAAAGAACAAAGAATAAAGAACAAAGAATAAAGAACAAAGAACAAAGAATAAAGAATAAAGAACAAAGAATAAAGAATAAAGAATAAAGAATAAAGAATAAAGAATAAAGAACAAAGAATAAAGAACAAAGAATAAAGAACAAAGAATAAAGAACAAAGAATAAAGAACAAAGAATAAAGAATAAAGAATAAAGAACAAAGAACAAAGAACAAAGAATAAAGAATAAAGAACAAAGAATAAAGAACAAAGAATAAAGAATAAAGAATAAAGAATAAAGAATAAAGACTGAATACTGAGACTAAAAACTGAGAGTGAGACTAAAAACTGAGAGTGAGACTGAATACTGAGACTGAATACTGTCACTAAAAACTTCATTAGTACGAAGGTTCATATTCTCAATTTTATCACTCTGACGAAGGAAGAATCTCATCAAGCTATTCGTCAAAGTATAAAGAGCTACATGTGGGTTTCTTCGTCCCTCAGAAAGACAAGATTGGAGATACAGTCCTTCGACTCCGCTCAGGATGACATTGTAACTGATTCCTGAGACTGTAAACTGCAACTGTAAACTGATTACTGAGACTGATTACTGAGACTGATTACTGAGACTGAAAACTGATCACTGAGACTGATTACTAAAAACTAAACTCCTCACCTCTTTAGGATTAAGTCCAGTTTGTTTTTTAAGGAATTTATTAAAATGACTGACATCTGAAAAGCCAAATTCATTACTTATTTCTTTCATCAAAACAGTGCTATGTTTAAGACGGTTTTCAATCAATCTATATTTATAATCGTCAATGTATTTTTTTATAGATCCACCCGTTTGTCTTTTAAACAAACTACTTAAATGATTGGGCGCCATATTAAAATGAGCGGATAAAACTTTGAGATTTAAATTAGCAGGGGTACGTATTTCTTTGTGAATATAATTCATAATTCCGACAAGAAGCCCTTCATTTAAAATCGCATTAGAACCCAATGAGTGAAAGGCATTTTTCTTTATAATTGCAAATACACTTCGGATTAAATAAAGAAGTACTTCATGAGAACCATTCTGACTTCCTCCATCCCATTCGTCAACAATTAATCGCATGAGCTGACTAATTTTTTCTAACTCTTGAGGAGAATCAACCAACTTCCCATCCAAATTACTACTTATCCCAAGCAATTGATCTAGAACTTTATTCCATTCGTTTTTAGCGGTCTCCGATGAAGTTCCGTCGAGATAGCGATTATTAAATTTCAATACGCTGAACTCTGTTTTCTTTTCTATTATAAAAAGATGATAATCAGATGGACATAACAAAAACACACAGCTACCTTTATACGGGACTTCCCCGCCATTTAACTGGTGCAATCCACTGCCCGAATGAATAAAAACTAACTCAAAATGATTGTGATTATGAACTGGAAACGGCCATATTTCGGTTGTGAAATGCCGAATAAATAAAGGAGTATGCTGAATAAATCGTTCCACTAATTATAATTATTTTTACAAAAATACAGTTTAAATGTACAATTTTTATTTTTAAAGCTATAATAGCTTTGCAAAAAAAAAATGAATAAGACGAGCTTCAAACCAGCGGTGATTCCGCTAATGGCAGTATCAGCAGGTGTAATTGTTGCAAACATATATTATAATCAACCCATACTTCAAGCAATTGCTTTATCACTTGAAGTTACCGAAACCCAAATCGGAAAAATTTCGATGCTCTCGCAATTAGGATATGGATTGGGTATGTTTTTCTTACTTCCTCTTGGAGACAAAGTCAATCGAAAGAATCTTATTCTGTTACTGTGTTGTTTATTGGTTCTGACTTTGTTTTTTATAACATTGACATCTTCATTGACAGTATTATACATACTAAGCTTTTTTGTTGGTTTATTCTCCACTCCAGCTCAAATTATACTTCCTATGGCTGCTACTTTAGGTAAAGAGAATAGAGGTAAAAATGTGGGTGTTGTTTTCAGTGGCATATTAGTTGGAATATTAGGCGCTCGTGTTATTAGTGGTACCATAACCGAATTACTCGGATGGCGTTATGTTTTTGGAATATCCGGAATAATGGTGCTTGCTGTAACATTTATGCTAAAATTATATTTACCAGAAGTACCTTCAAAATTTAAAGGCAGTTATTTTAATCTAATAAAATCAACTATAGCTCTCATTCCAAAATATCCTGTTTTACGACAAACTGCACTTTTAGGTTCTTTTACGTTTGGTGTGTTCTGCTCGTTCTGGACAACGCTTACCTTTCATCTTAGTAGTGCTCCTTTAAATTATCATTCGGGAATAATTGGACTCTTTGGCTTGATTGCGATTGGAGGAGCATTGGTTGCCCCTTACTTCGGAAAATTAGCAGATAAAGGCAACATAAGAAACTCATTAATTACAACAGTTTCGATGATAATAGGCAGTATTATACTCCTAAAACTCTTCCCCTATTCCATTCCTGTATTAATACTTAGTGTTTTCTTTTTGGATATAGGTGTTCAAGCAACTCAAATCACTAATTTTACACGTATATATAGTTTACACGAAGAAGCACATAGTAGACTAAACACCATATATATGACAACCTATTTTATTGGTGCTGCAATTGGAACTTATTTCGGACTTTTAAGTTGGAAGATAGGGAAATGGGATATGGCAACATCACAAATGCTTTTATGGAGTGTAATAGCATTAATAATTGTATTTTTTTCAAATAAACGTAAAGCATGAAGCGCATAGCAATAATTAGTGACATACATGGGAATTTACCAGCACTAAAAATAGTTCTAGAAGATATAAAACAAAGAAATATAGATCAAATATATTGCTTGGGTGATTTAGTCGATTTTGCTCCTTGGCATAATGAAGTTATCGAGTGCATTAAAGAATTAGATATTCCTTGTTTGATGGGGAACCATGACGAACGCATTGCATTCGACTATGAAGTAACTCCTTTAGCAAAACACAATCAAGAGGAAAGAGCAGCCCGAGAAAACGGAATAAAGTATACAAAACAAAGTATAAAACGAGAAAACAAAGAGTTTTTAAAAACACTTCCCGAAAGGTTTTTATTAAATTTTACAATTTCTGGAAAAGAAACAAAAATACTACTGGTACATGCCAGTATCAGAAGTAATGACGAATATATCTATGAAAATCATAGTCTCGCAGATGTTCAATCGATGCTAGCCCAAGAAAAGGTAGCTATTATCATTATGGGACATACCCACAAGCCCTACGTAAGACATGTTGAAGCTACAGAGGAATCTCCTGCAGGAACGCTAATCAATTGCGGCTCTGTAGGGCGATCAAGAGAAAATAGTCCATTGGCTACCTACTTGATCTTACACATCGATGAAGAAAAAATCGTTCCAGAAATTATCAAGCTTGAATACCCTGTGAACGAAGTAATAAAAGCAATAGAAGAAAGTCCAATACCTAATTTTTATGCAGATTTTCTAAAAAAAGACTTGGCTATTTAATTAATTCATAAGGAAACTAAACTGAGATTAGGTACAAATTATAATGATTATGGTGTTTTTAATTTATCTTAAATTTCATTTTTTTTGGAAATATCCAACAAGCACATTTTGAACTGAAATGACAAAATTGTTGCAAATAAATAATTATATTGCGTTATATATTTTTAATATAATATGATGGGTTTAAAAAATAGTAGTAAGAAGACTAAAGTCGCGTTTGTACTGGCAATTGTAATGCTAATTATAATACTAAGTACCTTTAATACATTACGAAACGCCGAAACTACTAATGAAAACATTAATGCAATTTATAAAGATCGTTTAGTTGTTTCTACTTATATATTTCATTATGCTAATGAATTAAACCTTGTGAAAGCAAATGCTATCAAAGACAATAATGACATCGAAAAAGCCGATGCAATTATTACATCTATCCACAACATTAAAGCAATAAATTTATTATATCATAATACCGTTTTAACTCCCAAAGAAAAAGAAGATTTTAGTGTTTTTATTGCAATTTGTGCCAAAATAAACAATCTAGTACAAGAGAAAAAATGGCAAGAAGTTGAAAGAGCGGCAGATCAAGCATTAGTTACTTTAGAATCGCTTTCTAAAATTCAAGTTGATGAAGCCAAATTACAATTGGAGAATGCCAATAAAGCATATAATCAATACAATATGCTGGCTCAATTAGAAATAGCGTTGTTAATAGTTCTTGGTATTACTATACTATATTTATTATTAACCAAAAGACACAAACGAGTTATTAAAATCCCCGAAGGACCTAGTCTTAATTAGCCTCGAATAAACTTATTCATAAAATCAATCAAAGCCTGTAAGTGCACAATTTATTTTGCATTTACAGGCTTTCTTCTATTATGTTACTTCTACTTCGTGAGAAATTGAATATTAAATCAAAAAAAAGGTGTTTCATGATTTAAATCATAAAATAGAACTAACCTCAATAATATCTTTACACTGTGAAATCCCAAAATTATATTTTAAATAATTATAATTTAAGATGTTATAAAAAACAATTGTAGTATAAATTATTGAATAAATTTCTTCTAGACTGGATACACTATTTTGAAATTGTAAAATATGTAATAGCCCCCATCAAAAGCAAAACAATTCTATAAAATGCGTTTTCGGTTTGGAAGTTGTTTATATCAAAGTTCCTTTTTTAATAAATAATAAAATATGTTTTAGATATTCTTCTTATCTAATCTAATACTGTATATAAAAATAAATACATGGATAAATCATTCTTAGTTTCTGAAATAAATCGATTAAAACAAGAAAAAAATGCGATTATCCTCGCTCATTACTACCAAGAAAAAGACATACAGGATATTGCTGATTTTGTAGGTGATAGTCTTGAATTATCAAAAAAAGCGGCAACCACAGATGCAACTATAATAGTTTTTGCAGGCGTATATTTCATGGCAGAAACAGCCAAAATTCTTAATCCAAATAAAAAAGTCCTCTTGCCAGATTTAAGTGCAGGATGTTCACTTGCAGATGGATGCTCTCCTCAGAATTTTAAGAAGCTAAAAGAATTATTTCCTGAGCACGTAGTCGTAACTTATATAAATTCTTCGGCAGAAATAAAAGCCATGAGTGATTGGGTATGTACTTCTTCAAATGCAAAAAAAATTATAGACGCAATTCCAAAAGAACAAGAAATAATTTTTGCTCCTGATAAAAACTTAGGAATGTATCTGAAAAATGAAACAAAACGCGATTTATTACTTTGGGATGGTTCGTGTATCGTTCATGAAGCCTTTTCATTAGAAAAACTAGTCGAAATATACAATACAAACCCAGATGCAAAAATTGTTGCACACCCAGAATCAGAGAGGCATATTCTGGAAACGGCACATTATATTGGGTCAACATCTGGAATGCTAAATTTCATCAAGAATGACTCAGCTACTACTTTTATTGTAGCGACTGAAGCAGGAATTCTTCACCAACTTGCAAAAGATGCGCCACAAAAAGTAATTATTCCTGCCCCATCATACGAAGATAATACTTGCGCTTGTAGCGAATGTGCCTATATGAAAGTCAACACATTAGAGAAACTTTATTTATGTCTAAAAAATGAAAGCCCCGAAATTAGCATCAATGAAGAATTACGAATAGAAGCTATAAAGCCAATAAACAGAATGCTCAATTTGCCATAAACCTAAAAAATTAATCAAAATGAAGAAAGCTGATATACTTATAATTGGTTCAGGAATAGCAGGTTTGTTTTTTGCCATAAAAACGGCGCGAAAACGTCCCGATTTGTCTATTGTAATAATGACCAAAGAAAAAGCTCAAAACTCTAATACTCAAATGGCACAAGGTGGCATTGCTGTTGTTACAGATCATATTGAGGATAGTTTTGATAAACACATTCAAGATACTATACAATCTGGCGGCGGACTCTGTGATAAAGAAATCGTTAGTATGGTAATTAACCAAGCGCCTGAGCGATTAAAAGAGCTAATTGATATTGGCGTTTCTTTTGATAAAGATAAATCAGGAATTTGGAATTTAGGTTTAGAAGGCGGTCATTCACAACACCGAATTTTGCATCACAAGGATATATCTGGAGCAGAAATCGAAAAAAACCTTATAAAAACATTAAGCCATCTATCTAATATAACACTATTAGAAAATCATTTGGTTATTGATATAAATACCAAAAAAAACAAAGGAAATCCTTACTGTACGGGAGCTTTTTATTGTGACAAAATCAATAACCGAATAAAATACATACAAGCAAAAACCATTGTATTAAGTACGGGCGGATGCGGACAGCTGTTTAAAAACACTACAAATCCAGAAATTGCTACAGGCGATGGAATTGCTATAGCATCAAGAGCAGGAGCTTTAATAAAAGACATACAATACATCCAATTTCATCCCACAGCACTGTATGAGGGCGATAAAAATCCTTTCTTTTTAATATCAGAAGCTGTTAGGGGGTTTGGAGCTCATATCGTTAATGAAGATGAAAAACGTTTTATCTTCAAGTACGATACCCGCGGAGAATTAGCAACCAGAGATATTGTTTCGCAAGCCATAAGCGAAGAAATGGAAACTTCAAGAAAACAACATGTTTATTTAGATTGTCGCCATTTGGATTTTGAAGAATTTTATAACCACTTTCCGTCTATTACAGATTATTGCAAAATAATTGGTTTAAATCCAAAAACAGATTTAATTCCTATTGTTCCTGTTGCTCATTATCAATGTGGAGGTGTCAATGTCAACAAAAACTCTGAAACCAATGTAAAAAACTTATACGCTATAGGAGAATGTTCTCGAACAGGATTACATGGTAAAAATAGGTTGGCTTCAAACTCCTTATTAGAAGCTTTAGTTTTTGCGCACCAGGCTTCAAATCAGATTGAGAAAACTATCGATGGACTATCTTTTTCATCAAAAAAAATAATGCAAGATTTTGACGAACCCTTAATTAATATACATACTGATTATTTTATTCAATTAAAGACCGAATTACAATCGTTAATGACATTATATTATACAAATAAAGACACCGATTTCCGAAAACTATTAGACAAAATGGAAACTATGAAAATGAAAACTGTCTCATTACTATATGAAAAGCAAAAAATTACAACGCAACTAATAGAATTTACAAACATGCTTACTGTTGCTAAAATTGTCATTGAAAGTAATATGCGCCATTTTTTCGAAAAAAATCCAGCTTATTAAGTCGAATAAATATAATTTCCAAAACCTTTATCTCAAACTCTATTCGAGGTAAAATACCATTTTAGTCGAAAAAATCACGAACTAAAATTACCTCTAATAAAAATTTAATTACAACTAAAAAGCCACTTGTAAAGATTCACAAGTGGCTTGTTTTTTTGATCTATAATTTAGGTTGTAGTATCTTAGTCTCAGTGTTCAGTCGCAGTGTCATCCTGAGCGTAGCCGAAGGACAGTCGCAGTATTCAGTCGCAGTCGCAGTGTCATCCTGGGCGGAGCCGAAGGACAGTTGCAGTTTTCAGTTGCAGTATATAGTCTCAGTATTCAGACTTCTTTTATCTCACATCTTTCATCTTTTCTCTAACATCTTACTTCTAACATCTCACATCTTTTCTCTCACATCTTTTCTCTATCCTCTTTTCTCTTTTCTCTTTTCTCTCACATCTTTCATCTAACATCTCACTATTCCATATTCCCACTCTTCTCTTTCGACTTAACCAATTGATTCACTCTCCAAATAAAGAAAATCGAACAAATAGAAACAACAGAGACGACATAACCTAGAACATCATAATTTTCTAATGGTGACGTTTTAGTTTCTTGATGAACAATCAATCCAGCACATATGGCACCAATACCACCAGCTATTTGTTGCATCGAAGAAGTTATAGACATATAAGCACCACGATCTTTCAATTCAGGAATACCAGTATTAAGTGTTGTTGCAGGAACCATACGACTCATAAGCCCCATGAACATAATCATAGTAAGCCCCACAATTTGCCATAAAGGAACAGGACCAAGACTAGTATAAATTAATATGATTACAATTGCTAATAAAGAACCACCTGTAAACAACCAAAACTTGTTAACCTTGTCACTTAGTTTCCCTACAATAGGCATTATAAAAAGTACTGAAATTCCGGTATAGAAAAAGATCATTGGTAGATCTAATTGGCTAATTTTAATGTTATTTACCAAAAAAGTACTTCCGAAAGGTTGTAGCATAAAACCGCCAATTGATAAAAATGCAATAGCCAGAAAACCAACTTGATAATCCTTATTACTTAAAGTATGCCATAAATGTAATAAAGGACTTTTATCAGACTGAAATTCAAGGTGTTTTACTACTGGTTTCATCTTGATTACAATTGTAACAAGTATAAGAATCCCTAAACCAGCAATCATTAAAAAAGACGAATGCCATCCCCAATGATTGGCAAAATAAAGCCCTAAAGGAATTCCTAAAATCTGACTAGAAGCAAACGCCATTTGTATAAACCCCATCACACGACCACGCTGATGAATCACAAATAAATCGGTTACGATAGCCAATGATATAGAACCGATAACACCACCAAAAAGTCCAGTTACAATTCTAGCTGCAAGTAACAAAGCGTAATTGGTTGCTAAAGCACAACAAACAGTTCCTATAATAAATCCTGTATAAAAGAAAACTAACAACTTTTTTCGGTCAAATTTATCAGCGAAACCGGCTGCAAGTAATCCAGATATACCAGCACTAAATGCATAAGCTGAAACAGTCAACCCAAAGTTAGCGGTAGTCATATCAAGTTTTTTCATTAGTATATCCCCTAGTGGAGAAATAACCATAAAATCGAGAATTACAGTAAACTGTAAAAGCGCCAATAAGACAATAATATATTTTTGATAAGAAGAAAATGGGGGTATTTCTATTTTTGTTTTTTCCATTTGAAAGATTGAATTTTTATTAATTTAATTCTTGGCACTCATACCCAAGACCATTTATTACATTTATAATTATTCCAGTAGTTAGGGAATCCGAAACGATGCGTAAAACACAATCTACATCTTCTGTGTCAATGCTCCATTTCAAAATAGCAATATGATCGCTGAGTGTCTTACTCACAACACAATTAGTATGTAACTGTGTAATATTTGTTTTAAAAATATAAATGTTATCTAAATCCGGTTCCATAGTATTTGTTTATGGTTTTAATCCTCGTATCGAGGCCTGAAAAGCTTCTCTCATCATTTCTTGAGTAAGTTTAAAAGGTCTACCGCCTAAACTTTTACCTTCATTATGAAAATTAAGTAAAGTATATAAAGGGCCGTAGGCAATACTCCAGAAAACTTCAAATTGCATCTCGATTATTTCCTTATTCTGCAATGCATTATTAATAAATTTCTTCATTATAATCCTAAAATCAGAAAATTTAGTCGTCGAATTCAATATATCTTCAGCGTGCGGAGATTGCTTAATTACTTCAAAAAAGGCAACTTTTTTAGGGTGTTTAAATGTAAATGCTGCGCGATTCTGCCATTGAACCCATAAACCTTCCTCAAAGTTCATATCGGGTGAAAAATTTTCTATTGTAAATGAAAAGAACTCAAGAGTAACTTCGGTACCTATTTTTTTTATTAAATCGTCCTTGTCCTTGTAATAAATATAAAGTGTTGCTACCGAAATGTTACAAGCTTTCGCTAACTTATTCATACTAAAACCCTGAAAACCATCTCGCACAATTAATTCTATCGCATTAGCAACAACTAATTTCTCCTTATCTGCATCTCTTACTCTCATACTAGATTTTTTTTAGCAAATACAAAACATTAAATGAATGAACGTTCTTTTATTAAAGTTTTATTTTCTAAAAAATAGTAACCTTAAAGTTATGCATTAAATAAATGCTTTTTATTACAACTTTTATAATCAAAATATTAAACCAAAAAACTGGACCCGTAGTTAAAATAAAACTGGACTAACTCCTAAAAATCAATACTACTTAACTTTGCAAAATGAAAGAAATCATAATTTCAAATCTAAAAAAAGTCCATGATCGCATCGAAAAAGCTTGTATACTATCTGGCCGAAACCGATCGAGTATACAATTATTATTAGCAACTAAAACTGTCCCAGCCAATGACATTCGTATAGCTATTGAAGCAGGTGAGTTTTTGATTGGTGAAAATAAAATGCAGGAATTGCGAGATAAAAATTTAGTACTACAAGGACTAAACATCGAACGCCATTTTATAGGACATCTGCAAACCAATAAAATAAAAGATGTTTTAAAATATGCTACATGCATTCAATCTTTAGACAGACTTAGCTTAGCTCAGGAGTTAGACAAACAACTACAAAAACAAGGAAAGATTCTAGATGTCTATGTACAAGTAAACACTTCGTCTGAAGAAAGTAAATTTGGACTTGCTCCAAATGATGTCGTTGCATTTATCAAAGAAATAAAAAAACATGACACTCTGAATATAAAAGGATTAATGACAATTGGATTGTTAGATGTACAAAAAGAGAAAATGCAACCATCACTTAGATTACTCCGAGAAACAAGAGATCAAATTTATGCCGAGGGAATAGAAAATCAAAATAAACTACTCCTTTCTATGGGAATGTCACAAGATCTAGAATTAGCTATTGCCGAAGGATCTAACATAGTAAGAATAGGTACATCAATCTTCGGAAACCGATTTTTAGGAAAAGAAATCTGGAATGAAAATATTGCAGAATAAACCATAATTTTGCAACAAATTAATATGAGATGAATCTATACGAACTTACCGTAAACGATACCGAAAAAATAGCCTTGAGCGATTTACTTTTCAGTGAAGAAAATAGAGCTGCCTTATCACAAACAATAAAAGAACATCAATATCTTGACGAATTAAAGAAATACAATCTTAAAGTAGATAATAAGATATTCTTGCATGGGCATTCGGGTTGTGGGAAAACAACCACTGCAAAAGCAATTGCAACTGCACTAAATAAGAATATTATAATAATTAATCTTAGCACATTAATTAATGCGCGAATAGGTGAAACTTCTAAAAACATTAAGGCACTATTTGATAAAGCGAGTAGAGAAAAAGCGGTTTTATTTTTGGATGAATTTGACCAAATTGGAAAAAGTCGTGAAAGCGATGATAAAGATGTAGGCGAAATGCGCAGACTAGTAAATACAATTATTCAACTAATTGATTATTTTCCAGATGATAGCCTACTTATATGTGCAACAAATCACTATAACATCATAGACACAGCATTGTTAAGGAGATTCCAAATACGATTGAAATTTGAAATGCCCGACGAAAATCAATTGGATATATATTACGATAAGTTACTAGCTACATTCCCTACCCACCTACAAGATATGCCGCGTAAGTATAAAATATCTTATGCCGAAACTAAAGATTACATCCATACAACAATGAAAAAACAAATCATTGAAGAATTGGAGCTTCAAAAATAAATTCACAAGGAAATCCTTCCCTCTTACATCCTAACAGGTTTATACAATCTGTTAGGAAGGCACTGTAAAACCACACTACTTAATTATACTACAACAAGTTAACTACATCGTTACAATCATAAAATTTTGCTAAATACGTTTTTGTATATTGACATATCGGAAAAACTCGATATCTTTGCGCTATGGAACACATCGAAATATTTAAAGCATTATCAAACAAGTCCCGACTTCTTATGTTGGAATGGCTAAAAGAACCAGAAATAAATTTTCCGATGCAACAACCTTGTGGCTTTGAGCATGGTGTATGTGTTGGAGAAATACAAGCAAAGTCTGGGCTTACGCAATCGACTGTTTCCGAATATTTATCTATTCTTCAACGTGCAGGATTCATAGAATCAACTCGTGTTGGACAATGGACTTATTACAGACGTAATGAAAAAGCTTTTACAGAACTAAGTAAAATAATAGAATTCAATTTATAAAAAGAGCATTAATATGAGTACAGATAGTTTATTTACGCCTTTTAAATTAAAGACGTTAGATCTTAAAAATAGAATTGTAATGGCGCCTATGACGCGTTCATTTTCCCCTAATGGAGTCCCAACAGATGAAGTAGCAAAATACTATCAAAAAAGAGCTGAAGGTGAAGTAGGTTTAATTTTATCAGAAGGAACAGTTATTAACAGACCTTCATCATCAAATGATGCTAATGTTCCTCATTTTTATGGTGATAAAGCATTAGCAGGATGGAAAAAAGTAATTGATGATGTTCATACTGCTGGTGGGCAAATGGGTCCACAAATTTGGCATATGGGAATCATGGATAACCACCATTCAGGATGGGTTCCTCCAGTACCTTTTGAAGGGCCATCTGGACTAAACAGACCTGGTTTTAGCAATGGTACTAGCATGACTACAAAAGATATCGAAGATACTATTCTTGCTTTTGGACAAGCCGCGGCAGATGCTAAAAGATTAGGTTTTGATTGTATCGAAATTCATGGAGCACATGATTATCTTATAGATCAATTTTTCTGGGATGCAACAAATCAAAGAACAGATATTTACGGTGGTAAAACGCTTGCTGAACGTACACGTTTTGCTGTAGAAGTTATCAAAGAAGTACGAAAACAAGTAGGTGAAGATTTTGCAATAATCATTAGACTTTCGCAATTTAAACCTGCTGATTATACTTATAAATTAGCCAAAAATGCACTGGAAATGGAAGCTTGGCTTGCGCCACTAGTTGATGCTGGTGTAGATATCCTACATTGTTCACAACGCCGTTTTTGGGAACCAGAATTTGAAGGTAGCGACTTAAACTTTGCTGGTTGGGCGAAAAAAATCACAGGGAAACCAACAATTACTGTAGGTTCTGTAGGTCTTTCAAATGATTTCTTTGGAGCATTTGCAGGCGAAAGTTCAGAACCAACCTCTTTAGACGAATTAACTAGACGTATGGATAGAGGTGATTTTGACCTTGTAGCAGTTGGAAGACCACTATTAGCTGATCCAAATTGGGTTGCTAAAATAAAACAAGGAAAAACGGAAGAACTAAAAGGCTTTACTAAAGAAGCTTTAGCTGAACTAGTTATCTAATAAATTACAGAAACAAGTAATACGTTTCACAAGAAAGCTGCTTACTTTGACCCATTTAAGTAAGCAGCTTTCTAACTTAAAACATAAAAAAACATGGAAATAATAGCAACACCAAAAATGAAAGTAGAAGTTTGGAGTGATATCATGTGTCCGTTTTGCTACATTGGAAAACGAAATTATGAAACTGCACTTAACAAATTTGCTGCTAACAAGGATATAGAAATTGTATGGAAAAGCTTTCAGCTTGATCCACATATTCCTGAGCACTTTGACAAAAAAGAAAATGTTTACGAATATCTTGCTAATAGAAAAGGAATTAGTTACGACGATTCAGTAAGAATGCATCAAGGTGTAGTTCAAACGGCTAAAAATGCAGGATTAGAATACAACTTTGATAATGCAGTTGTAGCCAATTCATTCAATGCTCACCGAATGATACAGTTAGCAAAAACAAAAGGCCTTGGTGATCAAGCCGAAGAGCGCTTGTTTTATGCTTATTTTACAGAAGGAAAAAACTTTGGAGATCCACAAGTTTTAGAAGAATTAGGAAAGGACATTGGTTTAACTACAGAAGATGTAAAAGAATCATTAACCAATGACGAATATGCTGATAAAGTGAAAAGCGATGTAGAAGAAGCACAACAACTTGGTATAAATGGAGTGCCATTTTTTATTTTCAATAGAAAATATGCTATAAATGGAGCACAATCTCCTGATACATTTTTGCAAACTTTAGAGAAATCATTTGGCGAATGGAGAAAAGAAAATCCTGAAACAAAGTTTGATATAATCGATGGACAATCTTGTACTCCAGACGGAAATTGCAATTAATTATTTTAAATAAGTTAATCATAAATAGGTCTTCAGTTTAAAAATTAAGCTGAAGACTTATTTTTTTATAGCCAAACCAATTCATTTAAATCTAAATCATTAAATTTATTATTCTAAAGTAAAACTTTAATAAAATGAAATTGAATAATGACTATGTAGTAAACAAGGAATAACAATGCTATTTTAGAAATATATACAAATGAAAAACACACAACAATTAGCGCAACTTTTTCTAAGGTTAGCATTAGGAATTGGTTTTATATTACCAGTATTGGATCGATTAGGAATGCTTGGCGCTGCGGGTGAGCCGAACGTAGGCTGGGGTAATTGGACCAATTTTGTCGATTATACTAATTCCTTGATACCTTACCTAAATCATAATATGGCTAACATTATGGGGGTAATTGCAACAGCAGCAGAAATTATATTTGGTGTATTACTTATAATTGGTTTCAAAATAAAAATAACTGCTTACGGAAGCTTTCTACTAACATTATCATTTGCTTTAAGCATGCTACTTTTTGCAGGCTACAGAGCACCATTTAATTATTCCGTATTTACAGCAAGCGCCGCATCTTTACTATTGGCAACAATTCCATTTTACAATTGGAGTATTGATAAACTACTTGCTAGTAAAAATTAATCAATTCATTTATCAGCTCCACTAGTTATTGGTATCTCATTTGGTTTATTTTTAAAAATGTGATGCGAATTAAAAATAAATACCGAAATAAAAATAATACTGTATGATAAAATCTGTAAAGGTCCGCTTTGTTCATGATATACAAAAGTTGCCAATCCAAAAGCAATCATCGGATTAATATTCAATAACATTCCTACTGTAGATGAGTTAAGACCTGTAAGAGCAAATAAGTTCAGTAATAATGGGATAATTGTAAAGCCAAGGGCTATAATTTCTATACACAAATAAAATTTAAATTCAGTAGGAATCGGTCCGCTATAAGCAGGGAAAAACGGCAATAAAAACAATGCAGATAAAGTAATATGAAAAGTCAGTACTATGAACTTATCAAAACCTACATTAACTCGCTGACTTACCAAATAACTCGCATAAGTTAATCCGATTATTATACTAAAAAACATATCCATGATATTCGCATAAGACAAAAGCAAACAACCAGTAATACTCAATCCTACTGATATCCATTGTGTTTTTGATAATTTTTCATGCAATATAAAGTAAGCCAATAAAGTCGTTAAAATTGGACAAACTAAGTACGCTAGTGATGTTGCTTTAACGCTCACATGATTCATTACATATATAAATGTAAACCAATTAGCTGTTAAAAATATGCTACCTCCTATATTCAGCAAAACAGTTTTACGCTTTTTTTCAAGTGATAATGCTTTAAAAGTTGCAACAGCTTCTTTGATTTTTTTTCTTTTAAAAACAAAAGAAATAAGTAGTAATAAAATGCTACAGCTAAAAACACGATAGAATAAAATATCCAACGATGAATAAGAATGTATTGGCTTTAGTACGAGACTAAAAAAACCCCAGATTGTATATGCAGTAATAGCTGCTAGGTAATATTTCGAATTCTTCATGAGAAGTTTTTATTTATCTTATTTTGATACCGCAAATTTCTAGAAAATAAAATAGCAATACAGATACAGTTTTATTAAATTGCAGCGCAACAGTTATCCTTTTAAAAATGAAAAATTCCAACTATTTATATTTGCAATTTGCCGACCGAATTGAAAAACAAATCAAATCAGGCCTTTTTAATGTAGGTGATAAACTCCCTTCTATACGAGAAGTATGTGCCGAAACTGGATACAGTATGAGTACAGTTAGCAAGGCTTATTATGAGATGGAGAGTCGTTCTCTTATAGAATCTAGACCACAATCGGGTTATTATGTGAGTAATATTTCGTCACGAACAATCGCTGTACCTTCACCAAGTAGCCCTATAATAAGTTGTGCTAATATTGAACGTGAAGATTTAATCGATCTTGTTTATGGTAGCATGATGAATAAAAATGTAACGATGCTTTCACTAGGTTTTCCATCTAATGAGCTACTTCCTATTGCCAAACTAAACAAAGGAATGGTACAAGCTATGCGTCAATTTCCAAATAGCGCAACTGGTTATGATGAAGTACAGGGAAATCTTAATCTAAGAAAAGAAATTGCACGATGGTCTTTTACTTGGGGAGGCAGCTTAACCGAAGATGATGTAATAACAACTCAGGGATGTATTAGTGCAATATCTCATTGCTTAATGACATTAACAAAGCCTGGAGATACCATTATTACAGAGAGTCCTGTTTACTTCGGAATACTCCAACTGGCAAAATCATTGGGTTTGTACATAATGGAGCTACCAACTAATATGACTACAGGAATAGAACTTGATGCACTAAAGAAAGCCCTATCTACCAATAAAATTACACTTTGTATATTAATGAGCAACTTTAGTAATCCATCTGGGAGTATGATGCCAGTTGAGCATAAAAAAGAAGTTGTTCGATTAATGGAGCATTACAATGTACCACTTATCGAAGATGATATTCATGGTGATTTATACTTCGGCAGTAGTAGGCCAACTAACTGTAAAACCTATGATGAAAGCGGCATTGTGCTTTGCTGTAACTCCGTTTCAAAATCATTAGCTCCAGGTTACCGAGTGGGTTGGGTATCTCCAGGGAAATTCAAAAAACAAATCTTACACACCAAATTATACCATACCGTTTCCTGTACTACAATTACTCACGAAGTAGTTGCTGATTTTCTTAAAAATGGTAGATATGAAAACCACCTTAGGAAAATACGTCAAATTTTACATCATAACAGTATTAATTATATCAATACAATATTAGAATCTTTTCCTGCAGGAACCAAAGTCAGCCAGCCACAAGGAGGATTTTTTCTATGGTTAGAATTGGATAAAAAAATAGACACCGCAGTAGTATACCAACTCGCTATGCAACACAATATCAGTATAGCACCTGGACGGATATTTACTTTTCAAGACCAATTTTACAACTGCATGCGATTAAGTTTTGGATTGCCTTGGAGCAACGAAATAAGACAGTCGATACAAACATTAGGCATGTTGGTTGGGAAAATGTAATTTTTTTTTAAGTACCTATACTTTTACTATTTTAGACAATCTTTTCTTCCTGACGAAGGAAGGAACACATAAATTAGTCCAAAGACAAAGGCTTTGAGGTATTAAGGCGCAAAGGAACAAAGCCTCTGAGGGGCGTATTTTTTATTCCAAATCTTGTTATTCTTCTTACGTGGGAAGAATCTCCTTTAGTAACTAGACAATCTGGGGCTACTTTGTTTTATTTCATGGTGAAATTACTTCATTCCTCAGAATGACAAAAGACCGTTTAAATCCGCGTCATCAGCGTTCCATTACTCACAAACTTGTATTTCTGACGAAGGAAGAACATCCTTTAGTAACTCGAAAATCTGGAGCTAGCTTACTTCAGCTCTTTGCAAAGATTACTTCGTCTAATCACTATCTCGGGTCTTCAAAACCGCTTAAATCCGTTTAATCCGCGTTCCATTTTTTATCACAAACTTGTCAATCTGCATAAGAAACTAAAGGAAAGTAACTCCAGATTGTCGAGCTACTTTGTTTTATATCACGGTGAGATTACTTCGTCTAATCGCTTTCGGGTCTTCGTTCCTCAGAATGACAAAAAAATATCTTCCATTTTTTATCGCAAACTTATTTCAAAATCGGCGCAGCAAGACAACTTTCAGGAATATCAAAAGCATTGACCAACGAAACAGCATCTGGTCTTATATCCCAACAAAGCTGATTAACCATTTTACGTACTGCTTTTGTTTTTACAGCTTCCATATATCCATCTTCAAGATACCAGCCTTTATTCTTCTCTATTTGAGCAAGAGCATACAATTGACATAATTTTGATAGAATAGCTTTTACACTTTCATCTTTAACAGATTCTACAGCAACTTGAAACTGTTCTAAAACAATTCGCTCTAGATACGCTTGAGCTACATCAATCATTTGGTGTTGTACCACATTAAATGCATCATACGGTTCCAATCCGCTATCGATAAGTTTTTTTATACGCTTAGCCGCAGATGCTAAAGTCGTTTTTTCTCGGTGCTGAAATGCTAATAAATGAAACTCATTATCCAATAAATGTGCATCATCTGTTTTACGAGTAGCAATTGGATTCTTCTCAGAAATTACAGTTTTTGCATTTTCATATACATAATTAATGATTCCCACTGCTCCCATCTCTCCAAATGATTTTCTAAATTCAGATAAGCGATTTTTAGCTACCAATTGCATCAATACTGTATTATCTCCCTCAAAAGTGGTATAGATTTCAGTGTCATTTTTTAAAGCGTCTATTCTATTCTCAGACAAATACCCTTTACCTCCACAGGCTTCACGACATTCTTGCAAAATATCCCTCGTACTCCAAGTTGAATACGATTTCATTCCGGCAGCAAGAGCTTCAATTTCCTGCATTTCAGATTCTGTTTTGTTTAAGAAACGACTCGTAAGATATTGCAAAGCAAAATGTACGGCATAGGTTTTTGCAAGTTGTGGAATCAATCGGCGTTGGTGCATGCGATAATTCAAAATAGGAACTTCTGAACCCCCTTCTGGTCCAAATTGTCTGCGTTGATCGCTATATCTAATTGCAATTGCTAATCCTGATTTAGCTGCTGCCAATGCCGAACGTGGAATTCCTATTCGTCCACCAACTAATGTTCCAAGCATGGTAAAAAATCGTCGGTTATCACTTGGTATTGGACTTTCGAATTCGCCTTTTTCGTTTACAGAAGCGAATCTATCTAACATATTTTCTTTTGGAATAACTACATTATCAAAACTGATTGTACCGTTATCGACTCCGTTTAATCCCATTTTATGACCGCAATCACCAATAGTGACTCCTTTTATGGCATTGCCATTTGCTTCTCTTAAAGGCACAATAAAAGCATTTACACCATAATCAACATCGTTGATTATTAGTTTCGCAAATACAGTTGCCATTTGCCCATGTACAGCTGCATTACCAATATATTCTTTCTGAGCATTTGTATTTGGTGTATGAATAGTAAACGTCTGCTCGTCGTAGTTATAAGTAGCTGTCGTTTCAAGTCCTTTAACATTCGAGCCATGATGCGTTTCGGTCATAGCAAAACAACCTGGTATTTTTAATGAACCAATATCTTTTAAATATTTGCTGTAATGTTTTTCTGTTCCCAGCGATTGTACACTCATTCCCCAAAGTCCGAATTGTACACCAAACTTAATCACCAAACTCAAATCATGATAACTAAGCGTTTCCATAATCGCAAAATAATCGGCTATATTTTCTCCTCCACCATATTGCTTTGGATAAGCCATATTGCCTAAATTTTCTTTGGCTAAGATTTTGCACCATTCAAATACTTTTGCACGATATACATTAATATCTGTAGAAGTTTCGTAGGCAAATTCAGGTTTGCTTATAACTGATTTTACTTTTTTTATAATCGAAGCTTGTTCGCCATCAAGAATCTCTGTTAGAATTTTAGTATCAAAACTACTCTCCGTTTTATAATTTGAAGTGAATGAAGTTGCTGTTTTTTTGAAAGCTCCAATAGCTTCTTCACCAAAAACGCCAAGATCATTTTCAAGTTTTGCAAAAGCAGGCTCTAATTCTTTAAGATTTTGATCATCTCCCGAAAGGGCTACAACAATATCAAATATAGTTTTAATAGATTCTTTATCTTGAATACTTTTTTCGATATCAAGTTTCCAATTTGTAAGTTGCTCTCTCGATGGTGGTACTGAAATATCAATTTTAGATAGTAAAACCTCCTTGTCTTCTTCTGTAAGCCAATTTTGTGAACGGATAAATTCTTGCAAAGTAACAAACTCTTTTTGAGTTAAAAGATCATCTGACCAAACGAGATAAAAAAGAGGTATAAAGGATTGGAGTCTTGAATTTTTCATAAAACTTAAATTTTAACTTTTGTTAAATTAAGGAATTTTACGAACTAAAGTGCGTTAAGAATCTCATAATTGTTTTTAAAAGGTGTTGAGGTATTGAGGTTCAAAGTTTACAGTCGCAGTTTTCAGTTTTCAGTTTACAGTCACAGTATTCAGTTTACAGTATTCAGTTTACAGTCGCAGTAAAAACAGTTTACAATTAAAAAACTGTAAACTGAGACTGAGAATACAAAGTCAACAGTCGCAGTATTCAGTTTTCAGTTTACAGTCGCAGTAAAAACAGTTTACAATTAAAAAACTGTAAACTGTAAACTGCGACTGCTCTTCGACTCAGAACTGAGACTGAGACTGAGACTGAGACTGAGACTGAATACTGAACACTGAGACTGAGACTGAATACTGAGACTGAATACTGAGACTGAATACTGAGACTGAATACTGAGACTGAATACTGAGACTGAATACTGCGACTGAACACTGAGACTGAACACTGCGACTGAATACTGAGAATGAACACTGCGACTGAATACTGAGACTGAATACTGAGACTGAATACTGAGACTGAATACTAAAAACAAACTACTCAACCGCTGCAACAGTCACCGGCGCTGATTGAGAAACTGGGGCAATAGGAACTATCTTTTTAATAGAGGGAATTATCCATTTTCCTTTTAGCATTTGTTCTTTTGGAGAATATACTCGCAATACAATATTGAAATCTCCTGATGATACGGGTAGCCAATTATTTTCTCGAATTTTCCCTGGATATGTTCTTTGGAAATAAATATCTATCGAACCATCAGCGTTTCTAATTAACGAATCTCGATTGCCTATTGTGAAACGATTCATCGGATTAGCTACAAATGCTCCTTTTGAATTATAAGCGGTTAATGACCAAAAGGCATTTGCTAGCGGAACCTCATCTTGATTAAAATGAATCGTGTATTTATTGGATCCATTTAATTTATCTCCAACCTCATCAACAATACAGGATGAACTAATCATATCTTGGGGTAAATTAATTTCTAATCCTTGATATGAAACTAGCGCTCTGTGTTTATAATCGGTTCCAAATGCTCCTAATTTTAAATCTATTGGTGTCCATCCGTTTTCAACTTTTGGAAGTGTTGTTGACTCTTTATTCAATTCACTCAACATTTTATCAGGAAGTGATCGTAACGTTGCTTGTACCGAACTACTTAAAGTGCTCAAATTAAATTTAGTTCCAGGTTTAATACCAATTGTAGCAAACCTTTTTATTGTTTCGGCATCTTTGTCACTTGGCGGATTATTAGCCATCAACTGATTTACATAATTAAAAAACTCACCAATAGGAATTTTAGAAACAATATCATTTGGAGAATCTTTGGGAATCGAAGAGTCAATTTTGCCTTTTGGAGCAACATAGTCTGTAGCCCAACTACTCAAAGGGATCAATTTAAACTGACGTTGTAGCTTATATACTTTCAGTCCATCAACATAACTATTAATTTGAATTTGGTTATTAATTCGCACTATATTGGTTGGTGATTTAATTTCTTGCATTCCAATAGGAATTGGCTCTGTTGATTTTGGACCTGTTATAAAAAAATTAGCTGCTCCTGTTCCGGTGGTTCTTTTGTTTACGGTAGAAAAAATATTGGTATAAGCATCTTGCATAGAAAGCTGATAATACCTACCGTAAGTATCTGGAACGGAAAGCACCATTGGGCCTTTTCCTAAATCTAGCCAAGCTGACGAATAATAAGTGTCGGCATTAAGTTGCCCGCCATTTTTAAGAGTTGCGTCGGGAAATGTAGATTTATGAGCAAACTGATTTATTGGAGCTCCTGCGCTCCCCGCCTCTTCTACGTTAGTAGATTGTCTGCGAGTAATATCCGTTAATACTAATGGTAAACCATACAGATAAGCTATTTCGGCTGTTTTTATAATACCACTATCATTTTCAATAGTAGTAACTTTTTTTTCATCAGTTACTTTTTTCTCTTCTTTTTTGCAACCTGTGAATAAGCAAACTATAAAAATTATTTGGATAAAGTTCTTCATGTTTTTTGATTTTAAATGCAAAGCAATTCTACTTTACGATTAATAAATATTTTAAGAACAATCGGTTTAACTTTTAAATTCTATATATTTCTCTCTACTATGGAGCTCTTCTGCTTTAGGTTATTCTCATTTCATGACTAAACCAACATAAACAAATGAATTTCAATTTATTACAAATAAATCTAACATAGTAAATTTAAGCAAAAAAATCCCGATTACCAAAAGGCAATCGGGATTATATAAACTAAATAACCAACCATTGAAGTACTAATTATGAAACCTCAAAAAGTATCTTTTGTAAAACTATTTTAAAGTAAATTTCACTTTCGTTTTAACGTCTGTAGAAGAAGCTCCTATTAATGCTTCAAAGTCACCTGGTTCAGCAACCCAGTCATGCTTAACAGGATCGAAAAAGCTTAAAGCTGCTTTATCAACTGTTATAGAAACTGTTTTTTCTTCACCCGCTTTTAGATTTACTTTCTCAAATCCTTTTAATTCTTTGATAGGACGTGGTAATGAAGATTTTAAATCTGTAATGTATAACTGAACTATTTCTGAACCATCTTTAGTCCCTGTATTTTTAACGTTTACAGTAAATGTAATCTTATCAGCTGCTGTTATTGTTTTTGCATCAGCAGTAACTTTTCCGTATTGGAAAGTTGTGTAGCTTAATCCATGTCCAAAGCTGAACAATGGTTTTACTTTTTGCTTGTCTGCCCAACGGTATCCAACAAAAATACTTTCGTTATAAGTCACTTCTTCTTTTCCTGGGAATTCTCCCAAAGCATGAGCTCCGTTATCCTTTAGTTTAACTGGGAAAGTAAATGGTAATTTTCCTGAAGGATTAGCATCACCAACTAAAATAGATGCCAAAGCATTACCTGTTTCTGATCCTAAAAACCATCCTTGTACAATTCCTGGTACTTCATTTACCCACGGCATTGCAACAGCATTCCCTGAGATATTTATGAATACTACGTTTTTATTTACTTTAAGTAATTCAGTAATAATTTTATCTTGATTGTATGGAAGCTCTAAACTTGTACGGTCTACTCCTTCTGCATCTTGATAATTACTTTTGTTCAATCCACCAAAAAACAATACTATATCAGCTTTTTTGGCAACTGCTATAGCTTCAGCTAATAATTGGTCTGCTGGGCGTTTTTCAGTCAAATCTTGCCCTGAAGCAACCCCGTTGTAATTACCTTCAGCATCACCTACATAGCCGCGAGCATATATAACTTCGGCTTGTGTACCTACTCTTTTCTTTAAACCATCTAATGGTAAAATTTCATATTTAGCTTTTAATGATGAACTACCTCCACCAACAGTCATCATCTTGATTGCATTTTCTCCAATAACAGCAATTTTCTTCGTTTTGTTAAGATTAATTGGCAATATGTTATTCTTGTTTTGCAACAAAACAATTCCTTCTTCAGCAATTTTACGACCAGCTAAACCATGCTCTTCTGTTCCAAACGAACCGTATGGTCTGTTTTTATCCATTGTTGTAAGGAAAGCTAATCTAAGTATGTTACGGATTTTTTGATCCAATTCTTTAGTTCCTACTTCTCCAGATTTAATCAAATCCAAATAAGGTTTTGCTAAATAATAATTTTGATAAGCATTACTTGTTCCTGCAGATAAACCATTTGTCCATGTTCCAAACTCCATGTCTAAACCATTTGTAATTGCTTGTCGTGTGTTACTAACACCACCCCAATCGGCAACAACAGCTCCTTTAAATCCCCATTCTCCACGAAGAATATCATTTAATAAAAACTCATTATGGCAGTTAGGCTGTCCTTTGTATTTATTATAAGATCCCATTATAGTCCAAGCATCACCTTCTTGAACAGCAGCTTTAAATGCTGGTAAATATATTTCGTACAATGCACGATCATCTACATTTACATTTACTGTATGACGGTTTGTTTCTTGATTGTTTAAAGCAAAATGTTTTACACAAGCAGCAACACCGTTTTGTTGTACTCCTTTAATGTAAGGTACTACCATTTTTGAAGCCAAGAACGGATCTTCACCCATGTATTCAAAGTTACGCCCGTTAAGAGGTGATCTGTAAATATTTACACCAGGTCCTAATAAAACAGTTTTATTACGGTAACGTGCTTCTTCACCTATTGATTTACCATATAATGAAGACATTTCTTTATTCCAAGTTGCTGCAAGAGCTGTAAGTGCTGGAAATGCAATACATGAATCATTTGTCCATCCGGCTTGATCCCACTCATCCCACAAAACTTCTGAACGAATACCATGAGGTCCATCTGTCATCCAAAATTCAGGAATTCCCAAACGTGGTACTCCAGGAGAACTAAACTTTGATTGTGCATGTACCATTGCTATTTTTTCTTCTAAAGTCATTCGCGCAAGTGCATCTTCGACACGCTCTTGAATTGGCTTTTTATCATCAAGATAAACGGGTACTTTATTTTGTGCATTCATCCCGAATGTACCTAATAAGAGTAAAACAACAACTGCTTTAATGTTTCTAAACATAACTACTTATTTATTAATAATTTATTTTAATATAATGACAAAGCTTAAATCTTACTTAATCTTAAATAAGATGATGCAATTATATTGTAAAACTAAAACGATATAGTATAATTAGAAAGCCCTATTTAAGAAAAGTAGCAATTTAAAAACACAAACACCTACAAACAAACAAGTTAACACTTTTTAAGAAGTGAAAAAAGTAGTAAAAATGAAATAAATTATTGCGCTTTAGTAGCAATTAAACCGATTTTAACAACCATTTCTTCAAAATCATTACGAGAAACTACGGCTTTATTTCTCGCTCTTGTACGATAATTATAAATGGTGCTTAAAGAGTAACGAAGGAAAGCTGCAATTTTCACACTGTCATTAATACCAAGTCGTATTAAAGCAAAAATTCGTAATTCTGTATTTAACAACTCTCCTTGCTTAAGTACAATCTGTTCTTCGGCAATAAGCAATGAATTAAAGTCTTTCACGAAAGTAGGATACAGATTTAAAAATATCGTATCAAAATTTTTATATAGTTCTTCTAGCTCATTATCAACCAAAGTATTTGACTTCAAAATCTTATACAATTCATCAAACTGTTTGGCTGTAGCTTTTTTATTTAAAGTAATGCGGTATGTTTCTAGCTTATTGATGTAAGTAGAACAAAGACTAAAGAAATGCGCGATATACTCCTCTTTAATATGATTGGATTCAGACAATTGCCCATTTCGCTCCTGTAATTGCTTATTGGTATTACTAATGTCAGCATTTAATTTTACGAGTTCTTCACTTGTTTTAGAAAGTTCTTCCTTTATTCTAGAAACCCTCTTCATTTGTTTATAAACATAGATTACTGCTAAAATAAGAAATACTGATAGCACACTTATCAATATCAAATACAATTGCAATTGGCTTTTGCTTTTAGCTTCTTTATCTAAATAAGCAGTATTAATAATCGAGAATACTTCTGACATTTGAATTGTACGGAATTGTACATTACAAAAAATAGCATCTTCAATTGCCGATTTTGTCAATTTATATGCAGTATCTACATCTCCTAATTCATAATAAACCAAAGCTAGCTCTTGAATAGAAGCGTTGTCTTTTATTGCATTTTTTAAATCAGCAGTTGCAGATATAGCGAAATACTTTTTTTTAAATTCTAAATTTTCTTTCTTTTTATTAATGCTTCCCAAAAGATAACCAATCATAGCGTATTGCGGATTGTCCTCTTTTGTTTCTTTTAGCAATTGTATCAAGTCTTTCTCTGTACTGTCAATTTTTCCTTCTGAAATATTCTTTTCGGCTAGATTGATTTTATACTTCAGCGATTGCGGATTTAAAAGCGCTAACAGTGAATCACGATATTTTACAATTTGCTCAATATACATCGGATTGTAACTAGTAGTCGAATAATGCGAGAAAAACTCCCGATAGGCTTCGTAGTAATCTGGAAGTAACTGCGCTGATAAAAGCTTTTTGTTTATACTTTTTAAGATTTCTTCAGATTCTCGGTATCTCCCTGACGACGAATAAAGATTTGCTAATTGCAATTGAGCCGTTTCTTTTAAATCTTTTTCATGTAGATTGTTGGCAATCTTAAGATTCTTCTTTACATATAAAATTGCCGAATCCAATTTGAATTTTTGGTATTCTCTGTATACCGTTTGGTTATAATTATATTCTTGGTAATCGGATAGATCTGTAGATTTTATTTTCTTAAAATTAGCAATTCGTTCTTCTTTTATGGCAACGTATTTCTGTTTGTTTTTTAAGGCCAAATCCAATTTTACAAAAACCGAATCAGCGCTGTTATCCGCAGAAGCAGTATGACAAACAATAACCAGAAAAAGAAACAATAGACTATTTTTCAAAACCTTTCTCAATATAAAATTACAATAGCCAAAGATAGTAAAGTGCAACAAAAAAAAAGTTTTTTATACTATTAAACCCTTTCTTAAAAAGGTGCTTTTACACTTTTTTCCAAAACGTCTAATATTCATTAATAAACTAATAACATCTATCTCAAAATATCTGGCATGCGCCAAAACGAGTTTCAATATTTAAAATCAACAAAATTCAGATTTCATTCAGAATTGAATTAGTAAATTGCATTATGAAAATTTTGATAATAGAAGACGAATTAGAAATAGCGGCGAGTATAAAAAGCTATTTTAAGCCCAATGGCATTCATTGTGAGACCTCTGGATCCTACAAAGATGCACTTGACAAGATTGATTTGTATGATTATGATTGTGTATTATTAGATCTAATGCTTCCTGATGGTGATGGATTTGACATATTAAAAGAATTAAAAAGAAGAAACAAAACGGAAGGTGTAATTATTATTTCTGCAAAAGAAACACTAGATACCCGTATTGAAGGGTTTAATCTTGGTGCCGATGACTATCTGACAAAGCCTTTTCATTTATCTGAATTACTAGTTAGAATCCAAGCGCTCATCCGACGCAAAAACTTTAAAGGAAATAACAATGTCGTCTTTAATGAAATTACAATTGATATTCTTTCTAAAACGGTTACTGTGAATAATACAAAGCTAGATATCACAAAAAAAGAAATTGACTTATTATTGTTTTTAATAGGTAATCAAAACAAAGTACTATCTAAAGGCGCTATTGCCGAACATCTATCGGGAGACATGGCAGACATGCTCGATAATCATGATTTTGTATATGCTCATATAAAAAACTTAAAAAAGAAACTAAACAATGCCGAAGGTGGTGATTATATAAAAACGGTTTATGGCTTAGGATACAAATGGAACAATGAATAAAAAACTACTAAATAAAACAACTACTAATTTTTTGATATTTTCAGTTTTTATACTGCTAATAGCTGTTCCTGCTTTTTACTACATCACCGAGCGATTGTATATTGAAGAAACGGATGAAACGCTCTCTTTGCATAGAGATGAATTCTTAAAAGAAGAATTGCCTAATATTGATATTAAGGATATTTCTTTATGGAATAAGTACAATCGAAATGTTCAAATTATACCTTCTCATATTGTTAGCAAAGACACCATTATTGATAAAATTTACTTTGATGAACTTGAAAATGAAAACGAACCTTATAGAGAACTTAATTCTCCAATAACAATAAAAGGACAACCATATACCTACGTAGGAAGAATTAATCTGATAGAAAAAGAAGATTTAATTGTAAGTATCGCATTGTTGTTTTTAGTGGTAATTATTATTTTGCTTTTAGGAATTTTGATAATCACTAAAATTTCATCTAAAAGGCTTTGGGCTCCTTTTTACGATACGCTAAATCAGATACAGGGATTTGAAATAGATAAAAATAAAAAACCTAACTTTATGCATACGGATGTTGAAGAGTTCAACAGACTCAACAAAAACTTGGATCGTCTTATCGAAAAAAATACTGACATTTATAACAATCAGAGGGAGTTTGTCGAAAATGCAGCACATGAGTTACAAACACCATTGGCACTTTTTCAAACAAAAATAGATACCCTTTTTCAGCTTGATGTATCAAAAGAGCAATCAGAAGTTTTGAGTTCACTAAATAAAGATGTTTCTAGATTAAATAGATTAAACAAAAATCTGCTGTTATTATCCAAGATTGAAAATGAAAATTATTTTGATAAACAGTCCATTGTTATTAATGAATATTTAAAAAAACATCTTGACTTTTTTACGGAACAAGCAAAAGCTAAAAACCTCAATATTGTTATTGAATATACTGAAAAACTTAAAATAGAAGGGAATCCTTCATTAACTGAAGTTCTAATTAATAACTTGTTTCTTAATGCCATTAGACACAATATTAAAAATGGAGAAATCAGTATTATAATTACGGGAGAATCTATTACTTTTTCAAATACAGGTCAGGAAATGCCTTTGGTTGTAGATAGGTTATTTAATCGTTTTTCTAAAGCAAATCCTTCTTCGCAAGGAAACGGATTGGGAATGGCAATTATAAAGAAAATCACTGAAATAAGTCATTGGAAAATAGATTATAGATTTGAAAATAATTTACATCGTTTTACCGTTAAATTTTAAAAATTCAAAGTTCCTACAGAATCACTATCTAATTTTGAACTGTAGATTTATTAATAGAAACTAAAAAACATATGAAAGCTTCAATAGTAACACTCTTCGCAATATTAATTTCGACTTTTGCAATGGCTCAGGAACAGTATTTATCTCCAAAAGATGTTCCTGGAATCGTAAAATCGACTTTTTTAATAAAATTTCCAGATGCAACAAATCCTAAATGGGAAAAAGAAAACGACAACTACGAAGTTACTTTTACCAATGATAAAGAAGTCCAATCGGCTATATTAGATAGTTCTGGAAACCTAATTCAAACAGAGGTTAAAATAACAAAAGATCAATTACCACATAGTATTTTACCTTACGTTAAAGTTAATTATCGCCGTAAAAAAATCAGAGAGGTTGCTAAAATTACTGATGTAAAAGGCAAAGTCTTTTATGAAGTTGAGATCTACAAAAAAGATTTAATCTTTGATCACAAAGGAAATTTCGTGAAAGAAATCGAAAAATAGTTCCGATAACTCTTCCCCTTTATAATGTCTCTTAAATATTATTTCTGATACATTATAAACTAAAAAAAATTAATAACTAGAATTCATAAAAGCTATATAGAGTAATTCTCTATAATTAGCTAAGGACTTTTTTTGTCATTTTTTTGAGGCAAAACAAATCTTAAAATACAATGAAAACACACATAATCGTATTATTTTCTTTGATATTATTCGTAGTCTCAAAGACAACAGCACAAACTAAATCGGTCACAATTTCTGGAATGATAAAAGACAAGAATTTAAAGACATCAATCCCTTATGTGAATATTACTTTAAAATCATCTAAGAATCAAACGTTTGTTGCAGGAGTACTTAGTAATGAAGAAGGTCGTTTTATTTTTTCGAACATTAACTCTGGTAATTATATACTCGAAATTAGCTTCATAGGATACAAGACCAAAACACAACCGCTGTTTGTTGGAACATTATCAGACTTTTTAGATCTATCAACCTTAGAACTCGAAGAAGATATTAATACGCTAAATGAGGTATTAATAAATGCCTCCAAAACGGAGGAAGTAAATGCCAAAATGGATAAAAAAGTCTTTTCTGTAGCCGATAATATTACTCAAAGTGGTGGTTCGGTTTTACAATCTATGCAAAGTCTTCCAGGTGTTACGGTTCAAGACGGAAAAGTACAATTGCGTGGTAATGACAAAGTAATGGTTCTTATTGACGGAAAACAAACGGCTTTAACTGGTTTTGGTAATCAATCAGGATTGGACAACATTCCTGCTTCGGCTATTGAAAAAATAGAAATCATCAATAATCCTTCGGCTAAATTTGATGCTAATGGAAATGCCGGTATCATCAATATTGTTTACAAAAAGAACAAACAAGAAGGTTTTAACGGAAAAGTAGGCATTGCATCCGGATATGGTGCTTTGTGGCAACGTAAGCCCAATTTACCTACAATAAGACCTCAATACGAAGTTACTCCTAAAATAAATCCTTCGCTTTCGCTAAATTACCGCAAGAACAAAATAAACACCTATTTACAAGCAGATTATTTATATACCGAAACGCTTAATAAAAACGAGTTTGTTACCCGAACGTATGATGATGGTACTGTTGTAAACCAACAAACAAAAAGAAACCGTGATACGCATTTTACAACTTTAAAAACGGGGATTGATTGGAATTATAATGAGCAAAACACTTTTGCATTATCTGGTATGTTTGGAAGCGAAAAGATAATTGATAATGGAGATCAACCTTTCTTTAATCATGATTATTCGCAACGTTTGCGCTTGTGGCAATTTCTTGAAGATGAATTAAAAACAACTGTAATGCTTTCTGCTTCTTACCAACATAAATTTAAAGAAGCGGGACACAAACTAAATGCAGGAATTAATTATACCTATCATAGAGAAGATGAGAAATATTTCTTTGACAACATTATGCCAACTTTTACTGGAAAGGATTCTTTTAAACTACTTTCTGATGAAAAAGTAATTGACATTAATGTTGATTATATTCAGCCTTTAAAATACGGACGTTTTGAAACTGGATTAAAATTCAGAAATAGAGAAATTCCAACAAATATGCAGTTTTACCCAGGTATCAATTCTCCTTTGGATCCTGATGCAGGTGGTTGGGCTACTTACAAAGAGATTATTCCTGCATTGTATGGTAACTACATATTCGAAAACAATAAAATCGAAGCCGAAGTTGGCCTGCGCTTAGAATATGTAAAATTAAAATATGATGTAAATCCGAATCACCCTACCTACAAAAGCGATGGTTACGATTATACGCAACCCTTCCCTAGCGTTCGATTTGGATATAAAATTAATGAGAATAATAAATTGACAGCTTTTTACAACCGCAGAGTCGACAGACCAAGTGAGGTAGATATTCGAATTTTTCCTAAATACGATGATGCCGAAATTATAAAAGTTGGTAATCCTGCTCTTAAACCACAATTTACTACAGCATTTGAACTTGGTTATAAAGCTACTATTGGCAAAGGATATTTATTTACATCTCTTTACCATCGTTTCGTAAATGGAACCATTAGTCGTATTGCAACTACTGCACCTGACAGTAATCTTATTTATGCTGTTTTTCAGAATGCTAACAAAAGTGCTTCTACTGGTATAGAAATGATCTATTCTAACGAAGTGAACTCATGGTACTCTTTTAATTTAAACGGAAATGTGTATCAGAACGAGATAGATGCGTTTACGGTAACCAATTTATACCCTGTTCCAACAACCTACTTTGGCGAAAAGCAAAAGATTGTTTCCGGAAATGTAAAATGGAACAATACTTTTCAATTTAATAAAACAGTTAGCGGTCAACTAGCAGCCGTGTATCTTGCACCTGATGTTATTCCGCAGGCGAAAATAAACGCTCGTTTCTCAATAGATTTAGGAGCTAAAAAATCAATTCAAAAAGGCAAAGGCGAAATTTTTATTAATGCAACTGATATCCTAAATACACTTGTGATTAAAAAAGACATACAAGGCAATGGATATAACTATAACAGTAGTGATTATTATGAAACACAAGTTGTTCGATTTGGATACAGTTATAAATTTTAAAAAGAGTAATTTTGCGCCTTATTTTTTAATATCCGGTTGGAAGCGATTCAAAAAATGGCATTCAACACATAGAAACATAGCTCCAATAGCTATCGGAATAAAATCGATAATCAAAGGTGATTCAAGAAAAATATTTTTTTCGCATAGCCTTATGTGATTTATCCTAAGTGAAACGTCTTTTTTAGACTTTGTCAAACTATGTTTCTATGTGTGAAAAAATTACACCCAATCAGGTAATATATACTATATTGCTAATTATAACAGGTTGGTTGTGATTATCAAATTGGTATTAAATTGCAATCAACGAGTTACAAATTATACTTTAATAAACAAATTTTTAGAATAATGATATACATCCATTTCATAGTTAACCCGATTTCGGGAAGTGGTAAACATAATATTACAAGTACTTTTTTAACAAACACTTTTCCAAGTTCTGAGTTTAAAATTGAAATAGATTATACTAAACATAAAAAACACGCTATTGAATTGACCAAGACAGCCGTTGCCAATAATCCTGATTACATAGTAGCCTGCGGTGGTGATGGCACTATAAACGAAGTTGCCTCTTGCCTTATTGGTACTTCTATAAAATTAGGAATTATTCCTGTTGGCTCTGGAAATGGTTTGGCTTCGAATTTAAATATTCCTAGAAAATTTGAAAAAGCAGTCGAAGTTATCCGAAAAGGTACTGTTTCTACTATAGATGTCGGTAAAATAAATGATCATTATTTCTTTAGCAATACCGGAATTGGAATCGATGCTTTAATCATAAAAAAATATGAACAATCAGGAAATCGTACGCTTATTGCCTATGTAAAAGCTTCTTTGGCTTCTAGTTTAGAATTTAAAACTCGTGATACTTTATTGTCTTTTAATGATAAAAAGATCAATGCAAAACCGTTTTTGTTATTCATTTCTAATTCTAATGAAATGGGCTACAACATGAGCTTAACACCAAAAGCTAGCCTTAACGATGGTTGGTTGGATTTAATTATTGTTCCTAAATTATCACTTATCAAGAAAATGGCTTTCGGTTATCATGTATTGCGCAATAGTGTTGAGAAATTTAAAAAAGCAGAACATGCTTTAATTCAAAATCTTGATATTGAAGTTCCAGGAGTTACCCAACTGGATGCTCAGATAGATGGAGAATCGCACGTATTGAATACAAATAAAATTAATATATCGATTATTAAAAACGGACTTACAGTTATTACAGACTAAAGAGTTCTTTTTCATTCTTAAAGCAGTATTCAATTATGGGTACTGCTTTATTAATTTTAAGTAACCTGATTATGCAGATATATCGACGTCAACGAGTGAATACTCACAAACTTGTCTTTATGAAGAACGAAGAATCACATCTAGTAGCTCGACAATCTAAGAATACTTTGTGTTAGTTATATTGCGGAGATTCTTCCTTCGTCAGAAAGACAAGTTTGGGTTACACAAATATATCAACCCAACGGTAGCGCGGAAATTCTTTCCGTACCCGCAAAGAGTAGTGCTACTAAAGTAAGATTAATAAAAACTAATGTTATCTAAAGACATTAGCTCACAGATATCAAAACAGACATAACAAATGCATCAATTAAAAACAAGAAAATACTTATAAATAAATAAAATGTAACTATATTTGTAAGTAAATCAAAAATTGATCTTGGATTTTTTAGAAAAAGCATATACTTATAGTTTTGAAGGAATTATTAATGAGGTTTACCAATTTAGGTTCATTAGTTTTGGAATACAGGAAATAACCAAAATTGTTTCTATTTCACCCGTAGAAAAAAGTCTTAACTGGTATAATGTTAGATTCGGGAACTTAGAAAATTCTGCAAATATAATCACAGTTAATGATTTAGCTGAAATAAACAATAACGATTATGATGAAGTTTTGGCAACTGTTTTTATGTGTATTCTTCATTTTTTCAATTCTAATCCTCATTTCACAATTTTATTGTTTGGGAATACTTTGCACAAGCATCGCCTCTACAAACAAAAAATATCTTCAAACATTATTAGTTTAGAAAAATATCTAGATATTTCAGGGGGTAAAATAGAAGAAGTAATAAAGATTATTGAAAAAAAACAGATAATATTTAGAAAAGGAAAAGAATTCGAAAGAACAATTCGAAAAAAAGATTTGACTACGCTTAATAATGGTGTTGTAGTGAAAAGTATTGAAAAATACGATAAAGATAAAACAGCTGATTATCAGTTTATTTTGTTTAATTTGAAAAAATAATCCATAATTAATAGAGTAAGAAAAAAACAGTATATTTGTAATATCATGGAAACAAAACAATTAAGAGATTTGGTAGAGAAGCAAATAGAAAAATCTACAAACTTTTGGGCAGGTCGTCCTAAAATGACCATTCAAGAGTTGGAAGCAGTAGAGAAATTTGCCAAAGAAAAAAATATTTTTTTTGAAAAAGCCTTTGATTCTCAAGAGAAAATTGAAAAAATCGCAATGATGCATAATCGCACATTATAATTTATATGAATAAAAAAAAATAATAACCATCTAGATTATCTAGGTGGTTTTTTTATGTTGTAACGACCTAATTGCGCAAACATATCGGTGCCTGCAAAGAGTAGCGCTACTAAAGTGATATTAATAAAAATCACAATACTATTTCCATTCACTCGCAAACTTACGATTACCCGAGCCAAAGCGAATAGACGAAGTAATCTCCGCAAGATGGCTTACTTAGATTGTCGAGCTACTAGATGCGATTCTTCGTTCCTCAGAAAGACAAGTTTGGGTTAAAAATTCCAAACAAAAAAACACCTATTCTACTTCACAGGTTTTTGTGTGTATTCACAATGCTCTAGTTGAAACGAAAACTCTAGCCCTGATAGTAGCGACATCCTTTTTCTGGCTTCTTTAGACAGAAAAAGATATAGCGGATAGCAGGAAATAGCTACTTATAAAGATTTAATTATTCTTTTTTCTCTAATTTTAAAAACCACAAAAAATCATAGCTCTTTTTGATTATATTTGAACCCCAAATCGATTTAAAAAACAACTATTATTTAATTGTATTTATGGATCTAAAACTTTTTGTTCCTCAAAATAAATTGTTGAAAAATTATATCGATTATTTTTATATTCTTAAAAAATCTGCTGATTCTGAAAATGTTAGTTATTATACATTTCCTTACGTAAATTCTATTGTTTCTATTAATCAATATCCTGAATTTATATTCGAAAACAATAAACTAACTGTTGGTAAGAACCTCGATAATCCTTTGCTTGCTACGTTAATATGTGGGTATACAAAACCCATTGAGATTAATATTCCGGGGTATATTCATGAAATTACGATTAGCTTTAAACCACTAGGAATTAATGCATTTTTAGAAAAAAACTTAAATTTTTATAACGGAAAATCTTTCTCTTATTTTAATCCGTTTAATGATTTTACTGCGTCTATGTCGGAAATCATGAATACTGCACTGGCAGAAGAAAAAATAAGAAAGTTAGAACAATACCTCATCAGTAAATTTAGAGGATTTACTCATCCTTTTTTAGGTTCTATCCTTGCGGATATGCAATATACGGATGGCAATTATACGATTAAGTATCTTGCCGATAAATATAAAATAAGTCGTAAGACTTTGTGTAAACATTTTGATATTCATATTGGAAAAACCCCATCTGAGTTACGCAAAATTATTAGATTTCGTCAAGCAATGCATCAGCAAATTAATGCTCGCAAGAAGAGTAATTTTTCTGACATGACGTATCAACTTGATTTTTTTGATCAATCGCACCTCATCAAAGATTTTAAATCAATAACTGGTTTTACTCCTAAAAATTTCTTTAATAAAATAACTTCCCATGAAAATGGGGTTATAAATTGGTTGTATATATAATTATATTAAGGTTACATTTTTACAATTTTAAACAAATACAACTAGATATTTTTGTTAGATAATTCTCATTATTTATAATAACAATAAGTATGCTTGTAAAATTAATCACACTGATGTTTAAAATTATCCTAAGTCTGATTTAAACAAATTATTAAATCAGATTGTTTCCAAAAACACGCATGCATTTATATCCTCATAATAGACCAGAAACCAGTAGAATGAAAAAATGCAAAAATAGAACCGCGCTATTTTTGCATTATTAATTTAACCTAAATTTCTAGAACATCATTGCAAATCCAAATCCGATTTGCTTGCCATTATAAAATGGGGTTATTACCGATGTTACATTTTTTTCTCGCTCTCCAAATATCTTCTTTGTAACGTAAGGACTTACCCAATAAGCAATTTTCGTACTCATAATTCCGATTCCCGCCCCTGCTGCAACATCTGTAAGCCAATGTCTGTCATTGACCATTCTGAAAACTCCTGTTCCTGTTGCAATGGCATAACCTGCAATACCATACCATATTGATTTGTCTTTGTATTCCTGATACAAGAATTCGGCTCCTGCAAAAGCTGTTGCTGTATGTCCTGAAGGAAATGAGTTTTTTGAACTTCCGTCTGGTCTTTCGACTTTGGTAAGCGATTTTAACCCTAATATCGTAGCGGTCATAATTACGTATGAAGTCCCTAATATTATAGTTCTGTCTTTTAAATTATTCTTTCCTTCTATCCCTAATCCATTTAGAGCGTAAACTGAAGCCGCTGGAGCATATTGCGAGAAATCGTCAATAGTAATCCTCCTATCAATATCCTCTTTTACTTCATCATGAATTTGAGAATTAAAGCCTTTTAAATAATCACTTTCAAGACCTATAAGCCCATATCCAATTAAAACTCCCGGAATGATGAGTTGTTTGTAATTGAACTTCAAATTCTGTACCGTATCAATTTTTACGGCTACCGTATCTTTTACAATATTTTGAGCATTAATAGTACTAACACTCAATAATAAAAACAGGATGGTTTTTAGCATTTTAATAAAAATTAAGGATTAATAATACACGAGTTAACAAATAAACAAGCGTAATTCTTCATCATAATAAATGGTTTGGATTTCTATAATTTGATAGCAAAAAATAATAAAGTTGTATTATACTACAAATTTCATATCCAATTCTGAATAAATTCTGCATTTTGAATAATCTCTAGTTTTATCTGATAGAAATAGCTAACTTGTATTTTTCCAAATGAAGTTACCTACTTAGACTTTTGATAAATACTAATAAAACTAATTCCCCCAAATACATTGAAATTAATTCCATTTTTAAACACAGAAACAAACAAAACAGCCTACAAGTGCAATTGTTGTGATATAATATATAACGCTCTTCCGCTTTGTTTTGGCTCTGATTATCCAGAGTATTATTTTTCAGTCCCTCCCGAAGAGAGAGAAGAAAGAATTGAATTAGAAGAAAGTCTATGCGTTGTTGATAAAAAATACTTCTTCCATCGTGGTCGATTGACAATTCCAATTATTAATCATCATGAAGATTTTGCATTTGATATTTGGACATCTATTAGTCCTGAAAATTTTGAAACCAGAATAGACTTGTGGGAAGATGAAGATCGCACCAAACAAGAACCGTATTTTGGTTGGTTGCAAACAATGGTTCCTAATTATGGTGAAACACTAAGCCTAAAAACAATTGCTATCGAGCAAGGAATTGGATTTATTCCAGAAATTAAATGTATCGAAGAAAATCACCAACTTACTATCGACCAAGAAAACGGAATAACTTATGAAAGAGCGCTAGAAATGGTTGAAAATATTTTGAGAGATTCGCATAAATAGAAAAAATTATGATTTTTAAAAAAGCTAATTTGTTTTTTTAATTGCCACCTGCTTCATCTGAAGGAATAAAAAACACAAAATATAAAGGCTTAGCTAAAATCATTAATTGTTTTCAGAAATACTAGCTCTTTTTTTTAATTGCCTCCTGCTTCATCTGGAGGAATAAAAAACATAAAATTTAAGGGCTTTAGCCAAAATCATTCATTATTTTGGCTAAAGCCTTATTAACTAATAATCCTTTCGACTCCAACTAAAGTTGGAGGCAATTGAACAAATCTATTTCTTATATCAATCTATAGACTCCAGCTGAAGCAGGAGCCTATTGAATAATTGTCTTCCACTATCAATGCCTAGCTTAAGCAGGAGGCAATTGAACAAATCTATTTCTTATATCAATCTATAGCTCAAGCAAGAGCCTACTGAATAAATTTCTTTCCTAATCAATAACACAAAAGCAAAACAATAGTCTATCTTTGGAAAATATGAAAAACAAACGAACTTATACTCAAAAAATGCGACTTGTCCTGATACTACTTGCTGTAGTGTTTGCACTTGCTCCGTGTTCGGTAAAGAGTTCTTTATTTTCTGCATTCGATATTGAGTACTTTCAGACGCTTAATAAGAACCAAACTGCACAAACTGGGACTTCTTATTGCGAAGTACAAGAATCTAGCGTTAATCAATTAGAAAATAGTGTTACAAAACTCAGTAAACAAATTGTTGTTTTACCTGTTTCTATTCCTCAGAATCAAATTTCATTAGCAACTGCATTACATAATACTTCTATTAATGTAAATGTATTAGCTGTAAACAAACCTCCTTTGTATATTTTATATAAACAATTAAAATCCAACTTGGCATAGTTCATCATGTCGCATTTTATTTACTGTAGTTTAAAAAATTAAAATATATACTTATGAAAAACATTCATATGAATCAGCCCTATACTGTGGCTGGTCTTTTTACGCTTTCTATTAGGCTGGTTATTGGTTGGACATACTTTTCGGCTTTTTGGAGAAGACTTATTCTCGAAAACAAATTAATTCAAGATGAGGCAGGATATATTGGTGAAAAATTCAATCATTTCCTTCCGAACGCATTAGGAATTAAACCTATAATCGAATACTTAGTAACTAATCCCGAAGCGCTGTGGTGGTCTATGGTCAGTTTCACCATCATCGAAGCTATTGTAGGTTTACTCATTATGCTTGGGCTCTTTACACGATTGATGAGTTTTGGAGTATTTAGTTTGGCTATGGGAATTTTATTAGGCTCTGGTTGGATTGGGACTACTTGCTTAGATGAATGGCAAATTGGTGTATTGGGTATTGCTTGTGGATTTACCCTATTCTTAAGCGGAAGCGGTTCTTATTCACTCGACAATTACTTCATGAATAAAAACTATGCATTTACTAAAACAAAATGGTTTTCATGGATAGGTTCTGGTCCGTTAAACATTCCTAATCTTAAACCAATTGTTCTAATAGGTTCATTACTGATATTGGCACTTACCTTATTTACCAATCAGTATTTCCATGGTGGTGTATTTGGAAAATTACACAACAAATCGGTAAAGCCTAAAGTAGAAATTAGTGATGCAACTATAAAAAATGATTCGTTACAATTTCAAATATATCGTACTGAAGGCGTAGATGTATATGGATCATTCTTAATCGGAATTCAATTAAAAGACCAACAAGGAAAAATCATTATCGATTTAAAAGGCGAAGATTTAGCTAAGTTTCCAAAGGATGCTATAGCAAACAAATATGTTACTAAAGTAAAACCTGGTAGACATAGTTTGATAATTCCGCTTGGAGCAAAAGCAATTCTTAGTTTTGATTTGACAAATAAGCAACTACAAAAAAACACTAGCTATATTATAACCCTTACCGATATTAGCGGTACAGAATGGACAAGTACTGTTACAAAATAAAGCATAATTAATTTAGGTTTGGTGAGACAGGAGTTTATTTTTAATTGTATTTTCGTACAATTAAAAACATATTATTTCTGTTTCGCCAAGCTTTTTTTAGTTTAAAATATTGATTAAAATTCGAGTAATAATTTTTCTAAAACATTTAATAAAATTCAAATGGTAAAATTCGGCTACACAATCTTATACGTTAGTGATGTAAGTAAATCAATTTCATTTTATGAAGATGCATTTGGCTTTACAAGGAAATTCATAACTCCCGAAAACGATTACGGAGAACTTATTACAGGTGAAACTACAATTGCATTTGCATCAAAAGAACTTGCAAATTCAAACTTAAAAGAAGGTTTTATCGAAAGTGATTTAACCAATAAACCTTTTGCTTCCGAGTTAGGTTTTATAACCGACAATGTAGATGAAGTACTTGTAAAAGCAAAAAAAGCTGGAGCAACTATTTTACAAGAAGCAAAACAAAAACCTTGGGGACAAACTGTTGCCTATATAAGAGATATTGATGGCTTTTTAATTGAGATTTGTACTCCAATGGGTTAATATAATTATCTCTTTTATTCCTCCTTTTAGCAAAGTTAGCTTTGAATAAAAATTATGCTATTAATAAATTTTATTTCTACCAAATTTAAATACGATTTATAGTATAAAATAGAATATATTCGCATTACTAAAAAACCACTAACCAAAATAATATAATGGACGAATTAAGACCTAACGGACAAAGGGCAAAAAATGCAATTCTATTAGTATCAATTGTTTTAGCAATTAATGTTGTTGCATTAATTTCAAACTTCTTACAATACAATTTACTTCATAATGTTGCTAATGGAGGTTTTATAACTCCAGATGAAGCAAATGCAAATGACAGCACGCAACAAATAATTACGATCATTTACGTGATTTTTTTCTTTATATCAGGAGTTACTTTTATACAATGGTTCAGACGAGCTTATTATAATCTTCATCTAAGAGTTGAAAATTTGTCGCATGGAGAAGGATGGGCTGCTGGATCTTGGTTTGTTCCAATTATGTGTCTATACAGACCATTACAAATAATGAAAGAACTATATAATGTTACCGATTTTTACTTATCAAAAAAAGGAATAAAAATTGATGCAAATTTTACAACTAAAGCATTGACTCTATGGTGGACACTTTGGATTGTTAACAACATCTTGGGGCAAGTCATCTATAGATATACTGCTGATGCTACATCTGTAGATCAATTAACGACAAGTACAATTCTGAATATTATTGATAAGATTATTGAAATTCCACTAGCCTTAGTAACTATAAAAGTCATCAAAGACTATTCTAAAATTGAGCCATTATTAATTGAAGCTGATAACATTCAATAAAAAATTCAACTGGAACCTGCTTTGGTCGAAGCAAATTAAATAGTATTTAATAATAAATGTAAACTCAAAGAATTTAGCTAACTGAAATTAATACATGGCCGAAAAGTACCCTACTATCCTAGAGAGAACTAAATCTACATTTATAGATACCCTATTACTTATAGCTTGTATGTATCTTTTTACTGATATACTTACTAATTTTAGTAATGTGCCTAATTGGGTTAAAATTATATTGTTTGCATCATTGCTCATGTATGAGCCAATCTGCACAGCATTTGGCGCCACAATAGGAAATCATAAAAATAGAATCAGAGTCAGAAAAATATCAGATACTTCAAAGCGTCTGAATATATTTCAATCAACAATCAGGTATTTTTTTAAGATTATTTTGGGCTGGATTTCATTTATTGGCATACTAATGAACTCAAAAAATCGCGCAATACACGATTTACTTTCAGGAAGTGTAATGATAAAAGTTGATTAGGACACTCTTATTTCAAGTTACAAAATAGACTCAAGATCTTTTTTCATTAGGTTTATCTCATCAATGAGAAAAACCTAATGAAACACTTACCAGAATAATAAAAATTACAATTAGAGTAATTACTACATACATATAATCTTTCTCTAGTAAAAAAGAAAACAACGACAATATTACACGTAATACAGGTGTAAGAAACAGTAATATCACACCAAAAAATATGATTGATTCCCCATTTCCTTTAATAACTCCGTTACAAATAGCTGTTATTACTTCGAATATGTTTCTATCGTTTTCTTTAAATACCGAATAATCTTCGATATCGCCACCATGATTCATCAAATAAATAATTCCGCCAATGAAAGCTACAGATAATGAAATCCATACTCCGTAGCGCAATAAATTCCCTATAATAGATTGAAAATCTTTTTCTCCAAATTTTTCGTGTGTCATATTCTTAGATTTTTCCATTAAGTCCATTATAAATCATGTTGATTGCAAGTACAAAAATAAGACAGGCAAAAAAGATTCGAAGCTTTTTAGGATTTGTTTTAACTAATAATTTTGCTCCTGCCATCGCACCAAATAAAACACCAATAACTACGGGCATACATATTCCTGGCTCGATATATCCTTTCTGAATATAAATTACAGAACTTGCCATTGCTGTAACTCCCATCATAAAATTACTAGTTGTGGTAGAAACCTTAAACGGAATTCGCATGATATTATCCATTGCAATTACTTTAAAAGCTCCAGAACCTATTCCTAGTAATCCAGACATCATTCCTGCAACTCCCATCATACTAAAACCACCTACAACATTTTTTGTTCCATAACTCACTACTTCACCATCATGAGTAGGATAAGTTCCTTCCAATTTAAGTTTTTTGGCCAATGGACTTGACTCTAAAACAATATGTTCTTCTTTTTTTCGTAATGAATTAATAGCTGAAAAAATTAATGTGAGTCCGAATAAAACAGCTATAAAAGACGTTGGTGCAATTGTAGAAAGTAATGCCCCACCAACAGCGCCGATAGTAGTGGCTATCTCAAGAAAAATTCCCAAACGCATATTGGTAATTCCTTCTTTTACATATGCTGCAGCTGAGCCTGATGAAGTCGCAATAACTGATACTAAGGCTGCTCCAATTGCATAATGAATATCAACTCCTAGAACAACGGTTAATAAAGGTATAATGATTATTCCGCCTCCTAAACCTGATAATGAACCTATGAAACCGGCTAAAAAAGCACCAAAAAGCATAATTAAAGTAAATGTAAGTACTGTCATTCGAATGTATTTATATCGCCGCTAATTTACGAATTGATATTAATTTTTCAATAAATGTCTTTCACAACAAAATATTAAAAAAAACTCATCGTGATTATAACCTTAAATATTAATAGTACATTCCCACAATTAAGTAGTATTTTTGAGAATCTTTATAAACAGTTTTTTTAATTTAAAAAACGTTTATATCTGTGTTTTCGCCTTAGCGAATACGCATCGTCAGTGTACCATTATTAAGCAATCATTACAATTTGTATAATTTTGTAGGTACTGTTTACTAATAACACCTCATCAGAATACTATTAAAAACAACTATTATAACATTAGATTTTAAGTATGAATGTTTTACTCATTGAGGACGATAAACGCATAAGCGAATTTATTGTAAAAGGTTTAGAAGAAAACAATTTTACAGTGCATTTGGCCGAAACTGGTGAGATTGCCAGAGACTTACTTCAAGAAAACACTTGGGATATTATCCTAATGGATATTATGCTTCCTGGTATTGATGGCATTCAATTAACGAAACTAATGCGTTTCAAAAAAATTCACACTCCAATATTAATGCTTAGTGCACTTAGTAATACTGATGATAAGGTAAATGCTCTAGATTCTGGAGCCGATGATTATCTAGTGAAGCCGTTTCATTTTCAGGAATTAATTTCTAGAGTTAACGCACTAACCCGAAGGACTAAATTTAATTATAACAAAGTCGAAACACTATATACCTGCGGGAGCTTAACCATAAACCCCGAAGAACACAAAGTTACCGAGAACAACTCCCCTATTGATTTATCACCAAGAGAGTATAAACTCCTATTGTTTTTACTTGAAAATAGAAACAAAGTCATGTCTAGAACTCAAATCTTAAATGCCGTTTGGGGAATTAATTATGATAACAACACCAATGTAGTCGATGTTTACATTTCTTACTTAAGAAACAAAATTGAACAAAACCATAAATTTATCCATACTATAAAAGGAACTGGATATATGATCAAAGAATAGCCATGAAAATACGCAACAGATTTACATTAATATCATCCTTTACTTTTAGCATTGTATTTATAATTGCTTCGATTATAACCTACTTATCATTTTACAGCTATTCAGAAAAGATAATGTACAATGAACTTCAAAAAACGTGTTTGCTTACTGGAATATTCTATTTAGAGAAAGATGAATTACCCGAAAATCAACATTTAATCATTGGGCAACAATTCAAAGAAAACTCTCAAGAGATTGTAACTCGTGTTTATAACAAGCAAAACGAAATTGTCTATGGCGAAAAAGAAAGTGATAAAAATATAACTCCCGAAAGACTAGACTATATCCGAAAATATAGAAAATTAAGTTTTAAATCAAAACATCATTTTTATTTTGGAAGTTATTACCATGACAACCAAGGAGACTTTGTGGTTTTTGTTAAAAAAAATGATGTCGAATTTAAAACGATTACTAATCGATTACTAATAATCATGGTACTAGTTCTAATTATTGGGCTTATAATAATATATCTGGTTAGTCGAAAATTATCGAACCTTGCTTATAGTCCAATAAAGAATATCGTAAATCAGGTAAACGAAATAGAAGCTTCATCATTAGATAGACAAATTATTTCTCCAGATACAAAAGACGAAATTCAAGAACTTATAGAAACCTACAATAATTTGTTTAAGCGTTTATCTGATACATTTGTGATTCAAAAAAACTTTATAAATTATGTTTCTCATGAATTTAAAACACCTTTAACAGCCATATCAGGAAATCTAGAGGTATTTGCTCAAAAGGAAAGAACCAGTGTTGAGTATAAAGAGATGTCTGAAAAAGTATTAGAAAACGTGTATCAAATAGAAGATACCCTAAATACACTTATGATGCTTTCTGGACTTAGAGATAATACCGAACTTAATGAAGTTTTTAGAGTAGATGAATTGGTATGGGATATTAACGACCAATTGCCTGCTGTACACAAATTAAAAGACGCTCAAATACAAATTGCAATAGAAATCACTAATGACAAACTACTTTCGATAAAAGGAAATAGCAATGAAATTAAAATTGCATTGTATAATATCATAGAGAATGCCGTTAAATATTCAAATGGCAATCCTATAAAAATAAGCCTGTTACAACAAGACAATCAATTAAAAATTGTAATCGAAGACCACGGAACTGGTATCAGTGAAAACGACTTAAAATTTATCAAACAAACCTTTTACAGGGGCAAAAATGTAAATGAAATTAAAGGGAGCGGTGTAGGATTATCTTTAGCTAACATTATCTTCAAACAAAATAATATTCATTTTACAATTGTATCTAAAAAAGACGAAGGTACTACGGTAACCTTACTATTTCCGGCACTCTAATCGTTTTCTAATGTTGCTCTAATCTTCTTATAATATACATCAAATTATCATTTAATATACCGCAAGTAGCTTTGCACCATATTAAAACAACATAATTTGAAACGTATAATCTTAACCCTACTCGTTATTGTATCACACAAAGCTGTGGCACAAATCAATACAAAAAACGATACAATTGTTCTTTCTCGAACACAGGCCGAGGCTTTGTTTCTAGATAAGAATCTTTCTCTTATTTCCGAAAAGCTAAACATCGATATTGCTGATGCACAAGTTATTCAGGCAAAATTATGGCCAAATCCAACGCTTACTGTTTCAGAGATAAATCTTTGGAGTAATGCTACAGCACAAAAATTACCTCCTTTATGGGGAAATTTTGGTACTACATCTCAAGTTAATGCCGAGCTGGAGCAACTTATCCAAACTGCTGGAAAAAGAAAAAAGATGATTGCCATGGAAAAAGTAGGCGTAGATATTGCCAAAGAATACTTTAAAACTTTTTTACGCAATCTGAAAATTGAGTTTAGAGGAAATCTAACTGAACTACAATTTGTTCAAGCTCAAGAAGCCGTTTACCAAAAACAACTTGCTTCGATGCAAACATTACTCAAAGCCTATAGCAATCAAGTTACACAGGGAAATATTGGTAAAGGAGAATACATTAGATTAAAGGCATCTGAATTACAATTCTTAAAAGAAATCACCGACCTAAAAAAGGAAAACAATTCATTACAAAAAGAATTAAAAGTCCTAATGAACCTTCCTGCAACGAGCTACATTAAGCTTACTAATGATGGTTTTGTTCCTGATAATAAAAACATTGATAACATAAACTTAGGTAATCTTATGGCATCGGCTGTAGAAAACAGACCTGATATGAAAGTCCTTAAACTAGGAAATGAATATAATACAAAAAAATACAAATACGAAAAAGCAATGCGAACTCCTGATGTTACTCTTGGGGTTAGTTATGATCGTGGTGCTAGTTTAATGAACGATTTCGTTGGTGTAGGTTTTGCTATGGATCTTCCATTTTTTAATAGAAACCAAGGAAATATTAAAGCTGCAAAAATTGCTATCGATCAAGGTAAATTACTAACCGAAGAAAAAGCAATTAGCGTACAAGCTGAAGTATTACAAGCCTATGAAGATTTAATCGTTACCAAAAAACTATACGAAAGTGTTGAATCTAATTATGAAGGCGATTTGGATAAACTTTTAGAAAGCTATCGTAAAAACTTCATGCAAAGAAATACCAGTATATTAGAATATCTTGATTTTGTAGAGGCCTATATAGAAAACAAATCAATACTGCTAAATTCTAAAAAAGACCTTAATAAAAACCTTGAAGAACTAAGTTACATCGCTGGTCAGGAAATTAACTAATTATCCTAATCTCGAAAACTGTGCTAATTATCTAAAATAATAACAAACATAATGAAGAAACATATTTTACTTCCTATCCTTGGGCTAATGCTCGTTTCCGGATGTGGCAAAAAAGAAGAAATTAAAGATACAAAAGACGAGAAATTCTGTATCGATAAAGACCTAAAAGAAAAAATCATTATCGAGTCTGCACAAAAGCGTGCGGTTAGTGAATCTATTAATCTTACGGGAAACATTACTTATAATAACGATCATGTAGTTCAATTTAATAGCCTTGTAGAAGGAATTATAACCAAAACTACTTTTTCATTGGGTGATTATGTAAAAAAGGGACAAGTGCTAGCTGAAATAAAAAGTACTGAACTCAACAGTATGCAATCAGAAAGTAAATCAATACAGTCCCAATTAGCTGTTGCTAAGCGTCAGTTGCAGGCTACGAAATCAATGTTCGATGATGGAATTGCTTCACAAAAAGATCTTATGCAAGCACAAAGTGAATTGGATGTCTTAAAATCTTCACTTGAAAACGTAAAAGCAAACTTAGCCATGTTTAGCGCTAGTAGCGAAAGAGCTGTTTTCCAGATAAAAGCACCTACTGAGGGCTATGTTGTAGCTAAAAACATTAGTCCCGGAATGCAAATTACTAGTGGCAGCGAACCGCTATTTACAATTTCTGATTTAAAAGAAATATGGGTATTGGTTAATGTTTATACCAGTAATCTAAAAAACGTTACAGAGAACATGCTTGTAGATGTTACAACACCTGCTTATCCCGGAGAAATATTTAAAGGAAAAATAACCATGCTTTCTAAAGTTTTTGATGCCGAAGAACATGTGCTTAAAGCTAGAATTGTAATGGAAAACAAAAATCTAAAGTTAAAACCTGGAATGACTGCAGATATCATTATTGACAAACGCTTAGGAGATGAAATGCTTGTTGCTATTCCAGCAAAAGCATCCATTTTTGACAATAATCGTAATTATATCTTAATCTATAAAGACGATTGCACTATTGAAACCAGAGAGATAACACCAATTATAAAAAACAATAACTGGATTTATTTTGATAAAGGAGTTAAAGAAGGTGAAAAGGTTATTACTCAAAATCACTTGTTGATTCACGAAAGATTAAAAAACTAAGTATCCTCCATAAAAACGGATAAACACAATACAAGACATGAAAAAATTTGTACAAGGTTTAGTAGCATTCTCGTTAAAAAACTCACTTATAGTTTTTTTCCTGACAGCAGTGTTACTAGTAGCCGGAATAGTAAGCTATATCAATACGCCTATAGAAGCTTTTCCCGACGTAACCAATACCCGAGCAAGGATAATTACACAATGGCCAGGTAGAAGTGCTGAAGAAGTTGAAAAATTTATCACACTGCCAATATCCAAACAAATGAATACAATACCTAAAAAAGCAGAAGTACGTTCTATTTCGCTTTTTGGATTATCAGTAGTAACCGTATTATTTGATGAAGATGTTGATGATTTTTATGCACAGCAATATGCATCCAATCGTCTTAACGGTTTGGATTTACCAGAAGGAGCCGATGTAGATATTGAACCACCATCCGGAGCAACTGGCGAAATTTTTAGATATATCATAAAAAGTGATTTACCTATTAAAGAAGTAAAAGCTATTCAAGATTGGGTAATCGAGAAAGAACTAGTTTCTGTTCCCGGAGTTGCCGATGTAGTTAGCTTTGGTGGTGAAGAAAAAATATTTGAAATAAAAATTAACCCTACTCAATTAGAAAATTACAATCTATCAGCTCTCGATGTTTACGAAGCTGTATCAAAAAGTAATATAAATGTAGGTGGAGATGTAATACAACGTGGTGATCAAGCTTATGTAGTAAGAGGTGTTGGTCTTATCAATAAAATAGAAGACATTGGTAACATCCTTATAGAAACCAAAGGAGCAGCACCAATATTAGTAAAACACGTAGCCGAAGTAACTATATCTGCTAAACCAAGACTGGGACAAGTAGGTTTAGATGGTGAAGACGATGTTGTGGAAGGTATTGTAATTATGCTTCGTGGTGAAAACCCGGGTGAGGTTATTAAGAAACTTAAAGATCGTTTAAACGAACTTAACGAACGCGTACTACCTGATAATGTAAAAATAGTGCCGTTTATTGACCGTACCGAATTAGTTAACACAACCGTAAAAACAGTTACAAAAAACCTTGTTGAAGGTATTTTACTTGTATCCCTAATTGTATTTATTTTCCTTTACAATTGGCGAACTTCTTTAATTGTAGCTTCTGTTATTCCGCTTTCATTCTTGTTTGCAATTATCATGTTGCGAATTCAAGGATTACCAGCCAATTTAATCTCTATGGGAGCTTTAGATTTTGGACTACTACTCGAAGGAACACTGGTCATAGTCGAACAGGTCTTTGTTTCACTCGAAAAGAAAGCCCATAAAGTAGGTATGGAACGTTTTAACAGCATGAGTAAAATGGGGCTAATCAAAAAAAGTGTGGGTAGTGTAGCTACGTATATCTTCTTTGCTCTAATTATCTTAATTGTTGCACTGCTTCCTATATTCTCTTTCACGAAAGTAGAAGGAAAAATGTTCTCTCCCCTAGCCTATACATTAAGTTATGCGCTATTAGGATCACTAATTTTGTCACTTACCTACGTACCCGCAATGTGTAAAGTAATGTTGACCAAAAATATTGTCGAAAAAGAAAATATGATTTCACGTTTCTTTAGAGAAAATCTATTTAAACTGTTTAAATGGAGTACGCGTCATCGTAAAGCAACTTTATACGGCTTTATAGCTTTACTTGCTTTATGCTGTGGGAAATTTGCTTTTTATGGTTCCGAATTTATTCCGAAACTAAACGAAGGGGCAATTTATATAAGAGCCACTTTACCAAACAGCATCAATTTGGATGAAGCCGTTAGACTTACCAAAGAAATGAAAGGGAAAATAAGGAAATTTGAAGAAGTCAAATTCATTCTTACACAAACAGGAAGACCGAATGATGGAACGGATCCAACAGGTTTTTTCAATATTGAATTGCATATTGAATTACTACATCAAGATGAATGGAAACGTAAAATTAGTAAAGACGATTTAATCGCCGAGATTAAAAAAGAGTTGGATGTTTATCCCGGAATTAATTTTGGATTTAGTCAGCCTATTCAAGATAATGTTGAAGAATATGTTGCAGGAGTAAAAAGTCCGCTTGTAATTAAAATTTTCGGTAATGACTTATTCCAACTTGAAGAAATGGCCGCAAAAGTAGCTAAATCTATCAAAGATGTTAGAGGAATCGAAGACATAAACGTATACAAAAACATTGGTTTACCTGAATTGAGAATCCACCTTCATGATGAAAAAATGGCGCGTTATGCAATTACAACTGCCGATGCTCAAGCCGTTATCCGAATGACTATTGGTGGGCAAGCCGCAACGAAGTTTTATGATGACGAAAAGATTTTTGATATTAGCTTACGTTTCGAAAAAGAATATCGTGACTCTAAAGAAAAAATTGAAGATATCCTTATTCCAACTATGAACGGGAAAAAGGTGCCTTTAAAAGAAATCGCTACCGTAGAATATAAAACTGGTCCAACGTTTATATATCGTGAAGGAAATAGCAGATATATTGCTGTAGGTTTTAGTATCGAAGGTCGTGATTTAGGAAGTACAATCGATGAAGCTCAGAAAAAAGTAGCTGCCGAAGTAAAACTTCCTAAAGAGAATATAATGAAATGGGCTGGAGAATTTGAAAGTAAAGAAAGAGCTTCTAAACAATTAGCTCTTATTGTTCCTGTAGTATTAATACTGATTTTATGTCTGTTGTATTTTAACTTTGGAAATTTCAAAGACACTCTTGTAGCTATAAGTGCAATGCCATATGCCTTCATTGGTGGGTTCTTATCTTTATGGATAACTGGAACTGTATTCGGAATATCTGCTGGAATTGGTTTTATCATTCTCTTTGGTGTTAGTGCAATTGATAGTATTGTCCTCATCGGAATAATAAAAGAAAACATGAGAGCCAATATGCATCTAAAAGACGCTATCTCAAATGGTATTTACAGCCGAATTCGTCCTATTGTTATGATTGCTCTTATGGGTTCACTTGGATTATTACCTGCTGCATTGTCTACAGGAATGGGATCTGAGGTACAAAAACCATTAGCAATTATGATTGTAGGAGGATTAATAGCTTGTATGATATTATCATTAACTGTATTACCACAAGTGTTTTATCTGGTATATCGTAAAAAAGATACTAGCAACACCGATTCATAATTAGAATTAATTTAATTTCAAAAACACCTTTAAGCAATATGTTTAAAGGTGTTTTTTTTGTTTTTAGAATTTTGGAGGCTCTAGAGATTGTCTAAAATGGAACGCAGATGATGCAGATTTTATTTATTGCTTTTAAAATCCTTTATAATCCGCGTCATCCGCGTTCCTTCAAGTTTTCACGTTTTCACATTTTACGTTTTACGTTTTACGTTTTACGTTTTACGTTTTACGTTTTACGTTTTACGTTTTACGTTTTACGTTTTACGTTTTACGTTTTACGTTTTACGTTTTCACATAAGACGCACTAAAGTGCGTCTCTACGAGGGAACAATCAATGATTTTTTAAATTCTGATGGTGACATACCCGTGCTTCGCATTATAAATTTATTAAAATGACTGCTGTCGATGAAACTCAAATCGTTACTTATTTCTGAAAACGTCAAATTACTTTTACTCAACTTTTCAGTTACAACCTTTAACTTTGTTTGCTTGATGTAATCTCGTAAGGTGATATTTAAATGTGCTTTAAAATACTCCCCAATGTAATTTATAGAAACATTAAAATAGCTTGCCATTTCTTTTTTCTTAAGCAAATGCGGATTGGCAATATTCAACCGGATGTAGCTTAAGATAGTATCAATCTTTAAAACCTCAGTCAATTTTATATTAAAATCATTTTCATTGATTCCTGCATTCCTCCTGATTATCTGAATAAGCGACATCATCAAGCTCTTAATTATAATTTCGTTTTGTTCTTTCTGATTGGCAACCTCATCTAATATTTTAGAAATAACCAACTGGCAAAAAACTTTGTCATCTTCCTGTAAGATCAAATTTCCATTGAGTTGATTGTGGTAATAAAACAATTTTTCGATTTCTTCAATCTCCTTTTTATTCGAAAAAAAATTAGGCAAGAACCGTAAACAATGAAACTTTGTAGGCTCAAGTGTTTTAAAAGAATGGTAGTCTTTTGGCGTAAGCAAATAAATATCATGTTGCTTATAATTATGATGAATCGAATTTAACATGTGATTGCCTGTACCGTATTCGATATAAAGCAACTCGAAAAAATTATGTCTATGCACCTCTTTTTTCCAAGTTAATTCTTCAACCGAATAAATTTCAAAGTCTTTATATATAAAAAATGTATTATTCATAATCCTTAAATTATACAAATATAACCTATATTTTTACATCAATTAATGAATACGAACCTATTTACTTTGCATCTATAACTAAAAACCTTAAATAGTAAAAGATGAACTCAGATACAATAAAAATAGGAATTCTTGGAATTGGTGGAATCGGTGGATTTGTTGGTGCACCGTTAGCAAAGAAATACAAATCAAGTGCAACCAAGATTATATTTATTTGCAGAGGCGAAACGAAGAAATCCATACAAAACGAAGGTTTATTTTTTGAATCAAAAGGTACAACAGAAACGGTATTCCCTGATTTAGTATCTGATAATCCAGCAGAAATCGGAATCTTAGATGTGTTACTAATTACTAGCAAATCTTATTCGGTAAGTGAAATAATAAATACCTATAAAGATTGTATTAGCGCTGATACCATTATAATTACTTTGCAGAATGTAGTCAATGCCAAAGAGATAATTCGTGAGGCATTACCTGAATTAGGACAAATTATGGAAGGTTGCATTTATGTTGCTTCTAATGTAAAAAAACCAGGAACAGTTCAGCATGTTGGTGGGCCAGGAAAGATTTTTGTAGGTGGAGAAAAAGTGAATAAATGGGTAATTATCTTATTGACCGAAGGAGGTTTAGATATAACTTATGTTCCTAATATAAATCAAATACTTTGGAAGAAATACCTATTTGTTGCACCAGTTGCTGGGATAACATCGGCTTATAAAGTTACTTTCGGACAGCTTTTGGAAGATGCGAACCTAATGCATATTCTCGAAAATATGATGAAAGAAATTCAATCGCTTGCCAGCAAAAGCAATATAATTTTGACTGATGAAGACATTGAAACGGCAAAGGATTTATTGACCAAGTTTCCATTTGAATCCAAATCATCTTTGCAATTAGACTTTGAAAACAACAATCAAACTGAAAAGCAATTCTTAGTAGATTATGTTATTGAAAACAGTCATAAAAATGGCTTAAAAACTCCTTTTTATGATAGCATCAATGATAAAATTGCTACACAAAGTTACTCGAGCTAATTAAAATATTAAAGTAATTTCTTCAAGGCTTCATGAAATCCTTGAAGAAATTAAAATTAAAAACACATTTTTTTTATAAAATCTGTTACACTTAAAATTGTTCTAAGCTCCTACTATTCCAGTCTTTTTGCAACAAATAACCGATTCATTAAAAAATTCTAATGGAACAATAAGAAAAAACTATGAAAGTTTTATTTTGTAGTTATAAAAATTGCCATACATTTGCCTAACGGTGTTAAACAATTTAATACTCTATCAAAATGGCAAGCAAAGATCGAATTTTAAGACAAAAAGAAGAGACCAGAAAAAACATTCTGGACGCTGCCTGTACTATTGTAAAAGAAGATGGATGGCAAGGTCTTAGTATGCGAAAAATTGCAGATAAGATTGAATATACTGCTCCAATCATTTATGAATACTTCTCAAATAAAGAAGCAATTTTACAAGAACTAACTGGTAGAGGTTTCTCAAAATTAACAGTCGAGCTAGAAAAAGCAAGAGACAAATTTGACAATCCAGAAGAGCAACTAGAAGCTATGTGGATGGCATATTGGGATTTTGCATTCACAAGTACTGATATGTATCAACTAATGTTTGGAGTACAAATGACTTGCTGTAATGAGCGATGTTCAGCTTCTGAAGCACCATACAAACTATTCGTTGCCGTTATTTCAGAAATAATGAAAGATAGCAAACCATCTGAAGATGTGATAAAACAAAAATATTTTACATTCTTTTCAGTTATACACGGTTTAATTTCTATCAATATCATCAACAAAAGTGAAGTATTAGAAACTATTAACACACAAATTTTAAAAGACGCCATTGGTGGAATTATAAAATCGATCCGTTAAAAAAAATTTAATCCTCACTTAACACTGGTAAGTAATTTAATGTTGTAATTTTGAACCGAATTTTGCCTTCATCAAAGAGTCAGAATTTTTTTTACCTCTCCTACTTAACACTGATAAATAATTTAATACGGTTTCTAAATCAAATTGTTATTACCAAAAAGGATTTAGATTTTTTTTCAAACCTCACTTAACAGTGATAAATAATTTAATACCGATTATAATTTACTTATAATCTTAGAAAGAATAATTATATGAATTTTTACACCTAATTACTTAACACTGTTAAATAAAAGAACATTATTAAACATGAATCAAATTAATACAAACACCTCTCCAAAAATAATTAACTCAAATGTTCAACAAATTAAAATCAATTCTAAAATGAAAAAAATATTCATAACCAGTATCCTACTTGCTCTAGTTGTAATGGGATGCGCAGATAAGGCTCAAGCGCCAGCTCCTGCAGCCCCTTTATTACCAGTACTTGCAATAAAAAACACAAATGCAACAACAGATTCAGAATATCCTGCTTCAATACAAGGAACAATAGATGTTGAAATTCGCCCACAAGTAGGTGGTAATCTAGACCGAGTTTTAGTCGATGAAGGTGCTTATGTTTCAAAAGGACAATCCCTGTTTAAAATAAACGATCGTCCATTTCGTGAGCAACTGAACAATGCACTTGCAAACCTTCACGCAGCAGAAGCGACATTAATCAACACCCAATTAGAAATTGACAAACTAACTCCTCTGGTACAAAACAAAGTAGTTTCAGATTATCAATTAAAAACCGCAAAAGCTTCCCACAGAGTCGCAGTTGCAAATATTGAGCAAGCTAAAGCAATGGTAGAATCAGCAAAAATTAATTTAAGCTATACTACAATTACAGCTCCTGTAAACGGATATATCGGAAGACTTCCAAAAAAACAAGGAAGTTTAGTATCGGCATCTGATGTTGAACCACTAACAAAACTATCAGATGTACATCAAGTGTATGCGTATTTCTCATTAGGAGAAACTGATTTCATCAATTTCAAAACTCAATATTCAGGAAATACAATAGGGGATAAAATCAAAAACTTACCTCCTGTTTCTCTAATTCTAGCCGATGGTAATGCATATGCACAACTTGGAAAAATAGACATGGTCGATGGACAATTCGATAAAAACACCGGAGCAATAACACTTAGAGCAACTTTCCCAAATTCAAATGGAACATTACGCTCAGGAAATACAGGTAAAATCCGTTTAGGGATTCAGCATGACGATGCTATTTTGATTCCACAATCGGCAACTATCGAAATGCAAGACAAAGTATTTGTTTATACACTAAATAAAGACAATAAAGTAAACAAAATGCCAATCACAATAATGGGCAAAATGGGAACAGATTATCTTATTAAAGATGGTGTAAAAACGGGAGATCAAATTGTATTAAGCGGAATCGACAAACTTCAGGAAGGACAAGTAATTCAGCCAGAGAAATCGACTGCTAAAGTTGCCCAAGTAATTAACAAAAAATAATTTAACGAAAATGTTTAAAATATTCATTCAAAGACCTGTACTGGCAACTGTTATCTCCATTTTATTGGTGATATTGGGTGTACTAGGACTTACAAAACTTCCCCTACAACAGTTTCCTGATATTGCACCGCCATCGGTTTTGGTAACAGCAGTATATCCAGGAGCAAGTGCCGAGACAGTCTTACGTTCGGTAGCACCATCACTAGAAGAATCTATTAATGGTGTTGAGAACATGACCTATATGAGTTCTATAGCCAGTAATGATGGAACGCTAGCGATTACCATTTTCTTTAAATTAGGTACAGATGCTGATCAAGCAGCAGTTAACGTTCAGAACAGAGTTGCACAAGCTACAAGTCAGTTACCTGCAGAAGTTGTTCAGCAAGGGGTAACTACAGCAAAACAACAAAATAGCCTCATAATGGCTATTGGTTTATATACCGAAGACGAAGCTAAATACGACCAAACGTTTATTGCCAATTATGCACAGATTAATATTATTCCAGAAATAAAACGTATTCCAGGAGTAGGTTCGGCAAGTATATTTGGTGGAGTAAAAGATTACTCCATGCGTGTATGGTTAAATCCAACACAAATGGCAACGTATCAGGTTACACCAAATGAGGTGATGAGAGCCATACAAGACAAAAGTTTAGAAGCAGCTCCAGGTAAATTTGGAGAACGAAGTAAAGAAGTTTTCGAATACGTTATCAAATACAAAGGAAAACTAACAAAACCCGAAGAATATGAAAAAATAGCTATACGCTCAAATGCCGATGGTTCAGTACTACGATTAAAAGATGTAGCAAGAGTTGAACTTGGAGCCTATTCATACAATAGTTTGACTCGTTTAAATGGTAAAAAAGGAGTTGTAATTGGAGTAATACAATTAGCAGGATCTAACTCAAACGAAATTCAGGTAGCAATAAATAATCTGATGGAAAAATCAGCAAAAAGCTTCCCTGATGGAATAAAACAAAATGTCTTTTATAGCACAAAAGTTTCATTAGATCAATCAATAGATCAGGTAAAACATACCTTAATTGAAGCTTTTATATTAGTATTTGTTGTAGTATTTATATTCCTTCAAGATTTCAGATCTACATTGATTCCAGCAATTGCAGTTCCTGTTGCTATATTGGGTACGTTTTTCTTCATGCAGTTATTTGGATTTTCGATAAATCTACTAACCTTATTTGCCTTAATCCTAGCAATTGGAATTGTCGTCGATGATGCCATTGTCGTCGTCGAGGCAGTGCATGCCAAAATGGAGCATAAAAATTTATCTCCAAAGGCAGCAACAAACGAAGCAATGCACGAAATTACAGGAGCGATTATCTCGATAACCCTTGTAATGGCGGCTGTATTCTTGCCTGTCGGTTTTATGGAAGGTTCAACAGGGGTTTTCTATCGTCAGTTTGCCTTTACACTAGCAATCGCAATTTTAATTTCGGCAGTAAACGCATTAACATTAAGCCCAGCACTTGCAGCTTTATTCTTGAAAAATAATCATGCAACGCATGCAACTGATCCAGAAGCTAAAAAAGGTTTCAAAGAAAAATTCTTTATCGGATTCAACAAAAGTTTCAATTCGTTAACAAATCGTTATGTCGGAAGTTTAAGATTCCTAATACGCAACAAATGGGTAAGTTTGGGAGGATTAGCAGTAATAACTGCAGCAACAATCTTAATGGTAAAAACAACTCCTGCAGGATTTATCCCAACAGAAGATCAAGGATTTATTGCCATTGCAGTTAATACACCATCTGGAACATCATTAGATGGAACTCAGAAAGTAATGACTGAAGCAGAAAATACATTGAGAGGATTAGAACCATCAAGATTCGTTACAGCAATTTCAGGATTTAACCTATTAACGAACTCAACAAGCCCATCATCGGCAGTTATTTTCGTATTGCTTAAACCAAATGAAGAACGTGGAGCTATTAAAAATATCGATCAAATTATGGCCGATGTTCAAGCAAAACTAGGTTCAATTACAGGAGGAAGTTTCTTTGTATTCAGCTTTCCAACCGTTCCGGGTTTCAGTAACGTAGAAGCGCTTGATTTGGTCTTGCAAGATAAAACGGGAGGCAAACTAGATAAGTTTAGTGGAATCTCACAAACTTTTATTGGTGAATTAATGAAGCGTCCAGAAATTGCCGTAGCATTTACCACTTTTAAAGCCGATTATCCACAATTGCAATTGGATATTGATGATGAAAAAGCCGACCAATTGGGAGTTAATGTTAAAGACATTCTACAAACAATGCAAGCTTATTTTGGTAGCTCACAAGCATCAGACTTTAACCGATTTGGTAAATATTATAGAGTTGTTGTACAAGCAGATATCGAAGATAGAGCCGAGCCATCATCAATCAATAATGTTTTTGTGAAGAACAAAAATGGTACAATGGTTCCAATCAATACATTAGTAAAACTAACTCGTATTTATGGATCAGAAACCGCTTCTAGATACAACTTGTTTAACTCGATTTCAATTAATGCCATTCCAAAACCAGGATTTAGTTCAGGAGATGCCATTAAAGCAATCGAAGAAGTAGCAGCACAACAATTGCCATCAGGATATAGCTATGAATTTTCAGGACAAACACGTGAAGAAATTTCTTCAGGAGGACAATCAACAACGATATTCCTACTTTGTCTTATATTCATTTACTTCCTACTTGCAGCACAATACGAAAGTTACATCTTGCCACTAGCAGTAATACTATCGATTCCAGTAGGAGTATTTGGAGTATTCATTGCAATCGGATTAACTGGAATTGAAAATAATATTTACGTTCAAGTTGCTCTAGTCATGCTTATCGGATTGCTCGCCAAGAATGCAATTCTTATCGTCGAATTTGCTTCACAACGAAGAAAAGCAGGAAAATCATTAGTTGCTGCATCAATAGAAGCTGCCAAACTAAGACTAAGACCAATTATCATGACATCGTTGGCATTTGTCGTGGGAATAATCCCGATGATGAGTGCAACAGGACCATCTGCAAAAGGAAACCACTCGATAAGTATTGGTGCTGCTGGTGGAATGATTTCTGGAGTAATTCTTGGGGTATTAATCATCCCAGTATTATTTATCGTCTTCCAACATTTACAAGAAAAGGTTACTGGAAAATCATTAGCCGTACTACATAACGAAGAAAAATAAAAATGGAAAATTATATAACATCAGTTCTGATAACAGTTTTTGTTGTCTTTACATTAATATCCTGGAAAGTTTCAAAAGTACTTGAAGCACCAGAAGATAAATGTCAAAAAAATTAATGATACGATATAAAATGAAAAATTATATAACTAAAACTGTTGCGATACTAGTACTCATCGTAACATTCATATCCTGTAAAGTTTCCAAGGATATTGAAGTTCCAAAAGATGCATTCCCTGATAATTTCAGGGGAGCATCCGCTTCAAGCGATACAACAAGTACTGCTAGTATGGAATGGAAAACGTTCTTTACAGAGAAAGATATTGTAAAACTAATTGACAGTGCAATTACAAAGAACAATGACTTGCAAATTGCAACCAAAAACATTGAAATAGCACAATATCAATTAACGCAGACAAAATGGGGAAATATTCCCGAAATGAACGCATTCGTAAACGGAAGCATCAATAATCCATCTAAGAATAGTTTCAACGGAATTAATCTGAATCAATCTTTAAATAAAAGCCATATTGAAGATTACTCAACAGGAATCAACTTTTCTTGGGAAGCTGATATTTGGGGTAAAATTCGCAGTCAGAAAAAAGAAGCTTATGCAGGATATCTTCAATCAGAAGAAGTAAAAAAGGCATTACAAACAACAATAGTTTCTAATGTTTCCAAAGGATATTACAATCTTTTAATGCTAGATTCTCAATTAGAAATTGCCAAAAAGAACTTGAAATTAAATGACAGTACAACCTTCATCATCAAATTAAAATACGATGCAGGTCAAGTAACATCATTAGCCATTCAGCAATCGGAAGCACAAAAATTAATTGCAGCACAATTGATTCCAGCATTGGAACAAAACATTGCCATCCAAGAAAATGCATTAAGCGTCTTAACTGGTACATTTCCAAGTTCAAAAGAAAGAACAATTACACTGAATTCAATCGAGTTAAAACAAAATTTAACAGCAGGAATTCCTTCGTCATTAGTAAAACAAAGACCAGATGTAAAAAGCGCAGAATTAGCATTGGTTAAAGCAAATGCAGCTGTCGGAATCACAAAAGCAAGCTTATATCCATCCCTTAAAATTACTGCAAGTGGTGGTTTAAATTCATTCGAAACAAGCAATTGGTTCAACATTCCAGCTTCTTTATTCGGAACTGCCCTTGGTGGATTAACGCAACCTTTATTAAACAATAAAAGAATAAAAACACAATATAATATTGCCAAAGCCGAAAGAGAAAAAGCAGTATTAAACTTCAGACAATCGGTACTTGTTGCCGTGAGTGAAGTATCGGATGCTTTAGTAAAAATCGAAAAATTAGAAAGCCAACAATACTTTCTTAAAGAGCGCGTAAAAACTTTGCAACAAGCAATTACTAACTCAAATATGCTTTTCAAAAACGGAATGGCAGATTACCTAGAAGTTATTACAGCTCAAGCCAATATATTACAAAGCGAACTAGAACTTGCTAATATAAAACGCGAACAATTAACCGCCAATACCGAGTTATATCGTGCACTTGGTGGAGGATGGAAATAATACCTGTTACCCGTTAATTATTTATTTTTTGAGATGCGCTTATAGGGCACTAAACAATACTACCAAAAGAATAAAGCTAAAAAAGTCCAAAAAAAGGGCGAAAAAGCCATAAAAATAAGGCGCTCACGTAAGTTGAGCGTTTTTTTTTGTTTAAAAACGAAGCTTCAATTAATTACGAATAAGCCACCAATAAATACCGCATAAACATCGATTAAATACCCATAAGAGTTAAGTATATATTAAAAGAACTAAAAAACCCCTTAAATCTAATAAAAACAAGCTATTAGAGAGCTTATTTGTTCAGGTTTAAACTGATTTTAACTATTGATTAAAGTTAATTTAAACCTGAATTTCGATATATTGATAAAGTGAAAAAAAACACTCTTTTCTATTATTGGGTTGCATATTGGGTTGCGTATTGGGTTGCTTCATCAATGCGAAAAATACAGACATAAAATGCCCCGTAAAAGCATATTAATAAAGCTAAAACTGATAAAAATACATTTAAATACCCCCCAAAAGTACAAATAACAATAGTTAAAACATATAATTAACTCATAATTAATGTGTTACCATTTTAGCTCATGGAGTTTATTCTAATACTAGCCTTTATTAAGGCTAAAGCTTTCACTTTTTTTAATGGAATATCTCTTTCTTGATGGTGCTGGTTCTGGCTAACTAGCTTTATATAACCTTCTTTTTCAGATTTCTTAATGTATTTTACCATTACCATTTCTGAACCATCATCAATCACACTAATCAAATACATCTCGCCCCAATAGATACCGTCTTTGATATTGTGAATTTGCTTGTACATGACAATATCGCCACTTTTTAACAACGGGTACATACTGTCGCCTGAAACATAGATTGCTCCATCACACTTAGGAAGATTTGGTATTTTTATAAAATCAATAGGTTCATTTTCTTTACTATCCTTAAAGAGAGAGACTATTCCCGCTGTTGCTTCAAGATTATATAAGGGTATAGATTGATTATCCACATTGTTATCTGTTTTTAGTCGATAGACTGCTGAAAGTTCTTCCAATTCTTTAGTTTCAATTATTTTTTTTATAACAGGCTCCTTTCCTGTAAAAAGGAAATCAGGATTTATATTTACGCATTTTGAGTACAGAAGTTCTATGTCAAAAGTATTTCTTGAGTGCCAACTTGATAGTGTCTGAGGCTTAATTCCTAAAAATCTTGCAAAATCACTATCTTTTTCAAATTTAAACCAGTCTTTTATCTTGTTTAAAATCAGTTTCTTATCTACTTGTGTACTCATTTTGCGTAAAATATTTTCTTTTTTATTTTTATAATACGCACTTTGCGTATATCTTTGTTCTTTCAACACGAACAAATAAAGCGATGGACAAACGTACAAAAAAGAGAGCTACCTACAATGGGGACATTATAGATAGACTAATAAAAAAATTTGGAGTATCAAAAAGATACGTTCAAATGAGTCTTTCGGGTGATAGAGAATCTGAAACATCAGAGACAATTAAGAAGACTTATGATATGATGAGAAAAGAAGTGATTAAATTTTTAGATACTCTTTAATTAGATGAAATCAACACCGTACGAATATTACCATAACAAGCTAGGTATAAAAATCAGCTATCTGATTTGTGACCGAAGTGCAAATAGTGAAAGCTTAATGGCTATCACTTACAATGCTTTGCATCGTCGTATGAATTCTGACACTTGCATAGAAAGGCAACTTCGTAGGGCTTCATTGAACTATGATGCATTGATACTTTTCAGCTCTTTATCCCAAGACTGGCGTGACAGTTTAACGGTAAAATTTGGGAGTCCAAAAGAAGAGATAAAAAAGAGTTGGTTTGCTGATCAGTATGAAGCTGACCGCAAAGCATTTGATTTTTTTGCAGCGTACACTTATGGCAATGATAATAAGAAATTAAATTTAGAGCTAATTGAAACTTATACTTATAACGCATCAGTTTTGAATACCGTTATTAAATTAAAAGCAAATCGAAAAGCTTATGCCAAAGCATTAGGATGCACACAAATTGACATCTGGGAAACTTTGACAAAAGATGTTAATGCTTTTCGGGAAGTAGCTCATAAACTACCTACCTCTTCGAGAGGTTTGAGAATACAAGTTTCAAACTATTTAAAATTAGGATACAACGCAATTATATCGGGTCGTCTTCAAAATCAGAACGCTTCAAAAGTAAAAGAAGACGAACAAAAAGCATTTATCGATGAGCTTATCGCTCACCACAATAACCTAGACAATGCTCAAATTTCAAGATTGTACAATGACGTTGCAAAAAGATTAGCGTGGCCTACGATTACCCCGCAAACAATAAGTAACAGAAAAGAAGAAAAACACTTAACAACTATTACAGGTCGAAAAGGAGTAAAAGCATTATCTAATACTATGTTAATGCAGAATAAGCGTAAAGCCCCGAAACAATCAATGTTATACTGGACTTTGGACGGTTTAGATGTCGAACTTTTATACCAATCTACAGCATTGGATAAAAAAGGATATTCAACTACTACTTATCACAACAGACTTACGACGGTAATGGTTCTTGACCCAATGAATAAATACATTATAGGTTATGCGATTGGAACGCATGAAACCCCTGAATTGATTAAAGCAGCCTTAAGAAACGCTTTTCAGCACACGAAGGAGTTATTCGGCGAAATGTATCGACCATATCAGTTGCAGTCCGATAATTACCAAACTAAAGTGCTTACACCAACTTATGAGGCTTGTTCTTCACATTATACGCCAGCTAAAATAGGTAATGCGAAATCAAAAGTGATTGAGCCTTTTTTTAACCGCTTCAACAAAGAGTATTGTCAAATGTTTAATAACTGGTCAGGTTATAACGTCGATTCGGGTTCAAAAAACCAACCTAACGATGAATATCTAAACAAAATCCGCCACTCTTTTCCTGATGAAAATGGTTGCCGACAACAAATCATATCAGCTATCGAAGCTGATAGAGCAAAAAAACAAGAACTCTACTTAGCCAATTTCATAGGTATTGCAGAGGAATTTAAATCGGTTTTAAATCAAGAAATGTATTTGCGCTTTTTAGGTCAAACAACTGGTTTTACTAACCGACTTTATCCCGAAGGATTAACCCCAACGATCAACGGTCAAACACTTTGTTTTGATTCATTTGATATCAACTTTAGGAAATTATCACATTTGGATTGGGCTATCAAATATGACCCAGATGATTTATCAAAAGTATTGGTTTTGAATGCTGATTCAAAAAACGGAAAACTGATTAATGAGGTCGGAACCTACCAATTTATGTTAACCGAGAAATACATACAGCCAATGGCATTGGCAGAGCGTCAAGAAGGTGATGCATTACAATTACAAGGCGTGAAAGATTACAATAATAGTGTTTTAGAATACATCACAGACGAAGTACATCATAGAGCTGAGTTATCAGAATCATTATTCCAACGCCCAGAACTTAAAGACACACTGGCAAAGTTACTACTGGTCGATTCCAGAGGTCAGCATAAAGACAGGCGCAACGACAACCGACTAGCTGAAAAAACAAAAGAACTGATCGAGGTTCAAACCACAGTAGTCAAAAAGGAAGCAAAAGAAAGTTGGTTAATCCAACAACAAGAATATAATAAAAGTCGAATTAACATAAACGAATATATATAATGGAAACTACTACCAAAACCGCCATCGTAGCCACACTAAAACAGTACATGGACACACATAAGCTTAAAGCAGCAGATGTGGCTAAAAAGTCAGGTATTCGAAAAGAATATTTGAACACAATTCTAAAAGAAAGCAGTGATTTCATGTATGATGCAGGAAATAAAAAAGGCTTAATCCCATCTCCTCATTTTCACACCTTAGCGGAGTTTTGCGGGTATTCCTTTGACAAAGTATATTGGGAAACCCAAGCAACACCACAAACCATTTCTATTTTAGCCAATTTGAAAGATGCAAAACAACACGGAATAACAAATGTTTTTTTTGGTGAAACTGGATCGGGTAAGACTCATACAGTTGGCTTATTTGCTTCAAAAAACCCGCATGATATTTTTGTTGTAACTGTTGGAAGCTCAGATAATCTAGGGGATTTAATAGAAAAAATAGTAGATCAATTAAAAATCACTACTGGGAAAACAAAGAGTGCCAAAATCCGTGATATTTCAAAGAAAATGCGTGAATTGAAAGCACAAGGTTACACTCCACAATTAATTTTTGATGAGGCGGAGTATATGAAGCAACCTGCTTTATGTGCGATGAAAGAGCTTTACGACAATTTACAAAACTACTGCTCAATTGTGTTGGTTGGAACTGACCAATTACGTGAGAACTTGGATAAACTTAGAAAAAGAAATAAACCAGGTATTCCTCAATTCTACAGACGTATCAAATTTGGAATCAGAGTACTGCCAAACATCGACAGGAGTTATGCCATATTTCTTAAAGATTTACAAGACAAAAATCTTAAAAAGTTCCTCCAAAGAAATTGCGCCAATTATGGAGAGCTACACGATTGCTTAGTTCCTGCTATGAGAGAGTCAGACAGAACCCAAGAGCCATTGACAGAGCAATTAGTTAGAAAAGTCTTGAACATACCCGACAATATGTATGTCTAAAGAAAAGATAAAAAAAGCTCTAACAGTTGCCAATATTCTAAGCCAAAAAATCAAGAGAGTACTATTTAAAGAGAGTTTTTTCGAAGCCTTTAGATGTCCACAGAATAAAGGAGTTTGGTTTGTTTGGGGAAGTTCTGGAAGTGGAAAAAGTACCTTTTTAATGCAATTAGCCAAAGAATTTGCAAGATGTGGTTTGAATGTCTTTTATAATTTATTGGAAGAGGAAACGGATGATTCCGACTTTATAGAACGGACGGAATTAGTAGGCATGGGAGATGTAAAAGACAAATATTTAGCGGGTTCTTATAATTATGATCAGTTGTGTGAATATTTAGACAGAAGAGGAAGTCAAGAAGTCGTGGTAATAGATTCAGGAACCTACTTTTTTAAATCGTTTGACCAATACCTTGACTTTAAAAAGAAATACAAAAATAAGATCATCATTATATCAGGACATGCCCAAGGGAGCAATCCACGGTCAGAACTTGAGAAAAGCATCATGTTTGACGCTAAACAAAAAGTATTTGTGTCGGGATATTTGGCCGCGTGTAAAGGGAGAACAATAGGACCAAATGGAGGTTTATTTATCATTTGGAACGAAGGATATGAAAAATTAAGAGGTTCACAAGAATAAAACAAAAAAGATGAAAACAGCAACACAAGAAAATATAACAGCCTATTTAATAGAGTTGTTGCAAAGCACAAAAAACAAAGAAGACTTTATTCTTGAATTTTGGGAATTATGGACATTAAGCGTAACGACAACAACGAGAGAGTTTCAGCAAGTTTTTGCTAATACCCTCGTAAACAAATGGTTTATTACTGAATTAGCCAAAGAAGAAAAAGAGTTTAAACTATTGTCGGATCGATACCCCGAAAGTACGGGAACTGACAAAGACAAACTGTATTGCGAGTGCATTAATAAACTAATGTCACGGTTTCCTATGAGTTTATTGCAAAACGCCAAAAAACGCACCGAAAAACCTAAAACTACCATAGTAGAAGGAATCAGAACCGAAATATCAATATTAAACCAAAACTAGTCATGACTCCACAACAACAAGCCAACAAAATAGCCGAATTAGAACAATGGCTAAGAGACAACCCGATCCACGAGAACCGCAACTTAATCGAAAAGGATTTGCGAGAGCTTCGAAAGCGAGTACATAATTCTCAGAATGCATGTTAATAGATAAAATCAACCAACGCCTTGAAAACTTGCACAATGTACTTGTGTATTGCTCCGAGGTTGATAAACGAAGTTTTGGAAAACTATATGTTTTTACCCTCGAAGAGCGCATTTGTATCAATCAAGAAAGAGGTGGACTATTTAGCCAACTAGCAGGAATTAATGGCGAAATACTCCCGCAAGAAATCAGAAACTACCAAGTGCCACCACACATCGAAAACAAAATCAATTTTAGCTTAAAAAAAGTATCAAGAATAATTTAACAACCTATCAAAGTTATGAGCGCAGAAGCAATAGAGAAAAAAGAATACACCACAGCCGAATTAGAACAAATGCTTGCTACTAGTAAAAAAAACGAAAGAGCCAAAGAAGAAAAGGAAAAAGTAGCTTATGAAAAAGATCGTGACGAAATGGTTTTCAAAGTCATTACTACCGCCAAAGCATTATTTAAAGAATTAGGCGAATTCAAAACGTTTTGTCACATCGAAATGGACAAACAAGCCGTGAAGCTTTCTGAATATGGGAAATTAAGAAGCAACTCCAAAGGTGGTTTTTCAGTAACTGACACAGAGGATACAATGAGAGTAACCCGCCGACGAGATACAGAACCAGTTTGGGATGAACGAAGCGGAAAAGCCGTAGAACTCATAAAAGATTTCTTAGGCGATGCTATCAAGAAACGTGATGTTAAGATGTATGAAATTCTAATGAGTTTCTTAGAACGAAACGCACAAGGCGAATTAGAATATAATCGTGTGATGGATTTATACAAGCACGAAGACAAGTTTGATGATCCACGTTGGAAAGAAGGCTTAAAACTGATCAAAGAATCATTCTCGAACCACCTAAAAGGTTACGGTTATGAATTTAAAATGAAAAACGCTGACGGAAAGTGGCATAACCTTTACTTAAACTTTTCTAGCCTTTAAAATGAGCGATTTTAAAACATCAACACTACTAGCCATTGCGCTAGTAGTGTTTAACCGAAAAGACATTATCCTTTTTTTTGATTGGTTGCATTTTAAACTAAATGTAACCTACAAACAACGAGCTAATGAGCGTAAAAATGATACTATTAAAAGACCATGAGAAATACACGATAAACGGACATGTGACCATTTATTAAACGATACAGAGTTGATCGCATTTACCAATTATCAAAGCATTTTGATTTACAAAAAAGCATTTAAAAAACATATAACATCAATCTATAAGACAAAGTAAATATGAAAACAGAAGATTTTATTTTAAAGCGAAAAGCTCTATTGATAAAAAAGGAAAATCAACTTAAAATAATCAATAAAGACTACAACGAAATTTTAAAATTATTTGTAAAAGAGAATTCTCTAGTTGAAAAATTTAAAGTTTACGAATTAGTTAAAAACGGCACTAAGAGACGTGGTTTTAACAGAATTGTTATTTATGATATTGAAGTGGAAGTTTGGGACAAAGATGCCGTAATAATAAGGATCGGCGGTTGGTGGCTTAACAATGAAAATGTTCCCACAAAATGGGACACAATGACGGTCGTAGGAGTTTCAAACCCCGCAATATTTAAACTATCTGAAAATCAATTAGCTGAAAAACATCCTGAATCAAATGACAAAAACTAAAACACCACCTATCTACGGTGAAGATTTGCCCATTACAACGTTTCAAATCAAAACCATTCGCAAAAACAGCAATTGGCAAGAAGATATAAAAGACGAATGGGTACAATGGGTTACTGGAGATAATTCCCAAACCTCACTAAAAAGCCTCACCCAAGCGCAAGCCGTCAAGATTATCAGGCAACAAACGGGCGATAACAGTCCAGTTGTTAAAGCTAATGAATTTACAAACTGGGGATATTTCGACAGAAATAACAGCCAACACGCACGAATCCAAGCCAATTTATATACGGCAAATATTGTTGTTAAAAACGATAGACACGGAGAGGTTGCCGATATGGAAGGATGGTTTAACCGCTTTTTAAAGAGTCCTAAAAGCCCAGTTAAAAAGCCTTTAAAAGATATGACACCGTTAGAAGTATCAAAAATCATTAAGGCGTTGGATGGCGTGGCACTTTGGAAAAACTCAATATAAATGGAAAACCATAGTATAACCGAAATATGCCCCCACGACATAGCCAAAATCAAAGTAATAGAAATCGTAGTCACTTGCGAAACTACCCAGTTAGTTTGCGCCAAATGTGGCGAAGCCTTAGAACCTTCTAAAACCGAATGTTAAAATGAACGAACAACTAAAAGATAAAATTTCAAAAATTTACGAGATTGTAAAAAGAGGAACAACTGAAGGCGAAAAAATAGCAGCGGAAATAGCATTAAACAAGCTACTTAAAAAGCATGATTTGACCGATGAATTTATAAAAACAATGCACTTAAAAGAATATGAATTTAAGTACGCCACAAATTTAGATTTACAATTATTCATACAGTTACACAAATTCTTTTTTAAAGAGAAAGAATTTAATGCCTATAAATCAACTCTAGGACGCAAAAGTATTTTTTTATCGCTAGACTATATTGATTGGGTTTTACTTTCAAGCTCTTTCGAATACTTCAAACCGCACATGAACTCTGAATTCAGAAAGTTTTGTTTGCCTTTAATAAAAAGATGTAAAACAACTAAAACTAAAAACGCAAGAAGGGCAAAACTTCAAGATGTGTTTTTTGGACAATATGTAATGAAGTCGAAAATATACCATAAAGAACAAATTGGAACAATAGACCTATCAAAGTTGTCTGAAAAAGAATTAGCGGATAGGGAACAATTATCTAAAATAGAGGGCGGTTCTTATAGTACTCAAATAACAACAGGCTTATATCTTGAATAATGAAAAAAAAGACTAAAACTCCAATCTACACCGCCGACCAAGTATTTGCAATAGCAAAACTTTTAGACCAAGTATTCAATCTATTTCCCGCTACAACTCAGGAGCAAAAATCCATCCGTTCGATAGCTTTTGAGCTAGAGGAAAAGTTTAGTAAAAAACGAAAAGAGCTTATAAAATCTAACAATCTGTTTGAGCAAAGTAAAAAGCATAAAGTCTCTTTAAAATATCACGAAGAGTTAGCCTTGTTAAAAATCATTTCGTCATTACTCGACACCGTGAATGACCCTAAACCCAAAAACGATTTAAGAATAATACTAAATTATTTAGACGAAAAACTAGCTTAATGTCATTAGGTTAAAAACTCAAAAAACCAACCAATAAAAGCGAATCGATATTCGAAACTGATTATCGTTTAAGGCAAAAAGCCAAAGAACTGGCAAAAAATCACAAAGACACAAAACCTATTAAATACCTTTTAAAAAGAGTTTAAAGCCACAACTAATAAAAGTATGGAAGAGTACACAACCTACGAAGTAACCTTTATTGAAACCAAAGAAAAATGGATTTTTCAGTATAGAAAAACCGACGGCATTTTACATTGTTTTATCAATTCGTCAGGAACGGGTTTTATTAATTTATTGCGAAAGCAAACCTTTCCCGAAAGTATAACAATGATTGAAGCTTGGGCAAAATTCAAGAAAATTGTAACCATAGAACTCAAAATAGATGATTATTCTTTTGATGCCTTTTGGAAAAAGTACAATTTGAAAATCAAAAAAGATGCCTCCGAAAAAGCCTTTGAAAAACTTACACTGGTCGAAAAAATAAAGTGTTTCAATGCTCTCAAAAAGTACGATGAATTCTTAGCCAAAACTGGGCAAGCCAAAGCGCACTTAGTGACTTGGATTAATCAAAAACGATTTAATGATGAGTATTAAAGACGAAAAAGTTAAACCCATTGGTTATTATGGATGCTATTGTCACCCATTCGAAAATTGGGAAGACTTAAAAAAATATGAAAAGCAAAAAATTGAAATTGGAGCAAAGTATAAAGTGAGGCATACTGAAAAAGAATGTATCGTCACAGCAATTAATACAGGAGGGCATATTAGCATATTCGTTGAGCCTTATGATTGTCCTAGATGCAATCAATCAGAACATAAACAAAACTTAATCAAAATAGAAAAATGAAAGATAAAAATCTAGTAGAATTAGAAAGAGAGGCTAATTTTTTTCAAAAAGTAGCTAAAGAGGCAAAATTGAAATGGCAAAAGAAAAGAAACAAAATGGCTCACTTAACTCCTAAAAAAAAGAAAAGAAAATGATACTTGGATTCAGCACAAAGATAAATAATAAGCCTACTTGTTTTGTAGAACGAATACATCAAGCTTTAAGATTGCCATTTTTTAAAGATTCAGTGCCGTTCAATTCTCAACATTGTAACAAGGATTTCGATTATGTAATGTTCCCATTACTTCGTCCAAAACTCCACACCATTCGTGAGGACAAAAACGACCGTTGGAAATCAGGAATGAAGATTGATTTTTTTATTAATGTTCGTCAAAAAGATATGTTTCGTTTTGCTCCAGTTATGAAAGTGGTGAGTGTACAAGACGTTTATATGAGCTATAGGAGCAATGACGTTATTCAAATATCAGTTGATGACAAAGAATTGTTTGTATTTTCTGAAAGGCTTGAATTTGCACAAAATGATGGCTTTGACACTTGGGAAGATTTTTTTGATTACTTCTATCCCCAAATAAAAGCTACACCCGATAATTTTTTAAAGATGAAATTAATTCATTGGACAGATAAGAAGTATTAAACCCTAATGGTAAGGGGCTTTTGCAAGCCCCTAGTGGGGGATATGGGATTCGAACCCACACGTCCAAAGACACAAGTTTGGTAAACAAGCGCGGCTACCGTTACGCCAATCCTAGAAAAACACTAACGCACTTTCTTAGCGTTGACAGCACCAAATGTAAGCTAAAAAATTAATATCATGACTATGGAAATCCGTAAAAAACCAAAAAGAAACCTTGTTACCTTTAAACTATGACTGATAGATACCAACAAATTTATGATCGAGAAAACTTGAGATTAAAACAAAAACTAGCTGAGATAGACAGGCAAACTAATAAAATAATTATGAAAATTGAAATCATTGGCGTAATTCTTATTTTTCTTTTGGCATGCATCTGCTTTTATTAATACATTTGAATTATAAAAATATTAAATAATGAAAAAAATACTATTCCTATTCTCACTCTTTACACTAGTATCTTGTAGCTCAAACAAAGTTCAAGACGTTGCCTCTTTTGAGTTCAATGGAGCTTGGTACTGGATTGCTCAGTACGAAGATGGTACAACTAAGCAAGATGTCGAAGCTTATGTAAATAAGTGGGCAAATCCAACGCAAACAAGCCATTTCTTTATCTACGACAAATCTATTGACTTGTCAGTTTTTAAAGATGAAGCCTTTAATTTTACTAAATTTGCTCAGACCGTTTTAGCAAATAAACCACAATATGGCTACTACAAAATGTCACCCGAAACAAAGTTAAATACAGATGCCGTTTGGCTTTTAGAACAATCCCAAAAACAAAAATAATTCCAACAAAAAGCCCGGCTAAAAACTGGGTTTTTTTTTTGTTAAAACATTTTATATTTTTGTCACATGACAAAACAAGAACGATTTAATAACAGAAACACTCAGGTGCGCAAAATGTTCTACGAGCTTCTCGAAAAGAACAAGAAGTGGCGCATTGATGCTGTTATTGAAGAAGTCGCTAACAAAATGTTTTTAGCCAACCGAACTGTTGAGGCGATCATAAAACACGAAGGAATCTACGGCAATACTCCACCACCTCAAAACATTCAATTACAATTACTTTAAACTCTTTTTAAATAGTATTTAAAAAAGTTAGTATATTTGCAAAGTCAGGCTTGCGGGTCGGGCAAAGCTCAGGCGTTTAGTAGTAATACTAAACGCCTGTTCGATTTAATATAATTAGCTCTCCATTCCTATAAAATACAACTGAATCGTAATTGTAATTTTTATTCTTAAAAATGTCTTTTGCTCGCTCCTGGATAATTGCATCCGTCAAAGGTTTATCTAATCGACTATCGCTAATTACTACTATTGCTCCCTGCTTTGAAGCTTTATTGGCATTCCCTAAAATGTTTTTAATAGCTGAAGGTCTTTTGATATCAAAATATTGATTTCCAATTTTCAAATCGGGATTAGATGTTTTGGACTGTAAATTTGGAAAAACAACACTTCGAATTGTTTTTTCACGTTCTGAAATTTCGGGTAACATTTCGGCAATTTTTCCTTTTTGTGCATAGGCTTTGGCAACTCCTAAAATATCTTTGTAATCGTCGCTTTTGGTAATTAGTTGGTGTTCTAAAACAGCTCCTTTTTTACTTTTAAATACCGTTTTAAATTGGTCTTTTCTATCCGATTGCAATACTTTGTTAGCTACAAACTTTTTAGCATTGGTTTTTGACTCTATAATTTGGGTGGCGTTCATTCCTCCCTCATACGGCATTTCTCCAAACACTTTTCCACTCAAAGCGGCATTATTTCTAAATGCTCCTTTTATATCCAGTTCGGGAATTACTTTGCTTGGCTCTTCGTCTGTTTGCTCCAAGCCACAACGACAACCCCAATCTAATGGTACATTATGGGTTTTCCAAAACGGGTGATTCATTGGCAAAATCAATCCATCTAAGGCACGATGTTTTTCACGAGTTCGGGCATCATTTACGGCGTTGTATTTTAGGTTTGGATATAAGTCCGCATCGGCTTCAAAACCTTTCCAATTTGCCACGCTGTTTGCCGTTGCAACCGTATGATGATATTCGGTTTTTAACCAACGTTGGTTGTAATCCACATTTAACTCAGTCGCTTTCTTTTTGAAATCCGACCACGACACAACTTTTCCATCGTCGGTAAGTGCGGACTCTAATTGTGTTCTGAAACTCGTTTCTTTGAAAGCCGAAAATTGCGCAATATCACTTTTTAAGGATTGTGCTAAATCGGCATCATAAAACTCAGAATCGGCACTATAACCCGAATTAAATGCTTTGCTTAAATGAGAATTGTAATATTCCCAAAGAGCTTGCTTGTTTTCGTCAGAAACATTCCTGTCGTCATATAATTGTCTAAAATAGCTTTCGATAAGCCCGCTTAAAACATCGTCTTGTTTATCAAGTATTGCGGAATCATGTTCCGTTTCATAACATTTAGAACGATAGTATAGTTTAAGCAGGCTTAGGGCTTTTTTGCATTGTCGGGGTATGTTGGTGGCGTTTGACCTGACGGCATACTTTCAATTTCTACTCCATAAACTTCCTCAACATATTGCTGTTTTAAAATATAACCGTTACTCATTAAATGGCTATCAATTTTAATTTGCTTTTCGGGGTCTTTGGTTTTTTCAATAGTAATTTTGGCATTATCTGGAATAGCATAACCGAGCTTGCGCATAGAGGGAACTAAGCGTTTGTTTAGGAAAGAAAGCATTTTCTTTTTATCGCTTTTGATGACCTCTTCCAAAGTATTTTCGTGTACCGTTCCTTGGGCTTTGCTCGCTCCATTTTCGGTTGTCATTGTTTGGTGTAAAATCAGTTTAGAAAGCTCTTTGTCTAACGCCTGTATTTTTTGGTAAAAAACATTAAAAGCATCCGCCTTACTATTTTCTTTAATATCGATTTCCGTACCTACTGGAAAAACTCCATAAGGCGCGCTTCCCATTTCTTCCAACCATCCTGCAACTTCGTTTTTTACAGTTTCGCTTTGACTGGCTACTTTGGCAATACGAATCGGAACACCAAATAATTCTTCGAACTCATCCCAAGAACCCCACGAGTGGCGTTTAAGTATGGTGTAAACTGCCGCCTTTTCTAATATTCCAATATTGCTGTAAAACTTAGCATAAAGCAAAATGTCGTCTACTTCAGAAACGTCCAAACCTTTCGTTCCATTGATGTCGTACAATAGTATTTTTTGTCCTGGTACCAACAAACCACGATCAATCATTTCGACCTCTTTGATGTTCCCTTTTTCAAAGTCTTTTATCCAAAGGAAACCTTCGCCTTTAAAGGTTGTTTTATGGGCTTCATCTAAAACATAATCAAACCATTCCTGATCTTCAATAAAAGCCGTTAATTTATCATCTTTGATTCCGTCAATCGAAAAGATGTAATCTTCGTTAATGGTTCTTAGCGTTCTGTCTTCGGTTACGGCGGTCAAATGTCCATCTAACATGATATCGTCATAGACTTCTTGCATCGGAAAGAAACGAGGTATTTCGGATTGATAATAAGCATATCTAGCCGCTTGCCAATCGTTAATCTCTTTACGCCACAATCTACGTTGACGGCGGATAACATCGACCATCAAATCCGTTATTTTAGAGATGTTACTTGAATCAACATTTGACAAGCTTACTTTTTTGCTTATGGCATTTCCTGAAAGATTGACCTTGCTCACTTGCCTTTTTGTATTGGCTATGTTTCTATATTTTGAACTCATTTTTATCGTAGTGTTAAATCTAATTCTCTTTTTATTTTGTCCGCAATTTGTCGGTTTAAATACTCTGATTTACCGATAAATTTACGTTTCGACATTCCGTCAAGTCCTTCGTTATGCCTTTTCGCATACGGTTTATAAGTTCTAAAAACTACCGTATTACTGCCTTTGCTCACACTATATTTAAAGGAGTTTTTTAACTTGTCACCTCCTGTATTAAAACCCACCAATATGGCACGATCGGCTATTCTGCTACCGTATCGGTTTAAGCTTCCTGAACGTCCTACTCGGTTGGTTCTGTAGCGTGTGCTGTCAAGACCATTTTTATCTGTCGTTTTACGATCTTTCCATTTTTCGGAGGTAGTATCGGTAAAGCTTTGGTCTCGAAAATTCTTTTCTATAAACTTCTTTCCTTCTACTCCAATAACTCGCAATGCTTTATCGGGAATCTCTTTTGAGGCTCGGATAAGTAGTTTTTGCAAGTCGGATAAACTACCAGCCATTAGGGTAATTTTTCCGACTGCCCAATTTCATAAATGGCACTTCGCTGTCGGGAGTTCCGTCGCCATTAGTATCTATGAGCTTTGGAGGTAAATTGGGTTTTATAGTTCCTTTTGAGACCTTTTCGAGCCATAACATCGCCTCATCGTAGCGTAATTTGGCAACATCGTTTAACTGCTTGGTTCTACGAGTATAAATTTCAAAAAGTACAATGCCTTTGAGGTGTTTCAATACCGTAAGATTGCGGTTTGCGCCCGAAGCTTCAAAGATGGCTACCGTATCAAAATACTGGAATAAATATCCACTCATTACGTCGATACTTTCGGCGATTATTTCTTCTACAATTGTGTCATCGTTATTAATAATTTTATTGATGATTTCTTCAAGACCAACGGTCTTTAATTCGGTTTTTTCTAAAAACATATTATAGTGTTGTTGGTTGAATGCTTATTTTTCTACTGCTAAAACGGGGATTAATTCGGCGGTAGATGACAGTTGAAAACGAGAGCTTGTAACTCATCATTTCAAAGGCATCGTCAACGCTTTCCTCATTGGTCAAATCCAATTGCTTAAATGAATCGCCTCTTAATCCTTGGAGTTGTTCGACAATGTTATCAATAACATCCACCTCAATCAATCCGTGTTCGGGGTCAGCAGTTCCGTTGTGTTGATCCATCCAACCGTCTTTGCAATAAAAAGTCACATCGACGGTCGCTTTTCCTTCCTGTTTTTGTTCTACCATCGTTTGCCACGTTATGGCTTTGATTTCGATTAAAGCTGCAGTAAAATAACTCGGATAGTTTTCTTTGGGCATGCTAAACTGTTTGCGTTGCAAATCGACCAACTCCAAAATGAGTAATTCTGAAAGGGCCTCTTTAGTTTTTATGAATAGTTCTTTTCTAGGTGTCATACTCTACGAGTTTTTTTGCGTTGTCCGATTACGGGTTTTTGGTTACTCTCTTCTTTTTGGGAGTAGCCAAATAATAGTCTCCCTTTTCGAACACATTGTTCTAAAACATCCAAAATATCATCAGGTGTTTTACATCCTTTTTCAAAGGCTACAATGTGTTCCACCGCCTTATCCATGTCCTCGGTATCTTTTAACTTTTCATCAAAAGTGATTAAACCACGTTGAAATGTATTAGTCAAAGTAGCGTCAATTTTGTCGTGTTTATCCCCTGATGCGTGGTCTGGAATTGGGATTCCAACGGCGTTATTTTCTTCACAAGCCACAAGCCATTCAGGCTCATATACTACAGATTGCGCCGCTGTGGCATCATAGTATGAGATGATAGACATTCCTTTACCGTTGTACTTTCTTTGCCATTCATAATGTTGGTTCATTGCCTCGGATAAACTGACCTGACGGTTGAATATTTCCAAAACGTGCGCTCTACCTTTTTCAATAGATAGGATTCCACCTGCTTTAAAGTCTCCAGTATCTTTATATGATAAATCCCAAAACTCAATGAGTCCCTCAAAGATTTGATTACCGTGTGTTTTTTTGTATCGAATCCATTCTGCTTTAATACGTTTTCCCTCTTCTACAGGATTGTTAAAGTCCTCACGTTGGCTAGTGTGGTAATCCGTATCGTTTACAATGTCCTTACATTCTTGAACGGTATATCGTTCTGGCCAGCTTGGTTTGAATTTATCATCGCATAAGTTAACAGTACTAATTTTAAGGTTTGGCGACTTCTTGTTTTTTTCTGCATAGCCGTCAACAATTCCGTTTTTCACGATGTAGTTATTTGCCATTACTTGACGGAACCTTCCTTTTTGCCCAGCCTTACCTAAATCGCCCGTGAGCTTCTGAACATTCTCTTTGGTTAGATCAATGTTTTTAGCTTGTTTTCGGTCTTCTAAATCGTCCATTGAGGCAAAGTCAGGACGCCAAGCCCCGTTACGCAAACCTCTAAAAGGTTGGTTCAATCCCAATGCTTTAAACATTTTTTTGTCGTTGGTTTCAAACTGTCCGTCTGCCCAAGAACCATACTGCATTTGCATTCCAAAATCCTTAATATATCGCTCGTTACTTTCAAGATGCATTTGAACATCGGAAAGTAATAGCTTGCCCGCATCAAGCGTGCGACCAATGATTAAACCAAAATTAACCTCGTTGTTTTCTTTGAGATGGCAAAGATTCCCTACGTTGGTATGAATAGACTTTGCAGCACCTCGAAACCAGCGTCTTTGTTGCTTGATTAAAGGGTTTTTAAACAGTTCTAAATAACTGGTTAAATGGAATTTTGCACAAGGCGCATCCGCTAAGGCTAAAAGTGAATTCACGCCGTAGTAATACTCAAAAAACTCTAAATAGTTTTCGGGCTTTAAAAGTCGTTTGATTCTCGCTTCCTGTTCGGCTGTGGTTTCTTTAAATAAAGATGCACTCGAAAGCAACTGGATTCTTTTCGATTCCAAGTTGTATTTTTCAAGAGCTTGTTTGAGTTCCGTTTTAGTCATTGCTTATTAATTCATTTACATATTTATCAAAATACACACGGATAGTCTGCAACAATTCTAAAATTTCATCACGTTTTTTGCCTGTGTTGTTACCTGCTTGTACAACCATGAATTGGCTAAAGCCGTCAAAGCTTTCCATTGTATGTACAGCCTTTTTACGGTCGTCATCCATTCGATCCCAAGCGGCTGAAATTTTAGCTAAATCATCGGCTTTGTGTTTTGGTTGTCTCCCTTCTTTAATGTCAATTACATACTGAAGTATTAGTTTTTTTATTTCGCTCGGACGTATGGCAAAAAGTTCTTTTTCATTTTCCCAATAATGAAGCTCGCGCCAATTCGATAAAGTTTTGACACCAACTCCCAAAATTTCAGAAATATTAGTCAACGAAAAACCTTTTACAAACAAATCTTTCGCCTGTGATTTTTTATAATCGCTTTGAGCGGCAGTCATTCTGCCCTTGCTTTTACTTGTAGTATCCATCGATGTTCAGGTTTCCGTTTTCCTCAAACTTTATGTTATTAATTTTCATACCGTCATACTCCAAGTTTTTCTTGGCATCAATCAAAAACGGCATATAATCGTCATCGCTAAGCATTCGGTTAAGCCCAACACCCAACTCGGGAAATTCTTTGAATTCGCCTTTAGTTGCCATCAAAATATGTTCTTGGTGCGTGTAGTCCGAAAAGCCCAAAACGAAGTCACCATTTTGCACGGTGAGGTCTCCATTTTTGTCTAAAAGTATATCAGTCATAGGGCAAAGTTCCACATATAATAGGCGTAGAAAAAAAACAATATCAAGCCTTGTATTTATTTTATACAAGGCTTGTATTCATTAAGCCCAAGTCTTGGAGAGTAGTTTTTTTTTACTCGAAAACCGCCTCAATTTTGCCCTCGAAATAAGTGCCAAATTCAATTTTAAAAAGCCTATGCAATACGACTTTGTTATTAATACCGAAAACGTAAACGAGTACAAATACCGCATTTTGACCGATGGTATTGACTACACTCAATACTTGCGCAATCCTGTTGTACTGTATTTACATGAACGAGATTCTTTTAAGAATAAAGGCGGGGAAGTTATCGGGCGTTGTATTAAACTTTTTGTCCAGGATAAAAAACTAATTGCAACAATTGAATTTGATGAGAATGACGAATTCTCTAAAAGGATTGCCGACAAAGTGGCTGGCGGTTTTATTCGTATGGCTTCAATGTATGCCGATGTTATTGCAGCATCGTCAGAACCCGAATTGGTAATAGAAGGACAATTGTACGAAACGGTTACTAAATGTAAGCTTGTAGAAATTTCGATTGTTCCGATTGGTGGTAATGATGACGCTCTGAAATTATCTAAAAAAGGAGGCGAAGTAAAGTTGAATAAATTGAACGTAAAAAAAGAAGATATGCCTGAATTAAAAACAATTGCCCTCGCATTGGGTAAACCTGCCGATACATCGGAAAGTGTGTTACTTGACACTATTGCACAAGTAAAATTGGATGCTTCCAACTCTAAAACGAAAGTAGAAGAATTAGAAGCGGAAATCAAAACTATCCGTTTGAGCAGCGCTACTGTTTTGGTTGATAAAGCAGTGGTTTTGGGATTGATTCCCGCTACTTTGAAAGATTCACAACTGAAAGCTTTTGAAAGTGATTTTGATGGACAAACGGCAATTTTAACCAAGGTAATTGGAGACAAAGAAACGGCTAACGGTCAAAACGGAAATCAAACGGCAGTTAAGGAAGTGATCCTTGCAGGTAAAAACGCAACAGGAATTGTTCCTACTGCACCAGAAGAATCATTTGATTATTTGCAAAAACACGACACTGTGAAGTTGGCAAAAATCAGAGAGAATGAACCAGCGAAATATACTGAATTAGCCAAAGCGTATCAATCAGGAGTACGATACAAAGCGTAATTAATTAATCTCATTTATAAAATATAGATATGGCTTTACAAAAAGAAGTATGGGTTGCGGGCATTCAGGAGAACCCAATCCCAGATAATAGTTTTGTTTTTGCATCTACGGACAAATCCGAGTATGTAGAAAACAACAAATTACACCTAGCGGAAGCTGGTATTGAACCAGATGTTCACGAAGATTACTTTGCGGGAAGCGAAACGGATTTGCCATTGGCAACTATCACGGACATTCCGAATGAGGTGGTTTTAAAAACCTACTCAACGGATAGAACCCGCCACAGAGATTTGCAAGAAGTGGAATTGCAGTACAACAAACGTGCTTCAATTACTAATCGTCATAAAGTCTCGTTGGCAAAAAACCTTGGTAAAAGAGCGGCTTTTGCTTGGGCACCAGCTCTGGACAATGCAAACAATAAAATTATCACTGTAGGTGGTGGTAAATTTATTAGTGCAATTATTAAAATGAAGGCATTTTACAATGGCTTGGATATGTACGATAATTTGAACATCTGTTTGACAGCCGAACACATGGGGAAAATTGAAGAGGAAGATACCGTTTTGTACAAGAAAATCTTGGATACAAATATGATGTATGGTTTCAAAATTTTCAACTACAATCAAACGGCATTATATACGGTAGCGGGAGTTAAAAAGCCATATGGAACTGTGAAAGCTGTAGATGATAAAAACTGCTCTTTTACTTGGTGTTCAGACGAAACATTTAGATGTTTTGGAGATACCGAGATGTACGAAACTATTCGTAGTGCTGCTTCGCAAGCTGACGAAATCTCATTCGCTCAAAGAGCTCTTGTTGGTAACATCCGTGCAACCAATCCTAAGTATTTAGGAGCAATCTTGAGCTAGTATGAAAAAAGTACAAAAAACGGCTTCGGCAGTCTTACTGACTGCCATTGCTTTAGCCGTAAGCAATTATTTTGCACAAGAAGGTGCAAAAAGTGAAGTGTTTTCTACATCTGATGGCTTTTTGTTTGAAAACTTAGTTTTTGCAACAAATCACGCAGCTACTTTGGAAGATAAGAACGTAACACCACATTCTAATGCAAATAACATTGAAGTGTTTGGTGAAACCGATTTAAGCGATAAAACTATCGAATTAAATGCAGATCAGTTGGAGCTTTTAAACAACGGTTTAGTTAAAGAAAATTACAACTCATTGAAACAATTGGTTGCTTTTCTGAAATTGGAATCAGTTGACCAAAAAGCAGAATCATTAATAGCAGTTTTGACTGCTTATAAAGAATCATTGCAAAAATAAAATAAAAGTTTATGACACCATTAGCAAAAGCCTCATTACAATCGGCACAAAGCCAATTAGGCGTAACGGAAATTCCAAAGGGTAGCAATGCAGGTCCCGAAGTCGAAATATATTTAAGAAGTGTCGGACTTGGAAAGGGTTTTGCTTGGTGCATGGCTTTTGTTTTTTGGAATGTACTCCAAGCCAGTACCAAATTAAAAACACCAAATCCACTTAAAAAAACGGGAGGCGTTTTGGTTCAATGGAATGCTTTAGCTCCGACCCTTAAAAGTACTACGCCAATGGCGGGTGACATTTTTATAATGGATTTTGGCAAAGGCGTTGGACACACGGGATTTGTTGAAAAAGTGGAGGGATTGAACATTCATACCATCGAGGGGAACACAAATGCAGACGGTAGTCGTGAAGGTTATGCGGTTTGCCGTAAAACTCGAAAGATTTCGAGTATTAAAGGATTTATCCGAATTTAAAAACACAAAGATGTATAAAACAATTGTTCTTGTATTGGTTTGTTTATGTTGTTTTTTGACTTCCTGCCGTACATCACGGCAGGAAACTCAAAAACACACATCGATAGCCGAAACGATCATTCTGCAAAAGGAAACGTACAGAGATACGGTTCTATTTACTCCAAAGGCTGAAACAAGCCTGAAAATTCCCGTCACAGAACTGGTGTTTAAAGAGGGTTTAAACAGTATTTCAAAGCCTAAAACATTTACCCAAAAAAACGGGAACGCGACGGCCAAAATTATAATTCAACAGGATACGGTAATGATAATTGCTACTTGCGATAGTCTCGCTTTAGTAGCCAAAATAAAAAAAGAATTATACAAAGCTACCAGCGCAAAGGCTCGGAGTGATGTTGAGAATACCAAGACAAAAACGGGTTACTCCTTATTTGACCTTTTAATGGCATTTCTAATTGGTTTGTCTCTGGGAGCTGTAACTACATTCATTCTTAAAAATTTCAAAATAGTATGAGTTTACCAAATGTAATATTCAACATCTCTAGCAATGGTCTAGGGTTGCCACAAGCAGAAATTCAAAAGATACCAGGATTCGTTTTGACGGGTGTAACCGTTGCGGGTGTTAATAAAGTAACTGTGGGTACTTCATATCAAATCTTTTCTTTGGAAGAGGCGATTAACCTGGGGATTACTCAAGGAGGTACAAATGATTTTGCTTACAAGCAAATCGCACAATTCTATACCGAAGCCAAAAAAGGAGCTGAACTTTGGTTTATGGTTGTCGCTTCTACGGTAACAATGGAAGATCAAGCCGATATTACCAAAGATTATGCTCGAAAATTATTGAGTGATGCTAAGGGTAAGATTCGTGTTTTAGGTTTTTTAAAAAAGTCCAGCACAACGGAAACTATTACGAACGGTTTAGACGCTGATGTGCATTTAGCTGTTGTAAAAGCTCAAGCTTTAGCTCAAGACTTTGCCAATCGTTTTTACCCAGTTCAAGTGATGATCTCAGGAAATAAGTTTAGTGGTGTGGTTGCCGATTTAAAAGATTACGCAACTACCAACTTTAACAAAGTTTCGATTTTGTTGGCAAATACAGATGGTTCGAAAGAAGCGTCTATTGGTTTAGCTCTTGGGCGTTTGGCAAGTACACCAACACAAAGAAAATTGAGCCGTGTAAAAGACGGTGCAATTGAACCTTTTGAAGCATATTTTACTAATGGAGCTACAGTGGCAACACTCGACACCTCTTGGGATGCTATAGACACAAAAAACTACATCTTTATGCGAAGTTTTGCTAATTTATCGGGCTTTTACTTCACAGGAGATAAAACGTTAACAATGCCGACAAACGACTTTAATAGTTTGGCTAGAGGCTTGGTAATGGACGAAGGCGTTTTAATAGCGTACACGACTTTGGTACAAGAACTATCTGACGAAGTTCCAGTAACCAAAGCGGGTACCATTCATCCCGCTATTACCAAAGGTTGGCAGAATGCTATCGAAGCTCAAATCAAATCGAACATGGTTGAAGTGGGCAAACTTTCGGGAGTGAGAGCATTTATTGACGAAAATCAAAACGTTTTGCAAACCAACAATGTAAATGTAGCCTTGCAATTGCTACCCGTTGGCTACTCTGATTTTATAACGGTAAATATTGGATTTACCACAACACTAGATTAGTATGAGTGATTATAGCAGTAAAAATTATTCGTGGAATGACATCTCCATTGCTATCGGTGGACGTATCATTGAGGGCATTGAAGATGTAGAGTACACAGCAAAACAAGAAAAAAGCGTAATACGTGGTCGTGGTGGAAAAGGTCACAAAGTGGCACGAGGAAACAAGGACTTTGAGGGAAAAATAAACCTTTGGCAATCCGAAGTGGAAGCAATGATTAAAGATGCTCCTAATAAGGATTTATTAGCGTTAAGCTTTGATGTTATTTGGGCATTTGTTCCAGACGATGGTGGTGCAACTGTTACCGATGTGTTGACTACCTGTGAATTTACAGAGTACAAAAAAGCAATGAAGCAAGGCGATAAGAATATGCTTATTGAACTTCCTTTTATCTTTTTGGATGTAAAACCACAACAATAGAAATTTTAGACAATATGTAAAAGCCATCCAGCTAATATGATGGATGGCTTTTTTTTAAACAAAAAAACTACAACAAACCCGATGCAAAAAATTGACGACAAACAAATCCAAGAATGGAAAGAAAAATATGGTAGCGTTTACGCTTTGCCTGTAGAAGACAAAACGGCTTATTTGCGTGAACCATCAATGAAGGACTTTAAACGTGCTTTTACTACTATGCAAAATAGTGGTGATTTAGCCTTTGGTGAAGAAATGATCAACTTGCTTTTTATTGGCGGTGATGAAGAAATCAAAACCAAAGATGAGTATTTCTTACCTGCTCGTAAGGAGATTACAACTTTTTTTAATTTTGATGATGCCGAAATCACCAAAGAGAAAAACAACTCTATTATTACAATTGCTGGAGCTAGTTGTAAAGTGCGAATGATTACTCGTGACGACATCAAATTAGCGGAAAAGAAAAACCCAAGCTCTAAGCCTTTTGTTACTCAAGAAAAGTTATTTGAAGCGGTTTGTATTGAAAAAGACGAAGCATTCAACGACAGAGATAACGCAAACTTTCGTTTCCCGTTATACCAAGCGATTGAGAAACTACAAAATCAAAAAGTAGCTATCATAAAAAAGCTTTAAACAGGGCGGTTATTGATACTAATGACCCGTCCTCTTTTGATTATGTACAACAATCAGGAGGAAAAACACACATTGATTTTAGGCTTTTAGATGCCTATTTAAGATACTATATGCACATCAAAAAACCTCATAAGTTAAGTGATTTAGATTGGTGTGAAGAGGTGCAAAACCTCCATTTTATAAGAACAAAAGAAAAAGAATCCTCACAACTTTAAGATTATGAATGCCTACGAATTTATCATACAAATGAAAAACTACGCCAGTAGTTCGCTTAATCAAATAGCGGCTAGTGTGGGGATGACAAATACTCGTGTGAATGGCTTGAATGCGACACTTAGAAACACAGAGGCTACATCAGGGTCATTTTTTTCTACTTTAAGTTCAGGTTATAAAAGTTTGATTGGCTTAGTTGGTGCTTTGGGTATTTCCCTTGGTGTCGTTGCTGGTGTCTCAACACTTTTTAATATGGGTGTGCAGATGGAACAAACTAATGTCAAATTTGAGGTGTTACTCGGTTCTGTCGAAAAGGCGAAGGTAATGCTTGGTGAATTGAACGATTATGCAAATGCTACACCTTATAGTAATGAAGGAATTATAAAAGGCTCGGAGACGATGCTCGGTTTTGGTCTTGCCCAAGAGAAAATTATGAGCAATATGAGAATGTTGGGTGACGTAGCTATGGGTAATGAGGAAAAACTAGGCGGTTTATCCTTGGTCTATTCTCAAATTATGGCTACGGGTAGATTGATGGGTCAGGATTTATTACAGTTAATTAATCAAGGCTTTAATCCACTTCAAGTCATATCTGAAAACACAGGTATATCAATGGGTGTTTTAAAGAAGAAAATGGAAGATGGTGCTATTAGTGCCAATATGATTGAGGAAGCATTTAGGCTCGCTACTTCAGAAGGTGGTCGTTATTATAATATGTCTAATAAAATGGCAGAAACGGCAGGCGGTAAATGGAGTACTATGATGGGAACTTTACAAAATGTTGTTTCTAAAATCGGAATGTCATTTGCGAATTGGGTTTCGCCATTGATAGATATTGGCATAGCGGTAACAAATAATATTATACCGTTTGGACACGCCGTTGCGGATGTAGTAAAATGGATAATGCAGGCAAAACCTTTGCTGTTTTTCTTTACCGCATTAATCACTGGACTTGGAATAAGCTTTGTTGTCGCCAATGCGAGCTTTTGGATTTTTTCGGCTCAATTTGCTTTGTTTGAGGCTCGCCTTTGGTTAGCAACTGCAGCGCAAACTGCTTTCAATTTTGTAATGAGTATGAATCCTATTGGATTGGTAGTTATCGCCATAGCGGCATTGATTGCTATTGTGTGGTCTTGTTGGAACAAATTTGAAGGATTTAGAGGCGCAATTATGGGTACTTGGGAAGTTATAAAAGGTTTTGGAACGGCGATTAAAAACTATGTAATTAATCGAATTCAAGATTTATTATCAGGTATTACAGGAATGGGAAGCGCATTGAAAGCTTTCTTTAGTGGCGACTTTAAAGGAGCTTTTGAGATCGGAAAAAAAGCAGTTGGAGACTTGATGGGCGTTGATTCTAAAAAGAAATTGATTGATGATGGTATGAAGGCCGCTAAGTCTTTTTCTAAAGGATACAATGACGGCGTAAATATGAAAGCCAAGGAGGCTGGCGTTGAACCCGCCACAAAAAAGGCAAAAGTTCCTGATTATTTAAAACAAAATAAATCAACAGTTTTTGCTGATTTATTGAACGATAAAGGAAAAGGGAAAAAAGATAAAAAAGGTTCTAAATCGGATAACATTGTTTCGGGAGGTTCTAAGATGACTCATATCACTATCAATATTCAAAAGCTTCAGGACGATACTAAAATATTTGTCGAAAGTACAGAAAAAGGCATTGAGCAATTAGGCGAAAAAGTACAAGAAATAATATTGCGTGCCGTGAATAGTGTCAACCAAATGCAGACAAACTAATGGCAGATTTTAATATAAAAGAATTGCTCATAAGAGCATCACTTGATTATATCGGACCCGTTTTTCCGCTTTGGTGGAAAAAGAACGAATCACGGTATAAATTACCCGATTTGCATGGAATCAACAACAAGCAGTTATTAGGCGCAAAATATTTTATGACTCTCAAAGTGTCGCACGGAAAGGATTCTTTTTTGTTCCCAAATGAGCCGATTGTTTCTATTGGAATGTCGAAAACTATTGTAAAAACAGCAACGGTAGGAAAGAAAAAGAAACGCTCTGTTAAAGAATATATCACTACGGACGACGAAGTGATTACGATAAAAGGGGTTTGTATTGATTTGCATGACCCCGACAAATATCCAGCGGATCAAGTAAAATTAATTAATGATTTGTTTGAAATAAACGACTCAGTGGATATTGAAGACAACGCCTTTTTTGAATTGTTTGGTATTCGCAAAATAGTACTTGAAAGTTTGGACTGGGATGAAATGATAGGCGAAAGCGGAATGCAAAAATACACAATCAAAGCACTTGGTGATGATGATTTTTTTGCCGATTTGAATGAAAAAGATAAAGACAAAACGAATTTATTGAGCTAATGTACATACTGGACGGAAAAGTAGAAATAGGTGATTACATTTTCAACGCCGTTCACGGTATTGAAATAACCAAGTCGGTTGAGGAATTGAGCGACACGGCAGTAATTAAGTTGCCTACCCGCTTTAAAATCCGCCAAAATGGACAGCAATTATTTACGGAGCAAGCTATAAAAGTAGGCGATAAAGTTGTGATTACTTTGGGGTATGAGGGGATTTATTCGGGTGTCGAATTTACGGGTTATGTAAAAAAGATTAGTCCAAAGATTCCGATTGAAATTCATTGCGAGGATGCCATGTGGTTGTTGAGACGAAAAAACATCAATAAAGTTTGGGGTAAAACAAGCATTAAAGAAGTTTTACAGGAAGTAATAAAAGACACTCCCATAGAACTGTCCCGATTTATGAAAGGTCAGGACATTTCCTTGGACAAATGGATTGTTAGGAACGCCAACGGCGCACAAATCTTGGAAAGTTTTAGAAAAGATTTGGCTCAAACTGTATTTATTGATGACGAAGGTAAATTGTATGTCGGATTACAACAGTTGACCAATATAGGACAAACGGTGGTGTATGACTTGAATTATAATTTGGTAGAGAATAATCTTGAGTTTAAAAGTGCCGATGAAAGGCGCATAAAGATTAAGTATAATTATATGAACCCAAAGACCAACAAAAAAGAAAGCTTTGAGTTTGGCGATATGGATGGCGAACAGAGGGAATACACGACCTCGGTGGTTTCAGATAAAAAGCAATTGGAGGCAATGGCAAATACCGAACTTAAAAAAATGAAGTATGGCGGTTTTGACGGTGATGTGGTTAGTTTTTTAGTTCCATTCGCCACCAGGGGGATGAAAGCCAAATTGATTGATGAGGAACATTTGAACCGTGAGGGAAATTATTTTATAAAAAAGGTAGTCACCACTTTTGATACGGGAGGCGCAAGACGAAAAGCAACATTAGGAAATAGACTGTAATGGACGAATTAACGGAGGCATTTAGAAAACTAAAAAAAAGGGACGTTGATACCTTTCCCGCTGTTGTGGTTTCAGTTGATAAAGAAAAAGGAACTTGTGTTATTGCTGTAGATGGTTTGGAACTTCCAGACGTGCAACTCTCAGCGATTTTTGATGGTAGCGACAAAATGTTTTATTTGTTTCCAAAGATTGACAGCTCAGTATTAGTAAGCCCCATAAATGAGGATTTACACCGCTTGTATGTGGAGGCGTATTCTGAAATTGAAAGTTTGGATTTGAATATTGAGCAAGTGCGCTTTCAAGTGGATCAAGACGGTTTCCTTTTGCAAAAACAAAACGAAACACTCAAACAATTAATGAGTGATTTGATTGGTGCCATTAAGGCGATGAGTTTTACAGTTGCTACAACGGGAACGGCGGTTGCACAATCAGGAGCAACAACATTATTGAATAATACGGCACAATTTGAAGCCGTTGAAACGAGGTTTAATCAGTTTTTAAAAGGAAATTAAATGGATGTAATTTTAAACAACATAGGACTTTTTTTGAGTGCTATTGGAGGTACTGGTTTTTTTACTTTTTTGTTTACGAAAGGAAAATATAAAGTTGATGTTTTGCAGGCAAAAGAAAATGCAGAAACCACGGCAATTGATAACGATGTGAAATTGTCGTCCCATTACAAAGAAATTCTGGACGACTTAAAACAGCGATACGAAACAAGGTATAAGGAGTATGACTCTATGATGCAACGTAAGATTGATTTATTGGAAGAGGAAAATAGGTTAAAAGACAGAAAAATAAAATTACAACAAATTGAAATTGCAGAATTGAAGCGAGAAAACCGAACATTAAAAGCTAATGCAAAAGCAAGTACTACATAATCAAAGCATACTGGATATAGCCATACAGAACAATGGCACGTTAATGAGCGCCTTTGAATTGGCTCTTGAAAACGGGCTTTCGATTACTGAAGAATTAACACCAGGACAAAGTCTTGAGGTCTCAGAAAGTATTTTGATAGATACTACGATTGTAGCTTTTTTTCAGAATAAAAACCAAATTATAGCCACGGGCTTCAATAACTCAGAAAACGAAGATATCCTACCCCAATTAGGAATTGGTGCGATGATAATAGGCTCAACATTTATAGTAAGATAAGATGGCTAGAAAGATACAGGAAATACAGCAGGAAATTTTTGATAACATCAAGGCTGATGACAACTTGGTAGAGATTAACTCTACGAGTAAAACTGCTATTTATAGATTGTTTGTTTTTGTGGTGGCGTTTTCTATTTGGGTTTTAGAAATTTTGTTTGATACTCACAAAAAAGAGGTCGAGGATATTTTGGAGCAAAAATTCCCGCATCGTCCATCATGGTATAGAACTAAAGCCTTGGCTTTTCAGTATGGTTTTGATTTAATTGAAGATACCGACAAGTATTATAATGTCGGATTTCCGGAGGAACAAATTGAAAATTCTAAAATAATTAAATATTCAGCAGTGACACAATCAGCTGGACAATTGCTGATAAAAATTGCAACTGAAAGCGATGGCGTTTTATCTCCAGTTTCTACTCCTCAAAAAGCATCCTTTGATGCCTATATGAGTGAAATTGCAGATTGTGGTGTAAAATATATTGTGGTAAATCATTTACCTGATATTTTGCTTTTGAACCTTCAAATATTTCGAGATTCATTGGTTCTAGACAATAATGGGATGAGTATTATAAATGGAAATTTCCCTGTACAAGATGCTATTTTAGAGTACATGAAGGAGCTTCCTTTTAATGGTGAGTTAGTCTTGTTTGATTTGCAAACAAAATTAAAAAATATTGAGGGGGTAAGAATTCCAAATATCGTAAATGCAGAATCTCAGATTATTGATATTTCTACAGGCGAGTATTTACCACCCAAAGCAATAAATGTAAAGACAATTCCAGAGAGTGGATATTTTGTAGTACCAAATTTTGATAATGTGAAATATGTGGTATAAAATAGATTTTGATAGGCTTATTCTTTTGTTGTTGCCAACATCTTTACGAAAGATAAGATTGTTCGGTTATATCAAAGCATTGATTTCGCCTATCAATAGTTTGCATTATCAATGGACACAAATACGTACAGACAATTTGCTAAAGCTTTCTTATAATGGGCAAAAATGCTATTTAAGAAAAGCGCTTAATGATAAATTCGACCCTGAATTGAGGCGGATTACCATTAGTGATGTTGAACAAATTGATCAAGATTATTTATACACCCAGTCTGAAAATTTAGATGTGTACTTGGGGGTAATTTACCTAGAGCAAGAGTTTAATTATGTAAATGGATTAGCCGAATTTTTGGTAAATGTACCAGGGATAATTTTGAACACAAAAACAAATGAAATTACTGCTGTTGTAGACTTCTATAAGTTAGCTGGCAAAAGTTATCAATTAATAACGATATGAATAGTATAAATTTTACTCAGGTTGGTGGTTTCCCAATGACGACAAATATTTTGGGAAGAATGCAAACAGCATACTCATTGTTTAATGCATTCGGTAGCATAGTTGGAGACCTAACCATAATCTCTGGATGTATCATTACTGGTTCTAACGTAAGTGATGGTGTTGTCTATATCAACGGTGAGGTTTTGGAATTTAGAGGAGGATTGATACAGACGAAAGTTATCATTAAAGAAGATACTGAAAATTTGATTTTCCAAAATGGAAATTCCTATCCTTCAATAAAAATGCGTTATGCTACTTTCAGTTCTGGAGTCGGTGCAATAGACTGGGTTGATTTTTCCCGCGGATTTTCGACTAAGGATATACCAAATGCCTTAAATACTAAAGTTGATAACACTACGCTAGATAAAGTGATTTTGCGCGTTGCTGAACTTGAAAAGAAAAATGCAATTTTCCAAACAGGGGGAGGAATGGTTCTTTGGAATAAGTCCGCAAATTTAATTCCTACTGGTTGGGCAGAAGTTGTTAATTGGCGTGGTCGTATGCCTGTGGGGTGGAATTCTGATGACCCAGATTTTGAAACCATAGGTAAAGTAGGCGGTTCTAAAAATGCAAACATCGCTACTCCTATTGGTGGATATGGTGTTGGTGCAGATTCAGGCGGAACGCCTTCAGGGCAATTGCTTGTTTCTTCAGGGGCGGAAGAACGTGGAGAATTTTTAGAATCGGTTAAAAAAGCGTCATCAGGTCCTACAGGAACTACAGTTAATCACATGAATCCCTACAGAGTAGTAATGTTTATTGAGTATATAGCATAATTATGGCAGATAAAAACACATTAAAAAACTGGTTTAGAACAGGTTTAAAACCAACGCAGGTGCAATTTTGGAATTGGATGGACAGCTTTTGGCATAAGGATGAAAAAATACCTATAACAGCTATTGATGAGATTGAGGGAATTTTGAATGCAAAGGCGGAAGCAATTATTTTAACAAATCACTTAACCGATGATAATGCTCACGCAGATTTGTTGATGGGCAAAGAAGACAAATCAAATAAAGGAAAGTCAAACGGCTATGTGCCTTTGAACGAATTTTCAATAATTGCTCATCAATATTTATCTATTGTCAACAATCTTGTCTCAGGTGGTGATAATTCTTTATTAAGCGCAGAACAAGGGAAGATATTACAAGAACAAATAGATGTTATTAATCTTTTGTTGACATCTGACGATATAAATTTAGACACTATTCAGGAAATTGTCGATGCAATAAAAGAAGTTGAGATTTCTCTAAGTACGATATTGGTAAATGACTTGACTACGGGTGGAACCATGAAAGCTTTGACTGCTGAAATGGGGAAAATTTTAAAAGCCTTAATTGATGGTTTAACGGCAAATAAAGTGGATAAGGTCGCTGGAAGGAGCCTGATTTTAGATACGGAAATAGCTCGTTTAGCTGGGGTCACTAATCAAGACATTACAGGAAAACAAGATATTTCAAACCAAATAGAGGTTTCTACATCTCAAAACGCACAACTTTCTTGGCATGGAAAAACTATTGTCTTTACGGCTAATTGCACGATAACCATACCCATAGTACTTGTTGATTCTTATTTATTTAATGGAATCACATTACCTGGCGTAACAGTTACTTGGGCTATCACACCTCCTAAAACTTGGTTAATGGGAACGCCATCTGCTACTGCAGAAAAACAGATTTTCACTTTGACACAGCGTGGAAGTACTAACAGCATTTTATTATTAGGAGTGTAATTATGGGAGCGTTAATACAAAATACAGTTTTTGGGAAAAGTAAATACAAACCATTTATCTCTACTTGGAAAACGGACAATCTTTCAACTGGGTCAAGTCAAATAAACCAAATAAAACTACCACTCACCGCTGGTGGAATTTATAACTTTAGTGTTGATTGGGGAGATGGCACAGTATCTAGAATTACATCTTGGAATCAGGCAGAAGCTACCCACACTTATTCAAACGTTGGAATTTATCAGGTCATTATTACTGGTAAATGTGATGGATTTATATTTAGAGGTACTGGTGACAAGATGAAATTAATGACTATTCAACGATGGGGGAGCTTTTTTTTTACTATTAATGGTAGTGCCTTTGACGGCTGTGTAAATCTTACACTTACTAATGTCGAAGATATACCAGAATTAAAGATGGTTAGAGGTTTATCATTTACATTTAGGGATTGTATATCGTTAACAACAATAAACCATCTAGAACTTTGGGATACTTCAAATATTAGGGGCATGACAGGTCTCTTTCAAGGCGCTAAAAGTTTTAATCAAGATATAGGTGGATGGAATGTTGTGTCTGTTGAAAATATGATAAGAATGTTTGATGAAGCAACTAATTTTGACAATGGGGGTAGCTCAAGTATAAATAACTGGAATACTTCAAAAGTGGTATTAATGGAAGGAATGTTCAATGGTTGCAAAATATTTAATCAAGATATCAGCAATTGGAATACTTCAACAGTTATTAACATGGGTACAATGTTTAGTGATTGCTTATCCTTCAATCAACCTATAGGAGGTTGGGACACTTCAAAAGTTACTGATATGAGAACTATGTTTAATTCTGCTAAAAGTTTTAATCAACCTATTGACTCATGGGATGTTAATAATGTTAACAATATGAAAGCTATGTTTTATAACGCTTTAAATTTCGACCAAAATATAGGTAATTGGAATGTATCAAATGTAATTAATTTCAAAGATTTTATGACAACAAAAACTCCAACAACATTTTCAGCAGTAAACTTAGACGCTCTATATAATGGTTGGAGCTCCAGGGTTTTGAAACCGAATTTAGAAATAGATTTTGGAAGTTCTAAATATACATCTGGTTCTGCACCTGCAAGAGCAATTATAACGTCTGTCCCTAACAATTGGGTTATTAAAGATGGTGGACAAACTACATAAATATTTATTTAAGACAATTATGATACAATTAAATACAGCATATACCCACTCCAACAGATTTGGAGGCTTAACGGGTAAGTTACAAATCGAGATTACTTCTTGGACAACGATGCCAGATGCAAAAATCTTTAGCATAGAAGATTTTGTTATAGATGAATATGGCGCAAAACATCAAATCAATTGTCGCCAGAAAAGGGTAGAAAACAATGAACTTGATACATTAGGGGTTGCTGTAAAATCTGCTCGTAATTTTGAAGGCATGACTGATTCTCAAAAAGATTGGGCAAAAGCGAAAGCTGGATTATTGCTTTTTATACAAAGCGACTTGCTGGATGATGGTATTCATACCATTTATGGGAAACTACCTGGGGACTGGGAACTAACACCACAAGTATAATGTTAGGTTCATACTCTCATTTTTTCAAACAAGATTCTAATGCGCTAAGAAAACAAAGAAAAGCCGTATCTCAGCTGTTAAAACTAAAGGGGTACAGCTTCTGTGAAATAGATATTTATATTATAGCGTATGACTTCTTTTGCTCCAATCCGTCTGAATTTGATGGCGCAACTGTTGTCAAAGATTTATGTGACATTCCACAGCTTGATCTTGATGCTATGCTACACGATTACCATTATTTAAAATATTGGGTCGGTTCAAGTTTTATTTTGAAATGGAAAGCAGATTGGGCTTACGCAAAAGGTCAAGAACGTAAAGGGAAAGGACAATATAGCGCTTTTTCAAGATTTATAGGGCTTACCATTATAGGAGTTGTTTTTGTGCCTTATACGCGAGTAAAGCGAGGCAAACTATCAAGAGACCAAAAACAGGAGTTTTTAAAAGAATACCAAATTTTAATCAAGTAATTCCAAAGGAGAGGGGAAGTAAAAAATAGTCCTCCAACATTTTTAACTCTTACCACAGAATTTAAAAATTTAGCACCAAAGCCACCGTTGGAGGACATATGTCTTCTAATGGTGGCTTTGCTATTTTATATAAATTCTGTGGTAAGGCAAAGATAAAATAATAATTATCAATCAAAAAAAGAATGCAAATAAAAAAGAAAATTTTTACGACGGCACCTTTACCGTTTATGGGACAAAAACGAAAGTTTTTAAAACAATTTAAACCTGCTTTGATGCAGTATTCACCAACAGCAATTTATATAGATTTATTTGGAGGTAGCGGTTTACTGAGTCACACGGTTAAGTCAGTATACCCAGAGGCAACAGTAGTTTACAATGATTTTGATAATTATAGAGAGCGCCTTAAGAATATTGATAAGACTAATCAACTTATTAATGATTTAAGGCTTATTTTAGAAGATTATCCGAAAGATAGTAGAATTACAGGAAGCGTAAGAGATCGTGTAATAGCGTGCGTAAAAAGCGCTCACAGTAAAGGGTATGTTGATTGTATTACATTGTCATCTAATATTTTGTTTAGTATGAAGTACGTACTCACATTTGAAGCATTAGAAAAAGAAACGCTTTATAATTGTGTACGTCAGTCAAGTTATGATGCCACAGGCTATCTTGATGGTATTGAAGTCACGAGCCTGTGTTATAAGGAATTGTTTGAGAAGTATAGAAGTATTCCAAACGTAGTATTTCTAGTTGATCCGCCGTATTTATCAACAGAAACAGGAGTTTACAAAAGTTACTGGAAATTAAAGGACTATCTGGACGTATTGAATGTTTTAGAGGGAACGAGCTACTTCTATTTCACTTCAAACAAATCTTCTATCATTGAACTTTGTGAATGGATTGAGACCAAGACACCAATGAGTAATCCCTTTACAGGTGCGACAACTGCTACTATGAACGCCACAGTTAACTATAGTTCAAGCTATACAGATATTATGATATATAAGTAGTGCTCTATATTCAATTATAGATAAGGAATCATAATCGATTTACCTAATTTTCAATAGTGAAAACTGTTTTTTTTATCTTTAAATACTATTTAAAAGTTCTTTAAACAATAATTTAAAAACGCCTGTACGGAATCATACAGGCGTTAACTGTTTTGTGCAAAAAAAAGGAAATTTTGTTTTTGATTTGTGGAAATTTTGTTTTTGCGATTATACGCTGTAAGACTTCGGTTTTGCAGCGTTTTTTTTTATGGAGCTTTTACCTGCTGTACACTGTATCTTTTATGGCAAACCAATAGTAATCAATAAGCCATAAAAGGATGCCGTTCCCATCAGGGCTAGAGACTAAAATTTTCAAAATAATTCATCTATTTTAAAACACTTTAATCATAATTAAATACATTTGATAGCATAATCGAGGCAGATGATAATTGATAAAAATAAATACCTAAACGACCTAAAATTAAAACTCCAAAGCTACGCTCCTATTACAGAAGCGTCATGGGAATTAATAAAAGACATCGTTGATTTTCAACAATTAAAAAAAGGAGAAATACTACTACAACATGGACAAGTTGCCAAAGAAATGCATTTTACATGTATTGGCGCTTTACGAGCTTATATTACCGACAAAGAAGGAAACATTTACAATAAAAACATTTTCCTTGAAGGTTATTTTGTAGCTTCAACAGTTTCATTAATACAGCAAACACCTTCCGATTTTACACTAGAAGCATTAGAAGACAGCATTCTCATTTCTATTAACTACAAGAAATACAGAGAGCTAATTAATCAAAACGATGATTTAAAAAATTATTATATTGCTTATCTCGAAAAAAACTGGGTAATCGAAAAAGAGCAAAGAGAAATTTCAATCGTTATGGAAAACGCTACTGGGAGATATCTCGATTTACTAGCAAAACATCCCGCTATTTTGAATAGAATTCCCCTACTCCATATCGCCTCCCATTTAGGAATTACTCCAACGCAGTTAAGCCGAATTAGAAAAAGTTTAGACAAAAACACCTAAATCAACATATGTAAAGGTTCTAATAAAACATCATACCTATCTTTGACTCATATTCTGGTATAAATTAAATTGAAAATGGCAAAAAACATAAATCTAATCGTAGACAATATTCACAATCTTACCAGTTTATGGAAAACAGTAGGCGCACCATTTCAAGCGCACCATAAAAATGATGATTTCGAATATTGCAAAATAGAAAACTCCGGTTGGCCAAATAAGCTGTGGTTTAATGGAGATCTTAATCAAAACAGTGCCGAAAAAGCAATTCAAATAATACAGTCTAATCCTTCTTTGGTAATTCCGTATTGTGCTATTTACGGAACAAAATCTAATGAAATATTAGAAGCAAAAGGTTTGATAAAAAAAACAGAACAAGTTGCAATGGCGCTTCAATTAGACACGCCATTTGAACAACAAAACACATTACAATACAAACGTGTTCTAAATGAACAAGATGCAAAAATATGGTCCGATTTATATCCCAACGCATTTGGTTACATAATAAGTAAAGAAATCTTAGTTCAAAATTGGAAAGAGGTACAATTTCATTTAGTAACCTATCAAAATCAACCAATAGGTACATTCATGTTATTTCAAACAAAAAATAATGTTGGAATTCATGGTGTCGGCGTTATTCCAGAAATGAGAAGAAAAGGTCTCGCCGAAGAAATCATGAAATATGCTCTTAATCTTGCCATAGATTTAAATGCAGAATATGCTTTATTACAAGCATCAGTAATGGGAAAAGGAATCTACACCAAACTAGGATTTGAAGACTTATTTACCATAAAAAACTACATTCTAAAAAGTGAGTAATTCAGCAAACAAAGATTAACTCACAACTTTTTCACACAATCTAAACCCTCAATCTTTACGCGCAATGTTTACCCACAATATTGTCTTTCTGAGGAACGAAGAATCTCCACAAGAAACTAACGCAAAGTATTCCTTGATTGTCGGACTACTAGGTGCGATTACTTCGTCTATTCGCTATCGTTCGGGTCTTCTTTCCTCAGAAAGACAATATTGCGGGTAATGCAGGATTCTATGAAAAAACTGTTATGTGTTAGCTACTTGCGGAGATTCTTCGTTCCTCAGAAAGACAAGATTGGGGTAATGCAGAATTCTATGAAAAAAACTTTTTTGTGTTAGCTACTTGATGAGATTTTTGTCTTCCCACAGGTTTTCGTAATGATCCCTTACTTCTTCTATTCCCCACAATCTTGTCTTCCTGATAAAGAAAGGAACTCATCAAGTAGCTCAGATTGCAACAATCCAATTAATCCTTTTAATCTGTGGCAAACAACTAATCCACAAACACTTAATCACTTACCACAATACATAAAAACACAATCATATTGATTTTATAATACTTCAGAATATTGAATACAATAAGAATTCGCTAACTTTATATTCTCGAAAATACAAAACAGTATCTCTATGAAATCAAAAGCAGGAACAGTTTTATTATCAGGTTTAGTTGCTGGTACAATGGATATTATTGCTCCAATTCTTATTTATTCTGTTATACTACAAAAAACAACAACAGTCAAAATTTTGCAATCTATTGCTAGTGGTATTTTTAAAAAAGATGCCTACTCCGGTGATCCAAAAATGGCAGTCTTCGGATTAGTTATTCATTTTATAATTGCTACTATTTTTGCTTTATTCTATTTTGCAATATATCCATACCTCCCCTCCTTAAAAAATAAGACAATAATCTCAGGATGTATATATGGCATATTGGTATGGATTGTAATGAATCTAATTGTTCTGCCTATTGTTTTCCCTATTTTACCAGCCAAACATTTAGATTTCCCATTACTATTATCGATTGTAATACACGTCTTTTGTGTGGGAATCCCAATCGCAATCATAACAAAAAAACACTATCAGCATACATTAAATAAATAATCATTATACCCCCCACGATATAAACCCCACACTTTAAACGAATTAATCTAACTTTAAAATTAATATCATGGCAACAAAAGATTTAAACATTGTATTAGTGCACGGAGCTTGGGGCGATGGTTCCCATTGGCAACATATTATTCCTGCTTTACATAAAGAAGGATACAAAGTTCGAAGCGTACAAAATCCATTAACCTCTTTGGACGATGACATACAGAGAACAAAAGATTTAATCGATGCACAAGAAGGCAAAGTATTATTGGTAGGTCATTCTTATGGCGGTTCAGTAATTAGTGGTGCGGGACATCACGACAAAGTAGTAGGTTTAGTTTATATAGCCGCATTTGCACCAGATAAAGGCGAAAGTCTAGGAGGAATATTCGCCCGTAGAGAGCAACCTTCGGGAGGAGCAAGTATATACCCTGATTCAAAAGGCTTTTTATGGATTAAATACGATGAGTATCACAAAAATTTCTGTCAGGATCTGAATGAAAATGAAACCTTAACAATGGCTTTGGCACAAAAACCTATACATGGTAGTTGCTTTGGGGCCGAATCTGGTGAACCAGCCTGGAAAACTAAACCGAGTTGGTACCAAGTATCTAATAATGACCATATGATACCACCAGCAACTCAAGTAGAAATGGCAAATAGAATGAATCCAAAGAAAATAATACATTTAGATGCAAGCCATGCTTCATTGGCTTCACATCCAAAAGAAGTACTAAAGTTAATTCTAGAAGCAGCAAAATTTGTTGAATAGTAATTTCAAATTATCATGGCAAGCCAATTAACAATTAGCAATAGCATCGAGATAAATGCACCCGCACAAAACGTATGGGATGCATTAACTAATCCCGAAAAAACAAAAATTTATATGTTTGGTTGTGAAGCTTTATCTAACTGGAAAATTGGAAGTGAGCTACTTTGGAAAGCAAATTACGAAGGCAGTGACATGATATTTGTAAAAGGACATATTGTAAACATAGAACCTTTAAAAAAATTAATTTATTCTACATTTGATCCAAATTCAGCTATTAAAGACATACCAGAAAACTATTTGAATGTAACGTATGAATTGACCGAAAACTTAGGGAAAACAATTTTGAATGTTTCCCAAGGTGATTATTCAAAAGTGGCAGATGGTCAACGAAGATATTGCGAAGCATTAAATAATGGCGAAGGCTGGAATCCGATTTTAGTAGAAATAAAAAAACTTGTAGAAACAAATTAAATGATACCATTATTTTTTGAAAACCAATCTGAATTTAGAAAATGGCTGATACAAAATCACCTATTAGAAACTGAATTGCTGGTTGGTTTTCATAAAATAAATAGCAATAAACCAAGCATGACTTGGTCACAATCTGTAGACGAAGCACTTTGCTTTGGATGGATTGATGGCATACGCAGATCGATAGATAAGGATAGTTACTCCATTCGTTTTACACCTCGAAAAGCAACAAGTATTTGGAGTGCCATAAATATACAGAAAGTCGAAGATTTAACACAACAAGGATTAATGCAAGAAGCAGGATATAGAATTTTTAAATTGCGAAAAGAAAATAAATCTGGAATATATACGCACGAAATTACAGAAGTTGACTTATCAGATGATTTTGAAAAAATATTCAAGACCAATAAAAAAGCTTGGCATTACTTTCAATCACTAGCGCCTTCTTATAAAAAAGTTTCAAAAAACTGGGTAATGAGTGCCAAGCAAGAAGTTACAAGAATAAAACGCCTTAATGAACTTATTGCAAATAGTGAAGCTGGCAAGAATAAATGGAAAAATTAATAAAACCTTCAAAAGTATATTTAAAGGTTTTATTCTAAAATATTATTCTAGCGTAAGCAACATCTGAATATTAGCGCGCTCATAAGGAGTAGGATGTCCAGCTACTTTCTTAAAGCCTAATTTATTATACAAATTAATCGCAGGTTTTAAAATTGTATTACTTTCCAAATATATGGTTGAAGCTCCAAGCTCTTTTGCTTTTCCAATAACAGCCATTCCTAATAAGTAACCTATATTTTTACCTTGAGCTTTTGGAGAAACGGCCATTTTTGCCATTTCAAAATCATAATTTTTGTCTTTATCATCCATTTTAAGCATTGCACATACACCAATAGGCTCATTGTTATAAAGTGCAACAAAAATATATCCTCCTTTATCAAGAATATATTCTTTCGGATTATCAAGTGCTTTGTAATCTGCTTCTTCCATTTTAAAATAACTAGAAATCCATTCCTCATTAAGAGCTCTAAAGGCTGGATAGTACTTGGGTTCACATGCTATTACACTTACATTATTACTTTCACGATCCTTTCTTAACTCCTGAACTCTACGCATTAAACTTTTCTCATCTAATAAATATTGCCACTCCTCTATCGCTCTCCATAAATCATTATTTGCCTGAGATGCTATGTCTTCAATCGCATTACTTAAATCCTGATACAAATCCTGTATTTTTTCGTTTATTTCGTTTCCTTTTGCCGAAAGAGCAACAATATTTCTTCGTCCATCATCTTTGTCTTTCTTCTCCACAACATAACCTTGTTTCGACATTTCGCTAATGATTTTACTTACCGAAGGATGCGAATGACCAATTTCATTTGCAATGTTTGTTATTGTTTTTGATTCTCCTTTTGATAAGGCATAAAAAACAGGAAACCATTTTGGTTGCATTTTAATATTATACAGCTCATAAATTCTTCCAGCATCTTCGGTAAATCTATCAGTAAAAATTCGCAATTTACTTCCCATTGCTACTTTTCCTAGTTCGTTAAATATTTCCATTTCTTTTTTATGATATTAATTACGTAATCAGTTACGTAAATGTAATTATTTTTATTAAGCTAGCTATAAAAAACATGTTAAAATATTTAACATCAACAAAACTAAGATATTGGGTTTATATTAACGTATCAAATAATGCCACAATATATGATTTGATTACCTTTAATTAAAACTAATTTACATGAAAACTCAATCTTATAATAATCATGTTCGGTACTATCTGCCCCATCATTTTGTATATTATCCAGTACTACTAATTTTACTTCTATTTAGCATTTACTTTTCGTTTGTATCAGAAGAAAAACTAATATGGGTATTTATTAGTTTCATATTTATACTGCTAATTTGGTTGGCATTTATGCTACGCCAACATTATGCGCTAACGCTACAAAATCGTATTATTAAAGTAGAACTTCGTTATCGCTACTTTTCGTTAACAGGGAAAAGATTAGAAGAATTTGAAGATCAATTAACGGATGAGCAGTTATTTGCTTTACGATTTAGTCCTGATAATGAAATTGTGATACTCACTGAAAAAGCATTGAACGAAAACCTCTCAGGAAATTCAATAAAGAAGTCAATAAACGACTGGAAAGGTGATTATGAAAGGGTCTAACTAATAAACTAAAGCGTTTTATTCTTCAATAGATCAGATAATTCTCTTTTGTATGTAATGCCAATTGGAAGTCGTTCCTTTTTTATCACAACGAAATCTTTATCAGTGCTTTCAATTTTATCTAAAGCAACAATATAGGATTTATGTATGCGCATAAAACCGGATTCGGGGAGGCATTTTTCGAATTCACTTGTTGTGATAGAAGCCAAATAAGTTCTCTTTGTAGTGTGTAATTTTACGTAATTACCAAAACTTTGTGCAAACAAAAAAGTATCAAGTTCTAATTCTATAAAATGTCCATCGACTTTTACACTAACAGAATTTGCTACAACTCCTGAAACTTTGCTTGGAACAGTCTCGATAGAAAAGAAACGATCAATTGCTTTTAAGAATCTAGGAAAATATATAGGTTTTAATAAATAATCAATAACTCCATAATCATAACTTTCTAAAGCAAATTCAGAGTAAGCCGTAGTCAAAATTGTCTTAGGTGGAACTGGAATAATCTTCAATAATTCTATACCGCTTATCTCAGGCATATTAATATCAAGAAACATTAAATCTACTTTGTTCTCTCTAAGATAATTCATAGCCTCAATACCATTATAACATTGAAATACTAAATCTAATTGCGGGTTTTGTTTGATGTAATTCACCAAAACATAATGAGCAGCAGGCTCATCATCGACAATAATACATTTTTTAGGCTCTTTCATTTATACAAACTTCTTGAGTTGCAATTTTAAATCTACGATATAGGTATTATTATCATCTTGAATATCTAATTTGTATTCTTTACCATAAATTAGATTCAATCTTTCGATGGTATTTTTCAATCCGATTTTAGTCGAAATAACATTTGTTTTTTTTGTTGGAATTGAATTGATTACATGAAGATGCAACAAACCATTTTCGACCGTGATAAAAATACGAACAAAACAATTTTGAATAGCACAAGTTCCATGTTTAAATGCGTTTTCAATAAACGCAATTAATAGCATTGGAGAAACTTTATAGGCATTTTCATTATCAATTTTACAATCATACGTGATATCACAGCGATAACCTACTCGCTCTTTTTCTAACTGGATGTAACTATTAATAAACGAAAGTTCTTCTTCTAATGATACACATTGTTTATTATTACTCTCTAATTGATACCGCATTAATTGTGATACTTTCATGATTAAGTCAGGGGTGCGATCAGGAAATTCAAGACTTATTCCGTAAAGTGTATTAAAAGTATTGAACAAAAAATGAGGATTTAATTGACCTTTAAGTGCATTAAGTTGCATTTGATTAAATAACAACGTTTCATCTGTTTGTCTTTTATGAATTCTGTAAAATTTAAAAAGAATTGTAGGACATAGAATACATACCAACGTTCCTAAAACACTTGCCAATTGAAAAGCATAACTCGTTTGATGAGAGTTTTGATACAAACGACATTTATTAAACATATCGAATACCGTTATTTCATGTAAAACAATCGAAAAGAGTAATACACCTATAAGTGTTAGACAAATATAGGCTACTGGCCTTTGCTCTCTAAATAAAATTGGAAGTATAAAATACCGGTTGAATTGGGCATGCATGTATAGAATTAAATAGAAAAATGCTCCCATTAGTATAGAAGTAAAAGAACTAAATAACATCCAATCATTTTTCAACGTATATAGTGTAAATGAAAAAGCAATAACTGCAAATTCCTGCCACCATTTGTTATCCAATATGTTATTTATTTTCTTATTCATTTTTAATTCTTAAACAGTCTACAAATTAACTACAATTTTTTAATTTTTTAAGCCATTAAATGACCAATTCAATTCGTCATTTATTATCGTATTACATCATTTAACAAGGACTATTTCGGCTTAAGTAAAATATTTTTGTGTCATAATTTCTTATTTTAAGTTTTATGAATCTCAAAAAAATTACATTATTATTTTTATTGTTCCCCCTATTTACAGCTTTCTCGCAAACGCTGTCTTTAAAAGACGCAATTAAAACTGGTCTAGAGAACTACGGAAGTGTCAAAGCAAAAAGCAACTATGCCAATGCATCCCGCGAAACGGTTAAACAAGCCAATAGGGATTATCTGCCAAACCTAAATTTATCGGCACAACAAGATTACGGAACCATAAATGGCCAAAACGGTGCCTTATATGGTTTTAATGGTTTAGGAACAGCATCTTCTGGTCCAGTATTACCAGAACAAAATTGGAATGCCTCTTTTGGAGCATTGTATCTGGTAAACATGAATTGGGATTTTTTCACTTTTGGAAAAATCAAACAAAAAATTAATCTTGCCAAAGTTGAACTTCAAAGTCGCGAGAATGATTTTCAACAAGAAAAATTTCAGCAAGAAATCAAAATTACAGCGGCCTATCTTAATCTATTAGCGAGTCAGCGTTTATTAATTTCTCAGCAAAAGAATTTAAAACGTGCCGAAGTCTTCAAGAATACAGCTGTAGCACGAGTAAAAAACGGATTGCTTGCAGGAGTTGACTCTACATTGGCAACAGCCGAAGTTTCACGCGCAAAAATCGCCTTAAACCAAGCTAAAGATTTTGTCAACGAACAAAATAGCAAATTGGTAATCTTGATGGGGGTTCCTACTCAGAATTTTATTCCTGATAGCTTGTTTGTGAATCAGATTCCAAGAGAAATGATACAACCCACAGCATCAAATGACAGTCTTCACCCTGTACTTCAATTCTATAAAACAAAGATTGATTACAGCAATCAACAGCTGAAATTGTATCAAAGAAACTATTATCCAACGATGAGCATGTTTGGTGTTTTACAAACTAGAGCTTCAGGATTTAATTCTGATTATGGTACAAACCAAACTTCTTTCAATAGAAATTACATTGACGGAATAAGTCCAGACAGAACCAATTATTTGGTTGGAGTTGGTATTACTTGGAATCTTACAACACCTTTTAGAGCAAGCAAACAAGTGAGTGCACAAAAATTTATCTCCCAAGGATTACAAGATGAATACAACCAGATTAATACTGAGCTTAAAGCCCAATTAAATTTTGCCGATGCTAAAATCAAAATCACAATGGACAATTATATCGAAGCGCCAATACAAGTTAATGCCGCTGCACAAGCTTATTTGCAAAAATCAACTTTATACAAAAACGGATTAACCACGTTAACCGATATTACCCAAACCCTATACACATTAAATCGTGCCGAAATCGACCGCGATATTGTCAATAATAATGTGTGGCAATCTTTCTTACTCAAGGCTGCTGCCACAGGTAATTTTGACCTATTTATAAATGAATTTTAATTATAGATCCTAATGAATTTAATACGTTTTGCACTTCGCAAACCCATTTCCATATTGGTTTTGGTTGCAGGTTTATTCTTCTTCGGAATTAGTGCTATAAAGGATATCAAGGTAGATATACTTCCGAAAATGAATCTGCCAGTTATTTATATTGCTCATCCTTTTGGTGGTTATACTCCCGATCAGATGGAAGCTTATTTTGCCAAAAATTATGTCAACATACTTCCTTTTGCCAATGGAGTAAAATCGGTTGAAACTAAGAATATTCAAGGGTTAATGATTATGAAATTAACCTATTATGAAGATACTAATATGGCACAGGCTGCTGCCGAATTAAGTTCGCTATCGAATAGAATTCAAGCTGCCTTTCCTCCAGGAACACAACCGCCGTTTATCATCCGTTTTGATGCTTCTTCTTTACCAATTGGACAATTGGTATTAAGCAGTAAAATAAGATCTAATAATGAATTACAGGATTTAGCCAATGTATATGTTCGTGCTTCATTTACCTCTATTCCGGGTTTACTATCTCCAGCGCCCTTTGGCGGAAGCCCAAGAACAATCGAGATTAACGTAGATCCAGATATGTTGCGTTCGCACAATATGACACCCGATCAAATTGTTGAAGCCATTCGAGTAAACAACCAAACAGCTCCTTCTGGAAACGTTCGTATGGGTAACATCAATTATATTACCCCAACCAACAACACAATCAAGGAAGTTAAAGATTTCGAACAGATTCCGTTATTTAAAGGTGGCGTTCAAAACCTAAAATTAGGCGATGTTGCCACCGTAAAAGATGGTGCTGATATTACTGCTGGATATGCTTTGGTAAACGGAAAACGTTCGGTTTATATCAGTATCGCAAAAGCTGGAGACGCTTCGACTTGGGATGTGGTTCAGAAATTAAAATCCGAATTGCCTAAAATTCAAAGTACATTACCTGAGGATGTAAAATTATCATACGAATTTGACCAATCGGTTTATGTAATCAACTCAGTTAAAAGTTTAATTACCGAAGGTATCATCGGAGCTATATTAACAGGATTAATGGTTTTATTATTCCTTGGTGACCGACGCGCCGCATTGATTGTAATTCTAACTATTCCGATTTCGATTATATCAGGGGTTTTATTTCTGAAATTATTCGGTCAAACCATCAACTTAATGTCTTTAAGCGGACTGGCTCTTGCCATAGGAATTTTGGTTGATGAAAGCACGGTGACGATAGAAAACATTCACCAGCATCTCGATATGGGAAAACCCAAGGCACTCGCCATTTGGGATGCCTGTCAGGAAATTGCCTTGCCTAAATTATTGATTCTTCTTTGTATTCTAGCCGTATTTGCACCTGCATTTACCATGGTAGGTATTCCTGGAGCCTTGTTTTTACCATTGGCATTAGCAATTGGATTCTCAATGGTAATTTCATTTTTACTTTCTCAAACCTTTGTGCCTGTAATGGCAAACTGGTTAATGAAAGGACATCCTGTTCACGAGCACGATCCTAGCATCACCGATGATGAAGCCGAATTTAATGATAGCGGAATAACTCCTGAATCTGAAAAGGATCTGATTACGCAGAAAAAAGCAATGGTAGAAAGAGAAGATCTTAATAATGATGGTAAAATAAGTCATTTTGAGAAATTCAGAATCCGATTTATGCGCACGCTAGACCGTCTTTTCCCGCATAAAAAAGGAGTAACTCTAGCGTATCTATTCGGAATTACTTTCTTAGCAATTGTACTAATTACTTTTATCGGAAAAGATGTTTTTCCTAAAGTAAACTCAAGTCAGTTTCAATTAAGAATGCGCGCTCCCGACGGAACTCGTTTGGAACGTACCGAAGAGAAAGCAATTTTAGTTCTTAAGGAATTAGACAAAATGGTGGGCAAGGAACATATCGGAATTACATCTGTGTATGTTGGGCAACATCCATCGCTGTTCTCTATCAATCCAATCTATTTATTTATGGCAGGTTCACATGAAGCTGTTTTTCAGGTGAGTTTAAAAGAGTATCATGCTGATATGGATGATTTTAAAGATGAATTTAGAAACAGACTTAAAAAGATTCTACCAGATGTAAAAGTATCTTTTGAACCCATTGAACTTACTGATAAAGTATTAAGCCAAGGTTCTCCTACTCCAATTGAAGTACGAATTGCAGGAAAAGATAAAAAAAGAAATGAGCTTTACGCCAATCAAATAGTCGAGAAACTTAAGAAAATAGCATATTTCAGAGACGTGCAAATCGGGCAACCAATTCATTATCCTGCAATGAATATTGATATTGATAGAACTCGTGCTGCCGAATTAGGCGTTGACATGAATGATATTTCTCGTTCACTAGTTGCTTCGACTTCGTCATCTAGATATACCGAAAAAAATACGTGGGTAGATGAAAAAGCTGGATTATCCTATAGCGTTCAGGTACAAGTGCCGCTAAACAATATGAAAAGCAGAACTGATATTGGCGAAATTCCTGTATTAAAAAATTCGCTCCGTCCCGTATTAAGTGATGTTGCCAAAATTACACCAGGTTTTGTAAGTGGAGAAAATGACAATTTAGGAGCTATGCCTTACATTACTGTTACTGCCAATATTAGCCAGACCGATTTGGGTACGGCAGTAAAAGATGTCGATGCAACATTAAAATCTCTTGGCGAATTGCCTCGTGGATTATTCATCACTCCAATTGGAATGAGTAAAGTATTGACAGAAACATTAAGCAGTTTACAAATAGGATTATTGGTTGCTATTTTCGTAATCTTTTTGATGTTGGCAGCAAACTTCCAATCGTTCAAAGTATCTCTGGTAATTCTAACAACAGTTCCAGCAGTAGTTTTAGGTTCCTTATTAATGTTGACAATTACAGGTTCTACCCTAAACTTACAATCGCATATGGGAATCATCATGTCGGTTGGAGTTTCTATTGCCAATGCCGTTTTATTAATTACTAATGCCGAACAATTACGAAAACACAATGGCAACGCATTAGAGTCGGCTCGTGAAGCTGCAGCATTACGTCTCCGCCCAATAATTATGACCAGTGTGGCAATGATTGCCGGAATGTTACCAATGGCAATTGGTCACGGCGAAGGTGGTGATCAAGTATCTCCATTAGGGCGAGCTGTTATTGGCGGATTGTTATTCTCCACTTTTGCAGTACTATTAATTTTGCCACTAATTTTTGCGTGGGCACAAGAAAAAACAACAACACAATCTGTTTCTTTAGATCCTGAAGATGAAGAAAGTATTCACTATATATCATCATTAAATCCAAAAAATGAAATCGCAACAAAAAACAATTCCAATAAATAAAAAGCGATAACATAAACGACATCTAATAAATAATTTTCACATTTATGAAAAATAAAATATTTCAATCAACCATGCTATTTTTCGTAGCAGTAAGTTTATTAAGCAGCTGTAATTCGAATAAAAAAGAAGAAGCTGTTGCCGAACTTGAACCAAAAACGGAAACACTTCTTTTACAAAAAGAAAAAATGTCTACCGAATTGCGATTGCCAGCAGAATTATCAGGTTTTCAGCAAGTAGATTTATATGCTAAAGTAAGCAGCTTTGTACAATTACTTAAAGTAGATATTGGTTCAAAAGTTACCAAAGGACAACTTTTGATTGTACTAGAAGCTCCCGAAATTAGTTCACAACTTGCAGCGGCCGAATCGAGATTAAAATCGATGGAAGCTATTTACAATACAAGCAAAAGCACCTACGATCGCCTTTATGAAACTAGTAAAGTAGAAGGAACCATTTCTAAGAATGACTTAGAAATGGCAAACGGAAAAAAGAATTCTGATTACGCACAATATCAAGCAGCCGTTGCATCACATAAAGAAGTAGCGATTATGAGAGGTTATCTTGAAATTCGTGCTCCTTTTAACGGAATTGTTACTGCTAGAAATGTCAATTTGGGTGCCTATGTTGGTCCATCAGGAAAAGGATCTGATTTGCCATTATTGACCATTCAGGAACAAATAAAATTGCGTCTTGCCGTATCTATTCCTGAATTATACACTGGCTATTTAAAACAAGGTGACGAAATGAGTTTCAATGTAAAATCATCTCCTGATACTTTCAAAGCTAAAATTCAACGTATGTCGGGAGCATTAGATTTAAAACTACGTTCAGAACGTGTAGAAATGGATGTAAACAATACCGATGGAAAACTACTACCTGGAATGGTTGCCGAAGTTCTGCTTCCGCTAAATGCAAAAGATAGCACTTTTGTTGCTCTTAAAACTGCCGTGGTAAGTTCAGCCGAAGGTGTTTATGTTATAAAAGTAGTGAATCATAAAGCAACAAGAATCAACGTTAAAAAAGGTAGAGAAATCGATGATAAAATTGAAATCTTTGGTGATTTAAATACCAATGACAAATTGATTAAACTTGCCAGCGAAGAAATTAAAGAAGGTGATATTGTTAAAGAATAACGACCTTTCTCTTTCATAGATAAAATGAACTGTACGCAATTATTAAATTTTGCTCAAAGGACGATAACTGATAAAGTATCGTCCTTTTTTTGTATCTTTTTGGTTCTAGTTTCACAGAGATTCACGAAATAGCGCAGAGATTCACAAAGTTTTTTTATTCTCATTTTATGTCATCCTGAGCGGAGTCGAAGAATCTCCTCAAGTAACTCTACAAAGATTGCATTCTCATTTTTTGTCATTTCGATTGAAGGGAGAAATCCCACAAGCAACTCCGCAATTTAAGAAAAACAATGAGTTAGTTTCTTTCGAAGATTTCTCGTTCCTCGAAATGATATACTTTGTGGTTATATTTTTTTTATACTTTTAAAATTTTAAGGAGCTTATCCTGCTATCATTCCAATCTTTTTTATTGTGAAAAACAATATAAAAAGGATTTTCCCTTCTATCAGGGCTAAAAAACAGATAGCTAAAATCGCAGTGTCTAAATTTAAACCTTCAATAGCCCCCTGCTTTAGCTGGAGCCCTCAAAAATGCATTAAAAAGGCTTTAGCCAAATGCTACATTTTAGTTCTTTTCCTACAGCGTGTGTTTCGCTCGTGAAATTTTCTACGTTATCATTAAAAAAATAACATATATTCGAACTACAATAAGACTATAACTTTTATTTAAATTATGATCAAAGACATTTTAACTAACTATATCAGTTCTATAAGAGCTTTTGAAGTTTTATTAAAAAATAAATATCAAAAGGATATAAATCCATGTTCATTTTCGCATAGATTTTTTGAAAGAAAAGGAACAATCGATGCAATTGAATATTGGTTTCATGGAAGTGGTTGTACATTCGAAAAAGATGGTATTATATATAATTATGATATCTCTATAAATGAAATTCAGTTTTCGCAATGGAAATTTTCTGAATTTATTAGAACTCATCCAGAGTATCAAAAATTAAATTATAGCTCTGACTACATTGAAAATGAATTATATCAATTAATAAATAGACAAATATTAGCCTGGGTAATTGTAGAAAGTGAGGTTTTTGGATGCGTTTTTAAAACTTACAGAGTTCTTCAAGAAAATCTATAAATTATTTCCATACCAAAAGCCTCTCTTGCGCTAGTATCTGTAAATCTGTTCTCTCAAGTTATTTTTTATTTATTATTAAACTTTATAGTATTAAAAGAATTAACTAGTAAATCACTATCAATCCTATTTAAATTTTTTCCAATTATTGTTAATCTATTTTTAGATTTTTTGATACTATCAATTGAAATTCCAGTAAATCCTTTTCCTTCCTTTTTAGGTATTCTTAATTTTGATTTATGTTTATCAATAATAACATACATATAATACTCATCTAAAAAAGTACCTTGAGCTTGATCAATTTCTGGAGTATTAGACCAAAATAAATTTTCTGTATTCATCCCCATATCTTTATACTTAAGCAATTGTTTTTTAGAAAAAACTTTATTAGTTTCTTCAAATTTTTCAGAATATTCACCAAAATCACTTATTATAGTGTCCCCTTTAGCAGTTAAAATGACAATCAAATTACTATCAATTCCATTCTGATTAATTTCTTTCCAATCACTTGGTATGTCTATTTCATAATTACCCATATTAATAGTTTTTACTTTATTTTCATTACAACTGAAAATAAATATTGTTAGTAAGATGACTATTGTTTTTTTGTACTTTTTCATTGTTATTTTATTTTATTTTTTGCTAAAAAATCATTTACTTGTGTTTGAATCTTATTGTTATAGTTTGTACTATTTTGAGATTGAATATAAATCCCATTTCCTTCTAGAGGACCTACTTGATTATACAAAATATTACCTCTTTCAGAAGCACTTGTAGAAGTAGTACCTGCTATGATTGATGGATTCATCAATCCTCCATTCTTATGCTCTAATCCTAAATTGTGACCTATTTCATGTTGAGCTGCTTGATTAAAAGTACTATTTTTTATTGTTCCAATTTCAACAGCACTTACTCTTCCTCCTTTAATTGCTAAACCTACAGGTTTAATGCCATTAGCTATTTTGGGTATATCATTTACTAACATCATGACGTGGTCATTTTCTCCAACTTCTTTTAAAGAGTTTACAACTTTATAATCCAGAAAAACATTTTGCAAATTATCAGATGCATAAATATCATTGCCTCTAAAATCTTTTTGTGCAACACCCGTCATTGACAATAGTTGAACAGTCCCAATAGATTTATTAAACATTGTTTTAGATAAATCTGCACTGTTTGAGTTAACAATGGTTAAGGTCATTCTTATACTTACATCTCTTTGAACATAGTGAATATCTCCTTTTTTATTAGAAACGTTGGTGATTATATCATATGGTAATGGTGCCCTACCATCAGGGTCTATAAATCGTATTGGATTATTGAACGCATAAACATAGGAACCATAATTAGGCATTTTTTCACCCAATGGGTCTGGAGATATCCAGCGTCCTACAGCATCACCAATAGGTTGTGCATAAGGATCTGTAGGGTCATGAATTATACGTCCAACAATTTGTTGGTTCTTTACATGCCAGCGTACTCTACCGATAGTGACAATACTATCAAGGTCGTGTACTTCGAGATATTTTCCGTTGCTCAACGTTGCAACATGCGCTTTTGAGCCGTATTTAGCAAATGGATTTCCTGCTAGTACATTTTTAGCTCTTCTTTCCTGTTCTTCTTTTGACAAAATTTCCTGTGCTGAAACTACATTAAAACTAAGGACTAAAAGTATTAAAAAATAAAGGTTTTTCATGAATTTTATTTTGGTTAAAATAGTATAAATTCTAATTAAATTAGACTAATTCCTACAATGTAATTATTTTTAATAAATTAATACTGTTAAATTTAGAATTTAACACAAAAAGCAGACTTAAGCGATGCCGATTATTACGATAGAGAAAGTATTATTATAACCGATTTTAAAAACAAAACTCTTGTTTATATTATCTTATTTATTAAACCAAAAACCTAAAAATCAAAGTACTTAGCACCAAAAAAAAACAACTATTACTAGTGAAAATCAAACAAAAAAAACCTCGATTTTTAAAATCGAGGTTTAAGCTATAATTAGAGTTTTTACTCTACATCCAAATAAGGATTTAAAATTTCGGCTAATTTATTTAGCCAATAAAAGCTGTTTTCTAAAGTAACTGTTTCATTTTGGAAAATTTCATTTTCCCTAATAGCTCCCAAGGCAAGTAGATGATTTGCTTGTCTTATCGCCTTAGCCATTTCTTTTATTGAAATTATCGCTTTTAAATCATTTCCATGAAAATTGTATTTTTTCCTTTTTATGCAATAGGATATATATTAGACCATTTAAGTAAACGTTTAATACTATCAATTTTACCAATAGTTATTTTACCATTTTCTTTTAATTCATTTTCATATTTATAACTTCGTATCTGACCGTACAAAAAAAAACATCAAAAATAATAACGCTATAATATTTCTATTATTTATCATAATTAATCTAATATTTTGGAGCAACATTTGCTTTAACAATTTAAAAAAAAAATACTACTTTCTACTGTCGTCGCATTTTATATATTCTTATTTTTCTAAATCACTATTCTTAATGTCTTCTCTAGAAAATCCTGCATTTAAAATCACTAGTGTATCAGTTACTTTTTTTTGTAGATTAACAATTATTGTATTGGGATATTTAGGAATAGACTTTGCCAAATAGAAAGTATTAATTTCGAGATCATTTATATTATTTGTTTCATTCTCAGAATTTAAAACCGAATAATTAATCCCTGAGTTTGCCGATTTTATTTTTTTTCCGTCTATAAAATATGTGAAATAAAAATTAGTTGTTTTCGGTAAAATTTCTTTGGATGTAAATTTCACCACAATTTCTTTCCCATTATTTTCAATTTCATTTTTCTTAAAAATATCTTTTAAACAAAAATAAAAAATGAAAAAAATAACGATTAATAGGATAAGATGACCTGTATTTAAATTTATTCTTTTCTTCATAAATATTATTTATTTTCCTCAACTAAATATGGTGTGAAATTTGCTCCTGTTGCGAAAAGCGTTTTAAAATACTCTCGAGTTACTGCTTCTGAAAAGCCTGTTCCTGAAAGGTAATTATCTGTAGCCTTTCCAAAACGATTAGTTAAAACTGCTGCACCGGCTTGAACTGCCCATTTATTAAATGAATCGGGGGCATTAAAACCTTTATTAGCAGTAAAACTTAATGATTCTCCCAAAATAGCAGGCCCCATTCCCGGTATAATTGAACTTGCTGTAGAAATCACATTAATATTCCCAAATTCTCTTCCATTTGATAAATATTGAGCTCCTGCATTCCCGATTACATTAGTTATTGCAGAACGTAAAGTTATTTGAGAAAATGCTGATGCAACTTCTGCAACCGCATAAGTCCCTCCTGCCGCCAGACTTCCTGAAACTGCCAATACTGGTAAAGCGACTACTCCAGCGACCATTGCAGCATGAGTAGGGTCTTTATCTGGACCATAGGCTCCTGATGGAACATAATTACTTTTATATCCCTTAATATTAACATTATTTAATGCAATAGTATTACCTAAATCTTTAGCTCCATTCTGTCCCATCCAAGTAGTCGTAGCTTTATTGTATTTCCAACTACCACTACTATCTGTATGAATAGCTCCATCACTTGCGTCTACACCGGTAGGAGGTTCTGCAATCATACCTGTTGGATTAACAAAATTGATAGGATTATTTAAAGCAAAAACATAGGAACCATAATTAGGTATTTTTTCTCTCAATGGGTCAATAGATATCCATCGCCCTTTAGCATCACCAATAGGTTGCGCATCAGGATCAGTAGGGTCATGAATTATACGCCCAACAATTTGTTGATTCTTTACATGCCAGCGTACTCTACCAATAGTAACGATACTATCAAGGTCGTGTACTTCAAGATATTTTCCGTTGCTCAACGTTGCAACATGTGCTTTTGAGCCATATTTAACAAATAGTTACCAAATGAAGCTGCAGTACCAATCTTAAAAGCAGAAGAAGTAGAACTAAAATTACTATCGCTCATTTGATTTATATATACATCGGCGTAAGTTAATAAGGTACTTCCTGAAAATTTAGGATTTTAGTTGTCTTCTTTATGGTTATTTTCGTGTTTCATGACACTTTTAAAGTTGTTGTTTTTAAAACGTTTGTCTCTCATTCCATAATTCTTATCTCTTTTATCAAACCCAGAAGGTCCCGAATAATTCTAAGAATGCTTTTTTTATTGTTTTAATCGTTTATACTAAAAAGTTTGAATAGCACATTCTCTTTTGTTTCTTTATTTATTAACTCTTCTAAAAAATTAATATTTTGATTTTCGTATCCTTTGTCTTTATAATTTTCCTTGAATTTATCTATTTCTTTCAATGCGTATTCTTTTCCTTTAAAATAATTATCTAGTGCAATTTTACAAAATTGATTATTTGATGTTGGATTTTGAATTTTATCATAATCGTTGTATGCATCTCTTAATGCTTTAATTGCATTTTTTTCATTAATCTTAAGAAAGATGGTACCTTTTTCCATTTTAAAAGCAGGATCTTCTGAATTTATAATTAATTCATCTAATTGTATTATAGCATCATTGTAGTTTTTAGTTTCAACTAAAAATCGAACTTTTGTAAATTTATAATTGCTACTTTTTGGATTGCATTTTATAGCTTGGTTGATATATATTAAAGCACTATCATTTTCTTCTAATGCAAATTTATTGTTAAACTTTTTGTAAATTTTTTTGCAGTCAGAGAAGTCATCTTCTGTTTTATTATTAATGACTGTAGGATTGGGGTTAGATTTTACTTTATTACTGCAATTTGAGAGTAATAATAAAGCCATTGATATAATTGTTATTTTAGTTATCATTAGTTTCCAGTTTTAAATTGTTGTTCATCTCCTGTTACTTGATTTACTGTATTGACAGATGTCTTAAAAGTTAGATTAAGACCCGTTGATACACCTGATGACGTATTTGTTAGGTTTTTATAAGAAGATAAACTTACATTCATTGTAGCATCACTTGTTGCGTGAAATGGTAAATTACTTAACATTGCACCGCTATGGTTTTGAAAAGGAGAACTTTTACTTGTAAAATTGAAACCCGAAGGCGTCCAAGCTTTAACACCAAAAAAACCACTCACACCTTCAATTTGCATTCCAGGCGCAAAAGTTCCTGATGAAACCCTTACATTAACCCTAATACCGCTGATTTCTGATTTTCCACTTACTAATTTTCCATTTTCGCTTATATTTTTAACATTCAAATCATATGTTACCTGTGCACTGTTGTTAAACACCGGAAATGCAATTGCAGAACCCGCCTTCCCTCTTCCATTTTCGCCATCAAATACTGTGGCACTTACTGTTGTCCAATTACTGTTTTGACTTTCTGTTGGAATATTCAGATTTTGCTTAACTTCACTTAAATTCGAGCCAATATTTGACCACTTCCCACCATTTGTGTCTGTCAAACCTTTTGCCGTACTATCAAACCAAACTACTCGGCCGCCCTCACCTTTAAACCAATCTAATGGCTCATTCCCATCAGGGTCTATAAATCGTATTGGATTGTTGAACGCATAAACATAGGAACCATAATTAGGCATTTTTTTTCTGAAAACGAATTTTAATTTGCGCACTACACAAATTTCAAAGAGTTACGCTTCAATTTATTCTTTTAAAAAAAAATATAAATTAGGGAAAGCACTTTTAAAGTTTTTTCCTTTAACTAAAGAATTGTTGCCATATTCTAATCCAACATCTATATAAGAGTGGATTATTTTTTTTTGCTCACTGTTTATTTTTGAAATGGCTTTTATGTATTCCGTTTCACCTAATGTTGTAACTAGATCAACAATAACTGCCCCGTGATCATATCCAACGGCATTGTCAAACTCTAATAACGATATTTTTTTAATTGAATTTTCATCGCCCGTGAGGGCTTTCCTTAATAATTCACAATAATTAATAGATTTTTCATTTGCAACTGTACTTAACAATACACTAACCTCTATATTTTTTACAATACATTTATTGCTGCAAGAGTTTATAAGTAATAGTAAAATGCACATACGCATAATTATATAAAAATTAGTTCTCATTATTCTTGTTTTCCCCAATCATCTTGAAATTTCTCATTTAATTTTATTTGTCAATATACTTAGATGGAATGGGGGAGATTCCGTGCGGCATTTGGCTACATATCCAAGCAATAGTACGTTGTTATTCTTTTCCTAAATTACTATTCTCAATATCTTCTCTAGAAAATCCTGCATTTAAAATCGCTAGTGTATCGGTGATTTCTTTTGAATAATTACCTCTAACTATTTCAGGAGATTCAGTCAAATATTTCATTTCATAAAATTTGCCAATATGTTTATTTGAGATTTTTTTTTCTAAAGCAGTTTCAAAAGATTTATATTTACTATTCATAATAACATAAGATATGAATATAGTTGAAGATTTAGGATATTTTACAATACTGTCAATCCTGCCAATTGTTACTAGACCATTTTCTTCTAATTTATTTTCGTATTTATAACTTCGTATCTGATTATACGAAACAAAAATAAAAAAAGCTGTCAAAAATAATAACGGTATAAAATTTCTCTTATTTATCATAATTAATCTAATATTTTTGGAGCAACATTTGCTCCAACTGCTACAAATCCTTTAAAATATTCTATGACTACTGTCTCTCCAAAACTTGAACCTGAAAAATAGTTGTCGGTTGCCTTTCCAAAAAGATTACTTATAAACTTGATCTCCACACTCAAAATTGAAACTCAATACAGTATCTTTTTTATGGATACTAAAGATAAGTTCGCCCTCTTTTTTTATAAGAGTATCACCAATTTCAATGTGTTCCTTGTAATCTGCCCACCATCTGTCACTAGATGCTGAATTACAATCACACTCTTCTTTACTTAGTGGATTAATTCCCTTGTAATTAAATTTCCCATCTCTTAATCCTGGGATTTTCTGCACAACTAGTAAACATTCATCGGCTCTGAAATTATCTGCTAGTGAATCACAATTATATGTGGGTCCACAAGAAAAAAAACATATACAAATACTCAGAAAAATACTATATCTCATAATTTTATATTTAAAATAATCTATTTGTTTTTGTGGTTCCATAATTACCTCCTACAGTTGGTTTAACATTATACTGAATACCATTAGAAATAACTCCCGAATTTGTTTTTTCAAACTAATTTTTTTTACTATTATAAATTGCGCTTTGAGAATGAGTCGCTCCCCAATTACCATAAGTAGCGCCACCTCCTAAAGAATAGCCTTCTATTCTATCAAATAAACTATCGGTACCTTTAAACCCTGATTGATTGTATTTATCAATAATATCAATTGAAGCGCCAAAATTCCAATCAAAGCCAAAAGTAGAAGAAACGCCCACTCCAGTAGAAGCAAATCCAGCAAATTTATTGGTATTACCATTAAGCACTAAATTAAGACTCATATTATAAGTTGTAAAATTATAATCGACAGAACCCGAAACGGATAGTCCGTATCCATCAGGGGTATAGGGAGAATAAGGGTTTTTACCGTCAATATATTTATAGGTATCGAAATAACCTTGGTAATACGATGTTTTTTTATAACCCTTAATATTAACATTATTTAATGCAATAGTGTTACCTAAATCTTTCGCTCCATTCTGTCCTATCCAAGTAGTCGTAGCTTTATTGTATTTCCAACTACCACTACTATCAGTATGAATAGCTCCATCACTTGCGTCTACACCAGTAGGAGGTTCTGCAATCATACCTGTTGGATCAACAAAATTTATAGGATTATTGAAAGCATAAACATACGAACCATAATTAGGCATTTTTTCACCTAATGGGTCTGGAGATATCCATCGTCCTACAGCATCGCCAATAGGTTGTGCATAAGGATCTGTAGGGTCATGAATTATGCGTCCAACAATTTGTTGGTTCTTTACATGCCAGCGGACTCTACCAATAGTGACGATACTATCTAGGTCGTGAACTTCGAGATATTTTCCGTTACTCAACGTTGCAACATGCGCTTTTGAGCCGTATTTAGCAAATGGATTTCCTGCTAGAACATTTTTAGCTCTTCTTTCTTGTTCTTCTTTTGACAAAATTTCCTGTGCTGAAACTACATTAAAACTAAGGACTAAAAGTATTAAAAAATAAAGGTTTTTCATGAATTTTATTTTGGTTAAAATAGTATAAATTCTAATTAAATTAGACTAATTCCTACAATGTAATTATTTTTAATAAATTAATACTGTTAAATTTAGAATTTAACACAAAAAGCAGACTTAAGCGATGCCGATTATTACGATAGAGAAAGTATTATTATAACCGATTTTAAAAACAAAACTCTTGTTTATATTATCTTATTTATTAAACCAAAAACCTAAAAATCAAAGTACTTAGCACCAAAAAAAAACAACTATTACTAGTGAAAATCAAACAAAAAAAACCTCGATTTTTAAAATCGAGGTTTAAGCTATAATTAGAGTTTTTACTCTACATCCAAATAAGGATTTAAAATTTCGGCTAATTTATTTAGCCAATAAAAGCTGTTTTCTAAAGTAACTGTTTCATTTTGGAAAATTTCATTTTCCCTAATAGCTCCCAAGGCAAGTAGATGATTTGCTTGTCTTATCGCCTTAGCCATTTCTTTTGGATCGATTGTGTTGTTGAAAAAATTCATAAGCCTTGTTTCGGCTTCTTTCGAAAGGTTGTTTGTACTCATATCTTGACATTTTAGTGAATATAGAACCCATGTTAGTATGATGTATGAATTGATAAAAGCGTTGGCTCCTTCTCAATACCATAACCATGTTACAAGGGAAATTTTATTTTAATATTAATGTGAAGATTTTAAGAATTACAAACGTAAGAAAAATTACCTAATAAATTCGATTTTTTAATAAAAAAGTAATAATTATTATACTTAAAAATACACTTATGAAATTCAGCAAAGGAATCAAAAAAATCTTATAATTATATTTTATTACAAACTTCTCTAAAAAGACATCGTGGTTTGCTCATTGTATTTTATAATCTCAGTATCAAATTTACAAATCTGTCTGTTAACAAAACATAAAATTATATGTTTGAATTTGAATATGTGTAGTTAACTACATATATTTGTGTGTAACTATTTTCTTAAAGTATAAAATCAATAAAATGGATAATAAATCAAATTGCACTTTAGCACATATAATCAAAACGGAATTAATTAATGACAAAGATCAAATAGATCTTGCTTTCTTTATCCGCAGACAAGTATTTGTCGAAGAACAACATGTAACTGTAGAACGCGAGTCTATGGATGATGCTGAGTCGGTTCACTATTTGGCTACATATAATGAATTACCTGCTGGAGCTGCCAGATACAGAAAAACTACTAAAGGAACTAAAATCGAGCGAATTGCAGTTTTAAAAAATTATAGAGGCAAAGGTATTGGTGAAGCAATATTACTTCAAATTTTAGATGATGTAAAATTGGATGAAAAAATATACTTGCATGCACAAGTCAATGCAATAGAATTTTACAAAAAAAATGGTTTTAAAGAAACCGATAATTATTTTGTAGATGCAGGAATCGAACATGTCGAAATGGATTTCGTTAAATAAGCTTCCTTTAAAAGAAAATTAAAAGCCTTCAAAATAGTAGTTTTGAAGGCTTTTTTAATAAAATAGAAGTAAATTTGGAGCAAATAATTTATTTCAGAATAAACTAGAAAAAATATATGCTATTTCTAATATTAAGTATTTTATGCAGTGTAAGTGTTGGTGTTTTGTTTAAAATAGCACGTAAATACAATACCAATAATTCTCAAATCGTTGCTTACAATTATATCTTTGCTCTTACACTTTGTTATATTTCATTTAGTCCAGATATTACGACCATTAAAGCTTCAGCTCCTTGGCCTCTTTATATCGTAATTGGAATTTTATTGCCATCGATCTTTCTTTTTTTGGCTCTCTCCATAAAACATATGGGAATTGTAAAAACTGATGCTGCACAACGCCTTTCGTTATTTATTCCTATTCTCGCGGCTTGGTTATTATTTAAAGAAGAATTTAATGTTCTTAAAATAGTAGCGTTTTTAATTGCAATGCCTGCCTTGCTTCTTATTCTAAATAAACCCACAGAAAAAACAACTAATAAATGGATTTATCCTGCAATAGTTCTTTTAGGATTTGGAATAATTGATATCCTTTTTAAACAAATTGCTACCTACACCGACCTTCCCTACACGACTTCATTATTTGCCATTTTTGCAATTTCAATGATTATAATGATTGTAGTTGTTATGTACGAAACCCTTTTTAAGAAAGTAAAACTAACAACCAATAACATCCTTTTTGGAGGATTAGTAGGTATTCTAAACTTCGGTAACATCCTTTTTTATCTAAAAGCACATAAGGAGTTTGCCAATAATCCTTCGACCGTTTTTGCTGGAATGAATATGGGAGTAATCATTATAGGAAGCCTTATTGGTATTTTAATATTTAAAGAAAAACAATCTAAACTCAATTACCTTGGTCTTTTGTTAGCGTTAATAGCTATTATTTTAATTGTAATTTCTCAAAATAGCAACTAATAAATGGAAAGCTATTCTTTTGAACCTATAGCATCACCAAATGCCTCTATTTTGATTCTTGGAACAATGCCAGGAATAAAATCTTTGGAATTAGGTCAATATTATGGTCATAAACATAATAACTTCTGGAAAATTCTATTTACTATTTTTAAAGAAGATTTGACAGATGATTACGAAGCTAAAAAAGAATTCATCATAAAAAACAATTTAGCAGTCTGGGATGTTTTAAAATACTGCGACAGAATTGGAAGTTTGGATAGCGCTATCAAAAATGAAATAACAAACGATTTTGATGCTTTTTTAGAGGAACATCCACATATTAAAACGATTTTATTCAATGGTCAAAAAGCAGCTGCTTTCTTTAAAAAGTATATTAATCTAAATGATAATTATAAACTAATTACGCTTCCATCTACTAGTCCAGCAAATGCAAGTAAATCATTTGAACTAAAGCTTAAAGAATGGAACGTAATTTTAGAATTGCAATCCCCATTAATATAAATAAAGAGGCTAAAAATTAAAACTGAATCCTGAATTCATAAATAAATAATTTTGTTTATTTGTACTAACAAATATACTTCCCCTTAACTATTAGCATGACAGACTATTTCCTTGATAAAGAATACAAAAACATCACTTATAATATAGATGATTTGAATTTCAAGGATTTTGAATGCTGTACTTTTAACAATTGTAATTTCTCTGCTTGTACTTTCGTGGCCGTTACTTTTATTGATTGTGTATTTAATAATTGTACATTTAGTGAAGCCAAAATAAACTATGTCGCTTTTAGAACCGTTACTTTTAATGACTGCGAAATTAAAGATGTAAACTTCGCCATGTGTGATAAACTTATATTTGAAGTTAACTTTAATAATTGCGTTTTAGATTTTTCTAAGTTTTATACTTTAAAAATAAAAGGAACGACATTTACTGATTGTAGTTTGATTGCTGTAGATTTTATGGCTAGCGATATCACCAATGTAGTTTTTGATAATTGCGACTTATATCGCTCCGAATTTGATAAAGCAATTGCAAATAAAGCCGATTTTAAAACCAGTTACAATTATACAATCAACCCATCTAGAGTTAAACTAAAAAAAGCTGTTTTTGCTTTAAAAGAAGTCAAAGGCTTACTTTTTAAACATGATATTATAGTGCACTAATTATTTTATATATTTACTTATTCCATCGAATTATATAAAATCATGAATACTCAAGAATATACCATCCGAAATGCTAAAACTATCGAGTTTGAAGAAATCGGAAAACTTATGGTTCTTATTTATTCACAATTAGAAGGTTTTCCAAATCAATCAGAGCAACCCAACTATTATAAAATGCTTGCCAATATTGGCGATTTGACTCATAATCCCGAAACACAACTTTTGGTTGCCGTTACAAGCGATGATAAGATAGTTGGTGGCTTGGTTTATTTTAGTGATATGCAATTTTATGGTTCTGGCGGAATAGCAACCAAAGAACAAAATACTTCTGGCTTTAGATTATTAGCCGTAAATCCAATCAATAGAGAGCAAGGAATTGGAAAACTCTTAATAAAAGATTGTATTGAAAAAGCCAAACACAAAAAGCACCATCAATTGATTATTCATTCGACTAAAGCAATGCAAACAGCTTGGAAAATGTATGCGCGATTGGGTTTTAAAAGATCCGAAGACTTAGATTTCATGCAAGGCGAACTTCCTGTTTTTGGATTCAGACTATTGCTCTAAGCAAAAACGCATACATTTAGCTCCGTAATTTACTAGTCTAGTTTATTACAATTTCTGTTTGGCAAAAGCCAAATTATTTTTTATTTATCACATCCTCCACTCTAAATTTCACCTTTATAATATTCACTATGAAAATTATATAACTATTTTTTAAAGTTATATAATAGAATTAGCATGTAAAATAATGACCTTTATCAATATACTTTTAAGCATAACTCATACTAAATCAATTATTTGAAAAACAAATTTAAATAGTTCGATTTTAAAACAATCTAATTCTTTAAAAAATAAATTCTAAGGACGAAATATATTTTTTAACAGAAACGAGATTATTACATTTTTTAATACTCAGTAAGATTATAAAATGATTTTCACCAACTAAAAATATATTATGGCAATTTTATACTTTAAAAATACTTTTACAGATATAGGCGATGTGACACTTTTTACCAAAAAGTTTTTCAAAGAAGTGTTTATTCCTCCCTACGAGGCCAAAGAATTCTTCAGGCAATGTTATCTCATAGGTTATAAATCGCTTCCGTTAGTGGCTATTACAGGCTTTATTATGGGATTAGTACTCACACTACAAACAAGACCAACTTTGGCAACCTTTGGAGCGGAATCTTGGTTGCCCGGAATGGTCGCCTTATCCTTAATTAGAGAAATTGCCCCTGTAATTACAGCATTAATTTGTGCTGGAAAGATTTCATCAGGAATTGGAGCTGAGCTAGGTTCTATGAAGGTTACCGAACAAATAGATGCAATGGAAGTCGCTGCGATAAATCCGTTTAAATATTTAGTTGTAACACGCATTTTAGCCACAACATTAATGGTACCGCTTTTAGTCATTTTTGCAGATGCAATCGGAATATTAGGCGGTTATCTTGGAATGACGATTCATAGCGATGTAAATGCATATCGATATATTTCACAGGTTTTTGAATCGTTAAGCTTTATAGATATTATCCCTGCAACTATAAAAACTTTTTTCTTCGGTTTTTTCATAGGAATGATTGGTTGTTATAAAGGTTTTAATGCCTCAAATGGAACCGAAAGTGTTGGTAAAGCAGCAAATTCTGCCGTAGTAACGGCTTCATTGACCATTTTTATTTTAGATATGCTAGCAGTACAAATCACAGATTTATTCTTTTAATATGGAAACTAAACAAGAAAATATAACTCAAAAAGTTGCACTCAATAAGCGAACTCCTGTAATCGAGATAAAAGATTTACACAAGTCTTTTGGTGATAATGATGTATTAAAAGGCGTAAATCTCACTGTAAATAAAGGAGAAGACTTAGTGATATTAGGACGCTCAGGCGAAGGAAAATCAATAACTATAAAATGTATTGTAGGATTGGTAATTCCTGATAAAGGAAATATAAGCGTTCTAGGAGAAGAGATAATTGGATTAAAAAGAGCTGAACTTAATAAAATAAGAGTCAAAATTGGATTTCTTTTCCAAAGTGGTGCTTTATATGATTCGATGTCAGTAAGAGAAAATTTAGAGTTTACACTAAAACGACATTCTAAAGAATTAACCCCTCAGGAAATTGATTCGCAAATTATTGATGTTCTCGATAGTGTAGGCTTAGCAGATGCTATAGATAAAATGCCCTCAGAATTATCTGGCGGTATGCGAAAACGAATTGGTCTTGCTCGTACATTAATAATGAAACCTGAAATTATTTTGTATGATGAGCCCACCACTGGACTTGATACTATTACGTCTAAAGAAATAAGCGAACTAATCTTAGATATTAAAAAGAAACGTAAAACTACTTCAATAATTATTACCCACGATATGTCTTGCGCCAAATTAACTGCAGATCGAGTTATGATTTTAAAAGATGGTGTAATACATGCAGAAGGAAAATACGAAGAATTAGAAAAAAGTGAAGATGAATGGGTAAGATCATTCTTTATATAAACATTTAACAATAAGAAATTATGAATAAGGAATCAGGATTTAAATGGAAACTAGGAATGTTTGTAACAATAGGTTTAATCCTTTTTATGCTAACTATTTATTTTATTGGAAAACAACAAAATTTATTTGGCTCAACATTCAATATAACATCAACGTTTAAAACCGTAAGTGGTTTGCAAGTGGGAAACAATGTACGTTTCTCAGGGATTAATATAGGTACAGTAGAAGACATACAATTAATTAACGACTCATCTGTAGTTGTAAAATTAGTTATTAAAGATGAAGTCCGCCAATTTATAAAAACAGATGCTAGAGCAAGCATTGGTTCAGAGGGATTAATGGGAGATAAAGTCTTAACCATTTCGCCTGGTAATAATTCAACTAGAATCATTGCTGACAATGGCAAAATTGTCTCTATAGACGCCATAGAAATGGATGACATTATGAAAAGTGTGAAAAAAAGCGTAGACAATGCAAGTGTAATATCCGAGGAGCTTGCCGTTTTTACTCATAATATGAATAATGGTGACGGTGCATTATCAAGGTTATTAACCGATCCAAAACTTGCGAACACATTAACTAAAACCATTACCAATTTAGAAAGCGGTACACAAGGATTTAGTCAAAACATGGAAGCAGCCAAAAGTAATTTCTTGTTCAGAGGATATTACAAAAAAAAGGAAAAAGAAAAAGAGAAAGAAAAAGAGAAAGAAAAAGAGAAAGAAAAGGATAAAGAAGAGGCTGATAAAAAAGCAAAAGAAGAGAAAGAAAAACTAGAGAAGACAAAAGAAAAGGATAAAAAAGAAGATACTACAAAGGAAAAAGATAACACAAAAAAATAATATAGGAAACACTTTTACTTTTCACTTTAATAAATTTTTGAAACTGATTCTTTTCGAGCTACTCTACATAGAAAATTAGAAAGCGATTTCCTAGTTCTAAAAAAGGGATCAATACGAAAACCTGTGGAGTAACAAGAACTTTATTTGTTCGAATTTTTTTATTCATTTTTTTTTTTTACCACAATCTTGTCTTTCTGAGGCACGAAGAACCTCCTTAATAAACTAACGCAAAGTATTCCTAGATTGTCGAGCAACTGGATGCGATTATTATGTCTATTTACTATTGCACGGAACTTCGACAAGATTGGTAATAAAGGATTCTTAAATAAACCTATTTTGTGTTAGTTACTTGCGGAGATTCTTCGTTCCTCAGAAAGACAAAATTGGTCAAAAAAAAAACCCTGTTTCGTTAGAAACAGGGTTTTAAAGAAAGGCGACGACATACTCTCCCACATAACTGCAGTACCATCTGCGCAGGCGGGCTTAACTACTCTGTTCGGGATGGGAAGAGGTGAGCCCCGCCGCAATAACCACCTTAAGGTCGTTAGTTGCTTTGGACAACTTTTGAAATAAGAATTAACAATTTATAATTGATAATTAATAATTACAATAATATCTTAACACACTGAGATAAAGAAAAAATATAATTTATTTAGAAAGTTTCTCCCCCACACCGTAGTGTGGGGAAAAGGGTGTACATAAGCTTACGGATTATTAGTACTACTCGACTATGACATTACTGCCTTTACATCTATAGCCTATCAACGTGGTCATCTCCCACGATCCTTAAAAGAAATCTCATCTTGTGGTGGGTTTCGCGCTTATATGCTTTCAGCGCTTATCCCTTCCAAACGTAGCTACTCTGCGGTGCTCCTGGCGGAACAACAGATACACTAGAGGTTTGTCCAATTCGGTCCTCTCGTACTAGAATCAGATCCACTCAAATTTCTTGCGCCCACAGTAGATAGAGACCGAACTGTCTCACGACGTTCTGAACCCAGCTCGCGTGCCACTTTAATGGGCGAACAGCCCAACCCTTGGGACCTTCTCCAGCCCCAGGATGTGACGAGCCGACATCGAGGTGCCAAACCCCCCCGTCGATATGAGCTCTTGGGGGAGATCAGCCTGTTATCCCCGGCGTACCTTTTATCCTTTGAGCGATGGCCCTTCCATGCGGAACCACCGGATCACTATGCTCTACTTTCGTACCTGATCGACCTGTATGTCTCTCAGTCAAGCTCCCTTATGCCATTGCACTCTACGCACGGTTACCAAGCGTACTGAGGGAACCTTTAGAAGCCTCCGTTACTCTTTTGGAGGCGACCACCCCAGTCAAACTACCCACCAAGCAATGTCCCCCGCAATCACGGGGTTAGGCCTCAGATAAACAAAGGGTTGTATTTCAACAATGACTCCACAACGCCTAGCGACGCCACTTCACAGTCTCCAACCTATCCTACACATCATTTATCCAAGGTCAATACTAAGCTATAGTAAAGGTGCACAGGGTCTTTTCGTCCCACTGCGGGTAAGCGGCATCTTCACCGCTACTACAATTTCACCGAGCTCATGGCTGAGACAGTGTCCAGATCGTTACACCATTCGTGCAGGTCGGAACTTACCCGACAAGGAATTTCGCTACCTTAGGACCGTTATAGTTACGGCCGCCGTTTACTGGGGCTTCAATTCAATGCTTCTCCGAAGATAACATCTCCTCTTAACCTTCCAGCACCGGGCAGGTGTCAGGCCCTATACTTCATCTTACGATTTTGCAGAGCCCTGTGTTTTTGATAAACAGTCGCCTGGACCTCTTCACTGCGGCCAGCATTGCTGCTGGCGACCTTTCTCCCGAAGTTACAGGTCTATTTTGCCTAATTCCTTAGCCATGAATCTCTCGAGCACCTTAGGATTCTCTCCTCAACTACCTGTGTCGGTTTACGGTACTGGTACTAATTACCTGAAGTTTAGAGGTTTTTCTTGGAAGCCCTTAGGCGCACTATCTCTTCAACCGAAGTCTCCGAGTACTATCGTATTTCCCCAAGCCGTGTGGATTTGCCTGCACAGCTTATAGGTAGGTACTTCAACGAACTATTCCGTCAGTTCGCGGCGCTTTCATCACTCCGTCACCCCATCACAGTAATTAGTAGTACGGGAATATTAACCCGTTAGCCATCGACTGTCCCTTTCGGGTTCGCCTTAGGACCAGACTAACCCACAGCTGATTAGCATAGCTGTGGAAACCTTAGTTTTTCGGTGTGCGGGTTTCTCGCCCGCATTATCGTTACTTATGCCTACATTTTCTTTTCTAACCAGTCCAGCATACCTTACGATACACCTTCAACCCTGTTAGAATGCTCCCCTACCACTTACAGTAAACTGTAAATCCATAGCTTCGGTAATATGTTTATGCCCGATTATTATCCATGCTCGTCCGCTCGACTAGTGAGCTGTTACGCACTCTTTAAATGAATGGCTGCTTCCAAGCCAACATCCTAGCTGTCTGGGCAGACAAACCTCGTTCTTTCAACTTAACATATATTTGGGGACCTTAGCTGATGGTCTGGGTTCTTTCCCTCTCGGACTTGGACCTTAGCACCCAAGCCCTCACTGTTGTGAAACATTATATAGCATTCGGAGTTTGTCAGGAATTGGTAGGCGGTGAAGCCCCCGCATCCAATCAGTAGCTCTACCTCTATATAACTTTATGCACAACGCTGCACCTAAATGCATTTCGGGGAGTACGAGCTATTTCCGAGTTTGATTGGCCTTTCACCCCTACCCACAGGTCATCCGAAGACTTTTCAACGTCAACCGGTTCGGTCCTCCACTGTGTGTTACCACAGCTTCAACCTGCCCATGGGTAGATCACACGGTTTCGCGTCTAACACTACTGACTAAAGCGCCCTATTCAGACTCGCTTTCGCTACGGATCCGTGGCTTAACCACTTATCCTTGCCAGCAACGTTAACTCGTAGGCTCATTATGCAAAAGGCACGCCGTCACCCCACGAAAGGGCTCCGACCGCTTGTAAGCGTATGGTTTCAGGATCTATTTCACTCCGTTATTCACGGTTCTTTTCACCTTTCCCTCACGGTACTGGTTCACTATCGGTCTCTCAGGAGTATTTAGCCTTAGCGGATGGTCCCGCCAAATTCAGACAGGGTTTCACGTGCCCCGCCCTACTCAGGATACCACTATCCTTTACACTCATTACCTATACGGGACTATCACCCTCTATGGTTCTACTTTCCAGTAGATTCTAATTCTTTGTGCAAGAAATCTCGTGGTCCTACAACCCCAATCATGCCGTAACATGGTTGGTTTGGGCTAATCCGCGTTCGCTCGCCACTACTTACGGAATCACTTTTGTTTTCTTCTCCTCCGCCTACTTAGATGTTTCAGTTCAGCGGGTTTGCCCACCTATCGGTGTACTATGTCTTCAACATAGTGGGTTGCCCCATTCAGGTATCTACGGATCAATTCGTGTGTGCCGATCCCCGTAGCTTTTCGCAGCTTATCACGCCTTTCATCGCCTCTGAGAGCCAAGGCATCCCCCATACGCCCTTATTTTGCTTATTGTACCAATCATAATTTAATATGACCGTTTTTTTTTGTTTTTATATTTTGTATTGCTACTCAATAAAAACGCTTTCTACTTTTTATTATTTTCTTATCTCAATATGTCAATGAACTTTTTCTTTTTAGATTAAGAAAATAGAGATTAGAGTATAGACTTAATCTATATTCTTTTTTTCTATATTCTATCTTCTTAAAGATAGTGGAGAATAACGGAGTCGAACCGTTGACCTCCTGCGTGCAAGGCAGGCGCTCTAGCCAGCTGAGCTAATCCCCCATTTTTAAAATGATGATGAATTATGAGTTATGAATTCACTCATAAATGCTCAACTTCTAAAATTTCCTTTTATTTAAGTTTTAAATAGTAGTCCCGGGCAGACTCGAACTGCCGACCCCTACATTATCAGTGTAGTACTCTAACCAGCTGAGCTACGAGACTCTGTTTTACTTAAATTTATTATTTGAACTAACAGCAGAGTAATATAATCTTTAGAGATGAACCTTTAGTATCTTTCGTCTTCTTTCCCTAGCGTGCATATAGCTAACACTAAGGCTCTAGAAAGGAGGTGTTCCAGCCGCACCTTCCGGTACGGCTACCTTGTTACGACTTAGCCCTAGTTACCAGTTTTACCCTAGGCAGCTCCTTGCGGTCACCGACTTCAGGCACCCCCAGCTTCCATGGCTTGACGGGCGGTGTGTACAAGGCCCGGGAACGTATTCACCGGATCATGGCTGATATCCGATTACTAGCGATTCCAGCTTCACGGAGTCGAGTTGCAGACTCCGATCCGAACTGTGACCGGTTTTATAGATTCGCTCCTGGTCGCCCAGTGGCTGCTCTCTGTACCGGCCATTGTAGCACGTGTGTAGCCCAAGGCGTAAGGGCCGTGATGATTTGACGTCATCCCCACCTTCCTCACAGTTTGCACTGGCAGTCTTGTTAGAGTTCCCGACATGACTCGCTGGCAACTAACAACAGGGGTTGCGCTCGTTATAGGACTTAACCTGACACCTCACGGCACGAGCTGACGACAACCATGCAGCACCTTGTAATTTGTCTTGCGAAAAATCTGTTTCCAAATCGGTCAAACTACATTTAAGCCTTGGTAAGGTTCCTCGCGTATCATCGAATTAAACCACATGCTCCACCGCTTGTGCGGGCCCCCGTCAATTCCTTTGAGTTTCATTCTTGCGAACGTACTCCCCAGGTGGGATACTTATCACTTTCGCTTAGCCACTGAGATTGCTCCCAACAGCTAGTATCCATCGTTTACGGCGTGGACTACCAGGGTATCTAATCCTGTTCGCTACCCACGCTTTCGTCCATCAGCGTCAATCAATTAGTAGTAACCTGCCTTCGCAATTGGTATTCCATGTAATCTCTAAGCATTTCACCGCTACACTACATATTCTAGTTACTTCCTAATAATTCAAGTTTAGCAGTATCAATGGCCGTTCCACCGTTGAGCGATGGGCTTTCACCACTGACTTACTAAACCGCCTACGGACCCTTTAAACCCAATGATTCCGGATAACGCTTGGATCCTCCGTATTACCGCGGCTGCTGGCACGGAGTTAGCCGATCCTTATTCTTACAGTACCGTCAAGCTGGTTCACGAACCAGGGTTTCTTCCTGTATAAAAGCAGTTTACAATCCATAGGACCGTCATCCTGCACGCGGCATGGCTGGATCAGGCTTGCGCCCATTGTCCAATATTCCTCACTGCTGCCTCCCGTAGGAGTCTGGTCCGTGTCTCAGTACCAGTGTGGGGGATCTCCCTCTCAGGACCCCTACCCATCGTAGCCTTGGTAAGCCGTTACCTTACCAACTAGCTAATGGGACGCATGCTCATCTTTTACCGTTGTGACTTTAATTGCTGAATGATGCCATTCTGCAATGCTATGAGGTATTAATCCAAATTTCTCTGGGCTATCCCTCTGTAAAAGGTAGATTGCATACGCGTTACGCACCCGTGCGCCGGTCTCTGCTCCCGAAGAAGCATACCCCTCGACTTGCATGTGTTAAGCCTGCCGCTAGCGTTCATCCTGAGCCAGGATCAAACTCTTCATCGTATATTTTTTATATTATATTGCGACTCAGATTCTATCGGTTATATTCAAATCTTGCGATTCTATTACTCTTTATTATTTGTTTCGAAATCTCTTTCGAAACGGCTGTCAATTCAATATGTCTAAGAACTTTCTCTTTATTTTTGTGTCGCTTGTTTCTCAAAGCGGGTGCAAAAGTAATGAACTCCTTTTTAACTGGCAAGATATTTTTGAAGTTTTTTTTTAGAAATTTTTATTTCTAATTTCACTTCTTATCTTAGCAGTATTTCAAGGAACTTCGCTTCTTTTGCGGGGTGCAAATGTAACTTTCGTTTTTCAAACTCACAAGCTTTTTTTAATCTTTATTTTTAAAACTTTCGTTTCTATTTTTTGATTGTTTGCTTGTCAGTATTTCAGTGAACGTCTTGTTTGTTGCGGGTGCAAAACTACCACCTTTTTATAGATAAACAATACTTTCCGCTTGTGTTTTTGCGTTTATTTTTTGATTATTACTTAATGTATTGATAACGTTAATTTTAACATTTGGGTGTTTTTGCGTTTTATGAGGTTTTTCTGTGGGGTAGCATTCTCTTTCCTTGTTTTCACTCGCTTTTACGGGGTTCCCGCGAAGACGCAAAGACAGAAAGCTTATTATATTGTCGTTAAATAGGTAGCATATCCTGTATTTTACCCCTCCTAGCCCTGATAGAAGCGAAAATCCTTGCCCTTTTTTCTTTAAAAAGGGTAAGATTGGAACGGATAGCAGGTAAAAGCTCCTGAATATTAATCAAATCGTATTGCTTTGACTGGAGAAATCTTCGTTATTATATACAATCTACATAACTACACCCTAATCAACATCATTATTTAAAAAAAACCTTCTTATCACTATTTACAATACACAAGCCCACTGCCCTAATTCCAGTAGAAATTAAAAACTCTTTATATAATGCGAAAGAACAATCACCCTCCCTTATGTATATACACTATTAAATTACAACTTTGAAAAACGCCATTACACAACATAAAACCTCTTATCACTATTTATCATATACGAACACACTGCCCTAATTCCAGTTGAAATTAAAAACTCTTTATATAATACAAAAGAACAATCACCCTTCCTTAATATATACACTATTAAATTACAACTTTGAAAAACGTCATTACACAACATAAAATCTCTTATCACTATTTATCATATACGAACACACTGCCCCTAGCCCCGATAGAAATGAAAATCCTTATATGCCGGGGTTCGGCATAAAAGATTGAAATGTATAGCGGGATTAAGCTTCTGATATTTCTATTTTAAGAAATCTTGTCCTAAATTCAGTAAACCAAAAATAAATTACAAATATCAAATTAAGTAAAAGAATATGGATTTTAAATTTAGATCGAAGTTAAAATTAGATAGAATGCTCCAAATGTTGCCATTATCCAAATATAGCAAATCAGTCAAAAAAATTACAATAAGGATGTTTGATCGAGATCTAAATCGAGATAATTCAAACAAAAAAATCAATTTTTTATCTCCATTTCCTTAATTAAACCCCTTCGTATAACGCGCTTTTCTATGTTTTATAGTTTCCAAAATAATTCTTCTCTGAATTGTTTATAAATATATCACTTACCTTTTTTTATTGGTTCCTCATAAAGCCTGTTTTAAAATCATTATTTAATCAATGAATATACCGTGTAATTTATGCTAACAACAGTTATGAACTAACATATATATTTTTATTTATTCATCGGTAAGAAATACTTACTCGTGAAAAGAACACAATAAATTTTGGTCTAACTGGCGTCATTTCATAACTCCAATTTTAACCCTGAATCATATTAAAAGACAGTCCGTCATAAATAAACAACAATTCGGTAATTAATTTTTTAATACTTTTTTTATTGACAATACTTTTGAATCAAATTAATCAAAAGAAAAAAATAACCATGAAGAAATTTTTAAAAATCATTAAGTTCAGTTTTATTACTATTATTAGTATTTGCCTACTATTTTGCTTGTACTTTTTTGTGAGTAATAAATTATTTTTAGAGTCTGTAAATGAAAGCAATGTGACCTATTTGTCAAAAAATAATACTGAAATCACAAATATAATTAGTGACAAATTATTTGATAATGATTTTTACAAGTCTAAGGTTTTTCTTTTGGGAGAAATTCATGGCTACGCTGACAATCAGAAATTAGATAAGGAGTTGTTATTTTTCTTAAATAAAAAATTGGGTGTTAAATATTATATCGCAGAAATGGATAGTTTAACAGCTAAAAAACTGAATAACTTTTTGAGAGATAGCTTGAAAAATCAAGAAGCTTTAAAAGATGTTGTTTTGGCAATAAAAAAAAGAATTCCACAACAATCAAGTCAGGAACTTTTTGACAAATGGAATGCTATTTATGACTATAATCAGAAACTAACCGATTCGTTAAAAATTACTGTAATTGGAATCGATAAGGACTTTGATGATGATTCAAAAGTGGCAAGAGATTTGGCGATGGTTATTAATTTTAAGAATTCTATAAAAGAACTGAAACTGGAAAATGAAAAATTCTATGGTTTGTTTGGTTATTTCCATGTATTGCAGAATACATCTGAAAATGGAAAAAAAACATTCGCTTCTGAATTAAAAAAATCTGGCATAAAAACCACAAGTTTTGTTAGTCATACTTTAGATAGCGAAATGTACCTTCCCAAAATTTCGCAATTCCCTACACCAGAAAATGAAAAAGTAGATTGGATTAATGCAGACGGTCCTTTGCAACTTATTAAGGGAATTAATGATTTAAAAGAATTAAGCAAACCTAATTCAATTACTCTTTTTAAGATAAATTCAAAAAATTCTCCTTACTTAAAATCCCAAAACCTAATTAGTTTAAAATCAAGAGTTTTTGGAGAAAATATTATTCCTGAAAAAGGAACGTTTACAACCGATTATTTTCAGTATGTTTTTCTATTGAGGAATTCAAAAGCCTTAACCAAAATGAAATAATAAAGATATTTTCTATATTCGCTTGCAAAAAGACTTAGCACACAATATAAATATTTATAAATTCATTATTACTAGAATCGTTCTATAGTTCTAAAATTAGTTAGTGTACTAGTGATGAAAAAATTTACACAAAATAGAAATCTAAAATTATTTACCTCTATATGAAACAATTAGTTATAGTCTGTTCTTTCCTTCTTCTTGGTTGTTCAACAACAAAATTAACTAAAACTGAATCTGAAAATCTGCAAATAGAATTAGCAGAAATGCATAGAATTGACCAAATCGCCGCATTGGCAAATCCTAATGGTGAATTCATAAATTATCCTATTGAAAAGTGGACGGCATTTACAGACAGTGTTTTTAAAAAAAATAAAAACCGTATAGAAAGTTTGTATAATCAATACGGATATTTAGGAATAAATGAATTGGGAAAAACAGGAAGTAATGATTTTTGGCTTATAGTACAACACAGCGATAAATTTCCAGAATTTCAAAAAAGGGTATTAATTGCAATGAAAAAAGAAGCAAAAAAAGGAAATGTAAACCCAAATAATTATGCCTATTTTACGGATAGAGTTAAAGCAAATAACGGCGAGAAACAATTGTTTGGTACTCAAGTTGATTACAGAAGTAATGGACAAGCAAAGCCCAAAAATGGATTGATTGATAGTTTAACGGTAGACAAACGAAGAAAAGAATATAATCTAGAAGATTTAAAAACGTACCTAAATGAAATGACCGAAATGCATTATGAAATGAATAAAGATTATTTTAATACAAAAGGAATAACTAAACCTAACCTTTACCAATAAATCTATTTAAGAAAGCAAGCGCAACAGATTGGTCGTTTTGTACTATTACGAATTTTGTGCAAGCCTAATCTTTTTATTGACAAGTTTTCTACATTCGTCAAAAAATACAAAACCTAAGCTTTATTGTTATAATTAACTTTGCCAATCTTTCATTTGAGTAAGTTTTAAAAAGCAAAGAAATTTATAATTTTGAAATCGAAAAACTTATGAATGGATAATAAAGCTTCAGAACATTTTTCGGATAAATTAAAATTGAAATGATTCAGGAAATTATAAAAAAATACGACTATTTTTCAGATGCTCAAATAAAGAATGTTAGTTATACCTATCCAACAGGTCAAGGAGCAAATGTTGCCGTACAAATTGAATGTTGCAATACTCAAAATGATTATGATTGGGAATTAATCAATATTGTTTTTAATGATATAACATTTGTTAGATTTATTGGATATGGCGATTCTATAGGAAGTGTTATTGACATGGCTTTTATAAAAATTGAAGAAGATGAAATAGTGTTTGATTTTTTTGGATTATTTGATGCCGATAATCAAACTTTAGGAGAAAATCCAGAATCCGATTTTATTATAAGATGTAAAAAAGTTGACTATCAAGTTATAGAAGTCTACAAATGATTTAATTGCAAAAATTACTATGAAAATAATTTCTTTAACTGACATCCGTTTATCAACTTCTTTTCACTCGAACGTTATATAGAAAGAGTCTGTCAATATCTAGGCTATATCTCATCGGAAATTAAAATTTAATTTAAAAAAAAAATGCATAAATAATTAACAACATTTATCTTTACAATAGTGATAAAATAATAATTAACTTTGTGAAAACTTGAAAACAATGGAAGCTATAATATTACATCCTAAGAACAAAACACAATTATCTCTTTTGAAAAATTTAGCAAAAGAAATGGGAATGGAGTTTGAAACAAAAAATGAAGATGAAATAATAATTGGCTATACGCCAAGTGGTCAAGCTGTTTCTGTTTCTGAATATAAAGAAAAAATACAGAGTCGTATTGATGATATAAAAGATGGAACAGCCAAAACTTCTACTTCTGAACAAGTGTTAAATCATATCCTTAAGCGATGATTGTTTGGGAATCAAGAGCACAACAGGAGTTACATGATATTTATGATTTTATCTTTTTTAATAGTCCTCAAAATGCAGAACACATTATTACAGAATTAGTTTCTATTACAGAAAGTATTTCGAATATGCCTTTTAAATACCCGAAAGAACCCTACTTTAATAATGATAATATTCGTTTTGTTCCAAAATGGACTTATAAAATTATCTATTTCATTGGTGACAATGATATTACTATTTTGTCTGTTTTTAATACTTCCCAAAATTCAATAAGAATTAGCAGATAATAAAATTAAAAAAAACAATCGCACAGATATGTAATCAACGGTTGTACTCAAATCCTTTAAGTGCTGCAAAAGACAATAAATTAAGAGTAAAAACTAAGCACTCACTTGTGTTTATAGATTCTAAAAAGTTATCTTTCTTTACATAGCAATCTTTATTTATTTAATCTAAAACCGTTTATCAACTTCTTTTTACTCAAACGTTTTACATAAAATCAACTCTTTGGGATAAAACAATAGTAACTAAAAAATTTGACTATTTTAGCTTTTATTAATAGAACGCTACAATAAAAGCAGTGAAGCGTTGGCAGTAACTTTATCCCAAAAAATATTAAATGAGTAACCTAACAATAAAAAGTGAACGATTGATTTTAAGATCAATACTAGAAACAGATACTGACAATGTACATCTTTTGCATTCTTTAGCAGAAGTTGATAAATTTAATACGTTAGGAATTCCAGAAAGTATCGAAGAAACAAAATTGCTAGTTGATAATTGGATTACAGAAAATAATAAAGAAACTATTCAACGATTTACTTTTGCAACCGAATTAAAAACGGATAACCAGTTTATTGGAATAATTGGAATTAATATTGGAAAAGCTAAATATAAAAATGCTGAAGTTTGGTTTAAATTTGACCCGAACTTTTGGAACAAAGGATATGCAACAGAAGCATTGAGAGAGATTTTAAATTTTGGCTTTAATGATTTAAACCTTCATAGAATTGAGGCAGGTTGTGCAGTTGAAAACATTGGTTCTATAAAGGTATTAGAAAAAGTCGGAATGCTAAGAGAAGCTCACACTAGACAATTATTACCGCTAAAATCTGGATGGTCTGATAATTATGGCTATGCCAAATTAGCAACCGATTAAAAAACACTAAAGCTAACCGTTAGTGTTTCGTTAACTGTCTAGCCCCAACCTTTTTTTAAAACTTACCTATATATGCTATTGGCAAAAAATCTTGGACAAACAAAGACCGAATTAAAGATCCTTATTTAGAATATGATGAAATCATAAAAAAATATCCTCCTGTTTCAAAATCTTATTAGGTGTGTATACATCCTAAAATATTTTTTTATTGTCTTTACGGTTTCCCGTCAAAAAACTCAACACTTATTTGATACTTTCGCGATCGTTAATCATCTGATTTTTTTACAAAAGAAAAACAATGCCACTAAACAAAAATTAAAAATAGTTATTGATAGAAATGAAAACAAAATTAAAAACAGTTTTTAAGAAAATATCAGAAGTGATTGAAAGAAATTCTGATACGTTTGAAGAAAGTCAACGCATTCTAATTACGAATACCATTTTTAATGTAATTTATTGTGCAGAAGCAAATGTTACAACTTGTGAAAAACAGAAAAATATTTTTAGCGATTTAATAAGTTCAAAAAAAAAACCTATTCTTTATTGGTTTTCAATTGATGAAAAACTCACTAATGCTACTTACATAAGAGAAAAATATAAAAATTTCAAAGATTTAAAATCGAATAGAAGTAGTGCTTCTTACAAAGTTGCTTTAGATTCAAATTCTAAAACTTTGTACGTTGGCAAAGTAAAAAAAGATTTCCATTTAAGATTAGTGACCCACTTAGGATATTCTAAAAATGAAAATACGGCTGGTATGCAATTATTTCATTGGTACAATCCCGAAGAATTTGGAGATATTACTCTTAATTATATCGTTTTTAATGAAGATATGAGTGATTTGATAACTATACTAGAAATGGAGTTAGCAAGAGAATTAAAACCAATAATCGGAAAATATTAGAAAAAGATATAGAATTGGATACAAAGTCGGGAGACTTCGTACAGCATGTACTTCAAATAATATTCTTTTTTTGAGAAGACTTCGGAGAGCGGGTAGTAAACTACCAAGAATCAGTACAACGACATTCTTCAATAAATCCCTTTTTATAAAAATTCAACAATTTAAATGTTGCTTCAAAAGTTTCATCATACTTGAAGTTTAACAACCTTTTTAAAATCTCAACATGATTACGACCTGTTTTATCTGATTTAGTATGAATAATTTCATTTCTCAATTCTCTTAAATTATGTATATGAACATTTGTAGGATTTGATTTTTCGAAAAAATTTAATCCCAAGGCTTGAGGCAATACTTTAGTCAATTTATCATTAAATGAAATTGAATACTGAATCTGACTTTTATTATAAATTTCAGTTTTTATGTTACTCTTAATTTTATATTCAAATTCTTCAGGTATTATATCATTAATAAAACATTCTATTGATGTGAAGAGACTAATTATACACGAACTTGCTGTTCCATGATAGTCATAAGCAAAACTAAAATTAATTTCACTCGCATTTGAAATATCAGCTAAGTTTTTAACTAGATTTTTTCGTAATTCTTTTCGCTTAATATTCAAATTATACGCAAAACTATAATTAACTAAAGAGAAATCAGGAACAGGAATCATGCATTGTTTTCCGTTATCATTGTATATAAAACTGAAAATTTTTTCATCAAGTTCCGTTGTTATAATTACAAAATTATCCTTAGATTTTTTCTTAAGAAATTGTTGGTCAATTTCTTCTATTTTAACTAGGTTACCAACTTCTGCTATCCTCTTATCGTTTTGCAATTGATTATGAAATAGAAAATTTCTTTTAATATGTTTCATTTTAAGATCTTTATTTAATGGATAATTACAACTAATTAATATATAATCGAAAATTATATGTCTTTTTGGATATACTAGAACGTTGCCACTATTTAATTTTTCAAAGCTTTTTCAAAGGCTATTTTTAAGCTTTGAAGTTTCTAATCAATTCGTTATTAATTGATTGTTTTTACAGTCAAATATAGATATTGTAAAGCTTATTTATTAGCACAAATTTCACTTACAAACTATATTATAAAATTCAAGTAGGCACCTAAATCATTTACAACATCTAATAAATATTATAATTTCGAAATATGAAATTTTGCTAAGGAATATACATAATTAGTTTCGCTCAAAGTGATTTTAAATTTCCCAAAATTATATGATGTCCCTACGCGTACATTTTTTTGAACTTCATTTATTTTACTACCTACACTTATTGTAAAATTACATAAGCCATCAACTGAAATATCATTTACACCGATTATTAACTGCTCTTGATCATTTATGTATGACTTACCTTTTGAAATTTCTTTATCGATTGATTTAAATAAACTTGTACTTGAATTCTCCGCTTTTGGATAATAGGTTGAATCAATTGATTTAGAAAATAAGCTATCTATTCTATTTTTTTCATTAGCAATTTGTTCGTATTTTGTTTTATAGAACAAAGTGGGGTTTGAACTTTTAAAATTCCATTCTTCAAATTCTTTTAAAACCGTTTCTAATTTTTGATTTTCCTTTTCTAGAAAATCTATACGTGATTTGTGCTGTTCGACTTCAGTTTTGGATGATTCAACTTGTGCTTTGTAAAAATCAATTTTTTGTTCTTCGAAAATAAATTTATAAAATGCCCAAGTTGCACCAGCAATTACTAGTGTATAAATAATTACTGATTTTGTTTGATTATTTTCGAACCAATTTGACATATTGTTTTGTTGTAATTAATATTAAAGTTCCAGTTATACAAGAGATTTTTAGTTAAGATTACAAGCCACTCAGCTTTTTTCATTCTTTAATCTATTATAGTAATTAATGGTAAACGCTTGTTAATTCAACTTCAACTGAGTTTTAATTTGATTTATACCACAACCAAAGTTTTCAATAAATCCATCAACTTCCAGTTCTTGGGTTTCGTTATAAAGAGTTTCGCCACCTAAACTTTCTAGGTCACCACTTACAACATCTCCAACTGATAAACCTTCGTCAAAGTCTTCAAAGATTGTAAAATTGTTATTATCAAGTTCAATTGCACATAAACCATTTTGTGAGTTTACTAATTTCACGACCCCTTTCATAATTTCTATTTTTTATTTAATCCTATTTTTTATCATTACCTTAAATATCAAACAATTATAAATTTTCAACTTCAGCTTTTACAATTGCAAAATTCAATTGATTAAGTTTAATTCAAAATTTATCAGACTAAAACCTTTTCTAACAATCCAATTGTAGATTTTTCCTAAACGTAAAAAAATTTTCACGAGAGTTTACAACATATTTATATCTAGAAAAAAGTATAAATACTTTATCAGATAAAGCATTCAAACTATAAAAAGTAATTTTCGTAAACATACAAAACCGCTATTGTTTAGTTTTACGGTTTTCCATAATGCATTATTATTTAACGTGAAAATAATTCTTTTAATAAAGTAAGAGTTGCGTATAAATACCTGTTTTGTTTTCTCTCATGGCATAAAAAAAAGATGCTATTGTATCTTTTTACTCTTCAAATAAATATTTCATATTGAATTTCAACACCTTAACCACAATAATTGATAAACCAGAATTAAAAGCAAATACTTTAAAAACGTTGCAAAGAGAAATTAAAACAATTTTTACTTTTTATTAATTTGTTCTACTTCTTTTGCTGTTACATTTAAAATAGTCGCAATTTCTTCTATTGTCATATTCTGCTTTAGTAGATTAGTGACAACTCTTTTTTCTGTATCAATTCTTAAAGACTTTTCTGTATTCGCTTCTTCTTTAAATTTATCTGTCTCTTTTTTAAGCTTATTAATTTTTGACTTTTCTTTTTTTAATTCGAGTTCACGATCTCGAATTCTTTCTTGAATTTGATAAGTAGGAACATATTTTATGCTTTGTTCTAATTTTTCCATTAGTCCAATGTTTGCGAAACTAATAAAATTATCAGTGCTAATAATCAGATGGTCAAGAAGTTTAATATTCAGAATCTTTCCCACTTGTATCAATCGGTCAGTTTCGTCTTTATCGGCTTCAGATGCAGTCATGTTTCCACTCGGGTGGTTATGAACTGCAATAACGCTTGTTGCGCCTTTTAGTACAGCAACTCTATATACATTCATCGGTTCTACAATAGTTGCTCTTACGCTCCCCAAGCTTACTAATTCTATGTAAACAATAATGTTTGCCATATTAAGCCCTATCATCCAGAAATGCTCCTTCTCGCGATCTATAGTGTCTTCACGCAATAAAATGCGTCGCATGATTCTGAATAAAGTATCAGAACTATTTATATTAATTTTATCATTATCTGTTATCTCGATATTCATTTATATATTTTTTATTTTGTAAGAAATCCTTACAAATGTAATACATTTAGATAAGTCAAGCATTGTAAATCTTTGCTTATTTTCGGTTATTTTAAGATAATACAATATTAAATCTTAATCTAGATTAGACTTCGTGACAAAGCTCGATTAATAAACAAAAGTAAAGCATTAAAGAACTCCTTATAAAGAAGAAAAACTTTTGCATTCCTTTTTAAAACGGGAGCGTACTATTTCCTGATTTTAAACATTAAAATATTTTATGGTTTTATTACCAAACTTTTAATTCATCACTACCCTCTGGCATATAAAGAACTGTACACCTTATGGAGCCATCGATACCTCTTTCGGTTTCAAACTCTACATTTAGTACTTCTTCCTTATCCTTTTTTCTTCTTAAAAGAACTAGCTTATTGTTTGCACTAAATGTCATTTCGTAATTTTCAATAGGATATACTTTTCTGTTCTTAACATCTTTTCTAATAGGTTTTATATCGCTGTTTTCAATTTTGTTCTCTTTTAATAGTTCCTTTTTGGTAAAATACAAACAAGACACTTTCTTCAAGTCACTATACTCCAATTCTTTAAGAAAAGATAATCCATCCCCCTCTACTAATAGGTCTCGCAATTGATTGTACTTAGCAACAACCTTTTTTTCTATGTTTGGGATTTTTGATAAGTCTTGTGCCATTTCTAAATCCTTGCTAAAGTCCCATGGAATATCTGCTTCAAATGGTATTGTAAGTTCAAAATAGGGTAGTTTTTTACTGCCAATATTATCAGGTAATTGTACATGGGCTAAATTTGTATAGGTATTTACTCCATCATCTTTGTCTTTGGCATATTTTAGTTTAATGTCCAAATCTGCGTTAGCAGCAATAAACTCCTGTTCTTCTTTAGGGTATACCTGAACCGTTATAAGCTGTTTGCCTGATTTTGGTATATAATCATTCAGGTATGCAGGACCACTTTCTCCTGTATTATTTAAAAAAGTCATCCAATGTGGTATATCATTACAAGAAATCAATACTCTGCAATTGTTCTTATTTACCTGTAGAATATACAGCGGTTTTTTATCAAATTTTTCTATTTTATCGTACATTTTATACTGATACGCTACAATGTCATCGTGCATTTTATTTCCTGTTTTTAAATTATTATTTAGATTATTTTTTGAATGTTGCGCGCAACTATTCATAAAAAGTAGACTTGCGATGCAAATCATTGTTTTTTTAAAGTACATAGTGTTTCCTGATTTTGTAGATTAAATTTTTCAATAACTATCATTACCAAACTTTTAATTCATCACTACCCTCAGGCATATAAAGAACAGTACACCTAATGGAACCATCGATACCACTTTCATTTTCAAACTCTAAATAAATCATTTCTTGTTTATCTTTTTTTCTTCTTAAAAGAACCAACCTATTGTTTGCACTAAATGTCATTTCGTAATTTTCAATAGGATATAACTTCCTGTTTTTAACATCTTTTTTAACTCGTTTTATATCGAGATTATCTGTTTTATCTTGAATTAATATTTCTTTTTTTGTAAAGTACAAATAAGATGTTTTTTTTAAATCACTGTATTCTATCTCTTTAAGAAAAGATAATCCATCACCCTCTACTAATAGGTCTCGCAATTGATTGTACTTAGCAACAACCTTTTTTTCTATATTGGGAATTTTTGATAGATCTTGAGCTGTTTCTATATCCTTACTAAAATCAAATGGAACATCTGCTTCAAATGGTATTGTAAGTTCAAAATAGGGTAGTTTTTTACTGCCAATATTATCAGGTAATTGTACATGGGCTAAATTTGTATAGGTATTTACTCCATCATTTTTGTCTTTCGTATATTGTAGTTTAATATCTAAATCTGCGTTAGCAGCAATAAACTCCTGTCCTTCTTTAGGATATACCTGTATCGTAACAAGTTGTTTGCCTGATTTTGGGATATAATCATTTAGAAATGCAGGACCACTTTCACCTGTATTATCAAAAAAAGTCATCCAATGTGGTATATCATTGCAAGAAACCAATACCCTGCAATTGTTCTTATTTACCTGTAGAACATATAATGGTCTTGTAGTAAACTCCTCTATTTTGTCATACATTTTATCCTGATACGCTATAATGTCGTCGTACATTTTATTTCCTGTTTTTAAATTGTTTTTTATATCATTTTTTGAATGCTGCGCACAGCTATTCATAAAAAACAGACTTGCGATACAAATAATGGCTTTTTTTAAATACATACTATTTCCTGATTTTGCAGATTAAATTTTTCAATAACTATCATTACCAAACTTTTAATTCATCGCTACCCTCTGGCATGTATAAAATAACTGGTTTTGTTGCACGATCAATTCCTTTTGGCACTTCATATTCAACAGTGATTATCTCTGTTTTGTCTTTTTTATTACGGAGAATCACTAATCTATTTTTTGCAGAAAATATTATTTCGTAATTTTCTATAAGACTAACTTTTCTGTTCTTAACGTCCAATCTTGATCTTATTATATCCATGTTTTCATCTTTATCATCTGCTATTAATTCTTCTTTTGTACCATAAAGATGTGAGCAAGATTTTAAATCACTGTATTCTAATTCTTTTATAAATGCTAGTCCATCACCATTTACTAATAAATCTCTTAATTGATTGTACTTAGCAACTACCTTTTTTTCTATATTTGAGATTTTTGATAAATCTTGAGCCGTTTCTAAATCCTCACTAAAATCAAATGGAACATCTGCTTCAAATGGTATTGTAAGTTCAAAATAGGGTAGTTTTTTACTGCCAATATTATCAGGTAATTGTAAATGGGCTAAATTTGTATAGGTATTTACTCCATCATTTTTGTCTTTCGTATATTGTAGTTTAATATCTAAATCTGCGTTAGCAGCAATAAACTCCTGTCCTTCTTTAGGATATACCTGTATCGTAACAAGTTGTTTGCCTGATTTTGGGATATAATCATTTAGAAATGCAGGACCACTTTCACCTGTATTATCAAAAAAAGTCATCCAATGTGGTATATCATTGCAAGAAACCAATACCCTGCAATTGTTCTTATTTACCTGTAAAATATATACTGGTTTTTTATCAAATTTTTCTATTTTATCGTACATTTTATCCTGATACGCTATAATGTCGTCGTGCATTTTATTTCCTGTTTTTAAATTATTTTTTAAATCATTTTTTGAATGCTGTGCACAGCTATTCATGAAAATTAGACTTGTAATGCAAATCATTGTTTTTTTAAAGTACATAGTATTTTTCTGTTTTAAATATATTTGGCTGGTAATTAATAAGGTCAAATTTTTTATTTAATATGTAATTAGAATCCATTTTACCACGTTTTAAAATCTTTAATTTTCCCATTAATTTTATTGTAATCCCTGTAAAATCAGCACTAAATTGTAAGTACATTCCTTTTTCGTCACGACCGCCTGTCCCTTTACCTACAAAACCACTTTCCGCTTCTGCTGATAGTTGTGCATTAAAATCTGCCTTACTTATTACTTCTCCTCCGACTTTGTCTGATTTTGTATAGATTATTTTATCTATTGTTGCTTTAATTTTAAATCCCAACTCAATGCCTATTAGTAATGAAATTTTAGCATCGGTTTTATCGTTAGACGAGTTCATAAAATCAATCGTTTGTCGTAAATCAACTTTTCCCTTTACATACAGATTAAAGTATAATTCGCTGTCTATTTGTACAGGTGTATTGTCACTCAACCATTGCGCACCAACCTTTACATATTTTAGGGCCACCAATACAGGTTTTACAAATGATATATATTCGGCTGCGGCAACCAAATCGATACCGCCTTTACCTTGCACTAAGGGTTCAAACCCAAATTGTAAATTTCCTACACAGTTAATTTTTCCTTCTTTTTTATTCGTATCCCAATACCATCCGCCTCCCAAACGTACTGTAGGAAAGCTAAACTCTATAAAAACAGGGAGTTTAGAATCTGTAATGTTTTTTCCTTTGCCCATTAGTATGGCTCCTTGTGCGTTACCTTGTGCCGCTTGGTCTCTGTGAGACATTCTATCTAAAGCTTCTTTTACATTACTAATTTTTGATAATATGGTCTTCAATTTATCTTCAATAGCAGTACCATAATCAACTGTATTAGCGCCATTATTGGTAGTGGCTTTTATATGGAGCTCCCCATTGAAGTCTTTTCCCATTTTTTTGGCTTCAATTCCCGTTTCCCTAGCTTTTTTTTGATGTATCTCAAATATGTTTTTTTGTGTAGGGTTTCCATCTTTATCTGTAACAATAGCATCTCCAAAGGAATCTTTATTACTAGGCATTCTGGTATGGGCATAACTTTCGGAAATTTGAGGTGTTATTAAAACATACGCTTCCCATTTTATATCAGGAACAATTTTTATGTTTAAGTCATGATTGTGCCTACAGGAACTCGCTTTTATAGATAAATTGGGTAATGCCTTTAGTTTGGATTCTGTGAGAAAAAAATATTCAAAAAGGTCAATTTCGTCGTAATTAAAAAAAGAATCAAAATCAATCCTTGTAGGTTGCTCATTGATGAGTGTTACATTATTTGGTAAATTAGTTGTAACAATTGAAAGTTGGCTGTCATGCTTGCTTTTGCCAATCAAATTGCATTCGACAATAGCACTGTTTCTATCTACTTGAATTCTGGTTCGCTTTTTTTCACTACCAGACATTACGGCTACTTCTATAGTAGATAACCCTATTTTTTCTTTATCTTCTGTATATAAATCTGTAATTTGTCCCGTGGCATTCACCATTTCTAAACCTGTGTATTGACAAGGCGTGAAACTTGCTATATTCGTTTTTACTTTACCAACTACTACAGGGTTGTTTGTTAGTTCTGTTACAGTTAAGTGCTTTTCACCATTGATCGCCACTTCTAAAAAACAGTCATTAGGGACATTTAAAAATGTTCTTGTTTCTAATGATTTTATAGTGAGGTAAATTTTAAGATTTTTTCCAGCAGTAAACATCCATTTATGGTCCACAAAAACTGGAATTCTTACTTTTTGAACTTGAGCCTCCTCTTTTCCATTTACTTTTATACCACCCGAAATTCCAGTTTTATTTATTTCATTTTCAAGTAATTTATACACTAAAACTTCGCAAGTAAAATTATCCAAATTAGAAATTGGCAATAAATCATCTGGATCTATAACGTCTTTGTCCCATAATGTAACCTCTAAATCGTTTCCATACATATCCATTGTATATATATTTAAAAGTACAGTAGATCCAAAAGCTACTTTTCCTGTTATAGGTTTGCAATCAAGATCTGTCCAGGCAACACGAACGATTTTGGGAGTACCCTTAGCAGTAACAAACAAACCGTTTGGGGAAGTTCCTAATGCAGGATCATTTTTAGTGAAAACTTCGAGCCAAGCAAAACCACCACCAACAAGAATTTCTGGAAACCTAAAGTGCTTTATATGCTCTTTGGGCATTCCTATATCAAAGTCAGAATTATGTTTTATCATTCTGCCATCCATACTATTACCAATTGCCTCCCAGCACCAACTTAAGGTAGAAAGTTCTTCTTCTATTTTTTTATTAAAAGCTTCCTTATCTTTTTCATATTGTGCTTCTTCAGTTTCTCTTCTTTTAAGACTGGCAATATAAATGAATCGATCACCAACATCGGGCATTTTCCAAATTTCATCCTGAGTTAATTTATTAAAGGAAGGCAGTTTTTCTGGAGCTTCTTTATGGAATGTGGATGCGGGAACAATTTCTACTGTAAAAACTTCAGCTTGCGAAAGTGTCAAACATCCCATCTTCGCATCAAATTTTTGATTTTTGATTAGTTTAGGAACAAGATGTAAATTTTTGCTCATGTTTTTAGATCATTTTTCACATCATTTTTTGAATGCTGTGCACAGCTATTCATGAAAAACTGACTTGCAATGCAAATAATGGCTTTTTTTAAATACATACTATTTCCTGATTTTGTAGATTAAATTTTTCAATAACTATCATTACCAAACTTTTAATTCATCACTACCCTCAGGCATATAAAGAATTGTACATCTTATGGAACCATCGATACCACTTTCGGTTTCAAACTCTACATTTAGTACTTCTTCCTTATCCTTTTTTCTTCTTAAAAGAACTAGCTTATTGTTTGCACTAAATGTCATTTCGTAATTTTCAATAGGATATACTTTTCTGTTCTTAACATCTTTTCTAATAGGTTTTATATCGCTGTTTTCAATTTTGTTCTCTTTTAATAGTTCCTTTTTGGTAAAATACAAACAAGACACTTTCTTCAAGTCACTATACTCCAATTCTTTAAGAAAAGATAATCCATCCCCCTCTACTAATAGGTCTCGCAATTGATTGTACTTAGCAACAACCTTTTTTTCTATGTTTGGGATTTTTGATAAGTCTTGTGCCATTTCTAAATCCTTGCTAAAGTCCCATGGAACATCTGCTTCAAATGGTATTGTAAGCTCAAAATAGGGTAGTTTTTTATTACCAATATTTTCTGGCAGTTGCACATGAGCTAAATTTATATAGGTATTTATTCCATCATCTTTATCTTTGGCATATTTTAGTTTGATGTCTAAATCCGCATTGGCGACGATAAACTCCTGTCCTGCTTTAGGGTAAATCTGTATCGTAATAAGTTGTTTGCCTGATTTTGGGATATAGTCATTTAGAAATACAGGTCCACTTTCTCCTGTATTATTTAAAAAAATCATCCAATGTGGTATCTCATTACAAGAAACCAACACCCTGCAATTGTTTTTATTTACCTGTAGAACGTATAATGGTCTTGTTGTGAAATTTTTTATTTTATCGTACATCTTATCCTGATACGCTATAATGTCATCGTACATTTTGTTTCCTGTTTTTAAATTGTTTTTTATATCATTTTTTGAATGCTGTGCACAGCCATTCATAAAAATTAGACTTGAGATACAAATCATTGTTTTTTTAAAGTACATACTATTTTTTGATTTTGCAGATTAAATTTTTCAATAACTATCATTACCAAACTTTTAATTCATCACTACCCTCTGGCATATATAAAATAACTGGTTTTGTTGCACGATCAATTCCTTTTGGCACTTCATATTTAACAGTGATTATCTCTGTTTTGTCTTTTTTATTACGGAGAATCACTAATCTATTTTTTGCGGAAAAAATTATTTCATAGTTTTCTATAAGACTAACTTTTCTGTTCTTAACGTCTAATCTTGATCTTATTATATCCATGTTTTCATCTTTATCATCTGCAATTAATTCCTCTTTTGTACCATAAAGATGTGAACAAGATTTTAAATCACTATATTCTATTTCTTTTATAAATGCTAATCCATCACCCTCTACCAATAAATCTCGTAATTGATTGTACTTAGCAACGACCATTTTTTCTATATTTGGGATTTTTGATAAGTCATGAGCAGTTTCTAGATCCTCACTAAAATCAAATGGAACATCTGCTTCAAATGGTATTGTAAGTTCAAAATAGGGTAGTTTTTTACTGCCAATACTTTCAGGCAATTGTACATGGGCTAAATTTGCATAGGTATTTACTCCATCATTTTTGTCTTTCGTATATTTTAGTTTGATGTCCAAATCTGCATTGGCAGCTATAAAATCCTCACCCTCTTTAGGATATATCTGTACCGTAATAAACTGTTTTCCCGATTTGGGTATATAATTATTTAAAAACAAAGGCAAACTTCTTCCTCCATTTTCAAAAAAAGTCATCCAATGTGGTATATCATTACAAGAAACCAATACCCTGCAGTTGTTCTTATTTACCTGTAGAATATACAGCGGTTTTTTATCAAATTTTTCTATTTTATCGTACATTTTATACTGATACGCTACAATGTCATCGTGCATTTTATTTCCTGTTTTTAAATTATTATTTAGATCATTTTTTGAATGTTGCGCGCAACTATTCATAAAAAGTAGACTTGCGATGCAAATCATTGTTTTTTTAAAGTACATAGTATTTTTCTGTTTTAAATATATCTGGCTGGTAACGAATAAGGTCAATTTTTTTATTTAATACGTAATTAGAATCCATTTTACCAGGTTTTAAAATCCTTAATTTTCCTACTAATTTTATTGTAATCCCTGTGAAATCGGCACTAAACTGCAGGTACATTCCTTTTTCGTCACGACCGCCTGTGCCTTTACCTACAAAACCACTTTCTGCTTCTGCCGATAGTTGTGCGTTAAAATCTGTCTTACTTATTTCTTCTCCTCCAACTTTGTCTGATTTTGTATAGATTACTTCATCTATTGTTGCTTTAATTTTAAATCCCAACTCAATGCCTATTAGTAATGAAATCTTAGCATCGGTCTTATCGTTAGACGAGTTCATAAAATCAATCGTTTGTCGTAAATCAACTTTTCCCTTTACATAAAGATTAAAGTACAATTCGCTGTCTATTTGTACAGGTGTATTGTCACTTAACCATTGTGCACCAACCTTTACATATCTTAAAGCTACCAATACAGGTTTCACAAATGATATATATTCGGCAGCGGCAACCAAATCGATACCGCCTTTGCCTTGCACTAAGGGTTCAAACCCAAATTGTAAATTTCCTACACAGTTAATTTTTCCTTCTTTTTTATTCGTATCCCAATACCATCCGCCTCCCAAACGTACTGTAGGAAAGCTAAACTCTATAAAAACAGGGAGTTTAGAATCTGTAATATTTTTTCCTTTGCCCATTAGTATGGCTCCTTGTGCGTTACCTTGTGCTGCTTGGTCTCTGTGAGACATTCTATCTAAAGCTTCTTTTACATTACTAATTTTTGATAATATGGTCTTCAATTTATCTTCAATAGCAGTACCATAATCAATTGTATTAGCGCCATTATTGGTAGTGGCTTTTATATGGATCTCCCCATTAAAGTCTTTTCCCATTTTTTTGGCTTCAATTCCCGTTTCCCTAGCTTTTTTTTGATGTAACTCAAATATATTTTTTTGTGTAGGGTTTCCATCTTTATCTGTAACAATAGCATCTCCAAAGGAATCTTTATTACTAGGCATTCTGGTATGGGCATAACTTTCGGAAATTTGAGGTGTTATTAAAACATACGCTTCCCATTTTATATCAGGAACAATTTTTATGTTTAAGTCATGATTGTGCCTACAGGAACTCGCTTTTATAGATAAATTGGGTAATGCCTTTAGTTTGGATTCCGTGAGAAAAAAATATTCAAAAAGGTCAATTTCGTCGTAATTAAAAAAAGAATCAAAATCAATTCTTGTAGGTTGCTCATTGATGAGTGTTACATTATTTGGTAAATTAGTTGTAACAATTGAAAGTTGGCTGTCATGCTTGCTTTTGCCAATCAAATTGCATTCGACAATAGCACTGTTTCTATCTACTTGAATTCTGGTTCGCTTTTTTTCACTACCAGACATTACGGCTACTTCTATAGTAGATAATCCTATTTTTTCTTTATCTTCTGTATATAAATCTGTAATTTGTCCCGTGGCATTAACCATTTCTAAACCTGTGTATTGACAAGGCGTGAAACTTGCTATATTCGTTTTTACTTTACCAACTACTACAGGGTTGTTTGTTAGTTCTGTTACAGTTACGTGCTTTTCACCATTGATCGCCACTTCTAAAAAACAGTCATTAGGGACATTTAAAAATGTTCTTGTTTCTAATGATTTTATAGTGAGGTAAATTTTAAGATTTTTTCCAGCAGTAAACATCCATTTATGGTCCACAAAAACTGGAATTCTTACTTTTTGAACTTGAGCCTCCTCTTTTCCATTTACTTTTATACCACCCGAAATTCCAGTTTTATTTATTTCATTTTCAAGTAATTTATACACTAAAACTTCGCAAGTAAAATTATCCAAATTAGAAATTGGCAATAAATCATCTGGATCTATAACGTCTTTGTCCCATAATGTAACCTCTAAATCGTTTCCATACATATCCATTGTATATATATTTAAAAGTACAGTAGATCCAAAAGCTACTTTTCCTGTTATAGGTTTGCAATCAAGATCTGTCCAGGCAACACGAACGATTTTAGGAGTACCCTTAGCAGTAACAAACAAACCGTTTGGGGAAGTGCCTAATGCAGGATCATTTTTAGTGAAAACTTCGAGCCAAGCAAAACCACCACCAACAAGAATTTCTGGAAACCTAAAGTGCTTTATATGCTCTTTGGGCATTCCTATATCAAAGTCAGAATTATGTTTTATTATTCTGCCATCCATACTATTACCAATTGCCTCCCAGCAACAACTTAAGGTAGAAAGTTCTTCTTCTATTTTTTTATTAAAAGCTTCCTTATCTTTTTCATATTGTGCTTCTTCAGTTTCTCTTCTTTTAAGACTGGCAATATAAATGAATCGATCACCAACATCGGGCATTTTCCAAATTTCATCCTGAGTTAATTTATTAAAGGAAGGCAGTTTTTCTGGAGCTTCTTTATGGAATGTGGATGCGGGAACAATTTCTACTGTAAAAACTTCAGCTTGCGAAAGTGTCAAACATCCCATCTTCGCATCAAATTTTTGATTTTTGATTAGTTTAGGAACAAGATGTAAATTTTTGCTCATGTTTTTGTTTTTAAATTTTCGTTTTCTATCATTAAAATAGCATTGCCTAGCGCGCTAAAATTCATACCGGGCAGGATTTCATTCAATACTTCAGGCTTACTATTTTGGGTATTTTTTTTAGTTACTTCCGAAATTTGACCATGATTTGTTATAGTTATACAATCAGGACCTCCTATTGGGCATGTTGCCTTACTGTCTTCTAACAATACTTTGCCTTTATTGGATAATGTGTGTTTTTTATAAAAACCACTCCATTTTGTAATTGTGGCTTTACAGGGTAAGTAATCTCCATTTCCATTAGGTTGCATTTTGCATTTTCCAAAAGTGTTTTTTTCTAATGTTTGACCAATATCCTTATCTGTTGCAATACGTTTACTTACCGTATCTTTGTCATTTGCATAGTGTTTAGATTGAGTTTTTACTTTTAGTTTATCTTTTTTTGGCTCAACGCTAAACTTACATTGGCATGTTGCTCCTTGAACTACAAAATGTTTTTCGGACATAATAAATTATATAATTAGTTTACTTTTATTTGTGATTCTTGCTGTTTAAAAAAACTTACTCCAGAAGCCAGTCTTCTTCTTTACTGGTTCCTCTTGGTCTATCCAAAAAGAGATATTCTCTTGTCTAGGTTGTGCTGAAGGTCTAAAGGAGCTGTTTTCGGGTACGTGATGGATTTCTATTTGGGTGATTTTTTGCTTGGTATCGCTGATTTTTGTTTGGTATGTTCCTATAATTGAAAAAATACTTTGGTCTTCTCCATATAACTTATATTGCACTTGCATTTCAGATTCTAAAGGAGCCATTTTAATTGCTAACATTTCAGATTTAGGAAAAGTGTATCCGTTAAGAACTTCATTTATTGCTCTTTTATCTATTGATTTACCTTTAACATTTATAAATAGTTTATCGGTTGCTGAGTACTGTTCTTCGATTGTTTGTTGTACTGCATAACTTATCATTTGGTGCCCAAAAACAGGTGATTCCCAAATAAATTCTAATGCTTCATTCTTGGTATATGTAGTATATAGTGGTCTGAAATAAAGATGAAAAAACCAGGTTTTGAAAATTGATTGCCCCAGCAAGGTCATATCGTATAAAGTAACTTCGAATTTATCCAATATCTCTGAGACTATATTTCCTTTGTAATATTCTGATAACTTTTTTTTAATTTCTGGCCATCTTTTTTTAATATCATCATGATTAGTTATTCGCATAATTTTCACATCCTCACTAACTTTTATTCGAATAGGAAAAATAGCTTGTGCACACCTATCAGCAATTTGTTCTATTTTTAAATCTGGTTCGGTATTATCGACATAGACTTGCTTTCTGTCTATTTCAAAAAAAAAGGAATTGTTGTTGTCGTAACTTTGATTGCAAATCATTTCTACTTCATAATGTACAGAGCTTATTAAAGTATCATTTTCAAAATTCTTACAGGTAAAACCATAAATTCTATTTTGCCTAAAAGGGTTGAATTCTAAAGTCAAATTTTTCTCTGAAAACACGTTTTTTAAATCTATCATATTTATTTAATCATTGTTTATTTAGCTGTGATTTAAGCTCACATCGATTTTATAACTGTAAACAAAACATTGATTATTTAAATAACATTATCCAATTAAGAAGTATTTTAACCCATAAATACCTAGTAAATAACCAACAAAAACACACTAAGTAAGATTAGTTGCATTTTCAAATATATGATAAATTTTCTTACAATGATATTTTATACACGCAAAAAAATATTTTTTATAAAGAAATAAAGTTTTAAAAAATGCTACATTAAATCATAAATCTCTTATTTACAATAATTTAACTTTACAGCTTTTAATCAATTTTTTATTTGTAAGATTAGGAATACTTATAAATAAATTTTATTTTTCGCGATAGTCACTATCTTAATCTCAGTTCCGATTTTCTATACTGCATTTTATTAATTGCAAAACAAAAAAAAGAGCTAACCATATCGGTTAGCTCCTTATTATTTTAAAATTAGTCGATTTGTAGCGAAAGAAAAAAGTAAGGTATTATAACTAACATCCTATTTTATCATTAAATCAATAGTAAACATTAAATAAATAATAGACAATTAGAGTCTAAACAAAAACTTTATAGCCATTGTTTTGCATTTGTAACTTCCTTTGTAGGTTCTTTTATTAAGTAGCAAAACACATAAAGAATATGACAAGCAAATAATGCTATTCCAGTCAAAAATAATAAATCGGCAGGAATCATAATACTCAGTAACAATACCTCTAAAATAGTATTTCTAATTATTTGACGAATTGATAACTAACGCGAAAGTATTCCAATAAAAGAATGCTGTTTGGCTTCATTAAATATTGCTCGATGAAAGTAATTCTTATCTATAACCAAGTATTTTTAATTCTGAAAAACTCTATTGGAATATTCTTGTCATGTTGTTGGACTTGAATAATATGCTTTTTTGTCTTCATATCTAAAGGAGAGAATATTTACAATTAATTTGATTTCATGCTATCTTAAATTTTCATCATTCAAAATAGGATAAATAGCACCGATTATCTTAGTTCGTAAAATGCCCTCTTCCCTATCTTAATCTTAGTTCCCATTTTTAATTCAATAATAGTGTAAGGTTCTGTATTCTTAATGTTGTCTATTTGAACGGCACCGCTTTCGATAAGACGTCTTATTGCCGATTTTGAGAGTCCTTCCTTCAAATGTAAACATAAATCAATCAAACCAATCTTTCCATTTTCAGTCTGCACCGAAGAAAGTAGTACGGCTTCAAAATTCTTTTCCTCAAAGTTTTTATTTTGGAATTGCTTGGTAAAAAAAACTTCTGCTTTTTGAGCTTCCGCTTCATTATGGTATTGCGTAATGATGTTTTTAGCGATGCTTTTTTTTATGTTCATCGGATTTTCTCCGCCTTCTAATCTTTGTTTTACTTCCTGTTTTTCTTCAATGGAAAAATCGGTTGCCAAATCCAAAAACTCCTCAATCAGACTATCGGGAATAGACATTGTTTTTCCGAACATTTCGTTAGGTTCATCTGTCAATCCGATAATATTATTTAATGATTTACTCATCTTCTCTTTCCCGTCTAATCCTCTAAGTAATGGCATGCACATTACTATTTGTGGACTCATCTCAAAAGTTTCCTGTAACTGTCGTCCCATTGTGCAATTAAAAAGTTGATCGGTACCTCCCATTTCAATATCAGCCTTGATCTTTACAGAGTCAAATGCCTGCAATATCGGGTAAACTAATTCATGCATCGCTATTGGTGTGTTGTCTGTAAAACGCTTGTTGAAATCGTTTCTGTGCATGAGCTGGGCTACGGTAACTTTCGACAATAACTGAACTACTTCCGAAAATGGTAACTCATCTAACCATTCTGAATTATAGACAATATCTGCTTTTGTTACGTCTATTATCTGTGATAACTGACTGATATATGTTGTCGCGTTATGCTGAACATCTTCTATAGATAACGGTTTTCTACTCTTATTTTTCCCTGTTGGATCACCAATTCTAGCGGTAAAGCTTCCTACCAAAATTACAATTTGATGTGCCAAATCCTGAAATTCTTTCAATTTTTTCAGCACTACAGCGTGTCCCAAATGCAAATCAGGCGCCGTGGGATCAAAACCGAGTTTAATAATCAGTTTTCTATTTTCTTTTTTTACTTGTGCTAACTTTTCTTCCAATCCATTTTCTGGAAGAATAATTGCTACATTTTCTTTTAAATTCTTGATTGTTTGCATATTATTTAAAATAAAAAAGCCCGAGCTTACGCTCGGGCTTTGGGGTATTTATAAAATCCTTTACTTATTGATTCAACTTGACAAAATCACATACCTATCCGAGCAACTATTATATATTTTATAATAAGTGCTGAAAAAAGGAAGACGTAATATTTGATTTAAAAATTTCATTTCGGAGACAAAGATACTTTTTTTTATAATGACTAACATTTTTTTTAAACAATAGTACCAATGCCATTATTAATATCTAGCTTAATCAAGGCCTTGAACTCAATACAAAAGCGTTATTAAACATCCCATTTTCATTTGAAACCAAAATTAATTACTCAGTATTCCTCTGGTTTACAATATAATTCAACATATAACTTTATTTTATTATCGAAATAATTCAGCTACTTTTGAAGGGACTAAACTATTTTTTCATAAACGGATGCAAGTAGCAATTTAACTAAACCCTAAAAAACCAATGAAACAATTCCTTTTATTTATTCTAATAATCTCTTTTTTATTTTCAAATACTTGTGACGCACAAAAACAAAGTCAGTCATCAAATGAACAAATTGATACCGAATTTTTTATTCCAATAGAAAAAACAAACCTTTATACAAGAGTAATTGGTAATCCTGACAAGCCCATAATCATAACATTACACGGTGGCCCAGGTGCTTTTAATGTTGACCATGAATTTTTTAGAGACGTATTTGAAAAAGATTATTTGGTTGTTTATTTTGACCAAAGAGGAAGTGGTAAATCAGATGAATGGAAAGACAAAACGATGCTTACAACAGAACAATTTGTTAAAGATTTAGATCTTGTTGTGGATTATATAAAAGATAAATACCCGAATAAAAAAATAAACCTTTTGGGCTCTTCTTGGGGTGGTACATTTGGTTTCTTGTATTTGATAAAACATCAAGAAAAAATCAATTCATTTATTAGTAATTCAGGTACAGCAAACATTCAAAACAATAACTTTGCTTTAATCAATCATGAAAAAAAGTTGGCAAATAATCTTATCAAGAAAACTAATGACCCGAACAAAATAATCAGATATAAAGACATTTTAAAAAAGTTAGACGTTATAGAAAAAAGTGGTTTTAAAGATTTCTTTGCTGACATGGACACAATAAGATATAATTTCCCAAAAGACTTGGGTTTTGATGTCTATTGGGCACAACCTGAAAAGAAAGTAAAAATTGACGAACTATTGAAAAATCCTGATTTCTATACCAGAAATAAATATACTCCCGAACTTTTAGAAAAAGTAATGGGACGATTTGAATATATCAACGGAGTATTCCATGGCCAAGAAGCATATAATAATCTTAATATTTTAAATGAAATTGCTATTATCAAAACGCCAATCTTAATCATTCAAGGAGAATTCGACTATGCAATAGGTATTGAATCTGGTAGAATGATTTATAAAGCGCTTAAAAATGTTCCTAAGAAAAATAAAGAACTTGTTTACATAAAGAATACTTCACACAACATACCATCCGAAGCTCCTGAAGAATTATACAAATCATTTACCTCATTTTTTAAAAAATACAACTAAAAAATGACCAACAACTGCTAAGGCTTCGTTGTATCTAAAAGGCACAAAAACGAAGCCACGGTTGACTGAAAACAACTAGAAATAAGTACGGAACTGAGACTTCAAATTTATTAAACATAAATCCTTATTCTTAACTTAATAGAACTACCACCTTTTTAAATATCCATACTGTTTTTTACTCTTTTATTTTCATCCTAATCTTAAGTAGAACACTATCTTAAGAAAACACTTCTATTCTTAAAGATTAAAATATAGTATCTTACAAAAAACATTTGTATCTTAGTGGAATACAACCACATAAAATTTATACTATTCTAAATTTAGTATAAAAAATTGCCATTTCACAAAACTAAAAAGTGTTTTTGGCATTGTTAAGTAATCTTATTTAATAAATTAAAACTGATGACTAAAATGACAAAAACATCACTCCTTATTCTATCCTTGATACTATTAATTAGTTGTGGAAAAAAAGAAAACAAGAATTTAAGCGATCAACAAACTTCTGAAACTAAATTGTACTATAATGGACACATTATAACTATGGAAACTGACGAAGCTAATTATGCTGAAGCAGTAGTAGAGCAAAATGGAAAAATTGTCTTTGTTGGTACTCTTAAAGAAGCAGAAAAATCATTTCCAGAAAGTAACAAAGTAGATTTAGATGGCAAAACTTTGCTACCTGGATTTATAGATCCTCACAGTCATTTTGGGATGGTTTCAAATACTATGGGCCAAGTTGATTTAAATCCTCCTCCAGTTGGTACTATTTCGAGTATCCCAAAGATGTTAGAAGCATTAAAAAAATATAAAGCAGATAACAAAATAAAAGATGGCGAATGGGTTTTTGGATGGGGATATGACGAAAGCCAATTGGCTGAAAAGCGACACCCAAACAAAACGGAGTTAGATGCTATTTTTCCTAAAAACCCTGTTTATCTACAGCATACCAGCGGACATATGGGAGTTGCTAATTCTTTGGGACTAAAAGAAATGAATGTAACTAAAGACACTCCAAACCCTGCAGGGGGAAATATAGGTCGTTTCCCAAATTCAAAAGAACCAAACGGATTGGTACAGGAAACTGCCATGTATCCTTTTGTGAGCAATTTGCTTAAAATACTTAGTACTAAACAAGCCGAATTTTTTGATAAGACTCAAAATTATTACGCAGAAAATGGCCTTACGACTGCACAAGATGGAATGACAGACCGCAATACAATAGATTTTTTCAAAAAACAAGCAGCTGATGGTAAACTAAAAATTGATTTAATTTCATTGGCAGGATACACCGATTTAGATAAAAATGTAGCCGATACTTCTATTCATTTTAAACAGTACAAGAATAAATTTAAGGTACAAGGAACAAAAATTGTTGCAGATGGCTCTCCACAAGGAAAAACAGCCTATTTTACAAAACCATTTTTAACTCCTGTTCCAGACTGTGCACATGACTGTAGAGGTCTTCCTAGTCTGTCACAAGATGCATTGAACAAAATCTTTAAAACTGCTTACGCTAATGACAATCAGATTTTTATTCATTGTAATGGCGACGCTACTATTGATATGCTTATTAAAGCACACGAATATGCTTGTAAAGAGTTAAAACAACCATTGGATAAAGACCGAAGAACTATAGCTATTCATTCTCAATTTGTTCGTCCTGACCAATTAGAAATCTATAAAAAATATAAAATTGAACCTTCTTTTTTTACTAATCATGCCTATTTTTGGGGAGATGTACACGTAGAGAATTTAGGAAAAGATAGAGCGTTTTTCTTAAGTCCGATAGCTACAGCTGCTAAAATGGGATTGAAATACACAAACCATTCTGATGCTACAGTAACACCTATCAATCCTTTATTTACTGTTTGGACAGCTGTAAATCGTACTTCTAGAACTGATAAAGTAATTGGTGAAGCCGAAAGAGCAACTCCTTATCAAGCTTTACAAGCCATTACCATAAATGCTGCTTACGAGTATTTTGATGAAAATTTGAAAGGCTCTCTTAAAAATGGAAAATTGGCAGATTTTGTAATTTTAGACAAAAATCCACTTACAGTAAATCCAACTGAATTAAAAGATATTAAGGTATTAGAAACCATCAAAGAAGGGAAAACTATATTCAAAAAGTAAACTGTAAACTGTAAACTGTAAACTGTAAACTGTAAACTGTAAACTGTAAACTGTAAACTGTAAACTGTAAACTGTAAACTGTAAACTGTAAACTGTAAACTGTAAACTGTAAACTGTAAACTGTAAACTGTAAACTGTAAACTGTAAACTGTAAACTGTAAACTGTAAACTGTAAACTGTAAACTGTAAACTGTAAACTGTAAACTGTAAACTGTAAACTGTAAACTGTAAACTGTAAACTGTAAACTGTAAACTGTAAACTGTAAACTGTAAACTGTAAACTGTAAACTGTAAACTGTAAACTGTAAACTGTAAACTGTAAACTGTAAACTGTAAACTGTAAACTGTAAACTGTAAACTGTAAACTGTAAACTGTAAACTGTAAACTGTAAACTGTAAACTGTAAACTGTAAACTGTAAACTGTAAACTGTAAACTGTAAACTGTAAACTGTAAACTGTAAACTGTAAACTGTAAACTGTAAACTGTAAACTGTAAACTGTAAAAAGCCTTTAAAAATAGATTTTTAAAGGCTTTTTTATTTCATATTTGAAATGAACTTTTGTTTAAGAGCGTGGTTTAGACAAGTTCCGGTCATACATAATAATAGTTCCTGCCACGGCCACGTTTAAGCTTTTCTCTGATTTAAATTTAACTAGATTATGGCATTTATCCATTACCTTTCTTGATAAGCCATGATCTTCTGCTCCTAATAAATAAACGCAACGTCTTGGGTGTTCAAAAGTTTCTAAATCGGATGCTTTATCGTCTAATTCGACTCCGACCAATCGCGCTCCTTTAGGCAAGTTTTCAAAGAAAGCTTCAAAAGTATCATAATGAAAATAAGGTATTGCTTTTACTGCATCATGAGTATCACTAGCTTGTTTGGCATATCTATTACCTATTGTAAATATAAAAGTAGCCCCTAAGTTTTGAGCAGATCGCCACAAAACACCTAAATTCTCAGGCGTTTTTCCGTTTTGAATTCCTATCCCAAAATATTCATTTATAAAGTTATCATTCATACTTGCAAAAGTACAAACTGAAAGTGTATAAATCAATTTTTTATTATGTTGAGCAAAAATCCCTCCATTTAAACATTACTAAATAAACAATGAATAAATATCAAAATTTGAAACTCATTTCTTTTTATTCAGGTAAATAAACAATATGATTTAGTTGAACTAATTAAACAATTTAACTAACCAAAACTAAGAGTAAAAAATTTAATGAGTTAATGAGGTATTTGTTTATTTATCCTACCTGAAATAAAATTTTCTATCAGTATGTATCAAGGAGTATTGAAGATTCATAGTTATTTGAAAAAAAAATATTCTTAAACATATAATCTAAAATACTACTTAAAAAAAGTGCTCTATTCAAGAATATTTCTCATGGTCTGAGCTTACTATTATAAACTCAATTAGTAAGAAATGTTAACATTAACATAAAATTAACACTTGTTAAATTATCGAGAACACATAAATAACTTATCTTTAGATAATTAACCATTAATCTCCACTTTATAAAATTAAGTATAATACGCAGTAAGTTCTAAGTCCCAAATACGTTCAAAATTCATATTATAAATTGATTTTAAAAATTATAAACTTAAAATCAGCAGTTAAAGCTTTCTCGAAATACCACTTTTTAATACAAAAGAAAGTTATATCATATTTATTCTGTGAACATGTTAAAATAAAAATCATACCATTTTTTTTGTAGTGCAAATCTTTTCTAAAATAGATTATGCCTAAAGCCCCTACTTTAACTTAAAAAACCTACTATGGCAAAATGTTACTCTTTATTATCCAAAATTCCATTTATCAAAATTTGGTTAATTCCCCAACCAACTTGAGTCTCTAGTAGCTAATCTTCTTTTAAGATAGGCTTGCTATTGCATTGCCGTATCAAAAAATCAGCAAAAATCATATCGATATTAACAACTAGGATAATTTCCTACAGGGTTTTCTATGTCGAAAAAAATCACCTCACAAATAGAGACTTATTTTTTTTTGTAATTAAAAATCAAGCTGTTATAAACATAAAAGTAAAACCAATTATAATCTACATGTAAATGAAAAAACAATACACTTTAGTCATTATGCTATGGATGCTCACATTTTCTGCAATAGCACAGGTAAAAGTTGGTGATAATCCTAATACAATCAATTCCAATTCACTTATGGAATTGGAAAGTACTTCAAAAGGAATGCTACTACCTCGTGTTACATTAACCAGTACTAGTTCATTCGCTCCACTTACCCTACATGCACAAGGGATGACGGTTTACAACACAGCTACTGCTGGTTCTGGAACTACAGCTGTAAGTCCTGGCTATTATTATAATGACGGAACGCAATGGGTACGTATTTTGAATTTAGCTAATATTAAGGCATTGGAACCTTGGTACGATGGTGCAACCAATACTCCCGCTACTACAAATGCACAAAACATATATCACGATGGAGATGTCGGTATAGCTCTTAACTCAGGAACTACCTTTACGCCATCGGCTACCTTAGACGTTAATGGAACTTCACGAATACGAAGTCTTCCTACTGGTGCGGTCTCCGATTTATTATTAAGCGCAGACGCTAACGGTAATTTACGAACCATTGCAGCATCAAAATCTAGTGTATGTGTAATTGGAGTATTGGCAGGTATAAGCACTACACGTGGAGCTGCAGGAAATTCCTATACTTTTACAAATGGTACAGTAGTACTTAATACAATAGAAAATGCCAGCTTTACTGGGTCGACAATTACTTTACCATCTGGAAATTATAACATCAGACTTGTTTATGAAGGTACTGTATCGGGATCGGGGACTTTAATAAGTAGTTATTTTTTTAATTTTCCTAAAAGTGGTGGAACTACACAAAGAATCTATTCCAACACTCCCACCACATTAATGTCTCATGGAGGCACAATCTCCTATAATACAACGCTAGATGCTACTGCTACGTTTCCTTTTGCTATTGGCTGGGGACTAGCTGGAAATGTCCCTACAGGAGCTCCCGTTACTTTTTCTAAAGGAGTACAACTCTATATTGAACGTCTATTCTAGCACTATTAAATCTTTTGTTTTTCAACCAAAATATATAACACACGACCTACCTTATTCCTAAACTATATTATTATGAAAAAAAAATTAATGTTACTTATAGCAGTTTTGATGCTTTCTTTTTATATGACAGCTCAAGTCAAAGTAGGTGCAAATCCTACTACAATAAATACTAATTCTGTACTAGAACTAGAGAGTACAACAAAAGGATTACTATTGCCTCGTGTAACATTGTCAAGTACTAGTTCTTTTAGTCCATTGACAGCTCACGTCGCTGGTATGTCTGTATACAATACTGCTACTGCTGGGGCTGGTATAACTGGAGTTACACCGGGTTATTACTATAATGACGGAACACAATGGGTACCGATGTTAAACCAATCAATAGCAACTGCAACAGAACCTTGGTACGATGCAGCAACTAATACACCAGCAACTACTAATGCTCAGAATATATATCATGCAGGAAATGTTGGAGTAGGACTTACTTCAACAACTACATTTGTTCCTTCGGCTACATTAGATATTAATGGTAATGCAAGAGTGCGTTCTTTACCCACTGGCGCCAATACCGATTTGTTGGTATCTGCTGATACTAATGGTAATTTAAGAACTTTAGCAGTTGCAAAACCGAGTGTACTCGTTATTGGACTTACCGGTTCTATAACTGTCCCTAGAGGTGGAAATGGAGGAAGCTATAATTTCCCAAATGGTGCTGTACTGGTAAATACAATATTAGGTAGCACATTCACTCCTTCAACCTCAAGTATTACATTACCAGCAGGTACTTATACTATTACATTAGTATATGAAGCTTCAATACCTAATTCAACCGCCCAATTCGTAAATAGTTATTTCTATGATTTCCCAGCAACTTCAGGTTCACAAAGGATTCATAACAACTCTCCAACTTTCAGTCAAGTGCATGGTGGCTCCATAAATTATACTACTACTCTCAATGCAACTAGATCCTTTAATTTTAATATCGGATGGGGACAAGGAGGAAACGTAACTGTAGGTACATCTGTTCTCTTTTCACAAGGGGTACAACTTTATATTCAACGCTTATTATAATGTTGCAAAATGCGCTGTTGTTAACACAACAGCTAGTTGCATTAAAGCTAAATCTCCCTTTTCTTATGTTTAAAATTATATTAAACTTAATCCTAAAAAGTTATGGTATCAACCTCTATTTATAAAAAACTGTTTGCATATTTTGGTTTGCTGCCATTGTTCTTAGTGGCTACACAACTAAATGCACAATCAGGAAGTTATGGGAATACTTATGTGGATGGCACAGGCGTTATGGCCATTTATGCCCAACATAATTTTCAATCCGGCACTATTGTCACAAAACGAACAAGCCCTCAAGGATACGTTACATTTGTTCCAGGATCGAGCTGGATTGGGGCAACCAATGCAGCTCATGTAGATGGATATGTATCTAAGATAGGAAATACTGCCTTTGTATTTCCTGTAGGTGATCCTACTACTTTACGTACTCTGAGTATTTCTGCACCCACAAATGCTTCAACCCAATTGGGTGTTGCTTGGTTTAGCGGAAATCCTTCAACTGTTATTGATCCTACAGATGGGGTTGTACATAATACAAATCTAATAGGACCTGGCCTAACAGCAGTAAGTCCTGTAGGATTCTGGGATTGGGTACCTTTTATAGGTAGTAATGTAAACGGACTTACTGTTACTGCATCTATTCCAGATGTTAGTGGATTTAGTTCAGCTGCTAATTTACGGCTTGTAGGTTGGAATGGCTTAGCATGGATTGATCTGAGTGGCAGTTCTAAAGCTACGGGCAATACTAATGGTAGTACTTTAACTGGTACTATTCCTGCAATTTCGACTATCACGGCAATTGCTATTGGTACCTATAATCCGATAACAGATTTAGCAGTTACAAAAGTGGTTGACAAACCACTTCCTGTTGTTGGGTCAAATGTTGTTTTCACCGTTGTTGCTACTAACAATGGCCCTAATGCAAGCACAGGAGTAACTGTTACCGACCTGCTTGGAGCAGGTTATACCTATATAAGCTCCACTGCTTCATCTGGTACAAGCTATGCATCTGCTACTGGATTGTGGACAATTGGTGGGTTAACTAATGCTGCTTCTGCTACTTTGACCATTACAGCATCTGTTAATGCTACGGGTCCATATGCTAATACGGCAACAGTTACAGGTAATGAAAATGATCTTAATCAGCTTAACAACACTGTAACTATTACCCCAGTGCCTGTACCTTCAACTGATAGAGCAATAGTAAAAACTATCAATAATCAAACTCCAGCTGTTGGAAGTACAGTAATATTTACTCTAAATGCGACTAACAACGGGCCAAGCGCCACTACTGGAGTAGTTGTTACTGATATATTGCCAAGTGGTTATACTTATGTTTCATCTACCCCACCAGTTGGTACTACCTATATTCCAGCAACTGGACTATGGACTATTGGAGCCATGACAAATGGAGCTACCCGAACACTAACAATCACTGCAATTGTAAATGCAATAGGAAGCTATGTTAACACAGCTTCTATTGCTGGAGTTGAAACAGATCCTGTATCTGTAAACAATACTAGTAGTGTTACCCCAATCCCAACGCCTGTAAGTGATCGTTCTATTGTAAAAACAGTCAATAACTCCGCCCCTGCTGTAGGAACTCCTGTTGTTTTTACATTGATAGCTACCAATAGCGGACCAAGCACAAGTACTGGAGTTACTGTTACAGACTTACTACCAGCTGGATATACCTATGTTAGTTCAACTCCCCCAATAGGAACTACTTATACGTCTGGAACTGGTGTATGGAATATTGGAACACTGCCAAATGGTGCCAATGCAACATTAACTATTACTGCTACTGTTAAAGCAACAGGGCCTTACGCTAATACTGCTACTATAACTGGTACCGAAAGTGATCCTACTCCAGGAAATAACAGTTCTACAGTAACTCCTATTCCGGTATCCATTACTGATCGATCGATAGTTAAAACTGTAAATAATGCTACTCCTGTTGTGGGTAGTAATGTTATTTTTACATTGGTAGCTAGAAATAATGGACCAAGTAATGGAACAGGAATAGCTGTTACTGATTTGTTGCCTGCAGGTTATACCTATGTAAGCTCAACTCCTCCTATAGGAACTACTTATAATTCGGCAACCGGAATTTGGAACATAGGGTCACTTGCAAATGAGACTAATTCTACCCTAACAATTACTGCTACTGTTAATGCATCAGGTTCATATGCTAACACTGCTACTATAAACGGAATAGAAACCGATCTTGTTCCTCTAAATAATAGTTCAACAGCAACTACAATACCTATTCCTTCTTCCGACCGCTCTTTAGTAAAAACTATCGATAACCAAACTCCTCCTGTTGGAAGTACAGTAATTTTCACTCTAAATGCTACTAACAATGGGCCGAGTCCTTCTACAGGAGTAGTCGTTACTGATATATTACCAAATGGCTATAGCTACGTTTCATCTACCCCGCCAGCAGGTACTACCTATACTCCAGTAAATGGACTATGGACTATTGGAACCATGACAAATGGGGCTACCCGAACACTAACAATAACTGCAACTGTAAATGCAACTGGAACCTATACTAACACAGGTGTAATTTCAGGTATTGAATCAGATCCTATATCGGTAAACAATACTAGTAGTGTTACACCAATTCCAACAGCTGTAACTAATCGATCTATTGTAAAAACAGTCAATAATACAACCCCTGCTGTGGGTAGTAATGTAGTATTTACACTTGTAGCGACCAATAACGGACCAAGTACTAGTACTGGAATTACAGTTACAGACTTGCTACCAGCTGGTTACACTTATGTAAGTTCAACTCCTCCAATAGGAACTACTTATACTTCAGGAACTGGTGTATGGAATATTGGAACGTTAGCAAATGGTGCCAATGCAACATTAACTATTACTGCAACTGTAAATGCGGCTGGACCTTATGCTAATACTGCTTCTATTAATGGAAATGAGAATGATCCAACTCCTGGGAATAATACGAGTACAATTACTCCTATACCTGTACCTACTACCGACCGCTCTATTGTAAAAACTGTTGATAATGCAACACCTGCTGTTGGTAACAATGTTGTTTTTACATTGGTAGCTAGAAATAATGGACCAAGTAATGGAACAGGAATAACTGTGACTGACATATTGCCTGCTGGTTATACCTATGTAAGCTCAACTCCTCCAATAGGTACAACTTACAATTCAACTAATGGAATTTGGAATATAGGAACACTTTCTAATGGTGCTAGTAGTACTATAACTATTACTGCTACCGTTAACGCGACTGGATCTTATGCTAACACTGCAACAATTAACGGAGTAGAAAATGATCCTACGCCTGGGAATAATACAAGTACAACTACTCCTATACCTGTACCTACTACCGACCGCTCATTAGTCAAAACTATCAATAATCAAACTCCAGCTGTTGGAAGTACTGTAATATTTACTCTAATTGCTACTAACAACGGACCAAGTCCTTCTACTGGAGTAGTCGTTACTGATATATTACCAAGTGGGTATACCTACGTCTCATCTACTCCACCTGCTGGTACCACCTATGTTCCAGCAACTGGACTGTGGACTATTGGAAATATGGCTAATGGAAATACTAAAACATTAACTATAACGGCAACCGTAAATGCAACTGGAAATTATACTAATACGGCTTCTATCAATGGAACAGAAAATGATCCTACACCTGGAAATAGTACTTCTACTGTAACTCCTGTTCCAACATCCGTAAGTGATCAATCTATTGTAAAAACAGTCAATAATACAACACCTGCCGTTGGTAGCAATGTAGTATTTACACTTGTAGCGACCAATAACGGACCAAGTGCAAGTACTGGAATTATTGTTACCGACTTGTTACCAGCTGGCTATACTTATGTTAGTTCAACCCCGCCAATAGGAACGACTTATGCATCAGGAACTGGTGTATGGAATATTGGAACATTAGCAAATGGTGCCAATGCAACATTAACTATTACTGCGACTGTTAATGCAACTGGTTCTTATGCTAATACAGCCTCTATTAATGGAAATGAGAATGATCCAACTCCTGGGAATAATACGAGTACAATTACTCCTAACCCTACAGCGACTACTAATCGCTCAATTGTAAAAACTGTTAATAATACAACACCTGCCGTTGGTAGCAATGTAGTATTTACGCTAGTAGCTACCAACAATGGACCAAGTGCTAGTACTGGAGTTACAGTTACCGACCTACTTCCAGCTGGTTATACATACGTAAGTTCAACTCCTCCAGCAGGTACGACTTATACGTCAGGAACTGGTATATGGAATATTGGAACATTAGCAAATGGAGCAAATGCTACATTGACAATTACTGCAACTGTTAATGCAACTGGTCCTTATGCTAATACTGCTTCTATCAATGGAAACGAAAATGATCCTACTCCTGGAAATAATACCAGTACAATTACGCCAATACCTACAGCTACTACTGATCGTTCGATTGTAAAAACTGTTGATAATTCAAACCCAACCGTAGGCAATACTGTTATTTTCAGATTACTAGCCACCAATAATGGACCAAGTGATGGAACAGGAATAACTGTTACTGATTTACTTCCAGCGGGTTATACCTATGTTAGTTCAGATGCTTCCGAAGGAACTACTTATACTTCGGGAACTGGTGTATGGAATATTGGAGCATTATCCAATGGTGCTACTACTACGCTGTATATTACTGCTACTGTTAACGCGTCAGGACCTTATGCAAATACTGCAACCATTAATGGAACGGAAAATGATCCTACACCTGGAAATAATAGTTCAACTATAACTCCAACCCCAGTAGCTTCTTCCAACCTAAATATTACCAAAACAGTAGATACAGCTTCACCTTATACAGGAAATAACGTTGTCTTTACATTGACTGCATCCAATGCCGGACCAAGTAATGCTACAGGTGTTTCTGTTAATGACCTATTGCCTTCAGGATATACCTTTGTGTCTGCAACACCTTCAGCAGGAACTTATAATTCAGGTACTGGTGTTTGGTCACTTAATGATATTAATGCAAATACAAATGCTACCTTAACAATTACTGCAACTGTAAACCCTACGGGTAATTATACAAATACTGCTACTATAAATGCAGATCAAAATGACCCTACTCCCGACAATAACATGGCTAGTGTAACACCTACCCCTATTAATGTACAAATTTCAAAAACTGGACCTTCAAACAGCAGTGCTGGAAATATAGTTACGTACACATTAACTGCAAATAATAGTGGAACAGGAAATGCATTAGCTCAGACCATCTCTGATAATGTTTCTGCTTCGCTAGTAAATGTGAGCTGGACTGCTGTTGCGCAAGGGACAGCAACCATTTCGAATGGTGCGACTGGAACTGGTAATACACTAAGTGTAACAGGAGATATCCCAAGTGGTAGTAATAATCAAATTATTATTACAATTACAGGAACAGTACCTTCCTCATCTACAGTAACAAGCATATCTAATACTGCTAGTGTTACAGCAACGGGAAGTCCAATAATTACTTCCAATACTATAACAACAACTATAGGAAGAGAGGCGGACATTCAAATTCAAAAAACTGGGCCAACTAATGCCTATGCAGGTAATCTTGTAGACTATAATTTAACCATTACTAATTTAGGTCCAGCAGATGCCAATGCAGTAACTATAGAAGACATGTTACCAGCTGGTTTAGACATTAGTACAGTAAACTGGACCGCAACGGCACTAAATGGTGCCAATGTTTCAGGCGCTAGTTCTGGAACAGGAAATGTAAATCTATTAGCCGCTATACCTGCTACTGGTAATGCATCTATATCTGTAACCATTACTGGAAAAATCAATGGTGATTTTGCAGGAAGCACATTAGTAAATACTGCTACTGCAACTCCTGAAACTGGCGTAACTGATGCTACTCCTGCATCAAGCAGTGTTACTACCAATGTGAGTAGAATAGCCAATGTGCGAATCACAAAGTCGGGACCTGCTAATATTGGAGCAGGAGATATGATTTCATATACCTTACGTGTTATTAATGATGGACCAAGTAATGCACCAGGTATAAATATTCTAGATAACATTCCTAGCCAAGTTTTAAATCCTACTTGGACAGCTACAGTCCAAAATGGGGCAACATTGAGTGCTATGAATGGCACTGGAAATATTAATCTTATTGGTGATATTCCTGCTACTACTGGCGTTATTGAAATTACTGTAACTGGACTTATAAACCCAGCGACTCCTGATAATTCCAATTTCTCTAATACAGCTACTGCTAATTTCCAAGCTTTAAGTCCTGTAACCGACCCAGAATTGGCTAATAATACCAGCACTATACCAACTGTGGTAAGCAATTCCCCTTTATTAAGAGTTTCTAAAAATGGTCCAACATCCATAAATATCAATGATCCAATTACCTATACTATTGTTGTATCAAATGGTGGAGCGGGAGATATTACTGATGCTATTATTCAAGATAATGTTCCTACATCAGTAATTGTATCTGACTGGAATATTGTTGCTGGTGGTGGAGCTACAATTACAGGTGCAACGTCTGGAACGACCAATACTGTTGCAACTTCAGGAGATATTCCTGCGGATGGTAATCCTTTAACGGCATTAACAATAGTAGTACATGGTACTGTAAGTTCTAATGCATTAAGTTCATTTACCAATACAGTGACTGTTACAGCAGGTAATGTTATGGAAAGTTCTGTAACAACATCAACCAATCAGTCTACCGACCTAATTATACAAAAAAGTGGTCCACAAACTGCTACGGCTGGTACTCCTATTACCTACAGCATTAAAGTAAGCAATGCTGGTCCTGTTGATGTTCAAGGATTAACTATCCAAGATTTGATTCCATCTGATGTAGAGAATATAAACTGGACAGCTACTGCAAGCGGTGTGGCTACTATAAACGGAATTTCTTCTGGTAGTAGTAATACGATACAATTAACCGGAAATATTACTGCTGGTGCCTCAAATTACATTACTATTGCTATCAATGGTACGGTAAGCGCCTCCACAAGTGCAACTACTATAAGCAACAATGCTACAGTAACTTCTTCTGCTAGTGTAACTGATTATAACCTTGCTAATAATAGCAGTTCTGTAAGTACTACTATCATCAAAGAAACTGATGTTTCAATTACAAAAACAGTTGATAATACAATGCCAAATGTTGGCAGTAATGTAGTGTTTACATTAGTAGCAACCAATTCAGGACCTAGTGATGGAACTGGAATTAGTGTAACTGACCTTCTTCCGGCAGGTTATACTTTTGTTTCAGCAACACCTCCTACAGGAACCTCATATGTTCCAGCAACTGGATTATGGACTATTGGAGCACTTACAAATGGAGCTAGTTCAACTCTTACCATAACAGCTACTGTAGCTCCAACGGGTTCCTATGCTAACACAGCTTCTATTAATGGAACTGAAAATGACCCAACCCCAGGAAATAATAGTTCAACTATAACTCCTACACCAATTCCTAATTCTGATCGTTCTATTGTAAAAACTGTAGATAATCAAAACCCAGCGGTGGGAAGTACGGTAACATTCAGCCTTCTTGCAACTAACAACGGCCCAAGTGATGGAACTGGTGTTACTGTAACAGATTTACTACCTTCTGGATATACCTACGTAAGTAGTGTTGCTCCAATAGGAACAATCTACAATCCAACAAATGGATTATGGAACATCGGTACTTTAGCTGGTGCAACTACATCAACATTAACTATTACAGCGACTGTTAATGCAGCTGGTACTTATGCAAATACTGCATCTATTTCTGGAACTGAGAATGATCCAACTCCTGGTAATGATTCTTCAACATCAACACCAACTGCTGTACCAACCTCAGATCGCACTATTGTAAAAACAGTAGATAACAGTAATCCTGCGGTGGGAAGTACGGTTACATTTAGTCTTGCAGCGACCAACAATGGACCAAGTAATGGAACTGGAGTTACAGTTACTGATTTACTACCTGCTGGATATACCTATGTAAGTAGTATAGCTCCAATTGGTACAAGTTATGACTCTGCTAGTGGATTATGGACCATCGGTACCTTAACCGCAGCAACTACAGCTACACTTACTATTACTGCGACTGTAAATCCTGCTGGTCCTTATGCTAATACTGCATCTATTTCTGGAACTGAAAATGACCCAACTCCTGGTAATGATTCTTCAACATCTACTCCAACTGCTGTACCAACATCGGATCGCTCTATTGTGAAAACAGTCGATAATAGTAATCCTGCGGTGGGAAGCACAGTAACATTTAGTCTTGCGGCTACCAACAATGGACCAAGCAATGGAACTGGAGTTACAGTCACTGATTTACTACCTGCTGGTTATACCTATGTAAGTAGCGTTGCTCCAATTGGTACGACATACGATTCTGGTAGTGGAGAATGGACCATCGGTACTTTAGCTGGTGCAACCACAGCTACGCTCACTATTACAGCGACTGTAAATAAAACTGGTCCTTATGCAAATACTGCTAGCATTACTGGAACTGAGAATGATCCTACTCCTGGTAATGATAGTTCTTCATCTACTCCAACAGCTGTTCCAACATCTGATCGTTCTATTGTGAAAACAGTTGACAATCCGAATCCTGCGGTGGGAAGCACGGTAACATTCAGCCTTGCTGCAACCAATAATGGACCAAGCGATGGAACTGGAGTTACTGTGACTGACTTGTTACCTGCTGGCTATACCTACATAAGTAGTGTAGCACCAATTGGAACAAGTTATGACCCAGCTAGTGGAAAATGGAATATTGGTACTTTAGCTGGTGAAACTACAGCTACGCTGACTATTACAGCTACTGTAAATAAAACTGGTCCTTATGCTAACTCAGCATCTATTGATGGAACTGAAAATGATCCAACTCCTGGTAATGATTCTTCGACATCAACTCCAATAGCTGTGCCAACATCTGATCGCTCTATTGTAAAAACAGTTGATCATCCGAATCCTGCTGTAGGAAGTACCGTTACGTTTAGTCTTGCTGCAACCAACAATGGCCCAAGTGATGGAACTGGAGTTACAGTTACTGATTTACTACCTGCTGGTTATACCTATGTAAGTAGCGTTGCTCCAATTGGTACGACATACGATCCTGGTAGTGGAGAATGGACCATCGGTACTTTAGCTGGTGCAACCACAGCTACGCTATCTATTACTGCTACAGTAAATGCCACTGGTTCGTATGCTAACTCAGCATCTATTACCGGAACTGAAAATGATCCAACTCCTGGTAATGACTCTTCAACATCAACTCCAACACCAAGTCCTAGAGCACATTTAACGATTGCAAAAGTCACTAAGACCCCTACACAAACTTCGTTTGTTCCTGGACAAGCTGTAGTATATAAAATCACTGTAACCAATGATGGTCCTAGTGAAGCCTTAGCGGTTAATATACAAGATGTTGCTCCTATGGGTACAACAATAAGCAGTTGGACTGCAATAGCTTCAACTGGAGTAACCTATCCGAATGCTTCGGGAACTGGAAACTTAGATGAAACTCTGGTTACTCTAGCAAATGGTTTAGTAGCTATTTATGAAGTAACGGTTCAAACCCCTGCGGATTTTACAGGAACGTTGAGCAATGCTGTTACGACAACAAGTACAACACCTAGTCCAACACCAGATCCAACTCCGGGACCGTGTACAACTTGTGCTACCAATCCTATTTCGCCAACGCCACAGGCAGATCTAAATACGGTGAAAACACTAAGTGACCCAACACAAACTTCGTTTGTACCTGGTCAAGCTGTAGTATATCGTATTGCAGTGACCAATAATGGTCCGAGTGATGCAACGGCGGTATCAATTGTTGATAATGCGCCTGCTGGCACAACAATCAGCAGTTGGACTGCAATGCCATCAACTGGGGTTACCTATCCGAATGCTTCGGGAACTGGGAACTTAAATGAAAGTCTAGCAACGTTAACAAATGGTTTAGTAGCTATTTATGAAGTAACGGTTCAAACCCCTGCGGATTTCACAGGAACGTTGAGCAATGCTGTTACGACAACAAGTACAACACCTAGTCCAACACCAGATCCAACGCCTGGACCGTGTACAACTTGTACTACCAATCCTATTTCGCCAACGCCACAGGCAGATCTAAATACGGTGAAAACACTAAGCGACCCAACACAAACTTCGTTTGTTCCTGGACAAGCAGTAGTGTATCGTATTGCAGTGACCAACAATGGTCCGAGTGATGCAACTGCGGTATCAATTGTTGATAATGCGCCTGCGGGAACAACAATCAGCAATTGGACTGCAATAGCTTCAACTGGGGTAACCTATCCAAATGCTTCGGGAACTGGAAACTTAAATGAAACGCTGGTTACTCTAGCAAATGGTTCAGTAGCTATTTATGAAGTAACGGTTCAAACCCCTGCGGATTTCACAGGAACGTTGAGCAATGCTGTTACGACAACAAGTACAACACCTAGTCCAACACCAGATCCAACTCCTGGACCATGTACTACTTGTACAACTGATCCTATTACGCCAACACCACAAGCTGATCTAAATACGGTGAAAACACTTAGCGACCCAACACAAACTTCGTTTGTACCTGGTCAAGCTGTAGTATATCGTATTGCGGTGACTAATAATGGTCCGAGTGATGCAACGGCGGTATCAATTGTAGATAATGCGCCTGCTGGCACAACAATCAGCAGTTGGACTGCAATGCCATCAACTGGGGTAACCTATCCGAATGCTTCGGGAACTGGGAACTTAAATGAAACGCTAGTAACTTTAGCAAATGGTTTAGTAGCTATTTATGAAGTAACCGTTCAAACCCCTGCTGATTTTACAGGAACGTTGAGCAATGCTGTTACGACAACAAGTACAACACCTAGTCCAACACCAGATCCAACTCCGGGACCGTGTACAACTTGTTCTACCGATCCTATTCCAGCATCACCACAAGCTGATCTAAATACGGTGAAAACACTTAGCGACCCAACACAAACTTCGTTTGTACCTGGTCAAGCTGTAGTATATCGTATTGCGGTGACTAATAATGGTCCGAGTGATGCAACGGCGGTATCAATTGTAGATAATGCGCCTGCTGGCACAACAATCAGCAGTTGGACTGCAATGCCATCAACTGGGGTAACCTATCCGAATGCTTCGGGAACTGGGAACTTAAATGAAACGCTAGTAACTTTAGCAAATGGTTTAGTAGCTATTTATGAAGTAACCGTTCAAACCCCTGCTGATTTTACAGGAACGTTGAGCAATGCTGTTACGACAACAAGTACAACACCTAGTCCAACACCAGATCCAACTCCTGGACCATGTACTACTTGTACAACTGATCCTATTACGCCAACACCACAAGCTGATCTAAATACGGTGAAAACACTAAGCGACCCAACACAAACTTCGTTTGTTCCTGGACAAGCAGTAGTGTATCGTATTGCAGTGACCAACAATGGTCCGAGTGATGCAACGGCGGTAGCAATTGTAGATAATGCGCCTGCTGGCACAACAATCAGCAGTTGGACTGCAATGCCATCAACTGGTGTTACCTATCCAAATGCTTCGGGAACTGGGAACTTAAATGAAACGCTAGTAACTTTAGCAAATGGTTTAGTAGCTATTTATGAAGTAACGGTTCAAACCCCTGCTGATTTTACAGGAACGTTGAGCAATGCTGTTACGACAACAAGTACAACACCTAGTCCAACACCAGATCCAACTCCGGGACCGTGTACAACTTGTACTACCACTCCTATTTCGCCTACGCCACAGGCAGATCTAAATACGGTGAAAACACTAAGTGACCCAACACAAACTTCGTTTATACCTGGTCAAGCTGTAGTATATCGTATTGCAGTGACCAATAATGGTCCGAGTGATGCAACGGCTGTAGCAATTGTAGATAATGCGCCTGCTGGCACAACAATCAGCAGTTGGACTGCAATGCCATCAACTGGGGTTACCTATCCGAATGCTTCGGGAACTGGGAACTTAAATGAAAGCCTAGCAACGTTAGCAAATGGTTTAGTAGCTATTTATGAAGTAACGGTTCAAACCCCTGCGGATTTCACAGGAACGTTGAGCAATGCTGTTACGACAACAAGTACAACACCTAGTCCAACACCAGATCCAACGCCTGGACCGTGTACAACTTGTACTACCAATCCTATTTCGCCAACGCCACAGGCAGATCTAAATACGGTGAAAACACTAAGCGACCCAACACAAACTTCGTTTGTTCCTGGACAAGCAGTAGTGTATCGTATTGCAGTGACCAACAATGGTCCGAGTGATGCAACTGCGGTATCAATTGTTGATAATGCGCCTGCGGGTACAACAATCAGCAGTTGGACTGCAATGCCATCAACTGGTGTTACCTATCCAAATGCTTCGGGAACTGGAAACTTAAATGAAACGCTGGTTACTCTAGCAAATGGTTTAGTAGCTATTTATGAAGTAACGGTTCAAACCCCTGCGGATTTTACAGGAACGTTGAGCAATGCTGTTACGACAACAAGTACAACACCTAGTCCAACACCAGATCCAACTCCGGGACCATGTACAACTTGTTCTACCGATCCTATTCCAGCATCACCACAGGCAGATCTAAATACGGTGAAAACACTAAGTGACCCAACACAAACTTCGTTTGTACCTGGTCAAGCTGTAGTATATCGTATTGCAGTGACCAATAATGGTCCGAGTGATGCAACGGCGGTATCAATTGTTGATAATGCGCCTGCTGGAACAACAATCAGCAGTTGGACTGCAATGCCATCAACTGGGGTTACCTATCCGAATGCTTCGGGAACTGGGAACTTAAATGAAAGTCTAGCAACGTTAGCAAATGGTTTAGTAGCTATTTATGAAGTAACGGTTCAAACCCCTGCGGATTTCACAGGAACGTTGAGCAATGCTGTTACGACAACAAGTACAACACCTAGTCCAACACCAGATCCAACGCCTGGACCGTGTACAACTTGTACTACCAATCCTATTTCGCCAACGCCACAGGCAGATCTAAATACGGTGAAAACACTAAGCGACCCAACACAAACTTCGTTTGTTCCTGGACAAGCAGTAGTGTATCGTATTGCAGTGACCAACAATGGTCCGAGTGATGCAACTGCGGTATCAATTGTTGATAATGCGCCTGCGGGTACAACAATCAGCAGTTGGACTGCAATGCCATCAACTGGTGTTACCTATCCAAATGCTTCGGGAACTGGAAACTTAAATGAAACGCTGGTTACTCTAGCAAATGGTTTAGTAGCTATTTATGAAGTAACGGTTCAAACCCCTGCGGATTTTACAGGAACGTTGAGCAATGCTGTTACGACAACAAGTACAACACCTAGTCCAACACCAGATCCAACTCCGGGACCATGTACAACTTGTTCTACCGATCCTATTCCAGCATCACCACAGGCAGATCTAAATACGGTGAAAACACTAAGTGACCCAACACAAACTTCGTTTGTACCTGGTCAAGCTGTAGTATATCGTATTGCAGTGACCAATAATGGTCCGAGTGATGCAACGGCGGTATCAATTGTTGATAATGCGCCTGCTGGAACAACAATCAGCAGTTGGACTGCAATGCCATCAACTGGGGTTACCTATCCGAATGCTTCGGGAACTGGGAACTTAAATGAAAGTCTAGCAACGTTAGCAAATGGTTTAGTAGCTATTTATGAAGTAACGGTTCAAACCCCTGCGGATTTCACAGGAACGTTGAGCAATGCTGTTACGACAACAAGTACAACACCTAGTCCAACACCAGATCCAACTCCGGGACCGTGTACAACTTGTACTACCACTCCTATTTCGCCAACGCCACAGGCAGATCTAAATACGGTGAAAACACTAAGTGACCCAACACAAACTTCGTTTGTACCTGGTCAAGCTGTAGTATATCGTATTGCAGTGACTAATAATGGTCCGAGTGATGCAACGGCGGTATCAATTGTTGATAATGCGCCTGCGGGTACAACAATCAGCAGTTGGACTGCAATAGCTTCAACTGGGGTAACCTATCCAAATGCTTCGGGAACTGGAAACTTAAATGAAATGCTGACAACGTTAGCAAATGGTTTAGTAGCTATTTATGAAGTAACGGTTCAAACCCCTGCTGATTTTACAGGAACGTTGAGCAATGCTGTTACGACAACAAGTACAACACCTAGTCCAACACCAGATCCAACTCCGGGACCGTGTACAACTTGTACTACCACTCCTATTTCGCCAACGCCACAGGCAGATCTAAATACGGTGAAAACACTAAGTGACCCAACACAAACTTCGTTTATACCTGGTCAAGCTGTAGTATATCGTATTGCAGTGACCAATAATGGTCCGAGTGATGCAACAGCAGTGTCAATTGTAGATAATGCGCCTGCTGGCACAACAATCAGCAGTTGGACTGCAATGCCATCAACTGGGGTTACCTATCCGAATGCTTCGGGAACTGGGAACTTAAATGAAAGCCTAGCAACGTTAGCAAATGGTTTAGTAGCTATTTATGAAGTAACAGTTCAAACTCCTACGGATTTCTCAGGAACATTGAGCAATACTGTAACAGCAACGAGTACAACTCCTGATCCAACACCTGGACCATGTACAACTTGTACGACTACCCCTATTACGCCAACACCACAAGCACATTTAAATACGGTGAAAACACTTAGCAATCCTTCACAAACTTCGTTTGTTCCTGGACAAGCAGTAGTGTATCGTATTGCAGTGACCAACAATGGTCCGAGTGATGCAACTGCGGTATCAATTGTTGATAATGCGCCTGCTGGAACAACAATCAGCAGTTGGACTGCAATGCCATCAACTGGGGTTACCTATCCGAATGCTTCGGGAACTGGGAACTTAAATGAAACGCTGGTTACTCTAGCAAATGGTTTAGTCGCTATTTATGAAGTAACGGTTCAAACCCCTGCGGATTTCACAGGAACGTTGAGCAATGCTGTTACGGCAACGAGTACAACTCCAGATCCAACACCTGGACCATGTACAACTTGTACGACTACCCCTATTGCGCCAACTATAGTACAAGCGCATTTAAATACGGTGAAAACACTGAAAGATCAAATACAGAAAACCTTTGCTCCTGGTCATGTGGTAACTTACCGCATTACGGTTACTAATCAAGGGCCTGATGCAGCTACAGCAGTTAACATTTTAGATAATGCACCAGCGGGTACAACAATCAGCAGTTGGACTGCGATTCCGTCTACTGGGGTAACGTACCCGAAAGCTTCGGGAACTGGGAACTTAAATGAAACCCTGTTAACTTTAGCAAATGGTTTAGTCGCTATTTATGACGTTGATGTTTTAACTCAAGCGGATTATATCGGTACATTAAGCAATACAGTAGTAGTAACTACACCAACTCCAGATCCAACACCTGGACCGTGTACAACTTGTACGACTGATCCACTTATACCAACATCATTAGCACATATTACTACAGTGAAAACACTAAGTGATCCAACACAAACTTCGTTTGTACCAGGACAATCAGTAGTATATCGCATTGTGGTTACCAATATTGGACCTAGTGATGCTAAAGCAATAACAATTGTGGATAATGCTCCTACAGGAACGACTATAGGTAGCTGGGTAGCATTACCTTCTCCAGGTGTAACTTATCCGAAAACTTCAGGGACAGGTAATCTTAATGAAACGATCTTAGATTTACCTAATGGTTTAATAGCTATTTATGAAGTAACAGTAGATACACCTATAGATTTTAAAGGCACATTGAGCAATACAGCTAGTGCTATCAGTACCACACTTGATCCTACACCAAGGGTATGTACAACCTGTGCTACACGACCTATTCCTGCAGCTATTACAGATATCTTCATTCCGAATGTTATAACTCCAGATGGTGATGGTAAAAATGACAATTTTGTTATTGTAGGTTTAGACAATTATCCTGGTTCTGTCTTAATGATTTATAACAGATGGGGTAATGAGGTTTATCATTCTGAGAATTATGATAATAGTTTTAATGGACATGGTTTAAGTGGAGGTGTATATTATTACATCTTTAAACTCAAAACAGCTGAAGGAAATAAAGATTATAACGGTTGGATTGAAGTATTGAAATAACAGAAAATTTTGAGCCTCGAAGCATTCGAGGCTCATATAAAAAATTATATATTATGACAAAAAATGGTGTAATGCAATTAAAGTTATGTTTGCTATTAGTATGGTTAGTAACTTCAGGCCTCACAGCAATTGCGCAACAAGATATACAGTTTAGCCAATATGTCTTTAATGGACTTAGTCTAAATCCAGCATATGCAGGATATAAAGAAGATATTTATATCAATTCTACCTATCGAAAACAATGGGTCAGCTTTCCTGGGTCACCTGAAACAGGTACACTTACAGTCGATGGTCTGACAAATATTTCGGGATATAAAACTGTAGGACTCGGTGCTCAAATTACTTGGGATCGTGTAGGTCCACAAGATGTGGTGTCCTTTTACGCCTCTTATGCTTACAGGATAAGAATGAATGCAGCAGATGATAGCCGACTATCGCTAGGGCTTAGTCTAGGTGTAAATCAATATTCTATCGATGGAGATCGATTATTACCTACCGATCAAGGAGATCCAAATCTTCCCGAAGGAAGAGTCAGTACAACAAAGCCCAATGCAAATTTTGGAATCTACTATTATGAGCCTTCTTTTTACGTCGGGATGTCTGTGCTTAATATTTTTCCAAGTAACATATATGATGATGCCTTTACAGGAAAAAACAATTATGATTATCTCGTTACCCGCAAAGTACCGCATTATTACTTAACATCTGGATTTATGGTAACCATCTCTGAAGATGTGAAGTTAAAGCCATCCTTCATGATAAAAGATGATTTTAAAGGACCTACAAATATCGACTTAAATGCTTTATTTTTAATTGGAGAACGTTTTTGGATTGGAGGATCATACCGTTCTGCAGTCAAGTTATGGAATAAAAATGACTTACAAAAAGGGTTAGAAAAAAAGGACGCTGTTAGTCTTATGACTGAAATATATGCTACCGAACGCCTTAGAATAGGTTATTCTTATGATTTTGCAACCAGCAAACTGGATAGTTATCAGAAAGGCTCACATGAAATCTCAATAGGTTTTTTATTATTCAATAAAAAAAGAGCAGAACGCATTAGTAGCCCGCGTTATTTTTAGTATCTGTTTAACCTAACAAAAAAAGTAATATGTATAGATATAGAAAATGCTACGTAGCACTATTAATAGTGATAAGCACACTAGGTGTAACAGCCCAAGATCGTAAGCCAGAAATTAAAGTCGCCAACGAATATTTTGATAGGAATCAATATAAACAAGCGTCATTGATTTATGAGAAACTTGCACAGAAAAAAAATGTAAAAACGGTTCTATTAGAAAAGTTAGCTTACAGTTATAAAGAGATGAATGACTATGACAAAGCATCACAATGGTACCAAGTAATTACACAAAGAAATGATGCAAGTAAAGATTTTTTTCTTTTTTATGGCGACATCTTAAAGAATCAAGGAAATTATAGCAAAGCAAAAGAAGTATATATGCAGTACAAGCAAATCGATTCTAAAGATATTTCTGCTCGAATTATGGGATGTGACTCGGCAATGGTTTGGCTCAAAAAAACTTCTTCAAATAAGATCGCTAACCTTCAAAAAGTGAACACCTCGGCATCAGAATGGGGACCAACAATGTACAATGGTAAAAGTATTGTTTTTGCTTCCGATTCTCTTAGGAATTCTTTATTTGGTAGAGAAATCAATAAAAAAGTAAAATATGGATGGACAGGACGCCCCTACATTAAGCTTTATCAGTATACACCAAATGATTCAAATACAAGTGATGTTATACAATTTTCAAAAGAGCTCAATCAATTCAAATACCATGTAGGCCCAATAACCTTCAGTTCTGACTATACAATTGCTTATTTTACTGTAACTAATCAAGAAAAAATAGTACATAAAAAAGACCCTAACTCTAATTTTTATGGTGCTAGAAGGCTTGAAATTTACAGCAGTACTTTAATAAATGGAATTTGGCAGGAACCTGTTGCTTTTGCTTACAATAATGTAGAAGCCTACTCTGTTGGTCATCCAGCACTTAGCAAGGATGGTAATACGCTTTACTTTAGCAGTGATATGCCAGGTGGAAGTGGTAAAACTGATCTTTGGTACTCAGAAAAAAATAGCGATGGTAGTTGGGGCAATCCTATAAATTGTGGTACTACTATTAACACAAGTGAAGAAGATCAATTTCCTACTATAGCCGAAAACAACCAATTGTATTTTGCTAGCAAAGGACATCCTGGAATGGGAGGTTTTGACATTTTTAGTACAACAGGACAAAAAAATCAATGGACAAAACCGCTGAACTTGAGAAACCCAATAAACTCTCCTGCTGATGATTTTTTCTTAACTATGCTTGATCCTTCTAATGGTTATTTTTCTTCTAATCGAAAAGAAGGTATGGGAAATGATGACATCTACAGTTGTACTATTGTACCAGAAAAAATAGTTCCAGAGAAAATAACACCGGAACCTTTAATAGTTGATAGACAACCTCAACAAAAAGATAATACAACACCTAAGACTGGAGAAAAATTTATTCTATATTACTATTTTGACAAAGCCAACATTCGTAAAGACGCCTCACAAGTATTAGATAGCGTTGCTACTTTACTCAAGCAATATCCAGAAATGAAGATAAAATTTTCATCTTATACTGACTCGAGAGGACCTAAAAACTACAATTTAGTTTTATCTCAAAAGCGTGCTCAATCTGCTATGGCTTATCTTCAAAAAAAGGGTATTGCAAAAAATAGAATGTCTGCCAAAGGATATGGAGAAACTCACTTAGTTAATCATTGTGGTAATGGTGTAAAATGCTCCGAAGAAGAGCACCAAAAAAACAGAAGAACAGAGGTCGTAATTATCTCATTATAATAGACTCCTAAATATCAAAATAGGCTACTTCACAAGTTGTAAAGTAGCCTCTTTTTTTGTTTTTATAAGATGTTTATATTTCCTTACAACTATGATTTAGTATCTAAATAAATCAACCATCCAGAAGGACTGAACTTAAATCTTTCTTTTCATTTCGTATTGAGACACTCTGTTTAGAAGCCCTAAATTCTTTAAAAAAGCATTTGTTTCGATTGAATTGTCTTCAATATTATTTATGGATACTTCTTTCGAATCGATTGTTTCTACCATTTTATTTACCAATTGAGCCCCTACTCCATTACGTCTGTACTTAGCGGCTACAGCAATTTGTAAAATTCGTCGTGTTGTACGATTATAAACTAAATAACCCACTGGTTCATTTTCGATATAAGCCTCCAAAATACCACAACGTTCCTTGCTATTATCTAAGCTCTTAACTGTATTTTGCCAAGTAGGCGCTATAGACCAAAAGGAAGTAAAAGTAGCCCAATCAAAATCTTTCAATTCTTTAATTGTTGCAACACTTTTTTTATTGCTTATTTCGATAGATCCTCCATAGCAATTAAGAGTCCTATGAATTTTATAGTCCATTTTTTCATAAGCTCGAATTGCGGCATTATTACCTACAATAACTTCGAGTACCATTTCCTTTACGTCTAAAGCTTTTAATTTAGGTAGTAGATAATCATACATTTTAGCAACCAAACCTTGTCCTCTATATTCTGGAATAACTCCTGTTGCACCATTATAGGCGATCAATTGTCCATCAAATTCATTTATGGCATGAAGCATAAAACCCACTAATCTACCCGATGACAGTATACCAATTGACAAATCTAATTTTATGTTTTCTGCTACAATCTTAGCTTCTAATTGTTCTGAATTGAGTTTGAATGGTACAATATAATCTGAAAATGACAAATTTAACACCTCAACAATGCTATCAATTTCTATGTTCTCTAAAGTAATAAGCTTCATTTTATTTATTTAATCTTTTATAAATTCTTTTTTAAAATTGTGCAATTAAGTATTATTTACTTTTATAGTCTCTTACAACTAAAAACAACTTTTTATACATCGATTACGAATACTACTGTGACACACTGTTCTTTGGTGGAAAAAAGAAATGGGACGGTTTACTCAAAAAGTACTTAATGATTGCACTTGTCACCTGTTTTAATTCGGATATCGGAATGTCTCTCGAACGAAAAGCAAGTCCTAATGACAAACTAAAACTAACCATAAAATTGACTAGACCAATAAGACCAATACCTAAAACTGACCAGAAAAACATCCATTGCGTAATATCAAATTCAGCACCATATAAGCCCATCGCAAAATTCCCACTAGCAAAAGTAATGTGTCTAACATCAATATTTAATCCAAAGAATATTCCAATAAAAACAGTGCTTCCCATAAAAATACCAAACCAAAAATTGGATATAATTCCTGCCCATTTTTTTTCATACAAAGAAGCCAGTTTTTTAGTCATTTTTTTACCTAAACTCAACTTAAGCAATGGATGCTCCTGAATACGATAATACATATGGTTGTGTTTGTCTCGATTAGCAATACTTCCTGCTATAATTCCAGATAAAAAAAGAAAAACTCCAGCTATGGCAGCATGAAAAATTGCAGCAGAATAAATTGGATTTAGATCGTTAATTAGAATAGGCCATTTTTCTTCGGCTATATTATAATGAAACACTTGGTCAATTGCCCAGATTCCTAATAATGAAACAGGAAAAGCAATAAGAACATTCCCAACGAATGCTATAAACTGCGAACGGAATACACGTGCAAAAAAGATTGCAAACTCTTTGTACTTGTATTCATTTTTATCTTGATCTTTGTGTTTAAAACCTTCCTGCAAAGCTCTTACCAATGCAGAAGCTGTCATTGCAGGTTGCTTTGTTGCAAGCGTGAATCCTAGAATATAAATGATGATAAATCCTATGGAGTAATTCATACTATACAATAGAACATGTCCAAATCCACTGGCATCTACTTTTCCTAATAATAGTTTAATAATACACAGTATTCCAACGATAAAACCACCACCTGCAGCAGAATAAAACATTTTATAATATTCCTTACGACTGTTTGTAATGTAATGTTCTCCTGTATTGGCTGTATGTTGTGTTATTTCGTATGATAATAGTTGCGTACTCTCACTAATTAATTTATCTATATTATTTTTATCACAGTTGTATTTAATCAGTATATAAGACAGGTAAATCGTGTTCTTTTTGGCATCATCCTCTTCAGTTTGTATCAAAAGAGGTATTAATGATTTCAAGCGATTCAATTGTTGGCGGATTCGTAACAGACTTTGATTTACTCGTAATGATATACCAAATTTATTGCTATTCTTAAAAGCCGTTTCTATATAGTCAGTACATTGTTTGTGTAGGATAATCAATTGTTTATAACCTAAATCATCGGGATGCATGTAGTTTACATTAGACTCAATTATCTTTTCGCTTATTAACAACAACTCTCGTTGAAAGGCAAGAAAAGGACTCTCGTAATTTTCATATTCAGGTACCATTTGGATTACATCTGTTTCCATAGCACAGCCACAAATACGATAGGTAATAACCTCCATCGCAAATACTAACTCTGTAAGTGAAGACTTCTCATCGCTCGTTTCATAAATAGAACGAAATTCTAATAGCGAATATAATTCCCAGATTTGTTCTTGGGGTATTTTCTTAATCCATAACGGGTCAGTCTTAACAAAGAAGACTTGATTTAGTATAAATTGTAAGGTGTCTTTTTCTGGTTGTTCCGGTATAAGTTTGGCAAATAAACGCTTACGCACTTCATAAAAGAAATTAGCATTCTGTAGAATACCCGCATCGGAAAGAATCTTATTGAACTTCCTATTTTTTAAATGAGCACTAATACAGTCCATCAAACCATCACGGTAATTTTGATTTTCTTTAAGTAGCTCAATCAGTTCAGATAAATCTACAACTGTTGCTTTTTTTATTTTTTTTGGACGAACCAAATTCACCAGTTCTACAAGTAGCTCTACATTTTCTCTATTTGATTCCCATAACTGTTGGTCTTTAAAGTTTTCTTCAAAATAGCGCTCTAAGGTCATTTTTGGTTTTCTCCTCAATCTCAATTTCATTCTAGTCAAATTTAATTATTACTAAGCCTGTTGTATAATTATTTTAACACATAATCCCAATAGCTATCGGAACTATGTCGCTATGCACTAAATGCCATTTTCACGAACTGCATTCAACAGGTTATTACTAGTTATTCTATATCAAATAGAAATAAATTAGTCCTTCTTAGATTGCAATATACCATCTAAAAATCACACTCTTTTTATTTTTTTCATAAAGAATTCTTACAACACATAATTTAGATAGCATTTTAATCCCATTTTTATTTCTAATTATATCTTAAAAAGAGCTAACAAATAGAATAAAATCATTCCTTTTTATTTCGTTTTGTCTGCATAATTAAATCATTAAATAAATATAAGAATTGAAACATATACATCAAATGTAAAAACTCATAACATCATATAATTCAAACAACTAATTACAAATATAAATTTAAAATAAATTGTATAGAAAAGAGAAGAATTACAATCGAAATGTTATTATTTGTTCCTAAAACTAGATAGTCTAAATCTATTTGATGAAATTATAAATAAAGATAAAATAGCCCATTTCTACTCCTATTAAAACATACTATTTTTTTACTTTTAAATGTAAAAAAAATCTTTCGCAAAAAATAATTACCCCAAATAAATACAATAGTGGTCTCACTATTACAAATACAAAATATAACTCAAGGATACTCACTAAAGATAAAAACAGTGATGATACAATCATCCGTAACTTATTCTATCTTTGAAAATATAATAGAGAGAGAATAAAAAAACAATGGTTAAAGAAATCGATAATTGGGCAAAACTTGTTCCTGAGTTAATAGTAAGAGATTTAGATAAAAGTTTAGATTTTTGGTGTAATATCATTGGTTTTTCAGTAGCATATGATCGTCCAGAAGAAAAATTTGCCTATCTCAATCTTAATGGAGCTCAAATCATGTTGGAGCAATACAATGAATCGGATCGCGAATGGGAAACGGCAAAATTGGAAGTCCCGTTTGGGAGAGGAATCAATTTCCAGATTGAAGTAGAAGAAATGGACACAATTATTGATAAACTAGCCTTAGCAAATTGGTCTTTATTCATTCCTGTAGAAGTACGTTGGTATGCAGTAAATGATGTAGAATTTGGACAGCGTCAGTTCTTAGTAAAAGACCCCGATGGCTATCTTTTACGTTTAATAAAAGATTTAGGTGAACGCCCTTTAATAAAAGAAATATAGCTAATTACGTATTATTACAAACTCTTAAAACTCTTTTAAAGCATTTTTCAACAAAAAAGACTACCTCAACTTATGAAGTAGCCTCTTTATCTTTGTTTTGAATAACTTTAACTAAACAATTACTTTATGTATATTATTACACGTGAATTGGTTCAGCCTTGAAGCCCTTACTTTTAATAATGGCAACTATTTCGTCTTCTGTAATCCCTTCAGATTGTACCGTTAGGATTTTATCACTGCTATCGGTGTCAACATTCCACTGTCCGATACCTTCGTTATTATCTAAATCAGATTTAACTTTAGCGACACATCCACCGCAATTAAGGGTTGTTTTAAATTGAATATTTTTATTTTCCATTTTACTGATATTTGTATTGTTATTTAATACTGCAAATTTATACCGATCACCTCTCCTATCGTTTACACTATTCCTTGTTTGATTTGTGAGATTTACTGATTAGGCTTCCCAATCTATCATTTACATTAAAATTTCATTCTTTGTATTCGCACTGCATTTAATATAGCCAATAATGCAACACCTACATCGGCAAACACAGCTTCCCACATGGTGGCCAGTCCGCCAGCACCAAGCACCAATACAATTCCTTTTATTGAAAAAGCCAATAGTATGTTTTGCCAAACTATTTTTTTGGTTTGCTTGCCTATATTTATTGCCATCGGAATTTTTGAAGGCATATCGTCTTGTATCACTACATCGGCAGTTTCAATAGCAGCATCACTCCCTAGTCCTCCCATTGCAATACCTGCATCACTTAATGCAATTACTGGAGCATCATTTACTCCGTCGCCCACAAATGCAACGCTGGTACTAGAGGCCTTGATTTCTTTAACTTTATTGACTTTGTCTTCAGGAAGTAAATCTCCGAAAGCACTATCTATTCCTAATTGTTTAGCAACATGAGCTACAACTGCACTTTTATCTCCACTTAGCATCGTAACTCTAATGTTCATACTATGTAATTTATCTATAGCCTTTTTTGCATCTTCTTTAATACTATCGGAGATTGTCAGATATCCAGCAAATTTTCTGTCGTAAGAAATAGCAATTACTGTGTATAAAATGTTATTCGTATTAGCATTATAACTGATATTAAATTTATCCAGTAATTTAAAATTTCCAACCAATAATTCTTTTCCATTAACAGTAGATTTGAGTCCGTATCCAGCAATTTCTTCCGTATCTAACAAACTGATAGTACTATCTACTTCTCCAACATAATTATGAATAGCTGAGGCTACTGGATGTGTACTTTGACTTTCGAGAGCATTAACCATTTTAAGAATTCCGTCTTTATTAAATTCGGGATTGATTAGTACTTCTTGAACTTTAAAAACACCTTCGGTCATGGTTCCTGTTTTATCGATTACCACATGCTGAATATTAGCCAGAATATCCAAGAAATTAGAGCCTTTAAACAAAATCCCATTATGACTTGCAGCTCCGATACCTCCAAAATAGCCCAACGGAATAGAGATTACCAACGCACAAGGGCATGAAATAACTAAAAACACCAAGGCTCTATATAACCATTCGCTAAACACATAATTAGTAACAAAAAGTGCTGGTAGTAATGTAATGGCTATTGAAAGAAATACTATAATTGGTGTATATACCTTGGCAAATTTACGAATGAACAATTCTGTTGGTGCTTTTTGACTTGTTGCATCTTGTACCAATTCTAATATCTTACTTAACTTACTATCAGAATAGGCAACGGTTACTTTGACCTGACTCACTGTATTGAGGTTAATCATACCCGCCAATACTGCTTCTCCTTTTGATTTGGTATCTGGTTTACTTTCTCCTGTAAGTGCGGCGGTATTGTATGAAGCGCTTTCTGAAATAAGTTCTCCATCAAGTCCTAATTTCTCCCCTGGTTTTAACTGAATAATATCTCCAATTTGTGCATCTTCAGCCTTTATAACTGTCAGTTTACCTTCTTTAAGTAGGGTAATCTCATCTGGGCGTTGATCTAATAATGCTTTAATGTTTCCTTTGGCTCGAGATACAGCAAGTGTTTGAAACACTTCACCCACAGCATAAAACAACATAACTGCCACAGCTTCGGGATATTCACCTATAGCAAAAGCACCCATTGTAGCAATTACCATTAGAAAAAACTCTGAAAAGAAATCTTTGTAACGAATACTCTCAATAGCTTCTTTTATGACTGGCAACCCAACTGGAATATAGGCTACTATATACCACAATAATCTTACCCAACCCGTAAACCAATCTTGCGGAAAATAAGTATCTAATCCTATCCCTGTTAACAATAAAATTAATGAAACTGTTGATGGTAAAAATAACTGAAATGTAGTTTTACCTTCAAGGTCGTGACTGTGATCGTGGTCATGACCGTGACTATGCTCATGATGATTTCCTTTTTTCTCGTTTTTTCCGTGACTATGGTCGTGATTATGCTGATGTCCCTCCTCTATTTGAGGTTTTAAATAAACAGCTGTACTACAACATTGCTTTGACATATCTTATTGTTTTTATAATTCTATGACAAAGTTATACGTCTGTTTTGGGAACCTGGTTGCAAATACAACTGAGTATGTTTAATGTGTTTTTTATTATTATAGCCCGTTGAGCGCAAGATTTAACGCGGATTAAACGGATTCGTTATCATGAAGACACAGATTAAGCGGATTTTTTTAGATACTAAATGTAAATCCGCGTTTTTTTGTGGAGCAAATCTGTTTTATCCGCGTTCTAATTTATACAAGTGACGTTTTAAATGTAATTACACCTAAGAGATTATTATAAAATCTAGAAAGACTTAGAACAATTTTCGCAAATTCCTTTCATTACAAAATTGACACTTTCTAATAAGAATTTTTCAGGAAGTTGAATCGGCGGTATAGAAATACTCTCAAGGCAATAGGTGTTATGGCAACGGTTACAATTAAAATGCACATGTAACTCTCCTAGTGTACACATACAAGACACAGCACATATAGAATATTTCATAGATCCTGAGCCATCATCAATACTATGAATAAGTAAATTTTCGTGAAACAAAGTCAACGTTCTAAAAATGGTAGATTTATTAACCGTTTCTAATTCTGTTTCAAGATCAGTTAAACTAAAAGTTTTATTAAACTCAGTCATTGTTTTGAATAGTAACAACCTCACCGAAGTTGGTTTTATATTCCTATCCAATAGTTTTTGTTCAAATCTATCCATATTTCATCTTTTTACTTATACTGCCTTAACAAAATTAGAGAAAACAAATAGAAAATTAAGCTGTCTAATTAGTATCCTCTCAACATTATTCTTATTTAATAAAACCACATAAAAGGAACTTCTTACAGATAATGAATGTAACCTACTTCTGGTAAGTATATACAGTTTCCACAATTATCGTACTCAAGAGTTGCTATAGCTGGTTGTTCAAAATTAGCTTGTAAAAATGCCTCAGAGAATAATGCATATGGAGGAAATTTGGCTATATGGTTTTTAAGCATTTTGTGGGCTTCTACGATTGGTGTCCCGTAAAGCTTCTCAAACCTGTCAATTTTATATTTGGTAAAAGCTCCATAGTGCACAATGATTTTTAATGATAAAGGAATTTCTATCGCTAATTCTAATGCTAACTTCGCTACTTCTTTTTTAAAATTATCGTACATTACTTCTATCTGAGTTTTTGTTTCCTCAAAGGAGGGAATATCCTTAAATTTATAAAACAACACTGCATCTCCTTCAATTTCTGAAACTTCAAGACGAAGTGCATTACTGTAAATTATTGATTTTAGTAGATTCTCCGTTATGTATTTTCCAATAAACATATTGGTATTTATAACAAAATCTGTAAAGCCTGATATATCTGGAATTATAACAATTCCTGTTTCATTTTGAGTAGTATATTCTTGTATCATACGCATTAGAATTAATAAAAAAATCGGATTACGTTTTCGAAAAAAGCTAACTCCATTTCCTATTAACTCATTCCCTTATTTATGTACCTTCATGGTACTTGCTAGATCGTATTTCAAATCCGTTTTTATTTATTGCAAATTTAAAAACACCATCATGTTGACTTATGATATTATTCCTTGTTTGATTTATAACATTTACTGGTTTATAAACCATTCAAACAATCCTTAAATTCTAATCCATTATTTCCAAAATCTTAAATTCTGACTGTCTTTACATACTTTCATCCTTTAGTGTTTTACTTAGTTTTACATTTATTAATGATCTGTAAATTGAATATTAATAGTAATTTTGCCAATATCTTTATAATACAAAACAAGAAACATGAATACATTATTCGTTAAAAACATGGTCTGTAACCGTTGTATAATGGTTGTTCAAGATGAACTTGAAAAACTTGGTTTGGACTATTCTAATATTAAGTTGGGAGAAGTTACTCTCACAAAAGAATTAACCACTGAAGAAAGAACCGCATTAGAAAACGTATTAGTTCCATTGGGATTTGAAGTTATTGATGATAAAAAAAGTAGGATCATCGAAAAGATAAAAAATATTATTATCGATTTGGTACACCATCAGGATAATAATTCTAAAACCAATCTATCTGATATTTTGAGTGAAAAACTCCACCACGACTACAACTATCTTTCTAATCTGTTTTCTGAGATCGAAGGCACAACGATAGAGAAATATTTCATTGCTCAAAAAATTGAAAAAATAAAAGAGCTTTTGGTTTATGATGAATTAACGTTAAGCGAAATTGCATTGCGTTTAAACTACTCTAGTGTTGCTTATCTTAGTAATCAGTTTAAAAAAGTTACAGGATTAACTCCTAGCCATTTTAAGCAGATACGTGAAGATAAAAGAAAACCATTGGATAAGGTATAAGTAAATATTACAAATCAAATCCATAATTACACAATAGAATTTACAGCTCTTGTCACGAAATTTGCAATTGAAATACAATAAGCAAAATTATGACGACGAATAGGATTAAAGAAATAATTTACATCCCTTTAGAGAATGTAGATAGTGAACATTGCGCATTAATAATAGAAAAGGGATTGGCACAGGTAAAAGGTGTCGAAACATATAAAATAGAATTAAACAACCGCAGAGCAGCCATTACTGTTACCGACAATGAGGTCGTTGGTGATGCTGTTAAGGCTATTAAGGATTTGGGATATGGTGTTCCAACTGTAAAAAACTCCTTTCCGGTTCTTGGAATGACTTGCGCATCTTGTGCTGGTAGCGCCGAAAATATCGTAAAATACGAATCGGGAGTTGTTGATGCTTCTGTAAATTTTGCTACAGGAAATCTAACTGTAGAATACCTTCCAACTATAACAAACTCGTCTAAGCTACAAAAAGCTGTTCAGGCTGTTGGTTACGATTTACTTATTGTAGACGAGACAAAACAGCAGGAATCATTGGAGGCTATCCATGCCGAAAAGTTCAAAAAATTAAAAAATAAAACCATCTGGGCAGTTATACTTTCGCTTCCAGTAGTAGCTATTGGTATGTTCTTTATGGATATCCCTTATGGTAATGAAATCATGTGGTTCTTTTCGACTCCTGTAGTTCTTTGGTTAGGTAAAGACTTCTTTATAAATGCATGGAAACAAACCAAGCACCGATCTGCTAATATGGACACATTAGTGGCTTTAAGTACCGGAATCGCTTATCTTTTTAGTGTATTTAATATGCTATTCATGGATTTCTGGCATCAACGTGGCTTACATGCTCATGTCTATTTTGAAGCTGCTGCCGTAGTTATAACATTCATTTTATTAGGTAAATTATTAGAAGAAAAAGCAAAAGGAAATACCTCAACAGCAATTAAAAAGTTAATGGGTTTACAACCTAAAACGGTGATGGTTATACTTCCTGATGGAACCGAAAAACAAATGGCTATTGAAGACGTAACTGTTGGATCTATAATATTGGTTAAACCTGGTGAAAAAATTGCCGTAGACGGAATGGTTACTTCTGGAAATTCATATGTTGATGAAAGTATGTTGAGCGGTGAACCTGTTCCTGTATTAAAAAAAGAGAATGAAAAGGTCTTTGCTGGAACTATAAACCAAAAAGGAAGTTTTCAATTTAAAGCAGTTAAGGTAGGTAAAGAAACCATGCTTGCTCAGATTATAAAAATGGTGCAAGATGCACAAGGAAGTAAAGCTCCTGTGCAGAAATTAGTAGATAAGATTGCTGGAATTTTTGTTCCAATTGTAATCGGGATAGCTATTCTTACTTTTATTACTTGGTTAGTGCTAGGTGGAGAAAATGCAGTGGCACAAGCCTTAATGGCTGCAGTTACTGTATTGGTTATTGCTTGTCCTTGTGCCTTGGGTCTTGCTACTCCTACTGCAATTATGGTTGGTGTTGGTAAAGGTGCCGAAAATGGTATATTGATTAAAGATGCTGAAAGTTTAGAACTAGCCAGAAAAGTCTCTGCAATTGTATTAGACAAGACTGGTACTATTACCGAAGGTAGACCTCAAGTTACTGGCGTAAAATGGCTAGATGATAAGGACGCTACAAAGGATATTTTAATCAGTATTGAAAAACAATCTGAACATCCTTTGGCGGAAGCCGTAGTAAAAAATTTCGAAGGGCTACAGACTGTCGTTTTATCTGATTTTGATAGTATTACTGGTAAAGGCGCAAAGGCATCTTATATGGGAGAAACCTATTTTGTTGGTAATAAAAAATTGTTAGCAGAAAATAATATCACTATTAGCAATCAATTATTAGGTCAAGCCGATGAATGGAGTAAAGAATCTAAAACTGTAATTTGGTTTACCGATAGTAAGCAGGCTTTAGCTGTAATTGCCATTTCTGATAAAATCAAAGAAACATCTGTTGAAGCTATCAAGCAAATGCAAGATATGGGTATTGAACTGTATATGCTTACAGGAGATAACGAAGCTACTGCAAAAGCTATTGCTGAACAAACTGGAATCAAACATTATAAAGCTGAAGTATTACCACAGTACAAAGCCGATTTTGTAAAAGAATTGCAACAACAGGGTAAAACTGTGGCGATGGTAGGTGACGGAATTAACGATAGTACTGCACTGGCAACTGCTGATGTAAGTATTGCTATGGGGAAAGGAAGTGATATCGCAATGGACGTAGCTAAAATGACTATTATTTCATCTGACTTGACAAAAATACCCCAAGCCATACGCCTATCTAAACAAACTGTACTAACAATTAAACAAAATTTATTTTGGGCATTTATTTATAATCTTATTGGTATTCCTTTAGCGGCCGGTATATTATATCCTATTAATGGATTCTTATTAAACCCAATGATTGCGGGTGCTGCAATGGCTTTAAGTAGTGTAAGTGTGGTAAGTAATAGCTTGCGTTTAAAGTGGAAAAAATAAACTATATGAAAAGTTTAACTGCTACTATAAACTATACACAACCCTTATACCGTCTATCAAAAATAAGGAATGCGTCTTTAGAAATAAATAATTGATGCGATGGAAAAAACCATAAAACTTCTAATCAAAGGAATGGTGTGTGACAGATGCATTTATGTTCTATCAGATGAATTTTTAAAATTAGATTTTGAAGTTGCTAAAATACGCTTGGGTGAAGTAATCCTTAAGGTGACAGATAAAAAAATTGATGAACAGATTATTAAAACGATGCTGAAAAAAAACGGATTTGATCTGTTGTATAGTAAGAATCAAAAAATAATAAATCTGATAAAAAAAGCAGTCGGAAAAGGTATTCAAAAGCAACTAGACACGGGGGAATCGATTAAGTTTTCAACGCTTATTAGTTCCGAATTACGTAAAGAATATGATTCTTTGAGCATCCTGTTTTCAACCTCTGAAGGATACACTTTAGAAAAATATATCATTTCAAAAAAAATAGAAAAGGTAAAAGAGCTATTGGTGTATACAGATCAATCGATGACAGAAATTTCTAATTCTTTAGGATATAATACGCCAGCACATTTATCCAATCAATTAAAAAAATATACTGGTTTTACTTCTTCTTATTATAAACAAATAAGACGCGATAAAATACTTATTGTACAAAACAATTTATGTGAGAATAATAATTTGTAAACTCTTGATGCAACCTTTATTAACTAAAGTACAATTTCTTCTGAGTAAAACTAGCTTATGCATAAAAGCCGTCTAATTTAGACGGCTTCTATGTTTTTATACAATGCTACAACTACAAACTAAGGCTAAATTTTAATTTTACAAGGTCCTGAGCATAGTTATTAAAAATGGTATACAAATTGTAGAAACCTAGTAATCAATCATTCTAACTTATAAAAATCCAAAAATGAAAAAACTACTATTTTTTATCTTAACTGTTGGAGGAATTGCAATTACCCAAGCGCAAACTATAGAATCTGGAAATCACAGCGCAATTGGTTATATTAAATCAGATGGGAAAATTGAAAACCGGAACCACTCCACAGCTGGTTATATTAAAAGTGACGGCAGAATCGAAAACCGCAATCACAGTACAATCGGATACATAAAAAGTGACGGTAGAATCGAGAACAGAAATCATTCTACAGTAGGTTATGTAAAAAGCGATGGAACTGTACAGGATAGAAATCATTCAACTATTGGCTACATAAAAAGTGATGGTAAAGTCGAAGATCGCAATCACAGTACAATTGGTTACGCTCGAGGTATAAATAAAGAATGGGCTGCTGTAGTTTATTTCTTTTTCAAGTTTGAGTAAATTAACTTACTGACTACATTTATTTTAAATCATAATCCCGATAGCTATCGGTACTATGTCTAAGAAAGACGTTTCACTTAAAATAAAGCGCATAAGCTATGTGAAAAAATATTTTCCTTAAATCATCTTTTATGAGCAATTCTATTCTGATGGCTATCGGAACTATGTCTCTATGTGTTAAATAGTTTTTCACAAATTTAGACGGATTCATAATCACTAAGATGCGACTTTATACTGCTTCTTTCAGATTCTATCCCTAAGTACTTATAAACCTGCGATTTTCAGGAGTAAATCTGTTTTATCTGCATTCTGATTCGTACCAACAACGGGTTAATAATACCAAGCTAGATTCCTCTTTTCAATAATCATAAATGCTATTCTTGAATGCAGCAACGTAAATACTAGAGAACAACACGTTTATTCTATAGTATTTCAACCTTTTTATTTAACTTAGCGCAACCGTTTTTAGCTGATAAATAACAATTATCAAAATAGAATTCGGTGTGTGTAACGCATTAAAAAAACAGCATAACTACTCATTATTTCAATGCATTGCAAATTAAAACTTACTAACAACTTAGTTAATTTAAAAAACTATGAACACATTTGATTTTGGCATTGTCGGACTCGGCGTAATGGGTCGTAACCTTCTTTTAAACATTGCCAGCCAAAAATTTGCTGCCGCAGGTTTAGATTTAGATACAGAAAAAGTCAATTCTTTACAACAGGAAGCTGACTCAGAGCATACATTAGAAGCAACAACAGATGTTAAACATTTTGTAGAGCTTATCAAGCGTCCAAGAGCAATTATGTTATTGGTACCTGCAGGTAAGCCTGTCGATAGTGCAATTCAAAGCCTTTTACCTCATCTGGATGAAGGTGATATTATAATAGATGGTGGAAACACTTATTTTACTGATACTGACAGAAGATTCCTTGAATTATCTGCTAAAGGAATTCATTTCTTCGGAATGGGAATTTCTGGAGGTGAGCAAGGAGCTCGATTTGGTCCTAGTATGATGCCTGGTGGTGATAAAAAAGCCTACGAAAGACTTCGCCCTATTTTTGAAGCTATTGCTGCCAAAGTAGACGGAGAACCATGTGTTGAATATTTAGGAAATGGTTCTGCGGGTAACTATGTAAAAATGGTTCACAACGGAATTGAGTACGGAATCATGCAACTTATTTCTGAAATTTATGACCTAATGAAACGTGGTTATAATCTTGATGAAGACACTATAGAAAACACTTTCAATGAGTGGAACCAAACAGATCTTAAATCATTCTTAATCGAAATTACAGGAGCTATCCTTAAAGTAAAAGAACCAAATGGAGAACGATTAATTAATATAATCTCTGATTGGGCTAAATCTAAAGGAACAGGAAAATGGACTTCTCAAAATGCTATGGATTTGCAAGTACCAGTTCCTACCATTGATGCGGCAGTTTTTATGCGTGATATGTCAAAAAGCAAGCCTGAAAGAATTGAAGCTGCTACCAAATTAGTTTGGAATGACAAACAAGCAACTGTAAACGCTCCCGAAGCGATTAGTGCCTTAAAAGATGCATTATTCTTTTCTATCCTAATTACTTATGCACAAGGATTGGCACAGCTTAGAACTGCTTCTAAAGAATATAATTATGAATTAAATTTAGAGACCGTTACAAAAATATGGCGTGGAGGTTGTATCATTCGTGCAGATGTTCTTGAAGATTTCAGAAAAGCATTTGCAACAAACCCTAATTTGCCAAACATTCTTTTAGATACTGACATTGCAGCTAAGTTCAATGCAACTCAAGCTGGTATTAGAGAAGTTATTCAATTTGCTGTTCAAAAAGGATTACCTGTAGCTGGGCTTATGAATTCATTAGCTTATTTTGATGCTTACAGATCTGAAAATCTTCCAACGAATATGATTCAGGCACAACGTGATTATTTTGGAGCACATACCTACGAACGCACTGATTTACCGGGTACTTTTCATACCCAATGGAATGATTAAGAAACTTTAAGTCAAAAACAATGAATAATGTCAAAAATACTGATCCAACTATAATTGTTATTTTTGGATCATCCGGTGACTTAGCAAAAAGAAAGCTTTTTCCAGCATTTCAAAATCTATTCCTCGATGGCCGTATGCCAGAAAAATTTCAGATTATTGCCTTAGGAAGAGCTGAAAAAAGTGATGAAGAATTTCGCAATTACGTAATAGAAAACTTAAAGAGTTTTTCAAGAAAAGGGGCGCTTTCTAACGAGGAAACAGAGAAATTCATTTCTCATATTACCTACTTAAGACATGATATTGACAAGGAAGAATCTTATCACGAATTAGATGCAAAATTATCTAGTATTGATACTGCTTTTGGTCTACGTGCCAATAGACTTTTTTATCTTTCTATCGCACCTTCGTTTATAGCAACAATTTCGGGTAACATGAAAAAGTTACGCCTTGCAAACAAAGCAAAAAAGGATCGAATCATTATTGAAAAACCTTTTGGTTACGATAAAACCTCTGCAATTGAACTTAATGAAATGCTATCGCAAACTTTTAAGGAAGAACAGATTTATCGTATTGATCACTACCTAGGTAAAGAAACCGTTCAGAATATCCTTGCGTTCCGTTTTGGAAACTCTATGTTTGAGCCCTTATGGAGTCGTAACTTCATAGATTTTGTTCAGATTACTGTAGCAGAAGAAGTAGGTGTTGAAGAACGTGGTGGTTTTTATGAAGGAGTTGGTGCCTTAAAAGATATGATACAAAACCATTTGCTTCAGATTTTGTGTATGACTGCCATGGAAGCTCCTGCTTCATTAGGCGCTGACGACATACGAAACCGCAAAGCTGATGTACTGAAATCTATTAGACGTATAAAACCTGAAGAAGTTAATCACTACACTGTTAGAGGTCAATATGATGAAGGTTTAATAAAAGGCAATCCAGTTCCTGCATACCGAAATGATAAAGGTATAGCTCCCGATTCGAATACAGAAACCTATGTCGCTATGAAGATTTATCTTGATAACTGGAGATGGCAAGGGGTTCCTTTTTATTTGCGTACAGGAAAAAGAATGCAAGAAAAACAATCTTCGATTATCATTCAGTTTAAACCTGTTCCTCATTCTTCTTTTTCTTATGATAACCAAGGAATGACTCCTAATAGACTTATCATAAATATACAACCAGCAATGGACATAAAGTTACAATTTATGACCAAAAAACCAGGTTTGTCTCTTTCTTTACAACCTGCTGAAATGATCTTTGATTATTTCCAATGTTCAACAATGTCACCAGAAGCATACGAAACTTTGTTATCAGATGCTTTAGCAGGAGACCCTACCCTATTCATGCGTTGGGATCAGGTTGAACAAGCTTGGGATGCAATTGATACCATTCAGGAAGTATGGAAAAATAACGTCCCTACTGATTTTCCTAATTATAAAGCGGGAAGTTGGGGACCTGAAGCTGCAAATGAATTACTTGCGCGCCAAGGACATGCTTGGGTTTCGAACACACAGAATATAGAGAAATAAAAAAAATAAAATGATACAAATATATAATACTATAGAAATCATAAACAGTAAGGCAGCCGACATTTTTGTTGCATCTGCACAAAAAGCAATACTTGAAAAAGGGCGCTTTACAGCTGTACTTACAGGGGGATCTTCGCCTGCAGGAATCTATAGACTCTTGGCTTCTGACGAATACAAAAACAAAATAGACTGGAATAACGTTTTTATCTTTTGGGGTGACGAACGTTGGGTACCTCTTGAGGATGATCTTAGCAATGCAAAAATGTCTTATAATACACTTTTAAGTCATGTGCCTATTCCTGAAAGTAATGTGTTTCCGATGTACAAAGATGGTGTTTCACCAGAAGATTATGCGGTTACGTATGAGCAGTCTATTAGATCTATTTTAGGAGAAGATGGCAAATTTGATCTTATCTTACTTGGTCTTGGAGATGATGGTCATACCGCTTCCCTATTCCCAGGTGAAGCAGTACTTGAGGAACAAACAAAATGGGTAGCAGCTTACCGTCTTGAATCTCAAAATATGCATCGCATTACGTTAACTGCTCCCTTAATAAATAGAGCAGAAAAGATACTAGTTGTTGCTTTTGGTGAAAAAAAGGCTCCTGCTTTAAAAGAAGTTTTATACGGAGATTATAATCCTACTACTTACCCAATGCAGTTAATTAAACCTGTTTCTGGTGAATTATTATTTTTAGTAGACAATAGTGCGGCAGGACTAAATGGTCAAAGTGCTACTGAAGCTATTTTAGGGCTTTCATAAATAAAAAATTCTGAATTAGATTATTTTATATTCATAGTGTACTGTCCAAAAAAAGCGATACACATTATTAGATAAAATTGAATATTAAACAGTAACAAAAATATTTTTGTTACTGTTTTTTTTTTGTTTTATAAGTACTCATTTTTTATTTTCAGAATGTATTTAACTCGGCGTCTATCTGGTTTTTTTTTGTAAAATCCTGTATGATTGAATAATTTAAACCATATTTTACTAATAATTCGATACAAATACCTTTCTCTTCACATACTTTTTTGTATTTATTATAGGTAGCAGTCCTTGTAACCGTTATGATTTGGTATAAATATTTCATACTTAAAGTACGTTTTAATGTAACTTTTTTGTACATTTGAACGTACAATATGTACATCTAAAAAATACACGTCATGAAAGCAGTAACTATATCAACATTAAGAAAAAACATCAAAGGTTATTTTGACGAAGTTTCGGAATCATCAGAAACAATAATCGTTCCCCGAAATGAAGAAGAGGGTGCCGTTGTGATTATATCAATCAAAGAATATAATTCAATTATGGAAACCCAACATCTACTTTCAACTAAAGCAAATAGAAAGAGACTTACTGAATCCATTGAACAAATGGAAAAAGGTAGCCTAAAGACTTTTGACTTAGAAGAATTAGAGACTGCTTAAATATGGATATTTGTTTTACTAAGAACGGTTGGGAAGAGTTTGAATACTGGATTGAAAACGATACCGATACAGCAATAAAGATAAAAGAATTAATAAAATCCGTTAAACAAAATCCATTTACTGGAATCGGAAAACCTGAACCGCTAAGACATGATTTGAAAGGCTTTTGGTCACGTAGAATCAGTAGTGAACATCGATTAGTTTATAAAGTATCAGGAAATAAAGGAGTTGACCAGAAGTGCATCATACTTCAATGTAGATTCCACTACGATGATTAATAAGTTAAGCTCTCATTCGAGAGCTTTTTTTATACTCAATAACCAGATTTTAATGCAACTTTAATTAGGATACTAAACAAACTATACCTATTTCGTAATAAATAATGGAAGTTCTTATGAAACATAACGATTGGTAAAGCTCACTGATTACGATTAGAGAAATTTTGTAAATCCTTATAAGTATAAGTACAATGGTAAGGAGTTGCAGGATCAGCTGGGACTTAACATGACGGCTATGGACCCGTTTAGATTAAAACATGAGTGATACCTGTCCCCCAAAAAAAAACGACACACATTATTAGATAAAATTGTATATTAAACAGTAACAAAATTATTTTGTTACTGTTTTTTTTGTTTTCAGAATGTATTTAACTCGACGTCTACCTCTGCTTCTTCCTCGACATTTTTATAATAAACAATTCCATGTAAGGAATTGATCCAAAATGGTTTCATTATAAAAGAATCAAAATAAATAGAAGATTTAGACCTAATTACTGAGAATTAAAAAAATGTTAAATCAAAATTATATTGTGCACAATATAGTTTTAAGCAATACATTTGTAGAATTAAAACCAATAAACAATGAAAACATTATATAAAATTGGCGCTACGGCCAAAGGAGGAAGAAACGGGCACGTAAAAAGTGACAATGGTGTACTAGACTTAGAAGTAAGAATGCCTAAAGGTCTTGGAGGTGCTAATGACAATTATGCCAATCCAGAAATGCTGTTTGCTGCTGGTTATGCCGCTTGTTTTGATAGTGCTTTAAATTTAATAATTAAACAAAATAAAATTGACGCTGGAGAAACTGCTGTAACTGCTAATGTAAGCATTGGACAATTGGAAAATGGAGCATTCGGCCTAACTGCAGACTTACATGCTAATATTCAAGGTGTAACTTTAGACCAGGCACAGTCTCTTATAGAAAAAGCGCATCAAATTTGTCCATATTCTAACGCTACCCGTGGTAATATGGATGTTACATTAACTGTTTCAAACAACTAATAAAATAAAAAAAATGGCATTAATAGAAGATTTAAACTGGCGACATGCTGTAAAAGCATATGATCCTACTAGAAAAGTAAAACAAGAAGATATTGATAAAATTGTTGAGGCAGCACGTTTAGCACCAACTTCATCTGGACTACAACCTTTTAAACTTATTGTAGTAGAAAACCAGGATATTAAAAATCAATTATCTGAAGGATCATTAAATCCAGAGTGCATGAGAGAAGCTTCACACATTTTGATTTTTGCGGCCTGGAACCGATATACTGAAGAACGCATTGACAAAGTTTACGATTTCACTACAGATGAAAGAGATTTGCCACGCGGTCGTTTTGAGAGCTATACAGACAAATTAAAATCTATTTATTTAGCCGAAGAGGCTGAAAAAAACTTTGCACACACATCGCGTCAAACTTATATTGCACTTGGGCTGGCACTTGCTCAAGCTGCAGAATTGAAAGTAGATACCACGCCTGTAGAAGGATTTGATAACGCGGTTATTGACAAGGTTCTTCAGCTTGATAACCTAGGATTAAAAAGCGTTTCTCTTATGTATGTAGGTATTGCGGATCCTTCAAGAGATTGGATTGGTTCAATGAAAAAAGTAAGAATTCCGACAGAAGAATTTGTAATTGAATACAAATAAAACCCAAAGACAAATATTTTTATTATTGTCAAAAATAACGTAATTACAGTAGTTTAACTCAATTTCTGTAATTTTAAGACTCTTAAAAATGGAAGACTTTTTAAAGTTAGATAAACAAGTATGCTTTTCAATTTATGTATTGCATCGTGAAATTATGCAGCATTATCGGCCGATATTAGAGGCTATTGATTTAACCTATCCACAATATATAACCATGATGGCATTATGGGAAAACGGACAGCAGACCGTTAACCAACTCGGCGCAAAGCTTAATCTAGATAACGGGACAGTAACACCATTACTAAAACGCTTGGAAGGGAAAAAATTATTAACACGTACGCGAAGCAAAGCAGATGAACGTGTTGTATTGATTGCACTCACTGAGGAAGGAAAAAATTTAAGAGAGAAAGCTTCTTCTGTACCGATGCAGATTTTACAAGCATTACATCTAGATTTGGATGATTTACACCAGCTAAAAGCAATGTCTGATAAAATAGTCGAACGTGCACAAAAAAAAATTCCGACCGCTCAAATATCTTAGATAACTGTAGCGTGGAAATTCTTTCCGTGTCCACAAAGAGATTCATATAACTATTACAAAATAAGCCATTCCATAACGGAGTGGCTTATTGTTTTTATAGCACTTTTAAGTGTACCAAACTGTTAAAATAGAATTCAAGTTAGCCTGCATTCACTAAGAAATCACTAGGGTCTTTGATGTTTTAAATAATCAAAGGTGAAAAATCTTTGATTATAGATGACCGAACTTTTTCCGGAATTAGAAATTCCCCTGAAATATCCTCCCATTGTGCAATTACATTTTGTACTTCCTTGATTATTTTGATAGGATTCTTAATTGCCATTTCCTCGGCTAAAGGAAGTACATCATCAAGAACGATTTTAAGACGTTTCCCATTTATCGATAAAGCACGAGGGGTGTTTAAGAATTTACGAAGTGCATCAATTGGATATGTAACATCATAGGCTGGCCCCAAATTCCAGGCATCTTTCTCTTCATCATAGATAAAACTGTGGTTTTTAAGATGGTCATCTGTATTAGCGAATACAACATTAAAAATCATCCTTCTATACAATTCCCTGATATCTTTATGTGGCACCTTGAGTCCGACAGCAAGCTGAAAAAGTCTTTCGTAAGATGAATGCTCAGGCTTTCCGTAATCCCAACCTGTTAACCCCGAAGCAGTCAATACATGTTGTTTCCGCCCATTTTGCCTGTCATAGCGCAATGTAGCAAAATGTTTATCTTCAATAAGTTTACATGGCATCATTTCAATACCTGCTTGCTGGGTCAGTAAATAATAGACATATTCTACTTTTTCTCTATTGTAGTCCCCGGCTTCATCCATAAAGAGCTTTACCAAATAATGATTGTAATTTTCAGAATACTCAACATCACCCGGAATAATTTGCAGCGTCTGCTTATGCTCTGATACTAATATTTTAGGCCTGGCTCCCCCAGCTGAAGTTCCTAGCTTAAATATATTTAAAAGTGCAATATCACTGAGGTTTTCTCCAGAAGTATCCTTTTTTATTTCTAATACCTGCTGCAGTATGGCAACTATCTCATCGAAATTTACGTTTTCGGTTTTTGGGATTTCGGCTACTGGTCTGTACTCTAATGCTCCCATACCTCTATTGGCAACATAACTCAGCTGATCCAGTGGACTAATTTTATCAAAAGATAAATCCTGTGCTTCAAACCACTCTTTGAAAATAATATTTCCAAACATGTCCGGAAGCGAGTCTGCAATCATTGGCGGAAGTCCACGAAATGTTTCTCCATTGAACTGTGTAAATACCTGTGCGTGTTTATGTCTTTTAAAAATAAAAGGAAACATTCTACTATATCGTCCAGAATCTAAAAATTCCGAATTATACTGGAAATAACTTCTTTTTTCATCTCCACTGTATCCTAATTTACCAATTTCAATTCCAAAGGCAAAAACATCTATAAGTTCATTTGCTGCCATAATTTAGTATAAGGAATTAATATTATGGTTTGAAATATCAGTATCAACAACATTATAAAGACTCTCTAGCATATCAAAATGATTTACTACCTTTAACAAAGTATCAAGAGTAACATTTTTACCTTCTTCAACTTTTCTAATAGTAAGTCTTGACATTTCTAATACTTGTGCTAGATCTTCCTGAGTCATATCATATTTTTGACGATATTGCTTACACCATTCGCCAATCTTAAGTTTTACATCTTTAATAGTTATATTGTCTAACATATATCTGTATATTATAATATACAAATATAGCAAAATTTACACAAAATATATACTTTAATATACTTTTTACACCTCATATATCTATTATACATCATATAGATTTCAAAAAGAGATACCAGTATCACATTTTGAAACAGTTATTTACCCGACTGCTAAAATATTTAGACAACGGTACCGCGGAAATTCTTTCCCTGCCCACAAAGAGATTCATAGTAACTATTACAAAATAAGCCATTCCATAACGGAGTGGCTTATTGTTTTTAGAACAAGGTAAAAATGTACCGAAAGATTAAATTATGTGCTCAGATGTATCTGTAACAACTAAGAGAGTCATCATAGAAATAAAATCAGGATTCACGGATCTCCTCCCTCCCTCTATCAACTTTTTCGATATTAAATTCCAAGATTGATACCTTCAATTTACGTCATCGCAGAAAAGACTTTTGTTCTTAATACCAACTGATGACATCCGTGTTCCAAATGAAAACTCCACAGTTTTTCAAATCTCCTAAAACAGTACCTCATTTTGGAACAGATATTTACCTGTTAAAAAAAAGCTACTAATTGGAGAATTTTTTAGTATTGATTTTCTTTTCTTTTACTTTTATAACAAACTCGGGTACGATTACAATTTCACCCGCTTTTAGAGTAATGTTATGGCTTGCTACTTCGCAATATGCATTAGCAGGTAGCGATTTTTCATCAATAGTGATTACATAATTACCAATTGGAAGAAATGATATGTACTTACCATCATCATCAGTGTATATTTTTTTTACTAACTGATTGTCTTTCATAATGCTAAAAGAGATACCAGAAGCGCGGTGCTGAAAATCAACCACAGTTGTAGTATTGTAGGTAAAGGAAACTCTTCCTTGCATTTTTCCACTTTGGTGAAGCGGAATCGAAAGGTTGTGCACATGTCGATCAATTTCAAAAGTAGCATCGTCATAATACCAGCCATCTTGAGTGAATTGCTTTAAATAATAGGTTCCGTACGGTACTCTCTTATAACTTGCCATTCCGTTAGTATTAGTTTGTAGGGCAATTTTATTGATATTAATCATATAATTTGCAGCGTATTTTTCACCAGCATCGTATTTATTATTATTGTTAGTATCATAATACACTAGTGCTTTAATGGTACTTTTTTGATCTGGATTCAATGTAGTTTTCTGTAGATTTACTGTTACACCAACTTCAAAAGTCAGGGTATTATTGCTTAGAGATCCTACAGAATAATTGTACCAAGAGGAGTTCAAAAAAACACCAAATGCTTTTGCGTTATACTTGGCATTGATAAAGGCAGAAGGTGATTTACCATAAACAATATCCTTTATGTAAGAAACTCCCGTGCTCAGGTTTACTTTGTCGTTTGCAAAGTTATTGTTGTAAAATAAAGACATTGTAAGCTTTTCATAATTCACACCGTTTCCAGCAATACTAGAAAAAGCATATTCAGATAAATAATAGCTACCTGATTGAAAAGTAGAATTAATATTAAAATTTCTATAACTATAATTCGTATTTATTTTCATCTGAAACTGATTTTCAGTTTGCATTGGGTACTTCACAACACCAGTTTCAAGTGCTAAAACGGCTGATTGTCGCGATGAATTACTAATCCATGAAAATTGCTCGACAATACGGTTGGCGTACATTTTTTGGTTTGCATTTTTGTCTGAATTTCCAAAAAGCTGATTGTAACTATTAGAACTTTCCTCTTGATATTGATACCCTAGATTAAGACTGAAATCTCTAAATTTAGGAAAACGGTTTCCTATTTCGATTCGATTGTTTGCCGATTTTTGTTGTGTTTCAAATGAATAGTATTTAGGTGCAAAATCAGAAAGAATAACATTTGCATATAGATTATGTTTTTTAATATTGGTCGAAATATTCTGCTGCAATAGCATATTTCCTCGTCGGTTTCCGGGATAATAATCAGAGCTGTAATAATAATTCCCGTTGATATTGAAGTTATTAATTTTTCCAGCATAGTTTGTTTCTCCAGCAAAAGAAGGTTTAACGAAATCTTGTATTTCATAAACACTCATTGCGCCGTTTACTTTTGCATTCAGTTTCCAATTTGGATTGAAATCATAATTAACATCAGTTCCTAGAATATTATGTTTTGCTTTTTCGAATGGATCATAACGGTACAAGTAACTCGTCGATGCATTTCTTGAACTGTTATTAGAGTTAAGCATTCCTTTGGCATAAAAGCCGTAACCATTTCTTAGCCAACTATTTTCTTCTATCAAATTATAATTTTGATCAACAAAACCCACTTCAACTTTTTGATTTTTTTCGAAAGTATGGCTGTATTCGGCACCTCTACCAACAAGAGTCATTTCTAGGAGTTTATTAATATTACCAATCATATATTGATTTCCTTCTTGACGATAGGTTAAACTGGTATTTGTCACTAAAGGAATTTCAAGCGTATTTGATAAAGCAATATTCCCTTGCATAAACAGATACCCTGATGGAATATTGACTCCACCAGATCCTTTTACTTGATAAAAATCGAGTCCGCCACCAAACCTCCTGTAACTAGAGGTAATTTGGTTTTGTGTTTCTTCTAAAAAATTAATAAATAAGTCGCCTTGATATTGTTGCACACTTGCGATATTTTGAACGTCTACACTCGTGTTGCCAAAAATTTCTTTACTTGGATTTCTAAATCCTGATATGCGTATCGAATAGCTAGATTGTTTAGCCAGTTCTCTAGAAGGAAGATAGATGAAGGTAAAGATAGAATCTTTTTTTACAGCGATATCAGCATTCTGTTCTAGGAATAAATTACCATTTGTTGGATCTGGAAATTTACAAACTAGAGTAATATTTTGCTTGATATTCCCTTTATTACTAACCTTCACTTTTACTTTTACCGGTTCATTGTTTGATGATCGGTAAATCGAGGTTTCTAAGGGAGTAATGATAAGTGTATTGTTTACTTCGATTACCTTTTTGGTACTTTGCTCTGCAAGCAATTTTCCCGAAGAGTCGATTAATTTACAGACAATTAAGGAAGATCCGGCAACAGCATCATCCTCAACAATAAACTTAACCGGAATGTGGCGTGTTTCATCAGGGAGCATTTCAATTTCCAGACCTTGATATCCCACGTTTCTAAAACCTTTAGGTAAGGTAAAATAGATCTTTCCATTTATCTTATCTAGTGTTGTATTTTTAACAACTATGACCAAACTTAATAAGGATTCTTTTTGAAAAGAAGCATTTCGGTCTATCTCCATAGTGACCTTATTTTGAACCTGTTGTGCATTCAAATGGTTTACGAGTATAAACAAAAAAAAGATTGATAAAAGTTTAAAGTTACAAGAACGCATCTTTTAAAAGTTATTGTGGGGTAATCTCATATTGTAAAGTAGTCGAATAATCGTCTGATTTGGCATTAATCAAACGCATGTCCTGAGGCAACGTAAAATACTTAATGTCGTAGCGGTAAGACATATTATTAGTACTATTATTGGTTTGTACCAAAGTTTGATTGGCGGCACTAAGAACAATTGGAAAAATACGCTGATTGGCGTTTGATGTTGCTGTTCCTAATGTTAAATTAACAACATCAACAGGAATTGAATTTCCTGTCGCAGATTGTAAATTGCTTTGTAGAGATCGTACTTTAATCTGAAAATTACTGCTGCTGTTTACCAAAAGACCATCAGTATAAGTGACACTCGTTCCGTTACTGTAATCTTGCATCGTTTTAAATTCTAAAAGCCCATTGGCAGCATTCATATTTATTTTTAAAGAAAGTACGTCTGCTGGTGGTAGTGCATCAGTAATACTTCCTATTTGGAATTGAAAATCATGACTCATCTTTCCAATTATAGCATTATTTTGATCGTACGCCGTAAACTCGACTGACGCTGTAAATCTGGTCCATGCAGGAAAACTTCCTAAATAGGAACCCCCAAGGAGTGTTAGACCATATTTTAACTGAAGGCTGTAATACCCATTTGGAGTTTGTGGATTGTTATATATTGGGGCATTAGAATTAGGTATCAAAAATGATTCACTATTCTCTTGTAAAAAAACATTTAATGGAGCGCCAATTTGTGAAATAGTCGGAATCGGATTTGGATAAGCCTGACCATTTGTAGAAATAGGTTGAAAAGAAACTTTATTAGACGGAATCGTAAATTTACCATCGTCTGACACAATATTCTGTTTCAATCGTGCAGAAAGTTTCCAATTTGGAATATTCAAATTACCATTCCCAGCAAATGTAACTGTATAGGCATCGGGATTATTATTTCCGTTATAGGAATTAATTTGTAAATATGAGTTTACCCAAGAAGTAAAAGATACTTGAGAAAAGCTCAAAGAAGGAATACAAAATAACGTAATAAGAATATATTTATTCATAATTAAAATTTAATTCAGCCATTTCTAACAAAGACGAATCACCATAATCAATAATTATCGATGCATTGTAAGATCCTTTCTCTAAAGTTTCCGTAATAGGAATACTTAATTTACGTAAATTATCAGGCAGTGTATAAAAAATGACATCATTCACAACCACTTTTTTCCCCGTTTTTACATTAATAATTTCAGTTGAAATTTTACCATCCACCCAAATTTGAGATTGATTTTTAAATTTTAAGTTTAAGTTATTGGTAGATTGATCAAATTTTAAATCTTCAATTTCAATTTTTTTGGTAAGACTATTCGAAAAAGTGTGAAAAATTTTTATTCCAGAACGAATACTAACCTTAATATTTGAACCCTTACTATCAAAATCATCCACAGGATTCATTTGACTTACATATAAAACAGCAGTGTGAACAGGCAAACTATCATTGGCTACCTTAACTGGTGTAATAGTTACCTCTAGTTCTTTTCTTTCTCCAGGAGCTAATGTAAAATAATTATCGTTGTTTTTAACAGAAATCCAACTTGCACAAGAATTTTTTAAAGTATTTGAAGGATACATCATGTTTTCCCCTTTTTCGTCATATTCCCAATCATCTAGACTCACAGCAAGATCTAAAGTATTCTTTAAGCTCACATTGGTTACGGTTACTTTTTGAGTACTACTCGTTCCAGGTTTAGACTCAAAATAAATTCTCGGAGGAGATACAGAAATACCAGTTTGCGCATGCATTTTAAAAATTAAAAAACAAAAAAGAAAAGCAAGTTTATTCATTTTAGGTAGTTTAAAGTAATTTTTTGGGACAAAAATCGAAGTAAAGCAAAGTTAGTTAAATAAAAAAGTGCCACAATTACTTGTGACACTTTTTTTATATCCTCACCTAGAGTTTTATTGACTTACAATAGTGTATGTAAGCTCAGTAGTGTAAACCGTAGGATTTTGACCTGCAATATAATTGTCAATATAAGCATTAGCTCCTGCACCTTTATACTCAATACTAATCTTTTTATCCACTCCACCTTTTGTAGAAGTTACAAGAGTCGTTTCAGTATTAGATAACTGAACGTTTTGAGAATATTGAGCACCATTTACAGCATCAGAACCAGCAGTTGCTTTAATTTGAATCGTGTTAGCATCTATTGTTTTACCTCCGTTTTGCATTGTAGCGTTTGCACTTTTTACTTTTACCTGAAAACCTCCAGTACTGTAAACATTTAAGTGATCTGTATTTGTAGATGACACACCATTTTTGTAATCATCTGCAGTTGTATAATCAAGATTTACTACTTTTTGTGCATTATTAACCACTAAAGTTTGGATTGGTCTTAAGTTAACATTTAATGTTACATTTTGAGCATTTACTGTAACAAAACCTAACATAAGAAAAGAGGCTAAAAGTATTTTTTTCATTGGTATATTATTAAATAAATTTTGTGTTTTATTAATTTTTCGGTGCAAATGTACAATGCAATTTCAGATTAAAACTACAATTTTATAAGTTTTAGACAAGATGCATTTTTAGTCGACGAAATGCATTTTAAAGATCAAAACTTGATAATTAACAATCAATAACTTACTTTTAAAAGTGATTTTTTTGAGTTTAAGAACAAAGAAAATGTGTTTTTTAAAAGAAATTTTGAGGGAAATTGTCTTGTAAAATCATAATAGATAACAAAATCTAATTATTTTGTTTAATTTATCTATTTAATTTTCAGCTTTTCAGAATATAATATTGGTATGTGATTGGGGTTCTGTGGCATCTAGTATTCAAATCACTTCCTCCTGACGAGTCTGTCTATATAAACCTATCCTTTATAAAATATTAATTCGATAACATTCGAAAGTCCTCAGAAATGATGACTTTTTTATGTCCCTAAAGTAATTATTTAATTAGGAAAATAATTAAAGTAAATCTATTTTCGTTACTGAGAAAAATGCACAAAACGTTCTTGAAATTCTTGAAGAAAACAATTATTATCCTTTTGGTTTAAAACACGAAGGATATAATGTTAACCTACCAAATAATAATAATTATAAATACAACGGAAAAGAACTCCAAGATGAGCTTTCACTGAATTTATACGACTACGGAGCACGTAATTATGATCCTGCGATTGGAAGATGGATGAATATTGACCCATTAGCGGAACAAATGCGAAGAAACTCGCCTTACAATTATGCATTTAATAATCCTGTGTATTTTATTGATCCTGATGGTATGGCGCCAACAGGTGCACAATCAGGGGGTGCTATGAGTACTGCAGAAGGTAATAGAGGTGACGGTGCTGGGGGCGCTACTATGTTTCAAAGTGATTATTTAAATAAAAACGGAGGACATTGGACTGACCAATATCGCGATGATGATGGAAATAAGGATACTCCTCCTGATGATGTCACAATTGGTGCAAATGGAAGGGTTACAAAGGTTGTAAAAAATAATAAACCTAATAGGTTCTATGATGAGAAAGGCAAACAATTGTATTTTAATGATAAAAAAAGTGATTTTGCATATGCTAATAGAACAGGTGATTTTCCAGATTGGGCTGAAGGAGATCGTTTATATTATCCAATATCAACAAAAAAGGTTGCGAAAGCAGTAATTGAAGCAGGCTTAGATCCGTTAATGTTAAGAGTACAAGGTAAACTAAGTGAGGCTTGGTTCATTGCCGCATCAATGTCAAGAGGTAGTGCTGATTTTACTGTCAGTTTTTTAGTTCCTAAATATTTTTCACAGGCAGAAAAAAATTATTTGGAAGAAGGTACAATGAGATCAAATTATAACTCTTATATGCATTATTTTAGATTTGGAAATTCACAAACAATTTACAATTTATATGATGCTGGAAATTTTATGTGGGGCAATTGGATGGGAATGAATGGTTTTAATTATAGTTCTCTAAGATTTGGTTCGCAGGCAAACGAATTGTTTCAAGATAGTATTGAAGACCAAAGAGCTATAAAAAATGGATTTAACTTTAATAAAAATTAATTTAGAATGAAAAAAAATGTCAAATTTTCTTTAAGTTTTTTAGTATTAGCTATATTAATTTATTTATTACAAATATTTTATTATAGTGACTATTGCAGACAATATTTTACTTTAATTAATTTTTTTCTATTCTATCCTTCTTTAATATTATCTGTTCATTTTTCATTGAAGACAATATTCCGATTTTTCAAGAATAAAGAGGAGAAAAGTGAAATTAATTTTATCCTTTCTCTACCTAGTATCATTTTCTTTTTTTTCTTTCTTTACCAAGTACTTAAAATAATTGGGTAGTGTTTCAGATTAGGTGTTTATATAACCCACAAAGAGATTCAAGTTATAAGAAACAAAACTTAATTAACACGTTATAATAATGTTACCTATAACAAAAATGAAAAATGGCTGCCTTAACAAGGCAGCCATTTCTTATTATACTACTTTTTAAAAGCAGCTACTCCGGTTTTTAACCAATTATGGTATTCATCTGCATCGGGAGTGTATGCAACTGGATCTAATAAATTATCTCCGTTATGATTTACTAACACATAAAAAGGCTGCGCGTTTGTTTTATATTTTATGGTTTGGAACTCACTCCATTTCTGACCAACATATTTTATTTTCTTACCCGGTCTTAGTTTCGAATCAACTTCTTCACCAGGCGCCAAAGGTCTTTTGTCATCTACATACAAGGATATAAGTACCACTTCATTATTCAGTATGGATAGAATTTGCTCTTTTGTCCAAACTTGTTGTTCCATTTTTCTGCAGTTTACACAAGCATATCCTGTAAAGTCAAGTAGAACTGGTTTATTTATTTTTTTAGCATAAGCCATTCCTAATTCGTAATCATTAAAGGCTAAAATATTATGTGGTGCCATTAAATGTGCACCTTCTGGAATTTCTCTACCTGCAGTTGCGCCTGCATCACTACCTTTACTTGAGCCTCCTACTCCATAAGGTGATTCGCTATAATTTTGTGGTGGCGGAAAAGCACTGATAATATTTAAAGGAGCTCCCCATAAACCAGTTCAGGAGGATTTAGTACTGGAGCGGGATTATCTGTTGATATACATGATACGTATGGAGGCACTTCTTTATTTGAAGGATTAAAAGGTTATTCAAAAGGAGGCTCTGCCACTTATTCTAACTATGGAGTGTCGCATTATCAAAGTGCATTAACTAACCCTCGAAGAAGAGTCAATTTGTAGATAATTTTGATTTCGAACCAAATTATATTGCTGGTGGCGGAGGCGAAAAAGGAAAAAGCGGACCCGGTAAAGGTGGCAAAGGAAAAGGAGCTAAGAAAGAAAAGTATGCTCAATGGCAAAAAAATGGACAAAAAGTAATTAAAGCAGTAGATGATTGGTTATCTACTCATACATATGTACAAGCTTCAACATCACTTAAAATAGGAACATATTATGATGTAGGATTAAAACATACTGCACGTGTTACACCAGGAGAATATAATGAGTGGGGATATTCATGGTCTAATCAAGAAGGATTGGATAAGATAAAGACACATAAAATTGTTGTAGGTGGTGGTATGGAAGGTGGTGCGCAATATACTTATGATAAAAACGAAGGACATTCTGCTTCAATTGGATATGGAATTTTTTCATATGAAGTATCAGAAGATTCACAATTTATAGGAGTTAATCTTAATTATAGTCAAGGAATCGGTATTGGAGGTGAAGGAGGATTCAAAATAGGAGTTAAATTTTAATATTATGAAAAAAATATCTAGTAAAACAACGTACTTTCGAAAAAAAGTTGTGCCAATTATTCTTTTAATTAATGCTTTGGTATTGCTTTTTGGTTTTACCATCTTTGATTTGACTTTTAAAAATTTAGCTTTTATTTTTTTTCCAACTTTAATTTTTCTATTTGCATGGATATTTAATTTTAGAAAACTAGAAGAAGTTTATTTAGGTGATAAGTATCTTGAAATTAAGAATGAGAAAGTATCATTCGAAAATATTATTTCTATTGATAAAATAAGTTCATTTCGTTACGAACTTACTTATCGAATAAATAATACAGTGAAATCAATTATTTTTATGATAGATTCATTTCCCAAATTTCCTACTTCAACACCTGATTATTTAAAAGAAATTATTGAATTTATTGAAAAAAATAAAGGTAAATAGTATTGAAAGTGGACAGCAACAAGTAATTTATGATGAAGGAGTAAAAAATAAAAAAGAAGCAAAAGCAGAGCATAAGAATGTTACTGATGTTTTTAAAAGTGGCTCTATCGAAGGTACATCTCCAGATGGGAATAGTAATTATTCTTATAAACTAAATGAAAATGGTTCTTACGGGTGTTGGAGCTCCATTTGGTTCTGGTTTGATATATTATGGCGATATTGTTTCTAATGCAGGAACTGGAATGGACATATTGAATGATGTGAATACAGGAAACTTTTCAACGGAAAAAACCTTAACAAAAGGCGCTATGATGATTGCTCCGAGTATTGGAGGTGGAACTCTTAAATCATTGGAAGCGCCAGAAACAGCAAGTACTCTTCTAAATTTAGAAGTGATAGCTGCTGATAAGTCCGTAGATTTAATGAGAGAAACTAAAACGGGAATGTTTAAATAAAATTGATATGAATGATTTTATTGTATTAGGGGTTTTGGTAATATTCTTAATTATTTGCCTTTTACGAGGTAAAAAAGATTGGAAAGAATCGAATGATTCTGATGAAATTCAAAAAGGTTTTGTTATGAAAGCTATAATTGGTATAAGCATACTAATTTTAATTATGATTTACAAGATTTTTAAAGATAATGTATGATGTACTTTAATGTAGATATTAAGTTTATTTCCTATAAAACAATAAAGACCACTCTATAAAAAGAGTGTTTTTTTACTGCTACTAATCCAACATACTATTAACAATAATAATATGAAAAAAAATATATGCTTATTTGCAACAATCCTTACTTTATACTCTTGTTCAACTATGAATAAAATATCAGGTAAGGAATATATATACGAAAGTCCGAATCGAAAACTAACTTTATTTTTTGAAAACGACAGTGTATGCACATTAAAAAACATCTTCTACTGTGATGATATGGACATTAAGTATAGAGAGATAACGTCAAAAGCTATTTACAAAAAAAAGACAGACATGATTTTATTGAAAAATATAATTTGTGAAAACAGTAGCTGTGAATTTTCTCCTATAGTTGATATACCAATTCAAGAGAGCAGTAAATGTGTTTTTCTAAATATAGAAAGTAGAACTTCAAAAAAAGTATTCGATGGTCGGACATATCAAAACGAATATTTAAAATATGGAGCAGTTCCAAATATTGATAATGATACTTTATACATATATAAAAAACAACTTACATTAATTAAAAAAATAGAAAGAGGTAGTATCGGTTTTATTTTTAAATAGAAACCAATGGCTGTTAACCAGACAGATAAAAATGAAGGACACGGCATTGATTTTAAATTCGTTAACATAAGATTATCTGATACTTAAATATTCCAATTATTTGCCATAGCGCTTTCTGATCTAAAAATTACAATTAAAAAATACCCAGCTAAGAGAAGAGTTCTTAAAGCAAAAACGTCAACTATGGGTAAAATTTGGTTTACCTTAGAAAAAAAAGAGTGGACTGACCCAGAAACAGGTTTAGTTTATCAAGTAAATGCGGATGGAACCGTCTTTATGTTAAGACCTTTAGGAGGTTCTGGAATGCTGGGAAATATAAGCATTGAAGGCGGATTGTCAATTCTTAAGTTTAAAGGTTTAATTCAAAATATGTCATTACGAGGTCTAACTCACCAACAACTCGTAAGAGCATTTGAAGGTACAGGTTTTACTCTTTCAGGTCATGCAATTAAGAGATTGAAAGACATTAGAATCTCAAACTTAGGATTTAACACCTTAAACGATATTAAACAAATATTTAATAAGGGAATTCCTTTTGATGCTGGAGGGGGCATTAGGCAAATCTTATAAAAAACTTAGAGGTAATCTGGAATGCCGAAACAAAAGTTATTGTGGCAATTAGGCCTGCAAAAAATATTAGATAGTTATGTTAATAAAAGATACTTATAAGCAATTTTCTTTAACCATTAATAGTTATGAATTTCAATTTTCTAAATTTAAAGAGGATATGAATTGGCTTAATATAACTATTTATGCCCAAGATGATAAAAATAGATGGAAAAATAGTGGAGCATTTTTAAATACTTTTGAATTAGTTAATTTATACGACTGGTTTTTAAAATTGAGAAAAGATTTACCCATAAGTAAAAGAATAAATTTTTTAGAGCATGAACTTTCATTTAGTTATGAAAGAAGTAAGCAAATTTTAATTGTGAATTTAGATTTCAATTTTCATCCAAATAAAGATAAATATATACATGGTGTTGATGAGGAATATAAAATTTATTTTGATTTAAAATCATTAGATTTAGAATCGATAATAGATTCTTTGAAAGAAGACTTAAAGAAGTTTCCAATTAGATAGGTAGTGTATCCCTGCTGGTGCGAGGATCTTGCTCTTGAATTTAAAGCAAATAGAATGAAGCTAAAAACAAATAGCAAAATGATATCATAAATTTCAACAAAAAATATGGAACAGATTTTTAAGATAACTAAATGTATATTTATTGCATTGATTATTATTTCATGTAATAACAAAAAAGAGGAAAGTTCAAAAGAAGAGTTAAATAAGAGTAAAATTTTGTATTGTAGTTTTCCTGATACTGTAAAAATAAATAAAGTCGTTGACGGTAAACTCCAATATTATGCCAGTAACAGTGATTCTAGTATTACTAGTAGCAGGTTTTTGGAACTTTTATTATCAACAAATATCAACAAAGAACTAGCCAATTATGATGAAATTGACAATAATCGTTTATTATCATATGTTGATTCACTAAACACAGGCAAATTTGAATTTAAAGCTGTTTTTGAAAAAAAGGGTAAGCAAACATTAAATATAGTTATACGAGATAATAAATTTTTAAAACCCCAAAAAAATATGCCATCAGATAAAATAACATTAAGGAGAGATGATTGCTTATTTTCGAAAGAGGTTTTTGTAGTCGATTAAGAAGTATATAGAATACTAAAAATTTGTAATCCCTAAAGTAATTATTTAATTAGGAAAATAATTAAAGTAAATCTATTTTCGTTACAGAGAAAAATGCACAAAACGTTCTTGAAATTCTTGAAGAAAACAATTATTATCCTTTTGGTTTAAAACACGAAGGATATAATGTTAACCTACCAAATAATAATAAATATAAATACAACGGAAAAGAACTCCAAGATGAGCTATCACTGAATTTATACGACTATGGCGCACGTAATTATGATCCTGCGTTAGGCAGATGGATGAATATTGACCCATTAGCAGAAATTTCAAGAAGGAATTCTCCATATAATTATGCACTAAATAATCCTGTGTATTTTATTGATCCTGATGGTATGGCGCCAACAGGTGCACAATCAGGGGGTGCTATGAGTACTGCAGAAGGTAATAGAGGTGACGGTGCTGGGGGGGCTACTATGTTTCAAAGTGATTATTTAAATAAAAACGGAGGACATTGGACTGATTCTATTAGGGGTGGTAGTAAAAGTGGAGATAGTACAACTGAAGATAGTGATAGTAATTCTTCAAATAATGGTGGAGGGATAGATCCACCAAAAAAGAAAAAAGAAACTAAGGCGGATCCTCAATCACCAGAAGAACAGGAAAAATGGAGAAAATATAATGAAGAGAAATTACTTCCGTTAAATAGGGTTTTATTAGCGTTTGCGATGATCGGTCGTGCTTGGGAAACGGGAATAGAAGGTTTATACATGAGAATGGGGACAACAGCAGAATTGGCTCCTCTGGCTGTTAATTCCGAAAGTACTGTTGTTAATACTACTGCAATTGAAGAAGGTTCATTTTCGGTAATTGATTGGAAAGGTTATCCTGTAGGAGGTGTAAAACCAACAGGGCCTTTTAGATTACTAGAAGGTTCAGAGTATACAACAGCAAGGAATTTAGCAAATTCAAAAAATGCTACTTTGCGTAGAGCAAATCCGGAAGGATTGAAAGGTCTGCAAATACATGAAATACATCCAGTAAAATTTGGAGGTAGTCCAACAGATCTTGTAAATAAAGTTTATTTAACACCACAACAGCATAGTGTATACACTAACTATTGGAATAGTTTAATGCGAAGTACTAAAAAATAATATAATATGAAAAGTATAAATAAAAATGTAGCCCCAACTTCCGAAGAAATCGATTTATTTTTAAAACAAATCGATTTTATTTTGCCTGAAGGATTTATTGATTTTTTTATAGAAACTGATGGAGCAGATATAAGTACTGATGAAAATTTTATCCTTTTGTGGGCATTAACAGAGATGATTCAATTAAATAAAGATTATAATGTAGAAGAATATGCACCTGAATTTTTTATTTTTGGTTCTGATGGAGGAGATATTGCTTTTGCAATAGAAAGAATTACAGGCGATATTTATGAAATGCCATTTATTGGTATGTCAAAAGAAGAGTCTGTTTTTAGAAATAATAGTTTTACAGATTTTATTGAGAGTATATAAAATTGACACTAGTGCGAGTGACTCACTGTTACGCATATAGAATTTAAGAAACACGAAACCGTGCCCACAAAGAGATTCATAATAAATATTGTAAAATAAGCTATTTTATAACGGAGTGGCTTATTGTTTTTAGAACAAGGTTAAAATGTACCAAAAGACTAAAATATGGACTCAGTTTTGCCTGCATTCGCTAAGAAATCACTAGAGTCATTGATATTTTAAATAATCAAAGGTGAAAAATCTTTGATTATAGATGACCGAACTTTTTCCGGAATTAGAAATTCCTCCGAAATATTTTGGGCTTTCCAGTTCAGGAGGATTTAGTACTGGAGCGGGATTATCTGTTGATATACATGATACGTATGGAGGCACTTCTATATTTGAAGGATTAAAAGGTTATTCAAAAGGAGGCTCTGCCACTTATTCTAACTATGGAGTGTCGCATTATCAAAGCGCTAGAGTTAACGGGCAAGGGCAGTTTGATTTTAATAAAAGTGAAGGAGTTTTAACCAATAGTTTCATTTTCAATTTTAAACCGAGTACAGGTCTTAATGGAGGAGTTAATTATACCAGAAGATTATTTTAAAAATAAAAAACATGAAATATATAATTTTATTATGGTTGCCTTTGTGTCTTTTTTCTTGCGGTCCAATGGGAGATTGTAAGTCGGAGGCAGAAGATTTAAAAGGAGATGAATGTTTATTAATCGTACAAAAAATACCAAGTGATACCGATGCCCGATTTGATTATAAAGGAATAAATCCAGTAACCAAAAAAGAGTGCGATTGTAATTCTAATAGAAGTGATAGATGGTGGGCTAATTATAAAAAAGATATTATTATCGGCGATACTATCATAAAAAATAAAGGGGAATTAATTTTCAGTATTCATAAAAAAGATACTGTCTTGAGTTTTAATTTTGAGTGTGATGGTAAGCTTTATAAATAATATGACCAGATAACAATCAACCGAATTATAATTATAAACGGTCCCATATAAGGAATTAACCAGAGAATGTTATTATCCTAAAAGAATCAAAATAAATATTTAAAAGATTCAATTTATAAAAAATCCAATACCGATGGATTTCGGGTATTGGATTTTTACTTTTCCAATATCAATTACAACTCTTACACCTACTCTGTTGGTTTGCTACTATTCTTAAGATTTTCTCTTCTCGAAAATGCATTTTGTATGTACTTAACGCTATCGGTTTTCCTGAAAAAGTTTCTAAAGCTTTATCTCCATGCAAGGAGAATTGTGGACGTATCGCATTATAAGTCAGCACATTTTCTACTAAATAAGACTCTAGCTGTTCTCTATTTAGTACATTTTTCAGTAACAAAAATTGATGTTTGATAATTTTATTAAATGCTTCTATTTTGGAATCAGAAAATGGTATGTCCTTTTGAGCAATTAAGTGTTTAATGCCCTTTGGTATTCATTTTATATATTTTGAATCTCTAAAGATAATAGTCGTTAATAAATGTGACAGCACCTAAATTCGTTTGCTAGATGTATCTTATTTAAACTATTTTAACTTAGGAGTGTAATTGTAAATATAGAACCTTTCCCTACCTCTGAACTCACATCAATTGTGCTTTTATGTAAGCTTACAATTTGTTTAACAATAGACAGTCCTACTCCATAACCATTTTGGTAACTTTTATTTTTTCCCCTGTAAAACAAATCATAAATATGTTCTAAATCTGACGCAGGGATTCCTATTCCGTTATCAGAAAAAATAAGAATTATTTTTTCTGCAGAAGCCTTTATTTCTATATGACAATATTGATCTGCAGAATATTTACAGGCATTTTCCATAATATTTGAAAAAGCAATCTGTAATAAGTAAGGATTACCAAAATAGGTATAAAAATTAGCATCTGTAGGATCTAAATCACTGTAGCTTATACCAATCTTGTATTTTACATCTTTCTTGTTGAGTAGGTTTAATTTAGCATCAACAAGAACCTCATCTATACGTAGGTCAGATAATTTAATTTGTGAAATATCATAATTAGCCCGAGCAAAATCAAGAAGCGCTGTAGAGAGCTCCGAAACATGATTAGCCTCTTGTAAAGCATTGTCTAAAGATGCTTTATAATCTTCAACAGTCTGATTGAGTTCTTTACCAAGTTCTATCTCTGCGATTAAAATAGAAAGTGGCGTTCTGAATTCATGTGCTATTGTAGTGACAAAATTTCGGTGGCTATTAAAGGATTTCTCCAAACGATTAAATGTGGCATTGAAAGTCTGGGTAAGTTCATAAAGTTCATCTTTAGCTTTTGGAATCACCATACGTCGATTGAGATTGTGCTCCGATATGTCTCTTATTTGAAAAATAATATCTTTTAAAGGCTTTAAAGTGTAATACGAAAAACCAAATCCTACTATAAATAATACTCCTATAGAAATGAAATAAACATAAAGCACATTTTTTTTAAAAGCATTAATGTGATTCATCCCTGTTACATCTACTGCCCTGCCAATTATATAGAATTCTTTATCTGCATTAGTGTATAAAATACCACGATACTGGTATTTATCATCAGACCAGTTGAGTGTTTTTCTTTTTTTTATAGACTGCAATATTTTTTTACTTCCAAGCGGAGGTATATTATCCGAAAAATAAAGATCAAAATTACTGTCATAAACACTAATATCTGCTTCGTTAAGCAGCTTTTTATTTTTGGTATGTAGGACCTTTATAAGATTTTCATCTAATCGAGCATCAAAAATAAACTCGGCACGCCAGGTTATTTTATAATCAAGGCGGTCAAAGAATTCTTCTTCCCTATTTTTTTCAGAAACAAAATATACACTATAGGCGAAAACAAACAGAATCAGAGCTGTTAAAACAGTATAAGCAAGAGCAGTTCGGGTTACTAATTTCATATCTTATTGCTTAAAATAAACCCCATACCTACTTTGGTATGGATAAGTTTTTGCTCAAAACCTTTATCTACTTTTTTTCTCAAATAAGCAATGTAAACATCAATATAGTTGGTTCCTGTATCAAAGTTATTTCCCCAGACATTGTCAGCAATTTCATCGCGAGTTAGCAATCTCTCGGGATTCTGCATCATAAACTGCAGTAGATTAAACTCCTTGGGGGTAAGATTTATAGTAAGCCCCTCTCTGTAGATAACTTTCGTTCTTTTATCCATAACAAGATCATTATAAACCAGCTCAAAAGTTTCCTCATTATTATTTCCAGTCTCAACTCTACGATGTAAAAGTGCTTTTACCCTTGCATAGAGTTCTCGTATTTCGAAAGGTTTTACAAGATAATCGTCTGCCCCAGCATCAAATCCTTCAATTTTTTCATCAATAGTTCCCAAGGCCGTAAGCATAAAAATTGGTGTTTTTATTTTAGAATGACGGATTTGTTTACAAAAAGCAATACCATCCATTCCTGGTAGCATAATATCTGTAATAATCAGATCGAAACCAATTTTTTCAAAAAGAACTAACCCTTCTTCCGCTTCTTCTGCAATATAAACCTGATATCCCTGGCTTTCTAATCCGCGTTTGAGCAGAGCCGAAACTCGGCTGTTGTCTTCAACTATTAAAATCTTCATTTGAGTCTGCTTCTTTTTTTAAAATCCTAGCCAAATTTACGACAATATTTTGGTTTGCTGAAAGCATCTTAAAATCACTCTAATTACAATTCAGACAAAAACACTTAACCTTCAATCACTTAACCCGAAAGCAATTAATTCTCTCATAACATTCTAAAGGTTTTCTAATACTTTTCTAATGACCGGAGCACTACTCTGAATCTACCTTTGTATCATCAAAAACAAGTAGTCATCACTACTAAACAGAATGTAAATTAACTATACATGAAAACAAATTATTTAAAAATTGGGATCTGTTTAACTCTCTTAACAGGGTATATAAATAACGTAAATGCCCAAAAAAAGAACGATTTTGGAAATCCTACTCTTACGCATTATTTAAACGAGCAGAAAACACGTTCGATTTCTTTGAGCGGTTATGCCGAAATATGGGCACGCTATGTTGCTCTTAATCCGGGGAGCTTGGTCAACGGTGAACAGGTAAACAGTGTCTCAGACTTATCGCTGCGCAGAGTGCGCGTAAAAATGGCCTATCAGCCTACGGAAAAACTAACCTTTATATTACAAGGTGGAATGACCAATGTAAATGTTGCTTCTAAAACAACACCAGCATTCGAACTTTTAGACGCTTACGCAGAATACAAATTCAATGACCTTATTTCCGCTGGTGCGGGAAGATCAACCTGGAGAGGTCTTTCCAGGTTCACAACTGGACCATTAAATACGTTATTATACGATTTACCTTCTTATGCTACAGGAAATGCAGGTATAACTGATGAAACGGTAAGAGAATTAAGTATTTATGCCAAAGGACAAATAGGTAAGCTTGATTATCGCTTGGTAATTGCAGATCCATATACCAATGTAAGCACAGATCCACAGCATAATTTGGCAACTTTCAGTAAAACAGCACCAAATAAAGATTATTCGGGTTATTTTAAATATGAATTTTTTGAAACAGAAAACAATGCTTCGCCTTTTCATTCGGGAACTTATAGCGGTAAAAAGAAAGTCCTAGCGCTTGGAGCAGGATTTGAATACATGCATAATGCACTTTGGCATCTAAACGATGCAGGAAACACAATTAATGATGACCAAAAAAGCTTCGCTATTGATCTTTTCTACGATACTCCCATTAATAAAGAACATGGAACCTCTTTTAGCGCCTATGCCATGGCAATGAATAACAACTACGGTCCTAACTATACTCGGTACTCGGGAGTCAGTAATCCTGCAAGTGGAGTAAATACTTCTATGAGTAGTCTTAACGGTGCTGGAAATGCTTCGCCTGTTATTGGGACTGGTAATACCTATTATGTACAAATTGGCGGTACACTGCCTTACTTTAATAAAGATAAAAACAGCTTGCAACTACAGCCTGCTGGTAGTATTATGCTGTCTGATCTTGATGGCCTTCATGACAAAGCATTGACTTATGATGCTGGCGTTTCATTGCTAATGAACGGTATGTCATCAAGACTTACAATTGATGCTCAAAACCGTCCAATTTATACTTTAAATGATGCTAAACTGGCAACTGTATCAGATAGAAAGTGGCAGTTTGTATTAAAATACAGAATTGACTTTAATTAAAATTCTACTATTATGAAACGAAGAAATTTTATTATCAAATCAGCAACCGCAGGAGTACTAGCCTTAACCACAGGTAAAGTGCTTGCTAACTCAATAAATGAGAAAGTTCATAAACCAAATACTGTTTATTTTCATTATTTGCTGTTTTGGCTTAAACCTGAACTTACATCTACTGAGGTGGAGGATTTTCAAAACTTTTTTGAAGGACTTAAAAAGCTTCCCTACGTAAAAAACGTACGTTATGGCAAACCTGCAAATTCAACACCAAGACCTGTGATGGACAATTCTTTCACCTATAATGTTTCTATGGAATTTGATTCTCTACAAGGTTTGGAAACTTACGGAAAATTACCTGAACATCTAGAATTAGTAGCTAAATACAAACCTTTTTTTAATAGAATGGCGGTTCATGATTCCATTTATCAAACGAAATAATAAACAATTAAATATAAAAACAAAATGAAAAACAAAATGAAAAACAAGATTAAAAATTTCACCTTAATTTTTGCATTATTAGGTACTCTACTAACTTATGCGCAACACAAAGAAAATAAAGAACCAGAAGAATCAATGCCTGCTATAAGGCTTATAAATAATCCTGACGGTAGCTGCGGATTTGAAAAAGGAACGATACCTACTTTAAAGCACATGAATACAACAACCTCATGGATAAGCAATAAAACCGAAGACTGGGAAAAAAATGCACATCCAGCTCCAAGAAGACAATACGTAATAACTCTTAAAGGAAAAATTAAATTCAAGGTAAGTGATGGTTCAACATTTATCATTGAACCAGGGGTTATATTACTGGCCGAAGATTTAAAAGGAAAAGGGCATAGCTGGGATATGATTCATGGTAAAAAATGGGAAAGATTATATATTCCGATAACCGAAAATGCAGATGATTTATTTGTACCAAATAATAAATAATCTAAGGGCTGTTCATCTTGAGCAGCCTTTTTTTATTTCATTTTTTTAGCTTTAACACAATAGTAATTCTACATTTAAATCCCTCCTAACAATTTTGTTTTATAAATAAATGACAATGAGACTATTATTTACAACAGAATCCAATTCGTTATGCCAACGGTAGCGCAGAAACTCTTTCCGTATCCACAATTCAACTCATGAGAAATTAGTTTACTATCTTGCTAGGCGAAACACCAAATTTGTTTTTAAAAGCAGTCGAGAAATGATTGTAATGTTTATAACCAACCTATAAGCTAATCATTATAAAGCTAGGAAAACCTATTACTGTTTACAGTGTTCATGCGATGATTGAACCGTTAAAATTATTGTTTCCTGATAAGAACTTCAACCTGAAAACCATCCGAATGGTGTTATCTGTAATTAACTCAATGAAAAGGAACTAACTTTGGAAAAGGTTCAGGAGCTTGCTAGTCATAAGTAATCTGTTACTACTGAGAAGTATTTCAAAGTGGACAGCCAGCAACAGAGAGAGCTTACAAACAAGTTTTTCCAATATGAGTAACTGTTTCTGTATTTGGCATAGAATTAGCTATTTAATTATTCTGAATTATATTTTATATCTTTGTACTCTCAACTTAACGTGTAATAATCCGTTGAAATATGAAAAATTTTAATCTACATAGGGAAAAAGCAGTAAATACTCTTTTGTTTGTGACAAGTAATCTTGAAAAAGCTGACACTCACAAAACATATAAGATTTTATACTTCGCAGACCAAAAGCATCTATTGAAATATGGAAGACCAATTTTTGGTGATACGTATGTGAAAATGCAATATGGTCCAGTTCCTTCATTTGTCAAAAATGTAGTAGATGAGGAAATTGAAGGATTAGAAGAAGTCGTAGCAAAATATCATAAATACAACATACAACCTTTAATAGAACCAAATTTAGATTATTTATCTGAGAGTGATATTGAATGTTTAAATGAATCCATTGAAGAAAATAGAGATTTATCATTTGTTGATTTAACTAATAAATCTCATGATGATGCTTACAATAAAGCTTACTGGGTTATTAATTATTTAGATATGGCAAGAGCCATAGGTGCTGATGATAATGTTTTGATGTTTATCAATCAACAGATGATTAATGATAACATTGAGTTAGTATGAGTTTAGGTGATTTATTTCCACAAAATATAAAAGACCAATTTGCTCAAAGAAGTATCAATATTGGAAATGCCTTATTAATTAAGCTTCAAGATTTACAAGTCAATTATGATAAATATATCATTTTAGTTGGAGTTAATACGCAAGAAAAGGCAGTTGCTTATGTAATTATTAATACAGAAATAAATCAAAATGTATTTCCATCACCATATCTGCAAAGTCTTCATTTACCAATAGATTGTTTGAGACATGCTTTTTTAGATCATGATAGTTATATTGACTGTTCGAATTTAAAAGAATTTGAACTAGAAATGCTCATAGTATTTATAACTAAAAATCCAGAAAGGGTTGTTGGTAATATTGATAGTACTCTTTTAAAAGATGTACATGATCATATAAAGACAAATAGAATTATTTCTGCTATTCTTAAAAAGAAATTTGGTTTTGTTTAAAACTATATAAAGCTCTCAAATGAGAGCTTTTTTTATGTTAAATAATGAGATTTCAACCTTTTTCTAATTAGGAAATTATACAAACTAAACTTATTTTCGTATTTGAAAAATGTTCTTTGAATTACATGCTGATTAGCTAACCACCACTATAATTATTAGAAAAATTTTGTAAATCCACACTGGAACTCAACTTTTATGACTATCATACAAGATATGCGGTCGCTTGGCTAAGTGCCAACGGTAGCGCAGAAATTTTTTCCGTGCCCACAATTATACTCGAGAGAAATTAGTTTACTATTTTGCTAGGTGAAACCCCAAATTTGTTTTTAAAAGCAGTCGAGAAATGATTGTAATGTTTATAACCAACCTTTCTTGCTACCTCAGCAACTGTCCAACCTGATGAGTACGATAATAACTGATATGCTTCTTCCATTCTTTTATCGACTACAAATTCATGAATAGTCATTCCGAAGAGCTGTTTAAAAGAGTTCTGTAGTTTTGTACGATTCATGAAAGTTAATTCTGTCATTTGCTGAATCGTGTATTGTTCAGCATCAATAGATGTAAGAAGTTCTTTTAAATAATAAAGTCTTTCCCTGTCTATCTTTGAAATATTAGCTAAAGTTTTTGTTGGAAAACTAGTTGATGCCTTATATATTTTAATAGTGAGCAACTCCAGCAATTTACTTTCTATAAAAAACTTCTTTAATTCCCCTTCGTACGGACAATCATAAAGTTGCTTAATAATTCGATAAATATCGGGACATATCGGATAGGCTCTTCCACCTAGAACGGCGGCTTGACTTCCTCTTAAAGCAAAAGCGAAATCCTTGAGTAAGAATAATTGCTCCCCAAACTGTTTTTTTAACCATGCTTCCGAAAGTTCAATTTCAACACTTGTAGCACCTGAACAAATTGGAAAAGTCAAATAACCATCCAAATGGGGTTCAAAAAATAGCATATGTTGCCCCTGATAAGTAGGTAAAACAGAACCCTTGTTTTCACTAGATTCATATAAAGTTGCTCCTGTAGAAAGTTCAAAATGCATTTGAATATAACCCGAAGTACTAAGCACTTTAACTTTTTGCTGCTCTAAAATATTCTTTTTGTAGAAATGAATGAACACTCCGTCGATTTGAATCGTACGTTTTTCAATATTAAATTCCTTTGTTTCAATTTTTGTTTGGGTCTCTAAAATACTTTCTTGACCTAACAACATATACCCTTGATCGACCTCGATAATTTTTTTAGGAAGAGTTAACTGAGGATTTCTTAATTCAATTTTCATCATAACGTACTAATCCTAGATATTACTGTCTTTACCGTATATAATCCTGTAAATACCGTATACCTATCTCTCTATTTTTGCACTTGTTTTTATTAAGTCTTAATAATGCAAATTTAAAAATTAAATGAAATACTTATACTATACTTCCACAATTTTAATTTTCTTCTGTTCAATAGTCACAGGAGTTACAGCTCAAAATACGCCAAAACGAATTCATGGGCAGGTTCTTTTTGAAAACGGAACCGCGATACATTCTGCTAATATTATGCTCCTTGGCGCACATCTCCAAGTACAAACAGATGCACAGGGATATTTTAATTTAATTACTACTACTGTAAAGTCAGACACTCTAAAAGTGAGCTTTATGGGAATGAAAACTGAATCTCGAGTTTTAAACCTCCAAGATAAAAAAGATCTGGAACTATTGTTTATTCTTTCGGATGGATCTGTCCAAATTGATGAGATTAAAGTTTATGGAAAGAGTGCTAATAAAAAAGCCAAAAGAGAAACCATAAAAGCGGAAATAATTGATACAAAAGCTGTTCAAGGACAAGCGGCAACCTTGGTCGAATTAATGAATCAGTCTGCCGGAGTTCGAATTCGTCAATCGGGAGGATTAGGATCTAATACTAATATCATGCTAAATGGTTTTCAAGGAAAAGCTATTAAAGTTTTTAAAGATGGAATCCCTACTGATTATTTAGGTAATGCCTTTAATATTTCGGCAATTCCAGTAAACATGCTCGAACGTGTGGAAGTCTTTAAAGGAGTATTACCTACTTCTATAGGCGCAGATGCATTAGGAGGAGCAATTAATATGGTTTCTCGTGCAGATCAACAACGTTACCTAGCCTTATCTTACGAGGTTGGTTCTTTTAATACACATAGAGTATCTGCTAATTTATTGTATAATACTGCCGACCGTAAATTATTCTGGGGCTTGAACTCTTTTTATAATTATTCCGATAATAATTATTCTGTCATCGCTGGTGTGCCCGATCAGGAAACTGCCAATGTGATTCCGACAAAAGTAAAATTATTTCATAATGCCTATAAACAAATCTATGGTGAAGCCTTTATAGGATTACGAGATTTATCTTGGGCAGATGAATTCCGCATAGGAATAACTTCTTTTTATATCAAGCGAGACAACCAGTTTGCAGCATTAATGGAGAAACCTTACGGCGCATCCTATAATGAACAATACACTCCTATTATTCCAACTATTCGATATAAAAAGAAGTTTATAAATGATCGTCTCGATGTAGATCAGTTTTTAGTGTACAGCAAAATCAATAGTTTGCGTGTGGATACTTTAAGAGGTTCATACGATTGGTATGGTAAGTATCATTCGCCTGTAAATCAAAATCAACGTGGGGAGAGTGGAAACCCTTCTCTATTGGATGCTTGGTTTGCTAATTTCACTTCTCGAACAGGCATAAATTATACTCTTTCTGCTAATCATACTATTGCTTTTAATTTTATCTATAATGCCTTTTCTCGAACTGGAAAAGATCCTTACGGAGGCAAAACAGCGGGTGATAATCCGGTGGACTTACAAAGCCTACCCGCAGATTATAACAAAGCGATAGCAACATTAGGTTTAAATTCTAGCTTAATGGATGATAAATTGAGAAACACTTTTCAGCTTAAAGCTTATCATGCTAATATGGTCGGACAAGAAGTAGACATTAGTACAGCAATGTTAAAAGGAGAAACCTCTAAAGCAAATATCTCCACTTTTGGAGTTGCAGAGTCCTTAAAATACGATTGGACTAAACAAACCTTCATGAGAATTTCTGGTGAATTAGCAACTCGCCTACCTGAACAGAATGAGATATTGGGCGATGGTTCTTTTGCTTTATCGAATTTCAACCTAAAACCAGAACGCAGCTTAAATGGTAACATAGGTTTTGGAACTGGTAAAGAAGGTCTTTTTGATCTTGAGTTAAATGGATTTTATCGTATTACTAAAGATTTGATACATGCAGTTCCTATGAACCTTATTTATACACAAAACATAAATGTGGAGCAAGTTAGAGGAATCGGTTTAGAGACTGATTTACATGTAACTCCCCTGTCTTGGTTGCGCCTTAATGGAAATTTTACTTATCAAGATTTTCGTTTATACCATGTTGAAGATCCTCTTTTGCATTATTTAGAAGGAGCACGATTACGCAACATGCCTTACTTCTTTGCTAATTTATCTACAGATGTACATCTTTCGAAGGTGTTCAATAAGGAAGATCAGCTAAAAATGTATTGGAACATGGGGTATGTACATCAATATTACCTCGATTATATTCCTAAAGATACGGAGCCTAACGGATTTTTAGGACTTTGGGGAGATGCCAAAGTTAATGCGCCTAACATTATTCCGACACAAACAATTCAAAGTGCAGGAGTGCTCTGGACCCCATGGAAAGATCGTTTGCTGTCTGTGAATATTGAATGCAAGAACATATTCGACAAAACGGTCTATGATAACTTCCGAGTACAAAATGCTGGACGTAGCTTCCACTTAAAACTAAATTATATTTTGAAATATTAATCCTAAAATAAATAACAATGAAAAATAGATTTTTAACTACGATACTATCCTTAACAATGGGTGGTTTAATGCTTACATCTTGTAGCAATAATGACAATAATGACACAACTCCAACAGATCCTTCTGCAACGGGTAAATATGTGCTTTTAACCTCAGAGAGTACAACCGCAAATGCTGGTTACTATGCTGCATACACAAATTTACCAACAGGTGCTGTAGATAATATTGGTGGCTATTCGCTACAAGCACGTGCTTATGGTGGTTTTAGACATTACAAAAACTGGATTTTTAATAAAGCAACCCTATCGGGAGAAACGGGCGTTGTTCGTTTTTCTTTAAATCCATCTGGAATATTAGAACAATCTGGCTTTATTAAATGTGGGACATCGGCACAAAACTTAGTGGTTGATGAAAACACTGGTTTTTATTTTGATGCTGATCGTGGAAAGACAAAAATTCAAAAATTCAATCCTACTACTATGAAAAGAACTGGGGAAATTGATCTGTCTGAATTAGTAGAAAAAGGCACCGGAATTAGCACTAACGTAACTACAGGCGATCAGACAATTGTAGCCAAAGAAGGCAAGCTATTTGTAAATATTAACTATTCTCGCGAAGGGGGTGCTGGCTTTAATGACAATACTCGCAACTATACTTTGGCTGTTATTGATATTGCAACTAGCAAACCTGAGAAGACTATTGTGCATTCTTTTGTAAAAAATCAAGGACATGCTCGTTCTGAATTTCCTGCTTGGACTCAAGCTCCTGATGGTAGTATTTACTTAGTAACAACCGGTTGGGACAATAACAATTTAGGCGTATTAGAGCCACAACCTTCTACAATCTTCCGTATTAAAGCGGGACAAACTGATTTTGACCAAAGCTGGTTTTTAAAATCAACTGATCTGGGTATGCCTGCAGGTGCTCAACTTTGGAGTTTAAGAGTTTTTCATGGAAAATTATTTGTTGATGTATCTGAGAAAAAGGTCGAATTGCCTTCATACAGTAACCTAATGGATATCATGTACCGTTTTTATGCTGTAGATATTGAGAGTAAATCATCTAAACAAATCACGGGGCTTCCTTTAACAACTTTTGGTTTTACCATAGGTAATTTAGAGGTAATTGATGATGCTTTGTTTATTCGTATTATCAATAAAAATGAAGGAATTAATGGGTATTATAAATTAAATGCAGATGGTGTTTCGGCAAGTCAAGCTTTTACTATTTCACGTGGTGGAGAAGTTAAAGGTTTTGTTCGCTTGTCTTCTAATTAATTGATGAATGGCAATACAAGATAAAAAACAAAAAAGTACTTGGCGAAAGGTTAATAATTGGCTTCATCTCTGGCTAGGTTTAACCTCTGGAATTATTGTTTTTGTCATCTGTTTGACTGGGACGGCCTTTGTCTTCCATGATGAAATAAATAATTTCGTTAACAGAGAGGCTCGTTTTGTTAAGGTTGAACATGGTGCCGAAAAGCTTCCTGTAGATTCTATTTTAGAAAGTGTAAAACAGCAGTATCCTAAAATTATGCTGATGCAATATACAAGCTATAAAGATTCTACCAAATCAGTGAAAATTATGTGTTTTGATCGCTCAGCAACGCCTACGTTGCTGGGTTTAGGAAACATTTACGTGAATCCTTATACTGGACAGGTATTAAAAATGGATTTTACTTATGGTATCTTCCGATTTATTGCTGAGGTACATGCCAATCTTTTATTGGGTAAAGTAGGTGCGCAGATTGTACGCATTTCTACCATAATATTTTTAATTGAATTGATATCTGGCCTTATCTGGTGGTGGCCAAAAAAATGGAATAAAACCAATGTTAATAAGAGTTTTAAAGTAAAATGGAATGCCAACTGGAAAAGGTTAAATATTGACTTGCATAATGTATTGGGCTTTTATGCAATACCATTGGCTATCATCTTAACCATCACCGGATTGATTTTAACTTACGAACCTGTAAAAAATGTGTTTTTCACTGCTTTTAGTGGCACAACAGAAAGAGTCAGTTTGCAAAAATCATTACCAAAGGCTGATAGCACAAAAGTAGCCTTATCTATAGCTGCTCTTTTAGTTCCTTATGAAAAAGCTGACGTTCCTCAAATTACAATTGGTATTCCAAATCCAAAAACTGGAGCGCTTATGATTCGTACAGAAAAGGAAACTAGTATGGTTACTTACAGAGGTGACATTGACTACGTTAATAGGTACACTGGTAAAAAAATAAATTTAACCCCACAGTTACTAACAGAATTAAAGATGGAGAATATGAATTTATCACTTCATCTGGGTACTTGGTATGGTTTACCAGCCAAAATAGTAACTTTTATAATCTGTCTTATCTGTACCAGTTTGCCTATTACAGGTTTTATAATATGGTACAATCGAAAGTTTAAGAAAAAGAGAACATCAAAAATTATTAACACATAACATTTAGCTATTTATGAAATTATCACGAATCATATTATTTAGTATTCTACTTTTTGGCTTACAAAATTGCATCGCTCATGCACTTTGGGTTGAAACCAATGCGCAAGGAAAAAAGGGAATCTCTCAATCGGTAAAAGTATATTTCGCTGAAGTTGGCGAAAAATGGGAGCCCGTAAATGGTCAAGAATGGGCTATGGTGAAAAACTTCGAACTGTGGTTACAAAGTCCTAAAGGCGAACTAAGTCGTTTGGAAGTAAGTCCGCAACAAGATTATTATCAAGCCAGTTTTACTCCTAAGGAAGACGGAATCTATCAGGTCATTGTAAAAAATACTTCTATTGGAGCGTTAAATTTTCCTAATACGCCACCTTTCATTCCTTATTTCTATGCAAAGTCTGCTGTACAAGTTGGAAATATAAAATCGAAAGTAGTGGCTTATGAATTACCCTTAAATTTTAATTTGATTCAAAAGAAAATCAATCTTGTTGTACCGCCTTATGCTGACGGAAAAGCTGAGGTAAAACTTTTTACTCCTTCTGGGGAATTAAAGACTTTTAAGAATTTACAAAATGGAATACTAGATTTTGATTTTGCAGAAAAAGGAATCTATCAAATCGAACTTCAAATTAAAGACGAACGTCCGGGTAAGGATTATGAATTTGCTTTTCATAACTTGACTTCAAATGTATTAGTTTCTAAATAAAAGAAATGGCCACCTTAACAAGGCGGCCATTTCTTTTATTACTACTTTTTAAAAGCAGCTACTCCGGTTTTTAACCAATTATGGTATTCATCTGCATCGGGAGTGTATGCAACTGGATCTAATAAATTATCTCCGTTATGATTTACTAACACATAAAAAGGCTGTGCGTTTGTTTTATATTTTATAGTTTGAAATTCACTCCATTTCTGACCAACATATTTTATTTTCTTACCTGGTCTTAGTTTAGAATCAACTTCTTCACCAGGCGCCAAAGGTCTTTTGTCATCTACATATAGGGATATAAGTACCACTTCGTTATTCAGTATGGATAGAATTTGCTCTTTTGTCCAAACTTGCTGTTCCATTTTTCGGCAGTTTACACAAGCATATCCTGTAAAGTCAATTAGAACTGGTTTGTTTATTTTTTTAGCATAAGCCATTCCTAATTCGTAATCATTAAAGGCTAAAATATTATGTGGTGCCATTAAATGTGCTCCTTCTGGAATTTCTCTCCCTGCAGTTGCCCCTGCATCACCGCCTTTACTTGAACCACCTACTCCATAAGGTGATTCGCTGTAATTTTGTGGTGGCGGAAAAGCACTAATAATGTTTAAAGGAGCTCCCCATAAACCAGGAATCATATAAATGGTAAACATTAATGAAACTAAACCTAAACTCAATCTTCCCACAGAAATATGTGTAATTGGGGAGTCGTGTGGTAATTGTATTTTTCCGAAAAGATAAAAAGCTAGCACACCAAAAATTGCAATCCATATTGCTAGAAATACTTCACGTTCTAAGAAATGCAATTGTAAAACCAAATCGGCATTTGATAAAAATTTAAATGCAAGAGCCAATTCTAAAAAGCCCAATACAACTTTAACGGTATTTAACCATCCACCCGATTTTGGCAATGAATTTAACCAACCCGGAAATGCTGCAAACAAAGCAAAAGGTATAGCCAAAGCCAATGAAAATCCTAACATACCGATTATTGGACCAACTTGATTGCCGCCTGCTGCTGCTTGAACTAATAACGTTCCCACAATAGGACCTGTACAAGAAAAAGAAACAATTGCTAATGCTAATGCCATAAAGAAAATCCCGATAAGACCTCCTTTATCTGCTTTAGTATCTACTTTATTTGCCCACGAATTTGGAAGCATAATCTCAAAAGCTCCCAAAAACGAAACGGCAAAAACCAATAATAATACAAAGAAAATAACATTGAACCATACATTGGTTGAAAGCGCATTTAAAGCATCTGATCCAAAAATAGCACTAACTAAAGAACCTAAAAGAACATAGATGATAACAATCGAAAATCCGTAAATAACAGCGTTTTTAATCCCTTTAGCTCTGTTTTTACTTTGCTTTGTAAAGAAACTCACTGTCATTGGAATCATTGGAAAAACACAAGGCGTCAGTAAGGCTGCAAATCCTGAAAAGAAAGCGATAATAAATATGGCTAATAAACTTCTGTCTGAGGCTTTGTCATTTTTCTTCGCAATTCCCTTATCATCCAAAGCTATTTTATTTTCTACTTTAGAAACAGTATCTGCCGAGATTTCTTCTTTTACAACCGAATCAGTTAAAGTTGTATTTGAATCTGTTGTGGTAATTATAGCAAGTTCTTTTTTATCCTCTTTTACTTCAACTACCTCAGTAATTTTAGTCTTAGGAATAGAGAAACTTAAATCTACATAAGTTGGTGGTAGGCAATTGGCGTCATCACAAACCATAAATTCTACTTCACCTGTAATTTTAAAAGCATTATTAGAAAGCACATTAATTCGCTGTTTGAAAACGGCTTTACTTTCAAAAAACTTAATCTTCATGTTAAACACAGGATCATTAACAGTTCGTCCGGTACCTTCTGTTGGTTTTCCAACCAATTCAAAATTGGCATTTTTAGCAATGGTAAATGCTGTGGGCACAGGTCCGTTTTCTGGTACACTTTGAGAATACAAATGCCATCCATCTGCAATGGTGGCTTCCATTACTAAGTCATATTTAGTATCAGATACAAAGACAACTTCTGTAGTCCATTTGACTGGTTTGTAAATTTGAGAAATAGCATTAACACTTAAAAGAAGTGCTAACAGTGGTATTATTTTTTTCATTAGAATATAATTTTATGCTATAAATAAAGGGGCCATTTTGATAATGACCCCATAAATAAACTTCCGTTGATTGTTTACTAATCCAAAAGCCTCCAATATAAAAGCAACAACGAAAACCTTTTACTTAATTATTTTTTAGGTTTAAATACAAGTTCATAACTCTGCGCATCTTTCATCAATAAGGCTGTAAATTTTTTAACATCACTAGGTGTAATTGCTCTAATTATAGCTGCATTATTTTTTGCATCATTTCTGTTATATCCTTCAACAAAATAGTCGTAAAGTACATTCAGTTCATAACTAGTATATTCTTTTTCTTCCTTTACATCTTTCAAATTACTGGTTAATGCCTTGTCTAGATCTTCTTTATCAATTTCACCATTTTTAATTTTATTGATTTCTTGAAAAACAATCGAAACTAATTTTTCTGCCTTATCAGGATCACAATCAAAATAAACATAAAAAGTAGCTTGCTCTTGTGGTCTTTTAGTCAATGAGCTGTAAACACTAGCTCCGTAAGTTCCACCTTCTTGCTCTCTTAGCGTTTCTAACAATTTCATTTCTAAAACATCTTGAAAAACTTTTATTAAGTAGGTGTTTTTTAAACTATATTTCACTGGCTTTTTAAAGGCGATACGTACTGTAGCTTTTGGATCTTCCATTGGCAAAAGCACCTCTTTTTTATTGCTGTCCTTTAACCATGCAACAGAATTATTTTTCCAACTTTCTTTATTTTTAGTTGTTGGTAAACTAGCAACATATTTTTCTAATAAAGGTTTAAGAGTTTCTTTTGGAATATCTCCTGTAATAAAAAATATAAAGTCTGCAGGGTTACTAAAACGATCTAAGTAAATTGATTTTATTTTTTCAAGAGAAACCTCTTTTACAAAATCCTCATCAAACAATCGTTTTTTAGGATTATTGAATCCGTACAAAGTAGTTGTCAAACTATCTTGCATTTTGTAAGCAACATCACCTTTACGTTGCAATAAACTATTCTGTAAATTATTTTTTAGAACCTGAAAACTATTCTCGTCAAAGCGTGGTTTTACAAATTGTAAATGCATCATCTGGAACATCGTTTCGACATCTTTGGTTGTAGAAGTTCCTGATACGTTTTCTTCTAAATCGGTAATACCAACTACTGAATTTGCATTTTTCCCTGCTAAAACTTTAGCCAAATCGGTAGCATTATAATCACCTAAACCTGACATACGTGCTAAGCTACTTACGAAACCAGCTGAAGGAAGGTCTGCGTCTTTCAACATTGAATTTCCTCCAAAACTTACTGCTTCAAATAATACATTGTTTTTTTCGATATCAGTAAATTTATAATTAACCACTACTCCATTGCTTAAAACAAAAGTTGTAGCATCAATATCTTTAATATGCTTTTCTGAAACAATTTTACCTGGTTTTATAACAACATCTGAAATCAATGTTTTTCCAACAAACTCATCAGTATAAGCAGTTAAAGTCGCATCATTTTCTACAGTCTTTATAGTATTTAGTGCCTGTTCTTTAGTAAGGTTCTTATCTCCTTCAACTCCTGTTACATCTAAAACTCTATTGTTTTCTGTGTATAATTTTTTGATGAACTCGTGAAATTCTGCAGGATTTGCTTTTTCAAAAATTGATTTAAAAAGTTCATATTCTTTAGCAACATCAGTCATTGCTTGATTTTCTAAATAATTTTTGACGATGGTATTTACAATTTCATAATGAGGAATCTGATCTACTTTACTAATTTTAGTTTGATAGTGATTATCATAAACAGCAATCGTTCTGTCAATTTCTGCTTGTGTAAAACCAAATTTCACCGCTCTGTTTAACTCTGTAAGAGCCGTTTTAAAAGCTTCTTCTTGTTTGTTTGGCTTAGGAGAAATCGTTAATCCGAACGTGTTCTCTGTACGAGCTAAACTCTGATAACTAGCTGTAGCAGAAAAAAATGGTGCATCTGGTTTTTGTGCAATTTCTTTTAGTCTTGAACTTAACATTCCAGATACCATTCGGCTAAAAGCTAACTCTTTATAATCGGCAACCGTTTCGTCTTTTAATGATTTCGGTTGATTAATATTAAACGAAATATTTGATGTTGTTACTTCAGTATCAATTCCTAAATTATAAAGCATTTCTTTATTATCAGGAATATCAATAACTGTTCTCTTAATCGGATTAGCGATTGCTGGAATAGTTGAAAATAATTTTTGAATTTTTTGCTCTATTTCGGCAACATCAATATCACCTACAATGGCTATAGCCTGTAAGTCTGTACGATACCAATCGTGATAAAAATCTCTTAATGCTTTGTATTTAAAATTATCGACAACACTCATTAAACCAATAGGCATACGATCTGCATATTTGGTATTGTTAAACATTGTTGGCAATGATTTTTTAAAAAGTCTCATGTCCCCATTTTGTCTGGTTCTCCATTCTTCTTTTATTACGCCACGTTCTGCATCAATTTCAGCATCTGTAAGCAATAAACCATCTGCCCAATCGTGTAAGATTAAAAGTGAAGTATCTATTAATCCATCTACATTGGTTGGTATATTATCCATGTTATAAACCGTTTCATCAAATGCTGTATAGGCATTGATGTCTTTCCCAAAAACGGCACCATGTTTTTGAAGGGTATTTAAAACTCCTTTTCCAGGAAAGTTTTTAGTACCATTAAATGCCATATGTTCTAAAAAGTGAGCCAATCCTTGTTGGTCATCATTCTCTAAAATTGAACCTACATTTTGAATAATATAATAGCTGGCCACGTTTTTAACTACATCTGTTTTGTAGATGTAATACGTCATTCCGTTTTTAAGAACTCCTTTTTTAATTTTAGTATTTACTGAGAGCGGGTCGTTTAATTTTACCTCTTGTGCGTTCCCATTATGGAATGCCAAAAAAAGAGAAAATACAGTTAATAGTTTTTTCATGTTTTATTTATAGTAATTTTTGGTGTATTCTTGTTTGTTGCAAAATTAGTTTCTAATAAAAAAATATGCTAGCTTTTTAACTAATCTATAATCCCTGTTGGGTGTAATTACTTCGTTAATTTGCTTCGCAAAAAAGGTATTTAACACCTGAGACATAGATCCGATTGCTATCGAAACTAAGTGCTGAAATAATTACATTCTATGGGTTAAATAATAATTTTATGCATTGTTTCTTTTTCAAAAAAGGCAATAGTAGCCACTACCCTATTTAAAAATGAATTTAAAAGAGGAAATGAAAATTAAACGACTGTAAGTTGAGTTACAATCGTTTAATTAATAGAAAATAAAATGTGAACTTCTAAATAAATTAAATATCTAGTGTATTTAATAATTCAGTAAGTTCAGGTTCCGAAGGTCTAGGAGCGTCTGAACTAATTATTTTACCTTCCTTGTCTAATACAATAAAGCGTGGTATTCCCTGTATATAGTATGAAGTTATAAATGTAGATTTAATCTCTTTGTCTGCTAAAAGCTGAACTCCTGTTAATCCTTGCGCTTTTATCATGTCTCTCCACTTTTTTTCATCGGCCAAGCGGTCAACAGAAATACTTACAAATTTTATATTTTTGCCGTGAAATTCTTTCTCTACTTTTGCTAAATAAGGCATTTCATATTTGCATGGTCCACACCAAGTTGCCCAAACATCTATAAAAACGTAGCTTCCTTTAAAATCTGAAAGTGAAGACTTTCCTCCTTTATAATTAATATAATTTGTAAAAACTGGAGATGGCATTCCTACTCCTAATTCGCTATTATTAATTTGCTGTTTAGTATATTCTGATGCTAAACTAGTATTAAACTCTTCTAGTTTTTTTAATTGAGTTGTAGTAAAGTTTGGATCTAAAACCGATTTCTTTTTATCTAATTCAACCTTAAAATTATCTGAAAATTGCTTCATTTTCTCATCGAATACCTTTTTCTCTACGTTTAAAAACTCCAAATAATCTGCTCCAAATAAACCGCCTTCTAACTTAGCCTTAAGTCCTAGAAAAGAATTCTCTTCTTGTCCCTTACCAATAATTGTGATAGTTTTAGAAACATTTTTTGCATCAAAATTAATTTCTAAATCCATTCCCTTGGTAAGGTACAGTGAAATCAATTTATCATAGAATCCATTAAAATAAGTCGCTTTTTCTAACTTAATAGTGTCTCTATACGTTCCGTCTGCTCCAACTTTGAATGTAAACGATTTTGCACTCACTGGGTCAAAAAGTCTAAATCCTAATCCTTCTATTGGATTAGTTATTTTTCCATGTACTACCGCATAATCCTTTGGTGGATCTGCTTTCTGAAAAGAAAACAATACAATTAATACAGCTATAAATGATAATTTTTTCATTTTTTTTAATTTTAATTTATTGGTTAAAAGAGGAGTGTGCATAATTTATTAAAATCATTTTATCCACTATTGTTTGCACACTCCTCGTTTAAAAGTCAGTTTGGCTTAATAGCCTTTATTTTGAATAAGTGTTTTGTTTCCTACTAGTGCATCAAGAGGTATTGGTAATACAAACTGATTAACTGAAATTAAGCTTGGTTTAACCGATGAAGCTACAAGATCTCCTTGTGTGTGATAACGTACGATATCAAACCAACTTTCACCATTTTCAAAAAACAACTCTAATAGTTTTTCTTGACGAATGTCGTTTAATAAAGTTGCTTTATCAGAAAGATCTTTTTCGGTTACACCAGCACGGTTTCTAATATCGTTTAGGTGCTGTAATGCGATTGAAAGATCACCGCCTTGTTTGCGCGCTTCTGCTTCTGCTTTTATTAAATATATTTCGGCTAAACGCAAGTGATACAACGTATTTCCTTGTGATGACAATACATTTAAAAATGGGTATTTGCCATTATTATTTGATCCTTTGGTTTTATCAGCATAAGCAAAGTTAAAACGAGGGTCATAACCTGATCCATTACCTGTTAATACACCATCTGTTGAAGCTCCAACTTGATCATCTGCAAGCGTTTTTAATGTTTGGCTGTAAGAAGTATTTATAACCAAATTCATGTTCGTTTTACCTTCATTATCAGGTCCGGTATGTGGAGCAAAAATTACTTCTGATGAATTAAAACTGTTCTTAAAAATAGCACCATATTGTGCTTCTAATTCATATCCTTCATCGTTAAAAAGTACTTCATCTGCTAAATCTGAAGCTTCAGCAAATTTTCTTTCATATAAATATACCTTAGCAAGTAATGCTTTTGCAGCTAAACTTCCTGAGTAAAAATGATCTATATAAACAGGACCATTTGCTGCAGCATATACCAAATCTTCTTCGATTTGTTTGTACACTTCTGCGACTGTATTTCTAGGGTTTGCTTCTAATTCGTCTGAAAATTTAACTCTTAAAACCACTCCATAAGTTGAGTTTAAATCATAAAACTCCCCAAAATAACGCAGTAAGTTAAAATGTGCAAAGGCTCTTTGAAACTTTGCTTCCGAAAGTATTTCGGCTTTTCTAGTATCCGAGATTCCAACAGCTTTTCCAGCTTCCAATTCACGAATTATAAAATTGGATAAATTGATAATCTTGTATTGCCCATTATATAATTTAGCCAAAAAGCTATTATTGACAGGAACTTCATTTATATTAAATCCTCTTTCTCCAGTTAGTCCCCCCCCTCTAATAATTCCTTCATTTCCATAAGCGGCTAAATGCAATGGGAAAAAACTAACATCAAATGCTTTTCCTAAAGTATAAACACCATTAAGAACGAGTTGTGCCGAAGCCTCATCTCGTATTGTGTTTTCTACCGTTAGTTTATTAACGGGTTTAATATCATCAATATCGCAACTACTGATAGTAACAGCTAGCGTTAGGAATAAAACCTTAATACTATTTTTTATAATTAATTTCATCTGTATTAAATTAAAATTGAACTTGAATTCCTAAAGAGAATGATTTAGCTAATGGATATGGATCATCATTGCTGATTTGGTCTGTTATATTTCCTCTTTCTGAAGAAACTTCAGGATCAATTCCAGGCCACTTTGTCCAAGTCAATAAATTTGTACCTGTTAAAGAAAGTGTTGCACCTTCTAATCCTACTCTGTTTAGTAGTTTTTTATCAAAATTATAACTTAACTGTATGCTTTTTAAACGCAAGTAACAAGTATCATATAAGTATCTATCTGATATTCTTCCGCTTGCCGATGGATCAGTATACAATGCTCTTGCATAACGCGCATTCGTATTTTCTGGTGTCCAAGTATTTAAAGCATATTCGCTATATTTATTTTCTCCTAACGGATTATAAGTTCCTGCTGGAATAGCATTCCAAATTGATTTTGCTCCTACAGAAAATTGAAATAATGCACTTAATGTTAAGTTCTTGTACGCAAATGTATTCGAGATTCCTCCGAAGAAATCAGGTTGAATATCGCCAATAATCGTTTTATCGGCCTCAGTAATTCTACCATCTCCATTAAGGTCTTTAATCATATAATCTCCAATTCCTGTTGATGCCTTATCGTAATAACCTGTAGGCGATGTGGCATTTAAAGCGTCTACTTCCGCTTGATTTTGAAATATTTTATCAACTTTATATCCTAAAATAGTTCCTACTGGCTGTCCTTCTATGAAATTATCTGTTTGAAATTCATTAATACTGGCACCATTTAACTTATCTAATTTATTTTTATTAAATGCCCAATTTATATTAGTTGACCAAGTAAAATTTTCATTTCTTATAATATCACCACCTAAATTAATCTCAACCCCTCTGTTTATAACATCCAAAAAGTTTGAATAATATACAATTGGACCTAACTCAAGAGGAATTGGTGTTCTAACCAAAGCTCCGTTTGTTTTTCTATTGTACACGTCAATTCCTCCTTTTAGACGGTTGTTGAAAAATCCAAAATCCAAACCTAAGTTCACCTCATTTGTAGTTTCCCAACCTACATTTGGATTAGGGAAATTATCATCTGCTACAACTCCTGAATTACCATTATAAATACTCGAAGAAGAGTTTAGAAAAGATTGTAGATACGAAAAGTCAGCTACATTAGTTGATCCAACCTTTCCAGCACTTGCTCTAAGTTTTAAAACATTAACATGAGTGCTTTCTGCTAAAAAAGCTTCATTAGCAATATTCCAACTAACAGACAATGAAGGGAAATAAGCTCTTTTATTACCGGGTCCAAATTTAGAAGAAGTATCTGTTCTGAAATTGAAAGTAGCATTATACAAATCTTTATATCCATAATTTAAACGAGAAAACATGGAGTATAAACCTGTTTTAAGACGTGAGCTACTATAGCCTAATGCAGTTCTCGCAGAAGTAGCGTTAATCAATATTTCATCATCTGGGAAACCAGAATAAAATTGATTTGAATTAGAAAAACTAGTATCATCCCAAGCTGCACCGGCCATTAATCCAAATTTATGACTCGCTAATTTGAAGTCATAATTGGCAGTTAAGTTTGTTGTAATATTAGATACTAATCCATCTGCTTCACTTAAGAAGGAATCATTAGGAAAAAAGATAAAGTCTGTATCTGTTATTTTTGGAATAAAAGTGCTGTTCTTATTATAAAATACAGAGGCATTAACTTCTGTTTTTATCTTCAAATCTTTTACAGGCTGTATTTCGATATAAGTACTTCCGATAAAATTATATGTTTTATTATCTGCTTTATTTTTTAATCGCATTAAAGGATTTGGCTCTAAAGTCATAAAACCGTACTGATAATCTGGCTGTCCTAACAACTTACCGTTTTCATCTCTCACTGGCAAGTCAGGACGTGCTCTAGCGATAGAAGTATTAACTGTATATTGGTTTGTAACATCGTTTTCTCCCGAATTAGCTTGAGTATGTCCTAAATTAACAGAACCACCCATTTTTACATATTTAGTTAAATCAGAATCCAACGAAATAGAAACATTGTATTGTTTCATTTTATCATTTATAGTCAATCCTTCTTGATCTATAAAAGAAGAACTAAACATATAATTGGTGTTGCTACTACCTCCGTTAAAACTAAAATTAGCTTGTCTTGTTACTGCTACACTTCTAAAAACTTCTTTGTTCCAGTTGGTGTCCGAAGTACCAAAATAATCCTCTCTTAATCCGTCATACGTAACCATACCGGTATCAAAATCTAAATCTGTCTTTCCGATATTAGCCAAATCATAAACATAAAAGGAGTCCAATTGACCATTATTCATAGCCGTAACAGTAGTGTTAATTAATTGGTTATAATAGTTTTTATACTGTGCTGCATTTAAAACTTGTACTGTGCTAATAGGCGTTGCTAACGAAGTTGTTAAAGAAGCATTAACTTTTAAAGGTTGGTCTTTTTTACCTCTTTTTGTTTTAATGATAATTACTCCATTTGCTCCACGTGAACCATAAATAGAAGTTGCTCCTGCATCTTTTAATACATCAAGGCTTTCGATATCATTTGGATTTAATGTCAATAATGGATTAGCTCCTTGCATATTATCTAGGTTAAAAGATACCCCATCAATTACAAATAAAGGCTGGTTTAATCCTGCTACTCCAGATAATGGCGAAGTAAATCCTCTAACATTAATTCGAACTGGAGCCCCAGGACGACCTGAATTTTGAGATACCTGAACTCCTTTTGTTAATCCGCCTAATGCTCTGTCAATACCAATACTTCCGGTTGCTGCTTGTACTATATCTTTTGAATCGATAGAAGAAACTGCTCCCGAAAACTCAGAACGTTTTTGTTTACCGTATCCTACAAGTACAACTTCTTCAAGTTGGTTCGTTTCTTCTTCAAGAACTACTTTCATTAATTCATTAGTTACAGGAATACGTTGTGTTTTAAATCCCATAAATGATAAGATCAGGAATTTCCCTTTCACATCGTTATCAAACTTGAATCTTCCTTCGTAAGATGTAGAGGTAACATATTTTGTACCTTCTACCACAACAGTTACTCCCGGAATAGGAATTCCTAAAACATCTGTAACAAATCCTTCAATAGGTCTTTGCTCAGTAGCTATAAAAATTTCTTTCTCTGTTTTACTACTATTTGCTACTTGCTTTTTGAGAACAATTTGATTTCCTAGAATCTGATAAGAAATATTCGTTTTATTAAAAAGTTTATTTAAAACTTCTCCTAGTTGTTTTTTATCAACGTTTAAATCAATTTTTTGATTTAGGTTTAATTCATTTTTATTATAAAAAAAATGAAAGTCGGTTTGGTCTTCTATAATTTTAAAAACATTTACTAAAGCTACCCCATTTACATCCATGGTAACTTTTTTGTTCTGTCCGTAACTACTTGAAGCACTAACTTGCAAAAGACTAGTAAATAAAAATAAGATTGTGAATTTCATCTTTAAGTTGGCATTATTAAAAATGCGCGGCCACGCACCTGAAATTGGTTGTTTTTTCATAAGTTTACACTGGTTTAGTTTTACTGGTTTAAGATTAAATCACTTTTAAAATGATTGGAAGGTGTTGGCGCACCTTCCTTTTTTTTGGTTTTAATTGGTTTTACTTCATTCTTGGTTTATTTATGGTTATTATTCTATCGTTAATAGTAAAGTCAAAAGCTTCATAGGTTTGAAAAGTCTTTAAAACCTGATAAATATTTTCATTTTTAAATGTTGCTGTTATTACAATATCATTTAGTTCTTTGTAATTATTTATAATTTCAACATTGTATTTTCGTTCTAATTTATTGGAGATTACATCAAATGAATCGTCGATAAACATAAGTTCTCCCGAAACCCAAGCAATGTATTTTCTAACATCTGCTGTCTCTGTCTTTAATTTTTTATCTTCAAAATAAGCGCGATATCCTGGTTTCAGAATTACATTATCATGCAACTCTAATTTACTAGAAGCAGCTATGCTACCTTCTACTAAAACAGCATATGTTTTTCCGTCTTTTTTATAAGAAGTAACATTAAATTTGGTTCCTAAAACCTTAACATCCATATCGTTTGAAGTAACGATAAAAGGGTGTTTTGCATCTTTACTAACATCAAAATAGGCTTCCCCATCTAAAAATACCTGACGTTTGTCTTTCTCTACAAATTGAACAGGATAACGCAAGCTACTTCCTGCGTTTAAATGCACATTTGTTCCGTCGGATAATTTTAATTCAAAGCGCTTTCCGTAAGGGATTTTTATAACATTATACACCAAGGTATCTTTTGCAACAGTACTGCCATACTCTAATAGATTGCCTTTTTGTTTACCTACAACATTTCCGTTTACATCTACAACTTGTGTCGTGCCATCCTCTTTTATTATCTGAATAGTACCATTTTCTAATTGTAGTGTTATGGCTTCTTCAGGAACTACAAAAGTCGATTTAGAATGATCGTTCTTTTGATAAAATAAAAATCCAATTGATAATAAAAAAAATACTACCGCGGCATATTTCAAAAAGACAGTCTTATGCTCCAAAAATCGTCCTAAAAATGTCGGTTTTTCAACCTCTTCAACATCATCTATTGGTCGTTGCAATTGAGAGACAATATTTTCCCAAGCCTTATCTTTATCTATTTTTTCTGCAAACCCAATTCGTCTTGATTTTTTATAAAACAACAAGTACTCAGAAAAAATAAATTCATTTTCCGAACTGCTGTTTATCCATTCATTAAGGGTATTAAATTGACTTTCGTTTATTCCTTCTTTTGAAGTATAAACTAAAAGAATATCTAATATATTTTGGGGAATATCATTCATTATTTATGTCTTATATAGTAAAGAGTATAAAAAATGAAAAATGGGTGACAAGAAATCAAACTTTTTTTAAACTATTAATACGGTTATGATTGTATCTAATGAATTTCGTAGTTGTTTTAAGGCTCTTGAGTAATGTGTTTTAACTGTATTTACTGACACTCCAAGCTCTAAAGCTACTTCTTTGTACTTTAAATTATTTAATACAATTGCTTTAAAAACTTCTTTGCTTTTTAAGGGTAAAGCTTCTATTTGTTCGTAAAGTTTCTTTTTTTCAAGCTCTATAAAATCCATATCGAGATGCTCATCTTCTAATAAAGTATGAATCTGATCTTCAATTTCCTCAAATATGTACCTGTTATTTTTTTTGGTTGCGTGTAAAGTATTGTTTTTTACAGATTGAAAAAGGTAGGGCCCAATTGCCGTATCAAGGTTCATATAAAGTTTCTCGTCCCAAAACTTTATAAATAAATCTTGTACAATATCTTCGGCTAACTCAAATGAATCACAATACTTAAAAGAATATATGCTGAGAGGCATATAATACAAGTCAAATAATTCCTTGTAGGCCGAAGAATCTCCCAACCTGAGTTTTTCAAGGATTATTATATCATTTGACTTCATAAAGAATAATTACTTTTTTTTGAGTGAAATTTAAACAGGAGTGGTTCGTTGTAAGATAAAACTTTATCCTTATTAAAAACTTTCGAAATATAGCATATTTTACAATAATATCAATTTATGTTTTTTTTTAAACTACGATTTTCATAACGTATTGGCTTTTTTACTTACAAATACATCGTATTAAATACAAGTAAATTAAATAACATTAAAATTTTAGATTTAATAATTGTGTCCTCCTAAAAGCTAGCTTCAAATTTATTTTTAAAGATCTTTCCTCCACAAAACCTATTTGCTATCTACAATAAAGTCAACTAGATAACGTAAGCTTCAAATTATTATTTTTCATTTTTAAATATTTGCAAAATTATGCAAATTTGCCTATTTTAGCATAATTATTTTATCCTGTTAACTATTCCAATTATAGAAAAAAATGAAATTTTATGTCCAAAATAGTTAAAAAAACAAATCCTATTAAGTTTGTGATTTTTGATTGCGATAATATTCTAATTAATTCAGATACCATACTAATATCGATACTATTGGATACTATTGAGAACAAAGGAAAAAATCTCGACCCCGATTTGGCTATCAACTATTTTGGCGGTAAATCACTAAAAAAATGTATTCCTATACTCGAAGAAATATGCAATACTAAATTTTGTGAATCTTATCTAGAAGAATGTCTGGAGTCTGAGATAAACTCGGGATTAGAATCAAATCCTGGTGTAAAAAAATTCATAAACAGCTTACAAGTTCCATATTGTTTAGTTACAAAACTGAATTATGATGTTGTTATAAAAAATCTTAACCTCACAGAGTTACATCCTTTTTTTAAAGAAGTCCAGATTCTTGCAGACATAAAAAACTCTTATGGCACTACTGCACTACAGATTACTTCCTCCAAGGGATTTTCTCCTTTTGGAACGCTTGTAATTAAAGACCGTCCCGATGATCTTATAACTATGGAGCAACATGGTTTTACTATGGCAGCAATAACACACTTACCTAACGTAGAAACCAATCTGAACACCTTATTTTATGAGGATATTAATGAGTTATATGAACTTGTTGAAATAGGGTAAAGAATGTTATATTTGTAAGCTCAATACTCCATTATGTTAAAAGAAGAACGTTTTGATAAAATACTCCATATCCTTGCTTCAAAAGGTAAGGTATCTTACGAAATCCTCTCTCTAGAATTAAAAGTTTCGGAAGATACTGTACGCAGAGATATTGAAGCCCTACATAATAACGGACTATTATCTAAAGTAAGAGGCGGTGCAATTCCTGTTGAAAAAAACCCTTTGAGTTTTGTTGATCGCGCAAATTATCTTACTGATAAAAAACAAATCATTGCTTTAAAAGCACAGCAATTTATTCATCATGGACAAACTTTGTTTATGGATGGTGGTACTACAAATTGTAGCATTGCAGCAAAAATTCCTGTTACTACAAGTTTAACTATTATTACAAATAATATTTCTATTGTTCCTATACTAGCCAATCATAAGAACATTAATTTAGTGCTTTTAGGCGGGAGTTATAATCCACAAACTCAAACTACTGAAGGAGCTAAAACGTGCGATGAAATTAAAAACTATGTTGCCGATGTCTATTTCCTCGGAACTTGTGCTGTAGATAGTAAATTTGGGGTAACGGCTACTTACAAGAATGATGGTGATGTAAAAACGGCAATGCACAAAGCTTCCAAAAAAAGTATTGCACTGGCGCTTTTAGAAAAAATGGACCAAGCAGAACCTTATAAGATTTGCCCGATGGAAGAAATTGAGATTCTTATCACCGAATTAGCCAGTAATGACCCCAAATTGGATTCTTATAGAAATGCATCGACCAAATTGGTTTAACATTACTTTGCTATGAATACTTCTTTATTTAAATCACTTAATTAACCTATTTTCTGTAAATATTTCAACACATAGACACATAGCTTTTCTAAGGCTAGTAAGACGTTTCACTTAAAATAAACCGCATAAGCTATGCGAAAAAATTTTTTTTCTCAAAATCATCTTTGATTATCAATTCTATTCCGATAGCTAACGGAATTTTTTAACCACAATCTTGTCTTTCTGACGAAGGAAGAACCTCCACGAGAAACTTACACAAAGTATTCCTCAATTGTCGAGTCACTTGAAGAGATTACTTCGTCTGTTCGCAGTCGCTCGGGTCTTCGTACCTCAGAAAGACAAGATTGTGGTAATACAGGATTCTAAAAACTGTTTTATGTTAGCCACTTGAAGAGATTCTTCGTACCTCAGAAAGACAAAATTGGAGAGACTGAAAACTGAAAACTGAGACTGAAAACTGCGACTGAAAACTGAAACTGAGACTGAAAACTGAAAACTGAGACTGAAAACCAAGACTGTGACTGAGACTGTGACTGAATCTCAGAACATTTTTAAGATTATTTTATTGATAATGCAAAAAATCAATCTTTTTTTTAAGTAAATTTTAGGATTTAATAGTATATCTTTGCATAAATTAATTTATTTAAAAAATGCAAGAAGGTACAGTAAAATTCTTCAATGAAGAAAAAGGTTTCGGATTTATAACACCTAATGATGGTGGAAGTGAAATCTTTGTTCATGTTTCAGGATTATCGGAAAACATTCGTGAGAACGATGTAGTACGTTACGATATTGAAGAGGGTCGCAAAGGACCAAACGCAACAAACGTTGTAATAGCTTAACATCCTATATATTTTGTTATAAAGCACCTACCCTGTAGGTGCTTTTTTTGTTTATACAAATTCCATTTGCTAGTTTTATTTTTCGTTTTTTTTTAACCACAATCTTGACTTTCTAACGAAGGAAGAACCTCCACGAGAAACTAACACAAAGTATTCCTCGATTGTCGAGCTACTTGAAGAGATTACTTCGTCTGTTCGCAGTCGCTCGGGTCTTCGTGCATCAGAAAGACAAGATTGTGGTAATACAGGATTCTAAAAACTGTTTTATGTTAGCCACTTGAAGAGATTCTTCGTACCTCAGAAAGACAAAATTGGAGAAACTGAAAACTGTAACTGAGACTGAAAACCGAGACTGAGACTGAAAACTGAAACCGAGATTCTTAATTACTTTCTAGTTGACACATACCACAAATACAAGATTCCAACTGTAGCCAACAAGGTAGTGGCAACTGCAAATGCAATTGCAAGTGATGAAACTTGCGCCAAAAACCCAACACCAACAGGACCTAACAGCATACCCGAATAGCCCAAGGTACTAATTGCGCTCACCGCTATAGATGTTGGAATCCCTTTTAACTTACCTGCTTCATTAAAAAACACAGGAACAATATTTGCCGCTCCACAGCCTAGAATAAAAAATCCAAGTAATGAAATAGACAAAACAGGAGCTGTGATAACAAGTAGTAGCCCCGAAGCAGCAATTAATGAACCACCAGTTACAACTACTTTACTATTGTATTTTTCAACAATACCATCACCAAAAAGTCTCATAATTGCCATTGCAACCGAGAATGTTGCGAAACCTAACCCAGCCCAAACCTCATCAATTCCTCTATTTTCACGCAAGTAAAGTGCACTCCAATCTAATACAGCACCTTCTACCATAAAGACAATGAAGCATAATATTCCAAAGAAAATTACTCCTCGATGCCACCATGATGAACTTACATTTTGTAAAAGTTCTTCTGAATCATCATTTTCATTTGCTGTTTCTTTTTCTGTTGCGCTATCAAAAAGTTTATTATACTGTAATACGATAGTTACCATAACCAAAATAGAAATGCATATTGCAGCAAACAACGGCTCTAACCCCATTTTCATTAAAAATCCTACTCCAATAGAACCAAACAAGCCACCTAAACTAAAAAGTCCGTGAAAAGAGGACATAACAGGTCTGCTGTGTAAGTTCTGTATATGTACTCCCATAGAATTCATGGCTACATCAACAGTACCAACTCCAGCTCCAAATAAGAATAAACTTAACCCCATTAGTAATGGAGAATCTAAAAATGCTAAAAAAGGCAACGCAAGCGAGAATAATAATGCTGAAGATGCTATGACAATTCTATTTCCATAACGCTGTCCTAAGATACCAGAAATTGGCATCATTATAATTGCTCCTGTTCCTAATAGTAATAATAAAAGCCCTAGTCCAGCTTCATCAAGTGCCAAACGCTCCTTTGCAAAAGGGACTAAAGGTGCCCAACTAGAGAGACCTAAACCACAAACAAAATAAATACTTCTGATACCTACTATAGATCTAGAGGTTATCTCTTTCAAATTTAATTTTTTCATTTTGCAATATTATGCGAATTTGCAGATTTATGCAAATTAATTTGTTTTAACAAAACAAAATGCCCAGTCCTTTATTATATTGGACTGGGCAAAATATTTTTAAACTTGAGCTCAATTTATAGATTAAACTAAAAAAATTACAGCTGTTATTTCTTTTATTAAAAAATTTATAAGAAATTAAACAAACATCATACCTTTTCCTTACCAATTGGTTTTATAGTCGATATACTAATAATGGAAAAGGTATTATTAAATCTATTTCACTAATCCTAAATAAAAATTAAGGATAGAACCACCGCCTAATCCATTATGAGAAATGATAATTTCGTCAAACCAAACCTCACCAACATTGTAAAGAGCACCTCCCTGAGCAGAACCAATAGATTTGGTTATTTGTGTACCAGAAACAGTGTAATCAGTATTACAATTTTGCGAGTAAGCAGTGGATAAAGCAATATTTCCTGATACAACAACTCCTTTGAGTTTTAAAACGTAACTAACTACTTCTCCTAAATCAATATGGGTTTGGAACACTTTAAAATTACTTACAGTTTTGTTAAATTTAATAGTCATAGAAGAAGAATTAACACTACCAATCCACCAACTATTTTCAGCTAAAGAAACGCCACATTGACCACCCGATGAGTTGTAGTTTTGAATATTAGTATAGTTACTAAATGTAGCAGTCACAAGCTGTCCATTTACTTCTCCGCTTACACTACTATTATTACTTTTATATAACAACTTAAGCCCTGTAGTACTAGCTGAAAGATCTGGCGCAAGAGAGCTCTTAAAAGTAATACTCTTAGTACAGACAGATGTGTCCAAATTAAGCTTAAATGTAAAATCACCGCCTGCAGTTGGGGTTCCAGTTGCTGTCAATGTAACATTCTGCTCTCCTATTACATTAAATGTACCATTTCCGCTAAAGGAAATTCCATTTACTACATCAGAAAAAACATTCCATGGACCTACCTCTGTTACCATAACAGTTAAAGTAAGCGTGTTTAGAGCTGTCATCACTTCGCCCTCAGCATACGTCCCATTCAATTTCCCTGTACTGCAATCCTTAAAGTCTCCACTTCCTAAATTAGAACATTGTCCAATCCATTTGGTTCCATTCCAGTATTGAAGGCAATTAAGGTCGCTGTTATAAACCATCAATCCTGCTGGTTTTGGGTTAATTGCATCCCTTTGAATAGTTGTAAGCCTTGGTGGAAGAAGTCCTTTAGATGTAGAAAATATCTCAAGGGCTGCACCTGTATTTGGTGTCAGGGTATTTATTCCCACACTATTTTCTTGAGCAAAACTCGAAAAATTTACCCCAATTAGAATTAAAAAAACCAACAATTTTATTTTAAACGTTTTTTTAAAAGTCCTTTTCATTTTTTTTTTTAGTTTTAAAATTATTACCATTTATAATTGTTACCCCGAGCATAAACCTTAAGTTCAGCATAACAACTGTATTTAATCAAATTTTAGCACTTAATCCCTTTGCTAAAATTATTCTCATGCATAAAAACGCAGTTGTGCGCTTCTGAATTATCAATATTCTTAATTAGACTCTGTTAGTCATTATCCTAAAAATTAGAATTAATTAGGCCATGAATTTTTAAAACTATGCTATTAAATTGTAGAATATAAAATAATAAATTATGCATGTCTCATGACTTAGGATGTAACAGTAGTAATTATATCAATAAATCTGCAAAAGTATATTTAATCAATAATTTCGAAGCACTTTTGTATATCACAATTTATCACAAGGGTGTTTTTTTAAACTTAAACACCTAATAATAAAGACTATAAAACACACGCACGTACCTTTTCATTTTCTGTTTTTTATTAATAAATAGAAAAAAAATAAAAATAATTAATTAAAAAATAGCAAAATAGGTGTTGATAATAGGTAGTAATAAATGCAAAAAACCCCACTTATAAGTCTTTATTTAAAAAAAAAACATCATAATAAAAACCTGTAGTGTATATTTATAGTTGGTAAAACAAATTTCCAAAAAAAATGCCCAGCCAACTTTATAAAGTTAAACTGAGCATTCAAAATCATTACAACCTAACACATTTAATTATTTAGCTTGAGAACATCACGAAAGGCAAAACAAACATACTTAATAAAACATACAAAAAAACAACAAAAATTACCTTAAGGATTTGTAACTAAAAAAAAGCTGTTTTAAATTGTTACTGATTTTGAGAATAATTGATATAGAACTTTAGCTTTAGGCTCAACTCCAATTAGTCTTGTTTGGCAGCTCCCAAATAAAAACCAAAACGAGAACCAGCACCCTCTCCATTATGTTTAATTTCAATTTCATCAAACCAGACATCTCCAATGTTGTAAACAACACCACTGGCTCTACCAACATCACAGGTGATTTCTGTGCCTGAAACAGTAAAATTAGTAATACAATTAGGGTAGTTGGCAGTAGATATCTGTATTTTTCCAGGTACTACAGTACCATTACGTTTTAATACGTAACTAACCACTTCCTTAGGATCAACTGAAACTTGGAATACCTTTAAATTAGTAACCAATCTATTAAATTTAATTGTCATATATGACTTATCAACAAGACCAAGAGTCCATGTATCATTAATTATAATTCCACAGTAAGGATTAAGAATAGTTGTTGAACGTATATTAAAAAAATCACTAAATGTTGCACTTACGGGTAACTCAGTAACTGTTCCGTTCATAACAGTTCCACTAGCACTGTATGGTAATTTAAGACCTGTACGATTTAGGGTCAAATCTGGCTCAGGAGGAGGAGCAGAAAAAGTAATAACCTTAGAACAAACCGAGGTGCCATTTATGAGTGTGAATTTAAAATCACCATCTGTAAGTGCAGTTCCCGAGGCTCTCAGAGTAATATTCTGTACTCCAGTTGTGGTAAATCTGCCATTGCCACTAAAAGATATTCCATTTATTACATCAGAAACAAAACTCCAAGGCCCAAGCACGGATGCCATAACGGCAACACTAAGCGTATTTTTATCAGTCATTATTACCCCTCTACCAAATACTCCGCTAACCAAGCCAGTAGTGCAATCTCCAAAAAAAGGATATTCTGAACTAGAACATTGTTCAATCCATTTAACCCCATTCCAAAATTCAAGGCAATTAATATCGCTGTTATAAATCATCAATCCAGCAGGTTTTACAGTAATCGCATCTCTTTGATTTGTTGTGAGTCTAGGAGGAAGAAATCCTTTGGAGGTAGAAAAAACCTCAAGAGCTGCAGCTGCATTGGGCGTCAAAGTATTAATTCCTGAGCTTCTTTCCTGAGCAAAACTCGAAAAATTGATTCCAAGTAAAAAGAGTACTATTACCGTTTTTATTCTTACTGTTTTTTCTAAATTCATTGTAATTCTATTCATTATTAAATTTAATTGGGACATAATTATTAATCACTTCGTACTATTTTAAGCTGTTCATTGGCGTTATATCTTTTCAATGCACGTCTTGCTGTTTCTTTAAAATATTTAATTCGAGTGTCCAACTTTAGTCATAATAACAACACTATTCTTATCCAAAAACGAATTGTTTTATGATAAAAAAGTTGTCAAAAACTAATGCAAAAACTAAGGGGGAATAAGTTGTTGGGAATAATTAATTTCATGCAAAATCCCGATACCAATCGGAACTAGAGCGCTATGTGTTAAATGCAATTTTTCAATTGCTTCAAACAGACAGTAATACTATTATTTTAAATCCTTTAAAGGAATTGGTTAACCTACTAAGTAACTTATGTACAACGTTTATTTAATAGTTTCAATTTTGAAATTTATGTAGTCTAATTTCATATAATTCATTTTTATAATTAATTAATTAAACACATTTAATCTTAGTTTTTTTTCTAAGATTTTATTTGCAAAAATAAGTATAATAATTAAAAAAGTGAGTTTTTACTCCATTAAATTTAAAATTCAAAGAAAACAAAGCCTACAAAAAAACAATAAATAATTGCCGAATAAAAAGTATAGAAGTACGTAAAAACTGTAGTAATTACAGTTGCTGCATAACAATACATATAATAATTTTAAAGAGGATTTAGTAAGCAAAATAACTGTAAAAAAGAATGAATTTGAGTTCTAATGTGATGCTTTTTTAACGAAAAAACAGTCCAAAAGTTAAAAAAAAACAGAGTCAAACGTCAAAAAAATCTAAATATAGGAATACGAAACAGTAGCTTCATAAATTCTTACTTACTAAATTTTAGTCGTTTATAGACTAAACTATTTACAATAGATGTAGAAAACTAAAAAAAGAACTAGCCAAAAATTGTAATAGTTGAGAACAAACTTTTTTGCAAATTGTGCGATTTAAAAAATGTGTAAATTATCCCGAAATTAACTTTAAAAAAATGTGAAAGGACACAAATTTAGAACATTCTGCTACAAGATATAACTCATGAAAAATGCCCAGCCAAGTTTATCAAACTGGACTGGGCATACAAAACTTTAAATTTAAAATAGAGTATGTACTCTATGTAAATGATTTTCTAATTGAACTATTTTTTAAGTAAACGAGCACTTAACCATTTTCTAAATGGAATATCGTAATACTTCATTGCTATATAAGAAATAAAAATCGAAGTTAAAAATACAGCTATCCCTGCTGGCCAAGCTTTTTCAAGTGGCACTTTATTATTCTCTACCCATGCATAAAACACATAAACTAAAGGAAAGTGTATTATATATATTGGATATGAAATATCACCTAAAAAACTACAAACGCGTTGCATGAATTGGCCTCTAATGCTTCCGCTAGAGCCTATAAAAACAATGGCAGGAAAAACAAAAAGAATCACCAAAGCATCGTAAATTCCGTTTGCCCATAAATTCTCCATTCCTCCTACACGTGGAAATGATAAAGCTGTAACAATTAAAACAGTACACCATAAAAAAGCATTTTTTATATTTCTTGGTCTCGTGATTTTTCTCAATAGCATACCTGCCAAAAAAGGATACATAAGCCTTGTAAAACCAATTTGCAATTGAAGAGCATCTACAGACCATCCTCCTATTACATCTCCTTTTTCGCTAGTAATTGCAAAATGAAGCAATACGATTCCGGCAATAAACACAAGTACAGCCAACATCTTGGTTGATAATTTTCTAAAAAATAAAGCATACATAATATTAGCGATATACTCAAAAAATAATGACCAAGCAGGTCCATTTAATGGGTGCATTTCCTGCCAACCTCTAATATCCATCGATGGTGTTACAGGAATTAACGTAAAACCAATTAGCATTACAAGTATCATTTTCCATATTGGCGTTTCGGCAACTAAAGGAAACATAGCCGCAGCACTAGGATAAAAACAAATTGCCCCAACTAGCATTCCAACAATTATCATTGGGTGAAGCCTTATAAGCCTGCGCATGAAGAATTCTTTTACTGACAATTTATTCCAGCGGTCATCATAGGCATGTGAGATTACAAAACCTGACAACAAGAAAAAGAAGTCTACTGCTAGATAACCATGATTAATAAATTGTTTGGTATGATCTCCTCATGAAAAAATTTCAAGTATATGAAAAACGACCACAATAAGCGCGGCAACGCCTCGAAGCCCATCCAGAATTTCATAATGTTTTTTTGAGTCTTTAAAGACAGTAGCCTGAGAAGAAATAGTATGCATTTATAATTTTTGGTTTTTGGTTAATAGTAATAAATGATTTATTGGTTTAAATATTCTAATGTAATTTTAAAGTCAGTCAAATTTGGAATTTCGCCCTAAAGAACGTGCTTTATAAAATCATCACGGTTTTGCTAAATTATGCGAATTTGCAAATATAAAGATATAAGGTTGTAGTTGTAAAATAATGCTACTAAAAGAAAAAAGGAGTTGATTAAAAAACAAACTTCTTAAATATCAACAGAATAAACAAAATAAAAACCTAAAAAAGTAGTAACTATTAAACTAACTGAAAGTAGTTTTAATAGTTTTCCTAAAAAAATGGCATCCTTGTATCAAAATCATTCAAAATTCATTAAGAATAAGAAAATATCTGTATTTTTATCAAAACAACTCATAACGTAGCGTTTAGTTAAATCATCTGAGATTTAAAGAGTATTTTTTTATAGTACAATCATTTAATCCAGTGAATTATTGCAAAAACTACAAAGCATTATTAAATTAAAATATGATCAAAAAAATCCTTTTCTTTTTCCTGTTTTGTTCCTTGCCTTTGTTTTCACAAAACGATATAAAAACAGATCAATTAGTTGAACAACTGCATAGTCTAACCAGAAATACTGCTTCAGATTTAGTATATCTGCAAACTAGCAAAAGCATTTACGAAACAGAAGAAGATGTTTGGTTTAAAGGATATGTTTTGGATGCACACTATCTTACGCCCTCAGATCGAAGTAAAATACTGTTTGTGCAATTGATAGAAGACAAAACAGATAAGGTTGTTTGGGAAAAGAAATATGAAATAGAAAACGGCTTTGTGAATGGCCATCTCTTTTTGGATAGTAAATTAACAGAGGGCACTTATACCCTAGCTGCCTACAGCTCTTTTTCGTATACAAAAAACACAAAAGAATTCTACGCCGTAAGGAAATTGGAGGTAGTAAAATCAATAAGCAGTAAAGCAATTGTTAATCCGATTCAAAAAGAGAGCACTTTGCAATTTACTACTTTTCCAGAAGGAGGAAACCTGATCTCAGGAATTAAGTCTAGATTAGCGTTTAAGGCCATCGATTCAAATGGTCTGCCTGTGGATGTCTCGGGTAGCTTGTATGAAAACAATGTCCCTTTGCTTGATTTTAAAAGTAGTCATGCTGGTATGGGAAGCTTCGTTTTTACACCCGACGCAACTAAAAAATACCATATTCAACTCACAACACCAGCATCTAAAGAACAATTTTCTTTGGTAAAAATATCTCAAAGCGGTAAAGCACTTCAATTAATAGAACAGACAAAAGAATTCTTAACGTTCAAAGTTTCACAAAGCGAGACTTTAAATGAAGAAAATATAAGTTTAAGATTGCAAGCACGAGGAATAGCGTACAGTATTGCAAGAGGCTTACTGAAAAAAGAATTAATAATTAAACTCCCTTTAAAAGATATTCCACAAGGCGTAGCAGAAGTTACCCTTTTTAATGGGAATTCAGTACCCGAAGCAGAACGATTGGTTTATGTAAATCAAGACCAGAAATTAAATATTGTGGTAGAACTTGATAAAAAAAACTATGCTACAAGAGAGAAAGTAACGCTAAAAATAAAAGTAACAGATCAAAACGCACAACCCACTAAAGCCCATTTGGGACTGAGTGTCTATGATGAATTATACCAAAACAAACGAGACTCTAAAAACATACTTACGCACTATTTTCTTTCTACTCAATTAAAAGGCAGTGTGTATGCTCCCGAATATTATTTTAACGAACAGAATAAAGACCGAGAACAGGCATTAAACCAATTGTTACTTACTCAGGGATGGCGAAATTATGTGTGGGACGAATCCAATTTAAAAGAACAAGGCAATACATTAAGTCCAATTGTTTTTGACGAACAAAAAGCTAAAATCAGTTTAAAAAACGCTAGTTCGAAACCAAAAGAACCACAGCCACAAGGGGTAACAATCTCTTCTGCCGATAAAAACAGAGCAGCTGATGTTTTAATTGCTAATTCAGACGGAACTTTTATTATTACTCCAAATGATTTAAAAAAAGGAGAAGGAGGTTATACGTACCTAAAATTGCTTGCTCCTGAAGAATCTAAATACAGAATTGATACCAAGGATTTTTCGTTTGAAAACATCAACGAGGAACGTAAAATCAAAACAACGCTTTATCCAATACCTGCAAAATTAGAAGTCAAAACTGAAGTTGCACCAAAATTTACCGATCGCCCAGAAATAAACAAATTGAATGAAGTTTTGATCTCTTCAAAGAAGAAGATAGTATTTCGGGATAAGTTTATAGGAAGGCTGGACAGTTTAGCCAAAGTAAAACCTTCTACTGATTATGTATGTCTAAATGGAATAGTAAATTGCCCTAAACACCCCCCTGCCCAAGATAATGCCTATAACGCACAATTAACCGAATCAGAACTTCTGGCAAAGTTCAATACTGTTGCAATCAAAGGCTATTATGGAAAGAAAGTATTCTATGAAGCATTGTATGATGAAGTAACATTGACTGATCCTACTCCGGATTACCGTAACACTTTGTATTGGAAACCAGATATCATTACTAATGAGCAAGGTGAGGCAACAGTAACCTTTTTTTGTTCGGATATTAACACCCCGTTTTTAGTAAATATCGAAGGCGTAAGCGGTGATGGCTTGTTAGGTGTCGAAAATTTTCAATTTGAAGTAAAAAAGAAAGGAATTCAATAGCTTAGCATTACTATATCCTATCCTTTTTCATAAATGATATAATTAATTTGATAACATCGTAAACGAATAATAAATTTAAGGTTAATCACAATCAAATCTTAACTAAAAAAACAGAAGATATTCTTAAGTAAGACATCTTCTATTTTTTTATTTTATGCCTAATAAACTAAAAAGTTCCTCTTTTTTATTCAAAGCTATTGCAATCGATTTGCCATTTGTAAGTTCTACTGTATTCCCATTAATACTTCTCACGGCTTCTAAATTGAGAATAAAAGAACGCTGTACCCGAAAAAAGTTTGGAAGGTTCAGGATTTCTTCCATCGCTTTAAGAGTCACTTGCGTTGTAAATGTTCCCGAAGGAATAATAATTTTAAGATAATCGCCTTGAGCCTCTATATATAAAATTTCATCAAATAAAATCTTTACCAACTTTCCTTCTGATTTTATAAATATTCTATCAGTATGAATTTGTTGCTGTATTGTTGCTACTTGACTTAACGAAATTTTCTCTTTTGCTCTATTAACTGCCTTCAAAAAACGATCAAATCGAACTGGCTTAACCAAATAATCTGTTACACCAGCTTCGAAGCCATCCAATGCAAAATCACGATGTGCTGTAATGAATATCACCACAGGCGGATATACTAACGAACGTAGCAATTCCATGCCCGTTATTTTCGGCATTTGAATATCACTAAAAACTATATCTACTACATTATTATGTAAATACGTCAATGCGTCAACTGGATCCTCAAACGAGGCAACTAACTCTAGATAGGGAATTTCTTTAACGAATGTTTCTATAACCGATCTCCCTAGTGGCTCATCATCTATAATGATGCAAATTAATTTATTCATTAGTCTAAATCTATTATTAAATTGACACTAAATTTTGTGCCTAAATTTTCAATATCTAATTGGTGCTTGCTCGGATACAATAGTTGCAACCGTTTACGAACATTTGTAATACCGATACCACCAAATTCATTGTCTTTTATTCCTTGTTCTACATCATTTTGAAGTTGAAAATGGAACTTATTATCCTGAACTTTTATTTCTAAAGAGACAAACTGTTCTTCGTTTCCTTTTAATCCATATTTAAATGCGTTTTCTACAAATGTAAAAGTCAGTAATGGCGCAATATACAATCCTGATAAATGAATGTCTTTTGGTATGTTAAGTTGAATATTCTTAGTTGCAGAATACCGCATCTTTTCTAATTCGAAATAATTTTTTATAAAATCCAATTCCTTTTCTAGCGCGACTTTTTCAGTATTCGATTCATAAAGCGTATAACTCATTATATCCGAAAGATTCAGGATAAATTCTGGTGCACTATCCTCTTTTTTAATACAAAGTCCATACAGATTATTTAATGTATTAAACAGAAAATGCGGATTGAGTTGCGCCTTGAGAAAGTTTTTTTCGATATTAATATTTTGAATTTCTAAGGCTGCTTTCTGATTCTGAATTTTTAAAGTTTTACTATACAGTTTAGAGATTTCAAATAGGATTTTGACAAAAAAGAAAGGTGATAATAGTGTAATAATAATGAATGCTTGTGAGAACATACGCCTTACCGAAATTGCTTCTAAAAACGTTTGATTCGCGGCCATTTGTATAGCTCCTTTAAGTTCTCCTTTACCAATTTCGTACCCGAGTGAATGATAGAGCAACGAAAAAAAATAGGTTCCTGCCATCCAAACAAAAATAGAAACGATAAAAGTAACTAGCAACAAAAGCAACATTCTGGTCTTACCTCCCGAAAAAATCATGGGCAACATCAAATAAAAGAACATGTAAAACACAATCATATTTACTGCTGTCATTCTAACTGTTAAAATGAAAGCATTGAAATAGGTCAGTTGATATGCTAGTACGTAACTTAGAATTAACAATATTGAAAAGCTAAGCCACATAAAAACATGCAGTGCTATCCGATTTCTCGTAGTCTGAAATTCTTCAAAATTAAACGCTGCTATTTTGCTGACTAAGTAATTGGAGAAAATTTTTGTGTCTTGCATTAAGTCCATTTTATAAGAAACAAATTTATATATAGTTTTTAAAAATGTTTCTTTAATTATAATATTCTGATACACGCATTAATTAAATTAATGATATTGTGCCCTAAAATTGGATAAACAAGATTACCTGAGAATTTTCGAAGCACACCAAGACTTAAAGACGAAATTAAGGTTAGATAAACGATCGTAATAATATCGAACTTAAATTGGTGGTCTGCGGTTAGAACTACACCGTGGCCAATCCCAAATAATAGAGTTACAATAAAAAATCCCCATCCGAATTTAATTCCTTTAAAATCCCATTTAGGCAAAAATGCTTTATCCAAAAGCCATAAACCAATTCCTCTAAACGCGATTTCTTCTGTTAAACCAGGCATGGTTGCCTGAAATGCAAAAGTTTCTAAATCAAATATTCCTCCTTTTGGAAACAAAATCAACTTAAAGACAACATCAAAAAGTAAAAAACCAAGGAAAAATAAAATCCCAAATTTCAGTTGTTTAGTTGTGTTGCTTTTGGTGGTAAATCCAATGGCTTCTCTGTTTTCTTTACTAACCGAAAAGATAATAGTTAAAGCCAAAAATAAGCTTAAAAACTTTCCAATCCATGTAAATTTCAACCCAAGAAATTCAAGACTAAGATACTCTTTGCTAAACTGTTGCAAATAACAATCGGCTAAGAAATATAGAATAAAAAACAAGAGAAATTTCAGATTTACTTTTTTAACATTGATGAAAGCAAAAATAAAAATTGGCAACATAATTAAAAGCCAAATAAGTGGTGTGAGTGGAGACATAGGTTCAATTTTTTCTTCAAAAGTATTTGAACAATACCTTGATCAAAAAACCTACCGACGAAAGAACTGCTCCAACCGACAAAAATTAATTATTTGTCGATAAGTGATTTCTCTTTTACTTTTTCTCATATTTCCTTTTACTATCCCGCTAAGTGCAATACAAAAAACTTAAAATTTGATACATCTCAAAGGTTTTTTAAATCATCAATAGTATAAAATTTAAGATTATTATCAACTGCATATTTGCATAGCTCTTCTAATGCTGCAAGTGGTGTTTCGTTTTTTTCGTCGGCAATATCTACTGTTTTATGACCATAGAAAATGACAATTTTATTTTTCTTTTTGGCGTAGTCCATTAGTCGTTTATAATAGTCAACATTAAACTGTTTATAATCGTCATCGATCCCCAAACCATAAATTACCCTATTTCCTTCATAATAACAATACTGCGACTCAGGAGCTAGCATTCCGTAAGTAGTACCTCGTATAATGTCAAAATATTTTAATAATTCTTTGTCTAATGCAGCATCACGTGCTCCATCGGGATAAGCAAAAGAACGGATATTAAATCCATCTTTATCCATAATTTTTTTTAGAGGAATTATATCATTATCTATATAGGCAGTGAGTCCATGAGCAGCCGAATATTTTAGTGCATTTTCATGATTGTATCCATGTGCCGCTATATCGTGTCCCACATCTTGCAAGTAGTGCAATTTTTTCTTTTGTATAGCTGTCAACGAATCGTATTTACATACAAAGAAAGTAGCTTTCCATCCGAGATGATGCAATCTTTTTTCGGCATTATACCAATCTTCAACATAGTTATCATCAAAAGATAACAATATCCCTGGCGGATATTTCTTTGCTTTAAATGCAACTGTTTTAGGTTTTGCTTCTTCTGAATAAATTCGTGCTGTAAACAATAAAATACCTACAGTAAAAAGACCAATGAGAGTATATGTGATTTTATTCATAAGGGAGATTTTCTATCTAAATTTAGGTATTATTTTGTAAAACAAATAGCAACAATCAATTATAAATAAATTATTATTTCTGATCCGTTGGGTATAATTATTTTAACGCATAGAAACATAGCTTAACAGATTCTAAAAGACGTTTCACTTAAAATAAATCACATAAGCTATGCGAAAAAAAATATTTTTCTTAAATCACCTTTGCTACCAATTCTATTCCGATAAATCAGGACTATGTTTCTATGTGTTAAATACCACTTTTACGACCCGAGTGAAGTCAATTGACAAAGTAATTGCATTCAAAGTGCTATTATCATAAACCACTTTACCCAAACATTGTGAAGCTAGTTTAGTTATATTCTTCTGTACTATTGATTAAAACCTAAGAATAAAAAACTATTTTAGAGGCGACAGAATAAGGCTTCTTTCTGTTTAAATTTGCAACTCAATACTTACCTCATGGATTCTTTTACTCAGATTGTGCTAGGAATTGCAACTGCCGAATTATGCGCAGGCGAAAAGCTACATCGAAAAACTATTTTATATGGTGCTGTTTTAGGAACCATCCCTGATCTTGATGTTGTTTTTGGACAATTTTTAAATCCTGTTAACGGTGTAGCAATACATAGAGGACTGAGTCATTCCCTGCTGTTTTTCGGATTACTTTCACCTATTTTAGGCTGGGCTATTGCCAAAATAGAACGGGGAAAAATTAATTTTCGCACTGCTTCTTTGATGGTGTTTTGGTGTTTGTTTACCCATGTTCTTTTAGATATGTTTACTTCTTGGGGAACACAAATCTTTTGGCCTTTTCCTGACCGAATTGCCTTGAAAACTATTTTTGTAATTGATCCTTTGTATACGCTTCCACTGCTTGTCTATTTGATTTTAGCATGGCGAAAACCTACTTTTTTGCAACGAAAAAAATATGTTTTGCGTGGTATATACATCAGTTCGCTGTATCTTTTGCTAACATGTGGCTTAAAATTGTATGCGTTGCAACAATTCAAAAATGCATTACAAGAACAACATATAACTTATAATGATCTCATTGTAAAACCTACTGCCTTCAATTGTATTTTATGGAATGCCAATGTGGCTACTAAAGATGCCTATTTATTAGGTGATTATTCTCTTTTTGATAGTCAGCCAATTACTTTTGAGCGCTATGAAAAAAACAATAGTTTATCACAACAACTCGCTGGTAATCCCGATTTTGAAACCTTAAAAAAAGTAAGTGAAGGTTGGTATATCATAACTAAAAAAGATAATGAATATCACTTTAATGATTTGCGATTTGGACTGCTTACCAAGGATCCAAAACAACCACAATTTGCTTTTAGTTATGTTTTTAAAGAAGAAAACGGAAAACTAAGAGCACAAGAGGTTCCTAAAGAAAAACGCGATGGAAAAGCCTTAATGAAAGGAATATTAAATAGAATTAAAGGGAATTAGAATTTACTGTTTTTCTATCTTGATATATCGATTTTCAAACAAAGCCGCGAAGTCGTACAGGAAATTGTATATAAACGTTACAGCTTGGCGTCTCCGCGAATTGGCGAGAGATTTATTTCGCACAGTATTAAAGGTGCTTTTTTAAATTATTACAAGAACTCAATGGCAATCCTGAATTAGAGACATTGAATTTACTATTTTCAACCTTTATACCAATTCTCACGCAAAGGCGCGAAGTCGTACAGGAAATTGTATATAAACGTTACTGCTTGGCGTCTCCGCGAATTGGCGAGAGATTTATTCCGCACAGTATTAAAGGTGCTTTTTTAAATTATTACAAGAACTCAATGGTAATCCTGACTTAGAGACATTGAATTTATTATTTTCAACCTTCATACCAATTCTCACGCAAAGGCGCGAAGTCGCAGAGGAATTTGTATATAAACGTTACAGCTTGGCGTCTTTACAACTTTGCGAGAGATTTATTCCGCACAGTATTAAAGGTGCTTTTTTAAATTATTACAAGAACTCAATGGTAATCCTGACTTAGAGACATTGAATTTACTATTTTCAACCTTTATACCAATTCTCACGCAAAGGCGCGAAGTCGTACAGGAAATTGTATATAAACGTTACTGCTTGGCGTCTCCGCGAATTGGCGAGAGATTTATTCCACACAACATTAAAGGTACTATTTTAAATTATTGTAAGAACTCAATGGCAATCCTGACTTAGAGACATTGAATTTACTATTTTCAACCTTTATACCAATTCTCACGCAAAGGCGCGAAGTCGCAGAGGAATTTGTATATAAACCTTACTGCTTGGCGTCTTTACAACTTTGCGAGAGATTTATTCCGCACAGTATTCAAGGTGCTTTTTTAAATTATTACAAGAACTCAATGGCAATCCTGACTTAGAGACATTGAATTTACTATTTTCAACCTTTATACCAATTCTCACGCAAAGGCGCGAAGTCGCAGAGGAATTTGTATATAAACCTTACTGCTTGGCGTCTTTACAACTTTGCGAGAGATTTATTCCGCACAGTATTCAAGGTGCTTTTTTAAATTATTACAAGAACTCAATGGTAATCCTAACTTAGAGACATTGAATTTATTATTTTCAACCTTTATACCAATTCTCACGCAAAGGCGCGAAGTCGCAGAGGAATTTGTATATAAACCTTACAGCTTGGCGTCTTTACAACTTTGCGAGAGATTTATTCCGCACAGTATTAAAGGTGCTTTTTTAAATTATTACAAGAACTCAATGGTAATCCTGACTTAGAGACATTGAATTTACTATTTTCAACCTTTATACCAATTCTCACGCAAAGGCGCGAAGTCGCAGAGGAATTTGTATATAAACCTTACAGCTTGGCGTCTTTACAACTTTGCGAGAGATTTATTCCGCACAGTATTAAAGGTGCTTTTTTAAATTATTACAAGAACTCAATGGTAATCCTGACTTAGAGACATTGAATTTACTATTTTCAACCTTTATACCAATTCTCACGCAAAGGCGCGAAGTCGCAGAGGAATTTGTATATAAACGTTACAGCTTGGCGTCTTTACAACTTTGCGAGAGATTTATTCCGCACAGTATTCAAGGTGCTTTTTTAAATTATTACAAGAACTCAATGGTAATCCTGACTTAGAGACATTGAATTTACTATTTTCAACCTTTATACCAATTCCCACGCAAAGTCACGAAGGCGCTGAGGAATTTGTATATAGACGTTACAGCTTGGCGACTTTGCTTTACATACTTATTATGAAGCACTTAATATAATTATTATTTGTATTTTAGTAGTCCAAAAACCAGTATATGACCAAAAACTTCCTTTTCTCCGCTTTGTTCAGTTGCTTTTTTACCGTTTGTACTTTTGCGCAAGGGCAATCCTTGAACTGGATAAATTCTCATGCAGTATCAATTACTAACAATGAGGATGACAATAAAATCTTCTATTCTCAATTAACGAATCAGCTTAAGGATAATAAAATTTGTGGGTTAGGAGAAGCTTCTCATGGCACTCATGAATTCTATACTGAAAAGAATCGCATTATTAAATACCTGGTTACAAATGCTCAATATAAGACGATTGGTTTCGAGTTTGGATATTCAGCAATGGCTCCAATTAATGCTTATTTATTGACTGGAAAAGGCGATTTAAAACAACTCATGAAGCCACTCCGCTTATTTAATACAAGCGAAATATATGATTTATTCGAATGGGTAAAAACATATAATGCCTCTAAAACCTTGAAAGATAAAGTTACTCTTTTTGGCTTTGACACTAATTATATTAAATCGGATGTTGATGCTTCTGCCAACTTTTGTAGTGCTTACTTACTGAAAAATGCTTCTCATTATACTAATGGACAAGCTGCAATACCTGTTTTAAAAAAGATTGCTACTCCTGATTTTCCTATATATGAATTATCTGATGCCGAAACAGCAATTATCTCTCATTTAAATACTGAAATAAAACTAAAAGGTGCTTCTACAAGTAAAGAGCATAACGAGTTTAAAAGATACATATCACTTCTGTACCAAAGCACGCTAGTTTCAAATCCTTTGGCTAGAGATCAGTTTATGGCTGAGAATCTAACCGACTTTCAACAAGAGAATAAAAACAAAACGATTATTTGGGGACATAATATTCATTTTGCTAAAGATACCAATATGCCTAAAGCGGAAGGAATGGGTTATCATCTAAAACAAAAATATGGCAATGAATATTACGCAATTGGTTTTGATACTTATAAAGGAAATGTTACTGTTTTAGAAGGGAATAATTACGTACAACGCACCTTTGAAGCATTGCCAAAATCGTATTCGGCTTTGTTTGCTGAAGCCAAGTATCCTAATTTCTTTATTTCATTCAACACTACCGAAGAAAGTCCATTTTATAATGCCAATGGTAACATAACCAATATATACTCTAACTGGACCAATACAATAGCGTTACCTATGAAGCCCGGTATTGATTTTGATGCCTTAATTTTTATTAGAGAAACAACTGCTTCGATTATATTGAAATAAATAGAACAGGTTAAACTTGTTTTTATCTAACAAAAAAATGCTCGAATATACAACTGATGTACATTCGAGCATTTTTATTTTATTTGTTATTTATTTACTTCCCTTGAGCCAAACCACGTGTTAGCCAACCACTTTTATTGGCAGTAAGCAACGCATAAGGTGTTATCCAAAATAATCCAAAAGTAAAAAGAATACTATATGAATACGCCCAAAACGCTTCTGACACACTATGTCTTTTAGCATAAAATAAAGCAGAGAAACTTGATACAATCATGATGCTTAAAAGTGTAGAACCAAAAAATAATATTGGATGTACTGCTATAAAATAAAACATGAACAAGACAAATGGTAATGCCATTACAATTTTTATTGATTGATCTAAAAACAATAATCTTGTACCAATTTTAGATCCTTTTCTAAAGTCTTTGAAAACATATTTTGCCATCATTAGATTCTCACGTACATTACTTCTACCCCATCTGATAAACATTTTATACAATCCTGTATACTCTTCAGGTACATTGGTTAATACATATGAGTTTCTTTGAAACAATACTTGACGTCCCTGTTTTAAAATCATATTCGTCATTGCACGGTCTTCACCAATATCAGAAGGTTGTCCCATAAAAGTTTGATTAATCCATTCTGGAAGACACTCATATACAGCGTCACTACGGTAAGCAGCCAAAGCTCCTGGAGTACATAATACCGAACCTAAAACGCTCTCTGCAGAACGAGCAAATTCAAAACTCATTACAAAACTTACATTAAGCATTTTTGGAAGTATCGCTTTTTTGTTATTTAAAACTAGAACGTTTCCTGCTACTGCTCCACAATTTTTATTGGTAATAAATGGACTAACTAAGTTTCTCATTGTGTCTTTTTTCACAACTGAATCACTATCTACAGTTACAAAAATTTCTCCCGTTCCTAATTCAAATCCACGGTAAAGTGCATGACGTTTCCCTTGGTTTTTAGGTTGCTGATAAATTGACAATCTATCTCCTAATTTTATTTTTGCTTGTTGCATCCAGTACCAAGTATCATCTTTACTTCCGTCATCAATAGCAAGGATTTGCATTTTTTGTTCTGGAAAATCACTTTCTGCTAAACTTATTAAAGTATCTAAAACTAGTTTCCCTTCGTTGTAAGCAGGAACAATTACTGTACAGGTAGGCAATAACTCATCGCTAACTGACTCAATAGGTTTGTATTGAAAATAAAGGAATAAATTATATAGAAAAACTCCTGCCTTAAATACAAAAAAGACTGTCGCAATTACCAAAAACGGATATCCCCATGTTGAGTTTATTCGGTCAATATGAAATTGATCAAAGTCGGCTTGGTATTTATAAACAAGAAAAGCTCCCGTAAGCATTAATATAAAACTGCTTATTAGTACAATAAATCCTAATGGTGTTGAGTTTATCTTTAATGCCTTTTTTATTGATTTACTATTAACTCCAAAAAAAGGAATTGAAGAAGAATGTTCATTTGTGCTTGTAGCGCTGTTTGCAGCGTATAATTGCTTTGAAATTGTTTCAGTTTTCATGCTTGTATTCTTGTATTACTATCGTTTTCTGTTCTACGGCTCTTATTAAAATGTTCATTCTTTTATTTTTTTTTTGACGTTATTTTTGAAATAAAACAATCAAATTACATTGTGTAAAAGAAGGAACAAATCATACTTAGCAAGCCTTGTGCCATTTCCATTTTTAATAGAAAATGAGCCAATTACGATAGTAATTGCACATTTTTAGTGTATACCTGTTACCCAAATTGGGTAAAAATTACACACATTGTATCTTTTGTAAAAGAATTGGATAGTGTCTAAAACACTCGCAAAGGTGTCTTTCTGATGAAGAAATACAAGACTGAGCAGAAGTTTTTTTGGCTAAAGCCTTTTTTCACTTCTCTTTTGTAAACCTCCAGCTAAAGCAGGAGGCAATTAAACAAAAACATTGTGTTAGCATGTTGTGGAGATTCTTTTTATCACAAACCATTCACAAACTTGTCTTTCTGACGAAGGAAGACCCAAGCGATAGCGAATAGACGAAGTAATCACCGCGAGTAGCTCGACAATCTAACAACAAATAAAACTATAACTGACAAGGTGTTACTAATATCTCTTCAATTCTTGTAGCGAGTTTAAAACTATTTTTCACTTATTAGAAAGTGATTTTTCATCAGACAAAAAAAAGTTCATACAATTATTGAATAATCATATGAACTGAGTTCTGTTTTGAAACTAAAATCTTTGTTACTTTACAAAATAAAATAGGCATTGCTTTCTTTTCTTTTTATCTCAATTTTTTCATCTACCCCCTTTTTAAATGCAAATTCATTTCGATATTCATTTATCATTTGAGTTAGATTTTTTTCGATAGTATTCGAAATTGCAGTAACAGGTGTATCTGTTGGTCTATTTTCGAAAGGATCCTGCAAATGAATTGCCATTTTTTCGATAAGGAAAAAAGCAGTACTTATAGTTATTGTCAATGGGACAGCGTACCAACTCAATAAATTATTTAATCCAAAAGGCAATAAGAATACAAACAAACACAGTGTAAAGCGGATATACATACTATATGTCGTTGGAAAAATTGTGTTTTTAATACGCTCACATTTTCCCATAGCATCACACAATCGTGTCAATGTTTTATCAATTTCTACTTCCTGAAAAAAATTCATTTTCCCGTCTTTACTTGCATTGCTAAGATCCTTAGCATGTAACATTAAAATAGCATTCGGAATGTGTTGATGATTTTGAATAAAACGCAATTCCTCTTCAGTCAAGAAATGCTTTACCGATTTTATAGCATCTTTATTTCTTAAAGACTGTCCCAAACTATAACACCAAGCAATTTGTCTATTGGCAAACTTTTCTTTAAAATCATTTGCCTCAACAGAGAAATCTGGGTCTTTGTAAAATGTAATTACTTGTCGCACCAAAGTTCTGGATTCGTTTACAATAGCTCCCCATATAATTCGAGCTTCCCACCATCTGTCGTATGCCTGATTGGATTTAAAGGCTAATAATAATGATATAATTGTACCGATAATGGTAGGAACTGCAATAGGAATATCTACAGAAATATTAATAAAATAATGATGAAAAATTTCAAAGAATACTGCGTAAGTAGTGACCAGGATAAGTTCAACTTTTATTTTTCCAAGAACATACTTCATTGGAATTTTCTTTTTTAATAGCATGTGTTTACAGGAATTAAATTAAACTTGTTTTCAAAAGAATTAATTATGCTAACTCTTCATAAAGTGATAAAACTGGGAGTCCAAATAAGTCGTTAATAGTCTCATTTTTAGTTTTATTGAATTTAATTCTCTCCGGCTTTCGAGTTTGAACTAATAAATCGATATTATTTCTAGCTATCTCTTTCATTAATTGAGGAGCAAACTCTTCGTAATTATCATCAAAATTTTTAGTCTGACTAACAATTTCAAATGAAAAATTATTGCTAATAAATTCCTGAACGTCTTTTACGTGAAGATTTTGTTGTTCATTTTCAATGTACAATGCTTTATAAAAACCATCTTTACAAGGTTCTGAACCCAAATGCAATATTGGACATTTTTGATTTCCTGCCAATTGCATTAGATAATGATGTATTTTTTTGGTTTCTTGTTTATAAGAATGCGGAACGACAAGTAACTTTATAGAGAAAGTCGTAATGATTCCCTTAAAAATTGGTGAAGTTATTCCATACTGATTATGGATTTTAATTTTACAATTGCCCGAAGCTGCAATAATTTGTCTGCATACATCTAAAACATCTTCTTGAGTTTTAGTTAAACTAACTCTCATAGTTCTTAAAAAACTTGATGCTGAATAGGTCTCTGGAATTTCTGAAAGAATCATTAAGATAATTTCACTTTTGCTTTCTCTTGCTTGATAAATAGCCAATCTTACGGCATCAATTGTATCTTCTTTTAAAGTGGTCGGAATTAGAAAATTTTTCATAAGTATAATTTTTGTTTGATTTATACTTACAAAATAACTGGTCCAACATTATAACTTCCCTAAGATAAAATTAGAACTTCCTAAGAATTAACATTAGAATTTTTAATGTTGCATTTTTTAAAGATAATAGTAACCATTGTGCCCTTATTTTGTTCAGACTGAACTTGCAACTCTCCTCCATGCATACGGATGATTTTCATCGCCAATGGAAGCCCTAAGCCATAACCGATATATTTTGCAGCAATTTTACCTCTAAAAAAGGGTTCATATAAATGCGGAATATCTTCTGGTGGAATACCAATACCAATATCATTAATCGTAATTTTAATAGCCTCTTCATTTGCTGTGAGTGCAACAAAGACTTCATTATTATCTGAATATTTTACCCCATTTGTAATAATATTATTTATGGCTAGTTCTAGCAAAGGTCTATTACACGGTATTAATAGAAGATTGGAATCTTTAGGAGCAAAATTTAGCTTAATACTAACTCTGTTATCTGGAAAAATTTTATCTAAATCAGATTTTACAGTCAGTAACAGTTCATCAATTCGGGTAATGTCAAGAACCTGTTTTTTCCCGTCATAACCAGTTTGAGTAAGTTTTAATAAACTCTCCGTTAAGTTTCCTAATCGAGATGCTTGATTGTAGATATTCCCTAAAGATTGCATGTATTCTTGAGGCTCTCTCTCTTTAAGAAGCATAATCTCCGACTCTGCAATAATGGTCGTTATCGGAGTTTTTAATTCATGAGAAGCATTATTAATGAAGTTAGTTTGTATTTCAAATGATGTTTCAAGCCTGTCTAGCATATCATTGAATGTGGCTGTAAGATCTGAGATTTCATCAGAGTTCTTAATATCTGGCAATCTATTATGAAGATTAGAAGCACTAATCCTTTTTACTTCTTTGGTAATTCTCGCCACAGGGTTAATAACACGTTTAGCCAAAAAACGGCCTAAGAAATAGGTTAAAATCACAAAACATATTCCCCCTAAAAGCATTATCTTCACAATATAAATCATCGTAGACTCCCCTTTCTTATCTCTAGCAGAAACGATTACAATATATCTTTGACCTTGTTCTTCAAAAAGTTGCCCTAGGTAATATTTATTACCTACTTCAAACCAACTTCTTCCCGTTTTAAAAATTTTGTTGTAAAACTTATTTGGCAGATTAAGATTAGTATTGTATTCAAAACTACTTGCACTATTAACTTTTAAAACAAATTCTTCCTCTTCAATCAACTCTTCAAGACCGTTTTTTTTAAGTTCACTGTAATATTTCATTTTTTCCAAATCCTTTTGAAAATGAATTGAAGCAATGATTTTAGCTCTGTCCTCTAAGCGTTTTAAAAAATAGTATTGGTTATTTGCCCGAAATAGGAAAAAAATAACAATACACAACAATAGAGCGCTAAACGTTGAAAGTGCAACATAAGTAAACGTGATTTTTTTTCTAATATTCATTATTATGATTTAATAGTGTAACCTAATCCTTTTATAGTATGAATTAGTTTACTATTGAAAGGTTTGTCTACTTTTTTTCTTAAATAGGTAATGTAAACATCTACGACATTGGTATTCATATCAAAATTAATATCCCAAACATTGTCCAGAATTTGTCCGCGAGATACAATAGTTCCGCTGTTTTTAGCGAGATAATATAATAGTTTAAATTCCTTTGCGGTCAAGACGAGTAGTTGTCCTTCCCTTTTTACTGTCTTAGCTCTACCATTAATCTCTAAATCACTTATTGTAATGGTATCTAGTTTATCTGTTTCTTGGCTTGCTCTCCTGAATAGTGCATTTACTCGCGCATCTAGTTCTCCAAATTTAAATGGCTTCACTAAATAATCATCGGCACCAGCATTTAGTCCAGTAATAATATTTTCGGAAGTTCCAAGGGCAGTTAAAAGCAATATTGGAACAAAATTTTTACTTGCTCGTAATCTCCTGCAAATTTCTATTCCGTTTATATCTGGTAGCATTATGTCTAAAACAACAACATCAAAATCATAATTATTTATCATTTCTAAGGCCGTTTTTCCATCAAGAGCAACACTCACATCGTTGTTGTTTTCGGCAAAGCCTTTTCGTAAAATGGATAAAAGATTCGGTTCGTCTTCTACTAAGAGTAATTTCATTTTAATAAATTGTGATGAAACAAAAATAGGAATTGAATTCAAAAAAAAAAGTTTCAAACTTACTTTAAACAGATTCCTGTTACAAATAAAATAGACAAAAACAAACCATTAACCACTACAAATCAAATAATTAAACAAAAACAAATAACTTATAAAAAGATAAAAATCAATTTGATTTGCCATTTAATTTCTGATTCATTTAGCAAGCAATTACGCACTAAATACTTTTTAAGAAGATATAATTAAGTATTTTATATCGTAAATTATGCTATTACAACCTAATAATTTAGACTAAATATGTTTAGTGTTTTTTATATTTATGACCTAAACCGCATACTATTTTTTAAAACGCATTTAATGAAATTTCTACTTTCTTCTTTTAACCAATAAATTCATTTTTTTAGATATTAATGTTCTTCCACAGCAACTGGTTCTAGAAAGAATTACGATATCAATACACCAATAGATAATATAATTTTAAAATCATACATGGGTTCTACTATTTACTAACCCAATACTATTAATGCTATTTATTTAAAATATACCTCCAAATAAAAAAATATTTTAATATTGAAATTCAAATTCTCTTCATTGTTTAAAAATTAGATTAAGTTTGTAATACATCTCTGAATATAAATAGCACTACGATGAATTTAAAAGACTTATTAGACATTAGCAAAGACAAAAGCCTTTCTGGACAAAAATGGCATATGCTAAGACAGGCAATTACAAAGCGATTACTATCTGAAGGTAATGCAACTATTGCTGAATTAAGTGCTGAATTACAATCGAGTGTTCCTACAGTGACCAAAGCTGTAAACGAATTATTAGTAGAAGGATATGTTGTCGATATGGGTAAAATTACCAATAGTGGCGGAAGACGACCTTCATTATACAGTATCAATCCTACTTGCGCCTACTTTTTAGGTGTAGAAGTTAGTATTTCGGGTATGTCAATTGGTTTGCAAAACATAAAAAACGAACTCGTTAGTATCGATCTAAGAACATCTTTTGTTTTAGAAAACACCCAACAATCATTAGTAAAGTTTTGCAATCTAATCAATTCATTTATAGAAGACAGTTCGGTAGAAAAAAAGATGATTGTAGGAGCATGTATTAACTTCTCTGGGCGTATTAACTCAATGGAAGGGTTTAGTTATAATTACTTTTTTAGCGAAAACAGACCTTTAACTGAAATCATTTCGGAACAGTTAGACTTGCCTGTTCATTTAGAGAATGACACACGAGCCATGACCTTTGGTGAATATTGCGAGGGAGTTGTAGATGATGAACAAAACATCATATTTGTAAATTATAGCTGGGGAGTTGCAATTGGTATTATTACCGAAGGTAAATTATACTATGGTAAATCAGGTTATTCAGGTGAATTTGGACATAGTACCATTTTTGATAATGATATAATGTGCCAATGTGGAAAACTAGGCTGTTTAGAAACTGAAATCTCAGGTTGGTCATTAATAAATCAATTTAAAGAAGCTATAAAAGATGGGAAACAATCGAAGGTAATTCTCGATGATATTGCTCCTGCCCTACAACACAACGCTATTATTACTGGTGCTGTAAACCTAGAAGATACTCTTTGTATCGATCTAATTACAAAGCAAAGCGAAAAAATGGGTCGTTACTTATCTATATTACTTAATATCTTTAATCCTGACTTATTAGTAATAGGTGGCGATTTTGCACAATTAGGCGACTATGCACTTTTACCAATTCAATCTGCATTAAAAAAATATTCTCTAGGTTTAGTTAACCGAGATATGAAGCTTAAAAAATCTAATTTAGGCCGTCGAGCTGGCGTAATTGGGGCATGTTGCGTAATTAAAGAAAAGATGTTATCTCCTTTAATTAACAATTAAATTTCACTTCTTCTTTTAATTATTAAAAAAATTTAATAATTACATATCTATTATTAAATATATTTATATATTTACACCATGATAATAAATTATGGGAAGATATTCTATGTAATAGATACAACAATCTTTATTTATACTTCTCATTTATAATCCTCTCTGATTAAACCAAAGAGAAGAATAGTTTATAAAATAATTTAACATCAAAAAAAGGATAACTCCTAAAATAGTATGCCAACTAAATCAAAATTTAGTTCGACATATATTATTATGGGAAAGATACTATCTTGAAAAAAAATAATCAAAAGTGTGTTCATCAAATTAAAGGAAGTTTGAAGAACAGTAACAATAAGAGACATAAATAAAAAGGAAACACCCTTTTAAAAAAGATTCATTTGTGATCTATAAAAAAAGCCAGCAGGTCGAGAAAACATTGCTGGCTGAGATTCTTAACAAAAAGAATTACGATTAGAAATCAAATAAATAAACCACGAAGGAAAATTATTACTAACTAACCATTACAAAAGTATGAATTTATTACCAAAAAGTAAGCCTAAAAATTTTAGACTTACATCTAAGTTCGTAGATGTTATGAAATTAACGTCTATTTTTCTGCTCGCCATAAATGCACAAGAGGCGTCGGCTACAGTATCTTCAAAAACTATTTCGGTATCAGAAAAAAATGTAACTACTAAATTAAATCCAATTCAAAAAAAGGTTTCAGGAACTGTAACCAATGAAAAAGGAGAAGCTTTGCCTGGTGTAAATATTGTTGTTAAAGGAACTAATATTAGCACACAAACCAATTTTGATGGTAGTTTCGTTTTTGAAGTACCAGACAATGCCACTACATTAATTGTATCTTATATTGGTCTTCAGGATCAAGAAGTAGCTATTAGTTCTTCATCACTTACTATTGTTCTTAAAGAAGTAGGTGAACAAATGAATGAGGTTATTGTGGTAGGATATGGTTCACAGAACAGAAGAACTTTAAGTACTGCCGTTTCTAAACTAGACAAAAAAGTTTTAGAAAATGTACCGTATTCAAACGTTACACAATCATTACAAGGAAATGTTACTGGTTTAGTTGTTCGTACTTCATCTGGACAACCTGGTAAGGCATCAAATATTTTAGTTCGTGGAGGTACATCAATCGATAATCCATCTGGAGCTACTCCTTTATATATAGTAGATGGAGTTATTCGTACTCAAATTGACGATATCAACTCTGCAGATATTGCTTCGCTTCAGGTACTAAAAGATGCGGCTGCAACATCAATCTACGGAGCAAGAGCTTCTAATGGGGTTATCATTATTACAACTACTACTGGTAAAGCCGGTAAATTTAAAATTACCTACAATGTATCTACCCAAAATAGCCAAATCGGTAAAAAATACGATTTCATGGATGGTGGTGAGTACATCAGATTACAACGTTTAGGTTTATACAATGCTGCAGAAATTGCTGGACTAAACACAACAACTGGTGTAGCTAGATTAGGTCAACTAACTGGTGCAACTCCTGCTGGAACTGGTAACAACCTACAAAATAATACTCCGTTTGCTACTTTATTAAAATCTAACTTAACGCCAGAAACAATTGGACAATTGCAAGCAAAAGGATGGCAAGAAATACAAGATCCTCTTAATGCTAGTAATACAATTATGTACAAAAGCACCAATTGGAACGATGTATTATTCCAAAATGCAATTACTCAAAATCACAACCTTGGTTTTAGTGGTGGTGGAGACACTGGAGTATTTGACTTAAGCTTAGGGTATTTAAAAGGCGACGGTATTACTATATTTACTGGATACCAAAGATTTACAAGTAAATTAAATGCCTCTTTAAAAGTAGCAGATAATTTCACAATTAATGGTCGCGTTTTATATGCTAAATCTAGTAACAATCAAGTTGTGGCTAATAGCGTTGTTTTCAACAGATATTTAGGAAATGCTCCTACTACAAAATTATACTTAGAAGATGGAACTCTTGCTCCTGGGCAAAATAACATCAACGGAAATCCATTGTATCAAATGGGGAAAGTAAAAGGAATAAACGAAAACAATAAATTACAAATGAGTGTTGATGGTGATTTAAAAATCACGAAAGATTTAACTTTCACACCATCTATGTCGCTTTACAGTGAGAACGAAAACGATAATACATTTCAACAAGCCTTCTTAAGTGGTAATAATGGTTTAGTAGATAATACTCGTACAGCTACTAGATTAAGTAATCAAATATCACAATTTCAATACGAAGGGGTTTTGTCTTATAATAAATCATTAGAAACTATTGGGGATTTTGATGCTAAATTAGGAGTTTCAAAATACGATAGATCAATAAAATCTTTTAATGCATCTGGAAAAGGAAGCCCATCAGATTTAGCGCAAACTTTAGACTCTTCTCCTATTCCGGTTTCTGTTTTTAGTAACAACACAAAACTGGTTTTAAATAGTGTTTTTGGTCGTGTAAATTATGATTACAAAAGCAGGTATTTTGCAACAGCATCTTTCCGTTATGATGGTTCATCAAGTTTAGGACCTGATAATAAATATGGTTTCTTTCCTGGAATCTCTGCAGGATGGAATATTCAAGAAGAACAATTCTGGGGTAAAGTTGCACCAAAATTTGTTTCTTCACTTAAACTTCGTGGAAGTTATGGTGTGAATGGTAACTTAGGTACACTAGGCGATTTTCAAGCAGGAGGATTATACTCCGGTACTACAAACGGACTTCCTAATAGCTACAACGGACAATCGGCAATTGTGAATTCACAAATTGCTAATCCAGGATTAAAATGGGAACAATCACAAACTGTAAATGGTGGTTTTGATTTAGGATTGAATGAAGATAGAATTAGAGTTATTGGAGATTTCTACAACAAACTAACATCTGATTTATTAACGAACTTGACTCTTCCTTCTAATAGTGGTTTCTCTACTGTATTAACTAATCTTGGAGGATTAAGAAGTAAAGGTTTCGAATTAGAAGTTATTGCAAATGTTTACAACAGAAATGATTTAAAAATTAATGTTGGAGCAAACGTATCACACAATAAAAACGTTATTGAAAAATTGCCTTTCAACGGAAATACAAACAATAGAATTGGTGGAACTGAAATTTGGGATGCTGCTAGTGGTACTTACAAATTTGTTGGAGGATTACAAGAAGGACAAAAAATTGGAGATTTCTATGCTCACAAACAATTATATATCCTTTCTACTCAAGCGGAAGCTGATGCATACAATGCGAAAGTTCATGATACTTATGTAACTAAAACAGCAGGTGGAAACAACCCTACTGGTAAGAAATTTGCTGGAGATGCTGTATTTGAAGATACTGATAACAATGGTGTTATTGATAGTAGAGACAGAAAGTACATGGGTAATATGTTCCCTAAATTTGTGGGTGGATTTAACTTCGACGCAAGTTACAAAGGATTCTCAATTGCAGTAAGAACAGATTATTCATTAGGAGCTACAATTTACAACGAAGCAAGAGCACGTTTCTTAGGACAATTTCAAGGTAACTACGGATTATTAGCAGAAAGCGGTCAGTCTTGGCAAAAAGAAGGTGACATTACAGATGTACCTCGCTACCGTTGGGCAGATCAAACTAATCAAAATAACTTATTCCGTTCTGAAGCGGGAGGAGCTGCTTACAATACTAACATGTTTCAAGGAAATAGCCGTTACTACGAAAGTGGAGATTACCTATGCTTAAGAGAAATTACAGTTAGTTACAACCTTCCGAAAACACTTGTTGAAAAAGCGAGATTAACATCAGTACGTGTTTACTTAACAGGAAGCAACTTATACTACTTTACTAAATATAGCGGTTTAAGCCCAGAAGTACAAGGTATCGATGGAGGTTCTAGTTTAGGACTTAATGCGGCTGGCTCTACAGGTACTTATCCAGTTCCTAGAAATATTATACTTGGTTTAAATATCGCTTTGTAAATTTTAATACTAAAATCATGAAAAAGAAAATTCTTTTATACACAATACTTTTTTCTAGTCTTTCTCTATTTAACTCATGTCAAGATGATTTAGACTTAAAATCTGAAAGTGTTATCACCTCAGACAATTTCTGGAAAACAGAAGACGATGCCAAAGCTGGTGTAAACGGTATGTACGTTAATTTTAGAACGCAAACCCAACAAACGTATTATTTATTGGGTGGAGCCAGAAGTGCCGAAATAACTTCGGGTGTGCAATCGCCTTTAAATTTGGCTTTCTACTACAATAACACACTAACTCCTGCAACGATAGATGTAGACTGGGCAGGTTTATACACGGTAGTTCATCAGGCGAATTTGGTTCTTAAATATGTTCCTGGAATTCAATTTAGCCCATCAACAGTAAACGAGCAAAAAAGATATATTGCACAAGCGTACACGATGCGTGCAATGGCATATTTTATTATGGCTCGTTCTTGGGGAGGTGTGCCAATTGTTACTAAACCAACTGAAAATACAAATCAGTCAGAATACATCATTCCACGTAATACAATACAAGAAACATTTGCATTTATTAAATCTGATATCGAAGCAGCAATTGCAAATTTTCCAGATGCAACCAATAATAAAATACAACTTTCGCTTCCATCTGCATATGCGCTTAAAGCGGATGTGAATTTATGGACAGCTAAACAATTAAATGGTGGTGCAGCAGATTTAAATACTGCTTTAGCAGCAGTGAATGCAATACCAAACACTCTATCATTATTACCTAATTTTAAAGATGTTTTTGCTTACGACAAAAAAGGAAATGCAGAAGTATTATTTGCAGTTCGTTATTCTCTAGCAGATTTACCTTCAAATTTATCAGACAACTGGAATTCATTTATGTTTATCGGTCCAAGTGATTTTGCTCCTTTAACAGCTGCAACAGCAATAGCTACTTTTGGAACTTTAGGAACTGGTGCTGGAAATGCAGGTATCTCAAGAGTACAACCAGATATTACAAGATTTAACTTTGCTTCTAGTGATACTAGAAAAAATGCTACTTATTTAACTCTTTACAACGGAGCTACGCCAGTAGTAACAGGTTTGGTAAAATACAATGGAACTGTTGATGGTACACTTAGAAGATTTGTAAGCGATATTATCATATACCGTTGGGCAGACATTTTATTAATGAAAGCTGAAATTAAAAATGCTTTAGGTCAAGATCCAACAACAGAAATGAATCTTGTAATGCAAAGAGCTAATCCTTCAGCTTCATTTGCAAACGGTTCACAAACTGCAAATGATGATGCTATTTTAAATGAGCGTTTAAAAGAATTGGCTTTTGAAGGAAAAGCATGGTGGGATTTAGTTCGTTTTAATAAAACAAGCCTAGTACCATCGATGACAGCTAATAAAGAAGTTTTATTTCCTATATCTCAAAATACCATCAATTTCAATCCGAAAATTGTACAAAATCCACTTAGTAAATAAATTCTAAGAACTAAATTTTAAAAAATGACTGGGAATTTAACCGTTCCCAGTCTAATAAAACAAAAGACACCAATAATTAAAAAAATAATCTCATGAAAATCGAACACTTACAAGGTCTTATTTCAGCACCTTTTACCCCATTTAACAGCGATGGAAAATTAGACGTTAGCCTTATCCCAGCTTATTATACTTTTTTAAAGCAAAATAAAATTACTGGTGCATTTATCAATGGTTCAACAGGAGAAGGTGTTTCGATTACATTAGAAGAAAAAAAAGCAGTAGCACAAGCTTGGGCTGACTGTTCTAATCATGATGCCGATTTTAAAGTAATGGTTTTTCTTGGAGGTACTTGTTTAAGTGATTGTATCGATTTAGCTAAACATGCTTACGAAATAGGTTTGTACGCCGTTTCATTAACAGCTCCTTTTTATTTTAAACCTGCCAATGTTGATATGCTAGCAGAAGCTTGTATTGAAGTAGGTAAAAGTGTTCCAAATATGCCTTTTTACTACTATCATATTCCAGTATTAACTGGGGTTAATGTAGCGATGTTCGATTTAGTAAGAGCATTAGATGGTAAGCTTCCAAATTTTGCTGGTGTAAAATATACACATGAAGACTTTATGGATTTCCAAAGTTGTATGAGTTATGAAAATGGAAAATTCGACATGCTTTGGGGACGTGATGAAAACATGCTATCTGCATTAGTATTAGGTGCCAAAGGTGCTGTAGGAAGTACATTTAACTATGCTGCTCCTTTATACTACGATTTAATTGATGCGTTTAATACCAATGATTTGGTTAAAGCACGTGTTTTACAACAAAAATCTATCAATATGATTCGCTTATTAGGTAAATATGGTGGGATCTCAGTAGGTAAAGCATACATGAAATTAGTAGGTCATAATTTAGGCGAGTTTAGATTACCAGTTAAAAACATGTCAGCTGAACAATTTGAATTATTTAAAAAAGACGTTGACAGTTTGAACTTCAATGAATTTAAATCAAAATAATCCTAGTTAGTTTTTTAAACAAGCGCTATGTCTAAATCCATTTTTTCAATAATCCTTATCTCTTTTATTATGTCAACAACGGTTGCTTTTTCTCAAAAAACAAATATATCTCAAGTCGAATGGAAAAGAGCGGCGCAGTTGCTAAATGCAGATGGGAGTCTTTCGTTGGGGTTTGCAGGACCAATAAACGGTATTAGCAACGGTGCCCTACTTGTTAGTGGTGGCGCAAACTTTCAAGATAAGATGCCTTGGGAAGGTGGAAAAAAACATTATTCAAAAGAAATCCATGTATTACAGAAAACAGGAGATCAATACGCTTGGAATAAAAACGTACTAACAACATTACCTGAACCAATAGCTTATTCTGGAAATACTGCTACCAACTTAGGAGTAGTTTATGTGGGTGGTGAAAATGAAAATGGACTTTCGAATAAGGCATATATTTTAAATTGGAATGCCAATAAAAACGAAGTAGAAATTAAATCTTTACCTAATTATCCAATAGCAGTTACCAATATTGCCCTTACCCACATCGATAATGTAGTTTATGCAATAGGTGGTGATGAAGCAAAACAATCTTCAGATTTAGTTTTCAGTATTGATTTAAACAAAGCTAACCCTGAATGGAAAGCATTGCCAAAATTACCAATACCTCTTGCAAACTCTGTTGCAGTTGTACAAAATGACAAAAACGGAAAGAATATATATATAGTAGGCGGAAGAACAAAAACACCATCTGGTATAAGTGATTTACACAATACCACTTTTGCATTTAACTTAAAAAAACAAATCTGGGAAAATCGCGCCAATATATCTGATGGAGAAAACACAACCAACTTTTCGGCTGGTGCTGGAGTAGCAATAGGAAATGAATCTATTTTAATCGTTGGTGGAGATAACGGAAAAACTTTCCATAAAATAGAAACGTACTTATCGCAAATTGCTAAAAGCGATTCAGATGAAGAAAAAGCAAGACTTATCGCAGAAAAAAACAAATTAAATACAACACACAACGGTTTCTACAATGCCATCTTGTTGTACAACACGCATACTGATAAATGGTCAAAAATTGGTGAATTACCATTTCTTGCCCAAGTAACAACAACAGCAACAATCTGGGATGATAAAATTGTTTTATCCAATGGAGAAATAAAGCCTGGGGTACGTACACCAGATGTAATGTTGGGAACAGTGAAATAGCTTTGACTGAAAACAATTTAAAACATAGTGCTTTCCGTTTTATTTATAAGTAAAACACCTGATTAACCACCAGTGAAAAAATATAAATCTGTGTATCAAAAATAAACATGAATTATAAAAATAATACTAAGCTCTGGCTGAAAATAATTTAACACATAGAAACATAGTTCCAATAGCTATCAAAATAGAATTAATAATTAAAGTTTATTGAAGAATATATATATTCTCACATAGGGCTATGCGTTTTATTTATAAGTGAAACGCCTGATAGCCACTAGCAAAAACTATGTCTCTATGTGTTAAAAAAAAGACTAAAAAAACTAAAAGACTAAAGATTTTAAAGTATATCAAAATATGAAAAACTCTAAATATTATCCTTGGGTAATAGTAGCGTTGCTATGGATTGTAGCATTACTAAACTACATGGATAGGCAAATGCTGGCTACCATGAGACCATCGATGGAAGCTGATATTCCTGAACTTGTTTCGGGTGAAAATTTCGGACGCTTAATGGCTATATTCCTTTGGATTTATGCTTTAATGAGTCCAATATCAGGTATCATTGCTGACAAATTAAACCGTAAATGGTTAATTATAGGCAGTTTATTTGTTTGGTCAGCAGTAACCTACGCAATGGGCTATGCAACAACCTACAATCAGGTTTATTGGTTAAGAGCACTTATGGGAGTTAGCGAAGCCTTATATATACCTGCAGGTTTATCATTAATTGCCGATTATCATCAGCAAAAAACAAGATCATTAGCCATTGGTATTCACATGACGGGACTTTATGTAGGATCGGCATTAGGTGGTTTTGGCGCTACTATCGCTGCAAAATATTCTTGGCATTCTACCTTTCACCATTTTGGAATTATAGGAATCGTTTATTCTTTTATTTTGGTTTTTCTGTTAAGTGAGAAAAAAGTTTCGGAAGTAATAAAAACAAATAAAAAAACAGGAGAACAAACGCTATTTAAAGGCTTAGCATTATTGTTTACCAATATCTCCTTTTGGGTAATCTTATTTTATTTTGCCATAATTAGTTTACCAGGCTGGGCAACCAAAAACTGGTTACCTACCCTATTCTCTGATAACTTAGGAATTTCAATGGATCAAGCTGGCCCATTGGCAACAATTTCAATTTCGTTCTCCTCTTTATTAGGAGTTATTTTTGGAGGAATCTTATCTGACAAATGGGTACAAAAAAATATTAAAGGCAGGGTTTACACAAGTGCAATTGGTTTGAGTTTAACCATTCCGGCATTAATGCTAATTGGTTTTGGAGATTCACTCTTTCACGTAGTGGGAGCAGTATTATGTTTTGGTGTTGGTTACGGAATGTTTGATGCTAATAATATGCCAATCATTTGTCAGTTTGTTTCGTCCAAATATCGAGCAACAGCCTATGGAGTGCTAAACATGACCGGAGTTGGATGTGGCGCATTAGTAACTTCAATGTTAGGTAAATCTGCCGATACAGGAACTTTAGGTTTAGGTTTTGCATTAATGGCTGGAGTAGTTTTGGTAGCTTTAATAGTCCAAATAAGTTTTCTTCGTCCCAAAGTCAATGATTTTGTCGATGCATAGCAGTAGTTAGTTCACCCCACATTTTTAAATTTTATAAAATTAGTTGGCTTTTGTTTTTTATAAGCTAGGGCGGAGCCTTGCGTTCTGCCCAGCCTATATTATGCCTTATTTTTAAAAATAGCTGAGAAAAAATGAATACAAAAAAACGATATCTATTTTTTTACATATTCCTTATTTCAATGATTTCAACCTTTGAAATCATTGCCCAACAAGCAATTGTAAAAATTGCGTGTATTGGCGATTCGGTAACTGCAGGATATCTTTTAGCCAATCCTACCACACAATCTTATCCCTCACAACTACAAGTTTTGATGGGTAAAAAATATGAAGTCAAAAACTTTGGACACAGTGGAGCAACTCTATTAAAGAAAGGAAGCACTCCTTATTTTAAAACGGCAGCATGTGCGGAGGCAATTTCGTATAGCCCAGATATTGCTATTATTCATTTAGGATTAAATGATACCGACCCGAGAAATTGGCCTAATTACAAAGAAGATTTCAACGCCGATTATTCTTGGTTATTAGATACTTTAAAAAAACAAAATCCAAAAGTAAAATTATATATCTGTCGCATGACACCGATATTTAATGAGCATCCCCGATTTAAATCAGGAACTAGAGATTGGTTTTGGCAAATTCAAGAACATATCGAAGAAATTGCTATTGCTAATAAGGTAAACCTGATTAACCTACACGAAAAACTATACAATCGTCCAGAACTTTTTCCAGACGCTTTACACCCAACTACAGAAGGTGCAACAATTCTAGCACAAACTGTTTATGAAAATATTACGCAAGATTATAGCGGATTAAAACTCGCTCCTGTTTTTACAGACAATATGGTTTTGCAACGCAACCAGCCAATAGTTATTTATGGCAATGCCAATGGTGGTGACAAAGTAGAAATAACTTTTAATAACCACACTGAAGTTGCTACTACAAATCAATATGGAAAATGGGAAACGGTATTCCCAGCAATGAAATCTGGTGGCACACATCAGATAAAGGTTGCATCTAACGGAAAAAAAATAACGCTAAATAATATTCTAATCGGTGATGTTTGGTTTTGCTCCGGACAATCTAACATGGCATTCCCATTAGAAAAATCTGAAAATGGAACTGCCGAAGTAAAAAAAGCAATCGATAATAAAACACTTCGTTTATTCAATTTTGAAGTCCTTCAAGAAACGGAAGACACACCTTGGGATTCAATTACATTAGCAAAGACCAATCAATTAAAATACTTTTCTGGAAAATGGGCAATCAGTGATTCTATAAGTGCCAAAAACTTTTCGGCAATAGCCTATTATTTTGGTCAGCAAATCATTCGCGAAGAAAATGTGCCAATAGGTTTAATACAAGTTGCTGTAGGTGGATCACCGATAGAATCTTGGATAGACAGATATACCTTAGAACATGATGATAAAGTAGTTGACTTATTAACCAACTGGCGCAAGTCAGATTTTATTATGCCTTGGGTTAGATCACGAGCTGATGTGAATTTAAAAAATGCCACAAACCCTAAACAACGTCATCCCTACTCTCCTAGTTATAATTATGAAGCGGGCGTAGCAAATTTCACAACATTTCCAATAAAAGGAATTCTTTGGTATCAAGGAGAAAGCAATGCGCACAATGTTGAATTATACCAACACTTAATGCCAACATTAGTACAAAGTTGGCGCAAAGCATGGGGAACTTCCCTTCCCTTTTATTACGTGCAGCTATCTAGTATCGACCGCCCTACGTGGCCTTCATTTAGAGAAATGCAGAACAAATTACAAAAGGAAATTCCAAATAGCAAAATGGCAATCAGTATGGATTACGGAGATTCCATCAATGTACATCCTATTAATAAAAAACAAATTGGTGAACGTTTGGCACTTTTAGCTTTACAATATACTTATGGAAAAAATATTAATGCTAATGGTCCATCTGCTTTAAAAGCAACTAAAAATTCAGATCACATTATAGTGGCTTTTTCGAATACCAAGCAATTATCTACTGCAGACAAAAAAGAATTAATTGGGTTTGAATTGGTAACCGACAAAGGAATTCGCATTGAAACTAAAGCAATAATCATAAAAGATCAGGTTCAAATTGAGATTCCCAAAAACGAAAAAATAAAAAAAATTCTATACGCATACAAACCATACACAAAAGCAAATTTGATTAATGAAGCTAATTTACCATGCTCCACTTTTCAACTCGAAATAGATTCTGATGTGAAGATCTGAGAGTAAAGAGCAAAGAGTAAAGAAGAAAGATGTGAGAGAAGAAAAAAGAGAAAAGAGAAAAGAGGAAAGAGGAAAGAGGAAAGATGTAAGAGGAAAGATTAAAAAAATAAAAAAATAACGCTTAGATAATACAAAACACTAAGCATAAAAAATATATAAAATGAGCTATTCAAAAAATGATCTGTTACACTTAAAAGATTTTTATCAAAATCAACTATTAAATGATACGATACCATTTTGGTTTCCTCATTCGATAGACACAAAATACGGAGGCTATTTATTAATGCGCGACCAAATGGGCGAATTAATCGATGATGATAAATCGGTTTGGTTTCAAGGTCGAGCGGCTTGGATGCTTGCTACACTTTACAATACGGTTGAACCTAAAAAAGAATGGTTGGATGGAGCAAAATCTGGTATCGATTTCTTAAACAAATATTGTTTCGATACTGATGGAAGAATGTTCTTTCATGTAACACGTGATGGAAAACCGATTCGTAAACGCCGTTATTATTTTTCGGAAACCTTTGCTGTAATTGCCATGAGTGCTTATGCAAAAGCAAGTAATGACGAAGCAGTAGCAGAAATGGCACGTAACCTATTCGGACAATGCATTAAATATGCTACTACGCCAGGTATATTAGAACCTAAATATACAGACGTTCGTCCATCAAAAGGAATTGGATCAGCGATGATTATGATAAACACGGCACAACAACTAAGAGAAACCATTGGTGATCCTCGCTGTGATGAATGGATTAGCAAATGGATAGCCGAAATTGAACGTGATTTTGTAAAAGATGATATCAAATGTGTCATGGAACAAGTAGCTCCTGATGGTTCTATAATAGACCATATCGACGGACGTACGCTGAATCCAGGACACGCCATAGAAGGTGCTTGGTTCATTTTACACGAAGCAAAATACAGAAACAACGATCCACATTTAATAGCGCTAGGTTGCAAAATGTTAGATTATATGTGGGAACGCGGATGGGATAAAGAACATGGTGGAATTATGTATTTCTGTGATGTATATGGTAAACCCGTTCAGGAATATTGGCAAGACATGAAGTTCTGGTGGCCTCATAATGAAGTAATCATAGCAACCTTGCTGGCTTATACTATGACTGGAGATGAAAAATACGCCAAATGGCATAAAATGATTCATGATTATTCTTATAGTAAATTCCTTGACAAACAAAACGGAGAGTGGTTTGGCTATTTACACAGAGACGGAAGTATTGCTCAAACTGCTAAAGGAAACTTATATAAAGGACCATTTCATTTGCCTCGCCAAGAATGGTATTGTACACAAATACTAACAGAATTTTTAGAAAAAAAATAATCTAAATTCAGTTTGATCAACTGGACACATCGTCAAGTTATTCGAGATTAAAACCTTATGCTTACTAACCATTTTTAACCAAATATCAAAAATTATGAAAAAAACTGTACTCTTTTTTTGTTTGTGTTTTATGTATTTCTCCTGCTTAAGTACAAAAGCACAAAGTGGTAAGGTTTTAAACCTCGATGGCGTTTCGACTTATATGACAGTACCCGATCATTCCGATTTAGACTTTGGCATAAGCCAAAATAAAACAATTACCTGTTGGATAAAAACAACCACTACAACAGGAACACCACGTATTTTTGCCAAAAGAAATGGATCAACTGGTAACGGATATGAATTCTGGACAGGCAATGGCACAAATGGAGGAAAGTTTGCAATGAATATGAGTGGCAATGGAACTCCAACCAATATTAGCACAGCAGGATATTCTGCAAACTCAATTGCCGATGGAACTTGGCATCATATTGCGTTGGTAATCGATGCATCTAGTAACAGAACTATGTATGGCTATATAGATGGTGTCTTGGCAAATACTGGTAAAGCTTTTACCTCGATTACTTCCGATTTCTCTAATGCTTTAAGTTTTGTTGTTGGTGCAACGTCTGATGCAACTAACAGTTTCAAATGGGCTGGTCAAATAGATAATATTCGTGTTTGGAATAAAGCCATGACACCAGCTGAACTACAAACTGATATGTCAGCAATAATTAATACTCCAACAGCCAATCTTCTTGCAGCATGGGATTTTGAAAACATATCTGGCAACTCCGTTCCTGATGTTTCTGGTAATAATCATACAGGTACCCTATTTGGTTCACCTACTACATCAAATGCTTTTCCGATGGTGCTTACATTAGATGGGGTAAATGATTATATGTCGGTAGTTAATCATAGTGATTTTAATATCGCTAGCGGACAAAGCTTAACTATTACCTGCAAGATTAAAACAAGTGATTTTGCAAAACGTATTATTAGCAAGAGACCAAATAGCGCGGGAATCGGATATGAATTTATTAATAATTCATCTGCAGGAGGTGGACAATTTGGAGTTAATTTAAATACAAGTGGCGGAGCTGCAGGACCTCCATACGGAACATCGAATATAGCTAATAACGTTTGGCATCATCTAGCAATGGTAATTGATGTTGCTACAACGAGTTGTAAAATTTATGTTGATGGTGTTTTACAACAAACCAAAACAACAACAAATATAGGTGGTACAAATACGGTTACTAATACAGGAGACCTTCTATTTGGAACTGTTAGCAATTTTGCATCCTATATGAATGCGCAATTAGATGATATTCGCTTTTGGAACAAAGCAATGACAGCTACAGAAGTGCTTACAGATAAAACAGCAATAGTAACAGGGGCAGAAACCAACCTAATAGCTGCTTGGGATTTTGAAAATATAAATGGGGTAACAGTTCCTGATATTTCGGGTAATAACCATCCTGGTACTTTAAAAAACGGAGCGGTTGTAATTGCACAAACAAACGAAATGCAAATCAATTCCGTTTCATTAGTTCAAACAGAATTACCAACTGGTATTGGAGATTTAAATCAACGAATTGTAGCTGTAAAAGTCACTGCAACTGGCGCGATTAATCCGCTTACGGTAAACGCTTTAAACTTTACAATGGCAGGAACTACCAATATTACAGATGTGACCAATATCAAGATTTATTCTAGCGGAGTCACCTCCATATTTAATCCAACAACTGCAACCTTATACGGAACTATTGCTCCTGCAAATGGAAATCTAGTAGTTAATGGTTCACGAACATTAAGCTCTGGCGATAACTATTTCTGGATTACCTACGATGTTGCTCCCAATGCAACCGAAGGAAATATATTAGATGCCACTTGCGAATCAATCATAACCAATACAAACACCTATACTACAATTGCCAATGCAGTTGCAGGTAATCGAGTAATATTATTAACCAATACACTTTTATTCACACCAGGAGACGCAGGTTCATCAAACTATCGTATTCCAGCAATCATTACTGCTGCTGATGGTTCTCTGGTAACAGTAACTGATAAAAGATGGAATGGCGCCGGAGATTTAGCAGCTAAAATTGATCCCGTAGTTCGTCGCAGTACAGATAATGGTAAAACTTGGTCAGCTCCCTTAACCATTGCTAATTTTGGAGCTTCAACCGGAGTAGGCGATGCTGCATTAGTACTTGATAAAACTACTGGCGAATTGTTATGTTTAGTATCTGCCGAAAAAGGTTTCTTTGCTTCTACAAATGCTGCTCCTGCCAAAGTTTTGGTTATCAAAAGTGCTGATAACGGAATAACTTGGGGAGCACCACTAGATGTTACCAATCAAATTTATGGACCAAATCCAAACTGGAAAGGATTGTTTGTAGCCTCAGGAAGAGCGCATCAATTGCGTGATGGTAAACTTGTAGCTGCAATTGCCGTGAGAGAAAATGTATCTGGAACAGAACGCATCAATAATTATATGATTACAAGTGCCGATCATGGAGTTACATGGGCAGCATCGACAGGCAGAGCCGAGTTAGGTGGAGACGAAGCCAAAGTTGTTGAATTAAATAATGGAAATATTATGATGAGTATCCGTAATTCAGGAACGCGCCGATTCAATGTTTCTACAGATAAAGGACTAACATGGGGAACAGCTTACAATCAACCTAGCATAACAGACCCTAATTGCGATGGCGATTTCATTCGCTATACGTCTACCCTAGATGGTTATGACAAAAACCGTTTACTGCATTCAATTCCGTTTGCTGGTAGTCGCAAAAATGTTAGTGTACAAATGAGTACAGATGAAGGAACAACTTGGGCGGCACCTAAAACTATTTTTGCAGGAACATCTGCTTATTCAAGTTTAACAATATTACCAGATGGTACAATTGGGATTTATTATGAAAATGGAGAAAGTTCAACATACCAAATGTATTTTGTACGTTTCAGTCTGAACTGGTTAACCAATGGCGCAGATACATTTGTTCCTGCAAATAATCCTTCTTTAGGCATAGAAAATGAAGAAAACACAATATCAAAAGAGCAAAAATTTAGTGTTATATTAGAGCCAAATCCAATAGATGATCTAGTAAAAGTTAAGGTCAATAATGCTAAAGGGGCAGTAAACATCAAAATATTTGATTTATCAGGCAGAATGATACGTACTGAAACTATAAAACCTAATGAAACAGAAGCTTCGTTCTCATTAGGAAACCAAGCACAAGGCATTTATATTTTAAAAGCAAATGATACAAATTCATCTATTAGTAGTAAGCTAATCAAGAAATAAAAATATAAAAATGAAACAAGCGATTATCAATGCAACTGTACATACTGGTGACGAAATAATTAATAATGGTGTCATTATTATCGAAAATGGAACTATACTTTCTGTTCAAAAAGAAACTCCAAATGATATTGAAACTATTGATTTACAAGGAAACCATATTGCAGCTGGATTCATAGATATTCAAATAAACGGTGGCGAAACGCTATATTTTAGTCAAACACCAACCGAAGAAACAATTCAAGATATATATGATGCAAGTCTTAAGTACGGTACTACACATGTACTACCGTGCTTAATTTCATCATCCAAAGAAACAATTCTACAAGGAATTGAAGCTTTTCGTAGTTACAGGCAAAAACATAACAATGGCGTGATCGGAATGCATTTGGAAGGCCCCTTTTTAAATCCTTTAAAACGTGGCGCACATAGTATTGACCAAGTACGCAAACCAACTAATGCAGAGTTAGAAGAAATTATACGCCTAGGGAAAGATGTTATAAAAGTAATCACGATTGCCCCTGAATGTTTTACAGAGGAACAACTGAATATGTTATTAGAAAGTGGTATTACAATTTCGATAGGACATTCGACCGTTACGCATAAAGAAGCACAAGTTTATTTTTCTAAAGGAATAAAACTCGTAACTCATTTATTTAATGCTATGACTCAATTCGGACATCGCGAACCTGGTTTAGTTGGTGCCACTCTTGAAAATGAAAATGTATATGCTCCAGTAATTTTAGATGGCGCACATTGTGATTATGCTGCAGCAAAATTAGCATACAAACTAAAAAAAGAAAAGTTTTTCTTAATTAGTGATGCTACATTTTTAGGACGCAAAATAGCCGATTTCAAATGGGGAAATTTTGATGCTCATTTAGAAGATGGTTTCTATAGAAACAACGAAGGAAATCTAGCAGGCGCAACAATATCAATGCAAGAAGCTGTACAAAATGCCTACAATCATTTAAACGTAACGGCAGACGAAGCTATAAAAATGGCCACTAGCCATGTAGCAAATGCAATTGATATGGGAGATAGAATAGGTAAAATTAAAACTGGATTCCCTGCAAGTTTTGTCAAATTCAATGCAGATTTATCAGTAATAGAAACATTAAATTTTTAATACTATTTAAACAATATTACAAATGCTTACCAAAAACAAACCACTTTTTTAAATAATGAAAAACCCCATAAATCACTATGCTTTTTGGGGTTATTTTCATTGCTAACCACAAAATACAAGCCAATAAATAATTACCTAATCCCGATAAGGATTACTACTAAAAAACCATAAAACCATAAAACAATAATTAAAAAAGTCTAAAAGGCGTTTCACTCAAAATGAATCGCGTAGAGAACTACATCAAAAAATTAACTAAAGACAACACTCAACTTACAAAATAACCAACTCAAATAAATACAAAAATGAAAAGTGCTATAGAAACCAAACCAGATATTAGTTATAAAAGTGCTGGTAAATTTGAAGAAACACGATTTGAAAAAATCCACAATGAAATCTTCAAGAATTCTACCGAAGCATCGATAATTGTTGCGCAGGAAATTGCTCAATTAATTAGATCAAAACAAGAAAAAAACAAATCTTGTGTACTAGGTTTAGCGACAGGTTCTTCACCTATCAAAGTATATGAAGAATTAGTTAGAATGCACAATGAAGAAGGATTGAGTTTTAGTAATGTTGTTACTTTTAATTTGGATGAATATTATCCGATGACTAAAGAAAATAACCAGAGTTACCACCATTTCATGCATCAACATTTGTTTAATCATATCGATATTAAACCAGAAAATGTGAATATTCCAGATGGTACGGTTTCGATTGATAAATTGAATCAATATTGTATTGATTATGAAATAAATATTAAAAATGCTGGAGGACTAGATTTTCAATTATTAGGAATTGGTCGTACTGGGCACGTAGGATTTAATGAGCCGGGATCGCACATAAACTCAGGAACACGTATTATTACTTTGGATCATATAACGAGAGTAGATGCTTCTTCCGATTTTAACGGGATTGATAATGTGCCAAAAAGGGCCATTACAATGGGAGTATCTACAATTCTCAGATCCAAAAGAATAGTACTGATGGCTTGGGGACAAAACAAAGCCGATATTATCAAGAGAACCATTCAAGGTGATATTAGCTCAGAAGTTCCAGCTACATTTTTGCAAAACCACGGTAATGCAACTTTTGTATTAGATCAATCGGCGGCATCAGAACTAACACGTTTTAAAACACCATGGTTGGTAGGAGAATGCATTTGGAATCAAGAATTAAAAAGTAAAGCGATTGTTTGGTTGTGCCAAAAAACAAAACAATCTATTTTAAAATTAACCGACAGAGATTATAACAATAACGGAATGTCCGATTTATTGGCTCAAGAAGGTTCTGCTTACGATTTGAATATCAATATGTTCAATGTATTGCAACACACCATTACAGGATGGCCAGGAGGAAAACCTAATACAGACGATTCGCATCGTCCAGAGAGAGCCAATCCAGCTAAGAAAAGAATTATCCTTTTTAGTCCACATCCAGATGATGATGTTATCTCGATGGGAGGAACATTCTCCAAATTAATAAAGCAAGGACATGATGTACACGTAGTATATCAAACCTCTGGAAATATTGCAGTAACTGATGATGAGGCATTAAAGTTTGCTGAGGTTAGTAATGATTTTATTGCTGATGCAGGTGCAAAAATAAATTTTAAATCTGTGATTGAGTTTCTGAATAACAAATCGGAAAATCAAATTGATTCATTGGAAGTGAGAAAGTTAAAAGGACTTATCCGCCGTAGAGAATCGTATGCAGCAACGAGATATATTGGATTAAAAGATGAAAATACCCATTTCCTAGATCTTCCATTTTATGAGACAGGACAAATTAAGAAAAATCCGTTAGGGCTTGAAGATATTGCTATCGTAAAAAATATCATCGAAAAAATAAAACCACATCAGGTGTTTGCAGCAGGAGATTTAGCAGATCCACACGGAACGCATGAGGTATGTTTAAATGCCATATTTGCTGCGCTGAAGGAATTAAAGTCAAAGCCTTATATGCATGATTGCTGGTTATGGTTGTACAGAGGAGCATGGCACGAATGGGATATTCATGAAATAGACATGGCTGTACCGTTAAGTCCATCAGAAGTATTATTAAAACGCCATGCGATTTTGTATCATCAATCTCAAAAAGACAGAGTAATGTTTCAAGGAAATGACTCCAGAGAGTTTTGGGTTAGAGCCGAAGATCGCAATAAAAACACGGCGATTTTATATGATGATTTAGGACTGGCTGAGTATGAAGCAATCGAAGCTTTTAAACGTTTTGATTATTAATAAGAAGTATAGATTTTAGCAATTAACACAGATTAAAAAGGGGGCAAAAATTTTAATCTGTGGCTAAAATTCAACTCAAAAAAAAGCTTCTGTATAATTTTTTGTTGCCAAAATTCTATATAATTATACTTTTCATAAATAATTTATAAAATATGAAGCCATAAAAAAAACCGCTAATAGCGGTTTTATATTTTTGATTACGACTTACTTTCTTTTAGTTGAAGTGCCCGCTGGAAAAGGCTCATATCAGCAATTTTAGCTTCGGTTTCATTTATGGCTTTCAATAAGTTATTCTCATTATCCGTAATATCATTAAGAACTTGAGAGATAATTTCCCATACCGGTTTCATTTGTACAATAATAGTTTGTCCTTTTGGGGTAAGTACAATTAAGCGCTTACGTTCGTCTTCTTTATCTTTTTTAGAACGAATTAGTTTGTGTTTCTCTAATTCCTTTAGCAAACTAATAGTAGATGGATGGGTGTAACCAATCTCATTAGCAATTTCAACGACACTTAAAACACCTCTGTTGTGAAGAGTAAAAACTACAGGGAACCACTTCGGTTCAAACTCAATATCGAAAGATTTGTAGAGCAAGGCACCGTCTTTACGCAATTGTTCACTAAGGCGTTGCAACCTTGTTGATAAAGCCAAAATACCTAATTCATCTATAATATTCATATATCTAACTTAATTTTAAATGACAAAAAACATTATCAGCCCCCATTACAGGAAACGCTACGGGAAGAGATTCTTTCTCGATTCGAACAAAATCATTTCTTTCATAAAATCGTAAAGCTGCTTCTAATACTGATATTGTCCCCAAATATAAATCATGTATCTAATTATGTTGGCTAAAAGTAATCAATTTATCCAGAAGTTGTTGGGCAATAAATAGCTCTTTTCCTCGATATTCCTTTTTTACAAACATCTTTCTTATAGCCCCCTCCCTACTATCATCATATTTTACTAAAGCAATAGTGCCAACCAATTCTCCATCTGCAAAAGCGCCCCAAAAACAACCTCCCGGTTTATGATAAAAATTATTAATTTCCAGAAGATCCGGCTGGTCTTCTAAAGTAATCGGAACATTAAATTCCTTTTGCTGGATATTTAAAATCAAATCGATTACTGCATCAGAATATTCATTTTCGATAGGAACAATTACAACATTCATAGCTTACTATTTTATACATTTCAAAACTAATTAGTTAAATACGTAAATCAAAACTTCTCCATTAAATAATTCAAAAATGAACTAGTTAAAAAAACTTTTAATGCATTTAAAAATCTTACAAAAAACTTTACAATTCATTTAACTTATCAGCCAAAATTATGAGTGATTTTTTTTGTACTTTTGCGCCCTCATATTTTGAAGGATTCTCATGAAAAATAAACTAATAAATATACCACCACTTCCAGCAATTCTCTTAGCAATCATAAGTGTACAGTTTGGAGCAGCGATTGCAAAAAGTCTTTTCCCTTCTATTGGAGCGGCAGGAACAGCATCGTTACGTATAGGGATTTCAGCAATAATTCTATATTTAGCTTACAGACCAAACTTACGTAAAATAACTCCCGAACAGTGGAAACTTGTAATTCCTTACGGATTATCATTAGGATCAATGAACCTAATTTTTTATCTCGCAATAGAGCGAATTCCAGTTGGTTTGGCAGTTACTTTAGAATTTGTAGGTCCTTTAGTATTAGCCGTTTTTGGATCAAAACGCTTAATAGATTATTTATGGGTATTTATCGCTGCGATAGGAATTGCACTTATTGCACCATGGTCTGGTAACGGAATTGACATGGTTGGGGCTTTATTTGCTTTATTAGCAGGTGTTTTTTGGGCAACATATATTGTATTGGGCGGGAAAGTCTCTAAAGTAATGAAAGACGGTGATGCTGTATCAACCGGAATGTTGTTTGCCTCTCTACTTATAATCCCTTTTGGAATTATGGAAAATGGATTAAGCAACCTAACACCTAATCTTTTAGGAATGGGAATTGCACTTGCCTTACTATCAAGCGCTATACCGTTTACATTAGAAATGAAAGCACTAGGTCAACTTCCTCCACGTACCTTTAGTATATTAATGAGTTTAGAACCAGCTGCAGCATCTATTTGTGCTTTCTTATTTTTGCAAGAACACCTACGTGTAAGCGAAATAATTGCCGTGTTTTTTGTGATAATAGCATCTGTTGGCTCAACAATGACAGCAAAAAAAACAATTCCAATAAAGGATTAAGAATTTCTTTATAATTTTTAGAAGCATTTTCCAGCTATTCACTATATCTTTTCTTTGTTAAAGAAACAAAGAAAAGGATGCCGTTGCTATCTGGGCTAGGCTTTAGAATACCATTGCCGTTTTGTATTCAAGCAGAAACCTTGGTAGCTTTGAGCCTTTGCTACTTTGAAACTTCATTTATTGAGACTATTTCTCGCAAAGACGTAGAATCGCAAAGTTTTTTCGCTAACGTGCCTTTGATCCTCTGCACCTTTCAACTCTGAAACTTCATTTATTGAGACTATCTCTCGCAAAGACGCAGAATCGCAAAGTTTTTCGCCAACATACCTTTGAATCTTTCCTGATTTGAACCTTTGATTCTCTATTGAGTAATCAGTCTCAGTATTGTCATCCTGAGCGGTGTCGAAGGACAGTCCCCGTTTTCAGTTTTCTTCCTTTGAACCTTTCCTCCTTTGTTGCTTTGAGCCTCCGTCAGTGAGACTATCTCTCGCAAAGACGCAGCATCGCAAAGTTTTTTCGCTAACGTGCCTTTGAATCTTTCCTGATTTGAACCTTTGATTCTCTATTGAGTAATCAGTCTCAGTATTGTCATCCTGAGCGGTGTCGAAGAACAGTCCCCGTTTTCAGTTTTCTTCCTTTGAACCTTTCCTCCTTTGTTCCTTTGCTACTTTGCAACTTCAATTATTGAGACTATTTCTCGCAAAGACGCAGAATCACAAAGTTTTTTCGCTAACGTGCCTTTGATCCTCTATTGAGTAATCAGTCTCAATATTGTCATCCTGAGCGGTGTCGAAGGACAGTCCCAGTTTTCAGTTTTCTTCCTTTCAACCTTTCCTCCTTTGTTGCTTTCCTCCTTTGTTGCTTTGTAGCTTTGAGTCTTTGAGCCTCCGTCAGTGAGACTATCTCTCGCAAAGACGCAGAACCGCAAAGTTTTCCTCCTTTGAACCTATCCTTCTCTAAACATTTGCAAATCAGAACCTTTACAACTCAGAACCTTTACAACTCAGAACCTCAAAAAAAAAGCAGCGACTCTAAATAAATCGCTGCTTTTTTTTAGTATTGAAAAAAAGTATTAGAATATACCGATATAGTATTGATCAGCACCAGAGAATACTTTTGCACCAACAGTACCATTAGGATTTGCAGAGTTAACATCATAGATGTAGATATTTCCTTGTACACCAACTGGAGTTAAAGCAATATAGAATTTTCCATCTCTTACAACTGAATTTTGGTATTGTTGTAACCATAATCCTTTAGGAACAACTAAATCAACAATTGTATTGTTTTTAAAATCTACTCTTGCCAATCCCCATGAACCTGAATAAGTTGGTTCACCACTTGGATTAACACCAATCTGAATTTTGTCTTCACCTATTTTCTCATAAGGAACATAACCAATTCCGTTACCAGCATAAAACCAACCATTACTAGAAGCATCTCTTCCTAATAAGCCACTTACGCTAAATTTATAAGTTTCATCGTATTTACCATCTTTGATTTTTACAATGTTTAAGTCTTTTCCGTTGCTAACCATTTGCATGATTTCACCAGCTTCATTAAAGTGTTGTGTAGGAGTACGGTAACCATTTGTAGCCCCTTTAACATGCGAAGTACTAATAACAGTAGCATTCGCTAAACTTGGGTAATCAAGTACAAGAGTAAATGTCTTATCTGTTTCACCCGCTTTACCAGTTGCTGCGTTAAATTTGCTAACAGCTGCTCCATAATACAATTTGTTTCCAGAAACAACAGGACAGTCAATACGAGAAATATAATATCCTTCACTAGCCAAAGTTCCAGGAAGAACTAAATCAATATCTTTTTTAAAGTTAGTACCGAAATTCATTGCCTCTAAGTCAAGAATACCAATAGCAACAGTCATTTTGTGTTTTAAATAATCTTTATTCTCAGCTCCACCATATTGTGCAACTGCAGCAATATTATGTACAGACCCAACTTTATCATTCATTTTTGTAAAACGAACAGCTTTTACTCCTAATGGAATAGAAGCATCAAAAGTTGTTATTGTTTTATAATTATCAGCACCATGGTAAGTTAACTTGTCAATAGTACCTATTGTATAGTTAAGGCTATAAACAATAGAACCATCTGTAGAAGTAAATACTCTAGCAGTACGCGATGAAGTCATTGAATATCCTTTTCCAGAGAATGAAATTTCACCTTGAGAAATATCTGTAAGACCTTGAAGATAAGTTCCAGAAATACTACCTGAACCACTAGCAAATGCTAACTGGAAGCTTTTTTTTACTTCTGGTAATGTCGGAGCAGTTTCCCCATCATTATCGTTATTGCTACATGAGCTCAATAAAGCTATTGCAAAAGCACCAGAAAGTAATGTACTTTTTAAATTTCTAAATTTAATTTTCATTGTGATTGATTATTTTGAAGTTAATGAATATGTAAGTTTGGCATAAAATGCACGACCTGGTTTTTGCAGACCAAAATTGTCAAATATCTGTTGATCGAATATGTTTTTTGCATCCACACTAATTGTGAATTTATTAGATGGAAAAGTATAGGCAACCCCTATGCTATTAGAAAATTGTGTCGGAATATAGTCTAAGTTCTTTCCACCAACATTGGCCCAGTTTCTAAGAAATTCATCCACATAGCTAATATTATAATAGATCGAAGCCTTTGATTTTTTTGCAAATAAATCATCCTGATAATAGACAGCATTGATATTGAATTTAAACGAAGGTTCGTTTCTTATTTGCATACGATAAAACAAGTATGGAGCTCCATTGGCATCAAAACGAGTATTAAACAAAGACTCAAATTTTGATATATTAAGAGAAAGATTAAACTTCTTAGCATAATCATAAATTAACTCAGCATCTATCCCACGAGACAATACATTCTCTAGGTTTTCAAATTGCGAATACGTAAAGCTACCAGCTCGTATAGATTCTCTAATCATCCCCTTTGTATCTCTATAAAATAGAGAGGCATTTAACCTAATAGAATGACTATTAAATTTTAATCCCGACCAGTTTACACCAATATTAACATTGTGACTTGTTTCAGGTTTTAGTTCACCAGCTGGAGCAAGTAAATTGTCATTAATATTACCAAACAATTCGTTAGCACTTGGCAAACGCATAGCTTTCTCAGCAGATCCTAACAAATATAAATTAGGGTTTAACTCATACGATAATGTAATCCCGTAGCCACTAAAATCAGATTTTTTAGTAAATACTCTCATCTCGTAATTAGGAATACCCGGAGTAATATCTTGTCTAAAAGGCTCATTTGAAGTAACCTTTTGAAAATAATGCTTATAAAAAACATTCGTTCTCAGTTTTTGAGAAAAAGCTAAATTCTCATAGGTAAACGAAACAATATTTTTTTGTAAATCTCTAGTATTCTCTAATAGTTGCAATCCTAAAGGTTGTAATTCATCCGATATACCACGTACAAAATTATTATACATATAATTGGCATATATCGTGTTATTGCTATTTAACGTATATCCTAAGTTGGTACGAACAAACAAAGTTTTATCGGTATTAATCCCCAGAGTTTTAGCGCTAGCAACCTCAGCTCCACTAGTATACTTTACAAAAGTGCCATCAGGATACATAATTGGTTTACCTGACCAGTCATACATAATACCTACAGTATCTATTGCTTGTCTTTTTAGATAAGAATAACTAGCATCGGTTTTGAATGACAATCCTTTAGTCAAGAAATCGTTCTTACTATACGTTAATGTTGCTATACTAGAATTACGTCTCGTATGACGATCTCCATACACATTATCCATTGTAATACCATGTTGCACCTCTTTATAATCTTTAGATAAAATACCACCAATCATAAATCGATCTGCCCACTTTACATCAGTGAAACCAACTTCAATCTTAGTTCCGTATGATTTATAAGCATCATGAAACCGTTTTGCACGTTGGTTCGTAGTCGTTTTACCCGTATAATCTTTAAATGTTATGCTCTGCCCCCAAACTTCATAGTTATTATCACTATAATTATAAAAACCCGAAGCATCAACTGTTAAACCATTCTCTTTTCTATAGTTACTTGCGATATTCCATTGGTGCGTATTAAATGAGCCAAGAGAATACGATGTTACCAATGAATTTCTAGTTTTTTTCTTCAAGATAATATTGATTGCTCCACCTAGTGCGTCCTCAGAAAGGTTAGCAGGAACAACCCCTTTATAAACTTCAATACGGTCAATTAAAGCTGGAGGAATACTATTTAAAGAATAAGAAGAACCAAAATTAGAAGCAGGAATACCATCAATAAAAACCTTTACAGCATTACCAGATAAACCATTAATATTATAATCAATTCTAGATCCCAATCCTCCATCTTGTCTAATACGAACCCCTGCCGATCGGTCTAATAATTCATTGGTCTGAATCGACTGCATTGCCATCTTTTGAGTATCAATTACATTTACAGCAAACCCTTTAGTCTCGACCTCTTTTTTCTCAGTCTTAACATTAATTACAACTTCTTTTAAACCTAAACTTGATGAAGGCTCAACAATTAATAAAATTCTTTCGCCACTACCTTTAAAGTCAACTTTAATACTTTTTCTAGTGATTTCGATAGAGCTAACTTCAATTTCGTAATGTCCGTGTGCAAGACCTCTAAACTCAAACTTACCCTCATCATCCGTAATCATCTGATGTTTAGTGTTTTTAACAGCAACTGCAGCAAAACTAATTGGCGTGCCATTATCAAGTTTTAAAACTCCCGAAAGCGTTCCATTTTGTGCTAATACTCCAGATGGTAAAAAAAATAGGCAAATAAAAAATACAACAAATTTTAAAGACTGCGATAAAGAATGATTCTTTTTACCAAACACGTAACCATTTAACATATAGCTATTTATTATATTTTTAATTGTTTTAAAACAATCTATGTAGTTTTTGAAACCCATTACAAAGTAAAATTGGTATTATTAATTTCAGGTGCAAACTTACCCCTACTGACTCGGGATAAGGGTTTCAAATACGGATTATAACATACACAAAAAGGATTGTTTTTATTTAGACTCAATACATATATGGATTATATACTGTATATTTGCTAAATAATAAAGTAAGATTTTCCATGCAACTTAAAACCACAATAAAAGATTTAGATTATAAACTCTGTGACCAGGTGTTTTTTGAAGAAGTAGACCAAGCTTATGAACTTATCGAAGAAACCAATACCTTTAATCACCCCGAATATGGCAATATAAAAGACAGCCATACGCTAGCTGGGTCCTTTTTTATAAACTATATTGAGTTAGATTTACTTAAGCCTATTAAAATCGAATATTATACAGATGAACCAGCTATACAAATGTTCTTTTTTATGAAAGGATGTTCGAATCTGATGCATCATCAAATACATCTTTTGCCAGCTGGTACAAAACTGGCAAAACTACCAGCAAACCCAACAGTATCAGAATACCTATCAATATTAATTCCGAAAGACACCTACACTACGCTTATTGATTCATTAGATTTAGACCTTCAATTTATTGCAACTTGCTCTAATGAAAATCCAGCAAAGCAGATAAAATATAGCGAAATCATGTCTCCAGAAATTCTGACAGCAGTAAGAGATATCGTTTCTTGCGAAAGAACTGGATATTTCCGCAGAATGTATTTGGAAACAAAAGTGACTGAATTAGTATTGTTGCAAGTAGAGCAGTTAACACAAATACAAGACATTTCAATTAAAATTCCAAAAATTGATATAGAAAGAATGCATCATGCCAGAGAATTAGTAACGCAAAACATCGTTACTCCTTGCTCTCTAATTGACCTTGCCCGTAAAGTTGGGACAAATGAATTCAAATTAAAAAAATACTTTAAAGAGCTATATGGTACAACCGTTTTTGGTTATTTAAACGAACTAAAAATGAATGAAGCCAAACAAAAATTATTAAAAGACGAGTTAAATATTTACCAAGTAGCTGAATCATTAGGCTACAAAACACCTAACCATTTTAGTACTGCATTCCGTAAATATTTTGGTTATCCACCAAGTCAAATTAAGAATCAGGCTAATCAAATAGGAGCTAGTTTTACAAAAGCAAAAGAAATAATAATCGGTATGTTCTGTCCTTTTTTTACAGAAATAACAGCGCTAGATTTATTGTTTATTTATTAGGAGCAATCAATTTCTACAGTTTAATTACGTTGATTTCCAGCTATTCGCTATATCTTTTCTTTGTTAAAGAAACAAAGAAAAGGATGTCGCTACTATCTGGGCTAGTAATTACTTTAATCTTAGTTCATAACAGAAATACTAAAAGACTGAAACGTTCCTTTTTTCTTTACTTCTTATAGCTTCTGAACCTTTCTTGCCAACCCTTATTTCTTAGAGAACAAATTCTCAACCACCCACGCTGGACCAATCATTAAAAACTGAAGATCTTTAAGGAAAGAAGGTTTTTTTCCTTCAATATTGTGTCCGTAGAATTGCCCAATCCAAGCGATTACAAAAACACCAATAGAGAAAATCCATAATGGGAAGACTTGTCCGATGTAATAATTTACTACCAAGCAAATAGCGGAAAAAATTGCAATCTTAAAAGCCATTGCAACCGACAATCGAATATAAAAAACAAGCACAAAAAGTAATATGACCACAGCCCAATTCTCGATTATTGGAGCATTTAATTTTAAAATATTGGCAATAAAACCACTCGGAATACTCATTAATAAACCTACAATCGAAAAGTAAATTGCAGGAACACATACATAATGTATTACTTTGTTCTTCGGATTCTGATGACTTACAGCATATTCTTCAAACCATTGTTCTAATGTTCTCATAATTCAGTATTTAGGCATCCGTAAATCTAATAAAATTTCTTTTCCGTTTATCTATTTTTGAAAATTATTGAGAAAATAAGGTTCATAGTTGCAGAGGGACAAAGCAACAAAGGTTTAGTTTGAACTCAAAAATTGTCTGGCACTTGTGAGTTACCTCATGATTCGATATGTCTTTTTAACACAATTACCTTATACGCAAACAAAAGCCTTTGTTCCTTTGGACCTTTTTTTTTTAACCTTTGAGCCTCTGCAGCTCTAAGCCTCAACTACTTTCTGATTATAATCAAAAACGCCATCCCATAATTCGTCAATTTTAATGAGTGCTTTATCAAGCGAAATCACCTCCCATTTACCATTTGCTTCAATACCAAGGCCAATGCTTTTTAATTTCGACAAGGCATTATTTACATTAAAATCTAATTCTGTATTTAGCTTTTCCGAAAACCACGTTTCTATTTGAGAATCAAGTTCATCAGCCGACAAGGGGCTATTACTTCTATTTAAAAAAGCGTAAGCCAAAATAGTTTCCTTTAGTACTTCTTCTTCCGAAGAATTCAATAAGGAATAAAATGCACCACTGTTATTTCCAATGTTCTTAAAGTAAAGACTATCCGAAAGCATCTTCGAATATTTAATCTTTTTATTTGCAAAATTATTATACTGGCGAAATAAGTAAGCACAAAGTACTCCTAAGGCAATTAAACCTTGATTAAGCGAAGTTTTACTGTTTAGTAAATCAATTGCTTCCCCCGATTGATAAGCACCATACATCCCAATTAATGCAGGAATTACAGTAGTACTCAATAACGAAACACCACCAAAAATTCCAGGAACCCATAATAATAATTTATCAGTAGTTGACATCATCGGAACCGCATTCGGAAATATCGTTTCGAGATCATTTTTAGGAACACGCTTGAAAATCTTTAAGACTACAGATTCTGGATCAATTGGTATTTTCCCAAGTTTTACATTTTTAGCTTTAAGAGAATCAGCATCATTATAATTCAGATAAATCATGACACGATCATAATATTCAATCTCTATTTCTTTCTTCCAAAAAACATATTTCGCTACCGTTTCTTTAGCCTTATGACTTCCTCTAACATACAATTCGTACTCTTTAAAAGCATTAAAATCTATAGAAAGATTCAATCCTATTAAATCGGAGTCATTAATTGCTTTATCTAGAGTTTCCTTATCAATACGTCTGTAGTTTCCATATTCTAGAACGGTAAGAAGTGTTTCTTTAAAAACAGTGAAATTACTTTTGCCAACAAATCCTTCACGCTCCTTCGGACTTAAATCTGGGTCAAATAGGGCGTAATTTTGTTTTAGATTCCGATTTAGATTAAAGGCTTCATAATGATAATAATGTTCGATGATATCGAATAACTTTTTAAAATCAGCTGCATTTTTTGAGTCTTCACTGAAACTTGCTATTTGTTGTTCGAGTAAGAATTCCTTGTTGAAGGGAATATAATGTTCTCGTTTCATATGGACTTGTTGAGGCTTAATTTTTGAAGTATTTTCAAAATTTCTGAGGTCAAAGATACAACCCTTTCCTTTTAAGTTCATAGTGAAAATCACTCTTTTATGATATTAAAAATTTACTCAGAGTTACTAAGAAACTTAATAATCTTTGGAGAGTTACTGGCGAAGACTCTTCGTCCCTCAGAGTGACAAGATCGTGAGTAAACTATGTAACCGCAATCTTTGGGGAGCTGCTTGATGAGACTCTTCGTTCCTCAGAGTGACAAGATTGCGGAGAAACTAATGGACAAGATTACGATAAACTATGTAACAGAAATCTTTGCGGAGCTGCTTGAGGAGATTACTTCGTCTATCCACTATTCGCTCGGGTCTTCGTTCCTCAGAAGGACAAGATTGCGGGTAAAACTACTTCAAGAAATAATCGGCATCGATTAAGCGGTTTCCTGAATCATCGTGAACTGCATAATTAAAACCACCTTGAACGCAATATGAGCCATATTCTCCTGCTTTATTCAAGGCTATAAATCCTACCTGAATATCTTTTAAATCCTTATTTCTATTCTTGGTTAATTTTACAATTCTAGTGACAGCTTCTTCACACGCTTTTTGAGGTGATTTTCCTTGGCGCATTAATTCTACTACTAGATGGCAACCCGAAATTCTGATTACTTCTTCACCATGTCCTGTAGCCGTTGCCGCTCCAATTTCATTATCAACATATAAACCCGCTCCGATAATTGGCGAATCTCCAACGCGTCCGTGCATTTTAAATGCCATTCCGCTAGTTGTGCAAGCACCTGAAAGGTTTCCATTGGCATCTAACGCAATCATTCCAATAGTATCGTGATTTTCAATATTAGCAATGGGTTTATATTTGCTGTCTTTCAACCACTCTTTCCATTCTTTCTCAGATTCTTCTGTCAATAGGTTTTCTTTTTTGAAACCTTGTTCAACGGCAAATTGTAATGCCCCATCACCCACTAACATTACGTGAGGTGTTTTTTCCATTACAGCTCTTGCAACCGAAATTGGATGCTTTATATATTCTAAACAAGCTACTGAACCGATATTGGAATTTTCATCCATAATACAAGCGTCAAGTGTTACGCGTCCGTCCCTGTCTGGGCGTCCTCCATAACCTACGCTTCGTTCTTTTGGATCACCTTCAGGAATTTTAACCCCTGCTTCTACTGCATCGAGAGCATTTCCATTATTTTTCAAGACTTCCCAAGCAGCTTCATTTGCAGGTATTCCAAACTTCCATGTAGAAAGTACGATTGGTTTCTTTACTTTTTTAGGCAGCATAAGCTGTTGTTCTTCTGAATCTGTATTAAAAGATTGTAATGCTACAGCTACTGAAGCTATTGCAGCTGTTTTTATAAAATTCCTACGATTTGAGTTTGTCATACTTATTGTTTTAATAGCCACAGATTAAAAGAATCAAAAAAAAATAATTATGATTTTTTTTAATCTGTGGCAAAAATATATCTCCAATGTAAATTTATAAAAAACTATGCTTTTTTAATGCCACAGATTAAAGGATTCAAAAGGATTATCTTAATCTGTGAAAATCTTTTAATCTGTGGCAAAACCTCTTTGCTCTATAAATTTATAAAAAATTAGCTTTTTTAATAATCCGATGCAGGAGGAATCTTCACGAGAAACGCTATAATCTTTGGAGAATTACTGGCGAAGATTCTTCGTTCCTCAAAAGGACAAGATTGTGGTAAATTATGTAACCGAAATCTTTGTCGAGCTACTAAATGTGACTCTTAGTTCCTCAGAGTGACAAGATTGTGGCAAAACCTATTTGCTCTATAAATTTATAAAAAACTATGCGTTGTAAAGTAAACTTGTAGCACCTAATAGAGCAGCCTTTTCGTTATCTGTAGAAATAGAAACAGTAACGTTACTTCCAGCTTCTTTTATTTTTTTGTTAAATGACGCTAAGAAAAATTCACTTGCGTTTGCAATTTTACCTCCTATGATAAAACTATCTACAGAGAAATTCTTAAACCACGGAAGAACTATTGTAGCCAAATTTTCTCCCATTTCTTCAAACACTTTTACCGCCATTGTATCTCCCGCTTTAGCAAGATCAAAAAGCGCTAAACCATTATTCAATTTTCTTCCGCTTAAAGCGAAATAACCTGCTACTAGTCCGCGTGCAGAAACGTAATCTTCGGCTATACCTTCTTTGAATGGAAGATCGTATATTTCACCGTCTTTTGGAACTAAATTTCCTGTACTGATAGATTCTCCTTTATCGATAAAACAAGCTCCAAGTCCTGTACCAAGTGTAATTGCCATTACGTTTTTAGAAAGATTGTCTATGTCTTTAAAAACTTCCCCTTTTCCAAAACATACAGCATCATTCTCAAACAAAATCGGAAAATCATTCGAGAGATTCAATTTGTTTTTAAACAAATCCCTCACATTTAATCCGTAAAAATGCTCATATTTAGATTGCCCTTTTATCCAACAAACACCTGTATTATAATCAAATGGTCCAGGCATACAAACAGCCAATCCTGATGTTTTTTCTACTTTAGAATTTTCTATTGAGGTCGTAATTACTTTCTCCCAAATAGTCATCACTTCATCTACTGGCCTATTTGAATCAAATGACTCTTTATGCAATGAAAAGTCGATCACTTTCATATCGACTATATCTATAACCGCAGCGGTAATATGTGTACCTCCAATGTCTAATCCAACGGCATATTTTTTGCTCATTCTTTTGTATTTTTAAACAGTAAGAAATGAAGTGTAACTACTTAATTTCTTACTGATCTTTTTTTAGTTTTAGTTTTTTATCTTTTTCTGAAAACAAGCAATGCTTGTATATCTAATTCTAGATATTTTTATCTTTCAGAATTTGTGGATAATGAATGCTTGTATGAACTATCATTTCTCCAAAGAGCGTATTTGCCCAAGCAAACCATTTACGGGTAAACTTTGTAACATCGTCTTTATGGAATGATTCGTGCATAAATCCTGTATCTGCATTTGTTTTTATCAAGTTGCTAATACATGCTTTTATCTCTTTTTCATCAACACTTGTAATAGCTCTCAGAACTATACTCATTGGCCAAATAGTATCTGTTCCTGTATGTGGCCCTCCAACTCCTTCGCCTGCTTTTCCTTTGTAGAAAAATGGATTATTATCTGACAATACTACTTTTCTTGTATTAAGATAAAGTGGATTATCTGGTTCAATAGCTCCTAAATAAGGTAATGATAATAACGATGGTACATTAGCATCATCCATCATATGGAAACTTCCATATCCGTTAACTTCAAAAGCAATTATTTTTCCAAATTTTGGATGTTCAATGATTGCGTTTTCTTCTAATCCTTTCTGAACCTGTCCTTGTAGTTCTTTTGCTCTAGCTACTAAATTATCATCTTTTAATGCTGGTAAAGAGAAAATTTCCTGAAGATACCCAAGTACTTCTATAGCAAACATATTACTCGGTATTAAATATCCAAATAAAGTACTATCATCACTTGGTCTAAAAGTAGAAACAATTAATCCGCATGGCTTTACAGGATAACCGTAACCGCTTAATGGAACACCATCTGTGGCCCAAGCTGTAACTCTCTGGAAATTATATGGGCCTTTATCTGTCCAACGTTGTTGTTCTTTAAAAGTTTGCAATACCAAAAGCATTGCTTCTTTCCACTTACTGTCAAACAAGCTAACATCTCCTGTTTCTTTCCAATATCCGTGTGCTAATCGTATTGGGTAACATAAACTATCTATCTCCCATTTACGTTCATGAATACCAGGTTGCATCTTGGTCATATCATCCTTCCATTCGCTAACCTGATTAAAATCTTTGTAGAACGCATTAGCATAAGGATCTAGCAAAATACATTTTGTCTGACGGTTTATTACTCCTTTTACCAATTCAGCCAGCTTTTTATCTTCTTTTACAAACGGAATATACGGCCAAATTTGTGCTGTACTATCACGTAGCCACATTGCATCAATGTCTCCTGTAATTACATAAGTATCTGGTTTTCCATCGATGATTTCAAAATCAACTGTAGTGTCTAATGTATTTGGAAAACAGTTTTCAAATAACCAAGCCAATTCTGGATTTGCAATTTGCTTTTTGATTCTTACAATTGCTGCTTCTATTGCTTTACTAGTGAATTTTCTCTCTGCTAATGGTGGTCTTTTGGTAATAAAATCTTTCAATGCAAAATTGAAAACATCTGACTGCATTCCAAAAACATCTGTTTGAAGCGCCATTAATCCTGCTGATAAAATTCCTGTATTTTTTATAAATTTTCTACGTGATTGCATAGTATTATTTTGAGGTTGAATAAGAATATGGGTAGGCACTTGCTGAAGTTCCTCTTTGTAAATTGGGTTGGTTGCTCATATCAAAATTTAATTCGCCACCTTTTAATACATCAAAATGGTTGATATAATTTTTAGTATGAGTGGAGTTATTCCATTTTAAATCCTGTACATATTTGTTAGTTTCTGAATTATTTGGTGCATTTATAATAAACTGCTTTCCGTTTTCTAACTGTAATGTTACTTTCTTAAATAAGGGTGCTCCAAGTACATATTCGTCTGTTCCTGGACATACTGGATAGAATCCCATTGCAGAGAAAATATACCAAGCCGAAGTTTGTCCGTTGTCTTCATCACCACAATATCCATCTGGAGTTGGTTTATACAAACGGTTCATTACTTCTCTTGACCAATATTGTGTTTTCCAAGGTTGACCAGCATAATTATACAAATAAATCATGTGCTGAATAGGCTGATTTCCGTGAGCATATTGTCCCATATTCATAATTTGCATTTCGCGTATTTCATGAATAACTGAACCGTAATAACTATCATCAAAAATTGGAGGTGTTGTAAAAACAGCATCTAATTTGTCGGTAAATTTTTTCTCACCACCCATTAAATCAATTAACCCATTTACATCATGGAAAACACTCCAACTGTAATGCCAGCTATTTCCTTCTGTAAATGCATCACCCCATTTAAACGGATTGAAATTTTTCGGAAAACTTCCGTCTTTATTTCTACCGCTCATTAATCCGATTGATGGATCATACAAATTTTTATAGTTCATCATTCTTTTTTCGAATAAACTAATTTCGCTTTTTGGACGGTTTAAGGCTTTTGCCAATTTCCAAATGGTAAAATCATCGTATGCATATTCTAATGTTCTAGCAGCATTTTCGTTAATCTTAACATCATAAGGAACATATCCTAAAGTATTGTAATAGGCAACTCCTTTTCTTCCTACTGCGTCTAACGGTCCTTCGTTGTTGGCTCCATGTAGCAAAGCTTCATACAATTTGTTTATATCATATCCTCTCAATCCTTTTATGTATGCATCTGAAACTACTGATGCTGAGTTGTTTCCAACCATTACATTTCTAAATCCTGGACTTGACCATTCTGGCAAGAAGCCTCCTTCTTTATAATCGTTGATTAGTCCTTCTTGCATTTCTTTGTTTATAGAAGGATACATTAAATTAAGTAAAGGATATAAAGCTCGGAAAGTATCCCAGAATCCTGTTCCTGCATACATATAACCTGGCAACACTTTACCATTATAAGGGCTATAATGCATGATTTTTCCTTTTGCATCTATTTCATATTGCTTTTGCGGAAAACAAACTGTACGATATAAACAAGAGTAAAAAGTTTTTAATTGCTCATCACTTCCACCTTCAACAGTTAGTTTACCTAAAATCTTATTCCATTCTTGTTTTGATTCGGCTACCGTTTGATCGAAAGTTGCAGTTCCTAATTCGCTCTTCAAATTTAACTCTGCTTGTTCAAAACTGATAAATGAAGAAGCTACTCTTACGTTTATTTTCTCCCCTCTTTTGGTTTTAAAACCTACAATTGCGCCTACGTGATTGTTTTTTAATTCTAATTGATCTTTTTTCAGCACCTTGTCATGCCATGTATAATTAGTTTCAAATGGCTTATCGAATTGCAATACAAAATAGTTTTTAAAATTGTCTGGAACTCCACCACTGTTACGAGTAGTATATCCTATAATTTTATTCTCTGATGGAATTATTTTAATATAAGAACCTTTATCGAATGCATCGATTACGATTGAAGATTGCTCGTTTTCTGGAAATGTAATCTGAAAATGTGCTGCTCTTTCGGTAGCTGTAATTTCTGTTGTAACATCGTAATCAGCCAGATATACGCTGTAATAATACGGTTTTGAAACTTCTGCTTTATGGCTAAACCAACTGCCTCTTTCGTCTTCTGCAAAAGTTAGTTTTCCTGTTACAGGCATGATCGAAAACTGTCCGTAATCATTCATCCATGGCGAAGGTTGATGCGTTTGTTTAAATCCTCTGATTTTATCAGCCGTATAGATATAGGCCCATCCATCGCCCATTTTTCCTGTTTGTGGTGTCCAAAAATTCATTCCCCATGGTCTAGAAATTGCAGGATATGTATTACCGTTAGAAAGACTATGCAGAGATTGTGTTCCCATTAAAGGATTAACATATTCTACAGGGTCCAAAGGTTTAACTTGTGCATTTACAAAAATGGCACATTGTAATAACCCTAAAAAAATTAAACTCTTTATTTTCATGATTTTTATGTAAAATGTGTGTTGTAATGTGTGAGATGTGATTTGTGAAATGTAAGAAGTAAGCTGTCCTTCGTCTCCGCACAGGATGACACTATCAATTTCTGTAAACTTAACACTGTGACTGCAAGCTGTAAACTGCAAGCTGTAAACTGTAAACTGAATACTGTAAACTGAATACTGAGACTGTCCTTCGACTCCGCTCAGGATGACACTATCAAGTACTGATTACTGTAAACTGCGACTGCAAACTGAATACTTTCTTAAATCGGTCTATCAGATTTATTTACTCCAAAAGTTGCTGATGGTTTACTTCCCATATACAATTTTAATTCTCCTCCTTTAACAATCATATCATGTGTGATGTATGATTTTGTATATGGTTTCCCGTTGTATTCTGCTTTTTGGATGTAGATATTTTTATCACTGTTATCAAATGCTTTCAATGTAAATGAAATATTTTCTTTATGATGAATTGTAGCAGTCTCTACTAATGGACTACCTAAAACATAGATTCCATTTGCTGGATTAACTGAATAGAATCCCATTGCTGAAAATATATACCAAGCTGACATCTGCCCTAAATCTTCGTTACCACACAATCCGTCTGGTTTTGTTGAATAAAATTTATCATCTATTTCACGAACTAATTTTGCTGTTTTCCAAGGTTGTCCTACGTATGCATACAAATAAGGTATATGGTGATTAGGCTCATTTCCTTGCGCATATTGTCCAATTAGTCCCGTAATATCAGGAGAAATTTCTTCGCCTTCAACCTTGTCTGTTATCAGAAATAAAGAATCCAGTTTAGCTATAAATTTATCTTCACTTCCAAATAATTCAATTAATCCATAAGGGTCTTGTGGAACCAACCAAGTATATTGCCACGCATTACCTTCTACATAATCGTCTTTACGATGTGAAGATGAAAGTGGATTAAATGGTGTTCTCCAATTTCCATCAACTAATTTTCCTCGCATAAACGTTGTCTCTTTATCAAAATAAAGTTTGTACAAATTGGCTCTTTTAGAGAAATACTCATAATCTTCTGTCTTGTTCATTGCTTTTGCCATAAGCGCGATACAATAATCATCGATAGCATATTCTAGAGCATTTCCAACTGATTCTAATACTTTATCAGCAGGGATGTATTCTAATTTTTGAATATAATCCATTCCATCACGAGTTTGCATAGCAGTTTTTTTGATAGCTTCATAAGCTAATGCTGTATCGTAATCTCTATAGCCTTTAAAATAAGCATCTACAATAACTGCAATCGAATGGTTTCCGTTCATGGTGTTAGTTTCATTCCCCATTAAATGCCAAACTGGTAATCTTCCTTGTTGCTCGTAGATTGCTAAAAATGATTTAACAATATCATTAACTTTATCTGGTTGCGTAATGGTATACAAAGGATGCAAAGCTCGGTACGTATCCCAAAGTGAAAAAGTGGTGTAGTTAGTAAAACCCGCTTTTTCATATACTTTTTTATCTGTTCCTCTGTAATCTCCGTTTACATCATTGAAAATTGAAGGTGCAAACATAGTGTGATACAAAGCAGTATAAAAAACCTTTGCCGTTTTATCATCTGCTTTTATCTGTATTTTATTTAGTTCTTTGTTCCACTTTGAAGTTGCTTCTTTTACTACTGCATTAAAATCCCAATTAGGAATTTCGGCTTTAATATTTACGAAAGCATTCTCATAACTTACTGGAGAAATCCCAACTTTTACTAAAACTTGTTTGTTTTTTAAAGTTGCAAAATCTAAAACTGCTTTCATTTTTACACCTTCACCTTCATTGCCAGCTACTGCTGTCGTATTATCATATAAAGCCATATTAGCAATTGGTTCTGAGAATTCCATTGCGAAAAAAATGCGCTGATCTGCGGCCCAACCTGTAGAATATCTATATCCTACTAGCGTATGGTCATTAAGTTTTTTTATGAACGTTTTTACTGGCTTGTCCCATCCCACCCCATCGGCAAGATCTAGTAGCACATGTGCATCGGTAGTTGAGTTAAATGTGTATTTATGAAAACCAACTCTCTCGCTAGTCGTTAACTCTGCTTTAATTTTGTATTTATCAAGAAAAACACTGTAATAACCTGCTTTACTTACTTCATTTTTGTGTGAGAAATAAGATCCGTATCCTGTTACCATATCTTCTTTTGTCCCTTTGGTAAGAGGAACTTTTCCTGATACTGGCAACAAAAGAATATCGTTTAAATCTCCAATTCCTGTACCGCTTAAATGTGTATGCGTAAATCCTAATATGGTATTACTTGCATAGTTATAGCCACTACACCAATCCCAACCTTCAAATACATTTACGGGGCCTAACTGCACTGCTCCAAAAGGAACATTAGCTCCCACAAAAACGTGTCCGTGACCTGCCGATCCTATCAATGGATCTATGTATTTTGTGTAATCTAAATTATTTTGTTTTGCTTTTTTTTCTTGTGAAATTGTAGCTTGGCTAAAAAATATACTTAAAGCGAAAATGCCGCTAAAAACTATTCTGTTGTATTTTCTAATCATTTTTATTTTTTTTAATTGCTAATAAGAGATACTGAAATTATTTAGAGATAAAAATTTAATCGCAAAGGGCGCAAAGTTTTGCTATTTGTGCCTCTACACTGCTCTTTAACAAAGACGCACTGCTGTGCGTCTCTACAGAAAACCTATGACCCTTTTTTATTCTCAATACAAGAAACCTTTAAACCTTTGAACCTCAAAAAACCTTTGTACCTCAGAATCTCAGAACCTTAGTACCTCTTTAAAACATCATATAGAGAGAAAACTTTAATCTCTGGTTTGGTTATTTTGCCTTCAAAAGAGATTGTTTTTTCTTCTCCAGGCTCCAAATCTATATAATTATCACTCCATTTTCCTGTATATCCTTTTATAGAAACATTGACATACTTAGCAGATTTCGATGCTTTTAAAATCAATTTATTTCCTTTTACTACCCAAGTTATTTTGGGATCTTCTAATTTTAAATCTATCGGACGTGTAAGATCTATTTTGGGTGTTATATCATCTCGATAGGCTTCTTTCATTGCATACCAAGCCGCTTTTGGCTGACGATCATAATAATCGGTCACACTCCAACTTGCTACTGGCCAACAATCGTTAAGCTGCCAAACCAATGTTCCCATAGTATAAGGTGCTTTTGAACGGTGAATTCCAATAATATTTTTAAGCGAATAATATTGTAAACATTGTGTTAGATAAGTGTAATCTTCCACATTCATTTTCTTTATTTTGGTTGAATCAATAAAATAGCGATTCAGATAAGAATCTAATTTCATAAATCCATTTCCTGCTTTTTGATGCGCTTTTAAAATATCAGAGTATAAATAACGATCTTCTGGCAAAGTAAATTTTTCAATAGAGGAATAATTTGGCATTGCTTGCATTCCGTATTCACTCACAAAGCGTCCTGTTTTTTTCTGAACAGCTTCGATATCTTCTAATCCCCACCAAGTGCCCCAATAATGGCTATCTCCTTCTGTAAGACTTTTTTCTTTTGACCAATGAAATAAAGGTGAAGAACTTATGTAAGGACGTTTATTGTCAACTTCTTTTACCCATTTTGGAATACTATCCTGAAACAAACGAACGTAATCATGCCATAAGCGTGTTGAATCTTGTTTTGACATTTTCATGCTTTTTTGCCAACCCCAATTTTTAAATGCTTCATCGGCTTCATTATTACCACACCATAAAACAATACTTGGATGATGACGTAGGCGTTTTACTTGGTATTGCACTTCTTTTTTTACGTTATCGAAAAAAGCATCATCACCTGGTACCATTGTTCCTGCAAACATAAAATCCTGCCAAACATTGATTCCGTATTTATCACATAAATCATAAAAATAATCATCTTCATAGATTCCTCCTCCCCAAACACGTAGCATATTCATATTAGCGTCTTTTGCCATACCAATTACTTTTTCGTATTCTTTTTTGGTAACTCTAGAAAGAAATGCATCCGAAGGAATATAATTTGCTCCTTTCATATACACTGGTTTTCCATCTATTTTAAAATAAAATGATTTACCTAGACTATCTGGTTGCTGTACCAATTCAATTTTACGATCAAGTACATAAGGTTTCTCTGGAGCTTTTACATCATACGCTTCTAATCGAGGTGTTTTCCATATTCCACAAGTAGTAAATTTTGGCCCCCAATCCCATCCAAAATGATATTGCGCTTTACGAACATAAGCACGAGGATTATCTGGAATTACAAATGGTAAATCTTTCTTAGCCAATGAATCCACAACGTTTTGTGCTGATTTAAAAACTATAACTAAATCATTATTTCCTGATTTTATTATTTTTTTTACATCTACACGCCATTGACGGAACATATTATCTGCCTTTAAAACCATTTGATTGTTCAAATAAACAGTTGCATAAGTATCTAATCCGTCGAAAACTAGTTCTGCATTCTTTTTATTAAAAGTGGCTGGAGTTACTTGAAAAGTAGTTTTATATTCCCAATCTTTCTTTTCTATCCACTCTAATTTTTTTTCATTGTCCCTATAATAAGGATCTGGTATTAATTTGTTATTCAACAAATCAGTATGTACCTCTCCCGGAACTGTAGCTGGATACCATTTTGTAGTTTTAGTTTCTCGGTATTCCCAACCTTTTTGTATGTCAATATTTTGAGCACGTACTGCAAAAGAAAAATTTGCAAGACAAATACATACAAACCAATAAAAGCTTTTTTTACATTTCATTTTTACTGTGTAATAAAATTATTATTTCGGTCTAATTTTTTAAGTTTTTGTAAAGAGCACTATTTTTTTTAGCTGGCAGTGAGAGAAGGAAAATTGTTATTACAATTAATTCCTTCTCTTTTTTAGGTTTTTATATCCTAGAACAAGAGTAACTAACAAAAAAACTAGACATATTTCCTTTTTTACAGCTGCCGAACTTAAACTTGTTTACATCTTCTTTACAATATATGGTAAGAGCTTTTTTTAATCTTTTCAGAAATCTATTTAATCAATACCCATTGGGAATAGTCATTTTAACACATAGAGACATAGTTTAACAAAATCTAAAAAAGACGTTTCACTTAAAATAGATAACATAAAGCTATGTGAAAAAATATACTTTTCTAAAATCACCTTTAATCATCAATTCTATTTCGATAGCTATCTGAACTATGTTTCTAAGTGTTGAATGCCTTTTAAAATTGCTCCAACCGATCCGGTTTATTCAATATAAAAATCTACAATCAATGTCATACGATTTTTAAGTTATATTGAAAGTAATTCCATCTTTTTCAGCAAAGCATTTTTTGCAGTTTGCGAAAAAAAAGGTACTAAAAAACAATATATTAACCTCTTTATAACAAATGTTTTTTTTTATAAACCAAAATAGAAACTTAAAAATAAGCCGGGAGGTTGCATCCTACCCGACTTATTTGAACTAACCTCACCAAATTTAATTATTGTTTATCCCACCAGATTCTAGTAGTCATTAAATCTAACCCCTGACGCTGAATTGCTTCTTTGTAATTAGCCCCATTTGTAATCAATTCTGATTGATCGTATATTAATCTTCTTGGAATAGTACCATTTGTTTCTCCCAAAGGATCATTAACAGGAACTAAAACAGGATATCCAGTTCTTCTGTACTCTGAGAAAGCCTCAAAACCATTAAACAATAAGACAATCCATTTCTGAGTTATAATTTGCTCTATTTTTTGTGCCTCTGTTCCTGTAGTTTTAAAAGGATAAGTTGCTATATAATTGCTATATTCTGAAGTTGTAACCGCTGGTACTTTATCACCAAAAATCGTTAAACCTTGCATTGCTGCTTTTACTCCATCTTCATAATGTTGTTGTGCAGATCCAGAAACATTCCAACCTTTTACAGCAGCTTCTGCTAATAAAAATTGTACTTCAGCATAAGATATAATTAAAGTAGGTGCATCTAAACGCAATACTGTAGAAGTATTTGGGTCTGAGAAAAGTTTTTTATCTCCGCCTGGAAATTCTTTTGCATCATTTGCAAGTCCTTGTTGGCTAGCTGGATTGTTATTTCCTGATGCTTCTAATTTAGCATAAATTCTTAAACGTGGATCATTGGTGTTTTTCAATAAATCTATAAAAGTTTTACTGTATTTAACATTTGCTTCACCTCCATTTAAATCATTTCTAACCCAAGAAGAAGTAATAGGATTTGTTCTAACTCCTTGTGGACTTACATCATGTTTTAATACTGTACTATCATCATTAGAACTAAAAACTCCTTTAGTAGCCGCTTTTTCAACAAATTCTTTCGATTTTGCAGGATCTACTTTAGACAAACGCATAGCAACTCTTAACATTAATGAGTTTGCAAATTTTTTCCATTTTGTTACATCACTTTGGTAAAACAAATCAGCATTACCTACAAAAGGTTTATTAGCATCTAATGCAGTACCAGCCTCATCTAATTCTTTTAATAAGTCATTATAAATAGCTTGCTGTGTGTCGTATTTTGGAGCGAAAATATTTCCGTTATATCCTTTACCTGCTTCGAAATATGGAATTTCTCCGTAGGTATCAGTTAATTTTTGAAACATAAAAACTTTCATGATTCTACATGCCTGAATCATATTAGAGTTTTCTGGAGTGTCTGGCAAAACCGACATCAACTGAAAAATTTGATTCAATCCTTTTCCGTATGATTCTCCAAACAAAGAACCTGAATACTCTGATGAATACGTATATTTTGAACCAGGACCTCCTAATGAAGAAAATTGTTGTACTATTTGAGCAGCATACCCATTGTTTCCTCTTGTATTAGAATAATCTTGCCCATCGATGTAAATCTCAGCAAGAGTAAACATTGATTTAGGTGCTGGATCTGTTAAAGCATTTGGATTCTTATTCAAATCTTCGAATCCGTTGTCACATGCTGTAAATGCCATTGCACTAACAATTGCAATGCAAAATATTTTGATATATTTATTTTTCATCTTTCGATTTTTATTATTAGAATTTGACATTAAGAGTTACTCCGTAATTTCTTGTCAAAGGCATAGATGCTCTTTCAAGTCCTTGTGCATTACCATTAGAATAGTTTGACTCTGGGTCAATATTTGGCGTTTTGCTATAAATTGTCCATAAATTATGAGCTGAAAATGCTAAACTAACAGATTGAAATGGCGAATGTGCTAAATATGATTTTGGTAAGTTATAGCTTAAAGATACCGATCTAAGTTTAATAAAATCTGCATCGTAAACAAAGTTTGATGTTACATCACTGTAACTTCTCCAATAATCATAGGCAGAAACTCTAGTGTTTACAGGGTTTCCTGAAACATCAGTACCAGATACTGCAATTCCTTCTTCACGTCCATCAAGTGTCTTATCTGACAATCCATAACGTGTTCCTAATTGGTTTGTAGCTGAATAGATTTCTCCTCCAAATTTAGCATCTACAAAAACTGAAAGTGTTAGATTTTTATAAGTAAAATCATTTGAAAGCCCCATTGATGTAGGAGCTACACCTTGTCCTGCAATAATTAAATCTCCTCTCATAAATTTACCATCTGAACCAATCACAACGTTTCCGTTTTTATCTCTTAAATAGTCATAGGCTTTGATTACTCCGAAAGGTTGTCCTTTTTCTAAAACTACAGATGCTCTAGAATCTCTATTTCCTTCTAATGTTTTTGTATTTATTTTATCAGAAAGACTAACTACCTCACTATTGTTGTAAGCAAAGTTATAACCAATGCTCCAGCTAAATTTATCCGTTTTTATTGCTTTTACATTCACTGCAAACTCCACTCCTTTGTTTACAATTTCCCCTACGTTAATTTTAGTAGTTCTGTATCCTGAAGATTGTGAAATATCTGCATCCGTAATATCATTAGTTGTTCTCTTTTCGTAAAAAGTCAAATCGGTACTCACTCTATTATTGAAAAATGTATTTTCGAAACCAAATTCAATTGTACTTACATTGTACGGTTTCAAAAATTGATTTGGAACAGTTTCTCCATTAACACCTAAAATTGGTTGTCCTTGTGCATCTGTTTGCCCGTCTGGTGCAGTATAAGTTAAAGCCAAGGCATATGCATCTGGCAATGCACCTCCTACGTTACCCCAACCGGCTCTAATCTTACCGTATGACATCCACTCTGGTAAGCTAAACAATTCAGAATAAACAAAACTTGTACTCACAGACGGATAAAAAGTACTATTATTTGCAGGATTTAATGTTGAGAACCAATCTTCACGACCCGTTACATTTAAGTATAAGAAATTTTTATATCCTAAATCGGCAGAATAAAAAAGAGAGTTTACTTCGCTTTCTGCATATAATTTCTCTGTTTTATCAGGCATAGTGTTTCCGTAGAAATATTTAAAAGGTACTATAAAATTATTTCCTTTCATTTTAATTCCACTAAATCTATTATGCTGACGGTTTGCTCCAATAAAAGCATCTAATGAAAAATCTTTACCTATATCACCTTTATATCCTAAATAACCAGAAGCGTTTATCTCAGAACGATTCTCGATTCTGTTTTCAAAAGAACCTCCTGGATTATAATTAATTCCTGTAGGTTCTATTTCAGTATATTCATAATTAATATCATCAATTCCAATTACTGCTTTAGCATATATTTTATCAGTAATATTATAATTTACTTTAGCAGAACCAATAAAACGTTTTCTAAGATCTTCATTTAATGTTTCTTGTGTTGCAAAGTAAGGATTCGTTTGGTAAGTATTTGCACCAAAATAATCTGCTTCCCCTCCATTTGCATCATATCCATTACTTAACCATCTTATATCTGTTCCTGGAGTTAAAAATGTAGTAGGGAAAGAAGCGTTTCTTGGTGAATCATTTAAATAAGGTCTGTTATGACTTTTTTCAGAGATATATTGTGCATTAGCCTCAACACTTATTTTTTCGTTTACAATAGAATTAAAATTTAAAGCAATGTTATTTCTTCCAAATTTTGTTCCTGGCAGGATTGACTCGTCTTTAGTATTTCCGAATGACAATCTAAAATTTGTATTCTCATTTCCACCAGATACAGCTAATGTATTGTTGAAAGAAAATCCTGTTCTGTAAAATTTATCTACATTATTTTTACCATATGCTTGATATGGTCGTGTTTGTCCATCAAGAGAAAGTGAAGGTGTTCCATCGTATTTATCTCCCCAAGCAAAATAATAACTATCTCTAAGTTCTTGTAAGTTACCAAATCTTGTTGCAACACCATTTACTGGTGCTCCAGCTCCATATTGATCTTGCCATTTTAAAAGGCTTATTGGTGTGTTAAAGGTAGTATTTGCACTAAAATCAACTCCAATTCCTTTTCCTGCTTTACCTTTTTTAGTTGTAATTAAGATAACTCCATTTGAACCTCTATATCCATAAAGCGCCGATGCAGCACTACCTTTTAATACAGACATAGATGCAATATCATCTGGGTTAAATGAAGACATTCCATCTCCTTTATCAGCACCTCCCCACATTCCTGCATTTCCTTGCTGGCTGTTATCAATAGGAATACCATCTACCACATACAAAGGCTGATTAAGTCCAGATGCCGAAGTCGCTCCACGAATTACTACACGGCTAGAACCTGATGGCCCTGATACTGGTGCAGATACATTTACCCCAGCAATTTTTCCTTGCAATGCATTTCCAAGATTGATTTCTTTGGTTTTCGTTAAATCATCTCCTTTAAGTTCTCCAACAGCATATCCCAAACTTTTCTTTTGTTTCTTCACTCCAAATGAAGTAATTACAACATCTTTTAATTCTTCTACGCTTGAGGTTAATACTACATTGATGTTCTTTTCATTTTCACCAACTTCGATAAATCTTGTAATAAATCCAATTGAAGATACCGTCAAACTAACTCTTCCCTCAGGAATTGTCATCGAAAAGCGCCCCTCAGAATCGGTTATAGTACTGATCGATTTTCCTTTTACCTTAATAGTTGCAGAAACAATACCTTTATTATCTGCATCTGTTGCTACTATACCTGTTAATGGTCGATTTTGCGCCACAGCCCCTAAACTGGTCAACATTATCATCCCTAACACTGCTAAAATTTGTTTCATAAGCTTTTGTTTTTGGTTTATCTGTTTTGATTTTTGTTTGTGTTTAAAATATTTATAAAAATTATGAACTCAACTTTAATACAACACACATCAACTTGTCATGAATGTTAGCTGTTTCCGAAAAATAATCCTTCTCGGATATTTTAAGAAATCGATATAGTTAACTATTTAAAAAAAACTAATTAATTACCTATTTCACCAATTAAAACTTACTAAAACGATTTAGTATAAAAAGTAAAAAAAAATCAATAACTGATAAATTTTACAAAAAAACCTTACTAAAACGATTTAGCAAAAAGAGTAAAAAAAAACCGTAGTTTTCTTTTCTCTTTTTTATATAATGGTACTTTTAATTATACCGATTCTCTTATTATTAAATTTCCTTTTTTAAGGATTCCTTCTATTACAAAAGGAGTAGTCCCAGTCATTTGATCCATCAACAATTTTATTGCATTTTCACCTATATCCTTTATTGGTTGTGCAATTACAGATATTGTTGGTGTATGTAATTTGAAACTATCATGATCATCAAAACTAATAATCGAAATATCCTCTGGAATTCTAAATTTCATTCCTCTAAAGGCCTGAAGACCGGCAAGCCCCATATAATTTGCTAGAAACAAAACTGCATCAATTTTTGGATTGTTTTTTACAAAATCTAATATACTTGCAATTTTACTTTCCTCGCTACTATTATAATCCATATGAAGTACAAGTGAGTCATTATAAATACCTTCCTCTTTTAAGGCGTCTCTATATCCCTCTTCTCTTAGTTTCATCTGAATCATTTCGGAGTTGGTATTTACAACCGCAATATTCTTTCTGCCTTTTTCTAACAAAAATTTAGTTGCGGAATGTGAACCTTCATAATTGTCCATAACAACATGACTCACTTTTTGACCTGGAAAATATCTATCTATTAATACAACTGGCTTTTTCAGCTTTAAAAGAAGGTCGATGCTTTTCTCTAACTTTTCAGTTGGAGTAATTATAAACCCATCTACATTTGCCTGCAAAAGACTATGTATTAACTCTTCAGAACGTGCATCGTCTCCTCCTGTACTACAGTAAAAAACTCTATAATCAATACTTTTGGCTTCATCCTCAATAACTCTGGCCAAATCGGCAAAGAACTGATTCGAAATATCCTCAACAATAAGTCCGATAGATCTAGTCTTTCCTGTTCTAAGACTTGTAGCTATCATACTCGGGCGATAATTAAGCTTTTCGGCAACTTCTTGCACTTTCTTAATTACTGCAGGACTAATGCCCATTTTTTCACCCTTATCATTAATAACAAAAGATACAGTAGATATAGAAACTTGCGCCTCTGTAGCAATATCCTTAATAGTAATCTTTTTCATTTATTGAGTTAATTGCTTATTAAGCTGTTATTAATTATATCACAAATATATACATAAAAATATTTACTAAAACGATTTTGTAATTATTTTTTTAAACATATCATTATTTTATACTCAATTATAGGTGTTATTATCAATAATAACTACCATTTACGAATTAAATACCTATAACCGTTTTAATGATTTCTAAATTATACCATAAATAACCCGCTTCAAAATATAGTATTTATAGTTTATTTAATAATAATTTCAATATGTCGTAGAAGTACAAAGAAAACAAATTGCAATAACTAAATTTTGAAACTAGAAGCATTTTGAATATATAAAAACCTCAAATAACTAGGAAATGAACACTTCTAAAACTGATGCTGTACCATTTAGAACAAATTCTTCCATCCCAGCAGGAATTAAAACGGTATCTCCTTTTTTGTATTGATACGTTACATTTTCATATCTAATTTCAAAAGTCCCTTCAATACACATATATACTGTAAAAGTATCTTCGTTTTTGTTCACCTTAACTACTCCATTTAACGGAATAAAATTTGTTGTGAAATAAGGACAATCTACTACTACATTAGATTCATTTATAATCGTTTCGTATTTTTTATACGTATCTACCTTATTATAATTAATTGCATCGAGTGCTAAGTCAATATGAAGTTCTCTTTTATTTCCTTGTGCATCTACTCTATCAAAATCATACAAACGATACGTAATATCCGATGTTTGCTGAATTTCTGCAACAACCAATCCTGCTCCAATAGCATGGACCGTTCCTGTTTCTAAAAAGAATACATCACCAGCTTTAACTTTTACATCATCTAAAATTGATATCAATGTATTATTGTTTAAATGCTCAACATATGCTTCTTTACTTGAATCCTCTTTAAACCCAACAATAATCCTAGCTTCAGGATCAGCCTGCATTATATACCACATTTCGGTTTTACCAAAAGAATTATGACGTTCTTTGGCCAATGCATCATTAGGATGTACTTGTATCGATAAATCTTCGCGGGCATCTAGGTATTTAAACAATAAAGGAAATTGATTCCCAAAACGATTGTAAACGCTTGTCCCCAAAATTTCGTTAGGTAATTTGTCAATTAAATCTGTTAAAGATTTGCCTTTATGTTCTCCATTTGCAACAATACTTACATCACCTTCTACAGTAGATAATTCCCAACTCTCACCTGTAATTTTAGAAACAATAGGTTTATTTAGGACTGTTTTTAATTTTTCGCCTCCCCAAATTCGTTCTTTCAAGATTGGTTCAAATTGCAAAGGATACATTTTTGTGCTCATTATTATTTATTTTAAAATTTGTTGTTTTTTATTTTAAAGATTGTCTGAAATAGAACGCGGATGACACGGATTAAACGGATTTTTTCTTAAAATCTGTTTTGACTTTTTTGCCACAGATTAAGATGCTCTTTTTTTTGCCACAGATTAAAATGATTCTAATGATTTATAAAACATCCGCATAAAAATCTTTTTTAATTCTTTAATCTGTGGCGAAACTTTTTTCTCGCTGATTTAACTTTTTGCGACAGATTAAAATGATTCTAATAATTTATAAAATAGCCGCATAAAAAATCTTTTTTAATCCTTTAATCTGTGGCTAAACTTATCTCTCGCTAATTTTACTTTTTGCCACGGATTAAAATGATTCTAATGATTTATAAAACATCTGCGTAAAAAATCTTTTTTAATCCTTTAATCTGTGGCTAAACTTATCTCTCGCTAATTTTACTTTTTGCGACAGATTAAAATGATTCTAATAATTTATAAAATAGCCGCATAAAAAATCTTTTTTAATCCTATAATCTGTGGCTAAACTTATCTCTCGCTAATTTTACTTTTTGCCACGGATTAAAATGATTCTAATGATTTATAAAACATCTGCGTAAAAAATCTTTTTTAATCCTTTAATCTGTGGCTAAACTTTTCTCTCGCTGATTTAACAGATTTTACATTAGTAAATCCGTGTCGTCCGAGTTCCATATTCACAATCAAAATTTATTTTATCGAAATAGCAACTCCACCGCTAGCAGCTAAATTTTGTTTTAATTTAGTTTTATTATTCACAACCACTTTTCGGATGTTATACGATTGTGGGTTTATTTTATAATCTGCAGTTTTTCCATCTTCATAAATAATTGCTTCATACGATTTGCCTTTTGGAAGAAAACTAAAATCAATTATAGCAGTTCGTGGATTTTCATCTGTAATTCCTCCGACAAACCATTCTTGTTTTCCTTTCGTTTTTCTTGCAATCGTGATATAATCTCCAGGCTCAGCTTCTAGAATATAGGTTTCATCCCAATCTAATGCCACATCTTTTATAAATTGAAAAGCATCTTTAAAACGTATGTAATTTTCAGGTAAATCAGCTGCCATTTGCAACGGACTATACATCGTAACATACAAGGCCAATTGTTTTACAAGGGTCGTACTTAATTTATTCTTTTTAGATCCATATACTGATAAATCACCTTGAAAAATTCCAGGAGTATAATCCATAGGACCTCCCATTAATCTCGTAAAAGGCAAAATTGTAGTGTGATCAGGATGAATTCCTTCCATTGATTCAAACTCAGTACCACGAGCTGATTCTTGAGCAAACCAGTTCGGATACGTACGATGTAAACCCGTAGGGCGAACAGCTTCGTGTGAATTCACCATGATTTTATGTTTTGCAGCTTCTTGGGCTACATAGGTGTAATGATTAACCATTACTTGCCCATCATGATGTTCACCTCTTGGAATAATAGGTCCTACATAGCCTGTTTTTACAGCATTGTACTTATTATCAACCATGAAGTTTAATGCATCATTTAATTGACGTTCATATTCGGCAGTTGAAGAAGTGGTTTCGTGATGCATCACAATTTTCACATTCTTTTTATTAGCATAATCACTCAACTCTTTTACATCAAAGTCGGGATAGGCTTTTGAAAAACTATAAATACGCTCTTTCTTAAAGGCGGTATTGTCTTCCCAACCTTCATTCCAACCTTCTACCAAAACAGCATCAAAACCATTAGTCGAAGCAAAGTCAATATACTCTTTTACATGTTTTGTATTTGCTCCATGTGTATTATTAGGCTTTAATTTAGAAAAATCCGTAGATCCTATAACTACATCTTGATTGTCTGAATAGGCCCAAGTAGACCCGCCTCCAGTAAAATATTCCCACCAAACACCAATATACTTAACTGGTTTAATCCAAGAAGTATCATCAAAACTAGATGGTTCATTAAGATTTAAAATCATCTTTGAAGCTAGAATATCTTTAGCATTATCACTTACGACAATGGTTCTCCAAGGTGTAAAACTCCCCGTTTGAATATATCCTTTGTTTCCTAATGCATCTGGAACAAGATGAGAACTCAATGAATATGTTTTATCATCAACATTAAGACACATGGCAGGATAATTTTTTAAAGCTGCTTCATGAATGTTTATATAAAGTCCTTCATTGGTCTTTATCATCAAAGGCGTTTGTGTAGCTAAGTTTTTAATTGGTGCCTGTGCAGCCAAAGGAACATGAATCGCATCATATACCAAAGATTGCATCTCAGAAATTTTAGATGTAGTATAGCTATACTCATTCGTATCATAATCTCCAGGAATCCAAAAAAGTTTATGATTGCCTGTTAGATTAAATTCGGTTGTTTCTTCTTGAATAATAAAGTGGCGCAAATTGTCTTGCACAGGAAATTCATATCGAAAACCTAATCCGTCATTAAATAAGCGGAAGTAAATTGATATTTTACGTTTGCTCTTATCTTGAATAAGCGCTGTTTTTAATTCATTATAATGATTTTGGATTTCTTTTTGTTCACCTAATACAGGTTTCCAAGTACTATTTTCTGTCTGAAACTTGGTTTCAATAATTTTAAAATCTTTATTCAACATAATATCTGACTTTAAAACTAAGCCTAATTTACTCTCTTTTATTACTTCTTTCTTCTTATAAAACAAAGAGTAAACAGGAGTTCCTGTCGCATTTAAAGAGAACCTTAAAACCAGATTCCCATCGGGAGATTTTAATTCTTGCGCGTTTAAATATGCATTCGAAACTATAATAAAAAGGCAGATGAAGAATATTTTTTTCATAAATTAAAAATGTTACAATAATTGCTAAATCGATTTAGTAAAAATAATAAAATTTATTACTCGTGCACACTTAATCTAAAAAAAATGATATTTTAACAATAAGAAGAACAAATAACATCGAATACAACATTAAATAACAATAACTTAGAAACTATCAGTATATCGAAATAAATTATATAATTTGAAGTAAAACTGAGTTACTCCAAAATGTTTATAAAAAAATTAACAATTACAATGACCTAGAAAAAGTATCTTTGCTCTCGACTATGACAAAAAAATTTTACATATTGTTGCTTTTAACCTTTGGTTTCCTAATGGGACCAACGCTTACTTATGCGCATGGTACAAAAAAAGAAATGTCATGTTGTAAAAAAGAATCTACAGTAAAAGACTGTTGCAAGAAAAAAGATTCTAAAAAGAAAGATCACGATTGTGATAAAGGTTGTTTAGGTAATTCTTGTACTTCTACATCGGGTGCTTGCGGTTTTTCGCCAATGGCAATTTTTCAAACAGAAAACAATTCACTTTTTAGTTTTTCTGAAAGAAAACAAAATTACTATTATTCAGAAATCTTTATTTCTTCAGATTTCCGTTCTATCTGGCTTCCACCTAAAATAAGCTAGATTAATACCCTGACAGCCATAAATCTGTCTCATCCAAAGCCAATATAAGGCTTTAAATCAAAAACAATTTTAATTCTATTCTATCACAGAAATAGCTCTTACGCTATAGTTTCTGCTGTATTTTAGAATTTTCTCATCCAAAAAAAATTACATACAATGAACTCAATAAAAAATTTATTGATGGTAATGACGCTATTACTATCAGTTACTTTCGCTAGCGCGCAAATAAAAAACAAAACTAAAGAAACTGTAAAAATTAGTGGTAACTGCGGCATGTGCAAAAAAGTTATCGAAACTGCAGCAAATGTTAATAAAGAAGCTAAAGTAACTTGGAATGAAACCACGCAAATAGCGACTATCACTTACGATACTAAGAAAACTAATCTTGATGCAATTCTTAAACGTGTTGCAGATGCTGGATATGATAATGAAAAATTTAAGGCTTCAGATGCTGTTTATAATGAACTACACGGATGTTGCCAATACGATAGAGAGGCAAACAGTAAAAAAACAGAGTAATCTCAATCTAAATCATTTAAAATATCATGTTCAAAATAAAAAATATAATCACGTTATTCTCCCTTATAACAACTGTTTCTATAGCAAGTGCACAAATAAAAGTAGGAGATAGTTATCCAAATGTTCAACTACAAAACAATAATAATGCTACAGTAAAACTAAATTCTTTTAAAGGAAAAACAGTTTTAGTAGACTTTTGGGCATCTTGGTGCGCTCCTTGTCGAGTGGCTAATAAAAAATTAGTAAAACTGTATGACCAATATAAAGGTCAAAATTTTGAAATAGTTGGAATATCGATAGATATCGATAAGACAAAATGGCTAAAAGCTATTGAAAAAGATAATTTGAAACACCAGCAGTTAATTGATCCAAAAGGTTTTGATGCAAAAACAGCTGTTACTTTTGGAATTGATGCTTTACCTTCAACCTATCTTTTTGATGCATCAGGAAAACTGGTTGCCATAAACCCAACTGAAGCACAAATTATTTCTCAAATTAAAAAAAATAAAAAATAAAATGAAAACCACATATATAAAATTCGTAGCAACTGCAGTTATATTATTACTAACTGGTGCAAAATCATATTCTCAAATTACTAAAGCCGAAATAATGGCTACTGGATTAACTTGTTCTATGTGCTCTAATGCAATAAACAAACAGTTAAAATCATACACAGAAGTTGATAGTATTGGAACCGATTTAAATACAAATACATTTACTGTTTACTTTAAAAAGGACAATTCATTAGAACCTAAAGTTTTAAAAAAGGCAGTTGAAAAAGCTGGTTTCTTTGTAGGCTCTATGGTGTTAACAGCAAAATTTCATACTCCTACAATTGAAGACAATACAACTTTAAAAATGGATGATGCAACTTATACTTTTATTGATATTAAAAATCCTGTAGCACATCAAGAAGCAAAATACAGAGTTTTAGATAAAGGTTTTGTAACTTCAAAAGAGTATAAAAAACTACTTAAATCATATTCAAAATATCCTGGTTATGCCACAGAAAATGAAAATGATTATTATTTAAAAGCACTATAATAAAATGAAAAAAATATCAATAGTACTCCTATTTCTTGCTTCATTCCAAATAGATGCACAAGAATTATTTGTAGTAACCGAGCCTGCTAGTAATGCTCCAGCGGGTTCTATTGGGGTTCGTGTAGGGCAATCACTCATGGAGAATAATTTTGAAAGTGGCTCTATGTACAATTTGACTCCAGAAGTTACTTGGGGAATAAATAAAAATTTAATGGTTCGTGCTTCGGGTTTTTTAAGCAATCAAGAAAACGGATTAGGAATTAAAGGTGGTGGTTTTTATGCCAAATATAGATTCTTTTCTGTAGATGATTTACAGAGTCATTTTAGAATGGCTGCCTTTGGACGATACAGTTATAATAACTCTATTATAAACCAAGAAGCAATAGATTTAATGGGTGGGAATTCTGGTTATGAAGCTGGTTTAGTAGCTACTCAATTAATTCATAAAGTTGCCATAAGTTCTTCTGTAAGTTATGCACGGGCACTGAATAACACGGATTATAGCTTTCCGGATTTATTAGGTAAAGACGCTATAAACTATACTTTCTCTGTGGGTAAATTAATGTATCCTAAAAAATACACTAGTTTTAAACAAACTAACATTAATGCAATGCTAGAATTTACGGGTCAAACGATAACCGAAAACGGAAAATCATATCTTGATGTGGTGCCTTCTATCCAGTTTATTATTAACAGTCAGGCGAGAATTGACCTTGCTTACAAAAAAGAATTGTATAGTTCAATGCATCGTGCTGCATCTGATGGTATTTTCTTAAAACTAGAGTACACTTTTTTCAACGTGACTAAATAAATTACTTTTCTATGATTTTAATTTATAGCTAAAGATTCGATATTCTCGCAAAGTTGCAGATTCACTAAGTTTTAATCAGCCTATTTCTTTATGCTTCTAAGACTTTGCTGGAGAATATGGTATCTAAAATCTAGTCTAAAAACAATATAAAATAGGGGCATTCTTTTGATTGTGTAATAGGTCGTTTTACTCAAAAAATGTCTCTTCCCAAGCCTAACAGGTTTTTAAATCTGTTAGGTTTAATTTATCATCCCTCTGAACAAATCGTTCAAATTAAACATACAAAATGAAGAAAATATTTTATTTAATATTCTTGGTTTTTGCTTTTGCAAAAGTCCAGGCACAGATTATAAATCCTGTGAAATGGGAAGCTTCAATTGAGAAAAAAACTAACTCTGAATTTGTTCTTTCTTTTAAAGGAGCTATCGAATCAGGTTGGCATGTATATTCACAATTTACTCCCGAAGACGGTCCTCTTCCAGCTGAATTTCTTTTTCATGATAACAAAAACAATTATGAAGTTATAGGTAAAGCTACCGAGAGTGAAACCAAAAGAGCCTTTAATGAAATCTTTGGTGTAGATGAAATATTCTTTTCTGATACCGTTATTTTTACGCAATTAATCAAACAAACTAATCCAGAAAAAGAAACTGTACAAGTCGAACTATCTTATCAAGTCTGTAAAGAAAACTGCATTAGCGAAACGAAATACTTTGAGTTTAATCTTAAAACGCTTACCGCAAAAGAAATTCAGGCGACTGATATAGTTGATGAAAAAACAACAAAAACTGCTGTAGCTACAACAATCGAAGAACAACCTAAATCGGATAAATCTGATTCGAGTTTATACATGATATTCTTTGTTGCATTTTTGTCAGGTTTTGCTGCATTGCTTACTCCTTGTGTATTTCCTATGATTCCTATGACGGTAAGTTTCTTTACAAAACAAAGCAAAACAAAAGCAAAAGGGATCAAGAATGCAATTATTTATGGTGTTTCTATCATATTAATTTATGTATTTCTTGGTACTGTAATTACGCTTATTTTTGGTGCTGATGCCCTAAATGCATTATCAACTAATGTATGGTTTAATGTAATTTTCTTTATCTTATTAGTTGTATTCGCCGTATCTTTTTTAGGTGCTTTCGAAATTATGCTACCTAATTCTTGGGCAAATAAAGTAGACCGTCAAGCGGATAAAGGAGGAATAGTAGGTATTGTTTTTATGGCATTGGCTCTTGCAATAGTTTCCTTTTCTTGTACAGGACCAATTATAGGAACTTTACTAGTTGAAGCTGCTTCTAAAGGTGGAATTGCACCAATTGTTGGAATGTTAGGGTTTTCTTTCGCTTTAGCGTTACCATTTATGTTATTTGCTATGTTCCCAGGTTGGCTAAACACGTTGCCTAAATCTGGCGGATGGTTAAATACTGTAAAAGTATTTTTAGGATTTATTGAATTAGCTTTAGCATTCAAATTCTTATCTAATGCCGATTTGGTATTGCAATTACACTGGTTTGAAAGAGAATTATTCTTAGCTATCTGGATCGCAATATTTGGTACTTTGGCATTCTATTTATTCGGAAAAATTACCTTACCACATGATTCTCCTTCGTCTTCTATTTCGGTAGGTCGATTATCAATGGGATTGGTTGTATTGGTATTTACTATATATCTTATTCCAGGATTATGGGGTGCACCTTTGAAACTAATTAGTGGTTTTCCTCCACCAATGACTTACAGTGAATCACCTTATGGTGTTGGAGGTTCAAGTAAAAGTACTGCATCAGAAACTGCATTACCAGACGGAGCTCATAAAGGCCCGCATGATATCATCGCTTTTACTGATTATGAAAAAGGATTGGCCTACGCCAAAAGTGTAAACAAACCTATTCTTTTAGATTTTACTGGATTTGCTTGTGTGAATTGTCGAAAAATGGAAGATTACGTATGGTCTGATCCACGTATTTTATCAATCTTAAATAATGAAGTCGTTTTGATCTCTCTATATGTTGATGATAAAAGAGAGTTACCTATTGAGGAACAATATACCTCTAAAGAAACGGGTAAAAAAATAAAATCGATAGGTAATAAATGGAGTGATTTCCAGATTACTCGTTACAAAGCAAATGCGCAACCGTATTATATCGTATTAGATACTAATGAACAAAGCTTGAATAAAGCCACAGGATATACTCCAGACATTGTTGAATACGAACAATGGTTAAAATCTGGTATTCAAGATTTTAAAAAATAATCAAAAAGCTGCCATTAAAGGCAGCTTTTTTTTATTGCCTCATCAGGAAATAAAAAAAACATAAAAATCTAATTTTATGCATTTATCGGTTAATCTCCAAAATGAAGCGTAACTTTATGCCCACGAAAAGTGACAATCTTAAGGATACCCAAATTAGCCCAAAAGAGAGCTAGATAAACAAGGTTTGAAACCTGTATTTACTTACTATGGCGATTAAAGGAAAGTAGATTAAAAAAAATGACAAAAAAACTTATCCATACCTAGTCTGGAATGGGATTTATTTTGAAAGTAGAATGAAAATTAGAACACGATTAACCATATTATTTACATTTACAACAGCAACTATTTTATTGATATTTGCTACTATTATCCTAATTTCTGCAAAGGAAAATAGAGAGAAAGAATTTTATGAATTACTAAAAAAAGAAGCTATTGCTAAGGCTACTTTATTTTTAAATGCCAAAGTAGATAGTAAAACATTACAGCACATTTATTCCAACAATCGAACGACATTGAATGAAGCCGAAGTGGCTATATACACTCCTTCTTTTAAATTGTTGTATCATGATGAACCTACTGTTAAAACAGTACCTGAAACGAAATCATTCATTGAAAAAATTGTACAAAAAAATGAAATACAATTCTATCAAAATGAACAGCAAGTTATCGGTATGAAATACCAGTTTCAAGGAAAAGAATATATTATTACAGCCACCGCTTACGACGAATTTGGATATATAAAATTAGAGAATTTATTCGAAACCGCTGTTATTTCTTTTATAGCATCTATTTTACTTCTATATCTGTTGGGGCGCTTTTTTTCTAAAAAAGCTTTTGAACCTGTTGTTAAAATGACAGATAATGCAAAAACCTTTTCTACTGAAAATCTCCATTTACGACTATACACCAACGAAAGTAAAGATGAAGTTTCTGAATTAGCAACTACTTTCAATAAAATGCTAAATCGATTAGAAAACTCCTTTGATTCTCAAAAACAATTTGTTTCTAATATTTCCCATCAATTACGAACACCACTTGCTACTATCATCACCACTTTAGAGCAATCTTCCAAAAAGGAGCGTAACGCTGATGAATATAAAAACATCATTATTAATACGTTGCAAGACACTAAAAAACTAGCAAAATTATCTAACAACTTACTAGATTTTGCTAAGGCGAATTATGATCCTTCTGAGATTGCATTCAGACAAGTTCGCATTGATGAAGTTTTACTAGACGCTAAAGAACTAGTTCTAAAATCAAACCCCAATTATACTATTACAATACATTTTGAAGATGACTTTGCGGATAAGGAACAAATCACAGTTAATGGAGACGAATATTTACTAAAAGTATCTTTTGCTAACTTACTTGAAAATAGCTGTAAATTCTCAGAAGACAATCAAAGTAAAGTTGTCGTATCACTAAAAAAAGAGAAAATTATTTTACAATTTACCGATCATGGTATTGGTATTTTAGAAGAAGATCTAAAGCATATTTTTAAACCATTTTACAGAGGATTAAATAGAATATATGCTGACGGAAACGGGATTGGATTGTCTTTAACTCAAAAAATAATATTACTCCATAAAGGAAGTATCGCTGTAACATCCGATAAAATTTCGGGTACAATATTTACTGTTGTATTATATTATGGCATAAAAAACACCTTTGATTAATTTCTAATAAAATAGTTTTCACCATCAAGACATTGATAATCCTAATGCCTTAATGGTTCAAACTTTTTCAGAATAACGAAATTCTAATATGACATTTCTTCTTCTAACTTTTTAGGAACTGGTACTGCTTTTGCAACTACTTTAGGTGCAGTTTTCGTTGCTTTTTTGCTAAACTTCTGTTTACCCCACCAAATTAAGAATCCTGTAATAGGTAAGCTTGCGGAAATCAAACTTGCAAAAAAAGCTAAAATTTTCCCCGTAAGTCCTAATACTGCACCTACGTGAATATCATAATTCATTCGGCGAATTTTATCAGGTACACTTGCCTCCTCGTACTTTCCTGAAAATGGGGTTTTTATTGTAATGTCTTTGAGTGATTGCTGATCGAAACTAAAGCGATCCATATTATAAAAGGTATTGCTTTTTTTATAAACAAAAGCACCAATGGGATCTGATGGCTTTTCTGGTATTGTTACCAAAATCCCTGCTGCTTGAGGATTTTCTTTTGCTAATTTGAGTATTACTTTATCTACTGTGGAGATATGAAAATCCTTAACATTTGTTGTATCAGACTTAGGTGATTCTCTAGTTTCTACTAATGGTTTTCCTCCCGAAGTTATCCAATATAATGATTTACTATACCAGCCAAAACTCCAAACTAAACCGGTAAGAGAAATAAATAATAAGAAAAACATGCTATAAAACCCAAGTACATTATGCATATCATAATTTACTCGTTTAAAAGTAGCCGACCATTTAATTTTAAAACTCTTGTCTCTAATAGATTTAATCCATTTAGTTGGCCACCATAAAACGATACCAGTGATTAATATTACAACGAAAATTAAAATGGCAACTCCTACAATCGGACGTCCAATATCATAAGGAAGCCATAAAGCTCTATGTCCATTAAGCATAAATCTAAAAAAATCGGTATCTGCTCTGGAAATTGTTTTTACATTAAGTACTTGTCCTGTATATGGATTCATATACACATTGATAGTAGCACCACTTCGTCTTTTTTTACGCTTTGGTTCTTTATCTTTTGTTTTATTTTTTGAAGCTAAATTAGCTTTTTCTTGTTTTTGCTGTTCCTTCTGAATTTCTTCTTTGTTTTCTTTTTTAGGAACAAAATAGCTAACAATTGCAGCTTCATCTTTATCTCCAAAGGTAACACTTGTAGCTTTCTTGCCTTTAACTTCTTTATTAGCAATATCTATTAATTGCGATGGCAATAAATACCCTTTTTCCTGAGGTGTAACAAAACGCCAATCTTCAATAAAATCTTTAATCTCATGCTCAAAAACGTACATACAACCAGTAAGACTAACAATAACGACAATGATTCCTGATCCTAATCCTAACCACAAATGTAGCCATGCCGAGGCGCGTTTGAAAAACGATTTTTTACTTTTTTTCTTTTTTGGGGTAGAAGTAGACATGTTTTAAAATCTTAAATTTAAATAATAAAAACCGTGAGCTCCTAAAAGCTCACGGTCAAAAAAAAAAAAATTAATATTTTAATTTCGCTATAGCTGTAATTTCACCGCCTTCTACTTTCATTCCTCTAGTAGCCACTCCTGTAGCTCCGTTAATTGTATAAACCCAGTTCCCTTCAGGTGTATTGATACCTAGTATAATAGAGTTATTATCTTCTGTAGCAATATTGTATTTTGTAGTAGTCGAATTAATTATTTTAGGTGCATTAGTAACCCAAGTAAATGTTTGATTGTACACATCGGCTACAGCCAATTTAGGCACTCCATCATTTGTACCAACAGTACCATACATTTGTAACAATACTTTTCCTTTACCAATATAACTGTTTGAAGAAATCTTATATCCTCCAGATTTTTCTTGTACGTTGAAAAAATAAGTCTTGTCAAATTCTGTAGTTCCTTTTTTAATTTTTACAACAGCAGATGGATTTTTAGATGTCAAAACAGAATTGCTTGATGCAACAGCTCCAGAAAAACCATAAGCATCACCATTTTCATCCTGAACTAATCCATTCGAAAAATAATCCCCTATGTAACTAGTACGATTATCTTTAATTACTTTTTCTAATTTTAATTCTGGATAGTTATATACTGCAACCCAAGTACTATCTGGATATTTAGTCCCAAAACTATCAACACCATCCCCTTTGATACTCATGTATGGCATATATACTTTATCTCCTACTTGTGTAGCCCAAGTAAAAAATGCTCTTTCTCCATTTTTAGCTAGAATTTTGGTATCTTGTTGTGCTTCACCAACAATAAGTGATGTTGTAGCATCGACTTTGTACATAGAAGCAATAGATGCTGCTCCACTTCTTGGTACTTTTATCATTAAAATATCTTTATTTACTGCTGCAAAAACCTGTACCGTTTCTGATTGAAAATTTGAGGTTTTAGCCAACTTACCTTCAGCAGTTAATGCATAAGTAGTTACTGCTCCAGGATTTCCTTGTCCGTAAAGCATGCTAAAAAATTTGTTCTGGTTTGTGATATAATAACGGTAAGAACCATCTTGTTCCAATCCGTTACCTGTAGTTGTGATAGACCCTGTAGTAATATCATCTGCAGTCAATAAATAATCTGCAATTCCTGCTGCTCCAGTTGTTGCTGTAATAATATATTTTGTTTTTTCTGTTCCTGTGCTTGGAACTCCTCCATCAGGGGAGTCTGAATTGCTTTCGCAAGAAAAAGTAGTAAAAGCTACTAAAGCTGAAAACATTACTAATATGTTTCTTTTTTTCATAATGATTGTTTGTTAAGTATTAAAGTTATTTATTTGATTTGTTGAAATAATATCTAAGTTTTAAATAGAAAGCCCTACTAGGTTTTTGTAATGAAAAATTGTCGTATAAACTGTTATCAAATGCATTTTTGCATTCAAAAGCGATATTGTATTTACCACCAGCCAACGTATATACTACATTAAAATCGTGATTAAACTGTTGAGGAATGTCTTGTTTACTATTTTTAATTCCTTGGCTTGGCCATGATAAATAGTAACTATGTACATATAAAAAGTTATATCCAACTGATAAATTATTTCCTTTTTTTATGAAGTCATTAAAAAAGACTGAAGCATCAGCATTACCAAAAAGATAAGGGATATTGGGAACTCTATCTTTATAATATGCAGATTGGATTTCTTTACCCTGCTCGAATCGTGTCATATTACGTAGATTTTGATACGTCATGTTTGCACCAGCTGTAAATCTGTTTTTATAAGAATATCTTACCTCTCCATCTATTCCATAATTTTTTACTCCCGGTTGATTAACACTTCTGCTTTCGATTTGATTTACGTTCATTTCTGGACGAATAAAATCCTTTGCATCGCGATACAAGAAATTCAAATCAAATGTCATTGCATGTACTTTCTTAAAGCTAGTTTGATAACTAAATCCAAGATTAAAGTTATTACTCGTTTCAGGCTTAAGATCTAGATTGCCTGCCGTACTAGTATTTGGATTTCCAAATACCTCATCTGGTATTGGTAATCTATAACTCTTTTCAAAAGATCCCTTTACTTGCAAATTTTGTTTTATGTAATAACTAGTTGCTCCGCCATATCCAAACAGTGTTTTATTATCCTTAAATTCCTGATAAGCAATATCTCCCCAATTACCTGAAGGATTATAACTCCTAGAAAAGGTATTTTTTAAAGAATACTCTTTTATAAATACCGAAGTACTCCATTTTTCGTTATAATCAAATTTATAACCTGCACCAATAATATTTTTTTGCGATTTTTTAGGTTGTTTATATGCTAATGATTCTGGAACTAACTCATCACTTTCTTTACGATCAAAAGTGTTGAATGTATTATTTAACATAAATGTATGTCGCTCATTTAGAGCATAAGTAAAGTTTGCAGTTGCTATTCCATTATTGTTTTTGAACTTACGTAATGTACGGCTACGTTCTCCGCCTAAACCTGGCATCTGCTTATATTCACCAAACCAATTGTATCTTCTAAAAACGGTATCGATATTTTGTTCTTCACCAAAATTATAATTACCCGTAACGCTAAGATCTAATCCTTTTGTAAAGAAATCTTTTACCTGATATTTTACACTTGGCATCAAAATATTTCCTTTGCTGTATATTTTACCAAATACGGCTTCCATACGGGCTCCAGTCTGCATATCAGCTTTATTTTGCCCTGCAGTAAAACCAAATAATAATTTATCGGCATATTTTTTACCTGTTACACCGATATTAAAAATTACAGTTTCATTATGGTAATTATCATGAAATCTTCTCACACGCGCTTCTGGATAGTACTGTCCACTAAATAAACCTGATGCTTTTACTTTAACCCAGTAATTATTATCTGAGTAATTTTGAAAAGCATTAATTTCGGCAGTAAAACCACTCTTGGCAGTATAACCTGCATTTAATGTTGAACGATGCGTATTAAATGATCCAAAAGAATAAGAAGCATCAACATAGGTACGAGGTTTAGAATTTGTAACTATATTAACTGCACCTCCAAGAGCATCGCCACCTAACCAAATAGGCACAACTCCTTTGTAAACTTCTATTCTATCAGCAAGATTTACTGGAATATTATTAAGCTGAAATGACGATCCAAAATTATCCATAGGAACTCCATCAATAAAAAGTTTTATCTGGTTACCCGAAAAACCATTAATAGAAAGTTCAGATCTCGATCCTACTCCACCCGATTCTCGAACACGAACTCCCGAAACTCTATCTAAGGCATGCGACAAATCAAGTGTTGAGTTATGCAACTTTTTTGCATCTATGGCTGTTACGCTATACGATTGCTTATTTACTTTTTCAGTTTGAGTGCGTCCCATTACGGTTATATTATCTAATGCGTTTAACTCACTTTCTAAACGAACTGAAAATATTATATCACTTGTTCCTTTAACTTCAATCGGTTTTTTTGAAGTTGTAAATCCTATTGCGGATACTCTCAAAATATAATTTCCTGCTTTGACACTTTTAAAATTATACTTTCCATTTTCATCGGACATTATGATAAAATCTGTTTTTTCTAGACTTATCGTCGCAAATGGAATACTTTGTCCTGAACTCTCCGTAACCTGTCCTGAGACTAAAACCCCTTTATTTTGTTGGGCAAACGAAAAGAATGACAATAAAAAAATTATACTGGTAAATAAAAATTTATGTGTTGGCATATGTTTAATTAGACTAATTATAAATAACTTTGTCGCAAAAGTACCATCACTCACCCGATAAATTATAGGGAAAAACGGATTATTATTTTGTAAAAAAGGATTATTATTTTGAAAATTAAATCAAAAATTAAAAGCCATGAAAAACCTATATTCTCAATAGGTGTTCACGATGGTTATGACCCAAAAAGTCACTTAACAGAAGAAAATATTAGTATCGAAATTAAAGATGTAGAAGATATCAAAAGTAATCATTTAATAACTGACGGACTTGTTATTCACGATACCCAAATGTACTTTTCTGAGCCTCAGACAATACTATTTGAGATTAGTTGCGAATCGATTATAATGAATTTTATATATTGTAATAATGTCGAAACACAAATTGACCAGCTAGAAAGCGAAAGATTTCATAGAGAAAACACGCACAACATCATCTACACATCAAATTATAAAGCCACTTTTAAAATACCAGCATTTGAGAAAATAAACTACTTTTCAATCATTTTATCAAAAGATTTTTATTGCAATATTATCAATGAAGATTGGGAGCTTCATCAAAAGTTTTCAAAAAATATTCTGTTAAAAAAATCTAGCTATATAACTTCTAATTATAGTGCCTTTACACCTGATATTCAATGGGTAATACATGAAATAAAAAATTGCAACCGCAAAGGTGCCTTAAAAAGAATGTATATAGAAACTAAGATTAAAGAGCTTTTAATCTTACAGTTTGAAACGCTTATTGAAAAAAAAGCTCCTAAAGATTTGATGGATGAAGATGATTATATGAAACTTCAAGAGGCTAAATTAATCCTTAATAAAGATTATGTGGACGCTCCTACTCTTCCTGAATTATCAAGAATGATTTCTCTCAATGAATTCAAGTTAAAAAAGGGATTCAAAGCCTGTTATGGAATCACTGTAAGAAGCTATATTATTGAACTTCGTATGAAACGCGCAAAAGAATTACTACAATCTAAACCTATAAGTGTTAGCGAAGTAGCATACAAATGTGGCTACAAAGATGTATCTCATTTCTCTGCGGCTTTTAAAAATTTCTATGGGTATTCTCCTCAAAAATTTAAGATTAATTAATCCATGGCTGCCCCCATTTCTGTGACTTAGCAAATGCAAATAAAAAAGGCTATCTGAAAAGATAGCCTTTTAAAATAGAATCATAAATTAATTCTTTTGAGATATAATTCTTTTGGCACAATCAGAAGCACATAACAGTCCTCCAGCCATCATAATAACATCTTTAATTACCAATCTTCCAGCTCCAGATAAATAAGGAAATCCATGTGTTGCACTTCCTAAATCTGGTACCCAAGTTTCGGGAGTGGTAATTAAAAAACTGAGGGTTACAACTGCCATACAAGCGGTAAGAACTCCTCCTACAAGTCCGATTTGAGGGTTGAAAATTCCAAATAAAGTAAGTAATCCAATAATTATGATTACTCCACCTAAAGCATAAGAAAAGATATACGTTCCGTTCTCAATATGCCATTTTATATTGTCTTCTACTACCTCACCTTCTTTATTTTTATGGTCTTTATATTCACTTGGATTGTTATAAAAGAAACTCATCAGTGGACTATTAGCTACAAATGGTACGATTCCGTCTGCCTCATATTGAAAAGCTTTAAGTCCCCCAATCCAAACCATTACAATAAAAATGGCAATTCGCATTAAATTAAAAAACTGACTTTGTAATTTTGATAGTGCTACTATTATATTCATACATTTCTTCTTTTAAGATTAACATTCAAAAGACAAAATTAACTACTAAATACACGGTCTACAATGGACAAATATGGATATTACCTAGACAAATCTGCTACAATAGATATTCCAACATCCTCTCTAAATGCAGTTGGAGTAATACCTGTATGTTTTTTAAAATAGCGGCTAAAATAATTTTCATCATCAAAATTCAATTCTGCCGCTATTTGCTTCATACTTTTATAAGTAAGATGAATGAGCTTTTTAGCCTCTAATATTACTCTTTCCTGAATTAATGTAGAGGGCGTTTTCAGAAAATACTGTTTGCATAATTTAGAAAAACTGTTAGGAGAAATTCCCATTTGGGCGGCATAAAAAGATGGTTGTCTTTCTTCTCTAAAATTATTCTCTAATAATTCTTTGAATTGTATTAATGGATGATGAATGTTTTTTTCTTCATCAACAAGATTATCTTCATATTTAATTTTACTACATAATGCCAGTATCAACTGCAAATAGGCACGTACTACTGCCATAGCATAGCTAGTGTTATTATCTAACTCAAGAATTAACTTTCCTAAAATATAATCTAACTCTACAAAGTCTTTTTTCTCAAGATTTACAAATGGTTGCTGGTATATGTTATTAAATAAAAGTCCATTACAAGCTACTTCTTTTTTATGATATTCAATACAATAGAAATCTCCATGAAACTGCAATCGGGTAGTTTTAAGAGTTTTTTTTACATCAAAATGAATGATTTGATACGGAGAGGTAAACAAAATAATTTTGCCTTCAAAAGCATATTCTACTAAATCTACACTTACTTTTCCTGTTCCTTCCAAAAGAAAAATACTGTACAACGGAGTACTGCCATGCAAATTAATATAATCTGTATCGCATTCCTGAACTGTACACTCTTTATAGTTTATTTCTTTTTCCTTTTCTCTCATTACATTTTTTATCGTTATTTACGGTACCATTTTATCTCAAAATAGCTTTTAATCTCATACTGTTTTAACAAAGCACTTTCACGAAGCTTCTTTCCTGTTGTAACTTGTTCCCAAAAAAAACTTGAATTACTAGGATATGGAATTTCAATTGCAGCTTCATCTAAAAGAAAACTACTTCTATTTCTTTGTGATTCATAAAAAATCACATTGACATAATCTATAACATCAAATACATTAAACGTTTGTCTAAACTCAGCTCGAACTTCATCATTATTTGCAAAACAAACGCTACCTTCAAAATATAATTCTGCTATAAAAGGAATACCAATTATTTTTTCAATTGTAACCAAAACTTCTTTATCAAAGATAGGTATCATATAGCTTGATAGGAATTATTATTAGGAAAATCATATTAAATATAAACTAAATTAAAAAATCATTCGTCATTAAAGTGCATAAAAAAACCAGTAATAAATACTGGCTTTTATAAAATATTAGCATATCGGAATTATACCATCTTTACCTGGTTCTGCACAAATTCTAGTGTCCCCTACAATAGGTCCAACTATAGTATGCGCACATGGAAAATTAGGATAAGTTGCTTGACTAGCCCCTGGAGGTGCCCAATCACCATCAGCACATACAGGATGAATCTCTAGTCCGTTTTGCCCTTTACCAACAATTTTTTTTAGTTGATTTTTGCTTAACAATTCAACTCCATTTAAATTTAAGATTGATTTTAACTTAATAAATTAAATAATTAGATTTTTAAATTTATCAATAATTTTAAGTCCATTGACATCTAGACTTTTAAAGCATTAAATATAAGAAATTACTTTTTAAAAAACATATCACATGTATTTAAATAATCTAATAATCAACTACTTAATTAATTTAAAAAAATCAATCAGCTATTAGTATTAAATTAAGGTGATGAGAATCGCTATAACAAATTTTATAAATTAAAAAAGCCGTTTCGAATTATGAAACGGCTTATTAAACTCAATATTTTTTTAGCATCCGGTTACAGAACCATCTTCTAAAAGAGTAGGTAAACAAGGTACTTCTTGAGGACCAATACATGGGTAATTAGGATATTCCCACGGATTAGCTCCTGCAGGCGCCCAATCATTCTTATCACATCTAGGAATAGGAATTGGACCATTTGAACCTTTACCAATAATGTTTTTTTGTTGATTTTTGCTAAGCAACTCAACTCCATTTAAACTTAAGATTGTTTTTAACATAATAAATTAGATTAATAAATTTACCTATGATTTTCATATCACTGATGTACAACGATTTAAAACAACTAATCCAAGAATTTACTTTTAATTCTAAAACAATAGTTCTGAATCAATTATATACTCTTTCGTACCATGTAAAATCCACTTAAAATATTCTGGGTAATGATTTTTAATAGCAACTAATTCATATTCTCAACAATATATTTAATAGCATAAATTACTGCGAATAGAATTATAAAAAATAATATTGAATTTGGATTTCCAAAATTAATAGTCCAACCCAATTCTTTTATTCTCTTAGGAGGAAACAATCTTTTATCTTCTTTATTAAAATAAAAAATTCCCCATATCCAATTTGAAGGATCCTTACGCCAGTTATCTTTAGTTTCTTTACTAGGATCCATAATTACATTTTTAATATCAATCTTATAATATAAAAAGACTACTTAAAAAAGCAGTCTTTTTATTGTTTATTGTTTTAACTATTGAAAAGCATAAGTAGCTAATCTAAAATTACTTGACGAAGATGTAAAAGTATAAACTGTGTTAGGTACTCCTGCAAGTTTGAAAGCTTCTCTCTTAACATATAATCCATTCGGATTTGTTAATTCTTGATCAAATTTCTTCAACAAGGCTGGTTCTGCAATAAGAGCAGTTGCGGTTTGCCAAGAAAGATGTTTAAGCGTAATTGTTTTTTTAACTGGATCCTCAACAACTTGTACGTTATGATATAAAGTAGCTTTTCCACCTGTAAAAGTATAAACTATATATGAATCACCGTCATTGTTAAACTCGAATTGAACCCTATTGACCTTTTGTGCAGTAGGTAAACTAGCATTAATTTCATTTAATAATGCATTACATAAAGTTGAATTTCCAGATGAATTTATCAAAATGGATGCAATGTAGCCAAATGCAGTTGCTGGTTGTCCACTCAAAAGAATTTTATAATCATCTGTAATTACTAAAGGTTTTGCACTGTACTTAATTGTAGCACTAACTCCATCAGTTCCTTTAGATGTAAAGCTTCCTGTTGCGTCGTCATAAACAAATTCAGATAAATTTTGTCCCTTAACTACAATAGCAGGACTCACTATCATTCCTGTTGGTGAATAACCAACACCAAAATTATAACTTTCTGAGAAACCTTCACTAATAGGGTCTGCAGTAGCGAAACGAGTGGCTTTATCAAAATTAAAATCAAATTGACGCACAGTTGTTCCGTCTGTAGTTTCTAATAGTCTAAAAAGTGGTCGTGAATTTGCCCCAATTACATTCTTTTCCATTACAATATTTAATGGTAAACTTGCCCAATCAGCTGCAGTAGCTTTTACAAAACGTAATTCCTGAAACTTACGGTTGGTTCTAAAAACAATATCCCCTTTATCTTCTCCATAAAATAAAAACTGAAAATCACCCAAATATCCTTGTCCCTCAAAATCATCGTTTGGGAAAGAATTTGAGTCAGATAAAAGATGGATTCTGTTGGCTGTAGTAAAAACTACGCTTACAGTGCTTCCAAGTTGAATCTCATATTGACTATCATATTTTTTTGTATCGCTATCAAAATCTGACGCCATTGACACTTTCCCACCAGGAGAAAATTTAAATAAATGCGTATATCCACCTAATTGTTTGTTATCTGTAAAATAAACAGCTTTCCATCCATACTCAGATGAAAGTAATAATTCATTCAATTTTTCAGATTGAGTATTAATTCTACCAGTAGGAGTTTCATCAAACTTTTGTTCTGTATCATTGTTACTGCAAGCAACTAATTGAATTGCTACAAAAGCAACAACTAGCAACTTATATAAATATTTTATTTTCATAATGTTTTTTTAAATTAATGTTTTCGAACTTACTATTACTAATTACCATTAATTACACTTGTAGTATTTCTTTCGGCCTCATCCCTTAATGCATAGAAGTCCATATCAAAAGCATCTTTGAAGTATTTTACTACTATAGCTTCTTTCTTTTTAATATCCTCTTTTGCTTTTGTGCTACTAATACCTGCTAAAATAGCTGCGTATTCCGCCTTGGTACTAATTAGAATTATAGAAGCTGTTTCAGCAAAATCTTCGACAATATTAGACCTTGCGTAGCTAGTTATGAAACCTAATTCTCTTGAGTTTTTTAGCGTTTCTAAATGCCAAGTTGCTGTGTAACCTGAAGGTGTCAATTTTCCCCAAGCTTGTTCATCAAAAGGTTTATTTTGATTTAAAATATGTACATACTCGTGTTGAATAGTATGAATAAACTCAGAAACAATTGCACGATTTTGCTTATTGATATAATCAACTTCAAAAAGTGTTATTCTTTGTCCTCCTTCTGCAATTCCTAACGTTCTTGTACCATTTTCATTTGAGTTTACACCTCCAACCAAAACAATTTCTCTTGGTGCTATTTTCTTTACAAAATCAGCTCCTCCAATGGTTGCATAACTTTTTAACCATATTTGCTTAACAATTTCTAAAGCAGGTTGTACTTTATCGATAGTAGGAGGGAATAAATATCTGCTATTATCAACAGTATTCTGATTCCATTTATAGCGTGCGTTAATATTATACGGATCAAGGTAATTCGCAGTAATCCATTTATCAAGCACCGATTGATCTGGCTGCGTAAAATCTAATTGGCTTTCCTTAGGCTGATCTTCATGAGAACAACCAGAAAAAATCATTACTACTCCAGCAATTAATGCAATTTTTTTATATTGGTTTAATATCTTCATAATACTTTATATTATTTTATTATCTAGGATTTAATTCAACACCATTACTAGATGCGCTAAGTGGTACTTGCAACACTCTACGTTTATCATCTTTAGTTAAAATGTTTGTTGGGCTATTGAAAATTTCATGCTTCACTTCAAGATCAAAACGTTTCACATCAAACCATCTCATTCCTTCATGAATAAACTCTCTTCTTTTAGCCTCAGCGATAGCTTTTACATATGAAGTTTGTACTGGAGTCATAGTATAAAAAGGCGTATATTCATTTGTAATAACTGGATATTTAGCAACAACTTTTGCCTCTGTTAACTTATCAGTTGTAGCGTTATACCCTATTGTTCTCATACCTAAAAAGAATTCTAGTTCTGTATTAGCTTCAGCAATTCTATTAGACATAACAAGTGCTTCAATTCTATTTAAATAAAATTCATCATTAGAAAAAAGTACAGTTCCTAAAAATGGTTCTCCAATTGCTGCTGTAAGGTTAGTATATTTAAAATATTCTTTGAACTTAGGGCGGAAATTTGTTTTATTGTTATAAGAATAAGTTGAATAATACCAATCTTTATTATAAAAATTACCACTACCCAATATTTCAGCAACCTTATTTCCTCCTAAATGAAATCTATTTAATTGATTTGCTCTAGAATATATTGAATAAGATGAAACTATTAATAAATTTGTAGTATGTTCCGGTTTTGCATAGTCAATAAATTGAATATTAGGATCTAAGCTTGTATAAGCTACATAATCTCTAATTTTACCGACTGGTTTTGATCCCAATCCCTCAGTAAGTGCAAGTACTTTAGCCCAATTACCTTTTATTAAATAAAAACGACTTGCAAATGCTTTTCCCGCTTCTTTATTAAAATGAAATTTTGGCTCTTTATACTCGCTAGTTACATATTTCAAACCTTCATCTATATCTCTTTGAATGTAATCGTAAACTTCCTCAACAGTATTTCTAGTGTATTTTTTAACCAAAGCAGTTTCTGGTTCAGACACATAAGGAATACCTAAGTCTGTTGCTGCAGTACTAGGATTATAACGTTTTGACCAAAATGTTACTAACATAAAATGTGAATAAGCTCTAGCCAATAATGCCTCTCCTCTTTGTGCATTCAAACTTGCAGGAAATCCTTGCTCTTCAATAGCCTGAAGTGCTTTATTAGCATGAGCAATCGCTCTGTAACATGCATCCCAATAATTTGCCTGAGTATCTATATTGGTTTCATTTTGCATTTGCCAATTATAATTCTGCTCATTTTTAGGTAGCGTCTCTACTAATCTTCCATCGGTTACGTTATCAGACATCGTTTCAGCAAAATCCATATAAGTCCCACCTACAGGGTATGCATTAACCAATAATTCTGATATTTTTTCTGGAGTATCTATTTGCGTTCTATTATCAGGTGTTTCCGAAAGAAACTCATCACAACTACTAATGCTTATAAGTAATAATAATGATAGTGCTATTTTTATATTTTTCATAATTGAATGATATTATAATGAAATATTTAAAGTAAATGTATACTGAGAAGTTATTGGAAATGCTACTCCTCCTGTATTACGGAATTCAGGATCTTGACCATTCAATCTCTTATCTGAATAAATCAACCAAGGATTAACTGCTGATCCTTTTAGAGTAAAAGTAGTTAGACCTAACCTTTTCTTAAACTCTTTTGGAAATTCCCAGCTTAATGATATGTTTTTTAAACGTACAAAATCACCATCTGCAATTCTAACATCAGAATAATTATAAGTGTTGTATGCAATAGCAAGGTTACTTGCACCTTCATTATTAGCAATTAATCTTTTGTCTGCAATAACCGGAACGTTAGTTCTGTTTTCATCTCCTGGATTAATCCATCTGTTAGTATAATCTTTAGTGAAAACTGTTAAGTCATCATATTGACTATCAAAAATAGGATTTAAACGAACTTTATTTCCTGCTGACCCTACAAAGAATACATATAACGACCAATTTTTGTAAGTGAACGTATTTGCAAGACCAAACGATTTATTAGGCTCTATTGATCCTTCGTATTTTAAATAATTAGTTACGTTTTTATTATCCTGAAAATTAGCACCTGTAATTTTATCATTTTCACCATCTTGCATTACAAATGTTGGAAGTCCTTGATTATTTAAACCTGTAAATTGGTACGAATAGATAGCGTTTCTAGGACGTCCTACAGCGTTTCCTCCATTTCCATCAACTAAATCAAAAGCTGTTGGTTGGTTTTCTAACTTTGTAATTTCCTGATTGTAAACTGAAAAATTAAATGTAGTTGACCATTTAAAATCTCTATTTACAATATTTTGTGTTGTTAAACCAATCTCTAGACCTTTGGTTTGCATATTAGCATTATTACCTTGTTTAATTCTTTGACCTCCAATACCTGATGTTACTACATAGTCAACTAAATCAAATGCTTTACGTCTATAAATATCAGTTACTAATTGAACTCTGTTATTAAACAATCCTAAATCTAAACCAATGTTAGTCTCAAATTGTTTCTCCCAAGTTAAATCTCCATTTTGCAATTGATCAATTTCAATTCCTATTTCTCTATCATTTAAATTTAAACGATTAGCTATCATACTTTTATATATAGCCAAAGAGTTTGTTGCTGGACCAGCTGTTGCAGTTAAACCATAAGAACCTCTTAATGCTAAATTGTTTACTGTTTTCATGTTTTGCATGAATTTTTCTTCAGTAACATTCCATTTACCACTAAAAGTATAAGTTGGTAACCATCTTGAAGAGCCACTATTTCCTTGTCTGTTTGACCCATCATAACGTCCAGTAACAGATGCTGTATAACGACGATCATAAGTATACCCTACTTTTCCAAAGAAACCAACAGTACGTTCTTTTTCACTATTAAATCCAAAATAAGAATTTCCTTCATTGATTACTTTTTCTATAATTCTAGGATCAGTAAAAGCAGTAAGCCCTCTGTCATACTGAAGACCAGCTGCGGTAAAATTATCACTATTTCTATCTAAAGATCTTAACTCTGTACCAAAAAAGCCTTCTACTTCATGTTTATTATTGAAAGTATTTCTATAATTTATACTGTTTCTGATGTTATAAGAAGTCATATCATTTGTAAACTTTCTTAAAAAACCTCCATTAGGAAGAACAGATATTGCTGGCGTTGATAAATCATTTGGATCTTTGTATAAAAAGATATTTGCATCTCTTACAATTGTAGTCTCCATTGCATTATAAGCACCAACAACATTTGATCCCTCTAGAATTTTATGTTCTCTAGTGGTATTTGCATAACGAGCTGATCCTGTAAGATTATAAGTTAAATGCTTGTTTATTTTATAATCTAAATCTAACTGAAAGCGAATATCTTTTACGTTAATATCTAAATAATTGCTTTTTAATTCATTAACAATATTCATAGGAGCCCAGTTATTACGATAGTACTCTAGATTTCCATTTTCATCATAAGGTCTTAACGTTCTGCTTGTATTTAAAACATAAGCAAATGGATTTATATCAAAATCACGAGTTACTTTACCAAAAACCTCATCCTTTTGACTTTCATATGTACCTGGCGCTTGCTGATCTCTAACAGAAGCCATCGTAGATAAAGTAATATTTAATTTATCGTTTACAAAAAAGGTTCCTTTAATATTTGATGATAACTGTTTTACATTATCAGCAATTGTCCATCCTGGATCTGTGTAGTATCCTAAAGAGGCATAAAATGTATTATTCATTCCTCCTCCAGAAAAACTCAACGAGTGACTTTGTGTTATAGATGGTCTAAATAAAACTTTAAACCAATCTGTATTAGCTAACTCGTATTTTTTTAAAAAATTATTACGACTTACAGGATCATTTTTCACTAAATAACTATCTGTTTCTGGTACGTAAGTATTGATAGCTTTTCCTAAAATATTATATACTCCACCGTATCTTCCTTGAACAGTTGATGGCAAATCAAGAAATCCTTTAGCTTCCATTTCTTTAAAAATACTCATCGATTCCTGAGAATTTAAGATATCATATTGACTATAATTTGGTACAGATCTTACAGATTGTTCCAAAGAATAACTCACTTTTAAAGGAGAGTCTCTACGACCTTGTTTTGTAGTAACAACTACAACTCCATTTAAAGATCTTGATCCGTAGATAGAAGTAGCCGAAGCATCTTTTAATATTTCTATACTCTGAATATCATTTGAGTTTAAACCTGCAACTGATGAACTTAATAATGTTTCTGAGTTTCCTGAAGCTAAATCTGCAAATGAAATATTGATGATATCCTCTTGTACAACACCATCAATAACCCATAATGGCTTTGTATCACCAAAAATTGAAGATGATCCACGTACAGTAATTTTAGGAGCTGTACCAAATGTACCTGTAACGTTTTGTACAGTAACACCTGCCGCTTTTCCTTCGATCATTCTACTGATATCTGCAACACCATCAACCTTTAACTCTGCTCCAGAAATTTTACTGATTGCTCCTGTAAAAGTTCTTTTTGAAGTTTTTTCATAACCTGTTGTGATTACAACTTCTTTTAAGTTTTGTCCTAGCTCACTTAATGAAATTGTTAGTGGAGAATTTACGATATCTACTTCCTTAGTTTCCATACCTACATAAGAGACTACTAACTTGGTACTGTTTGTAGGCATATCAATTGAAAAATTACCATCAAAATCAGTAAGTACTGCAATCTTACTCCCTTTTGCAAGTACGGTAGCCCCTGGTAAAGGATCCCCATTTTGATCAATTACTTTTCCTTTTACAACTGGAATAAATAAACTTTCAAAAAGTGACGCTGAAACGTTTACATCCTCAAAGTTTGTTGATTGCGAGCTATCCTTTTGTAATATAATTTGGTTACTTACCTCAGAGTAAGTAATACTGAACGGTTTTAGCACTCGATTAAGAATACTTGATAAGGTTTCATCATTGGCTTCGATACTCACTTTTTGATTCAACTGAGTCATCCTTGAGTTATACGAAAACTTAACTTTTGCTGATTTTTCAAGCTTAGATAACGCATTATCCAAACTTAAATTAACAACGTCGATTGTTACTTTCGTGTCCAATTTCCTTTGTCCTTTCACACTATTTGCCATAGTGACACTTGAAAAGACAAACGCCAAGACAAACTGAAATAATGTTATTTTCATGATTCGAAAGAGTAATCGTTGTTTAACAACAGGTTTTTTCATAATTTTGGTTTGTTTAATTAATACTATTTACTGGGTATTGAGGAACATCACAAATTGCACTTTACAGAGTACAATTTGATTTCATTTAAGCGTCGAAAATGTTACAGCATCTTCGGCGCTTTTTTTATATCATTTTTACATAAGCATTAGCTATTATTCACATCCATTGGATGTTATGATGATTTGATTTCCATTCATCTCATAACTTGTATTGTTGCCAAGACTTTTACAAATAATTTTAAGCTTCTCAGGCAAAGGTTGATCGCTTAATGAAGTAGTTAAATGGCAGTCTTTAAGTTTTGAATGGGGATAATCAATCTTTACCAAATACGCTTGTTCAATTGTCTTGAGTATTTGCGTAACTGGAATATCAGTAAACTCGAAGCTTAGCTGTTCTATATTACCTACTGAGTGCGCTAAAGACTCATCTTGTGTAATATCTGTAATCTTATTAAAAGTAAATCCCTGTCGCACAAAACGTAAGGCTTGATTAGGTAATAAAACAACTTCTTTTTTTTCTGATTTTGTAAGTAATTCATTTGACTTAACAATTACTTTCCCTGTTCGAACAAGCACCTCAACATTAGGCTGATCAGAATAAGCTTTAATCCTAAAACTCGTTCCCACTACACGAGTAACTATCTCATTGGCGAAGACAAAAAATGGTTTTTGGGGATTTTTACTAATTTCAAAAAAGCCTTCGCCAGATAGATAAACTTTTCTCTCGTTACCTGTAAATGTTTTAGGATAACTTAGCGTACTTTTTGGTTTTAACAAAACAGAACTACCGTCAGATAAAGTTATAATTTGTGATTTATTAGAGTGATTGGTTTGTTCCACAAGACCTTCATAGCTTTCACTTACAAGTTCTTTATAAGTAACAATTGTATTGTCAGAATTTATATTATTCTTATAAAACCAACTAATTGCAAGTCCAAAAATTAAAACAGCGGCAGCTCCACTAAGCCAATAATTACTCCAAAGTCTAAATACCGAAAAATTCACACCTTTCTGAACCGTTTCTTTTCTTTCAATCTTATTCCATGTAGCTTGTAATGCTAATTGAATATCTGTTTGAGATAAAGTACTCTCAGGAACATTCATTGCCAACAACCATAAACGAGCCTCTTCTACTAATTTGGCACGTTTAGGATTCTCAAGAGTCCATTCTTCCCAACGATCCAAATCTTCATTAGATTGAACCCATGTTCGGAATGATTTGTCAGCCAAAAAATCTTCTACTTCTTTATAATTGTTACGTTTTTGCATCTTAAAATAAGGGTTACAAAAACATAGAGGACAGATTTAACTTTATATACTCACTTAATTATGATTTTTTTTGCATTTAATTAATAAATACTAAAAAAGTCCTGATGATATAAGCAGTAAAAGGGAGATATTACCTTTCCATTCTTTACGAAGATTCAATAAAGCACGGTGCAACAAGTTGTTAGCCGATTGGTAATTTACATTAAGCATTTCTGCAATTTGTTCCACACTAAGCCCTTCATTATATCTTAAGTATAAAGCTTCTTTTTGCCTTGCTGGCAAACTATTTAGTAATTTATTAAGATGCGAAACTTTACCTAGAGTCTCTTCATCAGCGATAAGCTGATGCTCAACGGAGAAATCAAATAAAAATTCAATCGAATCTATAGAAGTAGTCTTGCGAAAAATATGGTCACGCTCATGAAGTCGAGCAATTCTCTTTCGTACACTTGATAATAAATATGCTTTTACAACAACCGAATCACCTAATGTTTCTCTATATATCCAAATGTCTGTAAATACATCCTGCACACAATCCTGTACCTTTTCAGCAAAAGGAGAAAGTGAGTTTCCGTATCGAACCAAATGAGCATAATGCTTTTCAAAAAGCGATGAAAAAGCTTTTTCATTACCAGCCCTCAAATTATTCCAGAGTATAGAATCATCAAGAACATCTATCTTAGTTTTTGTTTGAATTTTCATAATGCAATTAATGTTAGTTGGCTATTCCAATTGGAATAAACTTAGGAATACATAGTAACCCAATTTAATACTTAAAATTTTACATTTTAAGCTTTGTTTATTAGTGAGAAAAAACTTATTTTATTTAGTTTCGTAAAAATTAACATTTACATTTTTTTATTTTATCAGCATAAATCATTTTAATAAATAGTTATGTTTTCATTAAGGTATTAATAAAAATTTGATCTAAAAAAACAGACACCCAAAAAATAAAAAACTCATTATCAAAACCTTACATAACCAAATAATATAATATTTTAATAATAAATTCTAATATATTATCTGAAACATTAAAAATATAAAAAGTTAATTTTAACCTTATTCATAACGTCTCATTAACAAACATAAACAATTATAGATAGTAAAATCATTTATAATCACAAAAAATTAAACAAATACAATAATCATGATGAAACACCTTTTTTAAAGAAATTTATTTATTTTTTGAGCATCTATATTAAAAATTCAATAACTTTATGTTAATTAATTTTATAAGAAAACAACAACATTACCACCACAAATAATTTCATTTTTCAAAATAAAAAAAGTAACCAATTCTATAATACAATTTATACTCTTAATGCGCATTAAGTAACATAAAATCTTTACAAAAACACAAATGTACTTTGTATTAAAATGAGAATGTTTTTTAAATTTTATATATAATTTTTCCAAGAACGTATAGTCACATGATTTTCTAACATTTTTAAAATTTAATTATGGCATTTGAATATATCGAAATTGAAAGAGTAGAAAAACTTACAAAAAAAGAATTTATTGAAAATTTTTATAAACCTCAAAAGCCAGTTGTTATAACAAATCAAATAGAAGATTGGCCTGCTTTTACAAAATGGAATTTTGACTATCTGAGAGAAGTTGCTGGAGACAAAACGGTGCCTTTATACGATAATCGCAAAACGGACCATACCAAAAAAGTCAATGAGCCCGATTTTACAATGACAATGTCAGAATATGTGGATATTCTCGAAAAAGGACCTACTCACTTACGCATTTTTTTATATAATTTAATGAAAGATGTGCCATTAATGAAGAAAGATATGAAATGGCCTAAATTAGGTCTTAGGCTAATAAAAAGTTTACCATTGGTGTTTTTTGGAGGTCAAAATGCTAAAGTCTTCATGCATTATGATATTGACTTTCCCAATATATTCCACATCCACTTTCAAGGAAAAAAACAATGTGTTCTTGTAGATCCAAAAGAAACAAAATACATGTATCGTCTTCCCTATTCTTGGATTTGTAATGAAGATATAGATTTTGATAATCCAGATTACGAAAGATTTCCTGCTCTTAAATATGTAAAACCATATATTACTAATTTAGAACATGGCGAAATGCTGTATATGCCAGAGGGCTGGTGGCATTATATGAAATATACTACTCCTGGATTTTCTATGAGTTTACGCTCTATATCTGGTAGACCAACTAATGTGATTAAAGCCCTACTTAATGTTACAGTTATACGACATTATGATAATTGGATGCGAAAACGTAAAGGGCAAGCTTGGCTAGATTATAAAGATGAGGAATCTATTAGAAGAACAAATGCGCTACTAAATAAATCGTAATTACTATCTAATTATCCATACTGAAAATACTGATTTCTGATAAACAACGACACCAAGTTTCTCTATAAAAACAAAATATAACGCCTTACTGTTTTGCTTAAAAAATCAAACTTAGGATAATCTAAATTACGTTTTATTGTTTTCTATCAACAATTCTAAAAGTAAGATTAATTCTTGGTAAAATCTGTTTTGTAGTCTTAGGAACCTGATGTTGCCAGAAACTTTGTGTTGTTCCTCCCATTAGCAAATAAGATCCGTGATACAAAGGAATTTCTAATTTTGGAATTTCTTTTTTAGACTTATGTCTTAGCTTAAAAATTCTAGTCTCACCAAAACTTACGGAAGCAATGATAGCATCTTTTCCGAAATTTTCTTCTCGGTCACTATGCCAGCTCACTCCATCGTTTCCGTTCCTATACAAATTAAGCAATACACTATTGAACTTTACTTGAGTCTCTGCCTCTACTCGTTCTTTTATCTGTAATAATTCTGGGGTCCAATCTGGGGAATCTAGTTCTGCACCAATATTACTTTTGTCTTCATACCAAGAAATCATTCGAGGAACTTTAAGTGTCTTATCATACATTTCCATTTCATATTCTCGCCATGCTGTATTGTTTAGCAAGACATTATAATAATGATCTGCTTCTTCTTTGGTAAAAAGAAAATCAGACAATATCAATTCTGTATCTGGAAGATCAAAAATCTTTTTTTCTCTATTACCACTCGTGAAAATTTCGGTATCATTAAAAAGTAACATGCTAATTGAATTAAGTGAAATGAACTAGTAATTTGGTGTCTGTTTTATATTAAAAACAAAATTAGTATATATCGTCACAAATTACATATATTTACTGTGATAAATTATCCCATTAACATATGTCGTTATTTTCTGAAAACATCAAGCACCTTAGAGCCCGAAAAGAGATTTCACAACGTGAAGTGGCCGAAGGTTTACTTATATCTCGTGATCGTTATGCCAAATATGAAGATGGAAAAAACTCTCCTCCTCCAGAAATTTTGGTAGCCATATCGCGCTTTTTCCATATTAGCATTGATCTTCTGCTTTCTGTAGAAATGAAAAAAATTCCCATGGGAGAGTTGCTAAAATTGGGGGACAACCGAATATTGTTACCAATCACAGTAGATAGAAATGGAGATAATTTAATTGAAATTATTCCGCATAAAGCCAAAGCAGGCTATCTATCCGGGTACGCCGATCCGGAGTATATCGAGAACCTACAACACATCTCACTCCCGTTCTTAGGTCACGGAAAACACAGAGCGTTTCCTGTAGAAGGCGATTCTATGCCTCCTCATGAAAACGGCTCTTTTATAGTGGGTAGATATATAGAAAATTTTGGCGAAGTTCTAGATGGTAGAACCTACATTCTTATTACAAAAAATGACGGTATAGTCTATAAACGTCTCAACAAAAATGGAAAAAATGATTTAATGGCACATTCAGACAATACATTCTACCCTCCTTATCTTGTAAAAGCATCAAATATCCTCGAAATCTGGGAATATGTATGCAATATTGGTAGAAGTGATAAAGAACAAAAAACATCTGAAATTGATACTATTAAATCCATGTTTTTAGAATTAAAGAATGAAATAAAGACACTTAAAAATAAATAGTTTTTAAGATTAATTATCACTCTTTATTGCTGTAATTTTCTTTATTATCAAAACACCCCAAGTACCTGCTACAAATGGAAAAGTAAGTGGTACCATTTGATATACACTCATGGAAAAACTAACAACTAATGAAAGTATAATTGCTATAATCACCCAAATCCCATCATTTATTTTATCACCCACAAAAACTATCGCGCATAGTACAGCATTATAACTTAATAATCCCGTAGCAACTAATTCTATAGGTGCACCATAAATTTCAGAAATAAAACCAGCAATTACAGCACCAAAAAAACCATAGAGCGCGTGCAATGGAGAATTAACAAATACTCCTATAAAAAACAATATTCCCGCTAGAGTACTTCCTTGAAATATCACCTGTCCATATCCACGAAATGCAAATGCAAAATCTTGATTAATTTCGGCTGGAGCAGTTATAAAAAGGGATGGCTCGACTGGGTAAACGTATTTTAATAAATATAGTATTCCCCAAGTGACCAAAATAAAAGGAAAAGTAAATACAGGTATCTTTTTCTCACTAAACCAATGTTGCAAAACTGTAGCCAATACAGCACCTACCACAATAGCAATCCAAACAATTAGTGTTGCTTCAAAATAAAAAGTAAGTGCCACACCTACCAAAGTAGCGCTAAAGCCATAAATACCATTTGCAATTTGTTCTTTATCATATTGCAATAAATACGCTGTGATCGTACCAACAGAAACCGCTAATAATGCTCCTAATCCCATGGTAATAGATCCACAAAAAATTCCAATCAAAAAAAACAAGCCTGTATAAGCAGATTGTTGTAGCATAATTTGACCAATTCCTTTTAGCAAAACTGCTAACCAAGGAAAATAGTTCTCGATTCTATATAAACGTTCCATAATACTTAATATTTTTCAAATATTTTATCGCACTTTTTCTTTTAAATTTGGAAACAACACATCTCCAAACTCCTTAATAGCAATAGGTTTACTTAAAAAATCAGTTACATAACGATTATTTTTAATCCGTTTAATTTCCTCTCTTACTAAAGAAGAGGAGAGCACAAAAATTTGAGTTTCATGTTTTAATTCATCTCAAAGCTTATCATACTCAGTAAGAAATTCAAAACCAGTCATTATTGGCATTTGTATGTCTAGTAGAATAATAAGAGATTGCGTAAAGCTCTTTCGGTTATCTATAACCCATTCGATTCCTTCTTTGCCATTACTAACAGCATTTACATGTGTTACAGCAAGCACTTTTTTAAGCAGTTGTTTTATAACTAACTTATCGATATCACTATCTTCTATTAACAGAAAAACATATTTAGATTCCATGGTGTTGATACTATTTTGGGGAATATGGTATTAACATTTTATCTCTTACTAACTATTTTAACTCATAAGCGCTATTCTAATTTTGGAATTGTCAATGTAAATTTACTTCCGATATTAAATTCAGATTCTACTTCAATAGTCCCGTTAAGGCTTTTTACAGCTTCCTTCAAGATATACAGTCCTAAACCTGATCCTTTGTTGCTATCAACAACATAGAACATTTCGAATATATGTTCCTTAAATTCTGGCACGATTCCTATTCCGTTATCTATTACTTCAATTTTATAAAAATCTCCTTCTTCATAAGTCTTAATTAAAATACGCATTTCTTCTTTACTTTCATCTGCATATTTTATAGCATTAGAAAGCAAATTATTTATGATAATTTTCAATCTAAGACTATCACTTTTAATAACATCTACCAAAATTTCAATATCTACAATAATACGATCTGCATTTTCTATATGAGTGTGTTGTATTATTGCTCCTTCGAATAATTTTATTAAACTAATGTTTTCTAAAACAACTCCTTTACGTTTATTTTTAGAGTAATCTATAATATCACTTATAAATTGATCCTGTCTAATTAAACTTAACTTCATCAAGTTTAGATATTCTCGTATCTGCCCTAAATCATCTTCCATTTGCGTAATCTCTATTAATCCTTTAAGAGATGTAATTGGAGATCTTAAATCATGTGAAGCACTATAAACAAATCTATCGAGTTCTCTGTTTGCTAAAATTAAGTTTTCATTTTTCGCTTCTACTTCCTTTTTCGATATCATAATCTTCTTTACCATAATCGAATAATAGATGCAAACACTACTTACAATTATTAAAATAAAAATAATATTCGTTAATATCAATTGGTTTTTAATTGCGCGAGTACCTTCTCCTAATGTATTTGAAAACTCAAGCTCTTTTATTGTCAGCTTATCACTTAATGCACTAAGTAAATTAAGAAATTGCTTTTTATCGACTTCATTTAAAGATGAATTTGTAATTCTCTTATCAATAATTCCTCCTGTTACTTCTAATTGATCAACTAAATTATCTGCTTCTTCCCATATAGAAATAGCTTTTGCTAAAAAAGAAACTGATTTAAAGTTTCTAAAGAGCCAAATCATGTCATCTAAATCCTTTTCATTATTACGTCCGTCTCTTAATCCTTCTTTAATGGCATTGACATCACCGTTTGACAATAGTAAAATTCGGGCTTCTCCAACCCCCTGTGGAACTTTTATTTCTTTTTTATATAACTCCCATTGTTCTTTATCTCCAGTATACAAATAGGTTATAAGATGCCTTACTGCATCCTTCTGCCCTTTTGAATAATGCGACTCTCCATTAACATACGCTCTATTTGCAGATAAAATCTCAATTGTGTAAAAATTAATAAAAATTAATAATGTACAAGATAAAAATACTATTAGTAAAAGAATATAAACATTTGGAAGCTTAAGTTTTTCTATAATTTTGGTTTTCGGCATATTAAAAACAATGATTATGGCGTATTTTTAGCTTGATATTTTAAATTGTTTTAAATTTAAGCAATTATTAGATATTTATAACAAAAAAATAAACCTTATATATCATTTTAACAAGTTTAACTTTGTTTTTAATACAAATTTAGCTTTTTGAATCATAAAAAATAAACAGAATAAATCATCATCTCTAGTAAAATTCATTTTAAAATTAACATTTTATCTTATTCTACTTAACCCATAGATTTTATTATTTAAATTTCTGAGTTACCTTTGCATAATAATATAAAGGACTATAATAAAAAAGAACGTTTAGTTGGCTTCAATTGGTTGGCTTCAATTCTTAAAGAATTTGACATCTCCTTTATCTTATTAATGATTACAAATAGCTAGATATGATAGAATTAAAAAATATAACCAAAAAATTCCATAAGACAGGAAGGGAAATTACAGCCCTTAATAACGTCTCGCTTCATGTGCCAGAAGGGAAAATTTTTGGAGTAATCGGTACTTCAGGAGCAGGAAAAAGTACACTTATACGCTGCATTAACTTACTAGAGAAACCAACATCTGGCGATGTAATCGTTGGAGGAAAATATTTATTAAGTCTTTCAAATGCTGCATTAGCACAAGAAAGAAGACAAATCGGGATGATTTTTCAGCATTTTAATTTATTATCATCTAGAACTGTTTTTGATAATGTTGCTTTTCCACTAGAATTAGCTGGCGTTTCTAAAGATGAAATTAAAGACAGAGTAAAAGAATTACTAGAACTGGTTGGTCTTAAAGAAAAAATAAACGATTATCCTGCAAGTCTTTCAGGAGGGCAAAAACAACGTGTCGCTATTGCAAGAACTTTGGCTAATAATCCTAAAGTATTGTTGTGTGATGAAGCCACAAGTGCTTTGGATCCTGGTACGACAAGATCTATTCTAAATTTATTGAAAGACATAAACAAACGTTTAAACATTACCATATTGCTTATTACGCATCAAATGGAAGTTGTAAAAGCTATTTGTGATGAAGTTGCCGTAATTAGTAATGGCGAATTAATAGAACAAGGAACTATCGGCGAAATATTTGCTAATCCGAAGCATGCTTTAACAAGCGAATTTATTGCCTCATCATTACACATTGAAATTCCTGAAATATATCAAGAGCGTCTCTCTGCAGTTTACAAAAACGGACTGAATCCTTTATTGCGATTAGAGTTAAATGGTAAATCGGTCAATGAACCTATCCTTACACAGGCAGCAAGAAAATTTAATGTTAATGCCAATATTATAACAGCACAAACTGCATTTGCTGGTGATGCAAATTTTGGAATCCTTATTGTAGAACTTTCTGGTGACGAAAGTGAGCAAAACCAAGCAATCAACTTTTTTAAAGAAAAACATATTAAAACTGAAATATTAGGCTATGTCTGAATCTATTATAATTTTATTATTAAAAGGTACATTAGAAACTATTATAATGACCTTACTTTCTGGATTCTTCGGTTTCGTATTGGGGCTTCCAGCAGGTATCTTCCTATTCTTAACTCGTAAAGGACAAATTATGGAACATGTTGTATTTAACCGAATTTTATCGGTGATAGTCAACATTTTCAGATCCATTCCATTTATCATTTTAATTGTCTGGATGATTCCTTTTACAAGAGCATTAGTAGGAACATCTATCGGGGTTAGTGCCGCATTAGTTCCTCTTAGCATTGGAGCTGCTCCTTTTATTGCGCGATTAGTTGAGAACAGTCTTTTGGGATTGCCTTCTGGATTGATAGAAGCGGCGAGAGCATTGGGAGCGACACCTTTTCAAATTGTTTACAAGGTATTATTACCAGAAGCCCTTCCTTCTATTATCAATGCGGCATCGATTACACTAATCACACTTGTAGGTTATTCTGCAATGGGCGGTGCTGTAGGCGCAGGTGGCTTAGGACAAATTGGATACCAATACGGATACATCGGTTATGATGCTACAATCATGAACATCGTATTGATTCTTTTAGTTGCTCTAGTATTTATAATACAATTTGCTGGAGATGCACTTTCAAAACGTTTTGATCACAGATAAAATAATTATAATTAAAAATAAGACTATGAATACAAAGATTAAATTTTCAACACTTGCAGGAGTACTGCTTCTTTCATTAGTATTTGCTAACTGTGGAAAAGACAAAAAAAACGATCCAAATCATATTAAAGTTGGTGTTGCTGCAGGACCTGAATTTGTTGTAGCACAAGCGGCTCAAAAAGTGGCTAAAGAAAAATACGGACTTGATGTAGAACTAATCACATTTAATGATTATGTAGTTCCTAACGAAGCATTAAACCAAGGAGATATTGACGTAAATGCATTTCAACACAAACCGTATCTTGACGAACAATCTAAACAAAGAGGATACAAACTGGCTATCGTTGGAAAAACTTTTGTTTATCCGATAGCTGGATACTCTAAAAAAATAAAAACACTAGCTGAATTACAACCTGAAAGTACTATCATTATCCCTAATGACCCAACAAATGGTGGTCGTTCGTTATTGTTATTACAAAAAAATGGACTTATCAAACTTAAAGATGGTGTTGGCCTTTTGCCAAAAGTAACTGATATCGCAGAAAACCCTAAGAACTTAAAAATTCTAGAACTAGAAGCACCACAAATTGCAAGAGCATTAGACGATGCTAACGTAACTATTGCTATTATCAACAATACATTCTCATCACAAGCAGGTCTTGTGCCATCTAGAGACGCCTTATTTGTAGAAGATAAAGATTCTCCTTACGTGAACTTAATCGTTTCTAGAGAAGATAATAAAAACGAAGAAAAAGTTAAAAAATTCCTTAAAGCATTCCAATCAGAAGAAGTAGAAAAAGCTGCTGAAAAAGAATTTAAAGGAGGAGCTGTAAAAGGATGGTAGTTTTTTAGTTTACAGTATTCAGTTTACAGGAATTAACAGTGTCATCCTGAGCGGAGTCGAAGGACAGTTTACAGTTTACAGTTTACAGTTTACAGTTTACAGTTTACAGTTTACAGTTTACAGTTTACAGTTTACAGTTTACAGTTTACAGTTTACAGTTTACAGTTTACAGTTTACAGTTTACAGTTTACAGTTTACAGTTTACAGTTTACAGTTTACAGTTTACAGTTTACAGTTTACAGTTTACAGTTTACAGTTTACAGTTTACAGTTTACAGTTTACAGTTTACAGTTTACAGTTTACAGTTTACAGTTTACAGTTTACAGTTTACAGTTTACAGTTTACAGTTTACAGTTTACAGTTTACAGTTTACAGTTTACAGTTTACAGTTTACAGTTTACAGTTTACAGTTTACAGTTTACAGTTTACAGTTTACAGTTTACAGTTTACAGTTTGTCTCATAAAAAAAAAGATTTTGCAATGCAAAATCTTTTTTTTTATATAGCAGTGAACACTGCGACTGCGACTGCGACTGCGACTGCGACTGCGACTGCGACTGCGACTGCGACTGCGACTGCGACTGCGACTGCGACTGAGACTGCGACTGCGACTGCGACTGCGACTGAGACTGCGACTGCGACTGAGACTGCGACTGCGACTGAGACTGCGACTGAGACTGCGACTGAGACTGCGACTGAGACTGCGACTGAGACTGCGACTGAGACTGCGACTGAGACTGCGACTGCGATTGAGACTGAGACTGAGACTGAGACTGAGACTGAATACTGAGACCTCTATATCATCTCACCAGCTATCAACTTACCATTATAAAATACCCCTTCGCGTTTCGGAAGGCGAGCAACTGCTTCAGCAGAACAGCTTGCTTTTACCAAAATAAAATTAGCATCATTCCCCACTGCAGGCCACACTCTAGTTCCTGCATCATTAAGAGGCAAAATTTCATTTGTAGTCGCAATATGCAAGGCACGACTTAAACTATACTCATCTGTCCAACCATACAATTGCGCACATAATTTAGCTTTTTCTAACATATCGCAAGTCCCAAAAGGCATCCAGTGATCAACGATACTATCAGTTCCTGTCATTAATTTTACACCATGTTTTTTTAATGTCGGAATTGGCATTATCGTTTTACCAATAGGAATTGTCGAAACTACTCCAATACCAAGAGCCCCCATTTGTTCAGCTACTTTTTCTAAATCTTTAGGATCCATTTTTGCAAGAGCAAAACCATGACTTATATATGTTTTTCCTTGTAATTGCTTATTTTCTTCCGTTCTTTTTATAATATATTCTATCTCAGATTTACCCGATGGTGGTGCTTCATGCAAGTGAATATCAATTCCTTTATTGGTATCAATTGCAATTTGAAACATTGCATCAAGCGATTTTTCCATATCGCCATCAACACTTGTAGGATCCAATCCACCTATGAAATCAACTCCCATTTTGGCAGCTTCTCTTAATAAAGGTTCAGATTGCGAATATAAAATTCCGTGTTGAGGGAAAGCTACAATCTCCCATCCAAAACTATCTTTATTCTTGTCTAAAGCGGCAAGCAAATGCTCCAAACTTTTGAGTCCGCTAACAGGATCAATATTACATTGGCAACGGGCAAAATAACTTCCCTGACTTTGCATTAGCTTAATAGCTTCTTCGGCTTTATGCTGAGAATCAGTAAGCAGTTGTGGAATTAATTTTTGCTCCAGCGTAATCATATCTTTTACAGTATATCCTTTTCTTGGTGCAGCATTCCAAGCTCCTCCGTAGTACGTTTTATCTATATGAATATGCATATCACGCAATCCTGGTAGCATTAGCAAACCTTTGGCATCAACCGTTTTTAATTTTGTAATTAGCTTTCCTGTGGTAATACTTTTTATTTTACCATCGGCAATATGCAAATTATATAAAGAAGTTTTAGTTGCAACAACTTCGTTCTTTTCATTGTATTCAAAACCTTCTTCTAATCTTGCATTGATTAAAATATATTCTTTTAAAGCAGTCTTTTTTTCTTCCTCAGATTGCCCTTGTGCCATTGCAGAAGCTCCAATTCCTGAAAACAACGCAGCACCAGTTGCGGCAGCTCCTAATCCTAAAAATTTTTTTCTGCTTATTTTATTATCTTCCATACCTAGTATTTTATTTCGCATTAGCTTGTTCTAATACTTTTATCATTTCTTTATAACCCAGTTTTTTAGCATGAGCTAATGAAGTCACACCATTTTTATCAGCAATATTTACATTACAGCCACCAGCTATTAAAGCTTTTATAATATTTACATGTACTGTACCACCATCACTAAGTATAACAGCTTCTAATAAAGCTGTCCAACCTAAATTATTAATATGATCTTTTGGAAAATTGGGCGTATTTACTAAAATTTTTACTACTTCCAAATGCCCTTTTTCGGCTGCTGGAATAAGTGCTGAACCTCCATATCGATTATAAACACCAAAATTAGCTCCGTGTTTCAAGGCCTCTTTTACGATTTTAAGATTACCTTCGGCTCCAGCATATAAAAACGGACTATTAAGCATTTTATCTTGTGCGTTTACATCGGCACCAGCATTAATTAATGCGATTGCTAATTCATTATCTTGATTATAAACTGCTTTCATTAATGGAGTTTCTCCATCCTTATTTTTTACTTCTAATGAAGGATTGTCTTTTAAAAGAGTAATTACACTCTCCAAATCACTAGCTTCAACTGCTTCTAAAAGTGTTTTACTTGCCATACTATCTTTGTTTAAATCTGTTTGTTTAGATGAGCAACCAATCAATAATAGCACGCTAAAAATTAAGCAATACCGTAGATTACTTCTGTTTAAGACATTCCCCATGTTTATTTTTTAAATTTTATAATTATGCTCGAAAACAAGCAACATTTATGTTTACAAAAATCGGTTAGAATTTTAAACAGTAATGGTATTATTGCTGAGAAGGATGGTAAAGATTATAACTTTCTTTGAAATCACCTGGAGTTTTTCCAGCATATTTTTTAAATACCTTACTAAAATATGCATTATCATTAAATCCCAATTGGTAGGCAATTTCTTTTATAGATAAATCGGTACTAGTAAGAAAACGTTTCGCCTCGAGAATTGTTCTTTCTTTAATAACATCGCCTGCAGGCATCATTAAATACTTCTGAGACAAAATATTAAGATAATTAGGTGTAATACTGAGTTTATCCGCGTAAAAACGTACCGAAGATTCAGTTTGAAAATGAATATCGATTAAATCATTAAACCTTTTTATTACTTTTTCGGGCTTACCCAAAAAATGATATTCAGGAAATTGATCTAAATAATCTTTTTGCAATAGCTTAAAAAGTAAATGCAATCGAAGTAGAATTATTTCTTTTGAAAGTAAATCATCTTGAGATAGCCCTTTTTCTATCTCAAGCAAATGTTTTTTAAATTCTTGAAATTCTTCTTTAGTTGAAGAAAGACATGATGGAACGCCTTGACCAAAAAATGGAAGCTGTGATAAATTAGAAAAAATAGTAATTATTTCAGCCGAAACCATCAGTTGAAATCCTTGCGTATTTGCATTAAGCAACCAATTATGGACTTGACCTGGTCGCATAAAATAAACCTGATTATCTGCAACATTATGTTGAGTAAAATCTATATTGTGAAATCCTGAACCTTTCTCTACAAAGAACAACATATAAAAATCATGCTTATGAGGTTCTTCAAATGCATCACGCCCTTTTACACTATGCTGAAATAGTGTAATACCTAAAGTCTCTTCACCGAGAATAGTACCAACAGATAAAGTAGGAATGGAATAGTTGCTCAAGACAATGATACTATTAATTATACATTTTCAAAAATAAATATTTAAAGTTATAAAGCCCCAATACAGCCTATCTTTTTTATAGTTTTACTCAACGGGGAATCATTTTCTACTAGATACTCTCATTAAATATTATTTCGATGCTTTAAAATATTCTATTAGGTAAGTAACTTATGATGTGTGTTTTTTATCAAATTAATTCTTTTCTGTTACCTCAAGAAATCCGCCTTTTTTATCAAATACCAAATCAATAAATTTCTTGTCTTTTATGATACCTACTTCGTATGTAATAACATTATTGCCATCGATAAGCTTAGCAGCTTCCCTAATAGTTTCATCTGGATAATTCTTTTGTATATAATTTAAAACCGCTTTAGGGAGCTCGTTTTTGGCTATTGCCAATTCATACGCTTTTAAATTACCATTGTTGTCATAAACTGCTAATCCTGCAAAGGAACCTGTATTAAATTTTGCTAGATACCTGATATGTTCTGAATCTTCTCCTTCAAAATCCCGCGTCCAGGTTGGAATTATTCCTGAAAATTCTTTTTGAAATGCAATCGTAACTGCTACTGGAGGTATAATTTCTTTATCTGATTTAGCTTCTGTTTGACCAAACATTGTCGCACCATACAAAATGGTTAAAGCCAAGAATAGTTTTTTCATGATTTGTATTGTTTTAAAATTAATACTTGATTTAATTTGTATTTAAAACTACTGCACTTAAATGAAAATCAGATTAATTTTTAATGATTTAACCTGTATATTTATCATAATTAGATTATTTACATCTTTTTAAAAAATAATACAATATATTTATACTAAGATACTTAATTAAAATAATATTGAAAACGCCATCAAAATTCAATAATTATATCCAAACTTTAAAAGAACAAAGTGTTCCGTTATTATCCAGAAATGGAAAAATAATAATTCAATTTATAGTAACACTTTTCTTTCTTGGAGTTGCCATCTGGTTTATTAAACAAGAACAAACTGAACTATCTCAGGTTAAAAATAGTTTTACAAATGCAAAAATAGAATGGATAGTTGCTGGTATTTTTACAACTCTATTTTACATTTTTCTTCAAGGAGTGATGTATATCTATTCTTTTTCGGCAATTGGCGTCACAATCAAACTTAAACAAGCGCTTATTTTATTTTTAAAAAGAAATTTCATAAGCGTATTTATTCCTGCTGGTGGTATCACTTCGCTCTATTTCTTTACAGAACCGCTAACCAAAAGAGGCATCGAAAAAACACAGATTCATTTAGCATCTGCCATTTATGGATTTATTGGAATTTTATCTGTCCTAACTATTGGAATTCCACTATTCATTTACGCTTTATTATATGGAAAAATAGCTTCTAGTGAGTGGATTGGCTTATTTACAATCATCTTATTAATAACGGGGTTGTTCTTGTTATTTAATTCAATATTAAACAATGGAAGCGCTTATAAATTACTTTTAAAATGGTTTCCTAAAACAGAGATTTTCCTCACCGATTTACAAAACAATACGATTAATAGAACCCAATTCATTTATACCATTTTAGTCTCTATTCTTATCGACATTATCGGAATTGCTCATTTGTATATTGCTATGATTGCACTACAATTTGAACCTTCATTGGTAGCGGCATCAATGGGGTACATAATTGCGGTAATCTTTCTTATCATATCTCCTCTTCTTCGCGGCTTGGGTCCGGTAGAAGTTTCTATGGGGTTTATCTTGATTCAATATGGGTTTACAAGTTCCCAAGCAATAGCCATAACATTATTATACCGAGTATTTGAATTCTGGCTCCCACTCGTTGCAGGATTGCTTACTTTTTTATCCAAAATAAATAAACTTTTAATGAGAGTTATTCCTGCCTTGTTATTATTCTTTCTTGGAATAATAAATATCGTTTCGGTACTAACTCCTGCTATTAGTGATCGATTAATTCAATTAAAAAGTATCCTTCCTTTAGAGGCTATTCATTTATCTAATTATCTCGTTTTTGCTTCTGGATTATTCTTGCTAGTTACCTCATCTTTTATGCTAAAGGGCTTAAAAATGGCTTGGTGGTTTGGTTTAGGATTATCGGTGATTTCTCTTGTAGGGAATCTTACCAAGGCATTCGATTTTGAAGAATCAACACTTGCCTTGCTAGTATGCATTTGTTTAATTGCAACTCGAAAAGAATATTATATCAAAACCAATCCTAAACTTCGTTTATTGGGATTGCAAACAGCAATTTTAAGTGTTATAGCTGTATTAATTTATGGAATAGTTGGATTCTATTTTTTAGACAAAAAGCATTTTAATATTGATTTTAGTATTGGACAATCGATACGCTATACACTACAAAATTACTTTTTGCTAGGGAGTTACTATTTGGTTCCTTTAGATAATTTCTCAAAACACTTTCTCGCATCCATTAAAATTAGCGGTTTTACATCATTCGTTTTCTTAATATACACACTAATTAAACCTTATATATCAAAAAATACAGTAACCAGTGCTGAAAAAGAAATTGCAAATGAACTATTAGAAAAATATGGAAATTCGTCTTTAGACTATTTTAAAACTTACTTTGACAAACTTTTATTTATTTCTCAAAATAAGGATTCGTTCCTAGCCTATCGTGTTTCGAGCAATTTTGCAGTTGTACTCGAGAATCCCGTTGCTAAAGATGAAACCGAAATGAAACAATGTATAATTGAATTTGATAATTATTGTTACGAAGCAGGATTAAAAAGCATGTATTACCGTATTCCAGAAAAAAATCTGGAAACCTATAAATCACTTGGAAAAAAATGTTTTTTTATTGGTCAGGAAGGCGTTGTTGATTTAACAACTTTTAATCTAGAAGGCGGTAGTAAAAAATCATTGCGCAATGGATTAAAAAAAATAAGCGATTTACAATTAAAAACCGCCATTAATTTACCGCCAATAAAAGATGGTTTATTACAAAAAATACAATCTGTAAGTGACGAATGGCTAGAAGAAACCGGACGTAAAGAAATTCTTTTCTCACAAGGTATTTTTTTATGGGATGAATTAAAAAAGCAAACTTTAATTACGGTTGAAAATAGCGAAGAAAAAATTATCGCATTCCTTAACATCATTCCAGATTACACTAAAAACGAAGGAACCTATGACCTTATCAGAAAAACTACCGATGCTCCAAATGGCATAATTGATTTCATTTTGATTGAACTTTTTAATCACTTAAAATCTCAAAATCTTACTGCCGTAAATATTGGTCTTGCGCCAATGAGTGGTATTGAAAACCCAACAACAATTCAAGAGAAATCGATGAAATATGTATATAAAAAAGTAAAATCATTTTCACATTATAAAGGACTCAGGGATTTTAAAGAAAAGTTTTCTCCTTCGTGGCACAACCAATATATTGTCTTCACTGATGACTATGATTTAATACAAATACCACAAGTTTTAGCCAAAGTGATAAAACCTTAATTTTATAATATCTTACAAATAAAAACAGATGAAAAACATTTTAAACCTATTAGTACCTTTTGTGGTACTTTTTACAATTTCGAGTTGTGGAAAAAAATCGGTAACAGACGAATTAAACGGCTCATGGGAGCTCCGACACATAGAAGGTATCCAAGTTGCAAATGCAGATCCAGTCTTTAAACCTGGAAATCGAAATTTAATAAATTTTGAAGGACTAAAATTCGAACGTTATTATGAAGGAAAAAAAGAGGAAGAAGGGACCTACACTATTTTTCCAGAAGACACAACGATAAATAATCACAAAGCCAACTATAGCATTATATTTTATGATGATAAAGAGAAAACATATGTGTTTCTAGAAGATAAAAAACTGATTCTTTTCAATAGCGTTATAGCGGCTGGTGGAACAGAATCGACTTATGAGAAACTTTAATTTTACCATTTTCAAATAAACAAAATCGCCTGCATAGAGAATCTTTGCAGGCGATTTTTGTTAGATTACTTATCAATATAACAAATCAATATTAACCACATTTAGACGAACCACAATCATTGCAAGTAAGGCAACCTTCTTGATAAATAAGATTCTCTGAATTACAGTTACTACATTTTTGACCATGTGCTTCGGTACCATCTACAATATAACGTTTAAGAGCACGAGCAACGCCGTTTTTCCAAGTATTTATAGATTCACCATCCAATTGCAAACTGCTTATTAATTCAACCGCTTTATCAATAGGCATTCCGTGTCGCAATGTACTTGATATTAACTTGGCGTAATTCCAATATTCAGGGTTAAATTTATGCGAAAGTCCCTCGATAGTCGTTTTATAACCTCTTGTGTTTTTGTACTGAAAATCATAGCGACTGCTTCCGTCTTCATTCTTGTTTTTGATAATAAATCCTTCTGATACCCAACGCGGAATCAAAATACCATCTTCATCATCTACAAGACCAGTGAAAATTTCATAAGGTTTGCCGTCTATCAATCCAATAAAAGCAATCCATTTGTCTTTACTATTCTGAAAACGAACTACATCAGCTTCTAATATCTGAGGACGTTTAGTCGGGAAAATACTTGGTGCAGTCTCTGCAACTTCTTCTTTCTTTTCTGTATTAGCAATAAGCACTCCCGAACGTGAACCATCGCGATATACCGTAACTCCTTTACATCCTGATTCCCATGCTTCCATGTACAATTTATCCACCATTTCTTCGGGTGTCTCATTGGGTACATTTATGGTAACTGATATGGAATGGTCTACCCATTTTTGTATCTTACCTTGCATACGTACTTTACTTAACCAATCAATATCATTACTTGTAGCTTTATAATAAGGTGATTTTTTTACCAACTCATCAATTTCTTCCTGACTGTAATTTTTAGAAACATCATATCCGTTTACAAGCATCCATTCTTTAAATCGATGATGAAAAACTACATATTCTTCCCAACTGTCTCCAACCTCATCAACAAAATCTACGCGAGCATCTTTATCATTTGGATTCACTTTTCTTCTTCGTTTGTAAACGGGTAAAAAAACAGGCTCGATACCCGATGTTGTTTGCGTCATTAAACTCGTTGTTCCTGTTGGAGCAATAGTAAGTAATGCAATATTACGACGGCCGTGTTCTTTCATTTCGTAATATAATTCGGCATCGGCATCTTTTAATCTAAGTAAGAATGGATTATTTTCCTCTCTTTCTGAATCGTATATAGCAAACATGCCACGTTCTTTGGCAAGATGTACCGAACCTCGATATGCCTCTATAGCAAGTGTTTTATGTATTTGTTCAGAAAAAATAACTCCTTCTTCACTTGCATAGCGCAATCCAAGAGCTGCAAGCATATCCCCTTCTGCAGTAATTCCGATTCCTGTACGACGCCCCTCTTTTGCTTTATTTCTAATATTAAGCCATAAGTTTTTCTCCACCATTTTTACTTCATCACTTTCGGGATCAGCATCTATTTTTGCCAATATAGCATCAATCTTTTCTAATTCTAGATCAATAATATCGTCCATTATTCTTTGAGCGGCAGCGACATGATTTTTGAAAAGAATAAAATCAAATGAAGCTTCTTTGGTAAAAGGATTATCTACATAAGACAATAAATTTATAGCTAGTAAACGACAGGAATCGTAGGCGCAAAGCGGAATCTCTCCACACGGATTTGTAGATAGCGTTTTGTATCCCAAATCGGCATAACAATCTGGCAAAGATTCATTAATTATAGTATCCCAAAATAAAATTCCAGGTTCTGCAGATTTCCATGCATTATGAATAATTTTATTCCATAGTTCTTTTGCCTTAACCTCTTTTGTATATAATGGATTAGCACTAAAAATTGGGTATTTCTGAACATATATAGCATCTTCTTTAACGGCTTTCATAAAAGCATCATCGATACGTACAGACACATTGGCACCTGTAACTTTACCTTGCTCCATTTTTGCATCAATAAAATCGGCCGCATCAGGATGATTAATAGATACAGAAAGCATCAATGCTCCACGACGACCATCTTGAGCAACTTCACGAGTTGAATTAGAATAACGCTCCATAAATGGTACTAATCCTGTAGAGGTTAATGCCGAATTTTTTACTGGTGATCCTTTAGGACGAATATGTGACAAATCATGCCCCACTCCTCCACGTCTTTTCATCAATTGTACTTGCTCCTGATCCGTCTTCATAATTCCACCATATGAATCCGAATTATCATTACCAATTACAAAACAATTAGATAAAGAAGCAACTTGAAACGGATTTCCAATACCAGTCATAGGACTACCTTGAGGTACTAAATATTTAAAATCTTTTATCAAATTAAAAATTTCATCCTCAGATAACGGATTACTATATTTTTTTTCAATTCGAGCTATTTCACCTGCAATACGGTGGTGCATATCATTAGGAGATGACTCATAAATATTTCCTTGAGAATCTTTAAGGGCATACTTGCTGACCCAAACTGTTGCGGCAAGACTATCTCCCTTAAAATAAGCCAAAGATGCTTCTATTGCCTCTTCTTGCGTATAGGTAATTGCATTGTTTTTTGTAGCTAATAATTCATCCATGATAGTGCATTTTTTAAATATTTAATTCTTTAGTAAATTTAAAAATAATTAAACTATAAAAAAAATGACAAGCAAAAAGTTGACAAACAAAACAAACTAAAACCTTAATAATCAATAAAATAAAAATTTACTAACATAACAAAGTTGACAAATAATTATTTTTAATGTAATATCAAAACAAAAATTAAACCCAAAAAAAGACACATTAAAAAAAATAAAATTAATCTGTTAAATAACACTCAAAACATACCGATTTCATTCCTTTTTAAATGAAATCTAAAATTAATCACGCACTTTAACATATCTCTTTTCAAAAGACTATTCCTATAAAATTACTTTTAAACTAAAATTAAGCATCATTACTAATAATATTAACACTTGTAGTTTATCCGTCTTTAATCAACTTAAAGTACGATAATTTCTAAAAAAACATCATTACCAATCATATATAAGGCAAAAAAAACCCTAATCTGCTATTTTTAAAATTTTTAATGATACCCGAAAAAATATACTTAACGGAACTTTGCCGACTGAAATAAACACTTTTAAATCAGTAAATTATATTTTATCATGATAAAAAAAATTAGTCGAATTACATTCGTTATCACATTAATAACAACACTCGCTTCCTGTACTAATGATGTTCTAGGCAATAGTATTGCATTAGGTCCAACTCCCGAAGCAAATGTAGCTTACAATTATACTCCCGAAGAATTAGAAGTAACTAATTTAATTAACGAATACAGAATCAGTATTGGTTTGAATCCACTGGAAACAATTAACTATGTTTCTGTAAAATCCGAAGAGCACAATAATTACATGATAACCAACAATGCAGTTGGTCACGATAATTTTGTAGCCCGTTCAGAAGACATCATCAAAGCTCTTGGCGTTATAAAAGTAAGTGAAAATGTTGCTTACAACTATAAAACTCCTCGGGCGGCGGTTAATGCTTGGCTAGCGAGTCCACTTCACAAAAAAAACATCACAGGAGATTATAGTGACTTTGGGATTTCTATAACCAAAAACCCTATTAACGGGAGAAACTATTATACAAATATCTTTGTAAAGTATTAGTAACTGGAATTGATGTGAAATAAAAACTAAACCCTTCTTTGCATTAATTCATCAACTTGAGTAGATGTGATATCAGGATTTGCCCCTACAGATCCTGCCACTAAAGCACCAACTGCACAAGCTAAATCAATGGCTCTTTGCGGATTACTTTCATCTGTCAGCAACGACGTAATTAAGGTTGCAAGAAATGAATCGCCAGCTCCTACCGTGTCAGCCACTTTAATCGGATAACCTGCATTCTGATACATTTTCCCTTCCCACAATAACAATGCTCCCTCTTTCCCTTTGGTAACGCACATCGCTTTAGAATTTGTTTTTTCTGCCATAAATGCCATGTTCTCTTCTAAACTTGTAAAAGGAGATTTCATAACAGCAGCAATTTCCAACAACTCTTCGTCGTTGAATTTTATAAAATTGGCAGATTGCATTAGCTTTTCGATTATATCATACGAATAATGGGGTTTTCTTAAATTGACATCAAAAACTTTATAAACATCATTTTTAAGCAACTCTTCTAATGTCAAACGCGATACGGAATCTCTACAAACTAAACTTCCATAAATAAGCACAGCTGCATTTGCAACCAATTCACGGGCTGTATCATTAACAACGATCTTATCCCAAGCCGATGGGTAATTTATTTCATAACTAGCCGATCCTGTATCATTTAGAGAAACTTGAACCAAACCAGTCGAGAATTCTTCTGATTTCAAAATAGCAGCTGTATCTAAACCTAAATTCTTTACGTGTTCTATAATTGCAATTCCATCAGCATCATTACCTACACAACTAATCATTGCAACATCACATCCTAATGTTTTCATCCTTAAAGCAACATTAAGTGGAGCACCTCCTATTTTCTTTTCATTACCAAAAACATCCCAAAGCACCTCACCGTAAGACACGGCCTTAATCATTTTATTGCTACTCATTGCATTTCATTTTATAATACAGTCATTAAAACCAACATCGTTAAAGTAAAAATAGACTTTTATTTAAAATAATTTAATTCCTAAAAGAGATATCTACTAACAAAAAAGACAAATCGATTAGACTTGTCTTTTTTAAATATGATTTTAATTAAACCTTTTGTAATTTAAGAATACGCTTTTCTCTTTGAATAAACACAAAAGTAATAAGTATTCCCAAAGCCGACATTCCAACACCAATGAGGTTAGGCGATGCATAACTATATCCTGCAATTAAAGGTAATCCTCCTAGAAAAGCACCTAATGCATTTCCTATATTAAAACTAGCCTGGATCGCTGCGGATGCAATCATTTCGGCTCCAGTTGCTGTTTGAATCATTAACATTTGAATTGGTGCCACGATCGAAAACGAAACACAACCTGTTAAGAATGTTAGAAACAAAGAAGCATATTGATTAGAAGAAAAAGAATAAACCAAAAGTAAATCGATTGCCATAACCAAAAGTAACATCATGACTGTAGAAGCAGGCGAAAATTTATCGGCTAATTTCCCTCCTATAAAGTTTCCGATTACCATTCCTAATCCTGCCAAGATTAAAATATAAGGAACACTTTCGGATGAAAATCCAGAAACACTAGTAAGTAAAGGTGCGATGTAACTTATCCAAGAAAACAAGCCTCCAAAACCAATTGCTGTTATTGCGATAATTAACCAAGCCTCTGCTCTTTTAAAAAACTGCAACTGTGTTTTCATGCTTTCGCCATTATTCGATTCTAAATTTGGCATCCATAAATAAATACAAAGAAATGTAAGTAGTCCAATTGCGGCGATAAGAACAAATGTATAACGCCATAAAAAATGATGCCCAATATAAGTACCAATTGGAACACCAATTAAATTTGCTAATGTTAATCCTGCAAACATTATAGAAACAGCCTGTGCTTCTTTTCCTTTATCCGCAAGACGACTAGCAACAACTGCTCCAACTCCAAAAAATGCTCCGTGTGGCAATCCCGAAAGTAATCTCGAAGCAAACAATAATTCATAAGTAGGCGCAATAATCGAAAGGGCATTAAATACAGCCAACATCATCGATAAAATTAAAAGCATTTTTTTTGGTGGATAATTTCTACCTATAATAACTAAAAGCGGTGCACCAATTACAACACCCAAAGCATAAGCTGAAATTAAATATCCAGCTACCGGAATGGAAACATTCATATTCTGTGCAATATCTGGTAACAAACCCATCATCACAAACTCTGTGATTCCGATAGTTAAACCTCCCAATGAGAGCGCAATAAGACTTTTTTTCATTTGATTTTTTTAAGAAAAGGAATAGATTTTCTATGGCACAAATTTACTTCTTCCGAAGTTTAAATAAGTTGTACATTTACAACATAAACTTGTATATATAGAGCATGCCGAAATTAAATCAATTTGAAACGCTTGTTATCCATGAATTTGAAGATGAAAAATTCCATCTCCCTTTTCATAGTCACACCTACTATGAAATAATTTATATCGTTAAAGGAAATGGAATTCATCACCTTAACAAAAACTTACTTCCTTATAAATCAGGAGATTTATTTGTCGTTTCACCCGAAGACGAGCATTATTTTGATATTAAAAAAAGTACCCGATTTGTATATATAAAATTTACTGATAATTATTTCAATTCAAACAAAAGCCTCTTCTGCGATGATTTACTTCTAAATACTCCAGAATGTTTTATGAGAGATAGATTACTTAAAGAGACCGTCCTTAAACTAGACGAACCTTGTAAAACAATTCTAAAAAACACAATCGAGAACATTACCGCTTATAACAGCCGAATTGACGTAACCACTTCGCCTATTGTTTTCTATCAGATCCTTTCTATCTTCGGATTAATTAAAGAAACGATGCGAGGTATGAATCCTAAAGTAAAAGGGAATAATTTTGATAACGAACAAATTACATCTTACATTCATCAGAATATTTATTACCCTAAATCTGTTCAGATAAAAACAATTGCTGCTCATTTTAATATCGCCGAAACTTATTTTAGTGCTTATTTTAAAAGAACATTTTCTATTAGCTACAGAGCGTATATCAATAATTTACGCACCACATTAATCGAAAAAAGAATTTCAAACAATCAAATGCCCATCAAGCAAATTGCGCACGAATTTGGTTTTACGGATGAAAGCCATTTATCGAATTTCTTTAAAAAAAGGAAAAACATGAAACCTACTGATTTTAAAAAGCTATAGGATCATTCATTACTAAATCAATCTTATAACTCGACTAATTCGCTTTGCCTATTTGATCCTTTCAAGTTATAAAATTGAAGAACCGCAACCATAGTATTGCTCCTTTGTAAACCTTCATTTGGATGTAGAGTAAAAACTCTAATTATATTTTAAACCTCGATTTTACAAAATTGAGGTTTTTTTTGTTTGATTTTTTCCCTAGTAATATTGAAAATTCTCGTAAGAAGTGCCCTGACTTTCAAGCTATTTCTAGTACTAAATAAAATAATATAAAAAAGGGTTTTCTTAGTAATACTGCTCTGTAGTACTGCGTACGATACCGTAAAAATCCGTAATGCTCAAGCCTACCTTTTGTGTTAAATTTAAAATTTAACAGTATTAATCTATTAAAAATAATTACATTGTAGGAATTATTTTAAACTAATTAGATTTTATACTATTTTAACCAAAAACAAAAGGAATGAAATTGACCGAAATTATTTTAAGCATATCGTTATTCTTGTCAACAATATTAACCTCTGGACAGGTTAGATTTCCAAGTCCTAATGATCATTACACTCCCTTCAATACAAACCCCCATCCTAATTTTCCGAACGCACCGAGAATAGACATTTTTGATAAAAATGATTTTTTAGGTTTAAAACAACAACAGCAAATTACGGAACAGCAAAATCGCCAATTGATACGAGAAAACGAACTGATTGAAAGGAGAAAAAAAGAAAGATTAAAGCTAATTAGTTCATGGAGTAATCAATCTAAAAACAGTAATTATGTTCCACCTACTTTTTCAAATCTAAAGGGAACAGAGTATTATCGAAATGTTTATGATAAAATGCTCACACTAAACAAAGAAAACTTCTCTGTTAAAGATGTAAACTTTGAAATTGAAAACGCCTATTTTGAAAACAAACTGGATAAAGATCTATTTGATAAAACCATTAAGCAGACTGGTAAATTTTTGATAGCTAAGATGAAAGAATTGAATTATGATGTTAACAGTAATGCACTTAAAAATTTTATGCTTTTTGAATTCTTTACTCAACCACTTGAAGTAAACGGTTTCAAAGAAAAGCACTTTCCGATAAAATACGATTTTGAAGATTATAGTGGTAACAAAGATTTGTCTAAGATGTTTGTTACTAAACTTATGCGTACTGGAACTGGACAATGCCATTCCATGCCATTGTATTACTTAATACTTGCAGAAGAAATCGGAGCAAAAGCCTATTTGGCACTTAGTCCAAACCATATGTATATCAAGTTTCAAGATGAAACAGGAAAGTGGTATAATCTGGAACTTACCCGCGGAGTGTATACTGTTTCATCATTTATTCTAAACTCAGGATTTATAAAAGCAGAAGCGATTCAAAATCGTATTTACATGAAAGGTTTGTCCAAACAACAATTACTATCTCAATTTTATACTGACTTGGCAGTTGGATATGTTCAAAAATACGGTTACGATGGATTTATAGAAAAAGTAATCAATAAAGCTATAGAATTATATCCTAATAATATCAATGCGAATATGCTTAAAGCAAATTACGACAACGCATTTTTTAGATATGTTACAAATAAAATAGGCATAAATCCTGAAGATAACAAAGAGTTACAAAAGATCAATGCTTACCCTCAAGCGGTCCATTTATTAAATAAATCGAATAAGCAGTATAAAAGAATTAAAGATTTGGGCTATCAACACATGCCTGCTGAAGCTTATGAAAATTGGTTAGGTTCACTAAAAGATGCAAAGCACAAACAAGAAAACGAAACAGTTAAGAAACAATTTAAAGGACTAATTATAAAAAAACAAAAAGATTAAAAAATGAAGAAAACAATATACATACTAGTATTACTTATTTCCTTTTTTTGTGCAAATGCGCAAAAACAAGAGAATCTGTTTGAAGATAGCTATACTTTACTCAATGGCATGATTGCCAATGAAAATAATTACAGCTTTAAGAAAGCAGTCTTTTCTGTAGAAAATGCTTATTTAGATGGAAACCTAGACACCGTTTCGCTAAATAAGAAACTGAAAAATTTACATAATTTGACTTTGGCTCTTACCAAAGAACGCTTTTTAGATTATCCTGAAAAGGATAAAGAAAAGGTCAATAAATGGGCAGCTGTTTTTCAAGTCATGTGTGATACTATTCCTTTAATTACAAATAATATAGTATATCAATACAAACCTTTTGGTTATGATTTTAATGATGTCTTTGGACATCAGACCAAAAAGAGTCTTTTTGTTTCAAAATTATTAGAAACACGAAAGGGTAATTGTCATTCTTTACCCTATTTATATAAAATTCTTGCTGAACAATTGGGTGTAGAAGCAAATCTAGCACTAGCACCAAATCATATTTATATCAAACATCGCAGCCTAAAAGAGGGCTGGTACAATACCGAATTAACAAGTGCCATGTTTCCTATTGATGCTTGGATTATGGCGTCGGGCTTTGTGCATATTGATGCTATTGCTAACGGAGTATATATGAAAGCTTTAAATAATAATGAAAGTATCGCCCTTGTTTTAATTGACTTAGCGGAAAACTATAATGCTAGATTCCCTAATAATGATGGAGAATTCGTTTTAAGATGTTGCGAGTTGGCCATAAAACAATATCCAAACTTTGCATCGGCATTGATTTTAAAAGCGGAAACAAACTACACTCTAATTGAAAAAGAAATCGATAAAGAAAAACAAAATTTGCTCTTTAAAAAATTAGAAAAACAATACGCTTTTATTCATGAAATAGGATACAGAAATATGCCCGAAAATGTGTACCTCAGTTGGTTAGTTTCTTTAAAAACCGAAAAAAACAAATATCAAAATAAAAAGATAAATGCATTTAATAAAAATTAATTTCATGAAAACCCTTTATTTTTTAATACTTTTAATCCTTAGTTTTAATGTAGTTTCAGCTCAGGAAATTTTGTCAAAAGAAGAACAAGAAAGAAGAGCTAAAAATGTTCTAGCAGGAAATCCATTTGCTAAATACGGCTCAAAAGCACCCGTTGCAACGTTGACCAACGGAAAATATCTCGAAGTTCATGACCTAGATAGTATCGTCACTATTGGTAGAGTACGCTGGCATGTAAAGAACCAACAAATTGTCGGGCGTATAATTCATGACCCTACAGATCCTTATGCACAACCTATTGGCGATGCTGTAGGACGCTGGATATCTCCAGACCCGTTAAGTGAAAAAATGCCTAATTATGGTTCCTATGTTTATACTTTCAATAATCCTATCAATTTTGTTGATCCAACAGGTATGATTGCAGAACCCCCTACTGGTGTAGATGCAAATGATGGGGCTATTCATACAGATAGTAGTGGTAGTTGGAAATACAATAAAGCTACGACTACTTGGATGGGACAGAATGGAGCGAAAGATTTAGGTAATACTATTGCATTAAATAATGTTAATATTAAGGGGTATAAAAAAACATCGTATTACCAAGGTTATTTTGACACCTATAAATATATTGACGGTAAAAATCCTTATTCGCCTTATATACCAGATGCAACTGGATTTTCAACAAATGTTAATATAAATACTGGACTTTTTGGAGAATTTCATGGAGCCATAGGGATTGCAATTGACAGAAAAAAAGATTTTGCTTTTTTTGGAAGCTATGGGGGTAACATTGGTTATAATGGTACATTAGCATTGCCTAAATTGGGATGTGGATTGTCTTTTGATATGTATGATAATTATGGAGGAAACACTGGCGTACTTGATGGATTAAGAGGTACTTCAACAGGCTATACTGGCTCACTTCTTTTTGGTGGGACTTATTCTAAATCCGCTGAAAGTAATAATTTTGGATTTTCAGATAAAGGTGTTGAAACAAAAAGTTTTGATTTGAAAGTAGGATTCAATGCTGGATTTACAGGCTCTAATACGATAATATTTTATAATTCTAAAAATAATTAAATATGAAATACTCTTTATTGATGTTATTAGTTTTGACTTTCAATTCTTGTATGAAAGTTGATTGTAATCGTTTAGCAGAAAAAAGAAAGAATGATGAGTTTCTCGTTGTTGTTTATAATAAGCCAAATACGGGGACTTATAGATTTAATATTAGTGGGATTGATCCAATATCAGGTGAAAAAAGAGAATATAAGACAAATAATGGTTGGTATGAATATAATAGTCACATTTCTATAGGAGATACTATTATTAAAAGAAAAGGAGAATTAATTTTTAATATTCATAAGAAGGATACAGTACTAACTTTTCCTTGGAAATGTGAGGGAAAGATTTATAAGTAACTATCTCTATGATTTTTTTGAAATGTACATTACATTAAAAAAAAATATAAGATATTCTATTTCCACAGCTAGTCCGAAAATTAGGTAACAGTGCGCTAGGGCGATATACATGTATTATCAAATGCGACGGCTCAATATTATCCAAATCGTAGAAAATTTGAGAATATTAATATTGTTTCTACAGCAAGTTCAATTGTACCAGGAATGGGACCTGCTATTTTTGGAGAAACCTTAGGATGGACACCTAAAAACATAATGAAAGGACAAGTCCCTCAAACTCCAGAATCATTTAATAAATGGGCAGTTCAAGTAGGTGCAGCAGTTTTAAGTAATCGTTTTGGAAAAGCAACAGATAATTATCTTTCGGGGTCTAGTTTTGGAGAAGCAATGGTAAGAGAATATTTTAAAGGATTTGTAGCAGTTGGAGCTAACTCAGCTTCACAAGAAATAGAATAATTATGAAAGTAAAAACAAAGGCAATATTATTTTTTGGAGGGATGTTTTCTCTTCTTTTATTCGCATATATAAGAGGTTATTGTACTGATAACAAATTAAAAGAAAATGGAAAAAAAACAATCGCAAGACTTGATTCTATTGTTACTCCTCCTAAATGGGCCTCAACGGTGTATTTAACGTATTATATTGACAATAAAAAATATACTTCATTTGAAAGCGATATAGAATATAAAACTACAAAAAATGATATTGGTAAGTTTTATGAAATGAAATATTTGCCTGAATCTCCAGAAATAGTTAGAGGTAATTATTCAAAAGAAATCACCGATACACTAGCGATTTTAAATGCAGGATTTTCTAGAGAAGATATTGAGAATAGTAATTTAGGAAAAGAATAACAACGTACTATTGCTTGGATATGTAGCCAAATGCCGCGCGGAATCTCCCCCATTCCATCTAAGTATATTGACAAATAAAATTAAATGAGAAAATTCAAGATGATTGGGAAAAACAAGAATAATGAGAACTAATTTTTATATAATTATGCGTATGTGCATTTTACTATTACTTATAAACTCTTGTAGCAATAAATGTATTGTAAAAAATATAGAGGTTAGTGTATTGTTAAGTACAGTTGCAAATGAAAAATCTATTAATTATTGTGAATTATTAAGGAAAGCCCTCACTGGCGATGAAAATTCAATAAAAAAATTATCGTTATTAGAGTTTGACAATGCCGTTGGATATGATCAAGGGGCAGTTATTGTTGATCTAGTTACAACATTAGGTGAAACGGAATACATAAAATCCATTTCAAAAATAAACAGTGAACAAAAAAAAATAATCCACTCTTATATAGATGTTGGATTAGAATATGGCAACAATTCTTTAGTTAAAGGAAAAAACTTTAAAAGTGCTTTCCCTAATTTATATTTTTTTTTAAAAGAATAAATTGAAGCGTAACTCTTTGAAATTTGTGTAGTGCGCAAATTAAAATTCGTTTTCAGAAAAAAAACACCTAATTATGGTTCGTATGTTTATGCTTTCAATAATCCTATAAATTTTGTTGATCCTGATGGAATGGCACCATTACCATATGATATAATCACCAACGTTTCTAATAAAAAAGGAGATATTCACTATGTTCAAAGAGATATAAGTATAAGAATGACCTTAACCATTGTTAACTCAAACAGTGCAGATTTATCTAAAACAATGTTTAATAAATCTGTTGGGTCTGTTCAACTATCGTCAATGACGGGTGTTGCGCAAAAAGATTTTAGAGGCAATGATATTTATGCATCTGATAATTTGCAAAATGTTTTTCTTGATTATAAAGTTGTAAGCTCTTTAAAAGAAGTTGGAGAAAATGACCACGTCATGATGTTAGTAAATGATATACCCAAAATAGCTAATGGCATTAAACCTGTAGGTTTAGCAATTAAAGGAGGAAGAGTAAGTGCTGTAGAAATTGGAACAATAAAAAATAGTACTTTTAATCAAGCAGCTCAACATGAAATAGGTCACAATTTAGGATTAGAGCATAAGAATGGAGGATTAATGAATCCATCAATCATAGCAGGTACTACTTCTACAAGTGCTTCTGAAAGAGGTAATATTTTGTATAATCAAGTAGGTCCTCTAGAAGGAAATGGGATTTATATTCAATCTCAAAATAGTACAAACTATAACACTAAGATTCAAACACAGGTAAATGATTTTTTATCAAAAAATAAAATAAAATAACAATGAAAAAGTACAAAAAAATAATAGTCATCTTACTAACAATATTTATTTTCAGTTGTAATGAAGATAAAGCAAAAACTATTAATATTGGAAATTATCAGATAGACATACCAAGTGATTGGAAAGAAATAAATCAAAGAGGAATTGATAGTTATTTAGGAGTTATTATAACTGCAAAAGGCGATACCATAACAAGTGATTTTGGAGAAAATACTGAGAAATTTAATGAAACTAATAAAGTTTTTTCTAGAAAACAATTTTTAAAGTATAAAGAAATGGGCATGGATACGGAAAATTTATTTTGGTCTTATACTCCTGAAATAGATCAAGCTCAAGGTACGTTTTTAAATGAATTTTATATGTATATTATTATTGATAAACATAAATCAAAATTAAGAATTCCTAAAAATGAAGGTAAAGGATTTACAGGAATCTCAATTGATAGTGTTAAAAAATCTAAAAACAGATTAACAATAATTGGAGAAAATTTAAATAAGACTGAAAGTGATTTATTAGTTAATTCTTTTAAAACAATTAAGTTTAACGATAAATAATTAAAATAATAAAGAAAAATTTAATTATAGCATTTTCTTTATTGCCAAAGAAAATGATAAAACTATATTTAACATAAAATAAAGTTCTAGAATAGAGCCCTAAACAACAATAAACATAAAACCTATATTTTTTAATACTTTTAGTCCTTAGTTTTAATGTAGTTTCGGCTCAGAAAATTTTATCAAAAGAAGAACAGGAAAGAAGAGCAAAAAATATTCTAGCAGGAAATCCATTTGCTAAATATGGTTCAAAAGCGCATGTTGCAACGTTGAGTAACGGAAAATATCTCGAAGTTCATGACCTAGATAGTATCGTCACTATTGGTAGAGTCCGCTGGCATGTAAAGAACCAACAAATTGTTGGACGCATAATCCATGACCCTACAGATCCTTATGCACAACCTATTGGTGATGCTGTAGGACGATGGATATCTCCAGACCCATTAAGTGAAAAAATGCCTAATTATGGTTCGTATGTTTATGCTTTCAATAATCCTATAAATTTTGTTGATCCAACAGGTATGATTGCAGCCCCCCCCCTACTGGTGTAGACGCAAATGATGGGGCTATTCATACTGATAGTAGTGGTAGTTGGAAATACAATAAAGCTACGACTACTTGGATAGGACAGAATGGAGCGAAAGATTTAGGTAATACTATTGCATTAAACAATGTTAATATTAAAGGATATAAAAGCAATTATGTTCCATCAGGAGCCTATGGTCCTGATAAAGACCCCACTCATGCTGCAATGGTTGCTGGTGTAGTCGCTTTACCAATATTGGCAGTTTCAGGAAGTCTGGCGGCAGGAGGGTCTTATGCGATTGCAGAAGTTGCGTCAGCATTTTCTTAAATAACTCTGCAATCTGCAATAACTAATGTAGTCGGGAATGCAGGAGCTCAATATTTATCAAACGGAAGAAATTTTGGAGAAATAAATTTATTTTCGGCTGGTAGTTCTATTGTTCCTGGATTTGCCCCTGTTATTTTTGGAGAAACATTTAGTTATACGCCTAATAATTTCATGGAAGATGATGGACCTTCAGTGCCAAAATCATTTAATAAATGGGCCGTTCAAGCAGGTGCTTCGGTATTAAGTAATCGTTTTGGGAAGGCGACTGACAACCATCTTTCAGGTTCAAGCTTTGGGGAAACAGTGGTCAAAGAATATTTTAAAGGAGTTATCGGAGTTGGGGCAAATTCGATTCCACAAGAAATAGAATAATTATGAAAGTTAAAACAAAAGCAATAATAATTCTAGGAGGGATGTTTTTACTTCTTATGTTCGCGTATCTATGGGGTTACAACACTGATAATAAATTAAAAGCAAGTGGTGTAACAACTATTGGCAGGATTGACAGGATTGAAGAGTTGCCAAAGTGGTCTTATTTACATATGTCATATTATATTGGAGACAAGCGATATATTTCCTATCAAAATGGTTTGCACACAGGAATCTCTAATAAAGATATTGGAAAATTTTATGAAGTCAGATACTTACCTGAATCTCCTGAAATAGTTAGAGGTAATTATTCAAAAGAAATCACCGATACATTAGCTATTTTAAAAGCAGGATTTTCTAGAGAAGATATTGAGAATAGTAATTTAGGAATAGAATAACAATGTACTATTGCTTGAATATGTAGCCAAATGCTGCGCGGAATCTCCCCCATTCCATCTAAGTATATTGACGAATAAAAAAATTATGAGATATAAGCCTCGTATCTACGAGGCTTTCTGTCTTTAATAAATTGTGACCCTATATACATTAATACCTGTTCTGAACAATAGGTAGAATTAAATAAAAAATCTTGATGGGACATATGGAATGGAAAATTAAAATATCATGGACAAACAGCCTTAGATTTCGGAAATAATTTTTTACCAAGTCATTCAGGTTTAAATGTATCTCCAAGAGCAACCATGGCAACTTATTGTAATTGCTTAGATATTGGAGCTGGTATTAGAGCATTTTTTGGAATTAGTGTGGATTTAAAAATAGGAACTCAAGAATGATACAGATAAATGTAAAAAATAAAAGTAAAATTACTGTCTACGATGATAGAAATATAGTTTATACAATGATTAGAAATACACCATTGCTTTCTTTTAAAACTTATGGAGAAATTTTCGAAGGGGATAATAAAATAGGTAAAATACAATTAGGTATTTTTTTTAAAAAACAAATTTTATATCAATCTTTTTTTGAGAAAATTAATATTATCAAACAACAACTATATATGACAGATTTTTTAATTGATGAAAATCAAATTAGAATTAAAAATAATCCTTTTTTTTTCTTTAATAAAAAGATTTTTTCCAAGATATATTTTAATTCGGAATTAATTGCTATTGTATCTATGAGGGATATTTTAGATTTAGAAGGTTATAATTTAGATATCAAATTTCTTGTAGAAAATAAACAAATCGAAAAATATTCTGTATTATGTTATTTAATTTGTTGTATAGAATTTAATGTGTAGAGAAATTTATGAATTATAATTTTGAAGTTACTGAGAGAAGAAGAGCTTTGTTGCCTTGGTGGATTAAGTTTTTTGTTTGCTTGTTCGTTATCAATAATTAGATTAATTATGATAAATAAGAGAAATATTATACCGTTATTATTTTTGATGGCTTTTTTTATTTTTGTTTTGTACGGTCAGATACGAAGTTATAAATACGAAAATGAATTAAAAGAAAAAGGTGTTGTAACAATTAGTAGGATTGACAGTATTGAAGAGTTACCAAAGTGGTCTTATTTACATATGTCGTATTTTATTGGAGACAAGCGATATACTTCCTATGAAAATGGTTTACAGACAGGAATCTCTAATAAAGACATTGGGAAATTTTATGAAATCAGATACTTACCTGAATCTCCTGAAATAGTTAGAGGTAATTATTCAAAAGAAATCACCGATACATTAGCTATTTTAAAAGCAGGATTTTCTAGAGAAGATATAATGAATAGTAATTTAGGAATAGAATAACAATGTACTATTGCTTGGATATGTAGCCAAATGCCGCGCGGAATTTCCCCCATTCCATCTAAGTATATTGACAAATAAAAAAATTATGAAATGTATTATTTTGTTAAGTGTTATTTTATTGATGTTTTCCTGTGGATCAGTTGTTGATTGTGAATTGTTAGCAGATGCTCGCCGTGATGATGAGTGTCTTTTAATAGTTGAAAAATTAACTGATAAATACAGTCGATTTGACTATAAAGGAACCAACCCAATAACAGAAAAAAAATGTGATTGTAATTCACAAATAAGCGATAGATGGTGGTCTATTTACAAAGGCTATATAGAAGTTGGAGATACACTTGTAAAAAAGAAAGGTGAACTTATTTTTAGTATCCATAAAAAAGATACTGTTTTAAGTTTCAATTTTGAATGTGGAGATCAAGTTTATAAGTAATCATTTTGGGAAGGCCACAGATAATTACCTTTCGGGTTCTAGTTTTGGAGAGACAGTGGTCAAAGAATATTTTAAAGGAGTTATTGGAGTTGGAGCAAATGTTGCTCCAAAAATATTAGATTAATTATGATAAATAAGAGAAATATTATACCGTTATTATTTTTAATGGCTTTTTTTATTTTTGTTTTGTACGGTCAGATACGAAGTTATAAATACGAAAATGAATTAAAAGAAAAAGGTCTAATAACAATTGGTAAAATTGATAGTATTAAAAGACTACCTAAATGGTCTAATATATATATATCCTATCGCATAAAAAATGAAAAATATAATTTTCATGAAAATGATTTAAAAGCGACAATTTCATTAAAAGATATTGGTAAGTTTTATAAAGTTAAATATTTATCAGACTCCCCTGAAATAATTAGAGTAGATTATTCAAAAGAAATCACCGATACAATAGCGATTTTAAATGCAGGATTTTCTAGAGAAGATATAATGAATAGTAATTTAGGATAATAATATAAAATACGACGACAGCCGAAAGTAGTAATTTGAAGTCAGAGCTCACTCAGCTAGCGCGAGCATCTTGCTCGTGAGCACAATCTTAATCAATCAATATCAGTTTGAAAAAAAGTTTGATTGTTATTATCATAATCTCATGTAGAATCGTATTTCGGAATCAATAAAATTAGTAATAAATTGATAAAACAAGTTTCAGCTTTTTAGCTAAATATGTGTTTTCTGCTTATTTTTTTAGCTAATATTGAAAATTTATTTATGCTCACGAGCAAGATGCTCGCGCTAGCGTGGGACCGAAAACCAATTTAATGGTTTATTATCAACTACTAAAATTTTATAGATACCTTTAAAATAAATTAAAATAAAATGCAAATAGAAGAATTTAAGGATAAATTATTTTTTGTTGTCAATAACATTCAAAATACAAATTATGGTTCAATAATTGCCGAATTTAAATTAGTAGTTTTAATTCAGGAATTCATATTAACAAATATAATTACGAAAGAAACTTTAATAGATATTTTCGAAGAGGAAATGATTAAAAATTCAGATTTAGAAGCTAAAAGACAAGTTTTAGGAGAAATATTATCAAACATAAGGAACTCTCATAAATGTATCTCTATTTTAAACGACTATGGAAAAGATTATATTAATAATTTATATGAATCATTAAACTTATTTATTTCAAGTAAAAAACTATTTGATGAATGCAATGAATAAAAATCCAGATGTCACGAATATATATTGTAACATTGAGCCACACCGCTTATGATATGTCTAGTCCTGAAATTTCATTAACAAAAAACCAGAATCTGCTTATATAATTCTTAAACCAAATAATTATCCAGATTTAGTAACAAATACTGAAGTGACAATTAATAATACTTCTAAATATTTTCAGTTAAAAAATTAAAAAACCTCAACTGTTAGTATTGTAACTTTGTAAATCTCTAATTTTATAAGAAATAAAATCTACAATGCTGAAACACTATTCGGTTGCAATATATCCTTCTGAACCAATCATTGGCATAATTAAATCAATGAAAGAACAACTGGCTAAAGAAGTTGGATGGTTTAATAGTAAAAATTCTGTTGCCCATAATACCATTTGTGAATTCAAAGCTTCAGACAAAGAACTTGAACTTGTTAAATCCAAATTAAACCGATTGTGTGATAGTTTTGAACCATTTGAAATACAATTAGACGGCTTTAGTTCTTATGCAAATGGTGCATTTGTAATAACTCCTAGCGAAACTTCTAAAAATAGATTAAAACCAATTATGAAACGGGTTCAACAATCACTTCTTATCTCGAATATGAAAAAAAGTGATAGTCCTCATCTGTCAATTGCCCGAAGATTAAGTCCTGAGAATATAAAAATTGCAAACCAGATTTTCACCTCAATCGATCTCAATTTTGTATGTGATGCTATCGTATTGAGACAGTTTGACGATACTATAAAACAATTCATGGTAATTGATACTTTTAAATTTAATAGTAATACACAACCTGAATTGATTCAAGGAACCCTTTTTTAGATTAAAATCTATTTAAATCCTTAATAATTATATTTCGTATATTTGAATCTTACAAGTCATTTACATGAAAACGACTTCAATCGACCAATTTTATAAAGAAATCACAGAAGGATCAAATATTGAGCCTAGCTCATTATTGCCCAATGATATAAAAAAAGAAATTGGACACTTTAATGTTTTCAATATAAAAGAGCTCTGGGAGAAGTTTGAAAACAAACCCGTTATGGCTTATGATCGAAGAACTTATTACAAAATAAGTTTGATTAGAGGTAAAAACAGAGCTGAATACGCTAACAAGGTAATTGACATTAAGAAGAATGCCATCTTGTTTGCAACTCCCAAAATCCCGTATCATTACGTACCTCTAGACACTGATCAATCTGGTTATTTTTGTATTTTTACATCAGAATTCATAACAGGTAATAAAAACGGAATAGAACTAGATGAGCTACCTATATTTAAATCTGATGGCTATCCTATTTTTGAACTCAGTGATAACGAAACTACCGAAATTGAGCTAATATTCAAAAAGATACATACCGAAATCGATTCTGATTATGCCTATAAATATGATTTAATTCGGAATTATGTATCAGAATTAATTCATTTTGGACAAAAACTACAGCCTGTAACTGCTTTATATTCCAAACACAATTCGGCCACAAGAGTTTCCTCATTGTTCATAGAATTACTTGAAAGACAATTTCCTATAGAGTCTCCACATCAGAAAGTAGAATTAAAAACTGCCAAAGATTTTGCTACTCGATTATCTATTCATGTAAATCATCTTAATAAAGTACTTAAAGAAAATACCGGAAAAACTACTACCGAATTAATCAGTAGCCGACTAACTCAAGAAGCAAAGATTTTACTAAAAGAAACGAATTGGAATGTATCTGAAATTGCATACGCTCTGGGTTTTGAAGAACTAGCCCATTTTTCTAACTTTTTCAAAAAACAAACCTCAATTACTCCGTTATCATTTCGTTTATAATTTATTGGATTTGAATTTTGCAAACATCTGATTGAAATTTGCAAACAGCTCCTTTTGCTTCTCATTTACCTTTGTTCTTTCATTTATAAACAAATATAAAAATGGCAACAAACACTAAAATAGCCTTAGTAACTGGAGGCAGTAGAGGATTAGGAAAAAATATGGCAATAAGCATTGCTAAAAAAGGAATCGATGTAATACTTACCTATAATAGCAATGAAGATGAAGCTAAAATTGTAGTTGCTGAAATTGAAAAATTAGGACAAAAAGCTATTGCTTTACAACTTAATACTGGTGGAGATATAGCAAGTTTTGATATTTTTTACACCAAAATTGCAACTGCTTTAAAAGATACTTTTCATGCTGAACGCTTTGATTTCTTAATCAATAATGCTGGTATCGGAATTAATACTCCTTTCTCTGAAACGACCGAAGAGCAATTTGATCAGTTACTGAATATTAACTACAAAGGTGTATATTTTTTAACCCAAAAAGCATTGCCTTTTTTACAAGATGGTGGGCGAATAATTAATATTTCTACAGGATTGGCACGATTTACTGGACCAGGCTACTCTGCTTATGCATCTATGAAAGGTGCAATAGAAACCTTAACAAAATATCTAGCAAAGGAACTTGGTAGCCGCAAAATTACCGTTAATGTTGTTGCTCCAGGGGCTATTGAAACCGATTTTGGAGGTGGAGCTGTTAGAGATATCCAACAATATAATGATTACGTTAAGTCTGTAACTGCATTGGGTCGTGCTGGATTACCAGATGATATCGGTGGTGTTGTGGCTTTTTTATGTACGGAAGATGCTCGATGGATTAATGCGCAACGTATTGAAGTTTCTGGAGGAATGAATTTATAAAAATAAATAACTAGTAAGGAATTAAGAAATCTAAGTGTTGCTTATTTTCGAAACTTAATTCCTTACTAATTTAAAATGGTGTTGTGACTTTTAGAAATGTTTCTTTTTTCTGCACCTTTAAGACTTTCCTACTTTGAACCTCTGAACCTCTTTTGAGTAATCAGTTTCAGTATTGTCATCCTGAGCGGAGTCGAAGGACAGTTTCGGTGCTCAGTTTTCCCTTTGAACCTTTGTAACTCTGAATCTTTGAGCCTTCTTTTTTTGAAGCTATTTCTCGCTAAGACGCTGAATCGCAAAGTTTGTTCGCTTATATACTTTGAATCTCTGTCTCTTCGAGACTCTGCCCCTCTGAACCTTTGAACATTCATTTATTGAGACTTTTTCTCGCTAAGACGCTGAATCGCAAAGTTTGTTCGCCAACATACCTCTGAATCTTTGTTCCTCTGAACCTTTGAACCTCTGAGCCTTTGTTCCTCTGAACCTCTGAGCCTTTGTTCCTCTGAACCTCTGAGCCTTTGAACCTCTGAGCCTTCATTCATTGAAGCTATTTCTCGCTAAGACGCAGAATCGCAAAGTTTGTTCGCCAACATACCTCTGAATCTTTGTTCCTCTGAATCTTTGTTCCTCTGAATCTTTGTTCCTCTGAATCTTTGTTCCTCTGAACCTTTGAAACTCTGAACCTTTGAACCTTTGAAACTCTGAACCTTTGAACCTTTGAAACTCTGAACCTTTGAACCTTTGAAACTCTGAACCTTTGAACCTTTGAGCCTTCTTTTTTTGAAGCTATTTCTCGCTAAGACGCAGAATCGCAAAGTTTGTTCGCTAACATACCTTTGAACCTTTGTGACTTTGAGCCTTTGTAACTCTGTCCCTCTGAACCTTTGTAGCTCTGAACCTTTACCTCCTCATAAATCCAAAGTATTAATTCATAAATCTACTAAATGATTGCCAGTATTTGTCTTTATAAATTTCATATTCTATATCAACCTGACTGGCAAATTTGTTTTTAATTTCTTCAAGAACAAGGGAAGGTTTTCTAAAATCTTTACAAGCAAAATAAACCTCTCTTAAACTATCAGCTGTTTCACGTCCTAGATTTAAATACCCATCAGAATCTTTTAATTCTACCATTAAAAAATCATCTTCAATTTCATTTAATAACTGAAACATATCGTTATCAGGAAAACCATTATTATGCTTCCCATCATACGGTATTCTTATAGCTACTATCCAAGGATGCGATGGTTTTGCGTCCCATTTAAACAATGTCGAATTAATAACTGCCATTAATGGCATACCATTATTTAGGGTGGCTTCAAGACTAGAATATCCGTCATTTTCGGTATCATGTCTCACTCCTTCGTATTTTTCAACAAATTCTTTTTGTCTCCAAATCAGGAAATCCTTTAGTTTTTCAATAGGAACCAATTCTTTATTTGCCTCAGTTGAACCAACTACATTAATTCTGTCAATGTTTTCAGTAAAATGAAGCTCTCCAAGGTAATTATCCAAAAAGATAAATGTTCCATTGGTTATAATTGCTTTATTCGCTTCTGTACAATCCAAATGAACAATTGTAACATCTATTTTATCTGGAAATGCACTATCTTCATTAGAATAAAAAAATAAATTTTCTTTATTAAATTTATGATCATTCATACTGATACCAAGATTATTAATATCCATAGCTGGCTTTAGCGCAGTAAATTTCCAATTAGGAAGTTGAGGAGCTGCATTTACCAAATCTTCTACAAAAACAATATTTTTAATATTGCCATCGGCAGTAAGAACCAACTCGGCGGTATCATCATTTAACATCCCTGTCAAAAAGAAATAGCCTTCTTTTAGCTCTCCCAATTTGGGCGATAATTTATCAAAGAAAACATTTTCAATATTTTTTCCATTGCTAACAGCATTAAAAAAAACTTTTTCGTTTGTTACAAACCAATTCCAAAAATCGGCATACGATTTTATAGCCACTTCTTTTTTACCAAAAATACTATTGATTAATCCCATTATCTATATCCTTATTTTTCCTGTAAATTATGCTTACAGTTTATTATGTATTCTTTTACTTTCAAATATAGCAAAAGAATCAGTTATGGTAAAATCAAATTAATAAATAAAGCCTATTACTCGGTACTTTCAAGTTGAAGCACTGCATTTTGATACTTCTCTCCCAAAGAAAAAACTTGCTCCATTAAAAATAGGAAAATGGCAGGAACAAGAAAGAATTCGACTTCATCAAAAACATATAAAAAATAAGTTGTACCAATCAAAACACGGAAATATTCGAGGTAATAAATCCATTTTCGTTGTTCTAATAGAGCACCGCAATTAATAAGCGTAATTAGGATAAAAGACAATACAAATATTTTATCGGATGCATCCAAAGAATCAAAATAATAAGTAAAAATAGTCAACAAAAAAGTACTTGCTCCAAGTTGCAAATAGAGGTAATTCTTAAATTTAAGTCTATGGTTTGGGATGTTTTTATCTTGTAGAAATCGTTTTTCAAGTATCGGACGAATATCTTGGTCCATATTGGCAGGACTTCCAAATACAGCATTCCAACAGGCTTTAAAACCGTGGGAACGTTTCCATAATTCATAGATTTCAAAATAATAATGAAAATGTTGCCAAAGAAAACTATAGCTTTTTAAAGGATGTGTTAATCCATATTTTGGTTGCTCTTCCTCTTCTTGGAAAGTTCCAAAGATACGATCCCAAAACGTAAACATATCTCCGTAATTTTTATCTAAATATTTTTCATCAGAAGCATGATGAACCCCATGAACAGAAGGAGTAACAAAAACATATTCTAACCATTTTATTCGCTTTATAACTTGGGTATGCGTAAAAAAAGAATAAGCACCATGAACAATAAGCATAGTAATAACCATCTTAGGATGAAAACCTATAAAGGGCAAAATACACCAAAAACCAGTACGAATAATTGCTTGAAAAGTTGTTATTCTTGCAGCAGCAGTAAAATTAAACTCATTACTGTGATGATGTACAATATGCGCAGCCCAGAAAAAATTTATTTCATGTCCCAATCTGTGATACCAATACCAAACAAAATCTGTAGCGAGAATCAATCCAATCCAGACAAGAAGATTACTTGGTATATCAAAAAGCCTGTAATTATTATAGATATAGTAATATAATTGATAAAAACTGGCGGCGATAAATAGATTAATCAATCGCTCCGCAATACCAATACTTATGTTTGAAACAGAACTTTCATAATTGAATAATTCAGGTCTGTTGCTTCGCTGTGCCATTCTAAACTCAATGTAAACAAAAAGAAAAAAAGCAGGCATAGCAAAGGCCAAAAAATTAATATGTTCCATTTTTTAAATAATATATATACTTAGAATAACAAAAAACAAATAAAAAAGACATCTCCATTGACTATATACTAATGCGACTAACCAACGCAGTATTTCAAAAAAAAAAAAAACACCAAAAAAAATACTGTATATAGCCAATGAAAATTATCTTAAACTTGTTTAAAGCCCGTTTAAACGTAAATTATTTTTAATTCTGTTTGAATTTTTTCTCAATCAACTTAATCTCTTTTACCTGCTGAACATCGGCTACTTTACGCAACGCAATAATATAAGCTGCAATGCGTGGCGTTACTTTGTACTTTACAGAAGTAGTAAAAACTGTTTCGAAACTTTTTTCTAATATGTCTTCCAGTCGTTTATTAATTTGATTAATTTTCCAAGATTCCAAGAGACAATTCTGGAGCCATTCAAAATAAGAAACAGTAACACCTCCTGCATTTGCCAAAATATCGGGAACTACCAAAACATTGTTTTCGTGCAAGATTGTATCAGCATCTGAAGAAACAGGTCCATTTGCTCCTTCCACAATAATTTTCGCACGAATAGATCCAGCATTTACAGCAGTAATTACATCCTCTTTGGCAGCCGGAATAAGAACATCAACATCAAGCAGCAATAGCTCTTCATGTTTTATAGCAATAGCATTTGGGTAACCGTTAACGCTTTTGTTATTTAGATTATAATACAATATAAGCTCTGGAATGTTTAATCCTTCTGGATTGTAAAATGCTTCTGAAATATCACTTACAGCAACAATTTTCACACCTTTTTCAAATAAAAACAAAGCAGAATGAAGTCCAACATTGCCAAATCCTTGAATAGCTGCTGTGGATCTTGCTGGTCGCAATTTTAATTTTTGAAGTGCCAGAATGCTTATGATACTTACTCCTCTTCCTGTTGCTTCTACCCGACCCAAAGATCCTCCTGAATGCAAATGTTTTCCTGTTACTACCGAATGAATTGTTTTACCGTGAATAAGAGAAAACTCATCCATTAACCAGCCCATTTCATCTGGGCCCGTCCCCATGTCAGGAGCTGGAACATCTTTATCGGGACCAAAAATATCAGATAAGGTATTGGTATACTCACGTGTAATTTTTTCTAATTCTGTTTTAGAATGTAACCTCGGATCACAAATAATCCCTCCTTTGGCTCCTCCAAAAGGAATTCCGGTTACTGCCGATTTCCATGTCATCCAAGCTGCAAGTGCTTTTACTTCATCGAGATTTACAGCTGTATCATAGCGAATACCTCCTTTTGACGGACCTAATGCCGTATTGTGAATGACACGATATCCTTCAAAATTTTGTTCCTTACCATTATCAAGTGTAATAGAAAAATTCACTACGATTTGTTTCTCTGGTCTTTGTAATTTTTGCCTAACCGATTCGTCTAATTTTAGAATATCAGCAGCTATATTAAAACGATCAATCATCGATTGAAAAGGGTTCTGTTTAGCAATATTTGAACTCATACTTTTTGGGGTATTAAATTATATTTTTATTAAATAAACTCGTTAGGTATAATTATTTTAACATATAGAGACATAGTTTAACAAACTCTAAAAAAGACGTTTCACTTAAAATAAATCACATTAGCTATGCGAAAAAATATATTTTTCTTAAATCATCTTTAATTATTAAATTCTATTCCGATAAACTATTATAACTATGTCTCTATGTGTTAAATGCCATTTTACGACCCTAGCGAAGCAAAATAACGAAGTAGATAGTACCCAACGGGTTAAATAAACATTTTTATTGAAATAAGAATGGCATAAAAAAACCCTTTCGAAATTGTTACGAAAGAGCTTAAATGTTTTTATATGAACAACAGCAAATTCTGCAACAGGGGGGAATTTTCATGTGGCAGCTTTGCATCATAATGTTAGTATTTATAGAATATAATCTCATTTATATATTTTTAGCAACCGTTTAAATTCTTCTTTTTTAATATCTAATCTAAGTATGTAAAATTGGCCGTAAGACTAGAACCAATTCGTACTAAGCTAGTTCATACAACAAATCATACATATAGCACATTATTGCATCGCAGTTATAAGGAATTGTATTTTGACTTTCGTTTTTCATTTCTTTTACAAATCTATAAATATATTTCCAATATTCTATAGAAATAGTAGAGTTATTTATAAAATAAAAACAAACGACTTACAATCAACTGATTAAAACTTAGTTAAAATCAAAAAAGAGCAACAATTGTTACTCTTTTTGATTCTTAATCATTTACAACTTACTGATAAAACTTCCGTAAATATCCTTGAATTCATATCCTTCAGAAAAACGATCCTTACTTAGTTTTTTAAATTCTACCAATCCCCATAATATAAATTCCTTCATAAAATAGCGATCTTCTACTGGCAGTTCAGGTTGGTATTTTTTAAGTAATTCATCCAATGGAGCAATTCCATCAAGAATTTCATTGTATTCCTCATCTGTACAATCATCTAATAACTCAAAACCGCTTTCGGCAAAGAACCATTCGACTGTATCAGAAAAAGGTGTTTTTTCGCTTGGCTTTTCAAGTTTTTCAATCTTCGGAAAATATAATGGGAAGAACGTTTTTATTGCATCGCCAATTAAATGTTGCGCAACAATAGCAGCTCCCTCCTGCTCCCCTTCGTACACCAACTCTACCTTTCCTGTAATCGCAGGAATGATTCCCATAAAGTCAGACAAACGAAGTGTAGTCTTATCTACTCCTGCTCGCAATGCACGACGCTCTGCAGTACTTAATAAGTTTTCAAAAGCAGTAATACTCATTCTGGCACTTACTCCACTTTTATTATCAACAAACTCACTCTCGCGAGCTTCAAAACTTATTTGCTCTAATAAATCCTTTGCTAAACTCGGAATATAAACTGTCTTTTCTTGTTCTTCATCCAACTTAGCTTCTTGCTCTGTAATAGTTCTTGCAATTGCAACTGTTTCGGGATAATGCGTTAATATCTGTGATCCTATTCTATCCTTTAATGGCGTTACAATACTACCACGATTGGTATAATCTTCAGGGTTTGCAGTAAATACAAATTGCATATCAAGTGGCATTCTTAATTTAAATCCTCTTATCTGAATATCTCCTTCTTGTAAAATATTAAACAAAGCCACTTGAATTCTTGCTTGCAAATCAGGCAATTCATTAATTACAAAAATGCAACGATTGGCACGCGGAATCATTCCGAAATGTATTACTCTATCATCTGCATAAGACAATTTTAAATTTGCTGCTTTTATCGGATCGACATCACCTATCAAATCGGCAACGGTGACATCTGGTGTAGCCAGTTTTTCAAAAAAACGATCACTCCTGTGCAACCAACTTATTGGAGTTGCATCTCCTTTATCGGCAATTATATCTTTTGCAAAACGCGATATCGGATTTAGCGGATCATCATTAATCTCTGAACCGGCTATAAATGGAATATATTCATCTAATAATTCTACCATTTTACGAGCCAATCTCGTTTTGGCTTGACCACGAAGTCCTAATAAATTAATATTATGACGTGATAAAATAGCACGTTCTAATTCAGGAATAACAGTATTCTCAAAACCATGAACACCTTCAAAAACAGGCTTACCAGATTTTATCTTCTCACGGAGATTATTTCTTAATTCGTCTTTGATACTTGTACTAACGTATCCTGATTTTTTTAATTCGCCTAATGTTTTTATATTTTCTACTTTCATGTTTAACTTTTAAAATTGAAGAGATTGAAACTTTAAAATATCAATCTTTACTATTATTTTATACTACTTATTGTAACGTGGTTTAGTTTCTTATTTTGTTTGAAAAGATTCCAAAAGATTTTATATTTAACCTCAGAAAATGCTTCGACTCCGCTCAGCATGACAATGAAAATAACAACTTTGAATTTCATAAAACTATTAGTCTGTGTTTATCTGCGCTCAGCATGACAATTTATAAAAACCTCAGAACCTTAGAACCTTTGCAACTCAGAACCTTTATGCTTTAATAAACTATCAATTTGTACCTCGACTCCGCTCAGTTTGACAATTTATAAAAACCTCAAAACCTTAGAGCCTTTGCAACTCTGAACCTTTAAAAAAAAACTATTTAATTCTTTTCTTCCTATTTGCTTCATAATCTTCAAAAATCATTTCTCCAAGACCTTTTAATCCTGTGTAAAATGCCTTTCCTTGATTGGCTTCGGTAAAATGATTTACAAAGCGTTGTAAATATGGATCGTTTGCAATCATAAATGTTGTGATTGGAATATGCAATTTTCTGGCTTGTTGCGCCTGATTGTAACATTTATCAACAATATATTCATCTAGACCATTACTGTTCATATAGTAAGAACCATCACGTTCGCGAACGCAACTTGGTTTACCATCTGTAATCATGAATATTTGTTTGTTGGTATTTCGCTTTCTACGCAATAAATCCATTGCGAGTTGTAAACCAGCCACAGTATTGGTATGATAAGGCCCCACTTTTAAATAAGGCAAATCCTTAATAGCAATTGTCCAAGCATCGTTTCCAAAAACTAAGATATCGAGTGTATCTTTAGGATAACGAGTAGTAATTAATTCTGCCAAAGCCATGGCGACTTTTTTGGCAGGAGTAATACGGTCTTCACCATACAAAATCATACTATGGCTAATATCAATCATAAGCACCGTACTCATTTGCGATTTGTATTGCGTTTCTTCTACAACCAAATCATTTTCGGTAAGCATAAAGCTACCTACTCCATTATTAATCTGAGCATTACGCAAACTTTCAGTAAGCGAAATTCGCTCTAATCCATCACCAAAATGAAATTCACGGAATTCTCCCGTATGTTCATCTCCATTTCCAGCATATTTAGTTTTATGATTTCCGTTTCCAGACCGCTTTAAATTCCCGAATATCTGATCTAAAGCCTGTTGTCTGATAGCACGTTCTGTCTTAGCAGTAATTCCAATTCCAGATGAACCATCTTCTTTTAAATCGTCTTTTATATAACCTTTCTTTTTAAGATCTTCTATAAAATCGTCGATAGTATAATTGGCATCTGTAAGCTTGTATTCTTTATCCAATTCGCGAAGCCAATCTATAGCCTCATCAAAATCACCTGAAGTATGAGTGATTAACTCCTTGAAAATACCAAAAAGCTTTTCAAACGGTGACTGATTTGGTGCCTCATACGTTTTAAAATAAAACCCTTTTTTATGTTCCTCTTTCATAATTCTAAAATTACATCATTTTAGATTCAAGCTAAACAAACAGATACTAATTTTTAGTTAAAAGATATAATTCAAAATAACCAAAAAGTCAAAGTGAAAATCATTCAAACTTTCCATCAACATAATACCAAGCTCCATTTTCTTGTTTGAAAGTAGAAAATTCGTAATGTATTTGAGGCTGTTTGTTTTCATCTAAAAAATAGGCTTTAAATTCAACTGTAGTCTCCGTAAAGTTTATAATCTCTAATCGTTGCCACTCATTGGTAGTAGCCCATTTTAGAATATCTTCTATAGAATAATATTTTCTTTCTGAAGAATGTGTTGTAGCCAATAAATAATCGGCGTCTTTAATAACGTAAGCCGAAAATCGAGAACGCATTAAAGCCAAAGCTGTTGGTGCTTTTTGATTAATCTTGAGATACAAACCACAACAATCATCAAAAGATAAACCTGTATCGCAAAAACATTTGGAATTTCCCATGAAAGTAAAATCTAGTATTATTCGGCAGTATTAATCTTTTGATGCAATTGATTTAGCAAAACCTGATATTTACTAATCTCGATTAAATCTTCGTCTTCTTCTGAAAAGTCAAGTAATTCATCCAAAATATCACTTACTTCTACCAATTTATTATTAGCAGATTTATTTTGCTTAGCAGCAATTAAATCAATTATTTCCTGAACACTTTCTTTTAGACCGTTGAATTTATCGTTTTCCATATATTTATATTCTATTTTTCTGATGAAGACTTGTCCTCATTAAATTTCCTTACAATTTCTTTTAGTTTCTCCTTACGCGCAATTACAGCCTGTTTTGCTTTATCTTGTGCTTTATGCAACTTATCGTTGTGTTTCTTGATATTCCTTTCGTTATTTCTTCCCATTACTCTATCTCTTTTTTAATTTCTTCCAATGTTTTATTGGTAAAAATAAGTTCATTAATAATTGATTCTCTTAGAACAGCAATATCATCGTAATCAAAATATTTTGCCCACGAAGTTAGTTGCTGTAAATTTCTAATTTGTTTTATCCTTTTTGTCGTATCAAAACTTGTTCTCAATATGGCTTTATTGTCGTACTCAGGATTATTTTTATGCTGATAATTGACGTTGTTTCTCACAAAATCTGCTTCGATATAATACAACTTATCAATAGCATTATCAGGAAAAAAAGAGCTCCACGATGCAAAACCTAATTTAAATTTAGAATCTGTTTCTGGTTCCAAAGCTATTAATCTCCATTTACTATTGGCTAATCTTCCCCAATGATTTGAAAACCGATACATCCCTAAATCCGAATAATAATAGGTACTCCCAGCCTTACTTTCAAATTGAATTTTCAAACCTTGAACTTCTGTCATCATCACTTCCTGAAAAACACAAAATGTATTCTTGAACGAATTTGGATTGGGTCTAAAGTTTTTTTGCATGTGCAAATATACTGAGATTGTCACGAACTCCCTAAACGAAACAATATATTGATTAACTTTGCACCATCAATTTTTAAATAAAAATATCATGACAAAGGCTTCTCAAGAAAAAATGTTACAAAAAGGAGTATATACAGGAATAATGGAGAAGGATGAAAATAACAATTATTTTTGTGGCGAATATCTTTTAGATTACAAGATAGCACATGCTAATCACGTAGTTGGAGATTGGATTACTATAAAATCAATTATCGAAAACCCAAGCGACATCAGTTATAACAAATATCCAAAAAAGTCAAAAAACTTTGACAAAGCAAATAATAAACCAGAGCAAAAATAATTCGATTATTTACTAAGTTTTCAATTTCGGCAGACACTTTTCATAAACAAATAGTTTTTAATACTTAAAAATCAGTATTTTACATATTTTATGAATATTTTTTTCTACGAAAGTAAAAAGTTAAAAAAAAGTGTACCTTTGCAAAAAATTTGTCTTTTTTGAATTAAACAAATATTAATTTAAACCTAATAGACAAGTAGTTATCTTATTTATGAAAAAAATAGTTGAATACCGCAAGTTACTTAATGTAGACAAAACTGCAGAATTAAAAGATTTAAAAACAATCTATCGTAATGCTATGAAAGAATGTCATCCTGACAAATTTCAAGGTAACGACGCTGGTTTGAAAGAAGCAGAAGAAAAAAGTAAATTAGTTATTGAAGCATACCACTTTTTGGTAAGTATCAATCCTGAGACAATTAAACTAAACTTGCCAGAATACACAGAAACAATCGCTACTTCATCTATTGCAGATTACAAGTTTGTAGAAGGAAGATTAATAATTGATTTCTCAAATGGTAGCGTATATGAGTACATCAGTGTACCAAAAGCTACTTACGTAAAAATGGTAAATGCAGATTCTCCTGGAAGATTTGCAAAAAGACATATTCTTAACTCTTTTACTTGGAGAAAGAAAACAAATCAAGACTAGTTTTCTAGTTGTTTTAGAAAAGCATCCCCTCTGGCGGATGCTTTTTTTTTGCTACAAAAACACATAAAATATTGTTATATATTTTAAAATTAACATAAAAGTATAACTCCTACCTAATAAAACACCCCAAAACAAGCTGACTACAAAGCTTTTAACCCTCTTAAAACTATAACAAAATTTTAGGTTACAAAATTATTTAAGTCATATAATTTTAAATACTTTTGTTCCTCAAATCAATTAACTAATTAATAATGAAAAAAATATTTTTTTTACTTACTGCTTCTATTGCAATAATTTCTTGCAACAAAGTTAAAGACGGAGAATACCTAATTACAGGTACTGCAAAAGGGATCGAAAATGGTAAAACTATCATCCTACAAACTCAAGATCCAACTACTGGAGCTGCAATCTCATTAGACACTGTAAAAGTTGAAAATGGAAAATTCGAAATTAAAGGTAAAGTAACTGAGCCTGCATTTCACATATTACAAATACAAGACATTCAAGGACCAGTTCCTTTTATTCTTGAAACTGGAGAAATTACAATTGCTGTAGATAAAGATAGTATCCATAAATCTAAAATTTCTGGTACATACAACAATGATGAGTATGTAAAATTCAACGACGAACTTATGAAAGTTCAAAAGAAATTAGTTGATTTCCAGAAAAAAAACACAGCTACTATGAATACTGCTCAACAAGCTCAAGATACTGCAGTAATCAATGGTTTAATGAAAGATTTCATGAAAATACAAGCTGATGTACAAACTGAAACTAAAACTAAGTACACTACTTACGCAGAATCTCACCCAAAATCTTTTATTAGTGCATTAATCATCAAAGGGATGTTAAACGATCCTTCAACTGATTTGAAAAAAGTAGAAACTATCTACGCTAGTTTAGATGAGTCTGTAAAAAGCACTAAACCAGGTAAAGAAATAAAAGAAAAAATCGGTCAAATGAAAATGCCTGCTGTTGGTGCTACTGCTCCTCCAGTTGGTAGCGCTAACTGAAGATCAGATTTTTCTGCTCCTAATCCAGAAGGAAAAACGGTATCTCTTAAAGAAAGTTTAGGGAAAGTTACCATTGTAGATTTTTGGGCTTCATGGTGTGGACCATGTAGAAAGGAAAATCCAAATGTTGTAGCTATTTACAAAGAGTTACATTCAAAAGGTCTTAACATCATTGGTGTTTCTTTAGATAAAGAAGCGAAGGCTTGGAAAGAAGCAATTGCAAAAGATAATTTAACTTGGACGCAAGTTTCAAACTTAAAGTTTTGGGATGAGCCAATTGCAGCTCAATACGGTGTTCAATCAATTCCAGCAACATTTATACTAGATGCATCTGGAAAAGTAGTAGCACAAGACTTAAGAGGTGACGAACTAAGAGCAAAAATTATTGAGCTTCTAGCTAAATAATACCAATACTCAGAATAAAACAAAAAATCTCCCTAGTGGAGATTTTTTTGTTTGATACAACATCGCACAAATTTCTAATTTAAATACCTAAAACGAGCTAATAATCTGCAATAGAGGCGCAAAGATTCAAAGGTTCGGAGGCTCAGAGTTACAAAGAAACAAACTAGGAAAGACACAAACGTATGTAAGCTAAAAGACTTTGCGATTTTGCGTCTTTGCGAGAAATAGTTTCAAAAAATGAAGGTTCAGAGGTTCAGAGGTTCAGAGTTACAAAGGGACAAAGGTGAAAAACTGAACACTCAATATAGGCTCAAAGCAACAAAGACTCAAAGGTAAAAAAATATGTAAACGAAAGAACTTTGCGATTCTGCGTCTTTGCGAGAAATAGTTTCAAAAAAAAGGCTCAAAGGTTCAGAGTTACAAAGATTCAAAGGCTCAAAGAGAGAGAACTTTGCGATTCTGCGTCTTTGCGAGAAATAGCTCAATAAATAAAGGCTCAAAGGTTAAAAAATATGTAAACGAAAGAACTTTGCGTCTTTGCGAGAGATAGTTTCAAAAAAAAAGAAGGCTCAGAGGTTCAGAGTTACAAAGGAACAAAGGTGAAAAACTGAATACTTAATAGAGACTCAAAGCAACAAAGACTCAAAGGTTAAAAGATATGTAAACGAAAGAACTTTGCGATTCTGCATCTTTGCGAGAAATAGTTTCAAAAAAAAAGGCTCAAAGGTTCAGAGTTACAAAGATTCAAAGGCTCAAAGAGAGAGAACTTTGCGATTCTGCGTCTTTGCGAGAAATAGCTCAATAAATAAAGGCTGAAAGGTTCAGAGTTACAAAGGTTCAGAGGCTAAAAGGGGAAAACTGAACACTGAGACTAAACACTCAATATCCCCAATCTTGTCTTCCTGACGAAGGAAGGAACTCATAAAGTAACTCCTTAATAGAAATTCAAAGTTACAAAGGCTCAAGGTATACAAGCGAATACTGAAAACTGAATATCGAAACTTAAAACAAAATCATCCTATTCCACCTACATTTAAAATATAAAACACCTAGTGGTCTCATTTTATTTTATTCAATACCAATGATTTAAAAAACAACATAAAATAAACTTAAAATTAAGTATGTTTTTTGTTTGCAGAATTAAAAAGTGTCCCTATATTTGCACCCGTCTAGCAGAACAACGCAAGATAAAACGAGCTTTGGGGAGATACTCAAGCGGCCAACGAGGGCAGACTGTAAATCTGCTGTGAGAACTTCGCAGGTTCGAATCCTGCTCTCCCCACAAAAAAGTCCTGAATTACTTCAGGACTTTTTTTATACCCGAAAATCAGTGAAAATCTGGATCCCTTTTTATGAATCAAGACGAAAACGGATCAACACTAAAACCTGTGGGGAGACAAAAATGGATCAGGTTCAAAAGTTGTGTTTATGCAAAAATGTTATTTAATCTAAAGAGGAAGAATTTAATATCTCTGACTCCTCTAAATAGAGATCTAAAGCTTTTATGTTGGTTAATCTATACAAGAAGAATTTAATATCTCTTACTCCTCTAAATAGAAATCTAAAGCTTTAAAATCTTAAAATAGCAATGTAAAGTTTTGATTAAAATTTATATTTTAAACTTGTCATAACTTGGCGTGGAGCAATTGGATTTACACTGTAATTTTCATGTACTACATAATTTAACTCGTTTGTGATATTTGATAACTTACATAAGATGGATACTTTATTCCAATTATAACCCACAGAAGCATCAAATATCATGTATCCTACTAAGGGAATATTTCGATCTCGAACCGTTACAATATATGTCTTTGGAGTAGTTGAAGGTGTTTTTTCAGTCCATAAATAATCATCATTCCAGCCTCCAGTACGGTCTCCTATATAGTTTCCAATGGCTCCAAAAGTGATTCCTTTAAGTACGCCACCAGGAAATGTATAGAAAAAGCTTAAATTGGCAGTATGTTTTGGCGTTCTTGTCAGGGCATTGCCAGCAACAAGACTTCCATTAGTTCCTGAAGATTTCGATACTTTGGTTTCGTTAAAGCTATATCCACCATTGATGTTTAAACCTACAATTGGTCTAGAAGTAATATCGATCTCCAATCCTTTACCTTTTGTAGATCCTACCAATTCTTTTTTGGAGGAATCTACGTTTTGTGTAACACCATCTGCTAAATATTGTGCAGTTTGGGCGAAATTATTATTCGATATTTGATATACCGTTACGTTTGTGCTCAAAATTCCATTCCAGAAATCTTTTTTGAGACCTGCTTCATATTGGTCAATTATAGAAGGATCTAACGTTTTTAAATCCACTGTTGTTCCGGTATTAGGAGTAAATGAATTCGAATAACTTGCAAAAAGAGACAAATTCCTGTCGGGTTGAATTACCAAACCTACTTTAGGTGAGAAAGCACTATTTATGGTTTTAGCGCCAGCTACTGACACAGCATTTTCATAATTGGTTGTGATGGTATTTACATTATTGATTTTTTCAATAACTTCTTTAGCTGTGGTAATTCCGCTATCCTGCCAAGACCAGCGCAGTCCAGCAAAAACTTTGATATAGGAAGTAACCGAAATTAAATCTTGTGCATATACCCCAAATCTTTGTGTATCAGTTGTGGCCAACTGGGTTATTCTGCTGAAGGGAGCCTCAAGACTTTGTGCTCTGTAGTCGAAATTGAACAAATTTATTACAGTCCCATCTGTTGTAATTGGAGTTGTTACATCTCGATCGGCATAAAATCCAAAAGTATAATTTGGAGCAATTGAATTTTCGAAATCAACACCGGTAAATATTTGGTGTTTGATTCTTCCTGTATTAAAAACACCTTGTAGACTTAATTGATTACCAAATATTCTTTCAGCTGCTTCAGCTTGTGTTAATCCACGTTTAAAGTCACCATTAGCCGCTATTATATTTAATTGAGCTGACGATTTTTGTGTTCTTTCGTAATTTTGGAATGAACTATTAAAACATAATTTCCAATCTTTAGTGAAATTATGGTTAAACAATATAGAAGCACTAGATGATTTTGTGTTTCCTGTTGCCCAAAGAGTACCTAAATAGCTATTACGCGGAAGATCTACAATAGTCTTACCAATAATTCCTGTACCAAAGTCTGGAGTCAAATCAGCACTTAAATAATCTCCTTGTACTATTATGTGCGTCTTTTCAGAGATATTAAATAAAAACGAAGGATTAATGTATATACGATCACTTTTTACATAATCTCTAAAACTTTTTGAATTTTCATAAGAACCAGTAAAGCGGTAAGCAATTGAACTGTTTATTGGTCCATAAAAATCTACAGATGGTTTGTAAAAATCATAGCTTCCCGCCTGCATAGAGATCTCTCCACCTTTAATAAATTTTGGCGTTTTCGTTACCAGATTCAAAATACCGCCAGGGGCTACATTTCCAAATAATAATGCAGAACCTCCTTTTAAAAATTCTACTTTTTCTAAAGAAGAAACGTCGGGTATAGACCCTGAATTATAACGAAAACCGTTCTTAAACATATTATTTGCAGACATATCATAACCTCTAGACCATAATGATTCCTGCACTCCACCTCGGGCTGAACCTACATAAACGCCATTAGTATTTTTTATAACTTCGCTCAGGCGAATGGCTTGCTGTTGCTCTATCATCTGGGCATCAATAACTTGAACGCTTTGCGGAACATCCATTGGTTTTAATCCAGAACGTAAGACAGTTACCGGTTTTGGATGTTTGTTGACTGTTAGGACAACTTCTTTAAGAATCTCTTCTTTTTTATTTTTTATGGTATCAGACTCAGTAAATAAGGCTACTACTTTTTTTTGTTTTTCAGTTGTGCTAGCAATTTCTTGTGCAAAAGACGGAAGGTAAAATAATAAAAGTAAAGAAGAAAGTAAAATAGTTCTCATGTAAATTTAATTGGGTTTAATAAAAATAACTAGGCAAATACAAACATCATTTGCCCCTAAACTTTATGAGCAGATAACTGTTAAAGTTTTTAGGATAAAAGCAAACTATTTTCCGCTGGATTCTATTCCAGATTACCTAATGAATGTAGTATCTAGAATACTAATATTTTACGCTTAACAAACAAAATTTAAGACTAACTGTAGTACAGTTAAAAATAATTATCAAATAGGTAAAGCATAAAAGAGAATTGCCCTGCGAAGCGATATTATTTAAAGATAGGGGGACCGCGAAGTGCAAAGAGATAACCTTTAAAATAATCAGAATAGCTTATTGCAAAAAAGAAAATCAACGGAGCTGAATTACTTCTTCTATAAAACTGAAACGACTCAAAAGTAAAAGTTGGAACAGGACTGAATTTAAAATTGCAGACTGCACATTCTTCGATCTCCTTTAGAATTTTAAAATCAACCTTACCCGAATTAACAAATTCTTTCTTTGTAGAATTTGGCTTATGATGAGAGATATGTTCATAAGAATACACCACTGCAAACAATATTGTACATAATACTAGCAGGGGCAGTAGAAGATTAATAATATTTAATTTCTTTTTCATTCAGATGAACTTTGGAACTTTATTAATGTAGCAATGTTTATTACCATATAGAAATTTTCACTGAATCCATATACTCATAAATTTTCAATGAGACTTTTTGAAGAAAACAATTTTAAACGTAATTTATTCCAATTGGCCATCTTTGTTTTTTCAGAATCATTAAGAGGGTATTCCGGCCAATATTTTATATACACTTTTTCTATGTTTCGTTTCTTCACAGTGAATTATGTTTACATTATGAGTTGAGATAAACTTCTACTAATTCATACTGCTGCAGTTATATACTTTTTTAATAGACTCAAATCGATATGAAACATCTAAAAATCAAGACTTTACAATGGCGATTATGCAACTATTTTTACTGATACAGCTGGTTTTTAAACATTAAACTGCTTTAGATGGTAATCGATATGTTTGTATAAAAGTTTACCCCACTGTCTGTGGGTTAAATAACTGAATGCTACATGCTCACTCCATTCCGTAGCAGAGGTACTAGTAATCGCAGCTGTAATTATCTTGAGTAGCAGGTTTCTCTCCTGTTCAAAATCATAATAGCTGTTGACTGGGATCCTTAAACCTGAAGGACGTCTCAACCCTTTAGGCATCTGCGGAAGCAGATCTACTATAAGCCATTTAAATACCGTCCGGGATAAAAAAAAGTTTCATCTTTAAGATTAAAATGACCCGACGAATTTCCACAAGCTAAATTTAAATGGTGAAGCATTTGGTCTACCGCCATTGTACCCCACAAAGCTTTAGACTGCGGGGATAAATTTTTTATCCGTTCTGTAAAATGTCCCAGCATTTTTCCCGTAAAAAAATGGTTACCATCAATAGGGAGATCTCTTAAGCTATGTTTCATTTTTTAGTTATTTTTCATGTTATTTTTAAAAACAATACAAGATGATGCCTAATACAAAACATTTCACCTCTTTTCAAAAATTTACAACCATAATTTATTACAGCACAGGCCTTTTTGGTGATCTGCATTAGGAGCTGGAATTTCACTCTACTCCTTTAAAAATTCTTTATCTATCTTTTTTATTCATCCTACAGAATTCTATGATTTAAGTCTGCTTAAAAACTTAATTGTCCTTTTCACACTACACAGTCATACTTAATCTAGCTCTATTTTTGCAAAAAAAATTAACCAACTGTATAACAAACAAATAATCACCATGTAATTGGTGTTTCTATCAGATAAAAACTAATTTTATACCCCCCCACCCAATGAGATGTAAAGATCTATAATAGCTTGTAATTCCTGTAATTTATCATCAATACTACTTAAACGCGCTGCAAGAAGGTTCTGCTCAGAGGTCAATACATCCGTATAATTGGTGTTTGAGCTAAAATTTAACAGCTCTTTTGTATAATCGACCGATTTATTCAAATACAGAATCTGCTCCTTACGGATATTTTGTTTTTCCAATGCGTTTTCATAAGAATAAAGAGCATCGGAAACTTCCTTACCAGCATTAAGAATTGACTGCTGATAGGTATTAAATGCTGCCTGCTTTTGAGCCTTAGCTATTGTTAAAGTAGCTTTGTTTTTGCCTTGGCTAAAAATTGGCTGCGCCAGTCCACCGATCAGATTATAAAAAATAGAATTATTGAAAAAATCTTTAATTTTCAAAGTAGAAAAACCTCCTTCGGCTGTAAGGGTAAAACTTGGATAAAAATTGGCTCTTGCAATATTCACTTCTTCAAATGCCGATCGGAACTTTAGTTCAGCCTGCTGGATATCTGGTCTATTTTTTAAAAGATCAGATGATATCCCTACATTTATTCTAGAGGCTGTAATCTGGCTTTCTAGGGTTGTTCTTTCAATTTTATCAGGTGTCCTTCCTAAAAGTATGCTAATAGCATTTTCGGTTTCTCTAATCTGTCTTTTCAGATCAGGTACCGATACCTGAGCAGATAGCTTATTAGCCTGACTTTGAACAACAGCAGCTCCCGTTACAACAGCACTTTCTTTAAGCGCTATCATTGTCTCAACATCTTTTGTTCTGTTTTGAATCGTTTCTTGGGTTATATCCAATTGTTTATCAAGAGAGAGCAATAAATAATAATTTGTTACAATGTTTGATATTAATTGTGTCTTTACTGCCCGCTGTGCAGCTTCGGTTTCAAGATAATTCACCAGCGCCTGACGCTTAAAGCTTCCAATTTTCCCCCAGATATCAGCTTCCCAACTTGAAGAAGCTGCTAACTGTAAAATGGTGGTCTTAAGGTTTACCTGATTAGCAAAACTTCCCAGATTAAGAGCTTTTAAAGACTGCTTGGCTCTAGTAACTTTAAGTGAACCGTCTACTGTCGGATAATAACCAAGTTTTGCTTGCCTGAGGCTTGCCTGGGATTCTGCTATCTTTAAAACAGCGTTCTTGATATCAACGTTATTATTCAGCCCCTCGATAATCAAATTCTGAAGTTGGCGATCGGTAAAAAATTCCTTCCATGAAATAGTAGAAATAGATAGGCTGTCTGTCTGAGTTTTTTCAGTCCTGTAAATAGCATCGTTTTTTACCTCAGGCTCTTTATAAACATCAGCAATCCTGCAAGATGTCATACTTAAAGCTACGGCTAACAATATAATATAATTTTTATTTAAATTCATCTTATCCTTAATTGATGATTACTATTATTTTAAGAGGAGGCCTTTTTTAATCTTTCTTGCAGTGATTGGAAAACTACAAATAAAGCAGGTGTAACAAAAACACCCAATAAGGTTCCTATAAGCATTCCCCCGACAGCACCTGTCCCAATTGACTTGTTGCCTACTGCTCCAGCACCAGAGGACATCATAAGTGGGACAAGACCTAAAATAAATGCAAACGAGGTCATTAAAATGGGTCTTAATCTTGCCACTGCTCCTTCAACAGCAGCCTGCACGATACTTAACCCCTCTCTTCTTCGTGCAAGTGCAAATTCAACGATTAGAATACCATTTTTGGCCAGAAGTCCAATAAGCATAATAAGAGTTATCTGGAGATAAATATTATTTTCTACACCGAAGAGCTTAGCAAATATAAAAGCTCCTGCAAGTCCTAACGGTAATGAAAATAAAACTGAAAAAGGAACTATGTAACTTTCATATTGCGCACTTAGAAGGAAGTAAATAAAAACCAGACACAAAATAAATACATAAACGGTCTGGGAACCGCTCGACATCTCCTCACGTGTCAATCCTGAAAATTCATATCCATAACCAGCAGGAAGTGTCTGCTGTGCCACTTCCTTTACCGCATTAATAGCATCACCTGAACTAAAACCTTCATTTTGAGCCCCCTGTACTGCTATAGAGGTAAAAAGATTAAATCGGTTAATCGCCTCAGCTCCATAAACTTTTTCCATTGTAATGAACTCTGAAATTGGAGCCATTAAATTATCATCTGTGCGCACATAAATTTTATTGAGCGTTTCCGGATTGGCACGAAACTGGTCATCTGCCTGATACATTACTCTGTACTGTTTCCCGAAATCATTAAAATTGGACGAATAAACCCCGCCATAGTAGCCCTGCATTGTGCTTAGAATCTTGCTCACTGATACGTTGGCCTGCTTTGCTCTTGCCACATCTACTTTCATTTTATACTGCGGAAAGTTGATATCAAAAGATGTTGTTGCAAATTGAATTTCTGGACGTTTTCTTAATGCTGTTAGAAACTTTTTACTGTTATCATTAAATTTACTGAGTTCGCCTCCTGTTTTATCCTGAAGCTGAAATTCAAACCCACTACTGGTACCAAAACCCTGAAGAGTAGGTGAACCAAAGAAAATAACACTCGCTGAACGAATATGAGAGGTTGCGCCAAAGAGCTTGCCAATTACTGTATTAATATCCTGTCCTTTACCTTTCCTTTTATCCCAGGATTTCAATTTGACAACCACCATTCCATAAGATCCTCCATCACCAGCAATAAAATTCTTCCCAGTTATTCTAAGAGTTGTTTCAACTTCAGGAATTTTACCGATGATCTTGTCAATTTCCTCAGTCACTGCCGTTGTTCTTTCAAGTGAAGAACCAGCAGGCAGACTTATATTTGCAAACAAAGTTCCCTGATCTTCACTGGGAACAAATCCTTTAGGAGTGGTCTGCATCAACCAGTAAAATAATCCTCCAAAAATAATTATGGTTCCAAAAGCTACCCATTTTCTTTTAATGAGAAACTCAACTCCTCCTTTATATTTTAGGGTCATTCCATCAAATGCAACATTAAATGAAGTGTAGAATTTTTGCAAAAATCCTTTTTGATGATATTCAGAATCTTTATGAGGTTTTAAAAACAAAGCACATAAGGCAGGACTTAATGTTAATGCATTGACAGCTGAAATTACAATAGCAATAGCAAGCGTAAGACCAAACTGCTTATAAAAAACACCAGTCGAGCCACTTATAAAAGATACTGGTATAAAAACTGCACCCATTACCAAAGTAATGGAAATTATGGCTCCGCTGATTCCATTCATTGCCTTGGAGGTAGCTTCTTTAGCAGAGCCTGCTCCCATATCGAGTTCGGCATGCACTGCCTCTACAACAACAATGGCATCATCCACAACAATTCCAATGGCCAAAACCAAAGCAAACAGAGTTAACAAATTAATTGTAAATCCAAATAAATTAAGAAAAAAGAAAGTTCCTATAATTGCTACCGGTACAGCAATGGCAGGTATCAAAGTTGATCTAAAATCTTGAAGAAAAATAAATACCACAATAAAAACAAGTATAAATGCTTCAATTAAAGTGTGCACGACTTTATCTATTGACGCATTTAGAAAATCATTGGCATTAATAAGTTCTACATACTTAACACCTTCAGGAAAAGTTTTACTTGCATTTTTTAAAACTGCCTGGCACTCCTCTATCAACTCGTGAGCATTGGAACCTGCGGTCTGGGAAATTGCTATCGCTACAGTAGGCTTTCCATTAGTTTTTGAAGTACTGGTGTAGCTTTGTGCTCCCAGCTCAATTCGTGCCAAATCATTTAATCTTAATATTTCACCCTTAGAATTTGCTTTAATTATAATATTTCCAAATTCAGATACAGATTTTAAACGGCCCGTATATTTGATTGTATATTGAAAAGACTGTCTGCCGTTTTCTCCAAATTTTCCAGGTGCAGCTTCTACATTCTGTTCTGCCAGCGCTTTGCTTATATCCTCGGGAATTAGTCCATAATTAGCCATCACGTCTGGTTTAAGCCAGATACGCATCGAATAATCCATATTTCCAAAAACAGTTGCATCACCTACTCCATTGATGCGTTTAATTTCTGGAAGCAGATTGATGTTAGCAAAATTTTGAAGAAACTTCTGGTCAAATGAAGGATTATCACTGTAAAGAGAAAAGATCATTACATTACTACTTTGTTTTTTTTGTGTGGTAACGCCTGCTTTTGTAACTTCTTCCGGCAGAAGATTTGAAGCTTTGGCAACTCTGTTCTGGACATTTACTGCCGCAAGATCAGGATCGGTACCCAGCTTAAAAAAAATACTTATACTGGCAGATCCATCATTACTGGCGGTAGAAGTCATATAAGTCATATTTTCAACCCCGTTAATCTGTTCCTCTAAAGGAACAATCACACTATTGATTACTACATCTGCATTGGCACCCTGATAGGAAGCTGATACTACTACAGTAGGCGGTGCGATTTCGGGATATTGTGAAATCGGCAGTCCTGTCAGCCCGATATATCCTAATATCACAATGATAATTGAGATTACCGTCGATAATACAGGTCGTTCTATAAATGTTTTTAACATATCTTAAATTATATCTATTAGTAATTCTTAAATTATTGTGTAGAATACACATTCAGCATTTCTGGTTTAATTCTCACATCATTTTGAAGCTTCCCAGAACCGTCAAGAACAACTTTATCGCCTGCATTTAATCCTTTCTTCACAACAAAATAGTCACCCGAAGTAATATCCATCACTTCAACTTCAGTAGTTTTTACTGTATTATCGTTTTTTACTATATATACAAAACGTTTTCCCTGCATTTCATAAGTACTTTTTTGTGGCAGAAGAATAGCATTATCCAAATGATCAGCAATACGTATCGTTCCGCTGGCACCGCTTCTTATAAGTTGTTCAGGATTAGAAAAAGTTGCCCTAAAACTTGATGAACCAGTCTGACTGTTAATCTGACCAAGGACAGCTTCCAGGTTTCCTTTTTGACTGTACTGTGTACCATCAGAGAGCAACAGGATAACTGGCGGGCTATTTTTCAGCTTTTCTTTAATGGTCACCCCTTTAGTGGTACGTAGAAATTCCAGAAGCTGTTTTTCATTCATTGAGAAATAGGCAAATATTTTGCCCGTATTTGAGATAGTCGTCAATGGTGTCGTACCAGTACTACTCACATAACTTCCTGTTTTAAGAGGTAACCTTCCCACAACACCATTTATAGGACTAATAACCTTTGTATAACTTAGATTTGTTTTTGCAGTAGCCACGTTAAAACCTGCCTGCTTGAGAGCCGCTTTTCTCATTTGCAGTGTATATTCAGCAGACTCCAGCTCAAACTTACTTACAATATCTTTCTCAACCAATGGCATTACTTTTCTTACTGCCATTTCAGCTGAATTAACGTCTGCTTTTGCACTGATTACTGCTGCTTGAGCATTATCAAGTTCCTGTTCATATTGAGGATTGAAAATAGTAAATAAGACCTGTCCTTTAGACACAAGTGATCCCTCATCTATATAAACCTTATTGATGTAGCCATCAATCTTTGGTTGTATATTTATAATTTCCTGTCCGTCAATTGTAACGGGATAGTCACGAAAAAGATCTGTAGACAAATACTTTACAGTAAAAACGGGATAACTCTCGATAAGGAGTTCTTTACTTGCAACATCTTCTGAACCTTTCTTATCTCCACTACAGGAAATAAAAAATGAAAAGGCTATTATATTCAAAATTATTTTTTTTGTGGTCTGGTTGAATTGAAACATAGTACTTTATAATATTAAAGATTGCTGATGAAATTAATTCCAGATAAAACATCAGGAATTTGTCTGATCACTTACAAACTGCAAAATAAATTCAATTCGGGTAGAATTATTCTGAACCTAGACAGTCACATAAGACAAATAGACGATACAAGAAAATAGTACAGACGAATGAAAAAAAGCAAGAAAATCCAATTCCGTCGGTAAAACGTCATTGTTCGTCGACAAATAATTGATTTCCATACGATATTGAAAATAATTGACATATTTTGTTTTTATTTACCACAAAGTTTAATCCATATGAAAAAATATCTATTGTGGGCACCTCATTTATATATTATTATCCCACTTCTTTTATTTTTGTTATTTCCCCTCACATTTCAAATTCCTTTTCCAAAAGAATTCTGGATATTGGAAAGCTTTCAGTTGATTTTATATCTCATTATTTACTATACAAATTATTTTTTGGCAGTACCTAAAACTTTTTTTAAAGCAAAAAGCACTCATTTTATTATTGTAATATGCCTTTTAATAATTGTATCTTCAAGTATTAATTATTATGCCGCAGTATATTTTGATATAGATGCTAAAATGGAATACTTAATGACTAGCAATAAAAATACATCCATAGGTTTTTTAAAACTCAACAACTTTATGTTCCTGTGTGTTACATTATTTCTAATATTTATCAGCACGACTGTAAAAGTTAATGAAAGATTAAAAAAAATAAGTAATAACAGAAAACAACTGGAGCAGGAAAAATTAGCTTCGGAGCTAGCTTTTCTCAAAACCCAGATCAATCCCCATTTTTATTTCAATGTTCTTCACGCCATTTATTCATTAACTGAAACCAATGTAGAGAAAGCTCAAGAAGCTCTACACAGTTTATCACTGATGATGAGATATGTTATTTATGAAACAAAACATCACTCCTCAATGCTCAGCAAAGAGATTTTATTTATTGAGCATTACATCAAACTGATGAAACTAAGAATACCTCAAAACACGGAAATCATATTTAATAAACCTGAATTTATAAAAGATCATCCCATCTCTTCAATGATACTGTTACCTTTTATAGAAAATGCATTTAAACATGGTTTGACTTTTAGTAAGCAGGATCAGATCATTATCAATATTTATCAAGAATCTAAAGTTTTAATTTTTGAAGTTATCAATCCTATTGCCCAAATTAAAGCTAAAGATCTTGAAGAAAGTAATGGCATAGGTCTTACCAATACAAAAAGAAGACTTGATCTGCTATATTCTGGTTTTTATGAGCTGGAAATTGATAATAATCAAGAGAAAAAAGAATTTAGAATTAACCTTAAACTGCAGTTAGCATGAATATAAGATGTATTATAATAGATGATGAACCTATCGCCTTGGATTTGATCCGAAGGTACGTTCTGCGTACGCCAGACTTAGAACTTTGTGGAGAATTTTCCTCAGGGATGGATGCAATTGCTTTTTTGAAAAACAATATGATAGATCTAATTTTTACTGACATAAGGATGCCTGAACTGAGCGGAATGGAAATGGCACATATTCTTAATCAAAAGCAGGATAATGAAAAACCAAGAATGATATTCACAACTGCTTATGACAATTATGCCCTAGAGGGTTATTCTGTAGACGCATTAGATTACCTTCTTAAACCCTTCTCTTATGTTGATTTTAGCAGAACAGTTTCAAAAGCTGAAAATTATTTCAAATTGACAAAGCAACTTCCTACTGTTAATGAAGAAAAGTTAACTTTAGTTACACCTCTGCCATCTGCGCTTGCTGACCCTTTTTTATATATAAAAGTGGAATACCAACTAGTAAAAATAGCAAAAGATCAGATATTGTATATAGAATCAATGAAAGATTACGTCAAAATATATTTAGAAAAACAGAACAAGCCTGTCCTCACATTAACAAGTCTTAAAAACATAGAAGAAAAACTTGGCTCTGATAAATTTCTGAGGATTCATCGCTCCTACATTGTATCATTAGATAAAATAACTTCCGTTAAAAAAAATGCTGTACAAATTGGGAAAACAGAAATTGTCGTGACTGAATCTTATCGCAAGCCTTATGCAGAATTCGTTAATAGATGGAAGTAGATTAAAAAATAGCTTTTGTCAAATCTGTAATATAAATTTGAAAGAAATCACAGAGTTATAAATTATGTAGCCTATTTACAAGATGATTAAAACATAATTATCCCTGATTTTATCATCTGATTCTTTCTCAGCATATATGTAACTTCAATTCTACCTAACGTTCTTTTACAGATTTGAATCTTTTGAAGCCTAAGCGGTTTTGTATTCTCCATTTGATAAAACGATGCTCTTGTTTAACTATATTATTGAGATGCTTACATTACCGAATCTTTATATTCGAAAAAGAGCGTTTGTCAAAAACACTTATTACGCTAGTGTTAGAACCGCTTTTATCAATATTCATACGCTGGTTGCAACTATTATTTATTCCCTTAATTAGAAATTTCACGAACAAACAGTATTATTAATTTATTTTTTTTGAATAAATCTATTATAAAATTCTCCTTATACTATGCGTTTGATAAAATTTAGCATAAACTCAATCTATGTTTTTTTTTTATGGAAGGAAGGAAACTTATGCCAAAATAAGTTAAATTTTAATTCCAAAGTGGAGTTGGTATAGCATTTCATACCTATAATTTAATATTTTTGGTGGTCTTAACGATACAGAAAAAATTCATTATACACTATGAGAAGAATAGCTTTAATTTTAATCCTTTTTTTATGCATATATCATGTACAAGCTCAAGAACTTAGGAATACTCTCAAAGAAATAAAAAATGGAGAGCGGATCAATAAATTAATTTCTTTCAGAGGCGATAACGCACTTGAATATATACCACTTACTGTGATAAAAGGGAAAAATCCAGGGCCAGTTTTTACAATTATAGCTGGAATACATGGCTATGAATATCCCCCAATCATTGCTGTACAAGAATTGATGAAAGAGATAGATGCTACCAAGCTTAGAGGAACGCTTATTATATTACCCATAACCAATGTGGCTTCTTTTTATAAGCGCTCCCCTTTCGTTAATCCGATAGATGGACTAAACCTCAATAATGCTTTTCCTGGTTCTGTCTCAGGTTCTATTTCAAAACAGATTGCTCATTGGATTACAAAGGAAATTATTCCCAATTCCGATGTTTTTCTGGATATTCATGGCGGTGATGCCAATGAAGATCTGCTCCCTTTTATCTGCTATTATGATAATAAGGATGGTCAAACAGAAAAAGCAAAACTATTAAGTGAGTCTTCTGGTATGCAATATATCGTTTCATATCCATATAACCTTACAAAAAATGAGATTGCAAAATATGCATTCAAACAGGCTGTACAGAGCGGAACTGTCGCATTAAGTATAGAAGCTGGAAAACTAGGAACCGTTCAGTCAGAGAATGTAAAACTGATAAAAAATGCTGTTTACAACATGCTTGATTATTCAAAAATGATCAATGCAAAAAATGCAACAGGTGAAATAAAGAGAGAGTATATAAATGAACAATCTTACATCAGGGTTCCACAAAAAGGTATATTCTTCAGTTCAATCCAAAGTGGAGATAGTATCACCAAGAATCAAAATTTAGGGTATATAACAGATGAATTTGGTAAAATAATAGCTCAGATAACAGCTCCTGTAAGCGGAATTATACTATATAAAATAGGAACTCCTCCAGTTAACATAGGGGAGACTCTCTTTTGTATAGGTCACTAAAAATAATGTACTCTGAAGTAAGTTAAGAATCTTTTTTTTTGTACAAGCCAATAATCTAACTTTTTCGTATCTATGTGTAACCTGCTATCTAGAGGTAATACATTTTTTGCCACAAGACTTAAAGCAGTTTATAACAATTAGAACTCCAGAATTGTCCTCCACTTACATTATTAGTGAAAATTGAAATTCATTTTTCATTTTTTTTATTCAAAAAACAGGTAAATTTATAATTCAAATTATAACGTTATTTATACACAAGTCTCCATTTTCATACTTAAGATTTAAACCAAAAAAATAAGTTTCGTGGCAAAATCGTGGCACAGCCGCTTTTAAAAAATGACGAATGCAGTATAGGTTGGCATTCCCAGATTTAGGTTCGAATCCTGCTCTCCCCACCAAAAAGTCCTGAATTATTTCAGGACCTTTTTTATACATAAAAACTAGCGAAAAACTTTTCGAAATTGGGGATCAATACGAAAATCTTAATTTTTAAATATTGTCTTTAGCGAAGGAAGAATTTCCGCAAGAAACTAACGCAAAGTATTTCTGGATTTTCGAATTACTAGATGAGATTACCTCGTCTAGTAGTTATCGGATCGGGTCTACGTAGATTATAAAGAAAAGTTTAGGGTAAATTCTCAATTTAAAATAAACGGCTTAGAGAATGACAGCCTTGGGATAATAATGCCTTGGTATCCTTTTAATCTATTTTGAAGTTCTAAAGATAATAGTTATTAAATAGATGCAACAGACCCCTTTTAATCACTTCCTTCCCTTCCACTTTTTAATACTCAATCAATTCTAAACTTTATGAAAATAGGGTTCAACTTTAATTAAAAAGTTAAACCCTATTATATTTAAAACTTATTCGTTTTTAGGACAGTGCATAATTCTATTACTCCATAGAAATAATTATAAATTCACTTCGTCTGTTTAACTGATGTTCGACTTCTGTACAAGGTACATTATCAGAACATTTGTTGACTAATTGACTCTCCCCATATCCTTTTCCTGTCAATCTGTTTTGAGCGATTCCATTTTTAACCAACCACTGTATGGTCGACTTGGCTCTTCTGTTGGATAAATTGATATTATATTGAGCGGTTTGTCGGCTGTCTGTATGAGAACGAACGTCGATTTTCATTTTTGGATACTGTTTCATAACCGCCAAGACTTTTTCTAACTCAAAAGCGGCATCTTTGCGAATGAAAGACTTATCTAAATCAAAATAAATAATTGGTATGTTTAGCGTTTTGGCTAAATCGGTTCCCACTCCTATTGGTTTGATTCGTTTTTCTAATGCAATAATTAAGCTTGTTTCACCTGATTGTCCAGCTATGACTATCGGAACTTCTTTTGTCTCGTACTCTTCTTTGACTGCTCTAACATGATAGGTTTTGCCGCACTCTACATTGCTAAAAACATAACTTCCGTCTGTCTTTGTCAATGCTTCTCCTATCTGATTAAACTGCTCATCAAATAAAATTACTTTGGCATTATCAAGCACTTTATTTGTTTCTAAATCAATTATTGTCCCTTTTAGCTTTTGCTCACAAAGTAGTTTTCTTGTTTCTAATAGTTTGTAAATATCATCGCTCCCTAATCCGCCCTCTCTATTAGAGGTAAAAAAACCGGTGTGAGATTCGTTATCAATGATAAATCCAAAATCATCTTGTGGGCTATTTATTGGAGCACCTACATTTTGTACTGTACTAAAGCTAGTATCGTTTTTAATTGTAGTTACAAATACATCAAGCCCACCTAATCCTGGTCGACCATCACTAGCAAAATACAATTGGTTGTCTGTGGCTATAAATGGAAAAGTCTCTCTCCCTTCGGTATTAACTCCTGGGCCTAAGTTTTCTGGTTTCCCAAAGCTTTTATCATCGTTTATTGTTACACTATACAAATCAGATTGGCCTAAAGTTCCTGGCATATCAGATGCAAAATACAGCTTTTTTTCATCATTGCTTAATGCTGGATGAGCGGTACTGTATTGGTTACTATTAAATGGCAATTCCGTTATATTTGTCCATTTGTCATTAATGAATTCTGCTCTATAGAGTTTCAAAAGCGTCACTTTTTGATCGTCTTTTCCTCTTTTACCGTCTAGAAAATTGTTTCTTGTAAAGTACATTGTTTTACCATCTTTAGTAAAAACAGGTGTCGATTCATTGAATTTAGAGTTAATTTTCTTTTCAAATCGCTCGGGCTTCCCTAATGTTCCATCCGTTTTAAATTCTGACCAATATAAGTTGGTAAACGATTTATTAGTCCATTTGAATTTATTTTTAACAACACCTCCTGTATCTCTGGCAGAAGCAAAAATAATTTTGTTCCCGTAATAAGCACTTCCATAATCGGATTGAGTCGAATTTATTCCAGCATTGGCTATTTCAAATCGTCCCGAGTTGGCTTTTATCTGGTCTAGGTAGTTTTTATTTTTTTCAAACAAAATACCTCTTTTATCTGTGATTGCTTTTTTATTAAAAGTTTCGAGAATCTTATCTGCTTTTTGGTAATCACCTCTAGCTTTTAAACACTGAGCATAACGGTAATAATACTCCGGCTCTTGATCTGCATTCATTTCAAAAAGGGCATCGTACCATTTTGCAGCTTTTATTAATTCTGCATTAAAATAATAGGCATTACCTAGCCTTTGAAACGTTTGTTCGTCTTTGTATCCTTTTTCGGCTACTCGCTCATAGATCGCAATAGCATCAATATAGGCATATTGGTTATAATCCTTTTCGGCTTTATTCTGAATTGCTGTTTGTGCGCTTACTTTTAACGCAATAAAAACAATCAACAGGGTCGATAATAGGTGTTTAATTTTCATCTTTATTGCTTTTAGAAGAATCTTGGTGAGGTAATTCGGTTATAATTATTAAAGAACTCAAAACGAAGGAAAATCTCATGCGATCCAGAGTTATAGTTCTTTAATCTGGTAGTTTCATGATCGTATGCATAACCTATGTACATTCCTTCGGTAACATGAAATCCTGCCATAGCACTAATCGCAGCACTCCATCTATAGGCCGCCCCAACCACGAACTTGTCATTAAACATAAAGTTGGCTGAAAGATCTACTTGCAGTGGCGATCCTTCGACCATTTTAGTCAGTACAGCTGGCTTAAACTTGATGTAAGGATCTAAATCGAATACATAACCTGCGATTAAATAGTAATTAATTTTTTCCTTAAAAATAGCTACATCATTATCATTGTATTGGTTGGTTTCGATAAAATTTGGTACCGACAAACCGATGTAAGCTTTATCAGAATGCCAATAAACTCCAGCTCCAATATTAGGTGAAAATTTACTATTTAGGTCTTGAAATTGTGGATCACCTTGCTCATCGGGGTTCAATTTGTTAATATCCAGATTGAATAAATTAGCGGTAGCTTTGATTCCAAAAGATAATTTAAAAGTCTCAGATGTAGGAACTGTATAAGATAAATCGGCCGAAAAAGTATTCTCGTTTATAGGTCCTATTTTATCATTTACAAGTGAAACTCCCACCCCTAAGTTACTATTATTTAGAGGTGTATTTAATGAAAAACTGCTAGTTTCTGGTGCTCCATCCAGACCAATCCATTGCGTACGATAAAGCCCAAAAAGACTCATTGCACCTCTTGAGCCTGCATAAGCCGGGTTTATACTAATGGTATTATACATATATTGTGTAAACTGGGCATCTTGTTGCGCGGTACATAGGAATCCCGTTAACATAACACTTATTGTCAAAAAATTTATTCTCATGTATTTATTTTTAGTAAGTCACGATTATTCTGTCATCCTATAATCAGGAAAAAGTCCTCCGAAATTTTAGCGTTTTATAAGTATCTACTGAAATTTCTAATTCGTCAAAACAAATTAATCTTTACTTAAATATAGGTATCCTGATTTTTTTATGGTTTGAGGTTTAGCTCCCATATATTTGATGTTTAAAATATAAAAATAAGTCCCCGTTGGTAACATTTTATCTTTAGCCATTGTTACTCGTCCTTCAGAATAGCCTTTAAAAACATTTCCGTTAGAGTCATAATTATTGGTTTCAAATACTTTTACACCCCAACGATTATAAATTTCTACTGTATTATCTGAAGAGCAATCTGTTAAACCATCAATTTTGAAGTACTCATTTCTATTATCTCCATTTGGCGAGAAGGCATTATGAACTATTAAATTACTGCACGGTAAAACAACATTGTCATCAACTCTTGCAGTTGTGAATACATTGTATCCAGAAACATTCATAGGTGTAGTAACTGTTTTTTTATCGCTATCTACAACTCCACCTTCGTCTATCCAAAGTTTTTGTGTAACATCCCATCGAACAATATGTATGGAACTTTGTGGAGAAACTACTATATCTGTAGGTGTTGTTGCGGTTTCATCCCAACTCAAGGTGAGCATGACATCTGAATTTCCGCCAGTTTTATCTAAAGTCCAATATTCTTGATTGTTTATGAGTGCTATTTTGTCGGCTTTGTTGAGATGAGAATAAAGCTGATTTGAATTTTCATAAAAATATTTACCTGTAAAACTACTCAATACCTCAGATGGTGCCGAGATACGAGCATATCGATACAACTCTTTGTCTCCTATTGGATACTGAAATTCTGAATTACCGTTTTTACGAACTTCTCCGTCCACATGACTTTCATTATCGGTATTGGTATGTGTAGCGTCATTTTCAAATACTAACAATCCTCCAAAGTCATCGTCTTGTACAATTCCTTTAAAAAAATCAACATTACCACCTACCCTCATTTCTCCATACAAATGAAATGCAGGTTGCGGGCTTGGATTATTAAAAATCACATCGTAAAATTCAGAAGGAACAGATCCTTCAATTTTTTGTGAAACTGTCCCTTGAAATCGAGTATAACCTCTCTTTCCTGAAGTATAAGTAAGCAATCCATCATTATTGAGATGAGAATATAGAAAAAATTCTCCGTCGTTAACTAAATAACCAGTTTGCTTATTATCAAGAGTTTCAACTGTTGACATAATCGTATTTGGAAGTATTGTAACATCTCCTATGTTTGTAGTCTGTCCAACCATTTTCTGCCCAACAACGAGCGTAAATGCAATTGCCAATAGGTATGTAGAAAATTTCATGTTTTAATTTTTTATATTTATAAATGACAAAGCAAAACCTATTTTAATCTCTAATCTATTTCACCTAACTGGCAGGTCTTTTCTTATTATCGATAATCAAATTTTTACGATACCATTGAAGTCTTGAAGCGTATAAAGCGGTTTGTATTTACAAGGATTCATAACATATGTAGTCCTCTTGACTTTGGGCTTTTAAACTTTCAACTTACTTATGTTTCTATTTAATGAAGTTTTGCTCATTAATCGATTCCTTTACTTCGTAAATCAGCTATTTTATTTAGCTAAAGCGATTACATTGCTTATTATTTCCCTTTATTAGGTAACATTGGGTTCGTGATAGCTGGTCCAAGAATTTGGATATGATGATCTTCTACTTCTCCTCTAACACTATTCGAATAAGGCGTAACCTCATTTTCAGGTTCTTGATGTAATCGTAAACGCACATAGGTAGAATAAGGGCTTCTTGTGGTTGGAATCGTCCATTCTAAAGTTGCAGTACCATTTGGGTTAGCTGTGACGGCTACCGTCCTTCTCTCCTTTGCGTCATCCTCAAAAGTTCCATTTCTATTGAAATCAATCCATCCGGTTATAAATCCATTAACATCTGATTTATAAGGAATCACTGCTGTAATCTTATTTCCGGGTTTGTATACCACTTTATATGAAAAACGTTTGTACTCTTCTGGCCAAGCATCTTCTTCACTGGTACCAAATCCATCCAAATCTGCACCTTTAGAATGAATAGGACTGTTGTTTAATTTTCCTGGAGCGGTGCCTAAATACATTTTATTATCTTCTAATAATTCGCCAACTGTATAGGTTGTTGAATTAATATTGCTTTGCGTTATGTTTGTCGAACCAGCAGCTAGATAGGGAATCTTATCAGATTTAAAGCTAATATTCTGCAGTGTATGTAAAGGAGATCCATACGATTCAGGCGCATCTCCTAAGTCTGCGTTAGGTGCTAACAAACCAAAAGCTACTGCAGTTGTACCTCCACCACGCATCGTTACATCAAATGTTACAGAGTAGTCTGGCAAAGCATAGGCTGTTTCATTAAACTTCAAAAAAGTAACTGCCATTGCACCTGCGTTATTTCCTATCCCTAGTCGAATTTTCTTTTTAGTCGAGCTAGTAACATCATACTTGGACACATAGTAATTACCTGAATTGGTTTGATTAGCCTCTACAATATTCCAATCTCCATCTGCAATAACTTCTAAGTATTCCCCTCCATCCATTGACTCTGCATCCCCAACCACCATTCCTTCCAAACGTACAGGGTCATTCCCAATAAATGCTCTACATTTTATAGTGAACAAGGCTGTTGTGGCATGACCAGTCCCATTAGCAATTCCACTTATCAGCTTATTATTATTGGTGCTATTAGTCTCAGTCTTTCCTATACCTCCTATATTATAAAAATCATCTAAATAATCCCCTTTCCAATTCCCTGAAGCGTAAGAAACTATTCCAGCCGACTTAGCCTCATCATTTACGCTAGTAATCTTAATTGCTGTAATCTCTGCTTCTACATAATAAAATTTATTAGACCCTAATGGAATTTTAGCTCTAGATTTTGACCCCACTGCTAATTTTGTTCCGTGCTTTCCGTATCGGTTCGAATTGTCCAATGTCAATGTTTGCCCTGACGCTAAATCGGGGGTTCCCCAAGTGAGCCAAAGTACTTTGTCTTTATATAAACTACTTCCATCAGTTGCAAAAGCAGCTGTTACTGCCTGATTAGGAGTAAAACCCTGTGCCTTAACATTGGTCTGTATCAAACCGATAGTAAGAATTAATAAGGTACTTTTAAAAATATTTTTCATCAAAATAATTGTTTTTTTAATAGTGATGAAGCTATTATGAGCAAATATCCATCTCGGTTTGTGAGATTTTTAAAGCTCATGATGGCTTCATCATTATGGTTTTACTGCAAACACAATGTTCATGAACGAACCGATTGTTACTTCAGCAGTAGGTTTTATTGTGTAAGTCAGCACACCTGAATCAGTGATATTTACGTTATCAAATACAGTATTATCATACCATGTAACATAATAATCCAATTCAGTAACAGGTAAAACTGGTAAAGCTGTAGTTCTAGTCGCATTTGCTTTGCTTGATGCTGCAACGGTCATCCCAAACTGTTTTGTATAACTACCATATAATTGCACAGTAAATGTACCAGCTGTTACTGAAACTATAGTTGCATCGGTTATTTGATCAGCTGCTGTTGGCATTACAATTGAAGGCATGTAGAAAAACTTAGGCATCGCTGCTTTTAATGCCCTAACAACTCCTGCATCATTAACAGCCATTAAATAGTCTTTAGCTCCAGCTGTTGTGTTTTGCACTTTTTGGTTATCCAAACCAGTTATAGCTAAAGTATTGGTTGCATCTGTTCCAATAGCCGTTGCCTCACTTAAGGCTCCACCTAATTTAATGTCTAAACCATCTTTATGTAAACCGTTTTTAGCAGTAACAGTTATTGTAGCTTGGTTTACCCATATTGGAGCACCTGTGTTATCAGTTGTAAGAACTTGGTTATTCCCAGCAGGAGCAATCTTATCTGTAGTAACTGCATTATTAGCTAGTTGAGTAGCGGTAATCCCACCAGCTGCAACTTGAATCCCTGCATTAGCTAAAAGCTTTGCAGCTCCATCTGTACCGCCAGTAAATTCTAATCCACCCGCAACTGTTAAACTCCCTTTATCAGCTAAGTTCGTAGTTGAAATAGTTTTGTAAGTAACTGTTCCATCTCCATTTGCTGTAGCAATTTGACCTGAAGTTGCAGTTCCTGATCCTAATTTATCTGCTGTAACAGCTTTATTGGCTAAGTCAGTAGTAGTGATTGTTCCGTCTAAAATTTTATCCGAAGTAATTGCATCAGCTCCAACTTTTGCATTGGTTACTGCACCGTCTGCAATCTTATCTGTAGTAATTCCTCCATCAGCGATTGACAACGCTGCATCAAGTAAAACAGATTTTGCTAATGCATTTGTTCCATTTACTTTTATAATTCCATCTGTAGTAACTCCTTTTGTGCTAGTGATATTCGCATCTGTAATCGCGATATCTTTATAAGTAACTGTTCCATCTCCATTTGCTGTAGCAATTTGACCTGAAGTTGCAGTTCCTGATCCTAATTTATCTGCTGTAACAGCTTTATTGGCTAAGTCAACAGTAGCAATCGTTCCGTCTAAAATTTTATTCGAAGTAATTGCATCAGCTCCAACTTTTGCATTGGTTACTGCACCGTCAGCAATTTTATCTGTAGTAATTCCTCCATCAGCGATTGACAACGCTGCATCAAGTAAAACAGATTTTGCTAATGCATTTGTTCCATTTACTTTTATAATTCCATCTGTAGTAACTCCTTTTGTGCTAGTGATATTCGCATCTGTAATCGCGATATCTTTATAAGTAACTGTTCCATCTCCATTTGCTGTAGCAATTTGACCTGAAGTTGCAGTTCCTGATCCTAATTTATCTGATGTAACAGCTTTATTGGCTAAGTCAACAGTAGTGATTGTTCCGTCTAAAATTTTATCCGAATTAATTGCATCAGCTCCAACTTTTGCATTGGTTACTGCACCGTCAGCAATCTTATCTGTAGTAACTGCATTAGTAGCTAGTTGAGTAGAAGTAATTCCTCCATCAGCGATAGACAATTCTGCATCAAGTAAAACAGATTTTGCTAATGCATTTGTTCCATTTACTTTTATAATTCCATCTGTAGTAACTCCTTTTGTGCTAGTGATATTCGCATCTGTAATCGTGATATCTTTATAGGTTACTGTTCCGTCTCCATTTGCTGTAGCAATTTGACCTGAAGTTGCAGCTCCTGATCCTAATTTATCTGCTGTAACAGCTTTATTAGCTAAGTCAGCAGTAGTGATAGTTCCGTCTAAAATTTTATCCGAAGTAATTGCATCTGCTCCAACTTTTGCATTGGTTACTGCACCGTCTGCAATCTTATCTGTAGTAACTGCACTATTCGCTAGTTGAGTAGAACCAATTCCTCCTGCAGCGATTGATAACTCTGCATCAAGTAAAACAGATTTTGCTAATGCATTTGTTCCATTTACTTTTATAATACCATCTGTAGTAACTCCTTTTGTATCAACTAAGTTCGTAGCCGAAATATCTTGATAAGAAACTGTTCCGTCTGCATTAACTGTAGCAACTTTCCCTGCTAAAGCTCCATCAGCACCTAATTTATCTGCACTTACTGCACCAGCAGCTAAATCTGCGGTAGCGATTGTTCCGTCTAAAATTTTATCCGAAGTAATTGCATTGTTAGCTAGCTGCGTAGAACCAATTCCACCAATGGCAACTTGAATACCAGCATCAGCTAAAAGCTTTGCAATTCCATTTGTACCACCTGTAAATTCTAACCCACCTGCCACTGTTAAGTCACCTTTATTGGTTACTATCGTTGTAGCCAACTCATCAATAGCTGATTGAACATTAGAAGCCGTTAATCCTGAAGCTGTATTGTCAAATGCACTAGCACTTGCATTGGTATCAATCGAAGTGATAGTGTTTCCAGCAGCATCAATAAAAGTATAAACACCATCAACAACACTTACTTTGGTTGTATTAGCATCGATGATTACCGGAGTTCCTGCTTCGTTGTTGTAAGTATAAGTACCGTTATTATTATTAACTAATTCAGTTACTGTTTCATTTGTTTTAACAAGATTTTCAAAATTTATTACTTGTATATTTCCAGCGTTATTAATGTAACTAAAGTCATTTATCGTTGGATTGAAAATAACATTTGATTGCGACGATCCTAAATCAGAAGCGATACTGATTCTATTCCAACGATCTTCAAACCAATAATAATAACCTGGCTTAACATCTGCAGTTGTGGCAGTGTTAAAAACTAGTAAGCTATTTACATTTCCTTTTGATATCGTTAAAATATCAGTCGTGCTTGTTAATTTTAACCTTGGTATCAGTATTCCTCTATTCTCGGCTACAACGTCCAATTGTGATGAATTGTCAGGCATAGATGTACCAATACCAACTTGGCCATAAGCACCTGTCAAAACTAAAAGAAATAGTAACTGAAGTAATCTTTTTTTCATAATTTTATTATCTTTTAAATATTTCTACTTTTTTATAAAAAGAAAAGACACCTAGCATCTTTTAATGTAAGCACCTCTTATTTTATAAAAAAAACAAACGAGACCAACAAAAATGCTTTCTCGTTTTTCACGTTTTAATTTTTCGCAAATTTAATTCTAACTAGAACGAAAATGAGTGCCAAATTTTTAGGACATACTACGTGCTAAAAATACGACTCGTTTATTAACAACTAAAAAAGAAGCAATTAGCTATATTACAATCTTGGATCGATTAATAAAATACAGCTAAGGGTTAGTTGTAATGGTTTTGTATTTAAGGATCGTTTTTTCGTAAGGAATTATAAGTTAGAAGTACCAACGATAAGGATTGAAGGTATAATTTAGTTGAGTTTTTAATTGCCTAAGAATTCAAACACATTAGATCCTTTGCTTTTTTGCACAATATAGTAGTCCAAATTATCTATCGAATTCAGGTTTATAGTTAAATAAAAATACCAGGTCATAGGAATACAACTCTGTAAAATACTAATGGACTAAATAGATTATACATTACTTCTGGGAAGAATATTCTGAAGGAGAAATCCCTACAATCATTTTGAAGTGACGATTAAAAGAAGTTTTAGAATTAAAACCACTCATAGGAATTAGTGTATCTATTTTGACATTTTCTGTTTGATCAATTATAGTACATGCATAATTTACCCGATACGTATTGACAAATTGATTAAAATTTTTGCCAATCCGCAAGCTAAACAATTGAGTCAAATGGTAACTTGGAATTTTCATTTCTTTGGATAATTTGGCCACTGAAAGGTCTGTATCTAAGAAAATCTTACATTCATTCATAATATGATACAGCTTTTGCTCATATAGATCCAATTGTTCTTCGGTAATTTTAACTTTTTTATATTTATTCTTATTCAAAGCTTTAATAGAATCAGAAGATGATTCTTCTATGTCCCAATTATTTATTTTTCCTTTTTTCCTGACGAGAAATATAAAAATATAAATGATCATCAATAACATAGTAAAATACACAACCAATCTGGACTCATACATAGTATAATTTCCTGTAACACGAACCACATGAAAAAAAAGAGCAATGAAGACTAAAAATAACCCCATTGTAATTACAAACTCTTTTATTTCAATGAATGCAGGTTTATCGACAAACCTTTTCTTTTGAAAAATGGCAGCCACCACATAACCCAAAAAAGAAAGCATTACAACTTTGTCAAATATTTTTATATCTAATGCTAGATAATACGCTCTTACCTCCGTATTAAATAAAAGTAAAAAATAAAAAATAAAAATAAAAATAAAAGGACTCAAGTGTACCAACCAAGTGTACGGTTTTAAATGTCTATTTTGTAATCTTAAGACTAAATAATAAAACAAAGGCCCATATAATAAATTATAAGCTCCAGAGGTACTTATATAGGCAATATCAGATGTAAAGAGTTCGCATAACAAAATATGAAAACATTGTATAAAAAACAAAATCAGATAAAGGCATACTACTTTATAGAAAAAAAAACTTTCTTTATTTTTAACAATATACCACAAACCAGCACAGCAGAAAAAAAGAATAAGTAGTAAACAAATTTTTAAAATCATTGCAAACGTTTCTTATGAAATAGTTATATAAGACATCGGTACTCCGAAGGCAAACAGCCCGTGTATTCCTTAAAATACTTATTAAAGGTCGATTTGCTATTAAAACCACACTCGAAGGCAATCGATTCTATGGTTAAATTGCTATTCTCTTTGATAAGTTTTTTTGCATATTTTATTCTATACTCGCTAATTAATACGTAAAAACTTTTATGCATATAGGAATTGAACAGTATTGACAATTGATGCTTTGGTATGTTTATCTTTTCAGAAAGCAATTTAAGAGAAATACCTTGTTTCAGGAATAATTTTGATTCGGTCAAATAAACATGCACCGCTTTTTCATATTCTTCCATTATCTTGGAGTTTTCTAACGCATTTGGAAATGTTTCGTAAACTCTTTTAGCCTCTTTCTTATTTTCGACAACATAATACAATCCAATCAGAAAGACACCACCAATCAGCATGTTAACTAAATAGAGTGGATTGAAATTTAATACATCAATGACATTAATGCTTTCCAAAAATGAAACTATAATAAAAACCCAACAGATGCAATAAATGATCCATAGTAAATATAATAATTCATCATTTAACATAGCATTTTCTAATTTTAGATACTTCTTTCTGAAATAGAAAGCCAAAAAATATCCAGTCATAGAAATAATGGTTAGCAAATAATTAGTAGTTGTTAATAATCTTAAAAACTCATTATTCTCTCCATTAAAATAGTAATTAAATAATAAATAACAACAACTAAAAGGTAGCACAAGATGAAAAGCAAATGCTTTTGCTGGAATTCTGTAAATAATTCCGTACATGATTGGTCCATAGAAAAGAGCTAATGGCAATGGCAAAAAATAAAAACTTACAAAATGTAAAGATAAAAATACCAAAGAAAATTTTATATATGTAGTTGATTTCTGCATTTGTAGCATTAAAATTATAAAAGTACACACAAACTTATCTTGCAATCTATACTTGTGTACTATTCTGAAACCAGCCTCTGCATATAATCTCGCTAGAAAGACAGTTAATTAAACAAATGAAATGAAAGTGTCAAGAAAAGACCATTTGAAGTTTTACAAAAAAACAATCATAATAAGTAAGTTAACATTCTATTCAAATTCTTCTTACGATTTAAAAAAAGCAGGAAATTCATAACGGCAAAAATACAAAAAAAGAATAAAAGCCAGTAGATAAATCGGCAAAACATCTGTTTTAACGCTGAAATGCATTTTAATTGTTAACAAGATGAATTTTTACGTTAAGACGAAGAAGCTTTATCAATTACTTTCTCGATTGCTAACTAAGTACCCAAAAATACTTCCTTACTTTACTAGGTCGAAGGTGGAATCATTCATTGGCAAAATATGTTAAAACAGCTCCTTTGGCAATTGTAGTTTTTAAACCTGAGAATTAGAGACGAGAGCTGAAAAAACCAGTCAAAGTAACCACGCACCGTTACGATTCAATTTTGGTCAATTACTCTCTTTTAAAAGTTTGTCATCAGCTGAATGGTTTAAAATTACTTAGAAGTTATTAGTTTTGAAGAGATGTATAATTACGTTACTCCTTCCGAGGCAATTTTATAATAAACGGTTCCATATAAAGAATTGAACAGAAAATGGTGTTATTATAAAAGAATCAAAATAATTCTTAAAGAGATTCAAACTACAAAAACTAATACCTATAAAAATCTAGTATCAATTTTTTACTTTTCCAGCATCAAATACAACTTTTACATCTGTTGTGTTGATTTGCTAATATTTTTAAGTTTCTCTGTTCTCGAAAATGTATTGTGTATGTATTTAAATCTAGCAATTTTCCTGAAAAGTTTCTACAGGTGTATTTCAATGCAAGGATAGTTGCGGACGTATTGTATTATAAATTAGTATGTCCAGATACTAAAGAACGCTTTTCACGGCAGATTCAATTAAGAATATAAAAAGTAAAAACAGGTATTAATACTAAGAGTAATATCTCCAATTTTTCATAAATTCACACATTCAAATAGAAATAGACCAACGTTTTAAAAAACTTACAACTGTATAATAAAGTACGTTTTTCTTTATGACTGTTAAAAAAAAAAGAGTCCAATTATTCATAATAATAATAATAATAATAATAATTAGATATAAAAAAAAATTGATGACAAGTAAAAACTGCATTATAACATTTTTTTCTTATCATCTTAAATTAAGTTTTAACTTTAAACTAATACAAGAGTAATAAAGCACTCCTTTTTTCATCTAGGGGAAACTTTATGAAAATGAGTGAATTACCAAAATACAAATTTGATTTAGTAGATAAATCAACTATTAGCAATCAAAAAGGAAAACAATTTTTAAAAGTTTACCAAATCCCAAACCTAACAACATAGGTCTTGAGGAAAAAAACAAAGAAAAAATAGTTACATCACCCATGTAAGCATATATGATTAATAAAGATAAATATGAAAAACCATGATTGAGTCTAACATTAAATCACCAGGTGTCTACATTAATGAATTAAATGGCTTTCCTAATTCAGTATTTCCTGTTGCAACTGCAGTACCTGCCTTTATTGGCTATACTCCCACGGCATCGTATAAAGGAAAATCATACACAAATGTGGCACAAAAGATCACTTCTTTTGCAGAATTTCAGGCTATTTATTGTTTCCCAGACCCTGCTCCTCCTGCAAGTCCTGCCAAACAATATACTCCGGAATATTATATGGTAAAACAAAAAAGTCAGCCAACCAAAGGGGATTATATGCTAATTGATAATGCATATTACTCTATTGTTCCAGACCCTAATACTATATATTATTTGTACAATAGTATCAAATTGTTTTATGAAAATGGTGGCGGTGATGCTTACATTGTATCCGTAGGTCCTTATGGTGCACCTTCAAAAAACCCAATGACTCCAGGAGACCAAATTGTAAATCCAAATGTACAATTAGCTGATTTGAAAAATGGTTTATCCATACTCTTAAATGAGCAAGAACCTACCATGTACATATGCCCAGAAGCAACTTTACTTACGATAGACAACAACGGTACCTTGATGCAACAAATGTTATTGCAATGTACACAAATGCAAACAGCTGTTGCTATTTTTGATATTATAGGAGGTCGAAATCCTGATCCAATCATGTATCCAAATGATATTGAAACTTTTAGAAACAATACAGGTTCACAAGGTTTAAATTATGGAACAGCTTATTATCCTTTTATAGGAACGACAATAATGCAAAATCAAGATATAGACTATACTAACTTATTTGGTGGTGATACAAAACAGCTTGAAGCATTATTAAATCCTGGAGATAATCCCAATCCAAGTGTAGCAAGTATTATGACTAACATCAACAATCCTTCCTCAGGACTAAGTGTTACACAAAATAACAATGCATTAATAAACTCCAGCAAAACCTATAGTCTTATGGTTAAGCATATCTTATTTGATGTCAATATTTTACCTCCAAGCGGTGGGATGGCCGGAGTTATTGCTACAACAGATAACCTAGAGGGAGTTTGGCAAGCCCCAGCAAATACTTCTATAGTGGGAGTCTCTTCTTTACCTATTCGTTTATCGGAAACGCAACAAGGCGGTCTAAATGTAGATGCTGTTTCTGGAAAATCGATTAATGCCATTCGCTTTTTCAATGGTCTTGGAATTTTAATTTGGGGAGCAAGAACTTTAGATGGGAATAGTCAGGACTGGAGATATCTTTCGGTTAGAAGAACAATGACCTTTTTAGAGCAGTCATGTAAACTAGCAGCTAACGCTTATGTTTTTGAACCAAATGATAAAAACACCTGGGAAGCTGTAAAAGCAATGATTGGAAGCTTTTTGACCTCTATTTGGAAAGAAGGGGGCCTTCAGGGGGCATCGGCTTCAGATGCGTTTTCTGTTGCTTGTGGATTAGGAACTACCATGACATCAGAAGATATTTTAAATGGATTTATGAAAATTACTATCAAAGTAGCTATAGTTCGTCCAGCTGAATTTATAGTACTAACTTTTCAACAACAAATGGCAACTTCTAGCTAGACAGAAAAAAAATATAAATAAAATTATAATCAATCTAAAAACAAAATACTATGGCAGCAGATGACGGAAGTCTAGAAGGCGCAACATGGCCCATGCCAAAGTTTCGATTTGAAGTAGATTTAGGAACTGAATTAACAAAAGTAGCATTTCAAGAAGTATCTGGAATGGATGTTGAAAACCAAATCATTGAATATCGAAAAAGTAATAGCCCTCTTTTTTCAACAGAAAAAATGCCAGGCATTACAAAATATGGAAACGTTACTATGAAACGAGGAGTTTTTGTAAACGATAATAGTTTTTGGAATTGGCATGCACAAGTAACTATGAATACTATCAAAAGACGAACTGTTATTATTCGTCTATTAGATGAAAAAGGAGGAACTACTATGCAATGGCAATTAAACAATGCCTGGCCTACCAAAATTACAAGTACCGATTTAAAATCAGATGGCAATGAGGTAGCGGTAGATACAATAGAAATTGCACACGAACAATTAGTAATTACTAATGGCAAATAATTGTCCAGTAGGTTTTTACTTCGAACTCTCTTTTAAGGGTGAAGATGCCGCCTTCAAAGAAGTATCCGGTATCTCAAAAGAGTTGAGTATGGAAGAGGTAGTATGTGGTGCGGAGAATCGATTTAACTATCCTATCCCTACTATTACTACCAGTCAAAACCTTGTACTTAAAAGAGCACTCATACCAGAAGGTTCTAAATTAATTGACTGGTGTGCAAGTACATTAGACGAAGGTCTAGCTAATTCCATAACAACACACGATGTTTCGGTAAACTTGTTTAATTCTGATGGCTTCATTTCGGTAATGTGGACGTTTTACAATGCGTATTCCGTAAAATATTCAGTATCTGATTTAAAATCTCAGGAAAATGAACTTGTAATAGAATCTATCGAGTTAGCCTATACCTACTTTGTCATAACACCCGATAGCTCAATTGCCGACTTATTTACTTAGCGTATACCTATAGAAATTAGAGAATTAATTATAAAAACTGAAATAGTTTCTAAAGATAGTTTCAAAAATGATAATGCTAATGAAGCCGAAATTCAACTGTTAAAAAGACAATTACTTGAAGAATGCAAAAGAATGATCGCAGAACGAACAAAGAAAAAATAGCTATAAAAGATAAACACAAACACTATGGGGGCGAGTTTAGAATTAATGAAAATAATAGGATATACCGACGAAAATTTTTAACAAGCTTTCGCAGGACAACCCTATACTGTTATGATTAATCCAGATACTATAAAATGGCAGAGAGGCATCGAATATAATGAACAGCAACCGCCCAATACCAGCGCTCCTTCACAAAAATTAATATTTCCTCCAATAATTCAACCTATATAAATGGCAACTCAAACAAAAATTGTGTCTGGAAACACAGCAACATTTACGATCAAAATTAATGGTACATCAATTCCCAATGAATTGAATGTGCTGTCTATACATATAAATAAAGCTGTAAATAGAATTGCAATTGCAAAAATAACCATCCTTGATGGAGAAGCAAATACAGGAAAGTTTGATGTTAGTTCATCCTCAACTTTTGTGCCAGGTGAGAAAATAAGCATTGAGTGTGGCTATGATTCTAAAAATGAAATTGTTTTTCAAGGAATCATTACAAGCCAGTCCATTCGCATTGATGACATTGTAGGCGCTGCTCTTGAGGTAGAATGTAGGGATGAAGCAATAAAAATGATTGTAGGCAGAAAAAGTTTAACCTTTAACAATCAAAAAGATAGCGATATAATAGCCACAATCATTGGTACTTATTCGGGTTTAAAAGCAAAAGTCTCTCCTACTGCTACTAATTGGCCTGGACAAGTACAATATTATGTGAGCGATTGGGACTACATTATGGCTCGTGCTGAAAGCAACGGAATGTTAATTACCACTCTTAACGGAACTGTTACAGTAGCACCACCTGACGCAAATACAAATTCTGTTTTGAATGTATCCTATGGAAACGGGTTGATGCAATTTAATGCTACAATGAACGCTATTACACAACTAGATACTGTAAAAGCAAATACCTGGGATTTTAAAAATCAGGCTTTAGCTTCTATGCAATCTACTAATGCTAAAGCCGGACCAGGAAATATCTCCTCTAAAAAACTTTCAGAAGTAGTTGGCTTAGCCGACTATCAAATACAAACCACAGCCCCACTTGAAAATGCCGATTTGACAAATTGGGCAAAGGCGCAACTCATAAAAAGTGAGTATTCTAAAATTCAAGGAGAAGCAAAATTTCAAGGTACCAATTTAGTGAATCCTGGTAATTATATCACTTTAACCGGAATTGGTGATCGCTTTAGTGGAGATCATTTTATTTCTAGCGTAACTCACGATTTATCCGAGGGGAACTGGATCACCGAAATAAGCATCGGTCTTTCTCCACTTTGGTTTACAGAAGAAACTGATGTTATGGCTCCTTCTGCCTCTGGTTTATTACCTGGTGCAAGAGGCATTTTTAACGGAACGGTAAAAAAAATAGACAGCGATCCTGATTCACAATACCGGATATTAGTAACTATTCCTCTATTTGACACTAATGGAGAAGGAATTTGGGCGCGTCTCTCTAATTTTTATTCAACAAATGGTGCCGGTGTTTTCTTTTTACCCGAAGTAGGTGATGAAGTTATAATTGGATTTTTAAACGAAGACCCCAGATACCCTGTTATCTTAGGCAGTCTATATAGTAGTTCTAAATTAAAACCTTACGAGGGCTTAACTCCAAACGAAAAAAATAGTATTAAAGCCATTGTTTCAAAATCTAAAATTGCCATTGAATTTGACGATGAAAATGTAGTCTGGACACTTAGCACTCCCAATAAAAACACCATAATTGTAAGTGATAAAGACAAAGAAATTACCATTAAAGATCAAAATGATAATAGCATCATTATGTCTAGTAGCGGAATTACCATTAAAAGCGCAAAAGACATCAATATTGAAGCCACTCAAAATGTTAATATTAAAGGAAATCAAGGTATTAACATCGCTTCATCAGGAGGTGATGTTGCTATTAAGGGAATAAATATAGAAGAAACAGCACAAAGCCAGTATACTGCAAAAGGAAATTTAAACGCCGAAGTACAAGGTGGTGCACAATTAGTTCTAAAAGGGGCTATGGTAATGATAAATTAGAAGTTGACTTAAGAATTTTATAATCCAAATAAAAATAATATGCCACCAGCAGCACGAATAACCGATTTTCATCAATGCCCTATGCAAACACCAGCATTTCCAGCTCCTATTCCACATGTTGGAGGTCCTATAATAGGGCCAGGAGAACCTACTGTTTTAATTTGCAAATTACCCGCCGCAAGAGTTGGTGATATGTTAGTGTGTGTAGGGCCTCCAGATTCTATTGTAAAAGGTTCATCAACCGTCATGATTGGGGGTATGCCTGCTGCAAGAATGGGAGATGCAACTGCACATGGTGGAAGTATTGTATTAGGAGCTTTAAATGTAATGATAGGTGGATAATAATGCTATAAAAACTAAAGAAGAGAATCATTTTTTGGGTTTTGGATGGTCTTTTCCTGTTACTTTTTCAGCAGGAAATCAGCAGCTAAACCTCTCTGGTTAAGAACAAAATGTGAATAAATCTTTGCGAATAATTTTACTTACAAATACAGGTGAACCCAATTTAAGCTCAAGATTTAGCTCAGGATCCCAACAGTTTTTCTTTAGAAAATAGATGAAACATTGAAGAGAGAAATTGCAGATATAGTCGGATTTTCATTATTACACAATGAACCCAGAATAACTTTACAAGAAATCATAGTTACTTATACTGCTATTTTAGCTGGACTTATAGTAATACGAATTGTATATGTTTTCAATCAAACCAATACAAGACACAATAATATTTTTCCTTTTTACATAAAAGAAGGAAACAATTTTAGGAAGCAGATAAATGAATACATTGAATCAAAATACTATTTTAACTTCGGTAGAAGCCGCATTGGTTCCCTGCTCCTATCGCGACACTTTTATAATAAACGGTTCCATATAAGGAATTGACCTGAAAATGTTATTATTCTAAAAGGATCAAAATAAATCTTGAAGAGATTGAAGTCATAAAAAAACCAATACCGACGAAAATTGGGTATTGGATTTTTACTTTTCCATTATCTACTACAACTTTTACATCTATTGTGTTGATTTGCTAATATTCTTAATTTGGAAGGGATACTTTTTTTCCACAAAAACTTAAGGCTATTCATAACGATTAGAACTCAAGATTTTTCATCGACTTACGTTATTAGTGAAAATTGAAATTATTTTTTAAAATTTTGCTTCAAAAAATAGATGAATTAACAATTCAAATTATATCGTTCTTTGCACTCAAGACTCTATTTTCATACTTAATTTTAAAAAAAAATTTCGTGGCTACATCTTGGCATAGTGTCTTTTAAAAATTAACGCACGTAGTGTAAACAGACATTCCCGAGCTTAGGTTCGAATCCTGCTCTCCCCACTAAAAAGTGCTGAATTATTTCAGGACTTTTCTTATGTCCAAAAAACACTGAAAATCTTTGTGAGATTAGGGATTAATACGAAAATCTCCATTTCAATATTTCCCCAAAATATTATGTATTGCCCCTATAACAGTTAAAATACAAAAAAAAATAGTTTCTTCAATACTATATGTTAAAGTTTAAAGAAATAACACAATTATTTAACAGTAAATTACTTAATTAGCCGCTTCTGAATAACTAAACCATTTTATGCTAAAATTTTACCATTTTCTCTTGCTGTTTTTTATGTGCTCTTACTTATCTGCTCAAAATTCAATTTCTCTAAAAGGAAAAATTATTGATGAAACTACAAAATTACCAATTGAATCGGCAACCGTTTATGTTTCCAATGCAAAAGACTCCACAGTCGTGGAATATACCATTACAGATAAATTTGGAAAATTTGATTTTAAAATAAAACAAAACAGCAATCCTTTATATTTAAAAATCTCGTTTGTTTCTTACCAGGATTACACAATTGATCTAAAAAAGAATGAAACAATTAAAGACTTTGGTACAATTTCCCTAAAAGAAGAAATAAAATCACTAGACGAAGTTGTTGTAAAAAGTCAGGCTCCACCCATACGCATTAAAAAAGATACCTTAGAATTTAATGCATCATCGTTTAAGGTTCGTCCAGATGCTAATGTAGAAACGTTATTAAAACAACTACCAGGAGTTGATATCGGTTCCGACGGAAAAATCACAGTCAACGGAAAAGAAGTCAACCAAATTCTGGTAAACGGAAAACCATTTTTTGATAAAGACGGAAAAATTGTTTTGCAAAATTTACCTTCAGACATCATTAAAAAAGTTCAGGTTACCGACACCAAAACCAAGAAAGAAGAAAAAACAGGTGCATCTTCCAGTTCTAATAATGCCAGCATTAATCTAACCATCGATGAGAATAAGAACAAAGGATTATTTGGTAAATTTATGGCAGGAACAGGTTCTGATTCTCGTTATGAAAGTAGTGCACTTATTAATTATTTTAAAAACAAAAGAAAACTTAGTGTACTTGCTTCCTCCAATAATATCAATTCTATAGGCTTTTCAATGGATGAAGTTTTTGACAATATGGGAGGAGGACGAAACAGTAATGTCTGGATGAATAGCAATGGTACATTCGGTATAAACGGAAGACAGTTTGGAAGCGCTAATGGAATAACTCGTTCTGATTTAGTCGGAATAAATTACTCCGATGAATGGAGGAAAAACTTAGATGCCACTTTAAGCTATTTTTATTCTGGGGGCAATACTAAAAATGATAACGTAACTAATCTAGTTAATTTTTTACCTTCTGGAGATTTTCTTACTAAATCAACTTCTAGCTCAAATGAAGACCGTTATACACATAACGCAACATCCGTTTTTGAGTTTAAAATAGACTCTACAGCATCTATTGTAATTGAGCCTAATTTCACCAAAGCTAATTCGAAAAAAGAAATTCAATCAGAACAATTTTCATACGATGCCCAAAATGCCTTGCTAAATTCAAGTACATCTAATAATTTTTCTGAAAATGATTTAAACAGCTTTACCAATACATTGTCTTTTACTAAGACTTTTAAAAAGAAAGGCAAAAATTTAAGTGTCGTTTTTAAAAATGAAAATACAGTCAATGAAAATGATGATTATATCAAATCAAAAACGGTGTTTAATCAAACCTCGGACCCAGATGATATACGAAACCAATTAAATGAAACTAAAATCAAAAATGATAATTACTACACCGAAATTGAGTTCACCCAACCCATTACAGACTCTCTAAAAATAAAATTAGGGACTGAATATAAATTCAACAAAAAGAAAGACAATAGAGACTCCTTTGACTATGATGATAATACACAATCCTATACTATTGCAAACGCTGAATTAACAAACATTTTCAATTCCACCGAGAAAACAGTTACACCAAACATGGGTATTATTTTAAAAAAGAAAAAAATAAATTTCGATTTGAACTTAGGTACAACCATAATCGACTTTGATGTTAACAGCGATTACATGACTGTTAATACAAGTTTAAATAAAAAGTACGCATTGCCGTATGCAAATGCTTATGGGTCTTATGCTTTTTCAAAAGCTAAAAATTTATATGCAAATTACAGTTATCAATACAGTCTTCCTACTGCAAGACAAGTGCTACCAATAGAAGATTTAGCAGATCCTCTAAATACTTATATTGGAAATCCTGAAATTGATTTAAATAAAAATCATAGTCTTTACTTATCGTATCGAAATTTCGATTATGCTACTCGCTCTGGTTATGGATTTTATACAGGCGGAAATTTATATGAAAATCAAATTGTTGCCTCTGTAAATTATGATGAGAATAGGAAACGAACTACAACCTACGAGAATGTTAACGGGACCTATAATTCTTGGTTAGGTTTATATTGGAACAAAACAATCAAAAAAGAGGCCCATACTTTTAAATACGAGTTAAGAATAAATAATAACTTCGGCTACTCAAAAGGATTCACAGATGGGCAGTTGTTTACTGCAAAATCCTATGTTTTGTCACCACGTTTAAATTTCACTTACGATTATGGAGAACTGTTAACCGTAAATCCATCTTATAATTTTTCTTACAATAAAACAAATTATACCAATTACAATGTTAATCAGGCAGATTATCTAACACATAAACTCAACCTTCAAGTGACGAATTATTGGCCTAAAAACTGGACATTCGGAAACGACTTTGGATATACCTATAACTCTAATATATCCCCTGGATTTAAAAAAGATTTTTTCTTATGGAATACGAGTTTGTCTTATAGTTTTTTCAATAAGAAATTCATGGCAAAAGCAAAAGTATATGACCTTCTTAACCAAAATCAGAGCGCTACAAGATCGATAACACCAACAACTATAAGAGACGAAGAGAATACGGTATTGAAACGCTACGTAATGTTCTCATTAACGTACAAGATTCAGAAATTTGCAGGTAAAGAAAAAAAATCAAACGGAATGTTTCGATATTAAAACTAAAAAAAAGTAACTCTTCTAAAATTATGCACTCTTTAACAATACTTTTATAATAACAAGCTTCTATAAATTTAATTTAAAAAGCAATAATTTAAATTTAGTAACAACAAACGGAAAGAGCACCTTTTAAAATCAACAATTGTAGTATAGGCAAGAGTTTACAAGTTTGAGTTCAAATCTTACTTCCCATACAAAAAGCACTGAATAGGACATGCCCCAAAAAGTTAAAGACTATTTGGGGCATTTTTTATGGAAAGAAAATCTAAGTAAAATTGAGAAACAATTCAAAAATCATCATATAATATTTCTCCACAACAATGTATCAGAATCCATCTTTATTTAAATCTTCCTTTCGTTAATGCTCTCATTTTCTATAAACAAACGATAAGGAAATACATTTGAAGATCTGTTCTTTAAATTCTTCATGAAACTATCGCACAAATAGTCCCATTCTGTAGCTGACAAATATTCTTTCTCAATTAAATTTACAATTAAATGTATATCTACTGTTCTACTAAATCCTGCTTTTACAGAAATTTCTTTTCGCGTTCCTTTTTCTATTTTAACTCCTGTTATACAACTCTTAAAATGATTAAGACTAAAAGCCTTTATATCTGCAAATGTTACAATTCTACCTCGAGTCAGTAAAGCATTTCGATACGCTAAAATACGGTCTTTATTGTTTTGTTTATTCAATCCTCCCACTGTATTTGTAACTAATACCGATTCCTTACTTACAAAAGAAAAATCATCTTTACTTTCTAATACAGTTCCCGCTTTAATATCATTTCCTTCTTCTGCACAAGTTGACCAATAATTTATTGAAAATGATTTTCCTACTGACTCATCTATTTTAGGCTTAATCATTAAATATGGGGCATTATTTTTAGAAAAACTACTTTCTTTTGCTTGTTGTTCCACAGAAGCTAATAACTGATTAATTTCAACCAAAGAACTATTCATAAAATCTTTTCCTAACCCTGCAAAAGAAGAACTCTCATCTTTTAGTAAATCCAATACATTTTGAAGTAATTCAGAAGCACTTCTTGAATCAAATCTCGAAACACCACCAGTTCTTAAAACCGCATTTCCTTCTTCTATAACACCGTCTTTAAACTCTTTTATTTCGTAATGATTATTGTATCCATCAACAACAGTATCTACATCGAGATAAATATTATCATCTGTTTCAAGAGCTACGTAAGATAAATAATCACCAAGCGCCTTATTTATTGTATGCTTTTTTTTATTAATTACTGGAAAACAATTTGCAGTAAAAGATACATTATCTAAAATTTGGGGAATCAGTGATTCTGGAAAAATTAATTTAATCCAAATTACAGGATTATTGTTTTTATTTGTTACATCCTCAAAATATTTATACTCTACATCATATTCCTTCATTTCTTTATGCTTTAACGGCCCTTTGAAAGTATAAAAATTATCAAAATAATACTCATTTACTTCCTGCATTACTTCGCTTAGATGCGTATAATTACGATTAATAATACTTTCTATATCTAAATGATTTATTGGTACATTATAACCTTCTTCTACTGTAACTTGCAAATTGTCATGAAAACATTTCATTTGTTTTAAATAGTAATGAAACATCTCTTTTTGGTGTGTATTTTTAATGTCAATATATAACATCAAATCTTCTAACTCCAAAACATTGGTATTCTTCAATTCTACACCTAAAAAAACCTCCCCAGAAGGCAATGAATGTCTATAGTCACGAACTGAATCTTTATAAAAAATATTAGAAACTTCATATAGATTTCTTTCGTATGCAATATACCTCACTTCTGCAGAAGACAATTTAATCTCTATCGTGGGTGAAAGCACAATCTCTTTAGTAATAGGAGCTAATGGATTGTAAATATTATGAATCCTTCTGCCAACCACCATTTGGTTGTGCAAAGAAACTTTCATATTATTTTCCAATGGCAAAGCATGCATAATTGCTCTCGAAGGTTTTGTTCCAGCTGTAACTTCTGGGAACATAATTTCAAGAACTCTTTCAACCACACGGGTTTTAGAATTTTCTAGTTCATCTGCAACTTTTTCTAATTCATATGATAATGCATTAAGCATCATCGATACAACAGGATCAAATGATGTTTCCATTTCCACGTCTGAAAAGCCCCACGATCTTGCGGCTCTTTTTAATACCCTATCTTTTATACGTTCTTGTCTCATTCTTAGTTTTTCTAACTTAGTGGTTAGTTATTTTTCTTAAATCAAATTATTTTAGTAAAATAATTTGATTTAAGATCCATTTTTTCAATAGTCTATAGCCTCTAATCCTATCGTAGAAAAAGATACTTCAAACCTTTTCTCAATATTTTAGCTCTTTATCTTCATGCAAAACAAATAGTTGCACCTGTTAGTAACATAGCAACCAAGAGATGAATTACATATTTTTAATCAATAAGACTCTTTATACATGACTGAACCTTTATAAATTCGTACACTGTCTACTTCAACAGGTTTGTTATTTAAAAACAATTCTAGCTTTCTATTATCCTTGCTTATTTTCACCTCAAATTCCTGTTTATCTTCGGGCTTGAAGTTTTTAAATTTCTCGAAAATCACTTTCTCATTCAAAAAGATATTACCTCGAAAACGTTCATAAAAACCTGTTTCCCAATCCATTTCCAAAATTTGAGGTAGCGCACGATTATCATAACTCGTAGCAGGTCTGGAAGGCATAAAAATGATGTTTTTTTCTCCATTGTAATTGATAAAACAATACCTAAACAGACGCAAGTTGGGATTTTCATTTTGCATTACTACCCTAAAAGTATACCGCTGGCGATACATATCCCATCTGGCACAGGAAGCATTTGGCATAAAATCCCGTTCTTTTACCTCTTCGCGATTCATCGACCAGTTTCTAAAAAGCCTCGTCTCCAGTTCTGCGTCCTCTTTAATAACTTCTGCCTGATAACGTCCTAGCTCAATCCTCATAACGCCATATTCTTTCCAAACCACCACCATACCCTGAGGAGCAAAACCAAAAATTAATCCTGAAAATTTTTCGAATTTATGATCATTATACTGATAGGTTGTATCGACTGCTTTTTTCATCTCTTCTACAGGAAAATTTGTCTTAAGATGATAGAATTTATCTTCGTAACCGGCATAATAAATTACATCGGTACCTATAGGAGTACCATGTTGTGGCGTCCAGGCGGAGCTTGTATATCCCCAATTACCTGAAGACCCATCAAAAGGCAAAGTAGCAGGAATGCCCTCGAGTGTAATAATATCTCCTCTTACAAACTCTACACCGTATATATTTATATTACCATTTACCATTCCTATTGTTGGCTGACAAGCAGAACTCTGCCATTCGTATCTATTTTTCATGAGGTCATGTATATTAAAACCTATTTTTAGTATTAAGGCTCCTAGTATTAATAAAATTATTCTTTTTTGAAATTTACCCATAACAATACCTTACACTTTTATCAATAAGACTCTTTATACATGACGGAACCTTTATAAATTCGTACACTGTCTACTTCAACAGGTTCGTTATTTAAAAACAATTCTAGCTTTCTATTATCCTTGCTTATTTTTACCACAAATTCCTGTTTATCTTCGGGCTTGAAGTTTTTAAATTTCTCGAAAATTACTTTCTCATTCAAAAAGATATTACCTCGAAAACGTTCATAAAAACTTGTTTCCCAATCCATTTCCAAAATTTGAGGTAGCGCACGATTATCATAACTCGTAGCAGGTCTGGAAGGCATAAAAATGATGTTTTTTTCTCCATTGTAATTGATAAAACAATACCTAAACAGACGCAAGTTGGGATTTTCATTTTGCATTACTACCCTAAAAGTATACCGCTGGCGATACATATCCCATCTGGCACAGGAAGCATTTGGCATAAAATCCCGCTCTTTTACCTCTTCGCGATTCATCGCCCAGTTTCTAAAAAGCCTTGTCTCCAGCGCTGCGTCTTCTTTAATAACTTCTGCCTGATAACGTCCTAGCTCAATCCTCATAACGCCATATTCTTTCCAAACCACCACCATGCCCTGAGGAGCAAAACCAAAAATTAATCCTGAAAATTTTTCGAATTTATGATCATTATACTGATAAGTTGTATCGACTGCTTTTTTCATCTCTTCTACAGGAAAATCTGTCTTAAGATGATAGAATTTATCTTCGTAACCGGCATAATAAATTACATCGGTACCTATAGGCGTACCATGTTGTGGTGTCCAGCTTTTTCCAGAAACTCCCCAAAAGCCAGAAGATCCATCAAAAGGTAAAGTAGCAGGAATATCCTCGAGCGTAATAATATCTCCTCTTACAAACTCTACACCGTATATATTCTCATTACCATTTACCATTCCTATTGTTGGCTGACAAGTAGCACTTTGCCATTCGTATCTATTTTTCATGAGGTCATGTATATTAAAACCTATTTTTAGTATTAAGGCTCCTAGTATTAATAAAATTATTCTTTTTTGTAATTTACCCATAACAATACCTTACACTTTTATCAATAAGACTCTTTATACATGACGGAACCTTTATAAATTCGTACACTGTCTACTTCAACAGGTTCGTTATTTAAAAACAATTCTAGCTTTCTATTATCCTTGCTTATTTTTACCACAAATTCCTGTTTATCTTCGGGCTTGAAGTTTTTAAATTTCTCGAAAATCACTTTCTCATTCAAAAAGATATTACCTCGAAAACGTTCATAAAAACCTGTTTCCCAATCCATTTCCAAAATTTGAGGTAGCGCACGATTATCATAACTCGTAGCAGGTCTGGAAGGCATAAAAATGATTTGTTGTTCACCATTGTAATTGGTAAAACAATATTGGAATAACCGTAAATTTGGATTTTCATTTTGCATTACTACCCTAAAAGTATACCGCTGGCGATACATATCCCATCTGGCACAGGAAGCATTTGGCATAAAATCCCGCTCTTTTACCTCTTCGCGATTCATTGCCCAGTTTCTAAAAAGCCTCGTCTCCAGTTCTGTGTCCTCTTTAATAACTTCTGCCTGATAACGCCCTAGCTCAATCCTCATAACACCATATTCTTTCCAAACCACCACCATGCCCTGTGGAGCAAAACCAAAAATTAATCCTGAAAATTTTTCGAATTTATCGTTAAAGTATTGATAAGTTGTGTCGACTGCTTTTTTCATCTCTTCTACAGGAAAATCTGTCTTAAGATGATAGAATTTATCTTCGTAACCGGCATAATAAATTACATCGGCACCTATAGGAGTACCGTGCTGTGGCGTCCAGGCTGAGCTTGTATATCCCCAATTACCTGAAGACCCATCAAAAGGCAAAGTAGCAGGAATGCCCTCGAGTGTAATAATATCTCCTCTTACAAACTCTACACCGTATATATTTATATTACCATTTACCATTCCTATTGTTGGCTGACAAGCAGAACTCTGCCATTCGTATCTATTTTTCATGAGGTCATGTATATTAAAACCTATTTTTAGTATTAAGGCTCCTAGTATTAATAAAATTATTCTTTTTTGAAATTTACCCATGGTGAATTTCTCTTTTGCGTTTTTCTGCTGAAAGAACCTTATCAAACCTAGGCCCTAAACCAAACTTATCTACTTTTACCGACCAATGCAGATACTCGTTACGAAGTTTTTTTAAATCCTCTGGATCGATATAATCCAGGTAGCTTATTTTTTGTGATTCAGAAATATACTGTTGCACCTCTTTATCCTCTTTAATAGAATCGTTTCTGTGTGCCATAACAGCCCTACTGTAATTGGTTAACTGATTAAAAACACTAGCAATAAAAGGATCCGAAATGTTTGTTATTTTCTTTTTTTTAGCATCGTCATATTTTACGTCAAACTGTTTAGAGACCAATATCATTTTATTCAATGCTACTTTATCGTAAGTATTTTGCAAAAAACGGTTACCAACGAGATACGTTTTGTTTTTTTCATATTTAAAATCAATACTTAGTTCCTCTGGTTTGTACCATCCTTCGTCTACTAATATCTTTTTAAAAGCAACAGCATTTTTAATATCAGGAACTGTTTCACGGCCTTGAATATAGGTCTCGGTATAAGTCTCGCCATAAACAACAGAACGTTCTTGGCTATTGGGCAGGTATGAACCGCCAATATCCGAGTGCACACCAGGAAGAGTTAATTCGAGACCCCGTAAACCCGAACTTCGAATATCGGTTAAATCGAAATTTTCACGGTATTCATCTGCCGCAGATAGCTGAAAAACCATCAATGCTTTTTTTATTGCATTAAGTCCCAAATCTCTTACATCATTATTATGATTAAAACCGTAGGACGAAACCGTATCGTATAAGCCAACAAAATTGAAAACTATTTTTTTTACCTCATATACATCATTAGCAACCAGCGATTGTCCAAAATAACCATGCTCTATTAGTAAATGCTTGGGATAAGGGGCTTTTAGATTTTCCTCATTTTTAGGATAGCTAAAAGGGAAGTTTCTTCCCGGAAGATAAAACAAACCATTAGCCGAAATTTTGGCTCTATACGATTCATTTGTAATATGCAAAAAATGTCTCGCAGTAGCTGCGCCACGGCTAAAACCAAATACGTTTATCGTCAATAAATCAATAGGTCTCATTATAGAAGCTTTTTTAATTTCTATTGCTCCTAATTCACAGCCTCTTTTTACTTTATCTGATATACCTGTATACCAAAACCCTGCACTTTGTGCAATACCAATTGGCAGGGTATCATCTGTCTTTAAATCGGTTGTACCCACCCCTTCAACATATACTTTCAGTTGTTTAGGGTTATCTATAGCAGTCGCCGCATACGCTCTTGCCACATTGGTATATTCATTTTCATAACTATCATCCTTTTTGTTTGATTTTTTATGATAGGCACTATCATTCTTCTCCCGAGCTTCAGTATTTGTTTTATTATTGGTAGTGCCATCAAAAAAAATATTCAGGGTAAGCTCCAACCTGTTCGTCATGGTATCAGCAGGATGTAAAGGTTCATATTCTTTATGAACAACACCTCCTTCTCCTCCGTCCCAATTATTTTCCGTAGCGGCATTAATAGTAAAATCACCTTCTGTAGCATGTAAATCCATTACTCCTCTGGTGGTATTCTTCATCTCTCCACCAATAATTCTTATAATACTCATAAATTATTTATTATTAGATTTACTACCACTATGTGAGTTTACATTTTTTATACTTTTAAAATTTATGGCATCTTCTGTACTATCTAAACTCACAAATTTTGCTATTTCTCTTCTCTGTACGCTGTCTGACTCTCGGTTTCCTTTTATGTTTTCGAATAAACTTCCATTCACATTTGCTAAAAAATCACCAACAACGGTTGTCATTTGCATAGCTCCAATACTTAGGGTGTTATTCATGCCAATAGTATCAGTTTTATTCCTTGCTATGTTTGTATTCATACTTCCACCAACGTTTAGGTTTAGATTTTCCCCAGCTGTAAATGTTATATCATTTGGTGCATTTACATTAATATTACCTTGTCCGTCCATCTGCCATTTATTCCCACTTGGATCTTCTATCAAAATACTACCTTCACCATCGTTCAGGATAATTTTTGTTCCTGAGCGCGTATGAATTGCTTTTATATTATTTTGCGCATCTGCATAACCGCTTGAATCTTTTCCGTTATATTGAGCACCAATTACATAGGGGTTCTGCACATTATGCCCTTCAAAACTTACGAGTACTTCTTCTCCAATTTCGGGAATAAAGTAAAATCCCTTTCCAGCACCAGTATATGGCTGAATCACTCGTATCCAATCGGTTACAGCACTGCCACTTGCGCCACGAAACTCTACTTTAATGCGTCCTAATCCTTCAGGATCGTTATTGTCGCTTACTTGTGCTGGCTGTGTTTCTGCATTAGCAAAAACATGTACATTTGTATAATGTGGTGCCACTACATCGGCAGGAATTGCTTTAAATTCGCAAGAATAATTACCATGTACCTCAGAATGATGTACAACTTCTATAGCTATTAATTCGTGTTCTACCGTTTGGTTTATTATTCTGAAAACCTGCCCCAAACCAATTGGAAAATAAGAAATACCGCTATAATACACACTATTTGCATCGCTACCAGCTGTCTGCAACGTTACCATTTCTTCTAAATCCTCTTTGTTACTTGCATTTGCAGTGTAAACACCTTTATTCAAATCAGAATTAGCAACAGTTCCTTGATTGTAGCCTACAATAGCAGAAAAACTGTCTTTACTTCCCGAAGAGGTTTTAGTTTTCGCATTATGCAAAGTTGTTACCGTAGCATAATCATAACCCGTCAACGAAATTTTATGCGAAGCCATATTGGTTTGTATCTTAAAACTATGGAGTGAAGCTCCATTAATGAGCTTTACCTTGCTGGTTTTTGTTTGCCCGAACTGCATACGCATTCCGTCAAAATAAAACCATTGACCATAACGTGCTGCTATTCTTTTCAGAAACTCAAAATTGGTTTCATTGTATTGTATAAGATTTGTAAACTCCTTTTGATAAGTAGATTTGATCGAATCTCTTTGGTAAAACTCACCTGGGCCTTCCGAAAAAATATCTAGTACGATGTTATCCATGCCACGCTTCTGAAAAGCTTTAGATTTTTTCATGTCATCAATAACTACAGTATGACTTATTCCTGTTACATGCAAACCAACTGGGCTACCATGAAGATCAATAGAAGATAATTCTGTGATAATACCTTTACTCATCAATCGTATTCCTGTAAGACTTTTAAATGTAAAGATAACCTCATCTCCCAAATAGCTTCTTAAGGCTTTTGCCTGATCTGCAGGTTTTATTATTGCTTTACCTGTATATTGCCAAACGAAAGAAAAATGATGATGATCTGCCATTTTTTGAGATAGCTTTAAATCATAATAAACAATGTTTTGGGTAAAACTTCCTATAGTTATATGTACTTGTTCTGAAAAATGTGCCATGATAATACGTCCTTAATTTTAATTTAGTTGTTACAATTAATTTAAAGCGATCCAATTGTTAGAGAATTTAGCATCTCCAAAAACCAATTCTTTAGCTACGAGTTCCATTGTTATCTTCATCGGAACTTCGGTAGTACTAGTAAACTGCTCGTCATAGCTAACGCAAAAAGCTTTTGTAAACGTAAGCTCTTTCATTTTGCTCAAAGCATCTCTTCTGTAAAAAACAATTTTACCATCTTTGGTCAAATCACCGTTTAACATCCATGATAAGAAATGACTGTTTTGGCTTGCTTCAATTATCATTGTTATAACGCCTCCTTTGGCTTCCCCAGCTGGTTTACTTGTGCTATCAATTTGTTGTTTGAAACCAATATTAAATTCAAGGACATTATATTCTTCTCCGTCTATATGTAATTTAGATAAAAAACTCATTTGTAGATTGTTTAAATTGTTTGAAAATACAGCACAACGACTGCATACTTAAATTTTAAATTTTGATGATAAACAAAAAAAGAAGTCCAAAAAATGGACTTCCTTTTTTTGTTTCAGCTTAAAAAAGTTTAATAAAGTCCACAGGATTAAACCCAAGCATTATCAAATTCTCCTCCACCCATCGAAATTTTACGTGCAGAAATTTCAAATTTTTCTGTCAAAGGTGTAATACTATCATGATCAAAGTTTTCTTTGTACTTAACCATGTAAGCTTCAGTAAACTTTAGTTCTTTTAAAGTAGCGTTTGAGTCACGCTTAATGAATTTTACTGCCCCATCTTTTCGCTCAAAATTGTTGGTCATCCATTCAAATAATTCGGTGCTTCCTGTTGATTCTACTTCAATCGTGATTCTACCTCCACGAGTAACCGTAGACGGGCGCCCAGAAGGATCTGTTTCCTGAGATAAATCATAGTTTACGTTTAATACTTTGTAATCCTTTCCTGCAACTGTCAATGATGTTAAAAACGACATAATAAAAATTTTAATTAATTATACATTTATTTTAAAAAACAAATATATAAATAAATTCTTATAATTAAACAAACTTTAACAAAGTTTTCTGTACGTAAATTTTAAATAAAAAAAGATTATTCAATTATATTAAAGATAAAATACTATCATTAATTAATATTAGCCCTTACATAAACACCTCATTTATAAGACAAAGGACCTACAAAAAAGTATCCCCTAAAGTCAAAATCTCTATTTGTACTTTTAATTGTAGCTTCAATTATAATATCAACCTTTTTTTTTGCTCTTCGAACATCATCAACCAAATACATTGCTTCTGATAATTCAACTATTAGTTCTTTGACTTTTATCCTTTTTTCATGAAAAAGCAATGATTGTTTCATCGTTTTTGAAATGATTTCTTTCAAAGTATTTTCATTCATCAATAAATCAAAATCAATTTCCCATATTTTAGAACCAAAAGTTTCATCAAATTTACATTCACCAAAAGTTGTTGTTGCAAGCAAAATAATTTGTTGCGCAATGGAGTGCTCTATTGAGGTTTTTTCTAATTCCTTTTTTTGCATTACACTATTAAAATCAATAGGCAGTTTATAAAAAGCTCCTTTCATGTTTTATTTAAATATAAATTAACCTGTCAGTTCGACCTTGTTTGTTTGTTTCAATTCCTTTTGAAACTTGTTTACGCTTGATTATGTGCAACTTTACATTTGGTATAAGTTTTAACATTTTCTCACGATATAAAATATCTCCAATAAATCTTTGTCCCTTATTTTCATCTACAATAACAAAGTAACTTGTTCCTTTGTTAACTTGTAATGTATTAATGTCACCCGCAAAAATTTGGACATTTTGACCTTCTTTTTCAAAACTGTATGTAAGTTCATCTTGGCTTAGCTTCCTATATTTTGCAATATCAAATAACTCCATAGCTTCTTTTAAAGGTTCAAACGGAATATTTTCGAAAAGGAAGTTTTTTGGTGCCAAAAATTTTAAACCTAAAAAACTCCATATTCCTTTTTTTGAAGTTTGTTCTTTATAAAAAAAAGTATCGCGTGTAACTTTATAAATTTCTTTTTCATTTGTCTTATCGTCTGTAACAATCATCTGATAAACAGGAACTTCTATTTCTGCAGGAATGACAGCTCCTTTAATATGTGTTTTTAGGTTTATTGTTCCTACCTCCTGTTCCGAAATTGTTATAAAAATGGTATGTTTTTTTAAGGCCGAATCAGTTCTTACAATAACTTTTCCTCCACCGCTTCCTGAATAAAAAACAGAACCATCATTATCAGTAAGACCTAGCGAAAGATTTAATTCTGGAAATGGCATATTTATGATTTAATAGATTAAACTTCAGTAATGTTGTTGTAATGCTGTCTGTAACTTATAATTAATTGCAAACCTAATCTTATCTCTTTTTCCTGATTTTATATAATTTCAGACAGTGCAGATAAATCCTTATATTTTGATTATCCACTTCACTTGGGCTAAATTCATAATCTTTTTTAAGTGTATAAAACTTGATTGTATTAATACTGTTACTCGTTAGTTTCTTTCTATCTCTTCTTGAAAGTTTCAAAGCAGCTGTACCGTCACAATTTACTTTGAATGTATTTTTGAGTCGGTATTTTGCTCCGTTTTTAAAATAAAGGTCGAGAGGCTGTTGTTGTTTAACACAAACATTGTCAGTAAAAATTTTAAAATATAAAAAAATACTACCTCTTCTTTTTCCTAGTTGTAATACTGCATATTCCTCAAATTCTTCATTAAAAACACGAAGCAAAATTGGTGTTGCACTTGCAAATAACCGTCCAGAAAGCAATAATTCGTTTTGCGTAATTGGACAGTCTAAAGTTTCAATCTGGCTTGCATCTTGCGCTTTAATCGCATCTGTTATTGAAAAAAAACTGATTAAAAGTAAAATTTTAAATACGTTCATGAATTTGAATTATTTGATTTGACCATTCAAAAGATCAATGTTTTTTTTGTTTAAAAAGGAAACACATTATAAAATGTGTTTCCTTTTTAGAATTTACTGTACAATTATTTTTGTTCGTAATCTGTATCCCATTCTGTACCGTCAGTTCCTTTCTGACCATCCATTTTTATAAGGAAATTTTTAGCTGGAAAATATGGTTTCATATGGATATCCATATAAATTCTATCTTTTTGAATTGGATCTTGTTCGAATCTTCGAATTTCAAAGTTCTCGATTAATTTGTCCGGACCGGTAATTCCATCAAGGAAAGCAACGATTTGATTCATGATTTCTTTACGTGTTTTTGCTGTAAAATTTTCAAAAGCACGACGGTTAAGGAAATCCATTAATACTTTAGTCACGTAATCAAAAACACGAACTACAGAATACGTTTGTAAACCTAAGTTATCCCCACTAAATAAAGTTTTTGCAGAGAATGCCATAACTTTTCCGTACTCGTTTACCATAGGAACTAAACCTAGATTTTCAAGATTTGCGATTTCACTTTTCTTAAGGTCAAATTTAACTCCGTCAACCTCATTGATTCCACCGAATTTTTTCCCCGCAGTAACCTGGGACATTAAAGTTTTGTAAATTTTTCCAGCAAGCGCTGCAGATGGAGCAATGTATAAATCCTCGTTTTCACCTATTTGATCAAATCTTCCACGACCAACCAACCAGTTGCAAGTCATGATGACGTTAGAACGGTACACGTCGCCACCTGTTAAAGCAGCAGTATCAAACATTTCCATTACATCATCCGGTTCGTCAAGGTGTTCAAAATCTGTAACAAGCATTACTTTATTTTCATGCGCGATTTTTGCCCACTTTTCAATTACTTTATTTGATCCTAAATATCCAGGAACAACTAGAATCCCGTAGTTGTTTTTAAGATCTAAACGATCATAATTATCTACTAATTCAGAATGAATTGCATCAATAAACCGTGTGTTATCAAGATCTTTTAATTGCTCAATATCTGCATTTACAATAGTAATATTTTTTACTTTATCCGTTTCTGTGTTTTTAAAAAACAAAGCAATTGTCCTGTAAGCTGCTTCAATTTCTCTAGTGTCTTCTACGGCTTTAGCAAGATTCTTTATCAATAATACTTCAGAATCTTTGCATTTATCCTCACTTTGCGCAACCATATCAGTCAAAGCTTCATTACTACTTAAAACTGCAGACCATAACTCTAATGTTCTCTTAAGAGTCTCTCTTTCTTTTGCTTTGTTTACTTCACCAAGAAAGATTTTTCTTCTTGCTTTTCTGTCAGGATTAAGATTTTGAACTCCTTCAATTGACATTTCTAATAAATCAAAACCACCATATTTTGCTAATTTCTCAACATTTCTCTCTATCGAACTGCCAGTTACTTTACGTTCTAACACTTCTGTATCAGCACTATTAACTTTGTATACTTCTTTAGTTGACATTTTTTATCTTTTTAAAATTTAATTATTTATTATCTTTTAATTCAGTAATCATCACACTAATACTTTCCAACAGCGCTTTTTTCGCTTCTGGGTCTTCTAATGCAGCTTTCAAAATTTTGTTTGATTTTAACTGACGAATGATTTTTTGATATTGATCTTTTTCTGTTTCAAGATTAGACAGGAAATTACTTTGAGTTGTAATTCCTTTTACACCAAAATCACCCAAATTCTTAAAGTTCAAAGCTTCTACTTTTGTAGCACCATCTGCAGTTTCAAAATTTACTTTTACTTCTGGTTTAAAGTGTTCAAAGGCTTTCTCAATACTTGTAATACCCTCAACCAATTCAGGTTTGACAGGAGCATCAACAGTTAATTTCTGAGCAACAAGAGTTCTGTTCTGAGGGATTGCAGAGATCGCTTCATCTGCATCTAATTTTACTTCATTACCTCCAATTCCGTAATTCGACAACATAAATTTAAATTTTAAGTGATTATTATAATTATTTTTACTCCGGTATTCAATTATTGATTTTGATAAATCTGACGACAAACATCTAAATCTCTACTAACTTTTTCTAATTCTTCTTTGTACGTTTTGGCAGACTGATTCAAACTGTCTATTAAATGTGAGTTGTGGGTAAGGCTTCTTATCTGCTTCTTATAATCGATAATATTCTTATACGCCAGAATAACATTATTGTACAGCTTTTTATTTTCTGTTGTATCTTTTGGTATTTTTTGATATATATTGGCAATCATCACATTAGCCAAACGTTGCTGAAAATCATTATCTACTTTTGGCGAATTAATAGAATCAATTGTTATTCTGATACTATCCATTTTTACCGAAAAATTAGCCTGATAATCGTATTCTCTTTTCATCATTTCATTCTCTGCCTTCAGCATTTTATTTTCAGCTATCGGCATATAAAAATTGAACGAAACCGCAATCAGCATAACCGAAAAAGTAAGCATAAATGCTATTAGAAAAGAGACAAATGCTTTATGTCGTTCTTGTTTGTTTAATACTTCCATATTTTTTATTACTTTATTTTAATCTTTTACAAAGAAACCATGTCTTTTCGGGTTCTGAATAATGTCTTTCTTATCCGTTTCGGCAACAAACAATTCGATATTTTCCTTTTTCTTACCAATGTAATCCAGTTTACTAAGCGTATCAAACAACTTTTCTATCTTAGCTAGTGCACTCATTGTTAAGATTGCGGTCTTATCGATATGCACGTGATCGTACCCTGCATTAATAAGAGAGGTAAACAGGATTTCAAGATCCCCTTGTGAAATATCACACCATTCGGCAAAATAATTAAGTAGTTCTTCTTTTCCTGCTCCAGATTTAGAATCAATAAAATTCTTCATCACTCTTGCAAAAGAAACCACTGTACTTAACATCGTTGCTGGATGCTGATGTAAAGCTAACCAGCGAAACTGTGTCAGTGTACTTCCTAAATAATAACCTGTATTGTCTGCCAATTGCATAACTGTCTGCGACAATAATCCAGTTTGTTGCAGACGGTTGATTTTTTGAGAAATCTGAACCGAGTAAATTTCAATTTGTCCAAACGAGCGCGCAATCTGAGCGTGCATATCTACCAATTTAGGATGACAGGCAATAGTAACAGAAGACGGAATATAATGTTCGTCTAGAACTGTAGTATCGCCTATAATAATTTTTCCGATTGCCAGATAAAAACCTCCGTAACCGATTCCTGAACGAAACTCTTCAGCTTTGATTAAATGAAGTTTATAGTCCGGCAGTGTATATGGATATCGAGGTGGAACCTCTTCTGGATCTGGCTCCCCAAACGGAATCCTTTTTTTTGAATTAACAGAGATACATGCTAATAAAACCAACTGTTCTCCATCTTTCATTTCATAGGTGTCTTCCGGATACGGAATCTGAAGATCGAGCGTATCCGTGTTACTTTTACTTATTTCGATCCTTGAACCGTTTGGCGTAATCGCATGACACTCTTCTACTCGTACACGCAGTAATTTATGATTATCGATGCCTAATGTTATTTTAGTCGATTCTTTATTCTGGTTCCCCGAGTCTAATAGACCGTAACTTATAGGTGTTGTGTGAATTCCTATCGCATCATTTACCAATTCGGAAACATTATCCTGAATAGATAAAAAATGACTCTTGTTTATCTTCATCCCATCGATCCAGTTAACGGGAAAATGACTTAATTTTTCTATCATAATTCTATATTGTTTATATTAAGAGATACTTATATAATCTCCCTAGTTCATTAAATTTTTATTTAAATTAGCTTCGGAATATCCTTGTAATTCTATCAACTTATGCTTTACCAGATAATAAAAATCTATAGTATAGCATTCTGAAAATTCGAATCTTAGCCGTAATGCACTTTAAAAACAGGTATCATTTCGTTTTCTCATTAAAAAACATAAAACCGAATTTCTTTATCTCTTCCAGTCTTGTACAATAAATACATATTGAATTTATATTTTGCCAATCGACTTTCGCTGAAATTGATACTGGTAAAAAAATCAGTAAAATTGTAATTCTATGCTTTGTTTTTATTTAATTTTGAATAATTTTTTAAGAATATAAATATATTATTTTATAAAATTTTTCGGGTTAAATAAAAAATTCACACACACTGAACCTTTTTTTAGAGTAAATGTTCATATTGAGATTAACTACTAAAATAAATGTATTAACGTCCGAACTATAGTGATTCTTTAAAATATAGTTGTCTTCAAAAATTAATTAAACGTATATTATCATGCTTGAAGGATTGCAGACAAATTTCTAAATCGTTCAATGTTTCAATTTTATAACTCGTTTTGATTTTTTTTCAAAAATTTCAGATATTTTATTCCTTTCTTTTGTTTGAGAATTACAACCGATAACAAAAGTTGTTATCAATAAAATTATTATTACTTTCATTGGCACTATTGTTTTGCATTTTTACTGTAATTTCTTTTTTATCCTTTGAGTCAGCAACCAAACCGTATTTTTTATATACTCCACTCATAGAATCAACTTCTTCAACATATACATATATTATTTTACCCTTAGCTAACAACAAATTATATTCTTCTACTAATTTCTTCATATCCGAATTGTAAATTCGGATACATCCATAAGTAACCATTAATCGATTATCGTCATTTATCCCTTTTTTAGTAGTATGTCCACAATGAATAGCCATACCATCTCTTTTTCCTGGTGCAGTTGCTTTTTTAGCATCCCCAGTTATACCATCCATATCAATCAATCCGTAATTTCCATAACTTTCCTCTCCAATATGTTTCTTCGCGTAAGAAGTTGACCACAAACCTGTCGGAGTGCTTCCCTTGCCATTACGTTCAAAAAAATTGTTATCAACTGTTCCCATAGCTAAAGCATAGCCTTTCAATATAATTTTAGTCGCATCAAAAAACACAAATACCCCCTCTGTTCTTCTATCTTTAGGAACTATTACATTAATATAAGCTTTTTTAGAATCAACTATATACTCATTATCATAAGTTGAAAATTCATCAATCGTTTTTATTTCTTCTGTTTTTTCTCCCCACTTGCAAGTATCAATACAAAAGACCTCTGCTGTTACGTCATTGAACGCTTTTTGTTTTTCTTTATGTCAACAATATAAATAGCTTTATTTCTATTAATTTCAAATAGATGTTAGCTATTTTTATCTGACACAAGCCACTTAACGTCCATAATCAATTCTGTCACATTAATTTCCTTTCCAAACTCAGAAGCATATTATACAGTATAACTTTACGAAAATCCTTTCGCTAAAAAAGGAAGTCTGTGATTACTAGCAAAACTTACTTTTTTAAGTTTTTTTAGTATCTCTACCTTTGATTTAGTATCTTTTTTTGGCTCTAAAATCACAAATTCTAAATAGCTTTTAAAATCAGCTTCTATCAAATCGGGAATAGGGCAATATATATTATGAAACCCCCTGATTTCCTGAGCATCACTATCAAAATTGTTAGCTACACTTTGTAAGGCATCCCCTTTTACTACCCTATAAATAAGATATTTACCGTATTCTGATTATTCTGACTTGTTTATATAGAACATCTACTTTTAAGTATTTTATATTATTAATTAGATAATTCAACTTATTCCAGATTTTCTTTCTTTTCTGTTTTAGGCTCAAAAATAAAACTATCATCACCCCCTTTGTTCTTCGGTAATCCGATTTCCTCCTTTTTTTGTCTCTTACAAATAATTACTGAGTTTTCGGTAATACCGTTCATTCCCAAAGTATAATTAGCATCTACATATTTAGCAGTTTGATACCATTTTGGCTGTAAAAAGAAAACCCAATAACAATTTAATTTATTCTCTTTTAATTCAATCTGACTCTCGGCGTTATGATCATTATAGCCAGAAACGGTATGATAAAACAAAGCACCAAAATCAATTCGAACAGGTCTTTTTGATCTTATAGATGTGTAAGTAGAACTATCGGGATTCTTTTGAATTAATAATGTGATCAATAGTAAATCTTTCATTTCTACATTAATAATTTCTGGAAAAGGGTCTTTCTTTTCTGGTATTTTCCAGGTAACATATTCTTTTGGTGGTATCTGCATCATATAATTGAATGCTGTATAAATACCTGTAGGGACCATAAAGACTAAAAAATGAGAAACCATTAAAAAGGTAAGGCCTAGACCATTTAATACAGTATGAATAACAATAAATAACACACTGGAATACAATATAACTATAAAAGAAAACAACAATTCTACGCTTACAGCCCTCAAATAAAATTCGTCAAAGTACCATCTGTATAGATATACATTGAGAGTACCAAACAACAGAGAGGCAATTTGATAGAAAACAAATTCATCAGACCGTTCTGTAAATAATTTATTGTAACCCAAAAAACCTACTAAAGCATAAATTAATACAAATGAAAAAATATAGATGTAAAATTTCCTTTTATACTTTACAGCAAATTCTTTTACCATCTCTTTAAATACCATTGTAAGTATCAAACTAATTGCAATAATTATCACTAAAAATATCACAATATTTATATCAATAAGGGCTCCTATATTCTTTTTAATCATTTCTAAATTCTTGTTGTATAACCTAATACAGGCTGTTTATTAAAATTAAACTCTTCTGTTTCCTGATTCATTAACAGCACTATTTTTACTTCTACTTCCATTGGAAAAAAATGTTCGCAAAAACAGTCTATAAATTTTTTTATTTCACCATCTTTAATATAATTATCAAAAGGCTTATTAGTGATTGGGCCAATTTCAATAGTTAAATTCATTGAGTAATCCATAAAATTGTTTCCACTAATAAAATCAACTCCCAATCTGTTTACTCCTAGACTTATTTCTTCTTTATCGTCACTATATTCTTTTGAAGTAGTCGTGCTGTAACTCACTTCCTCTTCAATAATACTAGCTAAACAACTACATGCCAACCCAATATCTCCAACAATTTTATAAGCATACGGCAGGAGTTGAATAAATTTTGAAACCAAAATTTCAGGATAAATATGCGGTAATCCCCAGAAAACATAAAAAAAATCTAGGGGTCTGCTCCCGTTTAACTTATGTAAAAAAATTCTCTCAACACTTTCTATTTTAGTACGGTAATGAAAAATTTCATTTTCAAAAGGACTAAAAAAATTTCGAGCTTCTAATTCTTGTTTCTTCTGAAGTTTATGTTCTTTTATCATCTGTTTTACAGACTTATCAGTACTATTTTCGCTTAAGCTGTGCACTAAACCTTCAGGAAGCACATCGTAAATACTATCTCTTGACAATTGTATATTTAGATATTCGTGCTTATCATAATTATTATCATGAATTGCAACACCTAGAATATCATTTCTGTACGCTCTTGAAAATTGCCCGTGATTAGAAATCATAATTTCTTCCTGCAAAATCGAATTACTCTCAAGCAAATCATTAGCAACAACTTCTGCTCTTATGTCATAAGAAATATTTTCTATTTCGTATACAAGTTCCTCCAGATTTATATTATTTTTTCTTTGCATCATCGTTGATTCGTCCTGCACCTATATAACGTAATTGAAAATATTCATCATTGAAATTATATATTGCAAGGCCATTGTTTGTACAAGCCAAAATTCTGTCACTGTGCAGATATAAACCTACATCTGAAATCGGATGATCTTTATCATATCTAAAAAAAATAAGATCGCCCTCCGCAAGAAAACTTCTGCCTGTAAAAATCTGTATTGCCTTGGATTTCCACATTCCAGCTGGATTTTTTGGAAGCATAACATTGTAAACATCACTATATAAAGACTGCAAGAAATAAGCACAATCGATACCTTTTTTAGAAAAACTTTTTTCTTTATAAGGCGTGTTTACCCAAGGATCGATATAAGCATATAGTTTGTAGTTAGTAATTTTATTTGGCATTACTGCCAGAATAATAGAGTATTTTTCTTTTAAAACTAAAATATCATCACTGAGGTTTTCTGAATTATCGTTAACGACAATTCTATTCTTTAGGGCAATTTCTTCTATTTGAGATTGCTTTTTCAGTAATTCAAGAGAATAATCATATTTAAAGGGAAGTTGAAGAATATAACTTTGAGCACAACATATCAAACTAAAATGCAACATGCTTATTAAAAAAAATATCTGCCTCATAAAAAATTTTATTTATTATTTTACCCACTGTTTTTTTTAAAAAAAGGGCAACATTTATTGAATTACATATAGCATTTAGTAACATAAAAATCACAATCAAACTTTAATAGAATCAATTCATACTTACAAATAAAACATAAATAAACTCAATTAACAAACAAGATTATAGTTGCTATTAAAACTATCCAACGACAAACCTAGTGATTTTATTTGTAAGAATACATTTTTTTTTGTAAAATTTATAGTAATAATTTATAGATTTATAAATTAAATAAAACTACTTTTGCTTTCATTTAGCAAGCGATATCGTACATATTAAATTTTTAAAATTTTTAAATGAATAAAAAAAACATCGACACTAGAGTAATAATTTTCTTTTGTTTTTTATTTTTAACAGGAATAATTATCTATACACTACAAATTTACAATAACTTAGACTGCAAAGAAACTAAATTTCACATCTTCTCAGATAATTTCCAAACAGAAGAACCTATAGCATTTTATGACAAGACTCCAAATGCAAAGTTATGGAGATGGGACTTTGGAGATGGAACAGAACAAGATGTAAGACAAAATACTTTACATGTTTATAAAAACGCAGGAAAATATCAAGTTACACTAACAATAAACAACAACTGCATTCTTACAAAAGAGATTGAAATAAAATACAAATATGCCAAGAATAAAAAAGGTACACCAAAAATAAATGTACCCAATGTTATCTCTGTTGGAAAACCTGCTTATTTTCAATCAGAGTCTGAAAATGCTAAAACATGGGAATGGGCATTTGGTGAAAATAAAAGTATTGATGAAACATCACAAAACCCAGTTTATAAGTTTACAACTTCTGGAGAAAAAGTAATTACACTGATTATAAATGGTGATTATAGCCGTGTAGCAAAAAGAACAATTTATGTACATCCAAAAGTTATTAAAAAAACCAATCCTCTTGATGTAACTTCTTATATATATGAAAAAAGTACAGAATCATTTGCTTTGCCACGCGGAACTGTAAAAAAAGACCCTCTGGAAGAAATGCTACAATATGTACCCGTTGCGCCAAAAAACAAAACCACAAAAGACACTATTAGTGTAATTAAAAAAGCACCGAAAGTATCTGAAGATCAATTTGAAATTTTATTAATTAAAGTAACACAAGGTAATAAAGTAAAAGATGATTTTACAGAATATTTATGTGATAATCTTGATATACCAATCGTAAAAAACAACAAAGATTTATTGACTTTTTCACAATTATGCGCATCTATAAAAGGCAAAAAAATAAGAATAGAATCAATACGTCTTAACAAAGACAAACAAAATAACTGTATTAAAGGAATTAACATCAGTTACAAAGTAAAAAAACACCTGATTTGGTCTAAAGATTAAAATTTAATGGAAGAAGAAAAAAACATTTTCAGCACAGAATTATTAAAAGCTCTTGAAATTGCAAAGAAGATTGCCAAAACAAATTCAAATAAATATTACTCATCATCTCACTTATTAAAAGCTATTTTAAATAGGGATTTAGGACTCTTAAAGTGTCTCGAAGCGATGGGGAAAGATGTTTATTATCTCGATGAATGGGCAGAAGTACGAATGGAAGAAGAATCAAAAACCTCAGGCGTTCTTGACGCAGAACCAAGCGAGTTTATTGATAAAATTATTGACGAAGCAGATTCAGTTAGAACGATATTAAATGAACATGAAATAAGCCTTTATGCGATTATAATAGCTATAAGCTCACCAGGAGTCGGTTTTGATTTTAATCAAATGAAATCGTATCCTATTTCAAGAAATGAATTATTAATGGATAAAATTGCCATTCCCCAAAATGAAGATAACGGCAGACAAGAAGTAAAAAAGGGCTTTTTGGGAAAATACTGCATTCATAAAAATCTTGAAAAAAGAAAAAAAGTAACACTTGCAATTGGACGCGAAATAGAATTAAATACAATAAAAGAAATACTCTGTCGATTTTCGAAACCCAATGTGTTACTGATTGGAGATCGGGGAATTGGCAAATCAATATTAATCGACACTATTGTTCAAAATGTACTTTCTAATCAGGTTCCCGATACTTTAAATAAAGTACAACTTTTTGAACTTGATTTACCAACTCTAATTGCCGGAGCTTCATACAAAGGCGAAATAGAAGACCGCTTAAAAAACTGCATAATTGAACTAAGACAATATTCAAAAACAATTTTAATTATTGAAGAAATACATACTTTATTAGATAAAAACGGAGGTGATTCTGGCGTTTCCAATATTTTAAAAGGTGAATTATCCAAAGGTCTGAATATAATAGCAACTTCCACTAGTGACGAATATTCAAAAAGAATAGAAAAAGAACAAGGTTTAACTGGAATGTTTGAAATTGTGAAACTACAAGAATCTGACGATGATACTTTATTCAGAATGATTCGTGAATCTATCAAGACATATCAGGATCATCATAAAATAGAAATAGATGATGAAACAATAACAGAATCAATTCGATTATCCAGAAGATATTTAAAAGAAAAAAGCCTTCCTGAATCAGCGATAAATCTAATCGATCATACGATGTCAGTATTAAAAACATCAGGCGAAACATTTTTGAAAGAAAAACAGTTAACGTTAGATAAATTGGCAGTACTAAAACAAAATGATTCAAATTTATCTGAGTCTCAATTAATAAAAGAATCAAACTGGTTTCTTACGGATTTGATTAATAAAACAAGTTTTTTAATAGAAGTAGATGAAGAAAATGAATCCAAATATTCTGAATCATCAGAATTTATTTTTAATCATATAGAAAACTTAATTAATAATCTAGAACAAAAAGCATTAGATAAACGTGTTCACATTGAACCTATTGACTTATCACTTATTATTGCAAAGAAAACTGGCATTCCTGTTGGTAAATTAAAAGAAGAGGAAAAACAAAAACTTAATAATATCGAAGAAGTTCTAAGCAGAAGAGTTATTGGTCAAGACCATTGTATTGCAACAGTCACAGGCTCAATATTAGAGTCAAGATCGGGATTAAGTAAAGCTGGACAGCCGATTGCATCATTCTTTTTTTTAGGACCAACAGGAACTGGAAAAACAGAATTAGCAAAAAGCCTAGCTGAATTTCTTTTTCAAGATGAAAATGCAATTATACGTTTTGACATGTCAGAATTTAAAGAAGAACATTCCGCGGCATTACTTTATGGAGCGCCTCCGGGATATGTAGGTTATGAAGAAGGTGGCTTATTAGTAAACAAAATTAGACAAAAACCATACTCTATTGTTTTATTTGATGAGATAGAAAAAGCTCACGTTTCAGTTTATGATGTTTTTCTTCAAATAATGGACGAAGGTAAACTCCACGACCGTTTAGGAAAAGAAGGTGATTTTTCTAATGCTATTATACTTTTTACTTCGAATATTGGAGCGGATCAAATTGCAACTACTTTTGAAAAAGGTCAAACCCCGAACTCTTCAGATTTGATGGGAATTATGGCAAATTATTTTAGACCTGAATTTTTAGGAAGGCTAACAGAAATCATTCCTTTTGCCCCAATAAGCAAGGAAAATGCATTGAAAATTTTTGAAGTTCATCTTAAGAAAGAGTTCCTAGATTTGCTAAAAAATATAAATATTACGGTTGAAATACCACTGCAAGTAAAACTACATCTAGCCGAAAATGGGTACAATGCAAAATATGGAGCAAGACCTATAAAAAGTATCATTAGAAGTCATTTAAGACGTCCACTAGCCAAAAAAATCATTGCTGGTGATGTCAAAGATGGTGATAAAATCATTGTTGATATTGAAAATGGTGAAATTAAATGGATACAAACAGATATTTAGAACTCAGTTCTGAGAAATAAGAGACATTGAATTCTTCCTTTTTAGATTAACTAAAGAGGCAAACAAAAAACTTGAGACAAATGTTTAAAAAGCTAGATTTGTAACATTAAAAAATCTATTTTGGATTTAGAATTAGCTATATATTTTTACCTCAAGGACTACTAGATTATTTTGATATAGTTTCGCATAAACTAGAAAATGAAGTGATCTATTTTTATCTTGAAGAAAAAAATGTCCTTCCTCAAGAATACAAAACTGAATTAGCCAAATCAAAAGATTTTCTGCCAGAAATTAAAGTTGAAGACTTTCCTCTTAGAGGTAAATCGGTGTTACTACATATAAAAAGAAGAAGATGGACTTTGATTAGGTCTAATGAAATAATAAAACGAGATTGGGAAATTGTCGCCAAAGGAACACGAATTACAGCTGAATTCGCGTCTTTTTTAAAAGGTATCATTGGATAAAAATCCTGTAAGCGCAAGTAAATTTGGTAGCTATTACAATACTGATGGCAAAAAACTGCAATACCTTTATAAAATCAGTTGAGTGATTTCAAGCACTGGTCACAAAAACGACATGCTAAACAATGGTGCTCTTTGGTAAAAACCTAGGAATGTACCCAAGTTTAGATGAAACCTCACTTTCCAATGGAGAACTCTATACTGTATTAACTAATAAAGAAGCAAAAAAAAAAGGTGCTATAGTAGCTATTGTAAAAGGAACTAAGGCCGAAGTAATAATAGAACTATTAAACAGAATACCTCACTCTAGAAGAGATATGGTTAAAGAAGTAACAGTGGATATGGCTCCAAACATGAATTTAATAATTAAAAAATGTTTTCCTAAATCTCAAATTGTCACTGATAGATTTCATGTACAAAAACTAGCTACTCAAGCTGTTCAAGAGGAGCGAATTAAATTAAGGTGGGAGATTATAGAACAAGAGAATATTCAATATGAAAAATGGAAAAATCATACAATCCAGAACTACTCTCAAACGGAGATACTAAAAAACAGCTTTCAGCACGCTCTAGATAAGTATTGTTTAAGAATCCTAACAAATGGACACCTTCTCAAGCCATTAGAGCACAGCTATTATTTGAATTATATCTATCAATTAAAAAATCTTATAAACTAGCGCAAGGTCTATGCTATATTTATCAGAACAATACCAATAAAAATACAGCAAGATTGAAATTAGCGCAATGGTATAATACAGTAGAAGATTCAGGGTTTAGATCTTTCAATACAATCGCAAAATCAATATAAATACATTACGAATCGATTCTGAACTATTTTAATAATAGAAGTACAAATACTTCAGCAGAATCTTTTAATGCCAAAATAAAGGAATTTAGAGCTCAGTTCAGAGGATTAAGAGACATTGAATTCTGGATCAATACATATTGTTGTGAGGAAATATTAAAAAGTCGATTTTTGTATTTTAAAATTTAAAGCAATGCAAGACTCCTTTTTAGATATTCTCAAATTATTATTACCTGAAATAATAGTGGATTACTTTGAACTCACTTCCTACCAAAAAGGAGAAGAAATACTTCATTTGTATTTAAAAGAGATAAATTCGATTCCTAAAGAATATCGCAATTCAAAATTAAGTTTAAAAGGATTCTTTGAAGAGATAACAGTTCAGGATTTTCCTATTCGTGGGCATCAGGTGTATTTACACATCACCCATAGAAGATGGCTGAATGAAGATACTGGGAAAGTGGTTTTTAGAGATTGGAATTTAGTAGCAGACGGAACTCGTGTAACTCAGGAGTTTGCGTGTTTTTTAAAAGAAATCAATAGATTCCAGTCCAAATGATTGCAATTCGATTGCTAAATTTTACGGCGTAAAAGGCAGAAATCTACAATGCCAATACAACGATTTTTTAAGTGAATTTAAAAATTGGGATCAAAAAACACATGCAAAAAAGTGGCTACTTTTTCCACAAAACATTGGTAAACGCCTATCAATAGATGAAACATCACTTTCTAACGGAGAACTCTATACTATTTTAACCAACAAAGCTGGTAAAGGAAGAAAAGGTACTATAATTGCAATCACTGCAGGAACTAAAGCTGAAGCGGTGATTGATGTTATCGAAAAAATTCCTTTAAAACTGCGTAATCAAGTTAAGGAAATCACTTTAGATATGGCAGGAAACATGAATTTGATTGCTAAAAAATGTTTTTCAAACGCTGTACGTGTTACAGATAGATTTCATGTTCAGAAGCTCGCTACAGAAGCCTTACAAGAAATTAGAATTAAATATCGTTGGCAAGCTATTGATCTTGAAAATGGTGACTTAGAGAGAACAAGGAAATTAAACTTAAAATTTGAGTCTAAAATACTTTCTAATGGAGATACTCTTAAGCAATTATTAGCAGAAGCCGTTATTTCTTATACAAAACCAAATCAAAATGGACCCAAAACCAAACAGAGAGAGCCACGTTATTGTTTGAATTATATCCAGATATACAAAAAGCATATAAAGTAACTCAAGAACTTAAAGGTATCTTTGAGAACACAACTGATAAAATCATTGGTTTTGCAAAATTAGCCAAATGGCATGAAAAAGTAAATCAATCTGGATTCAAGTCATTCGGTACAATATCACGAACCATTGCAAATCATTATCAAACCATTTTAAACTACTTTGATAATAGAAGTACAAATGCCTCGGCTGAATCTTTTAATGCCAAAATAAAAGCATTCAGGTCAAAATTTAGGGGTGTTAGAAATATAGAATTCTTTCTTTTTAGACTAACCAATATTTATGCTTAATTTTTGTAGCCCAATGGTATAATACAGTAGAAGATTCTGGATTTAGGTCTTTCAATACCATCGCAAAATCAATACAAATACATTACGAATCGATTCTGAACTATTTTAATAATAGAAGTACAAATGCTTCGGCAGAATCTTTTAATGCCAAAATAAAGGAATTTAGAGCTCAGTTCAGAGGTGTAAGAGATATTGAATTCTTCCTTTTTAGACTAACTAAATTATATGCATAATTATGGGTCAAACAAAAAACTTGGGGACAAATGTTTAAAAAGCTAAATTTGCAACATTAAAAAAAACTATTTTGGATTTAGAATTAGCTATATATTTTTTACCTCAAGGAATACTAGATTATTTTGATATAGTTTCGCATAAACTAGAAAATGAAGTGATCCATTTTTATCTTGAAGAAAAAAATGTCCTTCCTCAAGAATACAAAACAGAATTAGCCAAATCGAAAGATTTTCTGCCAGAAATTAAAGTTGAAGACTTTCCTCTTAGAGGTAAATCGGTGTTACTACATATAAAAAGAAGAAGATGGACTTTGATTAGGTCTAATGAAATAATAAAACGAGATTGGGAAATTGTCGCCAAAGGAACACGAATTACAGCTGAATTCGCGTCTTTTTTAAAAGGTATCATTGGATAAAAATCCTGTAAGCGCAAGTAAATTTGGTAGCTATTACAATACTGATGGCAAAAAACTGCAATACCTTTATAAAATCAGTTGAGTGATTTCAAGCACTGGTCACAAAAACGACATGCTAAACAATGGTGCTCTTTGGTAAAAACCTAGGAATGTACCTAAGTTTAGATGAAACTTCACTTTCCAATGGAGAACTCTATACTGTATTAACTAATAAAGCAGCTAAAGGAAAAAAAGGAGCTATAGTGGCTATTGTAAAAGGAACTAAGGCTGAAGTAATAATGGGTCAAACAAAAAACTTGGGGACAAATGTTTAAAAAGCTAAATTTGCAACATTAAAAAAAACTATTTTGGATTTAGAATTAGCTATATATTTTTTACCTCAAGGAATACTAGATTATTTTGATATAGTTTCGCATAAACTAGAAAATGAAGTGATCCATTTTTATCTTGAAGAAAAAAATGTCCTTCCTCAAGAATACAAAACAGAATTAGCCAAATCGAAAGATTTTCTGCCAGAAATTAAAGTTGAAGACTTTCCTCTTAGAGGTAAATCAGTATTGCTACATATAAAAAGAAGAAGATGGACATTGATTAAATCCAATGAAATAATTAAACGAGATTGGGAAATTGTTGCCAAAGGAACACGAATTACAGCTGAATTCGCGTCTTTTTTAAAAGGTATCATTGGATAAAAATCCTGTAAGCGCAAGTAAATTTGGTAGCTATTACAATACTGATGGCAAAAAGTTGCAATATCTTTATAAAAATCATTTGAGTGATTTCAAGCTCTGGTCACAAAAACAACATGCTAAACAATGGTTGCTCTTTGGTAAAAACCTAGGAATGTACCTCAGTTTAGATGAAACTTCACTTTCCAATGGAGAACTCTATACTGTATTAACTAATAAAGCAGCTAAAGGAAAAAAAGGAGCTATAGTGGCTATTGTAAAAGGAACTAAGGCTGAAGTAATAATAGAGCTATTAAACAGAATACCTCCCTCTAGAAGAGACATGGTTAAAGAAGTAACTGTGGATATGGCTTCAAACATGAATTTAATAGTTAAAAAATGTTTCCCTAAATCTCAAATTGTCACTGATAGGTTTCATGTACAAAAACTAGCTACTCAAGCTGTTCAAGAGGAGCGAATAAAATTAAGATGGGAGATTATAGAACAAGAGAATATTCAATACGAAAGAAGTAAAAATACAGGAAAACCATACAGTCCAGAACTACTCTCAAACGGAGATACTAAAAAACAGCTTTTAGCACGCTCTAGATATGTATTGTTTAAAACTCCAAACAAATGGACGACTTCACAAGCCCTTAGAGCACAGCTATTATTTGAATTATATCCATCAATTAAAAAAGCTTACAAACTAGCGCAAGGTCTATGTTATATCTACGAGAACAATACCAATAAAAATACAGCAAGATTAAAATTAGCCCAATGGTATAATACAGTAGAAGATTCTGGATTTAGGTCTTTCAATACCATCGCAAAATCAATACAAATACATTACGAATCGATTCTGAACTATTTTAATAATAGAAGTACAAATGCTTCGGCAGAATCTTTTAATGCCAAAATAAAGGAATTTAGAGCTCAGTTCAGAGGTGTAAGAGATATTGAATTCTTTCTCTATAGATTAACTAAATTATATGCATAATTATACTAGTCCCCAAAAATAACGCTTAATCCCTAAAAAACAGCTTTTAGCACGCTCTAGATATGTATTGTTTAAAACTCCAAACAAATGGACGACTTCACAAGCCCTTAGAGCACAGCTATTATTTGAATTATATCCATCAATTAAAAAAGCTTACAAACTAGCGCAAGGTCTATGTTATATCTACGAGAACAATACCAATAAAAATACAGCAAGATTAAAATTAGCCCAATGGTATAATACAGTAGAAGATTCTGGATTTAGGTCTTTCAATACCATCGCAAAATCAATACAAATACATTACGAATCGATTCTGAACTATTTTAATAATAGAAGTACAAATGCTTCGGCAGAATCTTTTAATGCCAAAATAAAGGAATTTAGAGCTCAGTTCAGAGGTGTAAGAGATATTGAATTCTTCCTTTTTAGACTAACTAAATTATATGCATAATTATACTAGTCCCCAAAAATAACGCTTGATCCTCTTTCAATACCATCGCAAAATCAATACAAATACATTACGAATCGATTCTGAACTATTTTAATAATAGAAGTACAAATGCTTCGGCAGAATCTTTTAATGCCAAAATAAAGGAATTTAGAGCTCAGTTCAGAGGTGTAAGAGATATTGAATTCTTCCTTTTTAGACTAACTAAATTATATGCATAATTATACTAGTCCCCAAAAATAACGCTTGATCCGTAATAATAGAGCTATTAAACAGAATAAAATAACGCTTGATCCATAAAAAGCTTTAGATCTCTATTTAGAGGAGTAAGAGATATTAAATTCTTCCTCTACAGATTGACTAACATTTTTGCATAAACACAACTTTTGAACCTGATCCTGAAGATTCTTCGTTCCTCAGAAGGACAAAATTGGGCAAAAAAAAACCCTGTTTCGTTAGAAACAGGGTTTTAAAGAAAGGCGACGACATACTCTCCCACATAACTGCAGTACCATCTGCGCAGGCGGGCTTAACTACTCTGTTCGGGATGGGAAGAGGTGAGCCCCGCCGCAATAACCACCTTAAGGTCGTTAGTTGCTTTGGACAACTTTTCAATTGTTAATTATTAATTGTTGATTATTAATTATCAAGTGAACAATATCTTAACACACTGAGATAAAGAAAAAATATAATTTATTTAGAAAGTTTCTCCCCCACACCGTAGTGTGGGGAAAAGGGTGTACATAAGCTTACGGATTATTAGTACTACTCGACTATGACATTACTGCCTTTACATCTATAGCCTATCAACGTGGTCATCTCCCACGATCCTTAAAAGAAATCTCATCTTGTGGTGGGTTTCGCGCTTATATGCTTTCAGCGCTTATCCCTTCCAAACGTAGCTACTCTGCGGTGCTCCTGGCGGAACAACAGATACACTAGAGGTTTGTCCAATTCGGTCCTCTCGTACTAGAATCAGATCCACTCAAATTTCTTGCGCCCACAGTAGATAGAGACCGAACTGTCTCACGACGTTCTGAACCCAGCTCGCGTGCCACTTTAATGGGCGAACAGCCCAACCCTTGGGACCTTCTCCAGCCCCAGGATGTGACGAGCCGACATCGAGGTGCCAAACCCCCCCGTCGATATGAGCTCTTGGGGGAGATCAGCCTGTTATCCCCGGCGTACCTTTTATCCTTTGAGCGATGGCCCTTCCATGCGGAACCACCGGATCACTATGCTCTACTTTCGTACCTGATCGACCTGTATGTCTCTCAGTCAAGCTCCCTTATGCCATTGCACTCTACGCACGGTTACCAAGCGTACTGAGGGAACCTTTAGAAGCCTCCGTTACTCTTTTGGAGGCGACCACCCCAGTCAAACTACCCACCAAGCAATGTCCCCCGCAATCACGGGGTTAGGCCTCAGATAAACAAAGGGTTGTATTTCAACAATGACTCCACAACGCCTAGCGACGCCACTTCACAGTCTCCAACCTATCCTACACATCATTTATCCAAGGTCAATACTAAGCTATAGTAAAGGTGCACAGGGTCTTTTCGTCCCACTGCGGGTAAGCGGCATCTTCACCGCTACTACAATTTCACCGAGCTCATGGCTGAGACAGTGTCCAGATCGTTACACCATTCGTGCAGGTCGGAACTTACCCGACAAGGAATTTCGCTACCTTAGGACCGTTATAGTTACGGCCGCCGTTTACTGGGGCTTCAATTCAATGCTTCTCCGAAGATAACATCTCCTCTTAACCTTCCAGCACCGGGCAGGTGTCAGGCCCTATACTTCATCTTACGATTTTGCAGAGCCCTGTGTTTTTGATAAACAGTCGCCTGGACCTCTTCACTGCGGCCAGCATTGCTGCTGGCGACCTTTCTCCCGAAGTTACAGGTCTATTTTGCCTAATTCCTTAGCCATGAATCTCTCGAGCACCTTAGGATTCTCTCCTCAACTACCTGTGTCGGTTTACGGTACTGGTACTAATTACCTGAAGTTTAGAGGTTTTTCTTGGAAGCCCTTAGGCGCACTATCTCTTCAACCGAAGTCTCCGAGTACTATCGTATTTCCCCAAGCCGTGTGGATTTGCCTGCACAGCTTATAGGTAGGTACTTCAACGAACTATTCCGTCAGTTCGCGGCGCTTTCATCACTCCGTCACCCCATCACAGTAATTAGTAGTACGGGAATATTAACCCGTTAGCCATCGACTGTCCCTTTCGGGTTCGCCTTAGGACCAGACTAACCCACAGCTGATTAGCATAGCTGTGGAAACCTTAGTTTTTCGGTGTGCGGGTTTCTCGCCCGCATTATCGTTACTTATGCCTACATTTTCTTTTCTAACCAGTCCAGCATACCTTACGATACACCTTCAACCCTGTTAGAATGCTCCCCTACCACTTACAGTAAACTGTAAATCCATAGCTTCGGTAATATGTTTATGCCCGATTATTATCCATGCTCGTCCGCTCGACTAGTGAGCTGTTACGCACTCTTTAAATGAATGGCTGCTTCCAAGCCAACATCCTAGCTGTCTGGGCAGACAAACCTCGTTCTTTCAACTTAACATATATTTGGGGACCTTAGCTGATGGTCTGGGTTCTTTCCCTCTCGGACTTGGACCTTAGCACCCAAGCCCTCACTGTTGTGAAACATTATATAGCATTCGGAGTTTGTCAGGAATTGGTAGGCGGTGAAGCCCCCGCATCCAATCAGTAGCTCTACCTCTATATAACTTTATGCACAACGCTGCACCTAAATGCATTTCGGGGAGTACGAGCTATTTCCGAGTTTGATTGGCCTTTCACCCCTACCCACAGGTCATCCGAAGACTTTTCAACGTCAACCGGTTCGGTCCTCCACTGTGTGTTACCACAGCTTCAACCTGCCCATGGGTAGATCACACGGTTTCGCGTCTAACACTACTGACTAAAGCGCCCTATTCAGACTCGCTTTCGCTACGGATCCGTGGCTTAACCACTTATCCTTGCCAGCAACGTTAACTCGTAGGCTCATTATGCAAAAGGCACGCCGTCACCCCACGAAAGGGCTCCGACCGCTTGTAAGCGTATGGTTTCAGGATCTATTTCACTCCGTTATTCACGGTTCTTTTCACCTTTCCCTCACGGTACTGGTTCACTATCGGTCTCTCAGGAGTATTTAGCCTTAGCGGATGGTCCCGCCAAATTCAGACAGGGTTTCACGTGCCCCGCCCTACTCAGGATACCACTATCCTTTACACTCATTACCTATACGGGACTATCACCCTCTATGGTTCTACTTTCCAGTAGATTCTAATTCTTTGTGCAAGAAATCTCGTGGTCCTACAACCCCAATCATGCCGTAACATGGTTGGTTTGGGCTAATCCGCGTTCGCTCGCCACTACTTACGGAATCACTTTTGTTTTCTTCTCCTCCGCCTACTTAGATGTTTCAGTTCAGCGGGTTTGCCCACCTATCGGTGTACTATGTCTTCAACATAGTGGGTTGCCCCATTCAGGTATCTACGGATCAATTCGTGTGTGCCGATCCCCGTAGCTTTTCGCAGCTTATCACGCCTTTCATCGCCTCTGAGAGCCAAGGCATCCCCCATACGCCCTTATTTTGCTTATTGTACCAATCATAATTTAATATGACCGTTTTTTTTTGTTTTTATATTTTGTATTGCTACTCAATAAAAACGCTTTCTACTTTTTATTATTTTCTTATCTCAATATGTCAATGAACTTTTTCTTTTTAGATTAAGAAAATAGAGATTAGAGTATAGACTTAATCTATATTCTTTTTTTCTATATTCTATCTTCTTAAAGATAGTGGAGAATAACGGAGTCGAACCGTTGACCTCCTGCGTGCAAGGCAGGCGCTCTAGCCAGCTGAGCTAATCCCCCATTTTTAAAATGATGATGAATTATGAGTTATGAATTCACTCATAAATGCTCAACTTCTAAAATTTCCTTTTATTTAAGTTTTAAATAGTAGTCCCGGGCAGACTCGAACTGCCGACCCCTACATTATCAGTGTAGTACTCTAACCAGCTGAGCTACGAGACTCTGTTTTACTTAAATTTATTATTTGAACTAACAGCAGAGTAATATAATCTTTAGAGATGAACCTTTAGTATCTTTCGTCTTCTTTCCCTAGCGTGCATATAGCTAACACTAAGGCTCTAGAAAGGAGGTGTTCCAGCCGCACCTTCCGGTACGGCTACCTTGTTACGACTTAGCCCTAGTTACCAGTTTTACCCTAGGCAGCTCCTTGCGGTCACCGACTTCAGGCACCCCCAGCTTCCATGGCTTGACGGGCGGTGTGTACAAGGCCCGGGAACGTATTCACCGGATCATGGCTGATATCCGATTACTAGCGATTCCAGCTTCACGGAGTCGAGTTGCAGACTCCGATCCGAACTGTGACCGGTTTTATAGATTCGCTCCTGGTCGCCCAGTGGCTGCTCTCTGTACCGGCCATTGTAGCACGTGTGTAGCCCAAGGCGTAAGGGCCGTGATGATTTGACGTCATCCCCACCTTCCTCACAGTTTGCACTGGCAGTCTTGTTAGAGTTCCCGACATGACTCGCTGGCAACTAACAACAGGGGTTGCGCTCGTTATAGGACTTAACCTGACACCTCACGGCACGAGCTGACGACAACCATGCAGCACCTTGTAATTTGTCTTGCGAAAAATCTGTTTCCAAATCGGTCAAACTACATTTAAGCCTTGGTAAGGTTCCTCGCGTATCATCGAATTAAACCACATGCTCCACCGCTTGTGCGGGCCCCCGTCAATTCCTTTGAGTTTCATTCTTGCGAACGTACTCCCCAGGTGGGATACTTATCACTTTCGCTTAGCCACTGAGATTGCTCCCAACAGCTAGTATCCATCGTTTACGGCGTGGACTACCAGGGTATCTAATCCTGTTCGCTACCCACGCTTTCGTCCATCAGCGTCAATCAATTAGTAGTAACCTGCCTTCGCAATTGGTATTCCATGTAATCTCTAAGCATTTCACCGCTACACTACATATTCTAGTTACTTCCTAATAATTCAAGTTTAGCAGTATCAATGGCCGTTCCACCGTTGAGCGATGGGCTTTCACCACTGACTTACTAAACCGCCTACGGACCCTTTAAACCCAATGATTCCGGATAACGCTTGGATCCTCCGTATTACCGCGGCTGCTGGCACGGAGTTAGCCGATCCTTATTCTTACAGTACCGTCAAGCTGGTTCACGAACCAGGGTTTCTTCCTGTATAAAAGCAGTTTACAATCCATAGGACCGTCATCCTGCACGCGGCATGGCTGGATCAGGCTTGCGCCCATTGTCCAATATTCCTCACTGCTGCCTCCCGTAGGAGTCTGGTCCGTGTCTCAGTACCAGTGTGGGGGATCTCCCTCTCAGGACCCCTACCCATCGTAGCCTTGGTAAGCCGTTACCTTACCAACTAGCTAATGGGACGCATGCTCATCTTTTACCGTTGTGACTTTAATTGCTGAATGATGCCATTCTGCAATGCTATGAGGTATTAATCCAAATTTCTCTGGGCTATCCCTCTGTAAAAGGTAGATTGCATACGCGTTACGCACCCGTGCGCCGGTCTCTGCTCCCGAAGAAGCATACCCCTCGACTTGCATGTGTTAAGCCTGCCGCTAGCGTTCATCCTGAGCCAGGATCAAACTCTTCATCGTATATTTTTTATATTATATTGCGACTCAGATTCTATCGGTTATATTCAAATCTTGCGATTCTATTACTCTTTATTATTTGTTTCGAAATCTCTTTCGAAACGGCTGTCAATTCAATATGTCTAAGAACTTTCTCTTTATTTTTGTGTCGCTTGTTTCTCAAAGCGGGTGCAAAAGTAATGAACTCCTTTTTAACTGGCAAGATATTTTTGAAGTTTTTTTTTAGAAATTTTTATTTCTAATTTCACTTCTTATCTTAGCAGTATTTCAAGGAACTTCGCTTCTTTTGCGGGGTGCAAATGTAACTTTCGTTTTCCAAACTCACAAGCTTTTTTTAATCTTTATTTTTAAAACTTTCGTTTCTATTTTTGATTGTTTGCTTGTCAGTATTTCAGTGAACGTCTTGTTTGTTGCGGGTGCAAAACTACCACCTTTTTCTAGATAAACAATACTTTTTGATCGTGTTTTTGTCTTTATTTTAAGTTTATTTCTTAATGTATTGATAACGTTAATTTTAACATTTGAGTGTTTTTGCGTTTTATGAGGTTTTTCTGCTGGGCAGCATTCTCTTTCCCTGTTTTCACTCGCTTTTACTGGGGTTCTCGCGAAGACGCAAAGACACAAAGCTTATTATATTGTCGTTAAACATGCAGTTTATCCTGTATTTTACCCTTCCTAGCCCTGATAGAAGCGGAAATCCTTGCCCTTTTTTCTTTAAAAAGGACAAGATTGAAGCGCATAGCAGGTAAAAGCTCCTAGAAATCGGTATGATCACTTCTTTTGATTCGTGTATCCTATTATAAAATGAGTAATCAAACCTATATATAAGGTAGAAAAATCAAAAACCTCTCCACGCTCAACATATCCCGAAGTCACAACAACCTTTCATCCATTTAAGCGTAAAAAAAATCCCGTCACTTTAAAATGACGGGATCTACTATATATAAGGAGTGTTCTAATTATTCTAAAATAAAACTCACACTTACATTTGATACGATTTCAATTTCTCCTATTGCTAATGTTTCGTTTGAAGCTGCGCCAGCACTATCCATAGCCATAGATTTCATAGCTGCATAAATTGGTTGCGGACGATATCCTTGAGAGTTATCTGAAATAACAATTGCCTTACCAACTTTTTGACCTAAAACAGAAACATAATCCTCTGCTTTTGACTTTGCATCTTTAATAGCTAGTTTTCTAGCTTCAGACTCATGTTGTGCTAATTTTGAAGATTCAAAAGCTACATTATCGATACGATTGATTCCTTGACCTACTAAACCTTCCATTAACTCATCGTACTTCGTTAGATCTTTCAACAAGATTTCAACTGTTTGAGTCGCATTATAATTATGTTTTTTCTTTTCATAATCATATTGAGGATTTAGCGAAACTTGTTTTGTTTTAAAATCTGCAGTTGGGATATTCATTTTTTTGATGAATTTTAAAACTGCATCCATTTTTTGATCGTTTTGCTTTTTTACCTCTTTAGCATTAGTTCCTTTAGTTTCAACAGTTGCTAAAATTGTTGCTTGATCTGGCGCAACTTTTACTTTCCCCTCACCAGACACACTAATTTGAGGAATTTGTTTAGTTTCTTGAGCGTAGGTCATAGTCATAAACATAAGGGTTAAAAATAAAGCTACTTTTTTCATATTTAAATCATTTTATTGTTTTGTTAATCCTTTTCAAAAGTTGTGCCATTATAACTTCCCAAGCTTTGCCATTATAAAAAGTATTACGATTGGAATAGCTAACAAAATGACCATCAATGAATGATCAACTACCAAAGTAGGCTCTTTTATTAAAGTAATAAAATAACCTCCAATGGCTCCTCCAAAATGAGCTGTATGTCCAATGTTATCATTTTTTGCCTTCATTCCATATATTGAATACAATAAATACATGATTCCAAATAGATAAGCTGGCATAGGAATTATAAAAAATATTCCTAACATCATGTTTGGTTGCAATAATATTGCTGAATATAAAACCCCTGTTACAGCTCCCGATGCTCCTACCGCACGATAACTATAATCATTTTTATGAAATACCATTGTTAGTAAACTTCCAAAAACTAAGCTCCCTATATAGATCAATGCAAACGAAAAATTCCCTAAGTGATTAATAACAACTGGTGCAAAAAACCAAAGGGTTAACATATTAAAAAGCAAATGCATCATATCAACATGCAAGAAACCAGATGTTAGCATTCTTATTTGCTCACCGGAACGAATGCTTCCGATATGAAATTCATATTTTCTAAAAAAGGAAAGATCATTAAATCCTTTATAACTAACTAATACATTGGCAATAATTATTCCTATCAAAATGCTATTCATATTCTCTATTTATTGTGAGTTGTAAATATAGTAATTCTCATAGACTCCACAGTTACCGATTAAAATATATACGTTATTCATTTTTGAGTTATATTTGTAAAAAAATTATACCGCATGCAATTTCTTGTTTACATATTATCATATCCATTACTTTGGATTATATCTATACTACCATTTCGAATTTTTTATTTACTTTCCGATATTGTTTATTTTATCGTTTATTACTTGGTTGGATACCGAAGAAAAACAGTTAAAAATAACTTAGCTCTTGCACTACCCCATCTTAATGAGACTGAAAGAAAAGTAATTGAGAAAAAATTCTACCAACATATGTGTGATATGTTCATGGAGATGATCAAAACAATGACTATTTCGCCAGAAGAAATGCATAAACGTTTTAAAATAACCAACATTGAACTTATAAAAGAGTACGAAGAAAAAGGCCAAAGCGTTATTTTGTTCGCTTCTCACTATGCCAGTTGGGAATGGTTATTAACTATAAACTCTCAAATTAAATTTAGAGGAATTGGCGTTTATAAGAAAATTGTTAATCCCTATTTTGACAAATTAGTAAGAAAAATACGTTCTAAATATGATGCTGAATTAGTTGAAACTAAAAAAATAATCCCACTCATGGCACAAAACCAAAGAGATGGCATCTTAAGTATGTATGGCCTAGCAAGTGATCAATCGCCAAAACTAGATAGAGCTTTTCATTGGGATTCTTTTATGGGGATTGAAGTTCCTGTTCATACTGGTGCCGAAATGCTAGCAAGAAAATACAATTTGAGTGTTTTATTTGTAAAAGTAAAAAAAGTAAAACGTGGTTATTATGAAGCAACTTTCATTCGTATTTGTGATACTCCTAAAAAAGCTGATGGGTTTGAAATTACCCACGCATACTTAAGAGAAGTTGAAAAACAAATTCTAGAAGCTCCGGAATACTATTTATGGACACATAAAAGATGGAAACACAGAAGAGATAACATATCATAAAACAAAAATGCCCGAAATAACATTTCGGGCATTTTTTATTAAAAGCAATAACTAGATTAAATTCCAGCAATAGCTTTTATTTCATCTATAATTCTTAAAGCTAAAACATCCGCTTTTTCTTGCGATGGAGCTTCTGTATAAATACGGATTATTGGCTCTGTATTTGATTTTCTTAAATGAACCCATTCTGTAGCAAAATCAATTTTTACTCCGTCAATGGTTGTAATGTCTTCATTTTTATATTTTTCTATCATTGCAACCAAAATTGCATCAACATCAATCTGAGGTGTTAATTCGATTTTGTTTTTACTCATATAATATTCTGGATAGGAAGCACGCAAAGCAGAAACACTCATTTTTTTATTTGCCAAGTGTGTCAAGAACAATGCAACTCCTACCAAACTATCACGTCCATAATGGGACTCTGGATAAATGATTCCTCCATTTCCTTCTCCACCAATGATAGCATTATTCTTTTTCATTAATTCTACTACATTCACTTCCCCTACCGCACTAGCTTCATATTTACCATTATGAGAAACTGTTACATCTCTTAAAGCACGAGATGATGACATATTCGAAACGGTATTTCCTGGTGTTTTACTCAAAACATAATCAGCACAAGCTACCAAAGTATATTCTTCACCAAACATTTCTCCGTCTTCGCAAATAAAAGCCAAGCGGTCTACATCTGGATCTACTACAACTCCTAAATCTGCTTTTTCTTTAACCACTAATTCTGAAATATCTGTTAGATGTTCTTTTAACGGCTCAGGATTATGAGGGAAATGCCCGTTTGGCTCGCAATATAATTTTACGACCTCAACACCCATTAATTCTAATAATTTTGGAATAATTATCCCTCCTGATGAATTTACTCCATCAACAACAACTTTAAATTTTGCCGCTTTTACAGCTTCAACATCAACTAAAGGCAAGTTTAAAACCTCATCGATGTGAATATCCATATAAGCATCATTTACTGTAATTTCTCCTAAGCTATCTACATCCGAAAAATCAAAAGCTTCTGCTTCGGCAATCTCCAAAATTTTTGCTCCTTCAGCTCCGTTTAAGAATTCTCCTTTTTCATTTAATAACTTTAGTGCATTCCACTGTTTTGGATTATGTGATGCAGTAAGTATTATTCCTCCATCAGCTTTTTCTAAAGGAACAGCAACTTCTACAGTTGGCGTTGTCGAAAGACCTAAATCTATAACGTTTATCCCTAAACCGATTAATGTATTCACAACTAGATTATGAATCATAGGTCCTGAGATCCTTGCATCACGACCAATAACAACTGTTAGCTTTTCTTTTTTATTATTATTTTTAAGGAATGTTCCATAAGCCGAAGCAAATTTAACTGCATCAACCGGTGTTAGATTATCACCTACTTTACCACCTATTGTTCCTCTTATCCCTGATATCGATTTTATTAAAGTCATTATGTTGAGTTACGGTTATTGCTACAAATATAAAAAAGTTGCTGAGTAAGTAGAAGAATTAGAGAGTAAGATTTATAAAAAGTATCTAAAACGCTGTGTTTTTAAGCAAATGAGTTGAAAAGTTTTTATTACTTTTACAATAGTAAACTTAACGCTCTACGTTTTTACAGTGTTAGTAACTCCAATAAAAATGAATTTCCTAGCTCATATATATCTCTCTGGCAATAATGATTTAATCAAAATAGGCAATTTTATGGCCGATGGAATTCGAGGGAAACAATTTGAAACTTTTCCTGCAGAGATTCAAAAAGGTATAATCTTACATCGTGCTATAGATACTTATACCGATGCTCATCCTATATTTAGACAAAGCACCAAAAAACTCCATGAAAAATACCATCATTACGCAGGTGTAATCATTGATGTGTTTTACGATCATTATTTAGCTAAAAACTGGAAAGTCTATTCTGATGAAAATCTCGAGGATTTCGTTAAAAGGTTTTATGATTCCTTAACAGAAAACCACACTCTTTTAACTGAAAAGACACAACATATGATGCCAATAATGTTTAGAGAAAATTGGCTCGTTAGTTATCAGACCATTGAAGGAATTCATCATATTCTAACCCAAATGGATCGTAGAACAAAAAACACTTCAAAAATGCAGTTCGCCAGTAACGAATTAAAGGAATATTATACCGAATTTGAAACAGAATTCACTGCTTTTTTTGAAGAATTAAAACAACATGTTAATCACAAATTACTTTCATTATGAAAAAGATTACCTTTTTATGCTACTTTATTTCTCTTACCTCTTTTGCACAGAGCACAACCAATCAACCAACAGGATTGGTTACCAGCAAAGCGATGGTCGTCTCAGCACGAGAAGAGGCATCTAAAATTGGTGCTGACATCATGAAAAAGGGAGGAAATGCATTTGACGCGATGATTGCTACCGAATTAGCTTTAGCAGTCGCATTTCCTTATGCAGGAAATATAGGTGGTGGTGGATTTATGGTATACCGAAAAGCAAATGGCGAAGTGGGCTCACTTGATTATAGAGAAAGAGCTCCTCTTGCAGCCACTAAAGATATGTTTCTAGACAAAAACGGAAACGTAATTAAAGGAAAAAGTACTGAAACTCCATTAGCAATTGGAGTTCCTGGAACTATTGCTGGAGTTTTTGCAGTACACAAAAAATTTGGTTCATTGCCAATGAAAACAATTTTGGAGCCAGTTATCGCTCTTGCAGAAAGAGGAGTCATTGTTACCAAAAAACAAGAAGCTCGTTTAGATAGTCATCGTGATGCTATTATAGAAAGAAATGGTAAAAACACTTTATTAGCTACTGTATACAAAGAAAAAGACACTATCAAATATCCTGCTTTGGCAGAAACGCTAAAAAGAATTCAAAAAAATGGTCGAAATGAATTTTACAAAGGAAAAACGGCTAAAATATTAGTTGATTACCTTAACAAGAAAGGTGGAATTATCACCATGAAAGATTTAGCCTTGTATGAAGCTAAATGGAGAGACCCATTGACTTTTAATTATAAAGATCTCAAAATTACTTCGATGTCGCCACCTAGTAGTGGAGGAATTTGTTTGGCACAAATTTTAAAAATGATTGAGCCTTACGACATACAAAAGATGGGACATAATTCAGCAGAGGCAATTCAAGTAATTGTAGAAGCTGAAAGAAGAGCGTATGCTGATAGAAGTTATTATTTGGGTGATCCTGATTTTGTGAAAATTCCATTAAAAGGATTGCTTGATGCAGATTACCTAAAGCAAAGAATGTCTAACTTTAGTTTTGACAAAGCCACTTTATCATCTGATATTAAAGAAGGAAAAGTAAAATACAGCGAAAGTACTGAAACGACTCATTATTCGATTGTAGACCAATTTGGAAATGCTATTGCAGCAACTACTACTCTTAATGATGGATACGGTTCTAAATATTACTGTGACGAACTTGGTTTTTTCCTAAACAATGAAATGGATGATTTTAGCGTTAAACCAGGGGAGCCAAATATGTTTGGACTTGTAGGAAACGAAGCTAATAGCATTGCTCCTAAAAAAAGAATGTTAAGTTCTATGACACCAACAATTGTTGAAAAAAACGGTAGTTTATATATGGTAGTAGGAACTCCTGGAGGATCTACTATTATCACCTCTGTTTTACAAACTATATTAAATGTACACGAATATAATTTTAGCATGCAAGAAGCTGTAAATGCTCCTCGTTTTCATCACCAATGGTTACCTGATAATGTCATTTTTGAACCTAATGCTTTTGATACCAAAACGCTTGATTATTTAAAGGCTAAAAACTACATCATCAATGAAAAAAATCCTCCAGTAATAGGAAAAGTAGATGCCATTTTAATTCTACCAAACAAAAAACTAGAAGGTGGTGCTGATTATCGTGGAGATGATGCTGCCGTTGGATTTTAATAAATAACATTTAAAACACTTTTTTTAAAGCTGTTACTTTCTTTAAGGAGATTAACAGCTTTAAAATTGTTTAATTTGGGTTCTAAAGGTTAAATTTGCACTTTCATATAACTTTTTTAAAACATAATGTTAAAAAAATACTTCAGGAGATTCGAATCAATTATTGCTATGCTGCAATCAATATTGACGCAAAAGCAATTCATATTCATGTCCAGTGTTTTGGTTGGTATTTCGTGTGCCTTTGCTGTAATTGTATTAAAAACTTTTGCACATAGTGTATTCTCGTTTGCTACTTACATTAATGGAATCCTAAAACTAAGTTTCATCAATAGTATCTTACCTATCATTGGTATTTTACTTACTGTGTTTGTGGTCAAAAAAGTTTTAGGCGGAACTATTGAAAAAGGTACTTCACAGATTTTACATACTGTTGCTAAGAAAGCTAGTATCATTCCTAAAAAGCAAATGTATGCACAAATCATCACCAGTTCCCTTACTGTTGGTCTTGGTGGTTCTGCAGGATTAGAAAGCCCAATTGTAGTTACAGGAGCTGCTTTTGGTTCTAATTATGCACAAAATTATAGATTACCTTATAAAGACAGAACATTACTTATTGGTTGCGGTGTTGCAGCTGGTATTGCTGCAGCATTTAACGCTCCAATTGCTGGTGTCCTTTTTGCTATCGAGGTTTTATTGGTAGATGTAAGTATTTCTGCATTTACCCCAATTATGATTTCTGCTGCTACGGGAGCTTTGGTTTCAGCAATTGTTTTAGATGAAAGCGTTTTACTGTCTTTTAAACAACAACAAACATTTGATTATCACAATATCCCTTTTTATGTCCTTCTTGGAGTACTTACTGGATTCATTGCAGTATATTACGCTAGGAACTTCCAGAGAGTAGAACATTATTTTTCTCAATTGAAGATGAGCGCATATAAAAAGGCCTTGTTTGGATCTTCGATGTTGGCAATTCTTATATTCATCTTTCCTACTCTTTTTGGAGAGGGATATGAAAGTATAAAAACACTATCTGAAAGTGATCCCGGAAAATTACTAGACAATACTCTATTTGAAAGCTTTAGAAATAATCAATGGGTTTTACTTCTTTTTGTTGGATGTACCATGATGGTGAAAGTTTTTGCTTCTGGCTTAACAATTGGTAGTGGTGGTAATGGAGGAAACTTTGCTCCTTCCCTATTTTTAGGTTCTTATATCGGTTATTTCTTTTCAAAATTAATAAGCCTAACTGGACTTACACAATTACCAATCAGTAATTTTACAATGGTTGGAATGGCTGGAATTTTAAGTGGATTGTTTCATGCTCCTCTTACTGCTATTTTCCTTATTGCGGAGATTACAGGTGGTTATAGCTTAATGATTCCGCTTATGATTGTTTCTTCAATTAGTTTTGCTATTTCTAAACGTTTTGAAAAATATTCTCTTGATGTAAAAGGTTTGGCTCAAAAAGGACACGCATTTACAAGTAATAAAGATTCAAATATTTTATCCACTCTTGAAATTGATTCAATCATCCAAACAGATTATCTAACTATTTCTCCTGACGAACACCTTAGCAAATTGGTTGATTATATTTCGCATTCTAATCAAGTAGTTTTCGCAGTAATAAATTCAGAATCTGAATTAGTTGGAATAGTACACTTTAATGACATTCGTGAGATTATATTCAATGTTTATAGAGTAAAATATACTTTGATAAAAGACATCATGAAAACTCCCCCTGCAACTATTATCGCTACAGATAGCATGGAAACGGTGATGAATAAATTTGAAGAATCTAAAGTAGCATTTCTTCCAGTAATTAAAAATGGAAAATATTACGGATTCATTTCCAAATCTATAGCATTAGAAGCCTATAGAACAAAATTAAAATCTATGACAATCGATTAGATTTTAATATCGGATAGGTAGTTGTTTTGATATATCCGATATTAAGAGTAACTTTGTCCGATGTGGAATATAGACTTAACATATAGAACAGAATTTCAAGCAACATTTGATAGGCTCTACCAAAAAAGACAAAATCTTCAAGCAAGCAGACCATTACCTAACATTGCTTTGCACAAAATCCGCGAAAGCTTATCGATAGAATGGACATACAACTCCAATAGCATCGAAGGAAACACTATGAGCTTAAGAGAAACCCAAATGGTTATTCAGGAAGGAATCACTATAAAAGGAAAATCACTTCGAGAACATTTTGAAACCCATAACCACGATAAAGCTATTGATTATTTATATTCGATTGTAAGTGACGATTACAAACTTCGAAGCATAGACATCCTTTCACTCCATGGTTTGGTTTTACGCTCTATCGAAGATGATTTTGCCGGTCGGATCCGAAATGGGGGTGTACGAATTTCTGGAGCTAATTTTATCCCTCCAAACGCAAATAAAGTTTCTGATTATCTAGATGAATTAATCGATTTTGTAAACACAAATCCATTAGGGTTAAATGATATAGAGCTAGCAACTATTTTTCATCATAAATTAGTTTGGATTCATCCATTCTTTGATGGTAACGGGCGTACTGTTCGCTTGAGTATGAATTTACTATTAATGCGATGTGGTTTTCCTCCTGCTATAGTCTTAAAAAATGATAGGAAAAAATATTACGAAGCACTTAACCAAGCTAATAATGGTAATTATCAAAAACTAATTCTTTTGATGAGCCAAGCACTAGAAAGAACACTCAATATCTATCTAAATGCAATGCCTGATAATGAAACCGAATACAAAACAATATTAGATATCGTAAGTGAACCAAGTGCACCTTACGGTCAAGAATATGTTAGTTTATTGGCACGTACGGGTAAAATAGACGCCTATAAAGAGGGTAGAAATTGGTATACAACCAAAGAAGCTATCGATGACTACATTAAAACTCGCAAAAGAAAACGCTAACCAAAAGTTAGCGTTTTTTGTTACTAATTGTAACATAAAGTTTTGCAGTGTAATATCAAAAGAACAAATCAAAATGGTAACTTTGCTTTTTTGCAAAAATTATGTCGGATACAAACAATACTATTGAAGTTCTTGGTGCAAGAGTTCACAATCTAAAAAATATCGATATTTCTATTCCACGTGAGCAACTGGTAGTAATTACTGGCTTATCTGGTTCGGGAAAATCTTCTTTGGCATTTGATACCATCTATGCTGAAGGACAACGTCGTTATGTAGAAACTTTTTCGGCTTATGCCAGACAGTTTTTAGGTGGTTTGGAACGTCCTGATGTTGACAAAATCGACGGACTTTCACCAGTAATTGCTATTGAACAAAAAACAACTAGTAAAAGTCCACGTTCTACCGTAGGAACTATTACTGAAATATACGATTTCCTTCGTTTGTTATATGCTAGAGGTGCTGATGCCTATAGTTACAATACGGGCGAAAAAATGGTTAGTTATAGCGACGAACAAATTAAAGATTTAATCATTCATGACTTTAATGGCAAGCGCATTAATATTCTTGCTCCAGTAATTAGAGCACGTAAAGGTCATTATGCTGAACTTTTTCAACAAATAACAAAGCAAGGTTTTATCAAAGTTCGCGTTAACGGCGAAGTACAAGATTTAGTTACAGGAATGAAGCTAGATCGTTATAAAACACATGATATCGAAATTGTTGTAGACCGAATGGTTATTGAAGATACTCCTGACAATCAAAAGCGATTATCAGAAAGTATTAATACTGCAATGAATCATGGCGAAAATGTATTAATGATCCTTGATCAAGACACTAACGAAGTACGTTATTTTAGTCGTAATTTAATGTGTCCATCTACTGGTATATCGTATCAAAATCCTGAACCAAACTTATTTTCGTTCAACTCCCCAAAAGGAGCTTGTTCTCATTGTAACGGATTAGGAACTGTAAACGAAATCAATATTAAAAAAATAATACCTAATCCTAAATTATCTATTAAAGCTGGTGGATTTGCTCCGCTTGGTGAATATAAGTCTTCTTGGATTTTTAAGCAATTAGAAGTTATTGGAGAGAAGTTTGGTTTTAAAATCACTGATCCTATCGAGACAATTTCTGAAGAAGCCATGAACATGATTTTACATGGTGGAAAAGATAAATTCACAGTAAACTCAAAAGATTTAGGTGTTGCTAGAGATTATAAGATAGATTTTGAAGGAATATCAAATTTTATCAAAAATCAACATAACGAAAGTGCTTCGACCTCAATAAAACGTTGGGCAAAAGATTTTATGGACGAAATTAAATGTCCAGAATGTCATGGTTCGAGATTAAAGAAAGAAGCTTTATTTTTTAAAATAAACGAAAAAAATATCACCGAATTATGTGATATGGATATATCGGATTTGACAACGTGGTTTATGGATCTACAAAGTCATTTATCCGACAAACAACTTTTGATTGCTTCTGAGGTTGTCAAAGAAATAAAAGATCGTCTGAACTTCTTGATGAATGTAGGTTTGAATTATTTGGCTTTAAGCCGAAGTTCAAAATCACTATCTGGAGGTGAAGCACAACGTATTCGATTGGCGACTCAAATTGGTTCGCAATTAGTAGGTGTATTGTATATTCTGGATGAGCCAAGCATTGGTTTACACCAAAGAGATAATGAAAAACTAATTCATTCTTTGGAACAATTACGTGATATCGGAAACTCTGTTATTGTGGTTGAACACGATAAAGATATGATTGAACGTGCCGATTATGTGATTGATATTGGTCCAAAAGCAGGAAAGTTTGGTGGAGAAATTATCAGTAAAGGAACTCCTAAAGAAATTTTAGAACAACACACCACAACAGCAATGTACCTAAATGGTGAAATGAAAATTGAGATCCCTGCTAAACGTCGTGAAGGAAATGGAAAATTTTTAAAACTTACCGGCGCTACTGGAAATAATCTAAAAAATGTTTCGATAGAAATACCATTAGGTAAAATGATATGCGTTACTGGTGTATCTGGAAGTGGAAAATCGACATTGATTAACGAAACACTCTATCCTATTCTAAACGCTTATTATTTTAATGGCGTTAAGAAACCGCAACCGTACAAGAAAATTGAAGGCTTGGAACATATTGATAAAGTTATTGATATTGACCAAAGTCCGATTGGGCGAACTCCTCGCTCTAATCCTGCAACATATACCGAGGTTTTTACTGAAATAAGAAATCTGTTTACGATGACTTCCGAAAGTATGATTCGTGGTTATAAAGCGGGTCGTTTTAGCTTTAATGTAAAAGGTGGTCGTTGTGAAACTTGCGAAGGATCAGGTGTAAGAACTATCGAAATGAACTTCTTACCTGATGTTTATGTTGAATGCGAAACTTGCCAAGGAAAACGCTTTAACCGCGAAACTCTTGAAATACGTTACAAAGGAAAATCAATCTCGGATGTTTTAAATATGACAGTAGATGAAGCTGTTCCGTTTTTTGAAAATATTCCTAAGATTTACCGAAAAGTAAAAACAATTCAAGATGTTGGTTTAGGATATATTACTCTTGGACAACAAAGCACAACTCTTTCTGGTGGTGAGGCGCAACGTATTAAATTAGCAGGTGAATTATCTAAAAAAGATACTGGTAACACTTTCTACATACTTGATGAACCTACAACTGGATTGCATTTTGAAGACATTCGTGTTCTTATGGATGTAATCAATAAATTAGTCGACAAAGGAAATACTATCTTGATTATCGAACATAATATGGATGTAATAAAATTGGCCGATTATATTATAGATATTGGTCCTGAAGGTGGAAAAGGTGGCGGACAACTAGTTGCTAAAGGTACTCCTGAAGAAATAATTAAAAATAAGAAAAGTTACACGGCTCAGTTTTTGAAAAAGGAATTATCTTAGTATATTGCACCCCGCTTTAAAAAAACAAACACCATTTTAAGACGAAGCTCTAGCCCAGATAGTAGCGATATCCTTTTGGTTTTTTCTTTAAAAATCAAAAGATAAAGCGGATAGCTGGTGAATGCTTCTGAAAAAATAAATTAATACAAAAGAAAATGAGATTAGAAGATTTTGACAATGACGAGGATAAAGTAATCCAAGATAAATTAAAACAAAAAACATGGAACGAAATCAGAACCAATGACAGTTGGGCGATTTTTAAAATCATGGCTGAATTTGTGAATGGATATGAGAACATGGGACGCATTGGTCCGTGTGTGTCTATTTTTGGATCAGCGAGAACAAAACCAGATGATAAATATTATTTATTGGCTGAAAAAATTGCTTACAAAATCAGTAAAGCTGGTTACGGTGTAATTACTGGTGGTGGCCCTGGAATCATGGAAGCTGGTAATAAAGGTGCTCACTTAGGCGGAGGAACTTCGGTAGGTTTGAACATTGAATTGCCTTTTGAACAACATTTCAACCCATATATTGACCATGATAAAAACTTAAACTTTGACTACTTTTTTGTACGCAAAGTAATGTTTGTAAAGTATTCTCAAGGTTTTGTAGTTATGCCAGGTGGTTTTGGAACTCTTGATGAAATGTTTGAAGCAATCACATTGATTCAGACAAAAAAAATTGGAAGATTCCCTATCATTTTAGTCGGATCGGAATTCTGGTCTGGATTAATTGATTGGATAAAAACAACTTTGGTAGAAAAGGAACATACCGTAAGTCCTGATGATTTAGACTTATTCAAAATCGTTGATTCTGAGGATGAAGTAGTTGAAGCTCTGGATAAATTCTATAAGAAATATGATTTAAGTCCAAATTTCTAAATTTTAAAAAGCTGTGTAATAACAGCTTTTTTTATGTTTTTTTCTTTCTATTAAGTTTCATAAATCCACAATTAATAGTATATTTATTTCGTAATTAAATATTTAAGGATAATCATTGAAGATACTTTCGAAACTTATTATTTGTACTCTTGTTTTATTTAGCTCGATAAAACAATACGCTCAGCACCATTCTAAAATGATGGTTGCAGTAAATCTCGAGCTAAAAACATTAAATATCAGACAGGAGATTACTTTCAATAATGTATCAAATGACACTTTAATTTCTGTTGTTCTTAATGATTGGAACAATTCCTTTTCGGATAAAAATACTCCACTCGCCAAACGTTTTTCGGATGAATTTTACAGAGGATTCCATCTTGCTAAACCCGAAGAACGAGGAAACACAACAATTATTAGCTTAGCCGATACTCAAGACGGAGCACTTGCTTGGGAAAGGTCTGTTAAAAACCCCGATTTTATTGTAGTGAAGCTAAACCAAAAACTTGCTCCTAATGAAACTATTGTTTTGCACCTTACTTATATTGTAAAAATTCCTAGTGATAAATTCACGAAATATGGATTTTCTCAAAACGGAAGTTTAAACCTAAAAAACTGGTTCCTGACCCCTGCTCGATTTGAGAATCATCGTTTTATAAAATACAACAATTACAATCTAGATGATATTGCAAATGCTACCACTAATTATGATGTTGAAATTAAAATTCCAACTAATTATACTATAACGACCGACTTAGATAAGGTTTCGCAAGAACAATTTGAAACTTATAGCAATACTAACTATTCTGGCAATAAGAGAACTGATTTCAGTATGTTTATTGAACCTAAAAATAGTTTTAAGAATTATAAAATTGGTTCTCTAGAAGTTGCAACGAATTTAAAGAATAATAATTTAGATGAGATTCAGAAAGCGCTTGCGATAAGTAAAATCGTAGAATACACAAATGCTTACATTGGCACGTATCCACATGATAAAATTACTGTTTCGCAAATAGATTACGAAAAAAATCCGTTTTATGGTTTAAATCAATTGCCTTCATTTATAAATCCATTTCCAGATGCATTTATGTTTGAAATTAAGTTTTTAAAGACTTATTTAAGTACTTATTTAAAAAACAGCTTACGTTTAGATCCTAGAAAAGACAACTGGATCTATGATGGTATACAGATTTATGTCATGATGAAATACATTGAAGAAAACTACCCAGACCAAAAAATGATGGGGAGTCTATCTAAAATGAAAATCTTAAAAAGCTACAAACTAACTAATTTAAGTTTTAACGAACAGTACAGCTATTTTTATATGCTAATGGCCCGTAAAAACCTTGATCAACCCTTGGGAGACCCTAAGAATACCCTAATAAAGTTTAACGAACAAATTGCTAGTAAATACCGAGCTGGTCTAAGTCTTAGCTATCTAGACGATTATTTGGGCAACAATAGTGTACAAACAAGTATTCAGGATTTTTACGAACTTAATAAAATTGAGCAAGTAAGTCGTACAAACTTTGAAAGCTTAATGAGTTACAATGCTAAAAAAGACATCAATTGGTTCTTTGATATTATAATTAACTCCAGAAAAATAATTGATTACAAATTCCATAATGTTTCTAAAACTAAAGATAGCATTACGTTTTCTATAAGAAACAAAACAGACAATTATCTTCCGATTCCTATTTATGGAGTGAAGAAAAAAGAAGTCATGTTTAAACAATGGATGGACACTAAAAGTACCGATACTACATTTACTGTGGAAAGAAAAAATGCAGATAAAATTGTTCTTAATTACCATAATGAAGCTCCTGAATACAATTTGAGAAACAACTGGAAATCTTTAAAAGGTTTTTCACCTACTAATCGTCCTATAAAGTTTAATTTTGCCAAAGACTTAGAAGATCCTTATTACAATCAGATCATCTATATTCCAACTCTAAATTATAATTATTATGACGGAATTACTCCTGGAATACGTTTTCATAATAAAACTATACTAGACAAACCTTTCCTGTTTGATGTTAACCCAGCCTATTCTATAAAAGCAAAGACTATATCAGGTTCGTCAATATTTTCATTTGTTCAAAATTATAGAAATAGTACTTTATACAATGTTAAATATTCTTTTTCTGAGGCCTATTTTCATTATGCTCCTGACGCAACGTACTTAAAATTGAATCCGATGGTGCAGTTACGAATTAGAGAAGAAAATTTTCGTGATAACAGAAAGCAACTTATCACGATTCGTCAGGTTATTGTGAATAGAGAAAAAAGTGATTATATAACCGATAATTCTAGTCCAAATTACTCTGTATTTAATGCTCGATATTACAATACAAAAACGGAGATTACGAATCATTTTAATTTTATGTCGGAAGTACAATTTGCAAGTCAATTTGGAAAACTTGCCAGCGAAATAGAATTCAGAAAACTTTTTGAAAACAATCGTCAAATTAATCTAAGAATGTACGCCGGAGCTTTTTTATACAACACCACTAATTCTGATTATTTCAGTTTCGGTATTGATCGCCCTACTGATTATTTATTTGACTATAATTATTATGGTAGATCTGAAAATACTGGTGTTTTTAGTCAGCAATTTATAATGGCCGAAGGTGGTTTTAAATCAAAATTAACTCCTCAGTTTGCCAATCAATGGATAGGAACTTTAAATGCGAGTTATTCCCTTTGGAACTGGATAGAGATCTATGGAGACGTTGGCTTTATTAAGAGCAAAGCCCTTTCTGAGAAATTTATATACGATAGTGGTATACGCTTAAACTTTGTTCCTGATTACTTTGAATTGTATTTCCCTGTGTATTCTAACAACGGATGGGAAATTTCTCAAGATAATTATGGTGAAAAAATACGATTTGTAGTCACTTTATCACCTAAAACATTAACCAATCTTTTTACAAGAAAGTGGTTTTAATCAAATAAAAAATTAACAAAACATAAATTATTATCACAAAATTAAACAAAACAATAAAAATACAATAAAAAAAGCATCCTGTAATACCCATTTAAATACAGATAATTAAATTATATTTTTTTTAACGAATTATGATAATTGCTACTTTTTAAGTAATTTTGTGACCTAACATGACCCTTTCCCGATTATGATAAAAGAAAAAAACAATACTACACTTACTTTCGAAGATTTCAAAACTGAAGTTTTGAACGACTACAGAATCGCTATAATTAGCAGGGAATGTAGCTTATTAGGTCGTAAGGAAGTGTTGACAGGAAAAGCTAAATTTGGAATTTTTGGTGACGGAAAAGAAGTTCCTCAATTGGCGATGGCTAAAGCTTTCAAAAATGGTGACTTCCGTTCGGGATACTACCGCGATCAGACTTTCATGATGGCAATTGGACAATTAACTCCAAAACAGTTTTTTGCTGGTTTGTACGGACATACTGATATAGATTTTGATCCGATGTCTGCAGGTAGACAAATGGGTGGACATTTTGTTACTCATAGTTTAAATGAAGATGGTTCTTGGAAAAATCTAACTAAACAAAAAAACTCTAGTGCTGATATCTCTCCTACTGCTGGGCAAATGCCAAGATTATTAGGACTTGCTCAAGCATCTAAAATATATCGAAATGTTGATGGTATAAAAATCAAAGATAATTTCTCTGTTAATGGTAACGAGATTGCTTGGGGAACTATTGGAAACGCTAGTACTTCTGAAGGTTTATTTTTTGAAACTATTAATGCTGCTGGTGTATTACAAGTACCAATGGTAATGAGTGTTTGGGATGATGAATACGGAATTTCTGTTCACGCAAGACATCAAACCACTAAAGAAAATATCTCTGAAATATTAAAAGGATACCAACGCGACGAAAACGCTAACGGATATGAAATCTTTAGAGTAAAAGGTTGGGATTACGCTGAATTAATTGCTACTTATGAAGAAGCAGCTGCTATTGCACGCGAAAAACATATTCCTGTGTTAATTCACGTAAACGAATTAACACAGCCACAAGGACATTCTACTTCTGGTTCTCACGAACGTTATAAGAATGCTGCTCGTTTAGCTTGGGAAAAAGATTTTGACTGTATTCGTCAGATGAAATTATGGATGATTGCAATTAATATTGCTTCTCCTGAAGAATTGGCTGAAATGGAACTTGAGCTGAAAAAAGAAGTTTTTGATGCTAAAAAAGAAGCATGGAATTCTTTTATAGATCCAATTATACACGATCAAAAGGAATTACTTTCTTTACTAGAAAACATTGCTTCAAAAAGCGCTAAAAAAGACGAAATAGCAAAACTAACTACTGATTTAAGCACTATTAAATCGCCTTTAAAGAAAGAAATGCTTGCTGTTGCTCGTAAAGTATTACGTCTAATTATTAATGAAGATAGTAAAACTGAATTAGCAAACTGGATTACATCTTATATTGCTACAACACAAGAAAAATTCAGTAGTAATTTATTTTCTGACTCTGATCTAAATGTTTTCTCTGTAGAAAAAGTTTTACCAAAATATGAGGACAATACCTTAGATGTTGATGGAAGAATGATTGTTAGAGATAATTTTGATGCAATATTCACTAAATATCCAGAAACATTAATCTTTGGAGAAGATGTTGGTAACATTGGTGATGTTAACCAAGGATTAGAAGGCATGCAAGAAAAATATGGAGAACTTCGTGTTGCCGATGTTGGTATTCGTGAAGCAACCATAATTGGTCAAGGAATTGGAATGGCTTTAAGAGGTTTACGTCCTATTGCTGAAATTCAATATTTAGATTATCTGCTATATGCAATCCAAATTATGAGTGATGATTTGGCTACTTTACAATATAGAACTGTAGGTAAACAAAAAGCACCATTAATCATTAGAACACGTGGTCACCGCTTAGAAGGAATCTGGCATTCGGGTTCACCAATGGGGATGATTATAAATGCTATACGTGGAATTCATGTGTTAGTACCAAGAAACATGACTCAAGCTGCTGGTTTCTATAATACATTATTAGAATGTGATGAGCCTGCTCTTGTAATCGAGTGCTTAAATGGATACAGGTTGAAAGAAAAAGCACCAAGCAATTACGGAGAATTCAAAACCCCAATTGGAGTTATTGAGACTCTAAAAGAAGGTAAAGATATTACGCTAGTTTCATACGGTTCAACTTTAAGATTAGTAGAACAAGCGGCTACTGAATTACTTCAAGCTGGTATCGATTGTGAAATTATTGATTTACAATCTCTACTTCCGTTTGATGTTAATCAAGATATTGTAAAGAGTATCGCAAAAACTAATCGCCTATTGGTTATCGATGAAGATTTACCTGGTGGAGCTTCTGCTTTTATCTTGCAACAAATTGTTGAACAACAAGACGCTTATTTACATTTAGATAGCAAACCACAAACATTAACTGCTAAAGCACACAGACCTGCTTACGGTACTGATGGAGATTACTTTTCTAAACCTTCTACTGAAGACATTTATGAAAAAGTATATAGCATGATGAATGAGGTAAACCCATCTAAATATCCAAATTTATACTAAGAGAGTTCAATCTCGATTTAAATATAAAAAAGCTCCAAATCAGTACGATTTGGAGCTTTTTTGGTTTCATTGCGTTTTATTTTTACGAATACTAGGGAGAGAAATATACTAAGAAACTCTTCATTTATAGTTTCACCTTTTTAAACCTTAAAACCTCTGTAACTTTGAGCCTTTGCAACTTTGAACCTCTCCTAAATCTTAGTAACTCAAAAAAACTACTTCGAAGCTAAAAGTACTTTTGCTCTTTCTAAATCTTCTGGCGTATCAATACCAATTCCTACATGAGTCGTTTCAATCATTTTAATGCGTTTCCCGAACTCCAAATAACGTAATTGTTCTAACTTCTCTGAAGCTTCAAGAGATTTCATCGGAAGGCTATAAAAATCTAATAAGGCCTGTTTTCTAAAAGCATAAATTCCGATATGCTGAAAGTAACGCACTCCTACATCTTTGTCTCTAGGATACGGAATTACTGAGCGAGAAAAATACAAAGCAAATCCGCTTTGATCCACAACTACCTTTACATTATTTGGATTATTAATTTCTGCTTCGTCTTTGATTTCACGCATTAAAGAAGCTAAATCAACTTTTTTATCCAAATCATTTCTAAAAACCTCAATAACCTTAGCCAATGGTTCAGCATCTATAAAAGGCTCGTCACCTTGAACATTTATTACAATATCTACATCTAAACCTTGTATGGCTTCGGCAATTCTATCACTTCCCGATTCATGCTCTTTGATGCTCATTATGGCCTTACCTCCATTAGAAACAATTTCATCGAATATAATATCCGAATCGGTCACAACAAATACATCATCAAACAAGTTGGTTTGCATTGCAGCTTGATAGGTTCTTAAAATTACTGTTTTACCTCCCAAATCTTGCATTAGTTTCGCTGGAAATCGTGTAGAAGCGTAACGTGCGGGAATAACTGCTATTATTTTCATTTTTGATAGTATTATTAATGTTCAATCCTGAAAACAAATATACTTATTCACAATCAGGTTTTAAAAATTTAATTATAACATATTTATTAAATAACTGAAGTTTAATGAATTATAAATTTTTTATTTTTATACAAAAAACAAACTCATGAAAAGATCATTAGCATTTCTCCCTATCTTTTTCTTTTTAGTTATTCATAGCACCTTTGCACAAAAAAATGAGGCATCAATTATAAATTCGTTCTCCGACAGAGTCTTTACTGGTCACGGTTATCTGCCTTTAGGGGATGTAAAATGGAAGTTTAAAACCGATGGCAAAATCTTTTCTTCAACAATAGCAAAAGAGGGAATCGTTTTTATTGGTAGCGAAGACGGTTATCTCTATGCTATCGATGAAATAAATGGAAATTTAAAATGGAAATTTAAAACAAATGGTGCAGTTCATAGTTCGCCAAGTATTTATGAAAACATTATTTATTATGGAAGCTTTGATGGTTACTATTATGCTGTAAATGCCAAAACAGGCAAAGAGATTTGGAAATTCAAAACTGGTGGAGAAAACTGGTATGGAGAAATTGGTATTGGCAATACAATGGCCGATTTATGGGATTATTTTTTATCTTCACCTGTAATTTACAAAGACAACAAGCAAGCTTCTGTTCTTTTTGGAAGCAGTGATGGAAATGTATATTCACTTGATGCAAAAAAGGGAATTCTTAATTGGAAATTTAAAACCGACGGTCCAATACATAGTACACCAGTTATCGACAAAAACATAGTATATATTGGCGGATGGGACGCTAATTTGTATGCGATCAACTGCACAACAGGAAAAGAAAAGTGGAAGTTTTCTACTGGAACAAAAACAGGATTCAAAGGGATTCAATCGTCTGTAGCAGTTGCTGATGGGATGGTCTATTTTGGAGCAAGAGATCCTTACCTTTTTGCTTTAGACTCCGAAACAGGAAAGGAAATTTGGAGATATGATGCCGAAAATTCATGGATCCTAAGCTCAGCAGTAGTATTAAACAACATTTTATATGTTGGCACTTCAGACACCTATGCTTTACTTGCTTTAGATTCTAAAACAGGTAGAGAACGCTATCGCTTTAGAACTAGTGGATACGTTTATTCGTCACCAGCAATTGCAGGAAACACAATTTACTTTGGAGACTTTACAGGTAACTTCTTTTCTCTAGACATTCTTTCAGCGGGCAAAATATCAAATTTTATAAGTACTGATGCCAGAAAAAAACATGCAAGCGAAATATTAAACAATGACAATCTAGATTTTACTTATGCCGCTAAAGGCTCTGATTTATCACAATACAAAGACTCCAAAAAAGTTATGGATGAATTCTATAAACTTGGACCGATTGTTTCATCGCCATTTATTAGCAACAATACTGTTTATTTTGGTAGTGCCGATGGCTATTTTTATGCAATTGGACTAACAACAGGTTATTAGTTTTCAGTTTACAGTCTCAGTATTCAGTTTACAGGCACAGTTTACAGTCACAGTACAAAACCTAAAACAGTTTACAGTTCTCAGTATTCAGTATTCAGTTTGCAGTCTCAGTACAAAACTTGAAACTTTAAACAGTATGCTGACGTTGTTATCAGTTTACACTCGCATCATACAACTGAATACTGGGACTGGGAACTGAATACTGAATACTGAATACTGAATACTGAATACTGAATACTGAATACTGAATACTGAATACTGAATACTGAATACTGCGACTGAAAACTTGAAAACTAAATAATCTTAACCGATGTCATGCTCAATGAACCTGCGATCAACTTATCGTTAAATAAACTTAGTTCTTCTGATTTTTCTTTTAATCCTAAAGTATAAAGCAAAGGTAAATAATGGTCGGGCGTTGGGATTGCTAATTGTATCGCGCGATCCATTTTTTCAAAATTGATAAGCGGTTGGAAATTTCCGTCTAACAAATAATCATTAATTGTTTGTCGAGCTTCAATCGCCCAATCAAAACCATAATTATCCTTGTCGTAGTTATGAAAATCAATCAGTCTTAAATTATGAACAATATTACCACTACCAATAATCAAAACACCTTTATGACGTAGCGATTGTAGTTTTTGAGCCAATTCAAAATGATATTGTCCAGATCTTGTATAATCAATACTTAGCTGAATCACTGGCACATTTGCCTCAGGATATAAATGCTTTATCACACTCCATGCCCCATGATCCAAACCCCATGTTTCATCTAATTCTATCTCAACAGGACTTAATATTCTTTTGGTTTCAATAGCCAATTCAGGACTTCCTTTGGCAGGATATTGCACATCAAACAAAGCTTGAGGAAAACCTCCAAAATCATGAATAGTCTTAGGCATTTCCATAGCCGTAACCTTTGTTCCTTTGGTGTACCAATGCGCGGAGATACATAAAATTGCATTGGGCTGTGGTAATGTTTTTGCTAAGTTTCTGAATCCTGCAACAAACTCATTTTCTTCGATAGCGTTCATCGGACTACCATGTCCTAGAAACAAAACGGGCATTTTATCGGTATTCGAAAAAGTTTGTGAAATACTATGTAAATCGTTTAGTGTGTTCATAATCTATATTAGATTAATCTCATTGATTACTCAACAAAATGTTCGTCTTTAAAACCTATCAAATATAATTTATTTTTAGCTCTTGTCATAGCAGTGTACAACCAGCGAATATAATCTCTGTCGATTCCGTTTGGTAAATAAGGTTGCTCAATAAATACTGTATCCCATTGTCCACCTTGTGATTTATGACACGTTATCGCATAAGAGAATTTTACCTGTAAACCATTAAAATATTCATTGGCTTTCACTTTCTGAAATCTCTTATACTTAGTTGTTTCATCTTCATAATCCTTCATAACCTCTTCATACAATCGATTTGATTCTTCAAAAGTTAGTGAAGGAGATTCACTTTTAATGGTATCTAATAATAAAACGGTTTCAAAGGGTTTTTGATTTGGATAATCGACCATTCGTATTTTTACTTTGGCAAATTTGAATCCGTATAACTCCTGAATACTGAAAATTTCAAGAATTTCGATAATATCTCCATTGGCTATAAAACCAGCTTCATCTGAATCCTTTAGCCAAAAATAATTATTCTTAACCACCATCAAGAAATCACCTGTAGAAAGCTCGCTTTCCTTAAATAAAATCTTAGTTCTGATTTGCTCATTATACTGATTGGCTCTTTTATTAGAACGTACAATAAATGCTGTATCTTCAATACTATAATTGCTATAAGCCGAATTAATTGCATCTTGTATGTCGTAACCATCAGTTAATCGAACGATATCTTTAAACTTTTTTAAATCAAATCTAAATTCAGTAATAAAACTATCTTTAAGCAATTCACGTAATTCAGTAGCATTAAATAAGATTCCTGAATTTTCTTCTTGACGCATTACTTCGTCAAGTTCGATATGTTCAATCTCTTTATTATAGTGAACACTCAATGTATGAATATCTAGAGCTGGACTAATATCTAAATTTACTGGAGGCAACTGAGCCGTATCTCCCAAAAGAATCATTTTACAATTGGTTCCCGAATAGACATATGATATTAAATCATCCAATAAAGAACCATTTTCATATAATTTAGAATCCGAATTGCTATCTGAAATCATCGAAGCCTCATCGACGATAAAAACGGTGTTTTTATGTTTGTTTTGCTGAATGGTAAAAGAAACGCCTCCACCTGAGGCTTTTTTAGGGAAATATATTTTTTTATGGATTGTAAAAGCTGGCTTACTCGAATAATTTGCAATTACTTTAGCCGCTCGACCAGTTGGTGCAAGCAAAACATATTTTTTATCAATCTCTAGTAAATTGTTTACAATAGTAGAAATTACTGTCGTTTTTCCCGTTCCTGCATATCCTTTAAGCACAAAAATTGTTTCATTTGCTGTATCGGTTAAAAATATAGCAATCTTTTGAAAAAAAATATCCTGTTTGTATGTAGGAGAAAAAGGAAACTTTTTTTGTAAAAGACTATAAAACAGGGAAGAACTCATAACAGTTATTTTAATGTAAAATTATCATCAAATATAGGCATCAAACATGAGGGAACCACATAAAACACCAAATGAATAAAAAAAAATTGTAAGTTTGTCATCACGAATAATTCAATCTTGATTCTTAACAAGAATTGAATTTCAAAATCATTTATGCAATCACAGAATACAAATATAACATCAAAAAAATACAAAAAACTTTCCATTCAGGTTTCTCTGGCGGGGCTTTCATTTTGTTGTATTGATACTTTAAACGATACCATCTTATCTTTAAGCGAGGTTACTTTTGATACGTTTCATAAAACTACCAAAATTGAAGATTTATTTGCTGATGCTTTCAACAAATATCCTGAGTTGAAAGATACGTATGACGAAATTACGGTTGTTCATAACAACAATTTGTCAACTTTTGTTCCTAGTGCTCTTTTTGATGAAAACTATTTAGGCAGTTATTTACAGTATAACACCAAGGTTTTTGAAACCGATTTTTTTGCTTTCGATACAATTCCTAATTATCAAATGAATGCTGTTTACATTCCGTATGTAAATATCAATAACTTTTTTATTGACCAGTTTGGTTCTTTCGAATACAAACATGCCAATAGTATTCTTGTAGAAAAACTTTTGGATGTATCCAAAAACAATGACGAGAAAACAATGATTGTCAATTTTAATTTAGGTCATTTTGAAATCATCGTTGTGCAAAACAAAAAACTATTATTATTTAATTCTTTTGAATATCAAACTCCTGAGGATTTTATTTACTACATACTGTTTACGGCAGAACAGCTTAATATGAACCCAGAGATTTTTAAACTAGAATTACTAGGTACGATTTCTGAAGAAGATGACTTTTTTAAAATTGTTTATAAGTATATCCGAAATGTATCCCTATTTGACGTATCTAATTTAAAAAGAAAAAATTCTTTTACAACAGCTCAAAATCAACAACATTTTATACTTTTTCAATCATGAGAATCATTTCAGGAAAACACAAAGGAAGACGCATTTTTCCACCAAAAAACCTTCCAGTAAGACCTACAACTGACATGTCTAAAGAAGCATTATTTAATGTTTTGAATAACCATTTTAGTTTTGAAGGCTTAAAAATATTAGATTTATTTGCAGGAACTGGAAACATCAGTTATGAATTTGCTTCTCGTGGATGCACTCCAATCACCTCTGTAGATGGTGATTTTGGTTGTGTAAAATTCATCAAGCAAGTTGCCGCAGAATATGACTTTAATATTGCAGCTACTAAGAGTGATGTTTTTAAATTCTTAGAGAGCAGTAAAACATCTTACGACATTATTTTTGCAGATCCTCCATATGCAATGGATCAAGCTACATTTGAAAAAATTGTAATGCTTGTTTTCGAAAGAGAACTATTGCAAGAAGATGGAATGATGATTATCGAACATTCTAAATACACAAAACTTGATCATTTAAGTAATTTCTCATTCAAGAAAAGTTACGGTGGTTCATTCTTTAGTTTCTTCGAATTTGATTCATTAGAAGATGAAGAAATAAACAATGAATCTTCAACAAAAAGTACCGAAGACGACGAAGGTTAAAACCTAGTTATCATAATACACCAAAAAGCCCTCTTGAAATATCAAGAGGGCTTTACTTTTAAATGGCTTCTTATTCTTTTTCCTTTTTTAAACCAAAATAAAAATTTATTCCCAATCCCATAACATCTTGAGTACCGTAACTATAACTACCTGAATTTAACTTATTAAGAGCTTTTCCTAAATTAACCCCATTATAATATAAATTCAATGCTAAAGAATTTGAATATTCTCCTGAAAAATTATAGAGATAGCCAACTCCTATTCCTAATGAATGTTGCGTATTTGATGTTTTTTCAGTTATAAAAATTGGTTTTGAAAGATCAATAGGATTCCTTGAAGCAAATTCTCTTTTAGCTTCAATTCTAGAAAACGTATATCTTGGAAGTATTTGTAAGTATGCTGAGTCTTCTTCATAATCCCCTATTATTATTTTTGGACAAAAACTATAATTTATCGCTGAGGACGATTTTTTTGAAATACTCATTGTTAGTCCTTTTTCATCCCTAATTACAACCTCTTGAAGGGTTCCAAACATGTAGCTTACTTCAATTTCAGGACTAAAAAATTTAATCACTTTAATTTCTGAACCTAATGAAAAATTCACAAAACTAGACCTTTCAAAATCAGTGTGTAAATAAGCTGTTCCTCCTATAAAAGGACGCATCCTTTGTGCAGTTACATTTATCGAAAACATAAAAACCAAAATATAAATTATGTTCTTCATCTTATTTTATTTACTTATCACCCAGCCTAGAGAAAAATTGATTACTGGAATCAATTCCTTTTCATATTTATCAATATTATATCCAACACCTAAAACCAAACCTAGATTAAAATTACCTTTATATGTACGCTGAAATCCCCAAACTGGCGCAATTGTAATAGATGAAATCTTTTCAAAAAAACCATCATTTAAAGAAATTGCTTTAAAATTATAAATCGCATTTAACGCAACAAAATTACCTGAATTATGAGCTGTCCTTTTTCCTTTTAAAGCTCTTTTATCCAAATTATAATAATGACGAAACTGCTCATTAATAGTAGAAAAAAGGAACCATGACGAACCTCCATAATAATTGCTACGAAAGCCAAACCAAGTCCTTACTTCGGAATGTAATGTATTTTTTGCATTAAAACCGTGTTCATAAACAAAACCTGGCGACAAAACATTAATCTTAAATTGATTTTTCTCGACGGAAGATCTAGATTGGGCAGATAAACTATATATTCCCAAAATACTCAATACCATAATATAATATTTACTCATAATTGTTATCATTTTTAATAGATTAAATTCAAAAATACATAATTACCTTACAATAAAACAATATTACATAGAAATATAACAAATAAAGTAAATAAAAACTTATATTTAAAATTTAGAGAATAATAAAAAAACAATTGAGCATATACTCCATTAAGAAAAAAATGTGATACTTCGTTTGCTAGTTACAAGGCATCTAATACCTCCGAGAATAAAGAAATAAACAATGAATCTTCTAGAAAAAGCACTGAAGATGACGAAGGGTAATTAAACCTAATTTATCATAAAACAATAAGCCCTCTTGAATTATCAAGAGGGCTTATTATATTTAACTCATTTTTATACAAATACTACCTAATCCTACCTGAATCATCTATGCTTTTTCCTTTAAATTCAGTGTCTTTCATTTTACCAAAAGAATATTTTACTGCAAAAGAAATTTCCTGAGAATCTAGCAAATATCTTGTTTGTGAGTTTATATTATTAACAACAAATTGTTCTTTCATTTCTCTATCATTAAACACATTATTAAAACTCAAAGTACAATTCCAGTTTTTAAAAAAAGTTTTAGAAAGCCCCATATCCATAACAAACCTTTCATTTTTTTCTAATATTCCAATATTTTGTTTGGTTATTCCCCAACAAAAAACAGAAAAAGTATATCCTTTTGGAAGTTTAAATTCGTTACTTGAATAATAAAACAAATGAGGTTTTGAAGATAAAAACAGAGCCGATTTGTCCTCAATTTTCTCTAAAATAAAAATTAATGAATTTGTCGTTGTCCAAAATTTATAACTAAAAGGCAAGGTAAAATCAACCGAAAATCCTGATTCTCTATCGAAATTCACATCTTTAAAGGTCAATATATTCTGCTCTTTATCATAACTAAAACTACTATAAACCGGGTTTATATTTCGATAATAACCTAGCTTAACAGATTTATCATGATACTGAAAAACGGTAGAAATCTCATTATTGAATGTCGGATCAATATTAATATTTCGCGCATATACAAAATAAGGATTAATATAAGTTGTTCCTTGGCTTAAAGAGGAATAGTTAGGTCTAGAAATACTTTTAGAATAATTTACACTGATACTTTTTGTGCTGTCTATCGGAAATGTAAATTCTACTTTCGGAAAAAAATTGGTATAGTTTTTTTCAATTAGAGGCGTTACATCTGTTTTATATTTTCCGTTTGCATTAGTATTCTCAACCCTTAGTCCAACCGCAAAATCGATTTTATTAATTTTCCCTGATAACTGACCATATCCAGCTAGATTTTGCTCTTTAAAATCATAATGACTCCGTATGTTTTGATTTGTGTCATAGCTGAAAATATCAAAATCCGACTTTGAATTTGCAGAAGAGTACAAACCACCAATTTCAACTAGCATTTCATTTTTGAACTTTTTCTCAATATCAACTCTTCCTGAAAAAAAATCAACTTTAAACTTTTGGTCTCTAATTTGCGTTAATTCAAACTCAGTATTATTATAGTTATTTTCAATTTCACTAAACAAACCTTGATTAAAGTTTGAGTACAAAATCCCTGTAAAAATTTGCGTATCAATAGATTTTATTTTTTTAGAATAATTTAAAAAAGAATTTACAAAGTCCTTGTTATTATCGTTATCTGTATAAGTTAAAACATTGTTTATGACATCCTCTTTTTTATTATAAGTATTTGAATTAATACCAAACGTATCACCTTGTAACTTACTACTAACAGTAAATGACAGATAATCATCCTCATTTATCTTATAAAACATACTACCTCCAAACACAAACTGTTTCCTTTTAGTAAAAGCATCAACATCATAATTGGAGACAATAGAAGCACTCGGAATTGCATAATCGACGCTCTGGTATTCCCAAGGTTGCAACTGATTGTAATTAAAATTAGCCTTCCATTCTAGTTTACCTTTCTTAAAACTAGAATTAAATCCAATATAATTATTAAAGTCTTTCTTAAAAGAAGCTGTTTCAGATAAAATTGTCTTGAAGCCTTCTTTTTTACTAAACTTTCTTGTAATCAAAATTACTGCTCTTCCATCAGCTTCATATTTCACAGATGGATTCTGTATAATTTCTATGCTCTTAATATCATCAACAGAAAGAGCATTTAAATCATTAATACCTACCTTTTGGTTATCAATATAAATTAGTGGCGTTCCTTTACCTACTATCGAAATATTCTCTTTATTGGGACTTAAAAGAACTTTAGGTAATTTAGATAGTAAATCCAAAGTATTAGGAATCGAATTATAAATAGAATTCGCAACATCTACCTTTATATTTCCATTTTTATTGGTAAACGTTTTTGTTTTAGCATCGATAACAACTTCTTTTAACTTATTCGAAATACTGTCTTTTGGAGTTTCATTTTGCGCATAAGCAAATCCAGAAATAAAAAAGAAAATGATAATTATTTTAATACTATTCATTATTTAAGCAAATTTAAAATCCAATTCAAACAATCTCCAGAATCCATTATTGACCAAGAATGCGGATTTTTACTACCGTCTAATCTCACTCCTTTAGCTTGAGAAACAATTACATTTGCATCTTTATTCCCCATAACTTTTAATTGGTTAATCATAGCGACTATATCAATTCCGTTCCAATCATACAAATCACGGTGACGTTCATTTAATAGCCAATCAACATCTAAGTCAGTGTACATTCGGATAGGCACATTTTTTAAATATTTAGCATTTCCACCTTCTTCTGCTCCGTAAGAAAAAATAGAAGCCTCGATATATTTTTCTCTAAATTTATCTGGTGAACCTCCATACAAACTATCATAATTACTTTTTATCCAATTTGCTTCATTAGCACCAGCTTCAGAAAAATTTCTTTTAATCTCTCTTTCACAATAATTATAAAAACGCGCTTGATCTAATGGCGCATCTAATGCAAAGACACCTTTAGGAATTAAGAAAAATTTATTTGGATTTTTTACTGCTTGTTCGGCATACGTTAATGAAATCATACCTCCATTTGATAATCCACCCAAAATGAATTTATCTTTTGAAACCTTATATTTTTCAACAATCTCGCTAAAAATTTTATCTAAAAATTGAAACTCAGCCTCTCGTGTATCTGTTCCTAAATTGACCGAAGGAATAATTACTAAGATTCCTTTTTCAACAGCAAGTTGATGTAATGTTATTTGTTTCAATAAATTCTCTGTAGTTTCCCCACCAGAAGGCAAAATAACCAAAGCCCCAATGATTTTATTTTTCGGAACCATTTTATAATAATGCAAAGCATTAAAATCTCCATCGTTTACATATAAATCACTCGTATCTAAGTAATCAACTGTAACTTTCTCGAGTTTTTGTCCATAACAAAATGTAATTCCAAGTAGAAACAACATTAACAATCGTTTTTTCATAGTTTATATTCTCAATTAATTAGATTGCAAAAATTGCTCTAAAAATTACTATTCTGAGTTAATCGTAGGTTAACGCGACGTTAATGTATCAACTAAAAAATAAAAGGCTTATTTTTGAAATGTATTTTTGATAACAATGAAACACAGAATCAATCTATTAATCTTTTTTTCAGCTCTTGCCTTGGTCGCATTATCTGTAGTGCAATGCTATTTAGTAAAAACGACTTATGATTATAAAGTAGCACAATTTCATGCTGAGATAAAAAATGAAATCGCCAGCATCACAAATGATTATAATGACATTGATTCGACAATTGTTTACAAAAAAGAACATCTATACAAGCGATTAGCCGAGAATTATGTTCATAATAAAAAGACTAAATCGGATATTACAACAGCTTTACTTCAAAATGAATTCCGAAGCGAACTAACCCGAAAATTACAACTGAAGTTCGAAAGAGAGATTCCTAATTTCTCTATTGATTTTGCTATTGTCCTCAACAAATTCATTATTTACAATAGCACACAAAAAGCAGATACTATTTTCTCCGAAAAGCCATTTATAAAAAACAAATTATATGGCAATCTAGCTTCATTAGACCATGCTTTTTTAGTTCGAAATTATGCTAGCACCGCAACTGTAACTACACAAATGCAAGATTACAATTTGCTTACCGAAGATTCTATGTATGTTTCGGTAGTTGATTGGGAAATGATAATACTAAAAAGAATGAGCCTAATTTTGTTCTTATCCCTGGTATCAATTCTAACTCTAATTACACTTTTTGTAATTGCTCTAAGGGCATTAATCAAGCAAAAAAAGGTAAGTGACATTAAAACTGATTTTATTAATAACATCACCCACGAACTCAAAACGCCACTAACAACTCTGGCTATTTCGACCAAAATACTAGAGCGAAAAGACATTCGTGATAACGAAATTCATTTCACATCAATTCTTAATACTATTTCACGCCAAAATAATCGTTTACAGAGTTTAATCGATCAAGTTTTGGCAAATTCACTAGATGAAAATGAAATGGATATGCAGAAAGAAAGAATCGTTGCCGAATCCTTCTTAAATTCGATTATTGAAGATTTTAAGATTGCATACCCAAAGGTTAACATTCAAACCTATTTTGCTACAAGCGAAACCATTTTGGTATTAGACAAGTTTCATTTAACAACTGCCATTTTAAATGTACTTGAAAACGCAGTAAAATATGGTTCAAATACAATTACGATAAAAACAACATTAGATAAAAACCAATTTAGTTTGAGCATTCAGGATAACGGAATTGGAATTTCTAAAAACAAACATTCCTTACTCTTTGATAAATTTTACCGAGTAGAACAAGGCAACCTACACAATACAAAAGGATTAGGTCTAGGACTCTATTATGTAAATCAAATCATCAAAGCCCATCAAGGATCAATTGCCGTAATGAGCGATTTAGGAAAAGGAGCTCAATTTTACATCAGTATTCCGTTGAATTAAGTTTTTAATTGAGTTTTCAGTCGCACTGTCATCCTGAGCGGAGTCGAAGGACAGTTTTCAGTCCTAACGTGATAGCTATGTAAAAGAAATTTATTTCTTGTTGCATCCTTTTTTACACATAAAGTCTATGTCTTTATGTGTAAAAAGATTTTTCACAATATTACCAAAGGGTAGATTTCAACACAAACATTGTGTCTTATTTACAAAATAATTTTAGAGTTCAAAATGAAAAAAATACTTTTAGCCGAAGACGATTCCGATTTTGCAAACGTACTCAAACAATACCTCGAATTGTATGATTATGAAGTTACTTGGGCAGAAAATGGTCAGGAAGCTTTAGCTATTTTTCAAACCTCAACATTCGACATTTGTGTGTTTGATGTTATGATGCCTATTATCGACGGATTTACACTTGCCGAAAAAATCATTAAAATAAACCTCGAAATACCATTCATCTTTTTGACAGCCCGAAAGCTAAAAGAAGACAAAATTATTGGATTAAAACTGGGAGCAGACGATTATATCGTTAAGCCTTTTGAAGCCGAAGAACTAATCTTACGACTCAATAATATCTTAAAAAGAACCCAACAAAAAACGCTTCATTTTGACAAGACCAGCGAGTTACAAATTGGAAATTATTTATTCGATACCAAACGTTTATGCCTAAAGAAAGACAGCATAACGCAACAGCTTACTGAAAAGGAAGCTGCACTTATTCATTTCTTTTATCAACATAAAAATCAAATGCTAAAAAGAGAACAAATTCTAAAATCAATTTGGCACAATGACGACTTTTTCTCAGGAAGAAGCATGGATGTTTACATCAGTAAAATTCGAAAATACTTTAAAGACGATTCTCGAATAAGTATTGATAGCATCCGCAATATCGGATTAGAATTTAAAATAACCGATTAGTTGCTTTCCTGTTCCGTTAATTTATCCAAAACCATCTGATAAGTTGGCGTATCGATTTCGTACTTTAAACCTTCATTTACAACAAACTCTGTAAGCGAAGAAAGTTCAATTTTTCTTCCTGCCAATAAATCACGATGCATAGACGAAGTTGCTTCACGAGGCGATTTCTCCAATTTGACAATTGTTTGCATAACAATATCATTGGGCAAATTCAGTCCTTTTACGGCAGCAATCATTGTGATTTCATTCAGTAAAGAAACATATAAATTTCGACCAGCAGCACTTTCTAAAATTTCACCAATATTCTGATTTAAATAAGAAGTAGCCGAAGCCAATGACGAAATAAACACAAACTTCTCCCAAACCGTATCTTCGATATTCTCTACCAAATAGCTTTCGATTTTAGCGTTCTCAAAAATTGTTTGTAACGCTTTCATCTTGTAAATAGAAGCGCTATCAGAACCAAAAAACAACTTTTCGTAAACCCCAACTTTCTTAATAACACCAGGGGAAGTAATCATCGAAACAATATAAACACATCCTTGCAGGACTTCGTTGTCAGGAAACATAGTACTAATGCGTTCCGTAGCATCAACACCATTATATAAAGGAAGAAAAACAGTATTCTTAGTAATACATTTACTTATAGCCTCAAGACTTTCTTCGATATCATAGGTTTTTGTAGCACAAATAAGAAAATCAAGTTTACCGATAACCTCAGGAACATTTGATACTACGCTTGGGAAAACGGTAGTTTCACCTTCGTCAGTACAAATTTTCAAACCAGATTCAGCAATAACTTCCATGGCTTTTCCTCGAGCAATAAAAACTACTTCTACAGCATCCGATCCAGCGTAAGCTTTCGCCAAAAGTCCACCAAAATAGCCACCTACTCCACCCAATCCTAAAATTCCGATTCTTGTTTTCATTATGATATTTTTTGCACAAATAAAAAAGATTCCAGCTAATTAAGAACTACAAACCTGTTTATTTGAATTTTCAGAAATAATTTGAAGAAGATACATTCATGAAAATTAATTTAATACTCTCACGAAAATAAAAAAAATGCAGACCTGTAAGCCGGATTCTGTTCTTGTTATTACTAACAATACCTTATCATTTATCTAGACTTACAATTACTCATAAGTTCAAGCTATCTACCCTTCAGCAACGGACGAGAAGCCCTTAAATGCTGATATACTTGATATTTCACCGCATAGAGTTTACCTGGTTTCACTACAGCATTACCTGTACATACTTTCTGTTGCACTTGTCCTAATCCCGATGGTTATCGGGACCGGCGGGTGTTACCCGCTATGCTTCTCTTTGGTGTCCGGACTTTCCTCCCTTTTGATTTCTCAAAACGACGATAAGGCGGTCTGCGGTGCAAATTTAGCATTTTTATAGGATACTTACGAGCATTACAAAATTTACTTTAACACTCTTTTGCAAACACTTAATCTTAAAATAGTTATCTTTAAGCGTTAACCACTAAAATTTCATTTATTATGATTAGAATGTATCATTACGCAACTGTATCCAAGGCTTTGGATCAATTAAACGAGAAAGGATTTACATATGATTTTAATCTAAATGAAGATGTAATTAAAAAAAATCCTGAAAAATTTGAAATCGTACATGTGTATCGATACGAAGGCAACTCCGATCCTGGAGACGAAGCAGTGGTTTATGGAATAAAATCCACATCGGGCAAAAAAGGAGTTTACGTAGCTGGTTTTTCAGCAGATACAGATTCCGAAACAGCCAAAATATTAAGTGACTTGAGCATAAGAGGACGATAATTTTCAGGAGCTATTCCTGCTGTCCGCTGTATCTTTTTCTGTTCGTTGAGGCGAACAGAAAAAGGATGCCGCTCCCATCAGGGCTAGGGCAATCGTTTTCATAAAATGATAGTGATTCAATTATGCATTTTTCTTTGCAATATTTTCTTCCTGAGGAACGAAGACCCGAGCCGATAGCGAATAGACGAAGTAATCTCAACAAGTAACTCCTCAAACTGAATCGAGTATCTTTATCAGACCTAACAGGTTTTAAAAACCTGTTAGGTCTTTGCGGATTGAGAATAAATTCAACGTACTAACTAACGCCAAACTATATCGAATCTCTTTATGAGACACTTCCTGCGTCAGTGTGACAAGATTGGGGAAGTAATTTGCTGAGCTACTTATGTAACACTTCCTACGTCAGTATTCTAAGATTGCACCTGTTTTGCGTATTCGGCGATTTGAGCTTCACATATTCGCTTTGTTATTTCTAACAAACGTTTTACTTTAGGCAACAATGCATCGATATCTTCTTTGGTTACGATGAACTTAGGATTATAACGAGCCTCGATATAAGCACTTTTCAGGAGTTCGAATAATCGTTTTTCTTCGGGATTATCATTGGGAAAAATAGAAGGTAAATCTGTTGAATATTTTCTTGTGAAAGAAAATAATTTTTCCAAATTATGTTGCTTCGGATTTGTTAATGTATGTACCAATCGAATTGTCTGAAAACTATTTTCGCAAGCTTGATGAAGATAAAAAGAAACTATTCTAAAATCTTTATCATTATAACCATGCATAGAACTTCTCATAAAACTATTGGCTCTGCTAAATTTATCTTTAAAATATTCTTCTGCCTGTTCTTTTATTTCATCAAAACGAAGCGGGCGTTGTTCTGCAAGAGTAAATTTTCCGCTATCGTAAAGTAAAATTCCTTCTTCTTTAATTTCGGTATAAAAATACCTGCCTGCATCGATATATTCATTTAATCGCTTGATGTTTTCATGAATAAACTCAACTGGAGTTTGCAAATCTGGGTCCCGATAATACATATTATCAATCGCATCAAGCATTCGGCTTGCACGTTGATCTGTTACACCATCTGTTACTACGAGAATATCATAATCACTTCTGAATGAAGTAGGAATACCAAATTCTACTTTTTCATCATGATTAACATATTCGTTTCTTGCATAACTTCCGTAGAGAATAATCATCTGAGTTTTCGGAAGTCTTTTTGTTATTTCTTCTACAAAACGAACGAGATCTCTTTGTTTCTTTTGTGGCAGGTAAGCAATAGAATTCTTCATTGAGCGATTATTATTATGAAACAAAGATAATTATATTCTCCTTCTATTTTAGAAGTGAAAATTTTTGAATGCTGCAATTTACAGAAAAATAATACAAAATAAAGAAAATATTATCAAAAAAAAAGCGAGTCATTTTATGAGACACTTCCTTCGTCAGTGTGACAAGATTGGGTTGATGGAATGCGGATTAAGCGGATTCTTGTCATTTCGAGGAACGAGACCCGAGCCTTAGCGAATAGACGAAGTAAATCTCATCAAGCCCCCCCAAGCTATATCGAATCACTTTATCAGACCTAACAGGTTTTTAAAACCTGTTAGGTCTTTGCGGATTGAGAATAAACCCTACGTGTTAATTAACCGTCAAACTGAATCGAATCTCTTCATAAGGCACTTCCTTTGTCAGCGTTATAAGATTATACCTGTTTTGCGTATTCGGCGATTTTAGCTTCACATATTCGCTTTGTTATTTCTAACAAACGTTTTACTTTAGGCAACAATGCATCGATATCTTCTTTGGTTACGATGAACTTAGGATTATAACGAGCCTCGATATAAGCACTTTTCAGGAGTTCGAATAATCGTTTTTCTTCGGGATTATCATTGGGAAAAACAGAAGGTAAATCTGTTGAATATTTTCTTGTGAAAGAAAACAATTTTTCCAAATTATGTTGCTTTGGGTTTGTTAACGTATGTACCAATCGAATTGTCTGAAAACTGTTTTCGCAAGCTTGATGCAAATAAAAAGAAGCCATTTGATAGCGTTCTTTTTCATAGTTTAATATTGCATCTTCAAAAAAGAAATTTGCTTTTTCAAATTTATCTTTAAAATATTCTTCTGCCTGCTCTTTTATTTCATCAAAACGAAGCGGGCGTTGTTCGGCAAGAGTAAATTTCTCACTGTTATAAAGTAAAATTCCTTCTTCTTTTATTTGAGTATAAAAATATCTCCCTGCATCGATATATTCATTTAATCGCTTGATGTTTTCATGAATAAACTCAACTGGAGTTTGCAAATCTGGATCCCGATAATACATATTATCAATCGCATCAAGCATTCGGCTTGCACGTTGATCTGTTACACTATCTGTTACTACGAGAATATCATAATCACTTCTGAATGAAGTAGGAATACCAAATTCTACTTTTTCATCATGATTTACATATTCGTTTCTTGCATAACTTCCGTAAAGAATAATCATCTGAGTTTTCGGAAGTCTTTTTGTTATTTCTTCTACAAAACGAACGAGATCTCTTTGTTTCTTTTGTGGCAGGTAAGCAATAGAATTCTTCATTGAGCGATTATTATTATGAAACAAAGATAATTATATTCTCCTTCTATTTTAGAAGTGAAAATTTTTGAATGCTGCAATTTACAGAAAAATAATACAAAATAAAGAAAATATTATCAAAAAAAAAGCGAGTCATTTTATGAGACACTTCCTTCGTCAGTGTGACAAGATTATGACTGTTTATGGCAATTACAATGATACTTTTCCCCTCTCAATTTTGTCATTTCGAAGAATGAGAAATCTCATAAAGATGCTCCTTAAACTATTTCGAATCACTTTGTGAGACACTTCCTTCTAATAATATGAGAGGATTGAGAGAAAAACCTAAACTCTTAAAGATCCTCTAAATCCTCTGGCAGCATAATAAGAATCTGCCCCGTTATGATATACAAAAACAGTATCATAGCGAAAATCCGAAAAGAGAGCGCCTCCTAGTTTTCTTATATTAGCAGGTGTTACAATCCAACTCGATGTTTTAGCATCAAAGTTTCCAAGTTGCTGTAACTGGCGATATTCGGTTTCATTCAAAATCTCAATTCCCATATTAGCCGCTATATTCACAGCGCTATCTTTTGGTTTGTTCTCTTTTCTTTTTTCTAGTGCTTCATGATCGTAACAAATACTTCTGCGTCCTTTTGGACTTTCGGCTGAACAATCGTAAAAAATATATTCATTGGTCACAGTATCAAAACCTACAACATCTGGTTCGCCCTCTGTTATTTCCATTTCATTGAGCACCCATAATTTTTCGGGACTTGCTTCTAGTTTTGTTTGTACTTTAACCCAATCAATGGCTTCATGACGATTCTTATTTTTCTCAAAACGAGCTTTCAATATCTTAAGTAGTTCTGAACTTTGTTCTGGTGATAACTCTTTTTTATTATTCTTCATGTTATTCAATTTTATAAAATCACGATTAAACAATTCTTCTAAATAACAAGATTAAATCATTTTATACTGCTTAAACAATAAAGAATGGCTTAATATCTAGCTAAAATAATTCATTTTTCCATTACAAATTAACTTTCTAAAAGTGAATCATAAATTAGCGAAATATAACAACAAGATAAAAATAAAGAGATAGTATTAATTAGTAATTCTTTAAAAATCAGTGGCTATAAAAACACTGTAAATCTTTCAAAATTTAAATTTTTAAATCTTTAAATTATAATCTATCTTTGCTATCCAATAAACAATCTATGGAACAATTTGTAGTATCGGCTCGTAAATATCGCCCACAGACATTTAAAGATGTTGTGGGACAAAAAGCCATTACCAACACTTTACTAAATGCCATAGAAAGTAATCACCTAGCTTCGGCTTTATTATTTACTGGACCGCGTGGAGTTGGTAAAACAACTTGTGCACGTATTCTTGCTCGAAAAATAAATCAGCCTGGTTATGATGATCCAAATGAAGATTTTGCATTTAACGTTTTTGAATTAGATGCTGCTTCAAACAACTCTGTTGATGATATTCGTAGTTTGATTGATCAAGTTAGAATCCCTCCACAAACAGGACAATACAAAGTTTATATTATTGACGAGGTGCACATGTTATCTTCGGCCGCTTTTAATGCTTTTTTGAAAACATTAGAAGAACCGCCTAAACATGCCATCTTTATATTAGCAACAACCGAGAAGCATAAAATCATTCCAACGATTTTATCTCGTTGTCAAATTTTTGACTTCAAAAGAATCACAGTAAAAGATGCAAAAGAGCACCTAGCTGAAGTTGCAACTAGTCAAGGTGTCGTTTATGAAGACGATGCACTACACATTATTGCACAAAAGGCTGATGGAGCAATGCGTGACGCTTTGTCTATTTTTGACCGAGTTGTTTCTTATTGCGGTACTAATTTAACACGTCAGGCAGTTACCGAAAACCTAAACGTTTTAGATTACGAAACTTATATTGCTATTACTGATTTTATACTTGAAAATAAAATTCCTGAATTATTAGTTGCTTACAATGACATCTTAGCCAAAGGTTTTGACGGTCATCATTTTATTGCTGGACTAGCATCTCACTTTAGAGATTTATTAGTTAGCAAAACTCCTGCTACTATAGCTCTTCTTGAAGTTGGTGAACAAGCACAACAAATGTATGCGTCGCAATCTCAAAAAACGAGTCAAGAATTTCTTTTAAAAGGAATCGAAATCGCTAATGATTGTGATTTAAAATACAAACTGAGTCAGAATCAACGCTTATTGGTCGAACTTTGTTTAATGCAATTAGCCTCTATCAATTATGATGGAGAAAAAAAAAAGTTAACCAATACATAATTCCGCCTACTTATTATAGAAATCCTACTTTCTCAATCACAGAACTTAAGGCTCCTGCCGAGAAGAAAGCAGAAACTGTTGCAACCCAAAATTCAACTCCAGACCCTGTAAAGTCTGAAACTCAAGCTCCCGAAAAAGTAGCTGAAGCTAAACCTGTAGCTGCAAATACTGTAAAACCTGGTGTTTCTGTATTTTCATTATCAAGCATTCGTAAGAAAAAAGAATTAGAGGAAAGCAACAAATCATATGTAAAACCAACAACTCATTTACCTACTGAGGAGTTTACAGAAACCGAAATGTTGTTGCAATGGAATAAATACGCACAACGTTTAGGAGAGAAAGGTTTTAAAATAATGGAATCACTATTGCTTATAAATGATCCTGTTTTAAACGGAACAATCATCTCTATAGAACTACCTAATGAAGGTTCTAAGCTAGATTTTGAAAAAGAGATGAATGGTTTATTAGGACACTTAAGAGGGCATTTACATAATCACGACGTCACTATTAATGTTATTGTAAATGAAAGTTTTGAATTCAAAAAAAGTCTTAACGATCAAGATCGCTACAATCGTTTATTAGAAATAAATCCAAACATAGAGCTTTTAAGAACTACTTTTGGATTGGATTTACATACTTAAATATTTTGTTTAAAATTTACATCCAATTAAAAAAAACAAATATTCTTACATAAAATAATTGCCCTGTAATCTATTTTTTATATTTTTGAAAGATTAGTAATCTTTTTTAAATTAAAAAAAATGGAAAAACAATTTGCAAACCCAGGTCCTTTAGGATTATTAGGCTTCGGAATGACCACGATTTTACTAAATATCCATAATATGGGTTTTTTCCCTATTAGCGCTGTAATTATAGCAATGGGACTTTTTTATGGAGGAATAGCTCAAGTAATTGCTGGGCTTATTTCTTTTAAAAAAGGAAATATTTTTGCAGCAACTGCATTCACTTCTTATGGTTTTTTCTGGCTCACATTAGTAGCTATATGGATGCTACCAAATACTGGAATTACATTAGCAAGTGCTACTCCTGACTCCTTTTTAGCATGTTATTTAGCCCTCTGGGGATTATTCACTGGTTTTATGTGGTATGGAACATGGGGAACAAGTAGAGTACTACGTTTTGTTTTTCTTTCTTTAACTATTTTATTCTTTTTATTAGCTATCGAAAAATGGACAGGAATTAAATCAATTGCAACCATTGCAGGAGTCGTTGGTGTCATTTGTGGTAGTAGCGCTTTTTACTTAGCAATGGCAGAACTATTAGAAGAAATAAAACAGAGAAAAGTTTTACCTTATTAATACCTCTCAATAATTCAAATTATCCTAAATTTTTTTTTATCACAATCCAAATAAAACTTTTATTTCTTGGTATTGTGATAAAATTCAAACCCGTTGGGTGTAATCATTTCAACACATAATCCTGATAGCTAGCGGGAATATGTATTAAATACCACTTGACGTATTACACACAACGGGTTAATCTTTATCTATTTTTCAATCCAAAATTATAAACTTTATTCAGCCACTTATCTTTTTGATTACTATTTGATGTTTTAATAACTCCAATATAACTAACTTTAACTGGCTTTACACCACAAAACTCTAAAGTAGATTTCTTCAATTGATTAACACTTGGTCTTCCAAAAAACAATCTGTAATACCATCCTGGCTGATCTAAAGTTGTAATAATGTGAGCTGTTTTACCTTTTAATAATTTATCCCACCAAATTGAGTTTTCACGATATTGAAAAGCCATTCCAGGTAAAAAAAGTCGATCAATAAATCCTTTTGTAATTGCTGGTAAACCTCCCCACCAAACGGGGTGAATCCAAACCAGATGATCTGCTCTTTTTATTTTTTCCCAAGATTCTAATAAATCAGGTTCTAATTCGGTTCTTTTTTGATAACCAAATTGCAAATTAGGGTTAAACTCTAAATCTGCAATTGTAATTGTTTCAACTTTTGCATCGGTCTCTAAAGCTCCTTTTTTATAAGCTTCTGCTAAAGCAAAATTAAAACTTGAAGGATTAGGGTGCCCGTTGATTATAAGAATATTTTTCATGTTCAATTAACTTAATTTAAGATTAATAGAGTTATAATTATGTAATGCTTCGAAAATTTCTTTTGAAGTATGTATTTGATGACCAAAATAAATTCCACCAACCAAAGAATCATTCAACATCTTTTCGATATGCAAAACTGTTGAAAATGCAGTTAATTCAGCTTGGCCTTTTACGCTTTGCAAACTTATTTTTTTGGTCTTATTTTGAGTTTTAACAACAATTTCAAAAATAGTTTGATCTCCATTTCCGCTTCCTCCAAACAACAACTTTCTTTCTCTTAAAGACATTATATTAAAAATCTTAAGTGACTGAAAATATCCCATTAAACGGGTAACGAATTTAGAATTATACGTCATCTTGACTGAAACTGTCGGTATCTTTTCTATCTGATTCAAAATAAACAACTCCGGAACATCAAGATTATAAACTTGTCGTTTTCCTATTTCGAATGAAAAATTAAATTTTTCTGAGTTTAGAAAATGTTTTACTTTTTGAGGTTTGTTATTATTATAAACAATATAGGGCTTACATACATTTTCGGCCAAAAAATTAGCGGAACTTTTGCCTGCTAAATCTTTTATTGAATAATAGATATAAAGATTTACTTCTTGAATTTTATGCTTCTCTGGCTCAACAAAATCAATTAAACTACCTACAATGCCTCCCATCCAACCTGAACCAAAAACAATATGATTTTTTATATTTTGCTCATTTGTATTGGCTAAATCGTATGCTATTGCTAAATCTGGCGTTGGCTTTGTGATATCAATATAATCCAATTCGTTTTTGATTGCAAACTGTAAAATTACGTTATCACTATCTTTTGTACACATAACAATCAAATCGATTTTGTTATCTGTGATGCAATTAAAAGTATTAGGACTTGTTACATCAATGACTAAATCATTACTAGAATTTCCTAAATTTCGACTTCCGACAAACAAATTAAAGTCAGGATTTCGTTCTTGAAGGATACGCAAAATAACTTTACCAACTAATCCCGTTCCTCCAATTACTAAAATATTTTTTTTCATTATTATCTATTGTTTTCGGCAAATATAATAATGAGACTTTCCTTTGTAACTGGACAAATGTCCTATAAAACTGCTTTGCGAATACGGCTTAAATGCCTTGGAGTAACTCCTAAAAATGAAGCTAAATATTGTAATGGAATTAACTGAATATAATTAGGGTGATTTTTAAATAATGTTTCGTAGCGCTCTTTTCCTGTAAGTTTCTGAAAAGATAAAATGCGTTTTTCTAAATTCATATATTGCATTTCGGCTACTATTCGTCCTACTTTTTGCCAATGAATACTATTCTCATAAAGTTGCTCTATATTAGCATGATTAATCACTTCGAGTTCAGTATCAAATAAGGCTTGAATATTTTCTTCGGTGGGTTTTTGAGTAATAAAACTGGAAAAGGCAGCCATGAATTCATTTTGAAATGTAATGCAATTTGTAATCTCTTCTCCTTCGGTATTGATATAAAATGAGCGTAAGGCACCCGATTTTATCAAAACAATTTCTTGAGAAATTTGTGATTCTTGAATTAAAAAATCTCCTTTTTTTAATTTCTTTTTAGTGATTAAACCATCTAATTTATCTAATTCCTTTAGAGGTAAAACTTGAAGAGATTGAAATATTGATTTCATTGTATTTTTATATAAATAAAGTCCTTCTTATTGATTAGTCTTTAAGACTCTATTCTTTTTCGATTGTGTTAAAAATTCTCTCGATTCTTACATCAGGAATCAACCATAAAAAAGCAACTATTATATAGCATGAACCTGATATCCATTCGTTATAAAAAGAAGAAACTATTCCGATAAAATACAAAACTATAGAAATTTTTCCTTTTAAATCTTTCCCTAATGCTTTAGTTAAAGCAGCATCTTTTCCTTCATTCAAGATAATATATCTTTGAAGTATGTTATATGCAATGGCACAAAGCATTAAGATAATTCCATACAATGCCATTGAAGCTTTTGCAAAATTATGTTCTCCCATCCAACCTGTAGAAACAGGAATTAGCGACAACCAAAAAAGTAAATGCAAATTAGCCCAAAGGATTTTTCCGTTTACTTTTGATAATCCATGTAATAAATAATGATGATTGTTCCAGTAAATACCAACATAGATAAAACTTAAAACATAACTTAAAAACTTAGGAATTAGAGGCATTAAGTCACTAAAACTTTCTTTCTCAGGCACTTTTATTTCAAGAATCATTATGGTAATTATAATTGCCAAGACGCCATCACTAAATGCCTCTAATCTTGTTTTATTCATAAATTATTTATTTTATATAAAATTATATTTTTTCGTAATACATTGCTTTTACAATACCATCTGAAAGACCAATTTTTGGAACATAAATTTGTCTTGCTCCACTCCATTTCATAGCATTAAGATAGATTCTTGTTGCTGGAATGATTACATCGGCACGATCGGGATTAAGTCCTAATTCGGCAATTCTCTGATCATATGTTAGGGAATTTAAGAAAGCATATTGTGAGTTCACATAAATGTATGACAATGGCTTTTCTTGCTGTTTACCAGACATTTTGAATAATTTATTAATATTCCCTCCTGATCCTATAAGAGTAACTTCTTCGTATTCTTCTGTATTTGTTCTAATCCATTTTTCAATTTCATTCCATACGACATCGCAAACCATACCATTTAACAATCGTACTGTTCCAGCTTTAAATGACCTCGAAGTAACCATTTTACCATTAGAAAATAAAGTAAATTCAGTACTACCACCTCCAACATCTACAAAAAGATAGGTTTGATCTGTTTTTAACAAATGATGTAAATCTGTTGAAGCTATAATAGCTGCTTCTTTTTTACCGTCAATAATTTCAATCTTTATATCTGCCTTTTTCTTGATTATTTCTACCACTTCTTTTCCATTATAGGCTTCTCTCATTGCAGATGTTGCAAATGCTCTATAATGCTCCACTTTATGTACTTTCATCAAAAGATTAAATGCTTTCATTGCATCGCACATTCTTTCGATATTTTCTTGAGATATTTCTCCAACTGTAAAGGCATCTTGACCTAAACGAATTGGCACACGTACTAGGGAACTTTTATTAAATTGAGGTTCCTTCCCCTCTTGTTCTACAACATTGGAAATCAGCAATCGCATGGCATTTGATCCAATATCGATTGCTCCATATTTTTTTATTTTAATCATTCTCGCTTATGATTTGAAATTTAGTATTTTGATATAAGTGTTGCTTTTATTGTTTTAAAGCAACTTCATCTATAGCATTTACTTTGTTTTGATAATATTTGTATGTTTCTAATTGTGCCCTAAACACAGCATGATGATTTCTAGCTTTGTATTTGTTATCTAACTTATAAGAATGATAACGCACTTTTACATTTCCTTTCCAAGCAATATTAAAATTATCAATTAAGTCATTTTTAATCGATTGATCATAAATAGGACAGGTCACTTCTACCCTTCCATCTAGATTTCTTGTCATAAAATCGGCAGATGATATATACACTTCGCTTAATCCTGCATTTCCAAAAATGTAAACTCTTGAATGTTCTAGATAGTTATCGACAATACTTATTGCTTCTATATTTTCGCTCATTCCAGGTATTCCGGGAATCAAAGAACAAATTCCTCTTACTTGTAATTGTATCTTCACTCCAGCATTACTTGCTTCGTATAATTTATCTATCATTTTAAAATCTGACAAACTATTCATTTTAAGCTTTATATATGTCTTACGACCTGCCAAAGCATGTAGAATCTCTCTGTCGATTAATTTTACAAATTTAGTTCTTGTATAATGAGGCGATACAATTAAATGTTTGTAACGGTGAACTCTATAATTGATATCAAAGAATTCGAATATCTTAGATATATCTTTTAGAATTTGTTGATGACTTGTAAATAAGGTAACATCAGTATAAATTTTAGCCGTTGATTCATTGAAATTACCTGTCGAAATAAATCCATATCTTTTGGTTTTCCCTTCATCAACTCTTTCAATCACACATATTTTACTGTGCACTTTTAGTCCTTTAATTCCAAAAATTAGCTCAATTCCTTCCATTTGCATTTGCTCAGCATACGAAATATTCGAAGCTTCGTCAAATCTTGCCTGTAATTCTATTTGTACAATTACTTTTTTTCCGTTTTTAGCCGCATTGATTAACGAACTAATAATTTGTGAGTTCTTAGCCAAACGATATAACGTAATCTTAATGGATGTAACTTTTGGGTCTAAAGCTGCTTCACGTAAAAACTTAGTCACGTATGAAAACGACTGATATGGTGCATTAAGTAAATAATCTTTTTTTCCAATTTTTTCTAATATGCTTCCTTCCATACTTAGCCCTGGAATTGGCAATGGTAAATTTGTTTTATATAACAAATCATACCTCCCTAAATTAGGAAAATTCATGTAATCACGTCGGTTATGATATCTACCTCCTGGAATTATACTATCAGTAGAAATGATTTTCATTTTTTCGAGAAAAAACTGCAATGTATCTGGTTCAATCAATTGATCGTAAATAAAACGAACTGGTTCACCAATACGTCTATCTTTTACTGATGACGCAATTTTCTCCAACATACTCTTACTCAAATCACTATCGATATCCAATTGTGCATCACGAGTAATTTTTATCATATGTGCAGAGACACTCTTGTAATCAAAAATGGTAAAAATGCTACTCAAATTGTGTCTAATAACGTCATCTATCAGAATAATATAATTCTTATCGTCATGAGATGGTAAAACAACAAATCGATTGATTGTTTTAGGTATTTCGATTACAGCATATCTAACTTCTCCAGTATGATTCATTTCTAAACGTACTGCCAAATAACCTAAGGTATCTTTTAAAACAGGAAATTCGGCTAAATCATTTAATATGATTGTAACCAATTCAGGACTTAATTTTTCAATGAAAAAATTCTTTAGATATTCTTCTTGATCTTTTGTAATCTCATTTTCGGTAATAATAAAGATATTCTCTGTTTCGAGTTCAGCTTCAATATTGCTCAATATTCTTAAACTCTCCGATTGTTGCTGAATCACAATTTCGGTAATGTCTTTAACTAATTGTTGGGCAGATATACCTCCTAAATATTTTTCGCCTGAAATGCCTGAAAGACTTAGTCTACGAATAGCGGCATAACGAACTCTAAAAAATTCATCTAAGTTATTCGAAAAAATTCCTAAAAAACGTAATCTGTCTAAAAGTGGTACTGTAATATCGGCTGCTTCTTGTAATACTCTTGCATTAAATGCTAGCCAACTTTTTTCTCTATCTATATATTTTTGTTCGTACACTGTATTCATTTTAAATCTTTAGGGAAAATGGTTTTTTGGGTTCTGCCTTTATCTATTTCGTCCCAACTTTCTGCATCAAATTGTAACGATACAAAACCTGAAGTAGGCACATTGTCGATGAAAACATCCCCAAATTTATTAACAAAATTTGTAATAGCCTCGTTATGTCCAAAAAGAATAACACTTTCGAAAGCATTATCACATGATTTAATAACCTTTTCTAATTGTTTCTCATCAAATGTATAAAGATCGTCTTTGTAAATGATACTTTCTAAAGGATATGAAATGTTTTGCGCAAAAATAAGTGCTGTTTCTAGAGCCCTCGCCGCAGTACTACTCCATATCAAAAAGGTCTTAGGCAGAAATTTTGAAATATTAGCTGAAACGTTGTGTGCATCAAGAATTCCCTTTTTCATCAAAGGCCGATCAAAATCTTTTAAAGGTGCCTCCCAACTTGATTTTGCATGTCTGATTAATATTAAGTTTTTCATATTACGAATGCTATTTGTTTTTATAAAGAAGATGCTTTTAAATTTTATGACTTGAGTATATTCTTTTTTAAATCACTACTAAAAAAAGATACTTTATGATTAAACCTCAAAAACAGTGTTGAAAATTTAGCTACAATTTACAAAAGAATTTTATAAAGGCATCTCTTTTATCGATTTTTTATATTTCAGATTATATAGTTAAATAACTTATCATAATAAATCCTTAAACAAAAATCTTCCGATTTCGACAACAATTTCTAAAATTGCGAATACTAATAAATTTTAACTTTCCAAGGAAATATTAAAAATATTTTTAAGAAAACATGTATTTAATCTATGATAAATGTATTTCGTCGATATTTTTTTCTGACAAAGACGATTATCTAAACACTTGATTATTAATTAATTAGACTAGTTTTTGTTTTTTAATTTCGGACTATTTTTTTCTAAAAATTAGGATAAAAAAAAATATATTTTACAAAAAAAAAGGGTGTTTTTTTTGGTTTTTTCAACAAAAAAATACATTTCAACGAGTATTTGGGTTATTTAAAGGAAAAAAAATCAATTAAAAGTAGACTATATAACTTTGATTATGTTAAAAAATTAAAAATTTAATAAAATATAAAGCTAATAATATGGGAACTAAAACTACTCTTAAAGCGACAACAAAAACTAAAGGATTCTGTAAGCTAAATTTATATTCAATAAAAGATTTAATTGATACAAATCCAGTTTCAAAAATTAATTCAAAATTTATTTTGGTATTAATTGTCATACTAACTTCAACATTTTCATTTGCACAAAGAGGTTCCTGTAATGCAACTCTTGTCGTCGAAAATAACGGAAACAATAGAAGTACTCCTCCCAATGGAACTTACTATTCAATGATTCTCACTAACAATAGCTCATCCACTGACACATACATTTTAGATGCTAAGAACATAAATACCAGCTGTTCAAATACCGACGGTAGTCCTACATCCAAAAATGTAATTATCAATACTGATTTTATTGATTCTGAAAAAAATGATATTAGTCAAATTACTATAGGCGCAGGACAATCTGCAAAATTTTATATCCATGTTACTTTACCGATGGGAACTCCTGTAGAAAAATGGTCTTGTAATCAGGTTACTGCGACTTCAAAAAACTGTACCAATTATTCAATTTCTACCGTTTTACATACCTACGTCATTAATCCAGCTAATGATTAAAATAAATATATCAAGTATTCCCTTAAAATAATTAAAAATGGAAAAACTATTACACTCTTCTAGCAATTATTTACGAGATATAAAAAAAATATACTTTGTAATATTATTTCTTCTGTCTTCTTTATTTGGTTTTGCTCAATCAATAAACACTAACAAAACAATAACTGCAAATGCAACTAATTGCGGTGTTATTAATGTAAAAGTAGACATTACTGGTTCTAATCCGCCATCTCGTAACTCTGATGTAATTTTGGTTATAGATGTATCTGGTAGTATGGGTTTTGCCATTAATAATGACATGAATACCTCTATGGATTACGCTAAAGCGGCGGCTAAAGCTTACGTTAATCAAGCTGCTACAAATACTAATAATCGAATTTCTATAGTATCATACACAACAACTGCTAAGTTAGAAATTGGTTTAACTAATTTGACTGCAGCAGGTGTACTTGCTATAAACGCAAAAATTGATGCTTTGGTTCCGCTTAGCGGGACTAATATTCAAGACGGTCTAGTAAAAGCAGAAACAGAATTAGAAAGCAAAGGTAGATTTAATTGTGAAACAGCAAGAGCAATTATTTTACTAACCGATGGTGTAACCAACTTAACTGGAACTAGTGGTAATACTAGTTGCAATACTAGTACAACATCTACTTGTGTTACCAGTGCTATAACTGCCGCTACCAATGCAAAAACTACTGTGAAATCTTCTATCACCTATAACAATCAAGTTTTTTCTGTTGGTTTGTTTGGTGGTATTCCTGGTAATATAAATACTGTAGGAAGCGATCAATATGTAGCTAAATTTACTCTAGATGGAATTCAAGGAAGTCCTGCTTATATCACACAAAGCGGTGCTAATTTAACTGCAATATACAATCAGATAGCAACTCAAATATCATGGGTTGCCCAAAGTTTAGTTGAAAAAGAAACAGTAATTGCAGGCTTCACAATAGGAGCTGTCACAATAAGTAAAGGAACAACCTCTACAGCTGGGCAAGTAATTACTTGGAATACAGATTTTTTAAATTCTGAGACTATTACTTTAAATTATCAATTAACTCCAAATGGAACGGCATGTGGTTCTCAAACAGTTAGTACATCTAGTTTAACTTATCAAAATTCTACCTGTGCCAATGGTACTACTCCTATTACAACATTACCCTATTTTGTTCCGTGTGCCCCAGTAATTACAGGGCTTTTAAATGCTTGCGGTTCAACAACACTAACTGCAACTACAAATGCAACTTCTCCAACTTATATCTGGCTTAAAGATAATATCGTTATAAACGGACAAACTTCTTCTACACTAGTTGCAACAGCAAGTGGGTCATATACTGTGAAAGTAAAAAATGGAACTACAAACTGTGAATTAACTTCTGCACCATCAGTAGTAACTATAAGTCCTGCAGCTGCTCTAGTGGCACCTGCAAATTCAACTATAGCAGGTTGTGGGACAAATGCAATAACAGGTCTTCCTTTTAGTGCTACAAGCGTAAACATTACTCTTGCTCAATTAAATACTGCAGGAGGCTCATTAGCCAATAGTGGTTCAATTGGTACTTATACTATATCGTACTCTGATACAACAACTGGCACTTGTCCAATAATCGTAACTAGAACTTACAAAGTTACTGCAGGTTGTGGTAATGTAACCGCTAATCAAACAATAACGATTCAAGATACAACTGCTCCAACTTGGACTACGGCACCAACGGCTCTTAATACGACTTTACAATGTAGTGATACAGCTGGCTTAACAACAGCTCAAGGTCAAGCTCCTGTTGCAACTGATAATTGTAATGGAACGGTTACTTACACTAAAGTATCTGGAACTTTTGCAGTTTCTACAACTTGCGCTAATGCAGGTACGTATACTAATACTTGGGTTGCTAAAGATGTATGTAATAATTCTTCTACAACTTTTACACAAGTAATAACTATTCAAGATACAACGCCTCCAACTTGGACTACTGCACCAACGGCTCTTAATGTTACTTTACAATGTAGCGATACTGCTGGTTTAACTACTGCGCAAGCAAATGCTCCTGTAGCAACTGATTCTTGTAGCGGAACTGTTACTTACACTAAAGTATCTGGAACTTTTGCAGTTTCTACAACTTGCGCTAATGCAGGTACGTATACTAATACTTGGGTTGCTAAAGATGTATGTAACAATTCTTCTACAACTTTCACACAAGTAATAACTATTCAAGATACAACGCCTCCAACTTGGACTACGGCACCAACGGCTCTTAATGTTACTTTGCAATGTAGTGATACTGCTGGTTTAACTACTGCTCAAGCAAGTGCTCCTGTAGCAACTGATTCTTGTAGCGGAACTGTTACTTACACTAAAGTATCTGGAACTTTTGCAGTTTCTACAACTTGTGCTAATGCTGGAACTTATACTAACACTTGGGTTGCTAAGGATGTATGTAACAATTCTTCTACAACTTTCACACAAGTAATAACTATTCAAGATACAACGCCTCCAACTTGGACTACGGCACCAACGGCTCTTAATGTAACTCTACAATGTAGCGACGCTGCTGGTTTAACTACTGCTCAAGCAAATGCTCCTGTAGCAACTGATTCTTGTAGTGGAACTGTTACTTACACTAAAGTATCTGGAACTTTTGCAGTTTCTCCAACTTGTGCTAATGCAGGGACGTATACTAATACTTGGGTTGCTAAGGATGTATGTAACAATTCTTCTACAACTTTCACACAAGTAATAACTATTCAAGATACAACGCCTCCAACTTGGACTACTGCACCAACGGCTCTTAATGTTACTTTGCAATGTAATGATACTGCTGGTTTAACTACTGCTCAAGCAAATGCTCCTGTAGCAACTGATTCTTGTAGCGGAACTGTTACTTACACTAAAGTATCTGGAACTTTTGCAGTTTCTACAACTTGTGCTAATGCTGGAACTTATACTAACACTTGGGTTGCTAAGGATGTATGTAACAATTCATCTACAACTTTTACACAAGTAATAACTATTCAAGATACAACGCCTCCAACTTGGACTACTGCACCAACGGCTCTTAATGTTACTTTACAATGTAGTGATACTGCTGGTTTAACTACTGCTCAAGCAAGTGCTCCTGTAGCAACTGATTCTTGTAGTGGAACTGTTACTTACACTAAGGTATCTGGAACTTTTGCAGTTTCTACAACTTGTGCTAATGCAGGAACATATACTAATACTTGGGTTGCTAAAGATGTATGTAATAATTCTTCTACAACTTTCACACAAGTAATAACTATTCAAGATACAACGCCTCCAACTTGGACTACGGCACCAACGGCTCTTAATGTTACTTTACAATGTAGTGATACTGCTGGTTTAACTACTGCTCAAGCAAGTGCTCCTGTAGCAACTGATTCTTGTAGTGGAACTGTTACTTACACTAAGGTATCTGGAACTTTTGCAGTTTCTACAACTTGTGCTAATGCAGGAACTTATACTAATACTTGGGTTGCTAAGGATGTATGTAACAATTCATCTACAACTTTTACACAAGTAATAACTATTCAAGATACAACGCCTCCAACTTGGACTACGGCACCAACGGCTCTTAATGTTACTTTACAATGTAGTGATACTGCTGGTTTAACTACTGCTCAAGCAAGTGCTCCTGTAGCAACTGATTCTTGTAGCGGAACTGTTACTTACACTAAAGTATCTGGAACTTTTGCAGTTTCTACAACTTGTGCTAATGCAGGTACGTATACTAACACTTGGGTTGCTAAAGATGTATGTAATAATTCTTCTACAACTTTCACACAAGTAATAACTATTCAAGATACAACGCCTCCAACTTGGACTACGGCACCAACGGCTCTTAATGTTACTTTACAATGTAGTGATACTGCTGGTTTAACTACTGCTCAAGCAAGTGCTCCTGTAGCAACTGATTCTTGTAGTGGAACTGTTACTTACACTAAGGTATCTGGAACTTTTGCAGTTTCTACAACTTGTGCTAATGCAGGAACTTATACTAATACTTGGGTTGCTAAGGATGTATGTAACAATTCATCTACAACTTTTACACAAGTAATAACTATTCAAGATACAACGCCTCCAACTTGGACTACGGCACCAACGGCTCTTAATGTTACTTTACAATGTAGTGATACTGCTGGTTTAACTACTGCTCAAGCAAGTGCTCCTGTAGCAACTGATTCTTGTAGCGGAACTGTTACTTACACTAAAGTATCTGGAACTTTTGCAGTTTCTACAACTTGTGCTAATGCAGGGACGTATACTAACACTTGGGTTGCTAAGGATGTATGTAACAATTCATCTACAACTTTTACACAAGTAATAACTATTCAAGATACAACGCCTCCAACTTGGACTACTGCACCAACGGCTCTTAATGTTACTTTACAATGTAGCGATACTGCTGGTTTAACTACTGCTCAAGCAAGTGCTCCTGTAGCAACTGATTCTTGTAACGGAACTGTTACTTACACTAAAGTATCTGGAACTTTTGCAGTTTCTACAACTTGTGCTAATGCAGGAACATATACTAATACTTGGGTTGCTAAAGATGTGTGTAATAATTCTTCTACAACTTTTACACAAGTAATAACTATTCAAGATACTACTAAACCAGTATGGTCTACTAATGCAACTGCCCTTAACACTACATTACAATGTAGCGATACTGCAGGTTTAGCAACTGCGCAAGCAACTTTCCCTACAGCAACTGATAATTGTGATACTGATGTAGCAAACATTACAAAAGTAACTGGTGTGTTTGTAGCTTCTACATCTTGTGCTAACTCTGGAACATATACTAACACTTGGACGGTTACTGATAATTGTGGTAATGTTTCGGATACTTTCACACAAGTGATTACTATTGAAGACACTACTAAACCAATATGGTCTACTAATGCAACTGCTCTTAATACAACATTACAATGTAGCGATACTGCAGGTTTAGCAACTGCGCAAGCAACTTTCCCTACAGCAACTGATAATTGCGATACTGATGTAGCAAACATTACAAAAGTAACTGGTGTGTTTGTAGCTTCTACGTCTTGTGCTAACTCTGGAACATATACTAACACTTGGACGGTTACTGATAATTGTGGTAATGTTTCGGATACTTTCACGCAAGTGATCACTATCGAAGATACTACTAAACCAGTATGGTCTACTAATGCAACTGCTCTTAATACAACATTACAATGTAGCGATACTGAAGGGTTAAACAATGCTCAAGCTAGTGCTCCAGTTGCTACTGATAATTGCGGAACTGTTAGTTATACAAAAACAACTGGTATTCTTCAAAGAGGAGCTTGTGGAAGCACAGGAACATACACTAATACATGGACAGCAACTGATAGTTGTGGTAATGTTTCGGATACTTTTACTCAAGTTATAACTATTGAAGACACTGCTATTCCAAATTGGATTACTCAAGCTGGAACATTAGATATTACATTACAATGTAGCGATACTTCAGGTTTAGCAACTGCACAGAATCAAGAGCCTTCTGCTACTGCAAATTGCTCAATAGTAACTTATACTAAAACAAGTGGTTTGTTTTCACCATCACAATCATGTGCTAACAGTGGAACTTATACTAACACTTGGGTTGCTAAAGATGATTGCGGTAATATCACAGCAGCTTTCACACAAGTGATTACTATCCAAGACACTACTAAACCAACTTGGTCTACTAATGCAACTGCGCTTAACACAACTTTACAATGTAGCGATGCCGAAGGATTAGCAACTGCGCAAGCAACTTTCCCTACAGCAACTGATAATTGTGATACTGATGTAGCAAACATTACAAAAGTAACTGGTGCGTTTGTAGCTTCTGAATCTTGTGCTAACTCTGGAACATACACTAACACTTGGACGGTTACTGATAATTGTGGTAATGTTTCGGATACTTTCACGCAAGTGATTACTATCGAAGACACTACTAAACCAGTATGGTCTACTAATGCAACTGCGCTTAATACAACTTTACAATGTAGCGATGCCGAAGGATTAGCAACTGCACAAGCAACTTTCCCTACAGCAACTGATAATTGTGATACTGATGTAGCAAACATTACAAAAGTAACTGGTGTGTTTGTAGCTTCTACGTCTTGTGCTAACTCTGGAACATATACTAACACTTGGACGGTTACTGATAATTGTGGTAATGTTTCGGATACTTTCACACAAGTGATTACTATCGAAGACACTACTAAACCAATATGGTCTACTAATGCAACTGCTCTTAATACAACATTACAATGTAGCGATACTGCAGGTTTAGCAACTGCGCAAGCAACTTTCCCTACAGCAACTGATAATTGCGATACTGATGTAGCAAACATTACAAAAGTAACTGGTGCGTTTGTACCTTCTACGTCTTGTGCTAACTCTGGAACATACACTAACACTTGGACGGTTACTGATAATTGTGGTAATGTTTCGGATACTTTCACGCAAGTGATTACTATTGAAGACACTACTAAACCAACTTGGACAACTAATGCAACTGCTCTTAATGTAACTTTACAATGTAGCGATACTGAAGGGTTAAACAATGCTCAAGCTAGTGCTCCAGTTGCTACTGATAATTGCGGAACTGTTAGTTATACAAAAACAACTGGTATTCTTCAAAGAGGAGCTTGTGGAAGCACAGGAACATACACTAATACATGGACAGCAACTGATAGTTGTGGTAATGTTTCTGATACTTTTACTCAAGTTATAACTATTGAAGACACTGCTATTCCAAATTGGATTACTCAAGCTGGAACATTAGACATTACATTACAATGTAGCGATACTGCAGGTTTAGCAACTGCACAGAATCAAGAGCCTTCTGCTACTGCAAATTGCTCAATAGTAACTTATACTAAAACAAGTGGTTTGTTTTCACCATCACAATCATGTGCTAACAGTGGAACTTACACTAACACTTGGGTTGCTAAAGATGATTGCGGTAATATCACAGCAGCTTTTACACAAGTGATTACTATCGAAGACACTACTAAACCAACTTGGTCTACTAATGTAACTGCTCTTAATACAACATTACAATGTAGCGATGCCGAAGGATTAGCAACTGCGCAAGCAACTTTCCCTACAGCAACTGATAATTGTGATACTGATATAGCAAACATTACAAAAGTAACTGGTGCGTTTGTAGCTTCTGAATCTTGTGCTAACTCTGGAACATATACTAACACTTGGACGGTTATTGATAATTGCGGTAATGTTTCGGATACTTTCACGCAAGTAATCACTATCGAAGACAGTACTAAACCAGTATGGTCTACTAACGCAACTGCGCTTAACACAACATTACAATGTAGCGATGCCGAAGGATTAGTAACTGCGCAAGCAACTTTTCCTACAGCAACTGATAATTGTGATACTGATGTAGCAAACATTACAAAAGTAACTGGTGCGTTTGTAGCGTCTGAATCTTGTGGTAACTCTGGAACATATACTAACACTTGGACGGTTACTGATAATTGTGGTAATGTTTCGGATACTTTCACACAAGTGATTACTATTGAAGACACTACTAAACCAACTTGGTCTACTAATGCAACTGCGCTTAACACAACTTTACAATGTAGCGATGCCGAAGGATTAGCAACTGCGCAAGCAACTTTCCCTACAGCAACTGATAATTGTGATACTGATGTAGCAAACATTACAAAAGTAACTGGTGCGTTTGTAGCTTCTACGTCTTGTGCTAACTCTGGAACATATACTAACACTTGGACGGTTATTGATAATTGCGGTAATGTTTCGGATACTTTCACGCAAGTAATCACTATCGAAGACAGTACTAAACCAGTATGGTCTACTAATGCAACTGCTCTTAATACAACATTACAATGTAGCGATGCCGAAGGATTAGCAACTGCGCAAGCAACTTTCCCTACTGCAACTGATAATTGTGATACGGATATAGCAAATATTGCAAAAGTAACTGGTGCGTTTGTAGCTTCTACGTCTTGTGGTAACTCTGGAACATACACTAACACTTGGACAGTTACTGATAATTGTGGTAATGTTTCGGATACTTTCACGCAAGTGATTACTATCGAAGATACTACTAAACCAACTTGGACAACTAATGCAACTGCTCTTAATGTAACTCTACAATGTAGTGATACTTCTGGATTAGCAACAGCACAAGCGAATACTCCTATTGCTACTGACAATTGCGATAGTAATCTTGCCAATATTGTAAAAACAAGTGGACAATTTGTAGCATCTGAATCTTGTACAAACGCAGGAACATATACTAACACCTGGACCGTTACTGATAATTGTGGTAATGTTGCGGATACTTTCACACAAGTGATTACTATCGAAGATACTACTAAACCAACATTTAATGGAGTACTTCCTGCAGATATGGTTGCATCATGCGATAATGTTCCTCAGGCTGCTAATATTACAGCATCTGATAACTGTAGCCTTGATGTACCTGTAGTTTACACAGAAACAAAAAGTAACATTGAAAACGAATGTAGCACGAACTATATATTGACTCGCAAATGGACAACTAGTGATTGTTCTGGTAATACAGCTTCATTTACTCAAATAATTACAGTAAGAGACACAACTCCTCCTACAGGAACTGCTCCTGCTGATATTACAAACTTGGTAAACATATCTGATATACCAGTAGCAAATCCAAATGCAATAACAGATGCAGCCGATAATTGTAGTGCAACTGTAAACATAACAGTAAGCGATACTAACAATGGTGGTTCTAGCTGCGCAGGTGTTCCGTATATCCTAACAAGAACTTACACCTTAACAGATTGTGCGGGCAATAAAACGCAATTGGTACAAACAATAACAATAAGCCGTCAAGCCATACAACCAAGAGTGATCTTTCCTGATCAAGCTTGTAATGCTGATGAATCAACTGTTAATTTGTTTGTCCCACTACCAAGAAACACAACTACGGTAGGTACATGGGTAGATACTGATAACACAAACGCTTTGCAAGGTAATACTGTTACTACATACGGACTTCCTGTTGGTACTTACTCATTCGAGTATCAAATACAAGACGAAATTTGCCCAAGAAGCTTATTCGTAAACCTTGTAGTGAATGATGAATGTAAAGTCCTAGGATGCGGAAGCGTATTAATTCATAATGCATTCTCACCAAATGGAGATGGCTTAAATGATAAATTTGTTATCGACAATATAGATAATACAACCTGTTATCCTGATAATACTCTCGAAATATATAACCGTTGGGGAATCCTTGTATTTGAAACTAGAAACTATAATAACACAACAAATGCTTTTGAAGGATTTTCTAGAGGAAGAACAACTATAAGCCAACCATCAGGACTACCTACAGGAACGTACTTTTATATCCTAAATTATACTTCTGTTGATGGAAACGGTGCAATTCAAAACAATAAAAAAGATGGTTATTTATATCTAACAAGATAAAAACATAAAAACACAACTTACTGGTAATATACTAATTACATCACCAGTAAGCTGTTTTTAGAAAAAAAATTCTGTAAATTTGATATAAATGTATTGACCCATTTTTATCATAAACAAGAAAAACAATTGCAATAATAAAATAATAAATATCTACTATGAGAACAAAATTATTTTCTTTCGTTTTGATGTTTACAGCTATAGTAAGTTACGCTCAACAAGATGCACAATTTACACAATACATGTACAACACCATAAATATCAACCCTGCTTATGCTGGGTCGCGAGGAGCTCTAAGTATTTTTGGTTTATACCGTACTCAATGGGTTGGACTTGATGGTGCACCTGAGACAAGTAGTTTTTCGGTAAACACACCAATTAACAACAGTAATTTAGGTTTAGGAGTATCATTAATCAATGACAAAATTGGTCCCACTAATGAGAATGATTTATCTGTAGACCTATCTTACACTATACAAACATCGGTAAACTATAAACTTTCCTTTGGTATTAAAGCCACTGGTAATTTATTTAATTTAGATGTAGATAAATTAAATCCTGAACAGCAAGGTGATCCTCAATTTCAGAATTTTAATAGTGTCTTTAGACCAAATATTGGAGCTGGGGTGTATTATCACTCAGATAAGGCATACATCGGATTATCGGTACCAAACTTTATCGAAACCAATCGCTATAATGATAATGATTATGCCATTTACAAAGATAAAATCAATTATTATGCTATGGCTGGTTATGTATTTGATTTAGACAAATATGAAGATATCAAATTTAAACCTGCTGTACTTGCCAAAATAGTAGAGGGAGCACCATTACAAGTTGATGTTTCGGCTAATTTCATGTTCATCAACAAGTTTGTAGTTGGTGTTGCCTATAGATGGAGTGCTGCATTAAGCGCAATGGTTGGGTTTCAAGTTAGCGATGGACTATATATCGGATATGGTTATGATCGTGAAACTACAAACTTAAACAACTATAATTCTGGGTCGCATGAAATATTCTTGCGCTATGAAATATTCAAAAACAACGGTAAAATTACAACCCCACGTTTCTTCTAAAAATATTTACTATGAAAAATTTCACAATCCTCTTCATAACAATAATAAGTGTTTTTTCAACAAACAGTTATTCACAACAAGGCAAGATTGCAGCTGGTGACAAGAAATATGACAACTATGCTTATATAGATGCCATTAAAACTTATGAACGCGTTGCAGAAAAAGGATACAAATCGGAAGATATGTTTAAGAAACTAGGTAATTCTTATTATTTCAACTCCGAATTTGACAAAGCCTCAAGATGGTATGGCGAATTATTTGCTATGAATACCGAAGTAGAACCAGAATATTATTATCGATACGCACAATCATTAAAATCTGCTGGTGACATAAAAAAAGCCAATCAAATACTAGATTTGTTTAATCAAAAATCAAATAAAGATACTAGAGCTAAACTTTATGAAGAAGATAAAAATTACCTTGAACAGATCAAATTAAACTCTGGGCGCTATAAAATTGAAAATGCAGGTATCAACAGTAAATACTCAGATTATGGTACTGCTTTTTACCAAAACAAAATTGTTTTTGCCTCTGCAAGAGATACAGGAAGTTTAGGTCAACGCAAACATAAATGGACTGGTGAATATTTTACAAATCTTTACGAGTCGGATATTGATCAAGATTTTAATCTAAGTGCTCCCAAAAAATTTAAATCAAAAATAAATTCAAAATTTCATGAATCTACACCTGTTTTCACAAAAGATGGAAAGACTGTTTATTTTACAAGAAACAATTATATTGATGGCAAAAAAGGAAAAGATGAAAACAAAATTACTTTAATAAAAATATACAAAGCTACAAACGAAAATAACCAATGGACTAATATAATGGAAGTTCCATTTAATAGTGATAATTACAGCACAGCACATCCGGCACTAAGTCCTGATGAAAAAACACTCTATTTTGCATCGGATATGCCTGGAACTTTTGGACAATCTGATATATACAAAGTATCTATTAACAACAATGGAGGATTTAGTTCACCAGAAAATTTAGGACCTGGAATCAATACCGAAGGAAAAGAAACATTCCCTTTTATAACTGATGAAAACGAAATTTATTTTGCTTCCGATGGACATCCTGGACTTGGTGGATTAGATGTTTTTGTTGGAAAACTTAGCAATAAAGGAGTTAGTAATGTCCAAAATGTTGGATCTGACATCAATTCCCCTCAAGATGATTTTGCTTATGTAATAGACACCAAATCACGAAGAGGATTCTTTACTTCGAATAAAGAAGGAGGAGAAGGATCAGACGATATTTATAAATTCATAGAAACAAGAAGGTTGGCTTGTGTTCAGGAATTATACGGAACCATAACCGATTTGGCTACAGGAGAAGTATTACCAAATGCAAAATTGACATTGTACGACAATAATTTTAAAATTATAAACACAGGCTATTCAGATCAAAACGGAAATTATACTTTTCCGGTTGAATGTGGTCTAATATACAACCTAAGAGCAGAAAAAGAGAAATATACGACCAAGGAACAAAACGTAACTATTTTAAAAGAAAATGGAAGAACTCAATTATCTATTGCTCTTGAAAAATCAGAATGCGTAGTAACAATTGGAGATGATCTTGGTAAATGTTTTGGTATAAAAATGATTTACTTCGATTTGGATAAATCAAACATTCGTAGAGAAGCGGCATTAGATTTAGAGAAAATTTTAGATGTTTTAAAAGAGCACCCAACTATGAAATTAGACATTCGTTCTCATACTGATAGTCGACAAACTCATAAATACAATGAAGCTTTATCTGATAGAAGAGCAAAATCAACCATAAAATGGCTTGTTCAAAATGGCATTGCTCCAAACAGGTTAACTGGTAAAGGATATGGAGAAACGCAATTAGTAAATGGATGCTCAGATGGAGTACCATGTACCGAAGCAGAACATCAAATGAATAGACGAAGTGAATTCATCATTACTGCCTTATAATAAGAATACAAACAATAAGACATATTAAAAAACTAAAGCCAGTGAAATTAACTTCACTGGCTTTTTATTTATTTAAGATTAACTGAATACACTTTTAGCAAAAAAACATTAGCCAACAAATCAATACCAAAACCTGTCGAGCACCAAGATTACGGGTAATGCAGATTCTATAAAAATTTGTATTGTGTTAACTCTTCTTTAGGATTCTTTGCTCATTTCTTACTACTATCCTATTTTGTGTTAACGGTTTGATTCGATTTTTATCTCCCACAGGTTTACATATTGATTTATCATATCTCAGGAAGCAAAAAAAAGCTGTCAATAAAGACAGCTCTTACACTACAAATTAAATAGCCGTTATTAAATTAATAACGGCTATAACCTCAACTTAAATAAACCAGTAACATAAAAAGGGCTCTTTAATATCTATTCTTAGATTCTAAAAAATAGATTCAAATTATATTTTTGCAAAAATATTAGTATAATATTTTCTTCCATTTACAGGATCAATTTTTATTGCTAAGCCAAAATTCGTAAAATCTCCTTCGATATTACGTTTATGCCCTTCACTTGCAAGCCATGCTTTTAATACAGCTTCGGGTGTATTATAATTATAAGCTACATTCTCAGAAACTTTAATTGCACCTAAAACTTTGATAATATTTTCTGAACGAGCTACAAAATCATCATGATTTACAACTTTATTAGTAATCATATAAGCATTATGCTCGTCTGATTTAAAAGAGATATGATTAATTGCTTTTAGTTCATTTAATCCGATACTAACTCTATATTCATTAATCAATTTCATTGTCTCAAGTTCAGACTGATCATAAGTATAGTCAGTAACAACTGCAGAAGAAACACTTAATTCTTTGTTAGAAACAGAATCAACTGAATCAGAAGCACAAGAATTCATTGTGAACACTATTATCAATAGCGATAGGATATGATTTTTTAGTTTCATGATATCAGCAGTTTAAGTTTAAAGTAGATTGTGGGGCAAACTCCTTTTTAAAAATGGTATTTTATAAAATTTGTTTCTTTTTATTATTTAAATCTACATCTTTTATCGCTGAAATACCAAAAAAAATCGATGAACTACATTATAAATTACTTTAAAAAAGTAATTTTCTTACTTTTAAGACGAAAGCCTCTCAATCTTCCATGAATAATCCGCTTGCGTAACATACCGAATTCTATCATGTAAACGATTTGGCCTACCCTGCCAAAACTCAACCTCAACTGGAGTAACAAGAAATCCTCCCCAATGTTTAGGTCTAGGAATTGCTTTTCCTTCAAATTCTTTCTCTAAAGCTTTTAAATTTTCTTCTAAAAAAGTGCGTGACGGAATAACCTCACTCTGATTAGATACAATCGCGCCTAGTTTGCTTCCGTCTGGTCTTGTATCAAAATATCCATCAGAGACTGCCTCAGCTGTCTTTGTAGCAATACCTTTTATTATTACCTGACGTTCTGAATTTGGCCAAAAAAAAGACAAACAAACGTGTGGATTATTCTGTATCGCTTTCCCTTTTTCAGAATTATAATTAGTGTAAAAAATAAAACCTTCTTCTGAGAATTTCTTCAATAACACCACTCTCGATTTAGGAAAACCATCCAAACCTATGGTAGAAACAGTCATTGCATTTACTTCATCAACGCCACCAAAATCTTCTACCTCATGAAACCATCTATTAAAAAGATTAATAGGATCTTCTGGAATTGTGGTTTCTAGTAATTCACTTTTCTCGTAGGATTTTCTATAATTACTTAAATCATTCATTTTCTTAGATTTCTTAGATTGTTAGTCTTAATTAGTTTGTTGGGTTTTAAACGCTGGAAAATTAATTTTTAGATTGTTATAAGCTGAAAAATTATTGTAACTCATAATCACTGAGCCTTACCAATTTTAAAATTCAAAACTTCTTCCATCATCTGCCAATAGGACGTTCGGAAAGACAGTTTCTGCTTCTTCTTTAAACAATTCAATACTTTCATATCTAGTAGAGTAATGTCCTAGAACCAGTTGTTTAGCATTGGCTTTTAAAGCAATTGTAGCCGCTTCTTTTGCAGTTGAATGTAATGTTTTTAATGCTAGGCTTTCTTCAGATTGTAAAAAGGTGCTTTCATGATACAAGACATCAACATTTTCTATAATAGGAATTACAGCCTCATGATATACTGTATCAGAACAAAATGCATAACTTTTGGGAGGCAAAGGATCAGATGATAGTTTTTCGTTTGCAATGATTGTTCCATCATCCAAAGTTATATCTCCTCCATTTTTAATTTTCTGAAAGTAACAAGTATCAATATTATAATGTTGAACTGCATCGATATCAAGTTTTCTTTCACTTAATTTCTCTTGAAATAAAAACCCGTTGGTATATACACGGTGCTTTAATGGTATAGTCCTTACAATAACCTTTTGGTCTTCAAAAACAATTTCACTTTCATCTGATTTCAACTCATGAAAAAACAAACCATAATTTGTCCACGAACTAGATAGTTTTAGCTGAAGCAAAATGATTTCTTTAATTCCTTTTGGTCCATGAATATGTAAATCTGTAGTTCTGCCCAAAAGGCTGAATGTAGATATTAATCCGATGAGTCCGAAAAAATGATCTCCATGTAAATGCGAAATAAAAACATGATTAATTTTAGAAAATTTCACTTTGTTTTTACGCAATTGTACCTGAGTTCCTTCTCCACAATCTATAAGAAACAATCTATTTTTTATTTCTAATACCTGCGAAGTTGGATTGGTAAGTGTTCTTGGGGTTGCGGCATAACAGCCTAATATTGTTAATTTCAATTTTATGTTTGTTTATTCGTTTATTTGGCAAATCGGTTAATCGTTTAAGATTAAAGCATCAAAATAAATCGATTAAACAGTCGAAATTATCCAATTTTCAGAATCCTAAATCTCTTTCGATTTCATCCATTTCAATAATATCATGTGCCTCTAAAACAGAAGGAACAACAACTAAAGCATTTGGAACTGCATTATAGTCAATATCTGAAACTACAATGATAAAAGATTTTTTAGCTTTTTTTTGTTGCTTAGAAAGAGGCAACAATAATTTAATATCACTTATAGTTAAATCTTTATGAGCTAACAAATCGATAATAATATTGTGCTTCTCGTAAGTCTTAAACTGGCTCGTGATTTTATCCAAAAAAGAATTGAAATCTCCTTGAGTATCTTTAATTATTGTAGTATGTCCTTTTTGATCTACTTTCATTTTTTCAATTGCTATACTTTCATTTATTCCAAATAAATATATGGAATAACGAAGGTGTTTCTTTTTTAGAACTTATTGAATTTTTGAAGCCAAAAGATAGATAACTGCCATACGAACAGCTACTCCATTTTCGACTTGATTTAAAATAACTGAATGTTCTGAGTCAGCTACTTCTGATGTTATCTCTACTCCTCTATTTATTGGTCCTGGGTGCATAATTACAATCTCTTTATTGAGAGAGTCCAGCAATGCTTTATCAACGCCATATTGTTGTGAATATTCTCTTGTTGAAGGAAAAAAGTTTACATCCATTCTTTCGTTTTGTACACGAAGCATATTAGCAACATCACACCATTCTAAAGCTTTACGTAAATTTGGTTCAACTGTAACTCCAAGCGATTCAATATATCTAGGAATTAATGTTTTTGGCCCACATACTTTTACTTCGGCTCCTTGCATTTTTAAAGCATAAATATTAGATAATGCCACTCTTGAGTGTAAAATATCTCCAACAATAACTACTTTCTTTCCTGAAACATCACCTAGTTTTTCTCTAATCGAATAGCTATCTAATAATGCTTGAGTTGGGTGTTCGTGTGCTCCATCACCTGCGTTTACAATACTAGCCTTTACATTTTTAGATAAAAAATAAGCAGCTCCGGGATTGGCATGACGCATAACAACCATATCAACTTTCATTGAAAGGATGTTGTTTACTGTATCAATAAGCGTTTCTCCTTTTTTAACCGATGATTGGGCAGCAGAAAAACTAATAACATCGGCTGATAATCTTTTTTGGGCTAGTTCGAATGAAAGCTTTGTTCTTGTACTATTTTCGAAAAATATATTGGCAATCGTAATATCTCTTAAAGTAGGAACTTTTTTAATTGGTCTATTAATAACTTCCTTAAAATGATCGGCAGTTTCAAAAATTAGGTTAATATCATCTTCATTGATATATTTAATTCCTAACAAGTGATTTACGCTTAATTCTTTCATTTTCTTTTACGATTATTATTTTTGAATGGGTGACTTTTAATGAATCTGTTTGTTTAACTAGTTATCAAATAAACAACATCTTCACCATCATTTTCTTTCCAACTCACAATCACTTTCTCGTTATTGATAGCATCTACTTGTCTGCCACGATAATCTGGTTGTATTGGTAAATGTCGGCTAAAACGCCTGTCTATTAACACCAATAATTCAATTTCTGCAGGTCGTCCAAAAGATTGAATGGCTGTTAATGCCGATCGAATACTTCGTCCTGTAAATAAAACATCATCTATAAAAATGACTTTTTTATCTTCTACAATAAAATTGATTTGGGTTTTATTAGCTTCTAATGGTTTATCTGTTCTTCGAAAATCATCTCTAAAAAAAGTAATGTCCAAATAACCCAACGTAATCTCGGGTGTATTGTATTCTTTTTCTAATAATTCTTTCAATCGTTCTGCCAGGTAGACACCTCTAGGCTGTATTCCTACCAAAATCGTATCTGAAAAATCAAGATGCTTTTCTATCAATTGACAGGCCAAACGATGCAATATGATAGTAACTTCTTTTGAATTAAGTAATACTTTTTGACTCATAGTAAAGTGTAGTGTTTGGTTGGGCAAATATACAAAATCAGATTTTATTTGTTGGGGTGTTCGAGTGAGAAATATTATTTTTTGATTTTGAGGGTGATTTGAGAGGTTTTGAAATAGTTCCTGGAGTTATAACATTTTATTATAGCAAAAATTAAATCTTAGTCTTCATGAATTATTTTGATTTAATATTATATTTAGAAAAAACATTAACTTGCTTTTTAACAAGATATAAAATAAGGTTATCTACAAATATAGCAATCATTACATCATACAATGAAAGAAATAATCGAACTTTCTGAGAAAACAATAACTATTAATAGAAACGAATTCCTCAAAGTAAAGGGTAGTATTGATACTAACATCTATTTTATAGAAAGCGGAAGCTTACGAATTTTTGTTTTAGATGACAACGAAGAACATACCATTCGATTTGGTTATAAAGAGAACTTAATCATTTCTCTTGACTCTTTTTTAACAAACAAACCTTCTGATTTGTTTATTCAAGCAATTAAAAAATCTGTAATAAAAGTTATCACTAAACAACAAATAGAGCCCTTTTTAAAAATTGAAGCTAACAGAAATTTATGGATTGGAATTCTAGAAAACTTAACTGTTCAACAAATGGAACGTGAAATTGATATTTTGACAAATTCACCAAAAAAAAGATATGAGAGAGTCCTAAAGAGAAGTCCGCGACTTTTTCAGGAAATCCCAAATAGACTTATTGCCAATTATTTAAGAATGAGTCCTGAAACCTTATCACGATTAAAAAAGTATTGATTTCAATCAATATTTTATAAAAATACTTTTTGGAGTTTTGCACAAAAGCTTAAAACTATGCAATCAGAAAAATTAATACAATCACTTACTGAACAAACAAGACAAATCATTAATCAGGTTGAAGAACTAAAAACTAATGATTTACAAATCTTGAAATGGAAAGAAACCCCAGCTTCATGGAACATTTTAGAATGTTTAGAACATCTAAATTTATACAGTGATTTTTATATACCACAAATAGAAAGCAAAATAAAAAACTCAAAGACCAAACCAGAAAATCATTTCAAAAGCGGAGTTCTAGGAAGTTACTTTACCAAAAGCATGTTACCAAAAGAAAAGCTAAACAAAATGAAAACTTTTAAGGACAAAAACCCGTTAAACTCGAAACTTGACAAAAGTGTTATTGATAAATTTATTAATCAACAAATTGAATTATTAGCATTATTGGACCAATCAAAAAATATTAGCTTAAATAAAGTAAAAATACCAATCTCTATTTCAAAATTATTAAAGCTTAAATTAGGCGATACTTTTCAATTTCTCATCAATCATATCATCCGTCACTTACATCAAATTGAAAGAATACAAGAAAAAATGAAAAGCATCTAAAAATCCAAACACTCAAATACACAACGATAGAGATTATTTTTTACATATACCTGAAATTTTCAAACCTTAAATAAAAATCACAGGCGGACAATTAAAAAAAAAGGAAGCAATTAAGCTTCCTTTTTTAAAAAATATTTTTGAATTCAATAAACCAAAAATTATCAAAACAATAAGTTTTAAAATTCTACAACTCTTATTTCTCTTTTAGTAAATTCTCTAAATAAGTTACCTTGTCTTTTTCAGCTTCTAATAAACGTTCGTACAGTTTTTTATTCTCATCGTAAGACTCAACTAATTTGTCTAATGGATTAAAATTACAAATATTGTGAGCACCTATCGGTCCTTGATTCGTGCTATTATCGCTAAAATTATTGAAATAATTAAAAACGCCTTCATCAGAGAAATTCTTAATTGCTTCTGGAGTTACTCCTAAAGCTTTAGCTATTTCTATTAATTTTTCTTCTCCTATAGTTTCACTGTTTTCTATAATTGAAACAGCTTGCTGATTAGTTCCTAAAGCCTGCGCTAATGCTTCTTGCTTCATGTCTTTCAGTTCACGAATACGGCTAATTTTTCGCCCTATGTGATATGGGTTTGTTATTGTGCTCATAACTCAAAGGTAATAATTAGAAATAAAAACCAAGCTTTTGAAATTAATAAAATTTAAAATAACACTAAGCCAAACTACAATCCTTTTGTAAGCAACATTAGATTTCTTAATACATGAAAACTATAAAACATAAAAAAAGGAAGCAAATTAAGCTTCCTTTTTTACACTATTTCTAATATTGCAACTCTTATTTCTCTTTTAGTAAATTCTCTAAATAAGTTACTTTATCTTTTTCAGCTTCTAATAAACGCTCGTATAATTTTTTATTTTCATCAACAGCATCCATTAATTTATCTAATGGATTAAAATTACAAATATTATTAGTACCTATAAGGCCTTGATTTATACTATTATCATTAAAATTATTGAAATAATTAAAAACGCCTTCATCAGAGAAGTTCTTAATTGCTTCTGGAGTTACTCCTAAAGCTTTAGCTATTTCTATTAATTTTTCTTCTCCTATAGCCTCACTGTTTTCTATAATTGAAACAGCTTGCTGATTAGTTCCTAAAGCCTGCGCTAATGCTTCTTGCTTCATGTCTTTCAGTTCACGAATACGGCTAATTTTTCGCCCTATGTGATATGGGTTTGTTATTGTGCTCATAACTCAAAGGTAACAATTAGAAATAAAAAATCCATAAAAATATACTCAATAACCAATAATAGAAAGTTCGCATACTTTATGTCTTTATACAGTCACAGCACATTATGCTACAACTGCCTTTTTTTCTTTTCCAAAAGAAATCCAAGTCAGCTTGTGCCACAACGCTTCTAATGGGCCTTGCTTATGCGTTTTGAGCCACCAGGTACAGAATCCTAATTGTAATAAAAATAAAACGATACCTATTAATAAACTGAAGGTTGCTCCTGTATATTCATAAAGTCCTAAACCATAACGGTAGTAAATAAAAGATCCCAAAATTGATTGAGAGAAATAACTTGTCAGACTCATTTTTCCAAAAGGGATTAGTTTAATTAAAACTTTATTCACTGCTTCTTTTTGGTACAACAACACAAATGAGCTTACTAAAACAACCATAAAAGTTACATTTGACCAAGAGGTAAAAATAATCAGCAGACTATTTACTAAATCTTTATTTGCGATTAGTTCTGGCAAATAGGTCTTGAATGCAAAAAAGGGAATAAATAATAGAATTGCATATTGCGACGCTTTTTTCCAAAATGCAATACTAGCAGCTGAGGCTACAAAAAGTTGTTTCCTTCCAGCAATCATTCCGAACATAAACAAAGCAGGAGCCTGAAAAAACCTTCCATTTTCCCATGACCAAAATATCGAAGCCCATCTCCCGATTGATAGATTTCCAACTGAATGATCTATAAATGAATTTCCGCTAAAATAAGTATGCATATTTCCATAATAAGCATTTGATAAATTGAGTGGCAAAACATAATCTGGATTATAAAGAATATTAAATAAATTAAACCATTCCATCGGAAGCAATAACAAGAAAGTAGCAATTATCAATACATATTTGGTTTTCAGGTTACAAACTGGAATTAATAGCAATCCTAAAACGGCATACATCATTAATATATCTCCAGAAAAAAAGATTGTATTCACTAATCCAAAAACAAATAATATAGCGAGTCTCCAAACGTACCTCCATCTAAAATCGTTTCCTTTTTTACGCTGATTATCATATTGAATAAAGAAACTAAACCCAAAGAGTAGTGAAAAAATGGCATACGATTTTCCTGCAAAAATAAAAAACAAAGTATCCCAGATAATCTTATCCAATACTTTAATTGGTTCAGGTAAATATTCGGGTAAATAATAGAAATCAAAATGTTCTAAATTATGGAGCAACATTATCGCCATAATGGCTAAACCACGTAATGCATCTATCACTTCTATTCGAGGAGATTTTAAACTAAAGGCATTTTCTGACATATTCTTTTAAGGGTTTTAGTATAGTAAATAGACTCAAATATAATTTTATTCCTCTAAAATCTATAATCAAAATCCTCAATTATTACGTAACCTAACAACTTAATTTTCAATTATTATCATCTATTTTAACAAATACTAAAAATAGAATAATAAAACATTTTAGAGAAATTCTATAACATCTCATTTGTTTTTTTTCTTAATTTCACAATACCATAATAACGATTGTCTTTTTTTATTAATTTAAAAACATAAAATCATGAAAATTAAATTAACTACAATACTAGTCGCTTTAATAGTATCTTTTTCATTTACCAGTTGTGAAGCCATAGCAGGAATTTTTAAAGCAGGAATGGGAGTGGGTGCTTTTGCCGTAATTGCAATAATCGTTTTAATAATTTTCATAATTAGTAAAATCCTCGGAAAGAAATAATAAAAAAATCCCATTTGCTACAAACTAAGCAAATGGGATTTTTAAAAGATATCTTTTAAGTATTAAGAATACATTTTCACTCTTAATTCTTGAACTTTTTCATCATCTAGGTATTCATCAAATGTCATATAACGATCGATAACACCATTTGGCGTAAGCTCTACTACTCTATTACCAACAGTTTGTGCAAACTCATGATCATGAGTTGTAAAAATTACAGAGCCTTTAAAGTTTTTTAATGAGTTATTAAATGCTGTAATCGACTCCAAATCTAAGTGATTTGTTGGTTCATCTAGCATCAATACATTAGCTCTTTCCATCATCATTCGAGATAACATACAACGTACTTTTTCTCCTCCTGACAATACTCTACTTGTTTTTAAAGCTTCTTCTCCTGAGAAAATCATTTTCCCTAAGAATCCTCTAATAAAAACTTCATCACGTTCTTCTTCAGTTTTAGCATATTGACGTAACCAATCAACTAAGCTCAAATCATTTTCAAAGAAAGAATGATTCTCAGCTGGTAAATACGCTTGATTTGTAGTAATACCCCAATCAAAAGTACCAGAATCGGCAGCTTTATTATTGTTTAAGATTTCATAGAAAGCGGTAGTTGCACGTGAATCTTTAGAAAACAAAACAATTTTGTCTCCTTTTGCCATATTCAAATCTACTCCTTTAAATAAAAGATCTCCATCTATCGAAGCGCTTAAATTCTCGACATTTAAAATTTGATCTCCTGCCTCACGATCTTGATCAAAAATGATCGCTGGATAACGACGGCTAGAAGGCTTAATCTCTGAAATATTAAGCTTACTAATCATTTTTTTACGAGAAGTTGCTTGTTTAGACTTAGCAACGTTGGCACTAAAACGACGAATAAATTCTTCTAATTCTTGTTTCTTTTCTTCGGCTTTCTTGTTTTGTTGTGCACGTTGTTTTGCAGCTAATTGGCTAGACTCATACCAAAACGTATAGTTACCTGAATAATGGTTGATTTTACTAAAATCAATATCTGAAATGTGTGTACAAACCGAATCTAAAAAGTGACGGTCATGCGATACAACAATTACTGTATTTTCATAGTTTGCAAGAAATGTTTCTAACCAAGCGATTGTTTCAAAATCCAAATCGTTGGTAGGCTCATCCATGATAAGTAAATCTGGATTACCAAATAAGGCTTGTGCCAAAAGGACACGAACTTTAATTTTACCCTCTAGATCTCCCATTAATGTATAATGGTGCTCTTCTGCAATACCTAAATTAGACAACATCGAAGCAGCATCAGAATCAGCGTTCCATCCGTTCATTTCTTCAAATTGAACTTGTAACTCCCCTATTCTGTCTGCGTTTTTATCGTTATAGTCTAAATAAAGTTCATCCATTTCTTTCTTAACAGCGTACAATACCTTGTTCCCCATAATTACGGTTTCAAGAACTGTATGCTCATCAAACATATTGTGGTTTTGGTTTAAAACCGACATACGTTTTCCTGGCTCTAAATGGATATGTCCCGAAGTAGGATCCATTTCGCCTGAAATTATTTTAAGAAAAGTTGATTTCCCTGCACCATTGGCTCCGATAACTCCATAAATATTTCCGTGAGTGAAAGTTGTATTTACTTCGTCAAACAAAATTCGTTTGCCAAATTGTACCGATAAATTATTGACTGTTAACATGAATGTCTATTTAATTAATTTTGTGCAAAAGTAGTGAAAAAGGTTCAGAGGTACAAAGAAACTAAGGAGGTAAGTTTTTTTTATATGTTTTTGAACCATATAAGTCATACAAGCCCATTTAAACTAAAAAAACCTGACACAATGTGCCAGGTTTATAATGATTTCCTTTAGGTAAAAACCAAATAACAAATTACCTAAATTCTATGCATTTGTCCAAAATATGAAAAATCTAATTAAAAAATAAATAACCAAACTCAATTTTAACTGCCCCAATTTCTCATTTTTTTGAAATCTTAAATATTAAACTATATCTCATATATAAGCTTAAATATAAATTTTGATTCGAAAAAATCTAATCTAATTGCTTTTACCATAACCTATCTCTCCCAGAAATCTCTAGGAGAGATAATCACTAATTATGGCAACTAAACTTCAATTATTAATCACTCAAACTTTACTTTATATAATTTATATTAATTTTTTCAAACTTTCATAAACAGCCAATTCTACATCACCATACTCTTTAGAGTTACATTTTTCTAATAACTCATTTAAAACTGCTGGAGCAACTGTTGCTTTATTATCCAACACATTTACTAGTTGTTGTGATAGATCACTAAGATTATTTGCTAGAGGTAAAATAGGCTGAATCAAAGGTGCATTTTCACTTAAACTTGCAAGACTAGCTTTTAATCCAATCCATTTATTCAAGAAAGCAGTAACTTTAGCTTTATTTGCAACCGATTTATCTGCTAAATATTCTTTTACAACCTCATCAAAAGCAATTGCATCTGAAGCATCTGGTGTACAAGCATCTGCAAAAAGCGTGAATGGAGAATATGTTTGATATTCAACTCCTCCTTTGTTTCTCTTATATCCTTTTAAAGGCTCACATACATTTGAAAAATCGCTTAAAGGAGCAATATTTTGATTATTTGCTATATTTCTTAAGATCACATCTTTGTTTCTAATATGTGTGATTCCTAATTCTTCTAATCTAAAAGAAACAACTGCTAATCTTTTGCGTAAGCTACTTAAATCTCTAACATCTTCAGCAGACCATAATCTTTCTGCAATAGCTGCAGTTCTTGGCCAAAGTCTTGAATCCATTGTCAAAGGTGTAACAAGTTCAGTCCACATCGTAGCTTCACCACCTAATACTCTAGCTTTTTCTTCCGTAGTAAAATTGGCACTCTTAGGCAATGGATCATTTAAATAATGAGCTTCTACACCTTGAACCAAATCAATATAATATCCGTTTGATAAAACCGTTTTATATCCATTTTTAACAGCATCTGTTAATGATTTTCCAACTGCAACTCCTTCGTTCGGACCTCTCCATGCATGAATGATAGCATCTTTAGACATATCTTTGGTCATAATCTCTTCCCATCCCATCAATTGTTTACCATGTTTTTTAAGCATTGGAACCAATTTCATTGTAAAATAAGTTTGCAAGTCATGATTCGTTACTAACTTATTTTTCTTTTTGAACTCTTGAATCTTAGGGTTTGAATCCCAATCTTTCCCTTCGTTTTCATCTCCTCCAATATGAAAGTATGCACCTGGAAATAATGGACAAGTCTCGTCAAATATTTCACTTAACAATTGATATGTTTTAGGATTTGTTGGATCTAATGTAGGGCTAAAAACTCCTGCATTACGTTCAATGCTATATGTCGAAACTACTGCCGCTGTTGCACTACCCTCTGCATTTCCAGTAGAGATATTAACTACTTTACTTCCTATTTCTGGATAAGCTGTTAAAATAGCAGATGCATGACCTGGAACATCAATTTCTGGTACTACCATAATTCCACGTTCATCAGCATATTTTACAATATCTTTAATTTCTTCTTGCGTATAGAAAAAACCATCCGATGCTAATTCAGTAAGTTTAGGATGTTTTTTTAATTGAATTCTCCAACCTTGATCATCTACCAAATGCCAATGAAAAACATTCATTTTAACAGCTGCTAAGGCATCTAAATTTCTTTTAACAACATCTACAGGTTGAAAATGTCTTGCAACATCCATCATTAAACCTCTCCAAGTAAATCTTGGGAAATCTGAAATTTGAGAAACTGGAAAATAGTAAGAAGTACTATTGTTTTGTAACATTTGTAACAATGTTTCAAGACCATGCAATGCTCCTAAATCACTTGTTGCATTAATAGTAATTTGATTTTGTTTTATATCAAGATGATAACTCTCGTCTTCATATAAACCAATTTTACCACTCTTAGTGCAATTTATTTGTAATTGTGCTGTAGGTGCCGAATTTAACTTAGTCAAAAAATCTTGTTCAAAAAACAAACCTGTTCTTCCATCTAATCGTCTTAAAAAACGAGTTGCTGCACTAAAGATTCTTGGATTAGGATTTCCAGTAATATTCACTCTAAAACCTTTAGTTAGAGCAAATGTGCCTTGGCTTAAATTTACTGTTTGTGGCCAGGGCATAAGGTTTAATTGCTCTTTCTTTATTTGAGCATTTGCAACTATCCCAGAAAATAATAAAATCAATATATATTTCATACTTTTTGTTGTAAAGAGCCTTTTGCAATCAATAAATATTGACCTAAAAAACTCGGGGGTAAAAACAAAACTCAGAAGAAAACCTATTTGAACCTCTTTATCACTAAGATTGCCATCTGAATTTTGTAACTAAAATTATTCTAAATACTCTTTAAAACTTATTAATAATCAAAACGTTTAAAAGCTTCGATTGCTTCATATTCTGCTAGTCCTAAATCGTCATATAAAATTGCTGTGTTTTTATTACGATCTTCGGCTCTAACCCAAAACTCTCTTGAGTCGTTACCTTGAAACATCACTCTATCTTTTTGAGATTGGTGATACAAAATCGCATGACGTTTTAATAACACTTCTGATGGGCTTAACGGTACTGCCATGTCTATTTCATGAATATCCCATTCGTGCCAAGCACCTCGGTACAACCATAACCAACAATCATCCATATAAGGTTGTGGTTTTAATTCCTTCATTGCTGCGAATATGGCATTTAAACATACTTCGTGCGTTCCGTGTGGATCTGCTAAATCTCCTGCGGCAAATACCTGATGTGGTTTTATTTTTTCGATAATATCTTTTACGATAGCTATATCTTCAAGACCTAACGGATTTTTCTTGATTTGTCCTGTCTCATAAAATGGAAGATCTAGGAAATGGGTATTTTCATCTTTTAATCCAATATATCTCGTTGCTGCATACGATTCTCTTCGACGGATAAGTCCTTTTAACTTCCTCACTTCCAATGAATCAATTTGATTTTCCGATTTATTATTCAGAAAGTCAATCACAGATTTGAAATTTATTTTTGCGCCTGCATCAGCAATAAAATCATTACTAACCTCAGCAAACTTTAATGCCTCATCATCAGTTACTGCAATATTTCCAGAGGTTTGATATACTACGTGTACATCATGCCCTTGTTTTATTAATTTTGAGAATGTTCCCCCCATTGAGATAACGTCATCATCCGGATGTGGACTAAAAAGGATAATTCTTTTCTTAGCTGGATTGGCTCTCTCTGGACGATGTGAATCGTCTGTATTGGGTTTTCCTCCTGGCCATCCTGTAATCGTATGTTGTAATACGTTGAACATATTAATGTTCAAATCGTAAGCAGAACCTTCTTGAGCCAATAAATCGGACATTCCGTTATTGTTGTAATCTCTATCAGTTAATTTTAAAATAGATTGTTTTGTTTTTTGACACAACCAAACAATCGCTTTACTTTTTAATTCTTGATTCCAAATACATTCTCCTACTAGCCAAGGTGTTTTAAAACGTGTTAGTTCTGATGCCGCCGATTGATCTAATACAAAAGTTGCATTACCGTGGTTTTGCAAAAATGTAGCTGGAACTTCTGAGCTAATATCACCTTGAATGGTTCTCTTAATAATATCGGCTTTGTTTTGTCCCCAAGCCATCAGTACTATTCTTTTGGATCTGAGAATTGTAGATACTCCCATTGTAATAGCCCTTTTTGGCACATTATCAATCCCGTTAAAATCGGAAGAAGCATCTACTCTCGTTATATGATCCAAAGTAATAATACGTGTTCCTGAATTTATATGTGAACCCGGCTCGTTAAATCCTACGTGCCCTGTACGACCAATTCCTAATAATTGAAAATCTAGTCCTCCAGCATTTTTAATATTCATCTCATAATCAATACAATATTGATTCAATTCATCAATCGAAACCGTACCATCTGGAATATTTACATTCTCTGGTTTAATATCGATATGATTAAACAAATGTTGATGCATGAAATGGTGGTAACTCTGTTTGTTTTCTTTAGTCATCGGATAATATTCATCCAAATTAAAAGTAACAACATTGCTAAAACTTAATCCTTCTTCATTGTGCATTCTAACTAATTCTTCATACACTTTTATAGGTGAAGAACCTGTAGCTAAACCTAGTACACAAGATTTGTTCTTTTCTTGTTTTGATCTAATTAATTGAGCAATTTCCTGCGCAACAATTATCGATGCTTCGGTAGAATTCTTGAAGATTTCATTGTGGATTTTTTCAAATCGTGTCTCTTCAAATTTACCAGCGCTTTTATAACTAATGTCTGGTTTAATTTCTATAGCACTTTTCATTTTATTTTTTTTATAATATTTATTGTAAAGACATGCAAGTTTAAAAGAGGCATAAGTAATTTTCATTACTTATGCCACTTACATTCTTTCTTAAAAATTTGATTTTTTATTAGAAGTTAGGACCAGTAGTATCCCACCAAGTTCTAGTTCCACCATGATCAGGTCCTCCAAGTTTTGCAATACCTGTTTTAAGACCTTCAGGATTTCCATCTTTTTCAGTCTGTACAAAATTTATTCTTCTTACACCAAGTTCGGTACTAATTTTACCTCCACTTTGATTATTAAGAACTGGTAACAATTTAGGATAACCCGTTCTACGGTGATCAGACCAAGCTTCGAAACCATCAGGGAAGTTAGCAATCCATTTTTGAGTGATAATTTTTTGTAATTTCACCTCATTAGTTGCTGCAGGATCCCAAGCAATAGTCACTTTATTTACAGCTAAACCACTATTAAATGAAGCAACTGGATCTACGTAATCTTTAGCCGTTTTTACATTATCTAGAATGTAATCAGCGGCACCACCAGTAGCAAGTTGATCAAAAGATGCAGTAATACCAGCTTTATAAAATGTTCCTGCATCACCACCCATATTCCAACCTCTTAAAGCTCCTTCAGCTCTTAAGAAATAAATTTCAGCCGTATTTAACCAAACAACTTGTTTGTCTTCTTTAATTATCTTACCGAAGTTAGAAAAATCTTGATGTAACGTTTTGTCTCCCATAATTCCTCCAGTACGAATTCCTTTATATTCTCCAGGATATTTTATAGAGGTAGCAAAATAAACTTTCATTCTAGGATCATTATATCCACCCATAATAGACTCCATATCTGCAGACATACGACTATCATTATAATCATAAGAAACTACTCTAAGAGGATGTTGCGACACATCTTTATTTACGATAAAAGTATCATCAGCCGTAGTCATTACACCAAATTTTTGACTAACTGCTTTTTCAGCTTCTGCTTTTGCTAATGCTGGATTAACTTTTACAATACGCATCGCTAATCTTAATCTTAAAGAATTAGCATATATAACCCATCTTTTGTAATCTCCTTTGTATGATGAACGATCAATATTATTAAAAGAACTTTCCTCTCCTGCATCAACTCTTTTTGTCAATTCTGCAACAGCAAAATCTAAGTCTTTAAACATAAATCCATAAACTTCTTCTTGAGAATCATACCCAATTGCTGGATCGGTAGTACCAAATTTAGAGTATACAATTGGACCCCATGCATCTGCTACTTTATGTAAAGTTTGTACTTTTATAATTGTAGCAAGAGCAAAAAACTCATCATATTTACCTTTAGCTTCTCTTTCTACTTTGAAGAAATTCGCCATCACTTGTGCATAAGCTGCTTCCCAAGCCCAAAGATTCCAGTTGTCAGAAAGTGCATACGAAAGATTATTGGCCCCATCGAAACCTGGTGCAGCTGTATATCCACCCCAATTGTTTCCAGATAAATCATTAGCCAACTGGTATTTCCAACCTGGAGTATTAACTCCTACGTTGTCAAACATAGTTTTAAAAGGCCCGTTGATGTGATTAAAGTCCTGAGTTGTTTCCAAATAGGTAAAAGCATCAGGATTACTGTTAATTTCATTAAAATTATCTGTACAACCAACTAAGGTTAAAAGACCAAAACAGATTAATGATTTTTTTATATGATTTGTTTTCATGATTTTTTAAATTAGAAAGTTACATTTAAATTAAGTCCAATGCTTTTTGTTGATGGTGCACCATATATATCAACACCTTGTAAACCTTGACCTGTACTTAAAGCAATGTTAGGATCAAATGGAGCATCTTTATAAATGAAGAATAAATTTCTTGCTATTAATGATAAAGTCGCTGTGTTAACAAATGGAATAACTTTTTTATTAAAAGTATAACCTAATGAAACCTCTCTTAAACTAACGTTTGTTGCATCATAAACATACTCAGCAGTAGCTCCAGCAAATCCACCAACTGCACTGTAATATTGTTCAGCTGGCATTGAAGTCACTTTTGAACCATCTGGTTTAACTCCATTAATTGGAACACCACCAGCATTTCTTGCATCTCCAGTTCTTTTTGAAACTCCATAAGAGTCATTCATAGCCTCAGTAATACTCATTACATCTCCTCCAAAACGTCCGTCAATCAAGAAGTTAGCCGTAAAAGCACCAATTTTAAATGTGTTAGACCAACCTAACATAAAATCTGGATTTGAATTCCCTACTTCTTTAAATTTACCATCAACAGATAAATTACCTTTTGAATCTAAAATAATTTCCCCTTTATCGTTTTTAAGAATCTCTTTTCCTTCAATAATTCCAAAAGGTCTACCTTCAGTTAAAGCATATCTGTAGTTAACATTGTTTACAGGAGTTAAAGGAATTGAACCTCCTAATTCTGAAGGGATTTCTTTAACTGTATTCTTGTTTTGAGAATAGTTTATTGTAGTATCCCATGAAAATTTATCTCCTTTAATAATTTTTCCAGTAAGAACAACCTCAAAACCTTTATTTTCAATGCTACCAGCATTAATTCCGTAAAAAGTATAACCAAAAGGATTTGTTGAAGGCGCAGGAACTTGAATATATTGATTTTTAGTTTCTGATTTATAATAAGAAACCTCTAAACCTAATCTGTTATCAAACATTCTCCACTCAGTACCAAACTCATATTCTGATTTTAGCTCTGGTTTTAATCCTTCTCCAGGTCTAGGCCCAACTATAGGAGAAATAAGGTTACCTCCTTGAACAGTTGATTTTGGTGAAGTTACGAAAGCCGAAACATCATTACCAACTTCTGCATAAGTTGCTCTAATTTTTCCAAAATTAATCCAATCTGGCATAGTTGCCATCTCGCTAATAATAGCCGTTGCTCCTACAGATGGGTAAAAATAAGATCCTGTTTTTGTATTTACTAAAGTAGAAGACCAATCATTACGTCCAGTAATATCTAAATACAACATGTTTTTATAACCAAAAGTAGTAGAAGCAAATACAGACTGAACCTCTCTTGAAGAACCAGTAGACTGAAGACTTAAATTATCTACTCCTTTATTACTTCCAAAGTTACCTAATGTAAAAAGGTTAGCATTAATAAGTCCTGGAGTAATACCCGAATCTAAAACAGTCGCGTCATTTGCTAGTGTATTATTAATACTTGCACCTACTATTGCATTAAAACTAAAATTCTCATTGAAGTTAGTATTAATTTTAGCAATTAAATCTCCATAACGTTGAGTACTTAATGTATTTATATTAATATATCTTCCATTTACACCAGCCAAAGTATTATTTGTAGTAGCATAAATTCTTTTATCGAAATCATTTTCAATTCTATTATAACTATATCTTGCTCCAATACTCAACCAATTGTTAGCTTTAAAATCTAAAGCTAAATTTCCGTTAAAGAAATTATCTTTATCCACAGATTTGTTTCTGTTGATTAACCAATAAGGGTTTTGAACATAAATATCAGAATTCAATGGAGTATAAAAATTTTGACCATAAAGATTTCTATTAGGCATAAATACTTCAAAATTATTTTTATAATAATCGAAATCATTAGCTCTTTGGAACAAATAAACTCCTGTTAAAGGATTTGAATAAAGTCCATTTACTGGTCTATTGTCGATAGTTTGACTTGTGTATTTTGCATCAGCTGAAACAGTTAATTTATTATTAAAAAATTTAGCTGTTTGACGAATTCCGAAATTATTTTTCTTTAATCCGTTTCCTTCCATAACCCCAGAAGCAGTAGTATTAGCATAAGATAAACTTGTAGTAGCAATATCTGATCCTGACGTAAATGCCAAAGATGTAATTTGAGTAACACCAGTATTAAAGAAATCTTTAACGAAATCTTTTGAATCTACTTTTCCGCCCCAAGATTTTTGTGCGTTAAGAGTTCCGTATTCATTTTGGAATTTTGGTAAAGAATGTACCGATTCAAAAGTAGTAACAGAAGAAACAGCTAAATTTGAACTATTTTCTTTAGTCTTCTTAGAAGAAAGTAAAATAACACCGTTAGCTCCTTGAGAACCATACAATACAGTTGCAGCAGCTCCTTTAAGTACAGTCATTCCTTCATAATCATCTGGATTAATTAAAGAAACAACATCACCTCCGTCACGGTTACCACCAGCAGTACTACCAAAAGAATCGTTTGGTTGATTCGAACTTCCGTTATACAAAGGAATACCATCAATAACATAAAGAGGTTGACTATTAGTAATAGAAGAGTTACCACGAATAAGTACTTTTGTAGATCCTCCAGTACCACCAGAACTCTTAGTTACTGCAACACCGGCAATTTTACCAGCAATTGTATTAATAACGTTAGCATCTTTTACACGTGTTAATTCTTCTCCTTTTAATTCTTGTGCAGAATATGTTAAAGACTTTTTCGATTTTTTAACACCTAATGAAGTCACGACAACTTCATTTAAAGCATTCGAACTTGCATTTTGTAATTTTACATTAATAGTAGTTGCATCTCCAACTACAATATTTTGCGTTTCTAAACCTACATAAGTAAAAACCAATGTTTGTCCTTTTTGAGCTTCAATAGAAAACACACCGTCAAAATCGGTAATAGCTCCCTTTTGTCCCCCTTGAACTGCAACGGAAGCCCCTGGCAACGGCAGTCCATCAGAATCTGTAATCACACCTTTGATATTTTTTACTTGAGCAAGCGAAACTTGAGCCGTAAAAACAATCATAAAGATTAAGAAAATTTTTTTCATGTTTATTTTTTTTGTTAGTTATGTAGCAAATCTATTCTTAACGTATTGTTAAAAAAAATAAATTATACCAACAACAACAAACTTTAAACGAACGACATAAAATAATCAATAATACGCTATACGAAAACGTTTTCAGACTGAAAAAATGACGATTTTTATATTTTTTTTAAAATTTTAAATAAAAAATAGTTGATTTCATTAACAAATTGTTTAAAGTTGCACAAAATATCTTCACACAATAAAACCTACATAATAATTGAAAGCAATCAGTAAAATGAAATTTGATATTAAACTTCAAAATCACCTTTGGTTTTGGGGAGTTTACTTTATATTAAATTTTTTAAGATGGGGAGCCTATTTTAATGATTATCCTTATTCCTTTAAATCAAACCTTATAGAATTCTCATTACACATACCTTTAGTATATTTTAATCTATTTGTTCTGGTACCTCGTTATGTATTAAAATCAAAATATACCAAATACACATTTAGTCTAATACTGAGCTTGTTTGCAATTTATTTAATAAAAACGGCTCTTACCTATTATATAATATCACAAGATATTTGGCCAGAAGCAAATCGTGAATACAAACCTTTTGAAATAAATCATATTGTAGCGGTATGCATTGGTGAATTATATGTAGTAGCAATGGCTTCTTCTGTATATCTAACTCTTACATGGTTGAGAGAAAGAGAAAGAAATCGATCGTTGAGAGAAAATCAATTTAAAATTAAATTAAAATATCTTGAAAACCAGATACAACCCCATTTTTTCTTTAACACTCTAAATAACCTATACGCATTATCTCTAGAATCATCTGATAAAGTTCCAGATGTGATTATCAAACTTTCTAAATTAATGGAATATGTTTTATATGACATAAAAGGAACGAAATATGTTAAATTAATTCAAGAGATTGATTACATCCATAATTATGTTGAAATAGAAAAACTCCGATTCGAAAATGTCGAAGTAAGCATCAATCTAGAATCAGACATAGACGAGGTAGAAGTTCCTCCTTTGATATTCATCTCGTTAATAGAAAATGCTTTTAAACATGGAGGCCTTAATAATCCCAATTTAAAGATAAAAGTAAATTGTAAAATCATTGATAATAAAATACTGGATTTTGAAGTAATAAATAATTTTGTACATTCACAAAATCTAAATACTAAAAAAGGGATTGGTTTAACTAACACACTAAAAAGACTAAGACTAATCTACAAAAACAGTTACAATTTAGAATCCAAAACCAAATTTAATTATTACATAATTCGCTTGCAAATACCTATTAATAATGAAGATTAAATGCGTATTGATTGACGATGAACCATTGGCAATCAAAGTTCTACAAAACTATTTCACAAATTTTACCGATTTTGAAGTTACCGGTACTTTTGTTAACGCACTTGAAGCGCTAGATTTTATAAACAATACTAGCGTCGATGCTGTATTCTTGGATATTAATATGCCAATGATGACCGGCTTTGAACTCATTAGCCTAATAGAAAACAAAACAAAAGTTATTATAACCACAGCTTTTAGAGAGTTTGCAGCTGAAAGTTATGATCTTGAAGTTTTAGATTATTTAGTAAAACCTATTCCATTACCTCGATTTATAAAATGCATCAATAAAATTACAACTGAATACAATTTAAAGAACAACATTAAGATTGAAAATCACCGTGTTGAACCGCATCTTTTTATCAAAGTTGATAAAAAAATGATAAAGATAAACATTGATGAAATTTTATTTGTAGAAGGAATGAAAGAATACATTAAGGTTGTAACCCTTGATAAAACATACATCACACACAAGTCATTAACAGCATTATCAGATGAATTACCTGCTGATAGATTCATGCGTATTCACAAATCCTATCTAATTGCAGTCAATAAAGTGAAATTCATTGAAGGAAACCGAATACAAATCCAATCTTTCACTCTCCCTATAGGTAGGAATTATAGCAAAGAAGTAAAGAGTAAAATACTGGAATAAACCCCTCAATATCATTTGTTTTACGTTACCAAAAAACAACACTTTGTTGAATAATTCATGCCGTTGGTATAAATTTAACATTATTTGTTCCGTTTTATTTTTTTTTCATCGAGTTAACAAATACATTTACGCTCGTCAAAAAACAAATAAAAACAAATTAAATTAACCTTATCACATTATGAGTTCAGAAAATGTACAAACAAAATGGGGACAATTTATTCCTCTAGTGGTCGTATTCTTCTTCTGGGGATTCGTTGCAGCTAGTAATGATATATTAATCCCAGTATTTAAAACAGCCTTTAATTTATCACAAGGAGAAAGTCAGTTAGTATCATTAGCATTTTATATAGCTTATACTGTTGGATCTTTAATATATATGGGTATTTCTTACTTAATCAAAGAAGATTTAGTCAACAAAATTGGTTACAAAAACGGTTTATCATTAGGTTTATTAATTTCAGCTTTAGGAACATTATTATTTTATCCAGCTGCAAACACAGGATCTTTTCCATTAATGTTATCAGGTTTATTCATTGTTGCATTAGGATTCTCATTACAACAAACAGTTGCCAACCCGTTAGCAATCGCTTTAGGCCCTATTTCAACAGGCTCACAGCGTTTAACTCTAGCAGGTGGAATCAACAACCTTGGAACAACAATTGGTCCGTTAATCGTGAGTTTTGCAATCTTTGGATCAAGTGTTGACAAAACAACTACTTTAAGCATCGAAAGTGTAAAAATCCCTTATTTAATACTAGGATTTGCTTTCTTATTAGTTGCAATATTATTAAAATTCTCATCTCTTCCAGACAGACCAGCTTTAGTACAAGAAGACGCTGCAATTGAAGGTTCAATTGCAAAAAAATCTGCTTTACAATACCCACAATTAGTTATGGGAATGATTGCAATCTTTTTATATGTAGGAGTTGAAGTATCTACAGCGAGTAACTTACCTGCTTATATGGAAACCAAATTAGGATTCTTAACACACGAAGTAGCACCGTATATCTCGCTATACTGGGCGAGTTTAATGATTGGTCGTTGGACAGGTGCTGTTGAAGCATTTACAAATGACCTTAGCTTACAAAAAATATTACGTTTCTTAGCTCCATATTTAGCATTTGGTGTATTCTTAGGAGTAAATGCAATTGCAAAACACGATTTAACTCCATTCTATATCTACGGATTAATCATTTTAGTACTTATTGCTGCCGATATCGCTAGTAAAGGAAACCCAGCTAGAATGTTACTTATATTTTCTTCATTAGGAATCATTGCTCTTGCAATTGGTATGTCAACTCACGGAATGGTCAGCGTTTACGCAATTACTAGTGTTGGTCTTTTCTGTAGTACATTATGGCCTTGTATCTTTACATTAGCAGTAAGCGGACTAGGAAAAAACACAAGCCAAGGAAGTAGTTTCTTAATCATGATGATCATGGGTGGTGGAGTAATCAGTTGGCTACAAGGTTACGTTTCAGAAAGTATCGGAATCCAAGCTAGTTACATCATTGGTGTTTTATGTTTTGCTTACCTTGCATTTTACGCTTGGAAAGTAAGCGGAATCCTTAAGAAACAAGGAATAAGCTTCGACAAAAAATTATCAGGTGGTCACTAATAAACACCTACCAAAATAGAAAAGTCCCATTTTACAATGGGACTTTTTTTTTGCATTGATACGAAAACTGCAGGGATACAAAAAGTAGCTAACACAAAATCGTTTTTTTTAGAATCCTACATTACCTCAATCTTGTCTTTCTGAGGTACGAAGACCCGAGTGATAGCGAATAGAAGAAGTAATCGCACCTAGTAGCTCAACAATCTAGTAATACTTTACCTAGTTACTTACGGAGATTCTTCGTGCCTCAGAAAGACAAGATTGCAGTTAAAAAAAAGCATAAAAAAACCGCCCTATTTTATTACAAACAGGCGGTTCAAAATTATTTTAAGGAAAATTATTTATTCCCTTTTTCAAAATCAGCAACAAACTGTGCCAATCCGATATCTGTTAATGGGTGTTTCAATAAACCATAAATTGCAGAAAGAGGCCCAGTCATAACATCAGCACCAATTTTAGCACAGTTTACGATATGCATAGTGTGACGTACCGAAGCAGCCAAAATTTCAGTTTCATAACCGTAGTTATCATAAATCAATCTAATTTCTTCTATAAGTGCTAAACCGTCTGTAGAAACATCATCTAAACGACCAATAAAAGGAGAAACATAAGTCGCACCAGCTTTAGCTGCCAATAAAGCTTGTCCAGCCGAGAATACTAAAGTTACGTTTGTTTTAATTCCTTTATCAGAGAAATATTTAGCAGCCATAACCCCCTCTTTAGTCATTGGTAATTTAACCACGATTTGCTCGTGTAATTCAGCCAATTCTTCTCCTTCTTTAATCATTCCGTCGTAATCCAAAGCATTAACTTCGGCACTAACATCACCTTCAACAAGGTTACAAATGTCAACGTAATGTTTCAAAATATTATTTTTTCCAGTAATTCCTTCTTTTGCCATCAATGATGGATTAGTAGTAACTCCGTCTAAAACACCTAATGCTTGTGCTTCTTTAATTTGAGCTAAATTAGCTGTGTCAATAAAAAATTTCATATGTATTATATTTAATTGTGTTCCAATATTTGGGCGTGACCCAATTTCCAAAATGCGCTACCTACAAACCGCTTATTAAGCGCCTTTTGTAAATCTGGTCGGGCTATACGCACTACTTTGGTAGTTTGCTCCTATCCCTCACGCATCATCATTACAAAATTACAACTTATAATGATTCATTAACATCTTTTCATAAACTTTATCAGGAAGAATACGTTTCAAAACAATTGAAAATTTCTGCATAAATGCCCCAACTTTATAGTGCACATTTGGTTTATCAGTCTGCATAATTTTATAAATCGCTTCTGCCATTTCATTAGGATTACCGCCTGCATCCACATGTTCATTCATAGTAGAAAGAACCTCTCCGTATACTTTTTCATAAGCAGAACCAGAGATTACAGGTGCATGATAACGCCCTGCAGCAATATTAGTAGCAAAATCACCTGGAGCAACATTAGTAATAGTAATACCAAAAGACTTTACTTCCATTCGTAAAGCTTCAGTAATCAACTCAAGTGCCCCTTTAGAAGCCGAATAAACACTTCTGTAAGGCAATCCCATATATCCAGCTATAGAAGTGATATTTATAATCAATCCCGATTTTTGCTCACGCATTTGAGGTAAAACAGCTTTCATAACCTCAATAGGTCCAAAAAAATTAGTTTCAAAGTTATTCTTGATTTCTTCAGAAGGAATTTCTTCCAAAGGCCCCGTAATTCCAACACCAGCATTATTAATAACAACATCTAAACGCCCTGTAGTTTGAATAATTTTAGTAATTGCAGTTTTAATCGACTCCGCATTACGAACATCCAAAGCAACTAAAGGAAAAACAGAATTCAAAACCTTCTCAGGAGTTCTACTCGTTCCATACACTACAAATCCCTTATTATGTAAAAATTCACCAATAGATTTTCCAATTCCCGAAGATCCGCCTGTAATCAGCACTACTTTACTCATATTGTAGATTATATGTTATTGATTAAATATAAAAAGCTATATCCGTTAAGGATCTTTTAAGTGAATCCCACAATAGAGAAACATAATATAACTTAGTAAGGTCCAAAAATAAAAAAATCTCCCCTAAGGAAGATAACATTTAAATTAATTTCAAAAAAAAATCTGAATAAAAATTCAGATTAAAAAAAAGGCAAGCGACCTACATCGCATCGCTCAACCACTTACCCTTGCTATGTTCCCATCCTGGGGGAGTCTGCAGGAGCAGATCGTGTAGGACTTGCCGGTGCAAATATACAATCTTTTTATATTTTTGCAAGAGCTTTGTGCCTATAAAAATAACATTGTATATTGCCTACTTCAAATTTTACACCATGAAAAAACATAACACACTAGCTTTCATTTTATTAGGAATAACACTAATCGGATGCAATGAGACAAAAAAAAGTGAAAATTCTATATTTTCTTTTGACGATTCTGCTTTTCCAGCACATTTTCTGACAAATCAGTCTGTTTCCTTAGGAGTTTTAAACCCAGATTCTAAACAAATCGATAGTATTGCCTACTTTGTAAACGACAAAAAAGTCGGATCGGTGAAAGGTTTAAACAAAGTAAACTTTGAATTGAAAGATCAAAAACTAGGATACCAAAAACTAAAAGCGGTAGTTTATTTTGATGGAGATAACTCAGAAGCTACTTCTAGAATAGAATTAGTTTCAAACGTACAACCAAAATTACTGAAATATAAAATTGTAAACACCTATCCACACGATGTGAAAGCATTTACTGAAGGTCTAGAATTTTTCAGAGATACCCTTTACGAAAGTACAGGACAAAAAGGAGATTCTTATTTTAGAAAGTTCGATTACAAAACAGGTAAAGTATATAAAGAGATCACACTTGATAGTAAATATTTTGGCGAAGGAATTACCATCATCAACAACAAACTATACCAATTATCTTGGCAAGAAAAAACAGGTTTTATATATGATATCAATACATTAAAACTTATCAAAACGTTCCAATATGACAAAGACATTGAAGGTTGGGGAATGACAAATGACGGTAAATACATTTATCAAGGTGATGGAACTGAAAAGATTTGGAAGATGGATCCAGAAACTCAAAAAATGATTGATTACATCAATGTTTACTCAGGAACTTCTAAAATTAAAGCTATAAACGAGCTAGAATTAATCAACGGAAAATTCTATGTAAATGTTTTCCAAAAAGATGCAATTGCTGTAGTAAACCAAACAAATGGAGCTGTCGAAGGAATACTTGATATGTCAGGGTTACGCAAACAATTAGCACCTAGTATAACAATCGACGACGTTTTAAACGGAATTGCATACAACCCAAAAACAAAAACAATTTTTGTAACAGGTAAAAACTGGGACAAAATGTTCGAAATCACTGTTTCAGAATAATTAAACACACACACAATGACAACCCTTATCATCAATATAAAAGAGTTAATACAAGTTCGAGAAACTGCAATCTCTAAAGTTTCTGGAGCCGATATGGCAATTCTTCCAACCATAAAAAATGCTTATTTAGTTTTAAAAGATAATTTAATAGCAGGCTTTGGGACAATGGAAAGTATTCCGGAAATAAAAGCTGACACAACTATTGATGCTACAGGAAAAATGATTCTTCCAACTTGGTGTGACAGTCATACACATATTGTATATGCTGGTAACAGAGAGCAAGAATTTGTAGATAGAATAAATGGTCTTTCTTATGAAGAAATTGCCAATCGTGGTGGTGGAATTTTAAATTCCGCCAAAAAACTTAACGAAACTTCCGAAGAAGATATCTATAACCAATCCAAAGCTAGACTTGAAGAGGTGATGCGATTAGGAACTGGAGCAGTTGAAATAAAATCTGGTTACGGACTTACAGTCGATGGAGAACTAAAAATGCTGAGAGTTATAAAAAAACTTAGCGAAAATTACCCAGTAACCATAAAGGCGACTTTTTTAGGTGCACATGCATTTCCTTTAGAATTTAAAGAAAACAAAAAAGGATACATTGATGAGATCATTCTCAAAATGCTACCCGAAATAGCTAAAAATAAACTAGCTGATTATGTCGATGTATTTTGCGAAACAGGCTATTTTTCTGTAGAAGAAACAGAACAAATCATGGAAGCTGGTGTCCAAAACGGATTAACACCGAAAATCCATGTCAATCAATTCAATTCTATTGGTGGTATCCAAGCAGGTGTTAAACATAAAGCTCTTTCAGTCGATCATCTTGAGATAATGACTCCAGAGGACATCCAAGCATTAAAAGACACTGAAACAATGCCTGTAGCATTGCCATCGTGTTCCTATTTCCTAAGCATTCCATATACACCTGCAAGAGAAATGATAAAAGCAGGATTACCAGTAGCATTAGCTACAGATTACAACCCTGGCTCTACTCCATCTGGTAATATGAATTTTGTTGTTGCTACTGCTTGCATCAAGATGAAAATGACACCCGAAGAAGCTATTAATGCCGCTACAATAAATGGAGCTTATGCAATGGGAGTTTCTAACACACACGGTTCTATAACAATAGGCAAAAAAGCCAATTTCATAATTACTAAACCTATTACCTCTTATTATCAATTGCCTTATGCTTTTGCTAGTAATTTAATAGAAAGTGTTTTTATTGAAGGAGAAATTTTCAAATAAAAAACACAAAACCAAACAGAGGCTGAATTACATTAAAAAACTATAAAAGAACAATTTAGCCTTTGTTTCAAGTAAATAAGTCAGTATCTTTACTTTTTAAGAAATAGCTTTTTTTTTATGAATACATTAGGCAACATAATAGCTTTATGCAAATTTAGTTTGAAACAAAGAGGTTTCAATACTAGCATAATCATGATTCCTAATGTCAACGTTCCAGTTACGTTTCTTAATTCCTTTAAATTAAAAATCTTCCCGAATTATTAAGCACCCGCGAGTGTGCTTATTGAATCCTATAAACTTTATTTTTTTCACATTCTAATCATTGCCAACATAAATTGGATAATGATACTCGCTATATAAAGTTTTATTTATTTCCATAAATTTTAGGATCACGGTTCTTTTTAAACAATTTAAATAATTAAAAAATTAAGAGCATGGCTAAGGTAAACAATATGAAAGTATCTACTAAAGATTTAAAGGCTAAGAAACAAGAAAAAGCATTAAAGAAACTAGAAGACAACCAGAATAAAAAAAGAAAATCTAGATAATAAATTAAAAAGAAAAAGGGGCTGTAAAACTAAGTTTTACAGCCCTTTTAACTTTTAAGCCCTTTTACTATCTTAAAGTAAAACTAGATTTTGAAACCAACTCATCATTATCAAAAACATTGATAAAGTAAGTTCCTTTTTCGAAATTTTTACCTGGTAAATCTTCAGAAACGTTTACAGTTTTATTCTCATATTGAACTTTCGTTTGAAAACTGTAAACTAAAGTTTTATCTCCAAATGATTCTGTCTTTTTATCACCTAAAACATTGTTCTTACTATCAATAACTTGTATATAATAAGTCTTGTCTCCAGATTTAGCAATTTGATTTTCAGCAATTGTAAAACTAATTTTCAATACATCAGCTCTACTAGCTTTATCAGTTTCTATTTGTTTTCCAGAACTTCTTAATTTATAAGCAGCTGTTTTAGTGTTTAAAATAGATAATTTAGATCCTTTTTCAACTGTTTTAGCCAATTCCTCATTTTGACCAACTAATACTTCATTGAATTTTTTAGACTCTCCTAAAACTACAATTGTACTATCACGTTGAACAGTTAATACACCATTTTGTTTTTTCAACTCATCGTTTTCAGCTACTAAAACTTTCATTTTACCTTGCATAGCTTGAACTTGAGATCTAAACTTAGACACATCACCTTTCGTTTTATTCAAATCATCCATTAAACCAACTACTTTGTCTCTTTCTTGAATTAATTCGTCAGACATAGATGTGTTTTCTGCAATTGCAGCATCGTAAGTTGCTTTTAATTCTTGTAAATCTTTCATAACAGATTCTTTCTCTGTTAAGGTTGTAGTAAGCTCATTTTTAACAACCTCTGAATCAGATGTCATTTTATATATATACACTAAGCTACCTACCAATAAAATTGCTAAAACCGCTATTACTGCCTTTAGACTCGAGTTGTTCTTCTTTTGATTTTCCATATTTTAAATAATTTTTTATAAACAAATTTAATAATTAATATAAGCTAATAACGTAAGTTGCTACAAATATATTATTTTTGGGAAATATATTTTTTTTATGGAAAAACTAATCCCTTTTACTATTAACGACTTAGCTAAAGTTACGAATCACAGAAGTGGTGAAATTAAATTTGGCGAAAAAATGCTTATAGTTCCAAAGGGAGCTGACGTAATTGATTTTCTTAAAAATTGCGAAGCCAAGTATGTGCTTTTAGGAATTCCCGAAGATATTGGAATCCGCGCCAATTACGGAAGACCAGGTGCTGCATCTGCTTGGGATAGTGCCATAAAGAGTATTGCAAACATCCAGCACAATCGTTTTTGCAAAGGAAACCATATTGTCGTTTTAGGTCAAATTGATGTACGCCAAGAAATGAAAGAAGTAGAACATCTTGATTTCAACGACATCGATGACCGATCAAAACTAAGCCAACTTGTAGAGCGCGTTGACAAAGAGGTTTCACACGTTATATTTAACGTTATCAAAGCAGGAAAAATCCCAATAATCATTGGTGGAGGTCATAACAATGCCTACGGAAACATAAAAGGAGCTGCTCTTGCACATGGAAAACCTATAAATGCAGTTAATTTTGATGCACATTCTGATTTTAGAATTCTCGAAGGAAGACATAGTGGAAATGGATTTTCATATGCCTATGAAGAAGGATTCTTAAAAAAATATTTCATATTTGGTCTACACGAAAATTATACCTCAAAAAGCGTGTTAGATATTATTAAAAAAATTGAAGACCGCGTTCGATACAATACCTATGACAGCGTGAAGATTCGAAAAGAAAAGGATTTCAATGCAGAAATGCAATTTGCTTTAGACTTTGTTAAAACCGACATCTACGGAATCGAAATTGATTTGGATGCAATTCCGAATATCGCAAGTAGCGCCATGACACTAAGTGGCTTTTCTATAGAAGAATTAAGACAGTTTATCACTTATTTTGGTCAACATCAAAATGCAGCCTACATCCATATTTGTGAAGGTGCACCTGATTTAGGTGAAGAAAAAAACAGCCATTTAATAGGCAAACTAATAGGCTATTTGATTACAGATTTTATAAAAGCTAATTATCAAAAAATCTAATTAATACCTTCATTTACCAAATAAACCCATAATCAAATAAACGATTAGCCGAATAAACCTATCTTTGCACAGAAATTTAGTACTTAAAACTAAATTCTTAATACCGAAAATATGTTATTCGAAGACTTATCACTTTCAAAAAGTATACAAAAAGCCGTATATGAAGAAGGCTACACAAACCCTACTCCTATCCAAGAGCAATCTATTCCGATTGTTTTATCAGGAAGAGATTTAATAGGGTGTGCCCAAACAGGTACCGGAAAAACTGCAGCATTTGCTATTCCTATTATACATCAATTACACCGAATCGTAGGCTCATCAAAAAAAGCCAAGCAAATTCGTGCACTTATAGTAACACCTACAAGAGAGTTAGCCGTACAAATTGGACAAAGTTTTGAAACTTATGCTAAATACACCAACTTAACACAGCTTACAATATTTGGTGGAGTTTCACAAAATCCACAAGTAGATACTCTTAAAAAAGGAGTAGATATTCTGGTAGCAACTCCAGGAAGATTACTTGATTTACAAAAACAAGGATTTTTAGATTTAGATCATTTACATGTTTTAGTCCTAGATGAAGCAGATCAAATGCTAGACATGGGATTCATTAATGATGTAAAAAAGATTGTAAAACTTACTCCAAAAAACAGACAAACACTATTGTTCTCAGCTACAATGCCAATTGCAATTCGTGAACTAGCTGAAATGTTCTTACAAGATCCAGCAAAAGTCGAAGTCTCTCCTGTATCATCTACAGCAGAAAACGTAGAACAACGTGTTTATTTTGTAGAAAAAACAGAAAAAAGAAACTTACTTTATCATTTAATAAAAAATGAAGAACTATCGAATGTTTTGGTTTTCTCTAGAACAAAACACGGAGCCGATAATGTTGTAAAAGCACTTAGAAAAAACAATATCGCTGCCGAAGCAATTCACGGTGATAAATCTCAAAACGCAAGACAACGCGTACTTGATGCTTTCAAAAACAAAGAAGTTGGTGTTCTTGTAGCTACAGATATAGCAGCACGTGGAATTGATATCGATCAATTACCGTATGTTATCAATTTCGACTTACCTAATATTCCAGAAACATACGTTCACCGAATTGGTAGAACGGGTCGTGCAGGAAACGGAGGAGTTGCAATTTCTTTTTGTAGCAAAGACGAACACGGATACTGGAAAGACATTCAAAAACTAATAAAAGTTGATGTAAAAACAGTTTCTGACCACCCTTATCAATGGCATGCTGGAAGTCCAGAAGCTGCAGCAACGGCTAAGCCTAAAAACTCAAACCGAAGTGGTGGAGCACATAAATCAAGAAAATCAGATGCATCTAAGCAAAATAAAAAACGTTGGTACTAACCAACGTTTTTTGTTTCTACTATAAGGCAATTTATAATTTTGAATAGTTTCACAGATTCAAAAGGTTTTATTATAATATCATTTATACCAGCAGAAATAGCCTCTTCACTAATTTCATCTTTATCAAAAGCTGTTAAAGCTACAATAGGCGTTTTTATACCTTTTAAACGTATTTTTCTTGTAGTTTCAAACCCATTCATCATTGGCATATTAATATCCATTAAAACCACATCAAAATCCTCGACATCTAATATTTCTAAAGCCGCATACCCATCATCAACAACAGTACAGCTATAATTATTCTTTTCTATAATTTTCTTAGTAACTATTTGATTAATTAAATTATCCTCGACAACTAAGACTTTAAACATTTGACTACACGTTAAATCAACCTGAATTTCATTAATTATACTTTTTGTCCTCTCAAGATCATGTTCAAAAACTATTGTAAATGTAAATACCGTCCCTTCCCCAACATTACTTTCTAAAGAGATTGAACTTCCAAACAAACTTAACAATCGTTTCACAATTGTCAACCCTAAACCAGTTCCTTGATAATCCTCTTCATTTCGCCCAACTTGTACAAACTTCTCAAAAATTTTATCCTGATCTACAGCTGCAATGCCCATTCCAGTATCTTTTATCTGAAATTCAATAAAGTTTGCTTTACCAATGACTTCTACCAAGTTTGCAATAACAGACACTTCTCCATTTTTAGTAAATTTTAAAGCATTACTCACTAAGTTCATTAAAATTTGAGCAAATCTAAGTTTGTCCCCAATCAGATATTCTGGAATAGCTGGGTCAATCATTACTGTAATCTGATTGTTATTTTTTTGAGACAAAAAAGACAATGAATTTTTAATCATGTTAATCTCGTCAGTCATATTAAAAGTCAAACTTTCGAGTACAATTTTATTCTCTTCAATTTTATTAATTTGAAGAATATCATTAACTAAAGACAATAAATACCTAGCCGAGAACTTCAAAGAACTCAAATGCTTACTTCTTGCTAATTCCTTATGCTCTTCTAATAACATATTTGTTATCCCAACAACACCATATAAAGGCGTACGTAATTCATGGCTTATTGTAGATATAAATTGCGTTTTAAGAATGGAAGCTTCTTCTGCTTGTTCTTTAGCCTTGATAAGTTCTTCATTTGTAAATAACAACTTAGCATTTGTCTTCTTTTTAAAAATAACATTTTTATACAACGTAACTATTAAGATTAGAAAAATACAAGAAGTCAAAACAAATAACAAAACTATAATCTTAGATTTCTTTAAACTTTGATCTTGAAGTCCTTTTTCAATTTCAATTTTACCAATCTGCCTTTTATACTCATCTAATTCAAGATTAAACCCAGCACTTTCAGCTTTTTTTAATTTTTCTTCATTGTATATTTTTTCTTTTATCTCATTGTACTTAACAATGTATTTGTATGCATTTTTATAATCTCCAATTTTATTTAAAAACTTAGAATATTCAATATACGAATACAATAAATCAGAGTTTACAACCCCAGAAACCCCATGCTTAATTGCTTGCAAGAAACTCTCATTAGCCTTAGCATTATCCTTCATATGAGAGTAATACATTCCGTTAAGCATATTAAACACAACAACAGAAGGCTTATTGAAGTGCTCTTTATGATGCGCCCTTATGTAATTAAAATAAGGCAAGCCTAATTTAAATTCGCCAATATCAAAATATGCCCATGTAATATTTAGATTAATGAAATAAACAAGCGAGCTGTCTTTTTCTTTTTTACTGTACTCGAGAGATTTTTTATAATGCTCAATTCCTTTTTTGTATTGTTTTTTTTCAAAACAATACACGTTACCCAAGTTATTATTAATTTTATTTTTTAAAACATTATTAGTTGTTTTATTGGCAAAGGAGAGTGCTTTTTTATAATAGTATATTGCTTTATCAAATTCAGAAAACTCATTATAATTTGTTGCAATAATATTATATGAGAAAGCAATTAAGTTATTGTCTTTAGCTATTAATGCTTGTTGCAAAGCAACACGTGAAACGATTAGTGATTTTTCAAAATCGGATTCATTTAAATACTTAAGCGCAAT